>JBBARE010000005.1:128604-282764 GCA_040399915.1 Bacteriovoracaceae bacterium
GTCGTTGTCCCTGTCGTTGTCCCTGTCGTTGTCCCTGTCGTTGTCCCTGTCGTTGTCCCTGTCGTTGCCCCTGTTGTTGTTCCTGTGACTGGCGGGCCATCAGTCACTGTACAATCAGTTGTGCCAGCTTCCTGTGCTTCTGCGCTTGAAATACAGTCAGTAGAGTTTCCTCCGTCTTTGTTACAACCGACAAGAAAAAGACTTAGTATCAATAAAGTGAAAATCCTATTCATCTCTATCCACCCCTTTTTTGGTTTTTTGTTTCCGTGCTAGAGGAATCCTCACACAGACTAATTTGGTGTTCAAAGTAGGCAGAAATGGCGAGTGTGAATCGAGTGTGGATGTAGAAAAAATATTTTCTTAAAATCTATGAAGATCAGAATGGAAATGATTGAAATTGTGCCTGAATTCCGCTCTTGAAAGTCAGGTTCTTAGAAGTTTTTTTAACTTTTTTTTCGGAGTAGATCAGTTCTTTTGAATGTTACAGGGAACAAACTGTCTCTCTGAGCGAAGTTCCATAAAGATATTAAAATATTTGTACGAAGGAGGAAGAGTCTCGCTCACCTTGTGATCAGGCCTTAAAATGAGGCAACCAGTTCTCATGAGGAGCTCCCAGAGTCCTGGGTTTTGATTAAGCTTCTCGCGAAGAACGCGCTTAATGAGAACGTAATGATAATCAGATCCTTCAGCAAGATCGTTGTAATTAAAATAGTGCGTACCCCAGCTGACATTTTTTAGACCGTATTTTACGTAAACTTTATTCGCCGAATTTCCTGCACTTTTTGCCACTCGATCAACCATGGCTTCCACTTCTGCGCGCGTGAATTCCCAATCTGTGATTGTATGACGATGATCATCTGCAAGTGCTGGATCTGGGTATTTAAGTGACTGCCAAAGACCCTCAACAGAGGCAAAACTTTTTCCCTCTAATACAAAAGGGGTCGCAGCGAAGTTTGAAAAAACCCCGAGCTCCGTTCTTTTTGAAAGAATAACTTCCGCTGGTTTTGCATCATGGGGGAGAATCTCCCAGCTAGCGGCCTCAGATCTTGGGACTTCTTTAAACCATTCCGCCGGATAATTCTGAGCGTGAGCTAAAGAAGAGATCAAAAGAAGGGCAAAAAGGAGTGTTTTCATTCCTGCAGACTACCCCATATAGAGGATTTTTTTCAAGCTTCGCGCGAAGTATTTATCGTCCCCTAGATGATTTAGACGCTAAGTATGCATTTGATATTCGCGGAAAATCAGCGAAAGAAGTTCAAGCGATGAGCTTCTAACAGTAGCGAATGCGAACAAAGCTTTGGAAGCTGCTCCTTACAATCCAATCAGAAAACTAAGGCGCTCTATTTCTAGGTCTGGTAAATTTGCTTAAAAGGCCAACGACATCAGTGATGATCTTGGATTATAAAAACAGAAAAAAAAAGGCCGGTAAAAACCGGCCTTATTTTTTAAGCTTCTCTGATAACGTATTTGTCTTTTCCTTCATCCACCATTTCTTTAAGTTCTTTACCTACTTTAAAGAAGGGAACTTTTTTAGGACTTACCTTAACCACTTTACCGGTCTTTGGATTTCTTCCTTCATACGCTTTGTAATTTCTGTTAGCGAATGATCCGAAGCCTCTGATTTCAATGCGCTCGTCATCGAAGAGGGCCTGAATCATGCTATCAAAGCAGATGTTTACGATCTTCTCTGCCTGATGATGAGGAAGGTTAGCTTGTTTTTCAATAACTGCAATTAAATCAGCTTTCGTCATTGGGTCCGCTCCTGGTGCGTGTCGTATGATTCTGAAGGCTTATCGGTCATTCAAAAAATTAATTTAGTACTGCCCAAAACTATCGGCAAGATCTAATTAAACCTAATCTCCTTACATCTCCTAAGCATCAGGAATTATACAAAAAAGGGGAATAAATCTGCCTAAAAGGGAGACCGCCTTAGAATAGTTTAAGAAATAGGTTCATTGGATCGATAAGTCTTTGAGGATAAAGGAATATGAACTCGCAATTAAAAAATTTAACAAGGATAGTTTGGGTTTCATGCCTATTTGTTTTCCTTGCCGCTTGTCAGGATACGATTCCTCAACGCTCTCTTATTACACCCGGATCAACGACTGATAACAATCTTGTCTGCCCAGAAGGTCAGGAAAAGAAAATCGCCGCTGATGAACAAACTGGCGAAGAGATTGAAGTGTGCGCCGATAAACCTATCGTCCGACCAACTAATGCTGTTTTTTGGAAATCAAACTTTTGCGCGTGCAAAGACTCAAAACCCGTTTCATATGGTAGCTGCGCAAACTTTTGCGCCGGAAAAAATACTAACGGTGCTGAAACCCTGTTTGCGAATTTCACTGTAACTGAAGCGATCTCTCTTAGTGGACTTGGAAACATGTTCGCCTGGTGTAAAGTGGCACTTCCTGATGACAAAGAAAATCCAGAGTGTGAACTTCAGGCAAAAGATGAGCAGGGAAATATCACTCCTATTCAAGTCAACATCCCTACAAACTCCAATTCATTTACAGCGAATATTCAAGATTCTCTTGCTTACGATAAGACCTATGTTCTCACTCTTGTTGAGAAAAAATCGGGAGCAAAATCGAATTCAATCCAGATGATTAAATTCTCAACGGATGTGACTTTGCCTATTTTGGGGCCTTTGAAGAAAGCACCTATTTCACAATATACTTGTTTAGTCAGAGAGTTTTCAGAAGATACAACGACTGGTGACATCTTTTATGATGCTGCTTATCGCCTGCACTTTTATTTCATTCCGCGTGTACCGCCAAAACCAATTCCAGCAGGAAACTCAAACTTAGTTTGCCATGATATTTTCAATCCATTATACGGAATTGTTGATGATGAGCTCTACCCTCGATTTGAACAGTTACCGGGAGTCTTTAATCTGTGGGATACCACTGATCCACGCTTCTACGATAACAACGGTAATGGTCAGGTCGATATCAACGAGGCGATCATTCAGAAAACAAGAAACTTTGGTGGAACAATTTCTGCCGCAACAAACTTCTTCTCTGAATTTAAATGGCCGGGTGCCCCTCAGCTTGAAGAAGATGCAGGTAATTCAAATTCACAAGCACTTGGCTATTTCATGGCACCGTGGATTGATCAGGAAACATTTAAGTCTTATTGTTTAACTTCTAATCAATACAACAGTAACAATCCTCTCTTTAAGGCCATGAGAGATTTTATTGGAGTGGATACAGAAGGTCTCTACGTGGGTGAAAAAGCACCTGAAACTGTTATTGATAATACTGGAAGACCAAAAGCAGGCCTGTCTGATTACATTCTCATCCGCGAAACAGATCTTAAATCAGTATGGTTTTATTTAAAAAATCAGGTTCCAACAGTTCCAACTGACGACAACGTTAGTAACAATGCTGTGTACTTCTATTACCCTCTTAACAAAGCTTCTCCATTCGTCAGAACATCGACTCAACGTGTGTTCCGCGTTCGTGGTGCTGCTGAGCTCTCATCCGGTTCTACTGGGTCATCAGGTAATGGTTCAACCTCTTCTGGAGGTGCAACGACATTCCCGCCGCATGACCGTAAGATTGGCTGTATTCCAAAGTTCTAAGATTAAATATTAAGATTTCTTTTGCGCCAATGCTTCAGTACGATTTCTGCCGTTGGAGAAAGTTCTGCATGAAATATATTGTAGAAGGTTGTCATCGTAATCGTTGTCGCTAAAAGACTTACCATTAGCCCCATCACAAATCTCTTTCCTCCCGACCAATTTTCGCTAAAGGTGTATTTTTTAATCGCCCATGAGGCAATCATTACACTAAGCCAGATAAAAAAATACATTTTGAGATCGTCTCTCCTTAAAAATAGTCCCACCAGCGATGAGAGTGCTTTGGGGTCTCTTAAAATATCGACGATAACGTTCACCACGCGAGGGCTCTTGTTTAAAAAACCCTCGATAGGCTTACCCTTCGCCTTATCCAGGACAAGGTTTCTCACTTCTTGGTGGCTCGCGTTTTTGAGCGTACTATTCGCCATCATTTCTTGAACGAGCTTAACGACTTTCTTATCAAGCAAAGCACCAGGGGTGACTGTTTCGTAGCCTAATTTCTTTAATTGCTCAGGAACACTCAAAACGCTAGATGTGACATTTTTAGAAACTTCGTTGAGTTTAACAGCTGTTTCGGTTTGTTTGCGACGATCGGCTTCTAATTTTTCAAGAAGGGCATCATCATCTTCCTGGCCGAAGCCAGGAAGAGACAATAAGCAAAGAAGAAGAGAAACAATTAATTTCATGCCGCTTTTTTAGTAACGTATTTCTCAAAGAAAACTGTCATCGGAACAGCAATGAAGATGGTTGAATAAACACCCAACACTACACCTATTGTCATAGCGAAGAAGAAATCGTGAATAACTGATCCACCAAAGAAAAGCATGACTAAAGAAACCCCTAATACAGTCATCGATGTGATGATGGTACGAGACATTGTTTCATTTAGTGCGCGGTTAATAACCTGAATCATAGGCATCGTAGGATTCGCTTCCTCAATCTCTCGAACACGGTCGTAAATAACGACGGTATCGTTGACTGAGTAACCAATGATAGCAAGAAGAGCAGCAACGATCTGAAGCGAGAACTCTTTCTGGGTCAGGATAAATGCACCAATAATGATAAGAACATCATGCAAAAGAGCAGCAATCGCGCCTGGAGCGAATTTGTAATCAAAACGAAGTGCGAGGTAGATCATAATCGCGAGGATCGCCCACATAAGAGCTTTGAAAGCAGATGTTCTGAGTTCGGCTCCAGCTTTAGGTCCAACGATATCATTTTTTAGGATTTCAAATTTTCCGGCGCCATATTTTTCTGCAAGAGTCGTCTCAACTAAAGTTGAAATGGCGTTGAGATCAGCATTTTTATCAGATTCGAGTTTCAGTAGAAATTCGTTTTGATCATCGTCACCGATACTCTGCAATTGGGAAACTGGAACTTTCTTTTCAGCGAAGTAAGAACGTAGGCTTCCGAGTTCAACTTTTTCATTGAACTTAACCTGAATCTCTACTCCTCCGCGAAAGTCTACACCGTAGTTAAGACCTTTGCTGAATAATCCACCTAAAGTCGCAACGATGAGGACCAGGGAAAAAATCCCAGCAACCTTAAACATTCCAACGTAATTTACATTTCTTGTTGTGCTCATATTAATCAATCCTTCGAATTAAATGCTTAATGTTTTCTTCTCGCCTTTGCCCACGTACAACTCAAAAAGTACTTTAGAAACAAAGTAAGAAGTGTAAACAGTTGTCCCGATACCGATAAGGAGTGTGACGGCAAAACCACGAACCGGACCCGTACCAAAGTTTAAAAGACACAGACCTGCAAGTGCGGTTGTAATGTTGGCATCGGCGATTGCCCAAAAGGCTTTTTCAAACCCTGTGCGAACAGCTTCAAACGGTGACATCCCTGCTCGCAATTCTTCGCGAATACGCTCGTAGATGAGAATGTTCCCATCCACCGCCATACCGACAGTTAAGGCAATACCAGCAATCCCCGGAAGTGAAAGAGTTGCTCCCACACCAATCAAAATTGAAAGAGTGAAGAGAACGTTTAAAATGATAGTGACAGTCGCAATCACACCAGCAAACTTGTAATAGAAACACATGAATGTGAGAACGAGGAATGATCCAATAAGTGCGGCCATTTGAGCTTTTGCAATTGCATCAGCTCCTAGTGAAGGACCAACAACACGTTGTTCTTCAAAAATAAGTTCAACCGGAAGAGCACCAGCACGAAGGACGAGAGCTAAATCTCTGGCTTCCATCATTGTTGCATTATAATCGCCCGCACCAAGAGTAATCTGAGCAGATCCTCCGGCAATACGACCTTGAACAACCGGTGCTGAGTAAACGTTACCATCTAAAACAATCGCTAAACGCTTTCCAATGTTCTCACCTGTAATACGTTCAAAAATTTTCGAGCCATCTGGTTTGAACTCTAGACCCACGTAAGGACGGTTTTGCTGTTGATCAATACGAACAATAGCTTCTTGCAGCTCTTCACCAGTTAAGCTTGTTCCAGCTTCAACCAGGTAAGGTTCAAGATTTGTGATTTCATTTGTATTTTTGTTAATCGTTTTTCCGAAAGCAATTTCAAAACCTTTCGGTAAATCATTGACGAGGAAAGTGTTGATCTGATTAACGTAATCAGAAAAGCGCTCGCCTTTTTTATATTCGATTCCAGATTTTTTGACTTTATCGAGCCATTCTGCAAGAGAAGAACCAGGAAGTTCATCATTAACAAATTTGAATTCTAGTTTTGCTGTACGGCCGATGAGGTCTTTAGCACGAGCGATATCTTTTACCCCAGGAAGCTGCACAACAATTCTGTCAGCGCCTTGAGAAACGATTTCTGGTTCAGTCACACCAAATTCATCGATACGGTTACGGATAACTTCGATTGATTTTGAAAGAGCAGTCTCTTCGATCTCACGGATAAAATCGCGACCTAATCCGTATTGAAGTGTCGTGCCTTCATCTTTTGTGAGACGTAAGGGGTAGTTATAAAATTCGCGAAGCTTTCCTTTAGCAGCATCTCTATCACTATCTTTGGTCAGTGTAAGTGAGTGCTTCGGATCTTTAGCATCTGAAGCATCAAGAGTGCCGATCGTTGAATCGATGCCTGCTTCTTTTAAAGTCGCCTGAGCTTTTTTCGCGTAACTGATCACTTCGTCACGATAAACTTTGTTGAAGTCGATTCCAAGAACCATGTAAAGCCCGCCCTGGAGATCTAGCCCAAGATTGATCTTACTCTTCACAGGAAATCCACTATCTTCTTTAAGTCCGAGAAACGTTGGAGCAGAAAGCATCAATGCACCGACAACAAACGCTGATAATAAACCAAACCGAATCAACCATCCCTTGGCCATGTAAACTCCGTATCTTAAAAAGGGTTCGCTAAAATGAGATGGGAAAATTTTAAACAATTTAAGGAATTAGAGCAATGAATAGAAGGGGCTTTCGCCCCCTTATTTTACGAATGGTGATTTTCTTTTTTTTCTTCAGTCGATTCAGGAATTTCGCTGATATCCTGCTGGGAAGCGTCAGCTACTTTTTTTGGAGGTGTGGGCTCCGAATCTTGCAATTGGTCGCCAAGACCCTTCGCTGCATTTTGAAAATCTCGAATCCCCTTCCCAAGACCTTTAGCGAGTTCAGGAAGTTTTTTTGGGCCAATGAAAATCAAAGCGATAAGGAAGATGACAACTAATTCACCAAAGCCCAGTCCAAACATAAATTACTTCTTAACCGGTTCAGCAAACAAAGCTTTTGTTAATCCACCAATATGAGATTTCAAAACCTTCATTCTTGTTCCACCTTCAAGTTCAAGAGTCACAACTTTTTCTGCAATCCCAGTGACTTTACCGAGGATGCCAGATTTAGTGTAAATCTCATCGCCTTGAGAGAGAGTTTTAATGAAATTTTGTTCTTCTTCCATGCGTTTTTTCTGAGGACGAATCATGAGAAAGTACATAACTAAAAAAATGAGGACGAATGGAACAAATGAAACCCAAGCTGGTTGTGCCGGAGTACCTGTAGCACCTTGAGCAAGAGCAGAGGCCATTAAAAAATCAAACATATCTTTCCTTTTTTATTCCCAACGGTTCGTTGTGTAGTTGTTATAAAATGTCTGGTAATAATCGTCAAATTCTCCCCGAACAATCGCCTCTCTCGCACCTTTGACCATCTGTAAATAAAAGTGGATGTTGTGATAGCTGATGAGCTGTCCCGCAAGGTATTCACCGACATTAAACAAATGCCGTATATAGCTGCGCGAATAGCGGCCGCACACCTGACAAGAACATTCCGGATCAGGGGGAAGAGCGTCTTCCAAAAAGCGCGCTTTCTTCACATTCAGAGGTCCATGGGTCGTGAGAAATTGTCCATTGCGTGCATTTCTTGTTGGAAGCACGCAGTCAAACATATCAAGCCCCGCCTTAATGCCGTTTAAGACATCAAGAGGTTTTCCCACACCCATCAAATAGCGGGGTTTATCGTTAGGCATCGAAGGAACAAACTTTTTACAGAACTCAACCATCTCTTCGTTTTTTTCACCAACCGATAATCCACCTAAAGCAAATCCATCAAAACCAATTTCTTTTAAACCTTCCATCGACTTAGTTCGAAGATCATGATGAAGACCACCCTGAATGATACCGAAAAGTTTTTGATGTGGTTTTAATTCTACCGTTTTACAGCGACGGGCCCAACGTTCTGTTAATTCCATGCTGCTTCGAAGTGTCTCTTTGGTCGCTGGAAGCTTCGGGCATTCATCAAACGCCATCACAATATCAGAGCCCAACGCGCGCTGAATCTCCATCGATTTCTCGGGAGTAATCATATGCTTCAAGCCATCAATATGAGATTGAAAAACCACACCCTCTTCCGTCAGTTTATTAATATCTGAGAGGGAAAAAACCTGATAGCCACCAGAATCAGTTAAGATCGGGCGATTCCAACTCATAAATTTGTGAAGGCCACCCATTCTTTCAATGAGTTCATGCCCCGGACGCAAAAGTAAGTGATAAGTGTTTCCAAGAATAATTTGCGCGTTCATGCGCTCAAGATCTTCCTGCCATAAGGTTTTCACAGACGCGCGTGTTCCCACCGGCATAAAGATCGGTGTTTCAATCACTCCGTGAGCTGTATAAACGCGACCTGCGCGTGCTTGGCCTGAAGAGGCTTCGAGCTGAAAAAAAGACATGGAAGCTAAATACCTGAAAATTCTAATATCGTCTAACCCTAACTGATCTTTTAGGTTAAGCTTTAGCAATTAGACTGTATGAAATTATTATACAGACTAGCTAATATTATGAAATAATAAACCATTAAGTACGAAAAAATCATACAGACTAGTTTAAAATGGAAGAGCGACTACAATCCTCACAAATACCCTACCTGACCCAGGACTATCTGGTTTTCCTTTATCAGGATTATTTAAACCCAAGAGATAAAATTAAAAACCTGGTGAAGAAAGGAGATCTCATTCCAATCAAACGGGAACTCTACCTGTTAGGAGAAAAATATCTTCGTCTTTATTCAAAAGAAACAATCGCCAACATTATTTTTGGCCCCTCCGCGATCTCCTATGAATACGCTCTCTCCTTTCATGGTCTTATTCCAGAACGTGTTGAGACCGTGACCTCAATCTGTTTTAAAAGAAATAAAGAATTCAGTACGCCCATAGGAACATTTACTTATAAGTATATTCCACTCAAAAATTATCCACTTGGTATTAAACTTCACGAGTCAACGACAGGCAATTTCTTGATGGCAACACCAGAGAAAGCGCTTTGTGATTTAGTCTATCTCCAGAAAATCGAGACTAAAAATGACGCCTGGGAATTTGTCATCGAAAATCTCAGGATAGACGAAGATCAATTTTTAAAACTTGATACAGATCTTCTGCATAAACTTTCCGAAGTTTATAAAAGAGCAAATGTCGCAAATCTTTTAAACGCTCATGTGATGAGTAAGGAAAAATAAAATGTCATTTCATCCAGCGGTTCAAGAAATGCTGATCAAGTACCATTGTAAAACGAAAGAAGAGTACAAAAACGCCCTTAAAGAAATTACACAAGAAGTAGCACTGCTGGGACTTGCAAGGCAGAATTTTTTTGACAAGGCTTCCTTTTACGGAGGAACCGCCTTGAGAATTGCCCACAACCTCAATCGTTTCTCAGAGGATCTTGATTTTGAGTTGTTGAAAACCACGAGTCATTTTTCGTTTGAAAGTTATCTAAAAGGTATTGATGATGAGTTAAAATCATTTGGCCTTAATCTAAAATCTGAAAAGAAAATAAAAACTGGAACAGAATTTGATTCTGCCTTTATTAAAGGCCCCACTCTTGAACATCTTTTGCTCATCGAAGGAATCGATAACGCCAGAAGTGGAATGAATAAAAATGATGTCATTAAGATTAAACTCGAAATTGATTTGACCCCTCCGGAGAGACCGTCAACAACTGAAATAGTTTTTCACCAAACTCCATTACCATTCTCTTATCGCATTCTAGATTTACCAAGTCTCTTTGCCGGAAAACTTCATGCCGTTCTTTGTCGTGAATGGAGGGGGGAAAGAATTAAAGGAAGAGATTTTTACGACTTCCTTTGGTACGTGAAAAAAAATATTCCGGTGAATCTCTCTTACCTTGATTCAAAAATGAGGCAATCAGGTCACTGGAATGGCGAAGAACTCACTCGCACTATTTTAATCGAGCTTCTGACAAAAAAGTTTACTGCCTTAAACTGGGAATTAGCAAAAAAAGACATTGCTCCCTTCATCAAAGACCCCTTTCAACTGGCCGTATGGGGCCAGGATTTTTTTGTTGTTATGGCTAAAAAGATTCCCTGAACTTCAAGGAGGCAACCATATAACCGGCACCCCAGGCGAAAGGATGTTCTGCCTTTATGAGCCACGAGCACCAAGGAACGAATCCCAACTGAGGATCATAAACTTCACAAACTTCTTGATCACGTTGGAGAACCGAGGAAATATGATCGAATTGTTTTTTCGCCATCTCTTTGTCTTCCATGAGCTCGCAAACATGCAAACCCAGACCCATTAACCAACTCCAACTTAGAGAGCCGTGATAATTTCTTAGATTCGCTAGTTTTATATGCCAAGCAAGATCTTTTGATGGCCAGTCAGGAAAACTGCAGCGACCTATCAGACCGTCTTGAGCGATAATAGGGTGAAGTTTTAATTTTGACCAAAGATCTTTCTTCTCTTGTGGGTTTAAAAACTCCTCACTCTCGAGCGCAAAAAGATTTCCGTCAACACTCACTTGAGGATAATCAAGCATTGAGATGTAAACGGACCCATTGAAGAAAGTTTTTTTTATTATATTTTGGAATTCATTCAAATCTATGTTGATTGTCCATCCTCTTTGCTTGAGCCTCGTTGCCGCCAGAAAATAAAACAGATTCATCAAAAAAGTTTTTCCTTCCCGCTTCGTTGTATCCTGCCAATCAGCAAAACCAGTTTGGTAAATGAGTCCATCTTGAAATTTATCATCATACCAGTTCCAGACTTGATGAATGTCAACTTCATTTTCTTTCCAGAACGCATCATCCATTTGCAGACAGGCAAGGATGAGCAGTACATTTGAATCAAAGGCGTTCGAGCCATGCTCATCAATATACTGCGCCTTAAGTGGTTCTTTAAATGCGAGTTTAGGAAGAATCGGCACGATTTTTCTAAATGACTGCCACGCCACTCTTAATTGAACTTGGCGATTATCTAAGACTCTAGGAACGAGTCCATCTTCTCGCAAGGATTTTAATAAATAGCGAAGATGATTTTTTGCAACTTCCTCTTCACCTATCGCTACTAACCCCCGGACCGAGTGGCAAAAATCGCGAGTCCATAAAGTTAAGAATTGATTCTGGCCGGCAGTGATGAATTTTCCGCTAGGAAGCGAAATAATATTGGCGCGCAAAGACTTAGCCGCGATTTCAAAAATATTTCCATGAACCATTTTAGCACCTTAATTCACTTTCTACGCAGCAAGTGATCCGCATTATTTGGGGATCGCCGAATCAAAGGACTGAATCAATTCGGGCGTTAGATCTAAAACTTCCGAAAGTTTTTTCCCAAATCTTCCACCGATGCCGCCCCACTGATTTTTTGAAATCTCTTTTGAATCGTCTGCGTCTTCCACGTTAGTCATTTGAATTTTGCCATTAAAACAAATGATTTTAGTTTCACCAAGAAGTGGATTAAACGACGTAAAAAAATCTGTTCCACGCACACCCATCCCGGCATTTGGGGTTTTAATGCCTAAGCCTTTTTTATCACCCGTTATCCAGCGTGTAATCCCCTTGAGAATGACCACTTTTGCACCCGACCGTGCCCAAGAACTTAGGGAAAAAAGAAACACCAAAAGTTGAGCTATTAGTTTGTTGATTTTTTTTCCTTATTTCTCAAAATGAGCATTCCATCTCCGTAAGAAAAGAAGCGGTATTTTTTTTCAATTGCGATTTTATAAATCTCTAGCGTTTTTTCTCGTCCGATTAAAGAACTAACGAGCATGATGAGACTTGACTGCGGTAGATGAAAGTTTGTGACCATCGCATCGACGGAAAGTACCTTTTTACCTGGATGGAGAAAGATAGAAGTCGATTCCATTGACCCCGGATTATTAAACTGAACGTTCCCACTGTGATAAGAACTTTCAAGTGTACGAAGAGTCGTCGTTCCGACGGCAACTCTAAATTTGGCTGCCTGAATGGTTTTTAAGTTTTCGGCATCAATTGTAAAAAACTCTTCATGCATTTTATGTTCAAGAATATTATCTGCTTTGACAGGCGCAAAAGTTCCAGCACCCACGTGCAAAGTCACAGTCGCAAGCTCGTGACCAGCGGACTTTAGCTTTAAAAGGAGCTCTTCAGAAAAATGCAGACCGGCAGTAGGTGCTGCCACTGACCCAGTCTCTTTAGCAAAAACTGTTTGATAGGTTTTCTTATCAAGATCATCTGATTCCCCGTTTCGGATGTAAGGCGGGATAGGGATTTTTCCAATCGTTTCCAGTTGAGTAAGAAGCTCATCGTGAGTCACATTAAAACTCACCCCAAAAGTCCCGTTACCATTGACGGTCTTAATTTCCGCCGCGAGTTTTCCAAACAAAAAGGTGTCCCCTTCTTTCCGTTTTCCGGCCGCCCTAACCATCGCGGGATAGATGCCCTTTTCATGCAAAAGGGACAGGACAAAAACTTCTGCTTCCCCACCCGAAGGCTTCTTGCCTATCAGCCGGCAGGGAAAAACCTTGGAACGGTTAAACACCATGGTCGAGCAGGCCGGCAGGAACTTGCCGATGTCTTCAAAGGTTGAATGGATGATTTCCCCGGTTTCCTCGCGGAAAACCAACAGCTTCGATGAATGGCGATCCGGCACCGGGCGGTCGGCGATCAGCTCCCGGGGCAGGTCAAAGTTATATGAACTCAGCTCAAAATCAGTCATTTTTTCAAATACTCTTGGAAAATTTATTTAGGGCAGTTAAAGTCAGTATAGGAGAAATATTTGTATGTATAAATTATTAATTTTGTCTTTGATCCTTATGAGTTCGACAGCTTTTGCTCAATCCGCTGCCGAGGAAGCGATCATTCTTAACCAGGAACTCCAATTTCTTGAAGAATCGGTTAATAACGTTCAGGCCGTTTCTGTAAATACAACAGACGTAGAAGCCTCACGTAACCGCGCCATCAATGATGAAAGTTTAGAGAGAACTTATTTTGGTGAATCAGATGAAGATACAATTAACACCAGAACTTCAGGCACGAAACGTCGCAGTTACTAACCCTGCAAGACGCCGACTGAACGACCGATGTCTCTGATCTTTTGAATCATATCACTATAAAACTTAACGACCGCCTGAAACCAAGCGAACGTTTCTACTTGTTCCAACAACAGTAAAAAAATATTTCTTAAAATGTTGATGGCAGGCCCAAGATTAAATCTCTTGATAACGAGATCAACAAGAGAGCTCGCCTCTTCAACATCCTTACCTTTCACAACATAAAGTGGATTTTTATTTTTCATTGAAGCTCCTTATGGACAGTTTCGGTCATCGCCACAAACTGCCGTTGAAGGTCTTTGTACTCATTTGATTTGTAGTGAAACACTGACTTTCTCTGCGCCAGAGATTTACCAAACTGAACTTTATTCGTGAACGCCTCGTGAACAGTCGCCTCGCCTAGAGTGACTTTAATTTGCTCAAGATCAGTGGTCGCTTGCTTTCTTCTCGTATCGAAAAGATTTGGAATATAACCAAGGTTTTTCGGCGTTGATGTGATTTCCATTTCAGCAATATCGGCAACGACCTGTTGAATATTCTTAAGCCCCTGCTCAGAGAATCTATCAGGCACGAATGGATAAAGAACACCGTCAGTGGCACACAGAATATTCACAACAAGTAAGCCTAATGTCGGTGGACCATCAATGATGATCACATCGTATTGAGAGCGCAGTTCAAATTTTTCGATGAATTTTTTAAGGATTAATTGTCTAGGCCCATTGATACCAGCAACCGTGAGTTCAAAGCCAGAGAGCTCTTGCCCCGAAGGGATAAGATCAATGCCGTCTTCACTTTTAATAATCACATCATTGATAAAGGTTGAAGTATGGAGTGCTTTTAGTTCTTTAACTGTGTTCACAAGCAAATGATAAATATTTTTTCGATCATCATTTGCAGGCACATCAAAAAGTGAACTGAAATTGGATTGAGGATCCATATCGATGCAAAGGACTTTTTTACCCTGGCTCGAAAAAGCATGAGCAAGGTTAAAGGCCATCGTCGTTTTACCAACTCCGCCTTTCTGATTCATCAGAGCGATGACTTTGCCATTCGCCGCTTTTTGATTCTGGTTTGCTTTAAAAAAAGAAAACATTGCCGGTTCCCCTTGAACAAATGCCAACAAATATGGTCAAAAATGACCCCTCTCTGAAATTGTGCCCGCCTTGATATCCTTTGTAAACCATGGAATTCTAAAGAGATTGCCCTTCGGCTCCGACTACTTCAGTCCGACAAATGAGACAATACTCTTAACTTAAATTGTTTAAGGCATTCCAAGTCTAAGGAATTTTAAGAAATGTCCCGATAAAGCAAAGGACGGATCGAAAAGGATTGGACCATGGTTGGTTTAAAAACGTTTTGGATATTAATAAGTACTCTCTTTTTGCTCGCTGCTTGCGTGCCTCAGACCAAGCAAACCGAGTGCGGAGCGAATGAAGCATTCAATGCCTCACTTCGAACCTGCGTTCCGGTTGTGGGGGGACCATCGTCCTTCATCAATGTTTCAAGCTTTGTTCCACAGTTCACACAATCTCGTCAGAAAGATGATGCAACAACTTTAACTTTCACTATCGCTGTATCGAATCCATACAATCAGTCTTACTCAGTAGAATGGGAGCGAGTGTTTAATGCTGCTCCAATTAATATGTGCTCCAACGCATTATCATGTTCATTCTCTGCATCACTGCTTGGTACAACTCTCGGAGAAGTGGGAACTCATATTCTTACGGCAAAAGTGAAAGACGGTAACGGCGCCGTCGTTGATTCACACGCTTTTGAAATCAAAATTAATGATTTCCCAAAACCAGTCATCAACACTTCTACACTCAATCCAGCATCGTATGCTTTCGATGCTCTTCCTTCTGATCCAAGAATTCCTTTTTCATTCACAGTCAGAAACAACAACGCAACGATTGCTGCTAGTGATAACTATAGAACTGTCTGGACGATTGTGAGAAACGGTTCAGTTCTTTATACGGAATCAGATTCATTCACATCATTTTCCTTAACTGGAACAAACAATGCTTACCTCGGTGTTTCACCAACGTCGGCCTTTAATCCAGTGACTCTTGGAGTCGGTTCATACATCGTGAGAGCAACAGTTCAAAACGATATTCCAGGTGAAATCGTTGCTGAACAACAGTGGAACGTGATTATAAAAGAGCCAGATTTAGCGAACGTCACAACGATTGCTCAACCTGCTCCGGGTGTAACGATAACTGCTCACAACGGAGTTGCACATAATGACTTTCCTGCTTTAAGCTGGATTTACTCTGGAACAACACAACCAAACTTTTGTGTAACGGTTGATGACCGTGATGGGACATATGCTGGTGACGGTGATTCAATTCAGGTCAGATGGTACCTTGATAGTTTAGGTGGAGACATCTGTACTAAAGAAACTCTTGATACTCCAGGATCTCAGACAATCTGTTTAATTGATGCCAATAACTGTGATCCGACTGGCGCAAATGTTACGTTTGACCGCTCTTTGTTACAGTTTGCTAATGCTAATTCAACTTCAGCTCAAACTCACAAAGTAACGGCCCGTCTTTTTGATGAACGTACTTCAGCCGAATTTCAACGCTCTGACGTTGTTCCATCAAATGGATCTTATCCAATTGAATGGCTTGTGAATAATAGACCGGCAAACACTGCTCCTGTCATGGGATTCGGTACTGTAGCAACCAACCCTACCGGTTGCGTTTCTGGTGGTGCTAATACGCGTTCAAGTTGTGCTGTTAACCAGGGAACAAACTTCACAGTTAGCTTTACAGCTGCTGATGATTTCTTCTCACCTACCACTACAGGTAATCCGGAAGAATTTCAGTGGAATGTTAAACTTAAATATAACGGTGCAGATATAACTTCACCGGATGTAACTAAAAACACAAATTGCTCGAAAGCTTTTGGAACTGCGGTCACTCTTCCAATTGCAAATACGACTGGATATGGAACGACTCAGTGGACATGTACACTTGCTGTCCCTCACTATCTTTCTAACGGTGCGCTTAATCCTTCAGTAGGGACTTTTCAGGTCATCGCTTCAATGCAGGATCAGGTATCACCGGTTGGTGGAGCTGCTCTCGTATCCACTAACTTAACCTGGAACCTTGTTGTAACCGAAACCAACCCATCTGGTGTTGTTTTAGCTGCACAAACAAATCTTGCAGCAAGTTCTAACGTCACTCAAAATGCAACAGTTCTTGATCCGGCAGTATCAGCTAGTTATGCTACCGAAAATCAGTCTGTCGCCTTCCGATTAAATGTCACTGATAATGAGCAAGATGATTTCAGTTATAAAGTTTCCCTTTGTACTGATAACACACCAGCATGTGCAACGTCTGTTGCATTGACGGCCCCCTTGTTTGTGAACTTCGCGAGAAACTTATTCCCAATCCCGACAGTCATGCCAATCACCAGTCTGGTGTACCCTATTCCGGAAGACTTCTTAATTTCAAAATTTGCGTCCTCTATCAATATTGATACATCAACCAGCCAATTGGTTCATTTTAAAGTTGAAGTTGAAGACGTACCAAGTGTACCTGCAACTGTTGAAGTTCTTGATACCGAAATCTTCAGCTTCCATGTCAGAAACATCAACCCTGCTCCTGTTTTAGGTGGAACTGCAACTCCTGCTATCGGAACGACTACGACAGTTTTCTCCGGTTACCAATTCACAATTGACCCGGGAACAATCACAGATGCATCACAATTTGCAGTAGAGAAAGATATCAAACAGCAATGGTATGCTAAAATCGGCGCTGGAGCTTGGTCGGCCATCACTGGTGCAGATCAAAGAGTTCTTCGTTACACCCCAGGTCCGGCCGCTGCGAATATTGATTTAAAAATTTGTATTGGTGACAACACCGCAGCTAATCCTGTTTCATCAACTGGTACCTGTTATGGTAACTGGACTGTTGCCCCAAGAACATTTCTTGCTAATTTATTGTTTACAGATAATACCGGAACATCAGCGAGCTCAATCGATAACGAAATTGCAGTCTGGTATGATGAGTTCAACGCTGTGGCAGGAACAACAATTGTTTATTCTGCCTACGCAGATGTTAATGAAGATATATATGTTGAGAAGACAATTAAAAACGTTACAGATAACGTCATCCTATCGACTGCGGCTGTAAGATTCACTGCCCTTGATTCAGGTGCAGCAGTGAGTGATGTAACAAATTTATCCATCACAGGTACGGCCGATAGTTTATATATAGCCTACATCGCGAGCCCTGCTTCTGCCCCTACTAGCATGTCTCCTTTTATTAGAAGAATTGACATTAGTGGACTTCTAAAAACCGGTCTTACCGACGCTGGTACATTCGGGTTTAACTACGCTCCCTACATTGCGACTGCTTCTTGTCTGGGTACTGCAGTATGTACAGTGACTCCGGCCAATGGTTCAGGTGGTACTGTTGATATTACTTTCACTGGTTCAGGCCGAATGGAAGCTGGTGACTCAATCACGATTAACAATACGACTTTCTACGCGAACGCAGGTGTCGGCCCGACAGACATTTGTAATAACACAACATGTGCGACTGCCAATTCGATGGCATCAAATATTGCGAATAAAATTAATTCTTCCGCTCTCTCAGACTTACAAGGTATCAGAGCATCTTCTGGCAGCGGTGTAGTGTCTTTCTCTTCTCAGTGGGACGCAGACTATCTCGATTTTGATGGATCAATTGGTATTGGTTTCCCAAATCTGGTTGTTTCCCAAGGCGGCTTAGGGAAAATCTTTATCTTAAATGGTCGCTGGCACTTGCCTTTTATCAATGCTTCACTAAGTGGCGCTCAACAGAATAACATTACTATGCTGTCTGGAGCTGCAGATGTTCACATGAGAACAAGTCCACCAAATACTAATGAAGTCTTAACTGAAATAGGTAAGGTCGCAGCTTTTGATCATGACTTGAATGCTGCAGGAGAAATTGTCATCGCTTCAATTTCAAGTGATGTATCAAACTCTGGAAAAATGTCTATCTCAAGATATGTTGAATCAGCTGGCTCTTGGTCAATTTTCGATGCGGCTCTTTCTGCGCCGGCTACTGATCAGGACTCAGTGGATATTCTTACGGGCTTTGACTTTGAATACGTGAAACTTGCTGCCAGTAAAGTTGGTAACCCTAACTACTACGTTATAGGCCGTGAAAAAGCCACAAACGGCGGTGAATACCATATGGGTCGCTATAACCCAGACCTTGATAGTGCCGTAGCACTTATCGAATACGTAGTGAGTACAAGGCTCATTACTACTGACTCTACTTCGACGGTCATTACTGATACGCGCTTTAAATTCCCGACTGTTCTTTCAGTTCCTGGCTTTGCTGAAGCCCGAATTTTCTTCCACTCTGTTGGATCGGGTGCGCTTGAGCTTCCAAGAATTGCAAGATGGAAAACCGATAACATGCTTACATGTGGAGTCTGTGCCTCTCTCAGTGGTTCATTTGAATTCCAGCCAGGTGCTGCAGTCGGAGTCTCACAAATTGCTAACAACCTGACCCTAGGGGCAGCTGGTGCACTCGTCGGTGAAAATATTAACGACGTAGTCTTCACACTTTACTCTTCTGATTTGACGGCCACTGATGTGTTCCGCCCTGTGCTTGGGATTGTGAATATAGAATCTGAAGCGATCCAGTCAACTACGACAGACGCGACTGGAAGATGGCACCCTCCTTTCGTATTAGATTAGTAGGAAATTTTTAAATACTTGGTATGATGAAGATATGTATCTTCGTCATACCATTCTCTTTTTATTTCTTGCCGTGAGCTTCTCCGCTCAGGCGTTTGAACTCATCATGATTCAGGCGATAGCTGAAGGAAAAAAAACCTTTATAACAAGAAATGGTAAGCGCCAGGGTGTGCAAATTGGTATGACCGGCACCTTCACTGCTGAAGACATCTCAGTCCTCGCCCGCGCGACCAACGTGAGTGGAAATTTCACCCAGTGGCAGCTCATTAATCAAGACGCCATTATCCCTTTTGAGAAAGGGGCGATCGTTACCTATTACCCGGCCACAGAATACATCTGGGCGCTTGCTCCGGAGTCTGAGCGCCGGAAGTACATTAAGTCTGAAATCCCACGTGCCAAGCGCTCATGGGTCTTTAAAGGCGCCCTCTCTCGCGGTCTTTCAGAATCAGTTTCCGATGCGCCAGCGAACACGCCAAAGCGCGGCGGCTACATGGGTGAAGTGTATTTTGAAAAAGACCTCTATTACAATTTAGCTTTCGATGTCGGTCTTCGTTACGAGCGTGAAGTGATTAATCTTGAAGGCGCCTCTTTTTTAACAAAGAGAAGCATGGCGATCGTTGATCTCATTTATTACTTTGATGGTCTTCGTGATTACATATCTGGCGGACGTTTTTTCTTAGGCGCTGGTCTCGGTTACGGACTCTCCAATACTTCAACTGTGGGTCTATCGCAATCAGGTCCAGTCTCAATGCTACCGACGGTTAAAGCAGGAGTGAGTTTGCCTTTTAATAATGATAACTGGGAATTTGTTTTTGATACTGCGTTCGAAAGTTTAAACACTCGCGAAGAACAAGAGAGCGGCAGAATCCAAACAACAACCCAGACAAATTTCAAAGTTGGGTTCGGACTCCGCCGTTTTTTCTAAGCCGCTGCCCACATGACCTTTTCAAGCTCTTCAATTCTTTTCTTGACCCGCTTCTGCAAAATGTCTTCATTGATCTGAAGAATTAAACCTTTAATAACTTGGGTTTTACTAAGCTTCGTTCGCTCAATAACTTTTGCAAACTTCTGATAAATGACTTCATTTACTTTTAGAGACAATCTTTGACCTGAGCCAGCTGCCATCTCGGAATCAGAAAAATTCTTAAGTTCAACACTGATTTTTTTATCTGATTCCGCAAGTGCAATATAATAACGTAACAAAGAATCTTTAAGTTGATCAGGGTGACCCATTCCAAATTGATCGCTAGCAAGGAGTAGAATATCTAACAACTGAATTGGAACTCTAACTTCAATAGAATGTTTTTTTGAATTCAACGCCTCACGTATTCGAGGAGTTGATTGTTGAGGTATTGAAACAACAGCTCGGCAATGGTCACAGACTGTTACCAAAATGTCATTCACAATACCCCTCCCCGAGGAAAACGGAACACTTGAAACTTTAAAAGTCGTGGGCCTAATTTTCTTACATTTCGAACAAGGACCTTTAGACTTTTCGCCCTCTTTGAATATTTTCATTCAATTTCCTTTAGCGATGAACACTTATAAACCAAACATTCGGTTCGATAAAATAGCATTTTATATACCACTTAACATTTTCCTTCCTGGGCTTAAATATATGAACCTCAAGACTTTTATCCCAATGATGCTGAGATTTTATATATTCGTGTCCCCTCGTTCTATTAAGTAAATCAATAACTTCTTCAGAACTTATTTCACCAACAAGGAATAAGTTCTTTTCATTAATATTCCCTAATCGGGATACGTCATGGTGAACTCTCTGACCTTTGAGACATTCTACAATTCTTAATTTTACCTTTTTAAAGCCCACTTCATAGCACCCTTTAATTGTACGACAAATGACGTACAATTGCAAAAAACGATGACAACATAATCAAATCAAGAGATTAAAGGAATTTGCCGGATATGCTAAAGTTAGGGAATAAATGGATAGGTTAGAATAAAAGAATTATCAGATCAGAAAATTTGCCAAAAAAAGGGCCTTTACGGACCCTTTTGAACTATTTATTTTTTAATAATCCAATATCAACAATTCTCTTCATCAACCAATCATTTGAATTGATCGGCTCATACTTTTCACCAGATCCACGGCACGATGGAATACATGTGAGCATTGTATCCGGATTCGGATGAGTGAAAAATGGCATAGAGTATCTGTTTGAAGAAGCGTCATCCGGATTCACTACTCTGTGAGTAGTCGCAGGGATAACATCATTTGTGATTCTTGAAAGCATGTCACCAGAATCAACAACGATTTGTTTATCGTTAGTCACAACCGGTAACCATTTTCCATCTCGGTCTAAAAGCTCTAGACCAGAAGTCGTAGCTCCGACCATAACTGTGATGAGGTTAATATCTTCGTGAGCAGCTGCGCGAACTGCGTTTTTAGGAGCTGCAGCACTTAGAGGCGGATAATGAATCGCGCGAACGATTGAGTTACCGTCTTCGAGCATTTCACGGAAATAGGTTTGTGGAACATCAAGTGCCATTCCAAGAGAATCTAAAATGATTCCTGAAGTTGTATCAAGACCATTGAACAGTTTAAGCAATGTATCTTTGAACTCTGCAACTTCAGCAGGCCACTGATTTTCTGGAAAGTATTTCTGGAAGCGAGCAGGATTCACAAGCTTCTCACGACCAACATGCCAGAACTCTTTTAGGTCCGGGTATTTTGAGTCTTTAGCATGTTCAACACCGAAAGCTGTATAGCCGCGCTGACCGCCGCCCTCTTTGCAAATATATTTCTTTTTTGTTTCCACTGGTAACTGGAAAAACTCATGAACCAGATCATAGGCCTCTGTGGTTAAGCTGTAGTCAACCGGGTGATCAACTAAAACAATAAATCCGTAATCTTTGAGACCGCGATAAAGCTCGTTGGTGAATTTAACCTTGTCCTGGTTACTTCCGTTAACGAAACTCATTAAACTAAGCTCTGGTACTTTACGAATGGCGTCCATGACGTCCCTCCTGATGATTAGATGTATCTAAATAATCCCTAATGACGAAGGATGTCTAAGTAAAAAATTAGATGGAACCTAGCTAGAAAATACCATAGAAAATTTACAGGCTATTATTAGTTTTCCTAATACTAAGGGGCCTTAAGAAAGCCAAGGGCTCGTCCAGTCTTGTTGCCCTGGACAGAATCCGGGATCTGACCCGGAAAGGCCGCCCTGAGGTTAGCGAAGCCTTTAGCGAATTCGGCCTCCATTCTTGTAGGAATGGAATCGACGGGGTCCTTTTTAACTTCAAATTTAGCGGAGGTCTCTAGGATACAAAGGGTCTTCTCCCCTTTAATCATCTCCCATTTTTCAACCGAAATGCCTTTAGCAAAAAGGGGATTTTTTATTTTCCAGCCTATGGAATCGATATCATATCTTTTATCATTTTTGAGATCTAAGCTCACGCCACTTACCCCAACCATTTTTAAAAAGAGTTCATGATTTTCGTTTAACGACTCTGTGTCTGTTGTGACAGAGCAGGATTCAACATTTTTAAATCCATCTTCTTCGTAAGTCACATCGGATTCGCATTTAAGGTCTGCTGTTTGCGAGGCACTCATCTGGTCGTAGATCACTTTATCGAGAAGTATTTTGTTACCCGTTTTTGGGCGATATTTAATGGTAGCATCACTTTCAGCAGATTTTCTTGTACGGATAATAATCCCTTTGAGATCTAAACTTCCTGGCGCTTTAAGCGAATCATAAAAAGTAATAACTTCTTTTTCTGCTTCAGTGGGAATAGATGCGAAAGCATTACATGGATAAGAAATTTTAACTTCGCCCTTTCTAATGACGGGTTGGATTTGCTCAGTCGTGGCAAAAGCAAAAGTCGGAAGGATAGCTGCCAGGACAAGGGTACTATAAAGTTTCAATTCTTTTTCCATCTCAGGTAAACATCATGGTTCCAAGGCGAACCATATCTGATTTTTCTCGTACTGCAATTTTGTAATCCTGGCTCATGCCCATGGAGGTCTTAAGGGTTAGACCTAATTCACTTTGAAGTTTTTCTTTTTCAACCTGCAAAATTTGAAAGCATTGACCAGCATCTCGTTCAAAATTATCTGTTCTGAAAGTTCCCATGGTCATAAGACCCGATAGTTTTAGCTTTTTGCATTTTGTGAGTAGCTCGGCACTCGCAAGAAGATCAGTGTAAGTTTCAAACCCAGACTTCTCTTCTTCTTTAGAGGTATTAAACTGGAGATAAATTTCAACCGGATGATTGAGCTTATCTTCCGCGGCGATGATCTTATCCACGAGGCTTCGGTCATGAATGGAATGGATAGCGAAAAGCCTGTGGACTTTTAAAAGTGCATTTAATTTGTTGGACTGAAGGTGGCCAATCATGTGCCAGCGGATGTCAGGACATAAAGACTTCAGAGCTTCAGCTTTTTCTGCCATTTCTGGAACACGGTTTTCGCCAAAGTCTCGCTCACCTAAATCATAATATGTTTTAATTTCTTCTATGCTTCGGGTTTTTGACACGATCATAAGAGCAGAAGATTGAAGTTCTGATTTAAGTACAGCTAGTTTGTTTGAGAAGAGTTCTTTTTGAGACAAGGATTACTCCTCTTCACCTTTAGCTTTTTTCTTTTTCTTTAAGCTTATGGTGGCGTTAATCTGGAAGTCATACTTTTCTACAATTTTATCGATTTCTTTTGAGAGATCAATTTTATCGAGATAATTTTTGAGTTCGTTTTTTACACCAGCGACAAATTCCGTTTTAGTATTCTTGGCATTTTCAACTAAGCCACCAACGATATCTTTTGGTAGTGGGACGTCTTTTAAAAGAGCGCGCACACTTTCTTCAGTCATGAAAGCGGCCGTCACACCAGTGGTGAGAACTTTTTTTAAGAGATCTCCAAGCTTTCCGTCTTTATCGTCATTCATTTATAAACTCGCTGCTCTTTTCGCGAAAGCTTTCATGTTTAAAGGAAGATTTGTTGTTACAAGAGTTTTCTCAATCATCCCAAGTCCAGGGAGGAATCCTTTGAGTTCAACTTCCAGTGAATAAGTCACTTCTGTTTTATTGCCGCCAAGATCCTTTAGAGTCCACTTTCCATTATTCACTTTCATCATGTCACCGGTAACAAGGCTCCAGCTCACTTCAAGATTAGGCTTATGAGCAAGCTTGATCATATAAGAAATTTCTTTAATCAGACTTAAATTGAATTTCACTGTCGCACCATCGACGGATTCTGTTTGCACTTCTACCGAACGCATACCATCGACGAAGGATGGGTAGGATTTATAATCAGTGATGGCCTTGTACAATTTATCTGCAGGGACATCAAAAATTTCAGTTCTTTCTGCGCGGGCCATGGATCATCCTTTTTTAGTATCTTGGTTTCTTATCGAAATGGTGTTCAGCTCTGATGTTTCTGATTGTACCAGATTCAGAACGCATCACAAGGGAGTGAGTGTGGCATCCCCACGGCTTAAAGATAACGCCGTCCAGAAAATTACCCGCAGTCACGCCGGTTGCTACAAACATCAAGTTGCCTTTGGCGAGTTCATCGATTTTAAAAACTCTGTTGATATCATCAATTCCCATTTTGAGGGCACGCTGGATTTCTTCCTGATTTCGAGGCTTCAAAATTCCTTGAAACTCACCATTCATACACTGAAGGGCGGCAGCCGCGATAACACCTTCTGGTGCACCACCAATACCGAAAAGGATATCAATCCCTGAGTTGGGCGTAGCAGTTGCAATCGCCGCAGAAACATCTCCATCACCGATAAGATTGATACGAGCTCCGGCAGCGCGGATTTCTTCGATAAGTTCTTTGTGACGTGGACGATCTAAGACAATCGCAGTGAGATCAGCGACACGGCATTTTTTAATATCAGCTAAGCGTTTTAAATTTTCTGTTGGAGTCTGACGAATATCAAGTTTGCCGCGCGCCTCAGGGCCTGCAGCGAGTTTTAGCATGTATGTATCCGGTGCATGAAGTAAACCGCCGGCCTCACCGATCGCCATCACTGAAATAGAATTGTAACCACCGTGAGCACAGATGGTTGTCCCTTCTAGTGGGTCGAGAGCAATTTCAAGTTTTGCACCAGTGCCGGTTCCTACTTTTTCACCGATATAAAGCATGGGAGCTTCATCACGCTCGCCTTCTCCAATCACAACTGTAGCATCACATTCAATTGAATCGAGCATCGCTCTCATCGCATCGACCGCTGCCTGGTCAGCAGCTTTTTCATCCCCTCGACCCATCAAACGGGCAGAGGCAATCGCCGCCATTTCTGTTACGCGAACAAATTCCATAGCTAGGTTACGATTCATGCATTTTTCCCTTTAAAGAGTTCTAACGGAAGAATCATACCTTGATTGATTGGGTCTAAAAAGATTTAACCTATTTGACGCACAAGAAATTTTCTTACTTCACTGGGAAGAAGATCATCTGTGATGTGATTGATCAATGTTTTGACTCGCTCGAGTTTTGCAACATCAGAAT
Source organism: Bacteriovoracaceae bacterium (assembly GCA_040399915.1). Taxonomy (GTDB): domain Bacteria; phylum Bdellovibrionota; class Bacteriovoracia; order Bacteriovoracales; family Bacteriovoracaceae; genus Peredibacter. The sequence continues at coordinate 154,097 of JBBARE010000005.1, forward strand.
CCTGGTCAATTTGAAAGACCCACTCATCTTCCGTTAGTAGCGGAGAATCAACATTTCTTTTTGACAGAATACGTCCAGTTTTAAGCCCAACGTTATCTTCCCACTCAACGAAAGTTTCCATAAAAAGGATTTGCGCCTTCGCCATTTCACCGTCGCCATGTTGCCAGACAAAAACTTCAACTGGGCCATCAGAACGGAGCCAATATTTAAGTCGGTTGGGGATTTCGAGCCCATCATTTACTTTATGCAGCGGCTTAAGGCGCTTGACCATCTCATCCATTTTAAGAAAACTTTGAACTTTCTCGAGCACATCTCGTTTTTTAGCAAACTCAACCCCGATTCTGTTTTGGGTATGCCATTTGACTGTGCCTGCGATATCAAGATTTTTTCCGAGCCAGTGAATATGGCCTTTTAAAACATGCTCTTCTTTAAAGTCATGACGATCATCTTTTAAAGATAGCTGCATCCCGGTATGAGAAATATCCTTGATCTCATATACTCGAGAAGTATCGTCAGATTTAAAGGTCAGGTAACAAAAGGGAAATCGCGGGAGGATTCTCTTCTCGTGTTTTTCAAAGTCACTCTTAATTAGATTAAAACGTCGTTCCATGATCACCTCTTAGTTCTCTTATTGTAGGTGTTCCAGTAATATATCCAAGCTAGGTAAATTTTGTTAAATTGGAAAGTCATGGAAAAAAATGATCTCGAAATTGATAATCTTCCAAATAGACTGACATTCTTCCGAATGTTGATGATTCCAGTTGTTGTCCTTGCCCTCTATTTTTCTGAAGACACACCAAGTTGGCTTGAATCTTACCAGGAATGGTTGGGTCATGTTGCGTGCTGGGTCTTTGTTGTTGCGTCGATTACAGATTTTCTTGATGGGTATATTGCCCGAAAACGAAATATCGTCACCGTTTTTGGATCTTTCATCGATCCGATGGCGGATAAGTTTCTAGTGGTTTCTGCTCTTATTATGCTGATGGCGCTTGACCGTGTTCATCCTATTGTTGTGATTATTCTGGTTCTGCGTGAAATGTATATGACCTCCCTTCGTCTCCTCGCTGTGGGTGAAGGTGTCGATGTCCCAGTAAGTGATATGGGTAAATGGAAAACCGGCACTCAAATGGTCGCGACTCCCATGCTCATGATTTACGATGACTTTTTAGGGATGGATCTTCCGATCATTGGTACGGCACTTATTTATGTGGCAGCTCTTCTCTCCCTTTGGTCCGCTCTCAAATATTCACTCAGTATGATAAAAAAACTTCAAGAGAAGAGGCTTGAGAAAAAAAAGCAAAAGCTCAAAGGTCATGCGTGAGTGAGTTTGTTCTTTGTTGTGTTTCACAAACATCCATAGACTCTACTTGCCTGGAAGAAATAAAAACTTTTCTTCAATCAAAAAACGCCGTCATTAAGGGAACAATAGATCTTACCAATTCATCTAACAAAGCGGTGGACTTGGTTATCGACTTTCCCTTGAATTTTGAGACTCAGAAAATAAAATCAGACCTCACCCAATTAGCGGCCAAACATAAAATCGACATGGCACTAATGGCAAATGATACATCTCGGACGGATAAAAAACTTATTGTCTTTGATATGGATTCAACTCTCATTCAACATGAAGTGATTGATGAAATGGCGATGGTTCATGGTATTGGTGATAAGGTCAAACTTATCACTGAACGCGCGATGAACGGAGAGCTTAATTTTGATGAAGCCTTAAAAGAAAGAGTGTCACTCTTAAAAGGGCTAAAGCGTGAGTCCATGGACAGCATCATGCGAAATCTAAAAGTCTCACCCGGAGTTCCAGAGCTTATAAGCGCGGTTAAGAAGCAAGGCTATAAGACAGCTATCATTTCTGGGGGCTTTAAGTATTTTGCCGAAAATTTTAAAACAAAACTTGGAATGGATTATGCATTCGCCAATGATCTTGAGTGGGATCAAAATGTTCTTTCCGGACGGGTTGTTGGAAAAATTATAAATGCCCAGGAAAAAGCACGGCTCTTAGATGAGCTCGCTCAAAAAGAAAAAATCTCGCTTCAGCAAATTGTCGCAGTCGGTGATGGCGCTAACGATTTACCAATGCTTGGCAAAGCAGGATTTGGTATCGCCTATCATGCTAAAGAAAAAGTTAGCAAAGAGGCCAAACATCAAATGAGTTTCGGGCCAATGACAACGTTATTATACTTTTTGGGAATACCCGGAAATCATGACCTATGAAACTTTATAAAAATCTAGGGATGGCGTCTAAAGACAGAGAAGAAGTTCAAGCACTAAAAATTAGTGTTAAAGGTGAAGTTTTCCCTGAAGATATTTTAAATTACCCAAATTTAGGTGAGCTCTATTTGGAAGGACATTGCACCAAGTTTCCTGCTTCTTGCCCAGGTTGGGAGAAGCTTAAAGTTCTTTCTATTAAGTGGCCAAAATTTGATGGCGATCTATCATCCATTTTTAAACTTCCTAAACTTGAAAATTTAAAAATAATTGAAACTCCCCTTTCATCCTTTATTTTGCCTCTTGGACACGCGGCTGCTCCGATAAAATCACTGACGATAAAAGACTGTGGTTTAAAATCCCTACCAGAAGAAATTTCGATGCTTTGGCAATTAAGCGAATTGAATATCTCAGGCAATAATCTTGCAAAACTTCCTTTCGCTTTCACGGAGTTAAAGAACCTCAAGAGATTGAACCTTGATTCCAATAAATTTTCGCAGTTCCCTGATTCAATAAAAAAAATGCCAAATCTTTCCCACCTCTCCATTGATAACAATGATTTCTCTGATGAAGAGAAAGAAAGAATCCAGCGCGAGTTTCACATCTGGCCTAATTAATTTAAAACGAAAGCGCTTGCCCCTGATCAAGAACCATAAATTGTTCGTCTGAAATGTTTTTAGCTTTAAGACAAAGACCTAGATCTCTGACTGGCTCATCAACTCCCTCATCTGTTAATTGAAAGGTCCCGAAGTGCATTCCTATTGACCTGGTTGCACCCAAATCGATATGCGCTTTAACGGCTTCCTCTGGATCCATATGATGATTTTTCATAAACCAGCGAGGTTTGTAGGCGCCAATGGGAAGTAAGGCGAGATCAGGCGAACCAAGGCGCGATTTAATATCTAAGAAATGAGGCCCATACCCTGTATCACCAGCGTGATAAATTTTAACCGCACCAGAATTAATCATGAAACTGCCCCACAGACATTCATTTTTGTCCCAAAGCTGCCTAGCAGACCAATGACGAGATGGGGTGAAAATAATCCTGACATCTTTGACCTTAAATTCTTCCCACCAATCCATCGCCTTCACATTTTGAATTCCCTCCTTTAAGAGAAGCTTTTCATCTCCCAGAGGGACGAGGAACAACGGGTGAAATTTTCCATCAATGCGCTTTAAGGTTTCAATGTCTAAATGGTCATAGTGATTATGAGAAACAACCACAACATCAATTTTTGGCAGTATTTCAAAAGGAATCCCCGGCTCACGAGCACGCTTTGGGCCAGCGAATGTGTAGGGACTCACTCTTGGTGAGTAAACCGGATCAGTAAGAACATTCACACCAGGCAATTGAATTAAAAAAGTCGCGTGATTAATAAAAGTAGCATTTACTTTTTCGGTCGGAGTCAAAGGTCTTAAAGGATAATTTTTATTCGCGACATGCTCTGGCCAGGACACGGTATCAGCAGTCGCCTTCCACTTAAGTAACTGCCAAAATGATTTTAAATCATCAGAGCGCCCAGGATTCAAAAATTTTTTACCGTCGTAGTGATCAGATATTTTGTAGCTTTGACCCAGAACTGCCTCGTGGATAAGGAGGATCACTAAAATGAGTAATACTTTTCTCATCAATGGAGTTCTTCTTTAGTGTCTGAAACCTCAAGAACCGCCATTTCGTGCCCATCCCACGACATGATAAGCTCACTTTCATTGAGATTTCCCTCTAAGATTTTCTTTGAAAGTGGTCTGATCACTAATTTTTGGAAAACACTATTAAGTGGTCTAGCTCCATATTGAAAGTCAAAGCCTTGCTCTTCCAGAGTTTCGTAAGCCTTCTTATCTAGTTTGAGGCTTACTTTTTTCGATTTCAATCGCTCATTTAACTGGCGAAGCTGCTTATCCACAAGCTGGCGCATGATGCGTTTATCTAGCCCATGATAAGTTAAAACCGCATCAATTCTGCCGAGAACTTCTGGTTTAAAGTCTTCTTTCACGTTTTTAGAATTCGATGTCATCATCACAATGGTATTTTTAAAATTGACCGTTCTACCTTTGTTGTCTGTGAGGCGTCCATCATCCAGAATTTGTAAAAGGATATCTGAAAAATCAGGATGTGCTTTTTCAACCTCGTCAAACAACACGACAGAATAAGGTTTACGCCTGATCGCCTCAGTTAAAACTCCACCCTCTTCGTACCCTACATATCCCGCAGGTGCCCCAATGAGCTTAGCGACAGAATGCTTTTCCGAAAATTCAGAAAGATCGAAACGAACGATATTTTCTTCGTTATCAAATAAATATTGGGTAAGAGCTTTCGCAGTTTCTGTTTTACCAACGCCGGTAGGACCAAGAAGTAAGAACGATCCAAGAGGTTTTGTTTCATCTGAAAGACCTGCATAACTCGCCAATAACGTCTCACTCACTTCATGAAGAGCTTCTTCCTGTCCAAAGACTCTCTTATTTAAAAATTCTTCTAGATGAAGAACCGAATCTTGCTTAGATTTTAGAATCTTCTCAAGGGGAATCCCTGTCTGGCGAGAGATAACCATCGCAATATGTTTTTTCCCTAAAACCCATTCGTGCTGGAAAGCATCCATTTCTTTGGCCGTCTGTGGAATAAGCATGTACTTAATTTTTGATGCTTCTTCATAGTTCTGATTTCGCTCAGCTGTTTCTAGTTCAAAAGTCAGGCGATCGAGGCGATTTTTAATTTCTGATACTTTCTTAAGACTTGAAACTTCTTTTTCCCAGACAGCTTTTTCTTCGTTAAAGCGCTTCTCAAGAACTAAAATCTCATCTTTAAGATCCGAATTATTTTTTTCCATCTGAGCGTAGATTTTTTTCGAACGAAGTTCTGCTTCAAGCTCAACGAGTTTCGCTGGCATCGCCTCTGCTGATAATTTTAAGGCACTTGATGATTCATCCAAAAGATCAATCGCCTTGTCAGGAAGATTTTTATCTGTGACATACTGATCACTTAAAAAAACAGCATTATAAACAGCTTCATCTGAAATTTTAATTCCATGATGCGCTTCAAGTTTTGAACGTACACCCATTAAAATTTCAACAGAATCTTCTTTGGTTGGTTCATGAACAGGGACAGAGCGGAAACGTCTTTCTAAAGCGGCATCGTTTAAAATATATTTTTGATATTCATCAAAAGTTGTGGCGCCAATACAGTGGAGCTCACCACGTGCCAGTGCAGGTTTAAGTAAATTCGCAGCATCCATCGCTCCGTCAGTTCGACCAGCTCCTACCAATTGGTGGATCTCATCGATAAACAGCACAACTTCGCCGGATTTAGATTTAACAAACTTTAAAAGATTTTGAATTCGCTCTTCAAAATCACCGCGGTACTTGGTTCCCGCCATTAAGGATCCCATCTCTAACGAGTAAACGGTTTTACCTTTCAAGACATCAGGGACTTGTCCTTTTACGATCTGGTCTGCCAGTCCCTCGACGATGGCCGTCTTTCCAACTCCAGCGGGGCCCACGAGAACTGGATTGTTTTTGGACCTTCTGCCCAGTATTTCAATGACTGAACGGATTTCTTTGGTACGTCCGATGACGGGATCAAGATTTCCTTTTTCTGCCATTTCATTGAGGTTAATGAGAAAACTGGGTACCTCCACGTCTTCCGCCACTTCAGAGAACTTAGAGTAGTCCACTTTGAGTGTCGGAAAGTACTGAGGTAAAAATTTTAATAAATGTTTTTCGGCGACTTCTTGTTTACCCTGCTGAACTGAGTCCCCAGAAGCAAGAGTAATCCATTCCTGAAGCTTAGAAGAGGTGCGGATGTTTTCAATCGATACTTGCCCCGATGTCTTAGGCAATTTTTCAAGTAGTGCTAAAATATCTTTAGCATGATCTTTAAGGGCCTTCGATGCATAGGAAGATTTATTAAGCACGAGTCCATGAAGCAAGTGCTCAGGAAATAATTCAGTATTTTTTCGTTTCAAGGCATCAGACTGGGCGATATCTAACGATCCTAAAACTACTTGATCAAACTTATTCATAGTCGCTCCCTTCTTTGTCTTATTTTAACAAGATGGGATGCATTTGAACGGCGTCAAGTGTCAGACTAAACTTTATTTTCTAGGGTTAACTTTTACTCGTTTAGAGCGCTCAAGAATCTTTACGACCTCAGTTTCAACACTTTCACCGGCCAGGAGACCGCTTAATTCTTTACTCACTTCCTTACTCAGGTCTCGCTGCATAATCTGGTAATGCTCAAGTACATTTTCATGACAGACTTCCCATTCCATGCTGAATTTTGTTTCCGGAAGTACACGAACGATTCGTTCTGAGGGATTTTTTGTTTTAAATGTTTTTGAGTACGCATGGACAGTCAATGGCAAAAGCTTTCGGTCTTTTCGTGCCATTTGCGAAATGCGCTCTATTTCCGCATCTTGCTTAATTTGAATAAACTGGTGGCACCAATCTTCCGCTGAATTTTTCATCGGGCACTCTTGAGAATTGGGACAAGGATAGAGAACAGAATGATCATGCGACAAAAGGTAATTTCGAATCTCTCGCATGACCGGAAAGAAATATTTGGTTCCAGGTTCAATAAAGAGAATATGATCAGGATTTATTTTTTCAATGTATGAAATGGCAGCAGCAGCACCCATTTCATTTGCCGAGTGACCGAAAAGAAGAAACCGTGGCTTCTGCAGTTTCCATTCCCATTTGATTCCCTGATAAAGTTTTTCTTGATGAAATCCATCCCAGATTTTTTTACCCTGCTCTCGCATGAGCTGTGAGAGTTCGACTTGATAAAAGTCACCCTTCCCACCAAGCTCTTTCCAGGCAAGACTGAAAGTTCCTGGTCCTGCACCAAGATCAATGAAGTCACAATTTTTAAGTTCTTCAACCCAAGCAACTGGCATCCACTTAAGCACTTCTTTAAGCTTTGGAATATTAGTGAGCAGATAGAAAGCAGTATAAGCGCTAACAAGCCGCGAGTCTTTAAGATAGTCCCCAATCGAATTGCGGTCTTTAGTAAATTTAATTGAAATTTCTTCGATCGCTTTTAAAAGATCAGACTCTGATTTAAACTGATGAAGAAGATAAGGTTGTAATTCTGAAAGATTCATTAATCACAAGTGTAATCGGCGCGGATGTCCTGATCAACATCAATACAGTGATGACGAAACTTTTTTAGACTTGAGCGGACTCGAGTTTGTAAACCGTCACATTCTTCGGGATCAAGCATGTAAGTAAGTGCCGCCTCATATTCACCAATGCGAAGTCCTTGAACAAAGCTCTGGCAATCAATCACAACTTTCTCTGTGAGATTAGTTTTAAGAACAAAGCTTCGATCAAGCTCACCATCTTTAACCATCTTTTTCACCCGGATCTCTGCGGCTTGGATATCTAAAAAAGACAGAAGCAGAATCATGCCAAAAAATAATTTCATTTGTTCTCCGATGAAGACTCATCGGAGAACGCATCAAACAGGTTATTCTATAGCTGAGTAAAGCAATAAAAACGGCAAAATGTGCTTAATTTAGGGCTCAGAGACCTTATGTTTCAAGATAATCATATTGGCCTTGCTATGACCGGCCACAAATTGTGCAAATGAGCTTTCAAAAAGCCCACGCTTTTCTCTGGATGAAACAAGCACAAGATCAATATGGTGAGTATCTATAAACTCACAGAAAGCCTTCTTAGGATTATCATGGAAAAGACATTGGTAATGAATTTTGCCAGCGAATGTTTTGGGTATATTTTTATCACCGATCATTTTTAACTGCTTCTGAACCGATTCGGCAATTCTCATTCTTTCGTGCTGAATAGGATAAACCAAAGCTGCTTCAGAAAGAGGAAATCCAAATGTATAAGTGGTCGTTTGGAAAATATGGACGAGATAGATTTCTGATTTGTTTAAAAAAGTCATCTCCTGAAGTGCCTCAAATTCTCCAGGTGCCTCAAAACTAACATCAACAGCTATGGCAACCCTCGAAACTTTCATAAAACTCCTTTGGGAAATCACATGAGGAATTAAAAGCTAGTCCCGTTCTCCCAAAATGTAAGTGACCTTCGTGTCAAAAAAAGGCAAAAAAAAGCCCCTCCGAAGAGGGGCTTCCTGATTAACGTGATTTAATATCTTTGTAAGCGTTTTTTGTATCACCCGTATAGATCTGACGTGGGCGACAAATTTTGAAACCTGGTTGCTCAACCATTTCTTTCCACTGCGCCATCCAACCTGGAAGGCGACCGATGGCAAACATCACCGTAAACATATTAGTTGGAATTCCTAGAGCGCGGTAAATAATCCCCGAGTAGAAATCAACGTTTGGATAAAGTTTACGGGAAACAAAATATTCATCTTTAAGAGCAACTTCTTCAAGGCCCTTAGCGATATCCAAAAGAGGATCTTTTACACCAAGCTTTGCTAGAACTGAATCACACGCAACTTTGATAATTTTTGCACGTGGGTCAAAGTTTTTATAAACGCGGTGACCGAAGCCCATAAGACGTGAGCCTGAGTTTTTATCTTTCACTTCAGCAAGAAAGGTTTCGTAGCCTTCGCCTGATTCCTTAATTTCTTCCAGCATTTCCAGCACGGCTTGGTTCGCTCCACCATGAAGTGGTCCCCAAAGAGCATCTACTCCTGCAGAGATTGTGGCAAAAATATTTGCTTTTGATGATCCGACCATCCGTACAGATGATGTTGAACAGTTTTGTTCGTGATCAACGTGAAGGATGAGAAGAATATCAAGTGCTTTAGCGACTTCTTTATCGACGTTTTTATTTCCAGTCATCATATGAATAAAGTCAGAGCAATAATCAAGAGTCTTATCTGATTTAACAAACTCTTTACCCTGCGAGTGACGGTATGAGTAAGCACTCATGACCTTAATCTGACCCATCAGTTGAGCGATCGCTGTATCTTTTTGTGCAGCAGTTAGATCCTGAGTGCACATATCATGGTAGAATGCAGAAAGCGAAACCATGTTTGAGGAAAGAATCGCCATCGGATGAGCATCTTTTGGAAAGACTTTAATCATCGTTTTAATTCCTTCAGGAACATCATCAAACGAAGCAATTCTTTCTTCGAAAGATTTTAGTTCTGCTGCTGTCGGAAGTTTGCCGTAGAAAACTAAATAACTAGATTCAAGAAAAGATGACTTCTCTGCAATCTCTTCAATTGAGTAACCACGGTATTTTAAAATACCCTTTTCGCCATCAAGGAAAGTAATCGCCGAAGTATATGCCCCAGTGTCCATATAACCCGTATCTAAGGTCACATAACCTGTGTCGGCCCTAAGCTTTGTGATATCGATAGCCTTCTCGCCTTCAGAACCCGTGAAAATCGGAAGCTCAAACGTTTTATCACCGAGGATTAATTTTGCCTTATCTGACATGAAGAACTCCTTAAAAGAAAAATGATCGCATCTTAGCGAATTTCCATCGTTTTGTCTAAAAACTCTTGTGGTTTCTAATCGGGCGAGTGGTGACAAAAGTTAAGTCGTTCTGAAAGTGATGGGGCCAAAATATCTTTCCAACCGGTGACAAAAGAACTCCACTACTGCGCTGAATCGCAGCTTCTCGCTTCTGAGGCGTGGTGCGTCTAGTGATTGAAATTCAACATTAAAACAAAAATTGTCCGTGATTTCTTACTTTTGGCAAGGAGCTTGCTTATACCTCCTTAATTCAAACAGGATGTTTGGTTACTAATAAAGGAGATAGCATGAAAAAGGCTTCAGCATCATTTTTGGTTTTGTTTTTCGCGATCCTCATGACTTCGTTCCAAACATTCGCCCAAACTTACCGTGACTCGAATGTGATTACAGAACGTGTCGGTCAGTCGATCCGCATGTACGAGCGTCTTCGCTTAGCTGACCTTCTTCGCCTCTCTTACGAGCAGCAAAGAAATATTGAAATCCGCTCTTTGTCAGTTCTTGCTTCAAGCCTTCAAGGCCAGGCGCAACTCGAACTTTCTCAGAACGGTTTGCCACTCGCTTCTGAAACTGTCAGAAGACAATTAAAAGAAGTTAAATTTATTCTTCAAAGAAGTGTTTCAGCTGATGGGCTTGAGCTCTCGAGCAATCAAGAAATCATGCTTGAAAGTATCACTGCTGAAGTTTCTATGAGAGGAATGCCTGGACCGGGACCGATTCCAGGACCATACCCTGGACCTCGCCCAGATCCTCGTGAGCAACAAGTGCTTCCAAACTCACTTTTGACTCTTCATGTGGGACAGGAATTCAGAGGTTTTGGAGAAATCCCTTTAAAGCAACTCGTTAAACAACAAATGGGTTTATCACTTGAAGGAGCTGAAATTGAGCGCATAGCAGTCGAGGGATCACCCTCTGGTTACGGCCGAGCAGCCTCAATTCAAGTTGAACTTAACGGTCGCCCGGTTGGAATAGAAAAATACCTTTCAGTTGCCCAGAGACGCACTCCCATTCAAGTGCAGTCTTTTGAAGAAGTTCGCAGTCTTAAACTCTTGGTTCGCGGCGATGCTCGCATCCAAACTGTGATCATCAGAGTTGGCCAGGTTCGCCTTCAGCAGCCCCAGCTTCCAAGAGTTCAGAGAGTTCAAGTTAACCAGGAAGTTTCAAGACGCTTTTCGCTTGAACTTTCAAACCTTCTTCCTTATGAGAACCGTTTGATCCGCTCCATCTCAATCGAAGCTCGCTCAAGTGGTCGTCAGTCAGCCGGAACTTTGAGTCTTATGAGCAGAATGGGTGAATTTTTAGGAACAACATACGTTTCACAAATGCCTTCTCGCCAGATCATCCAGCTTCACCGCCCGATGACTGCTTCAGAGATTCGCATCGAAGCTGATTCACAAATTTTAATCGACTCTTTAGAAATCGAATTCGAACAACAACATATCCGTTACTAACCTCTTTTCATGGTGCTTCCCTTAGGGGAAGCATCTTTTTTTTAGATCGTCATCGGCCAATCATTCAACTTCTCAGATCCCTTAGCGAGGACTAAAACTCCTCCAATATGAAAAACATTTTAATCCTCCTTTTTTGTCTTATTTCTTTTAATTCTTTTTCTCAATCAAATGAAGTTGATGTGATCTCAGCTGAATTTGGCGTCGAAGACTACACTCATAAGAAGTCACTTTGCTTAACAGTGGTTCGAGTTCCTGAATCTGGATCGCTTTTAGGAATTGTTGAATCTCTGGAAGATTGTTTTTACGCAAGAACCGCTAAGAAAAATAATCGCCTCCACCTGGCCGTTAAAAAGCTCCAAAAAATTAATGAACCGGAAATGCTCAATCATTTACAAAGAATGGATACCCTACTAGAGTTTTTTTTTTCTGACGGAGAATAAAACTTGAAATGGGATCGCCCTTTAACTGAAGCCATACTTTTAAAACGCTATAAAAGATTTCTTGCCGACATTAAGCTTGGAGATGAGCTTTTCACCGCTCACGTCCCTAACACTGGTGCGATGACTTCCTGCTGGGAACCCAACTGGAAATGCGCTCTCTCAAAATCTCAAAACCCAAATCGTAAAATGCCTCATACGCTTGAACTCATCCACAACGGTGAAACCTGGATAGGTGTTAATTCAGCTTATGCCAATAAACTCGTGGGTGACTGGCTAAAAAAGGGTCTCATCCCAGAGCTTGCCGGTTATTCAACGATTCAACCAGAAAAAAAGATTGGTGAAAGCCGCATCGACTTTTATCTGGAAGGATCTCCTGACCAACCACCCTGTTACGTTGAAGTAAAAAACGTGACCCTAAAACTTAATGGAGTTGCCCAGTTTCCAGATGCCGTATCGCTGCGTGGTCAAAAGCATTTGCTAGAACTCATGAACCTTAAGCAGGCCGGCTTCCGGACGGCCATGCTTTACGTCGTCCAACGGGAAGATGTTCAAAGCATGAAACCCGCATGGGGGGTCGATAAAAAGTACGCAAGCCTTTTAAAAGAGGCCCATGCAGCGGGAGTAGAAATTTTTGTCTATCAGTGTAAGATGGATATTAACGAAATAAGTTTTGGAAAATCGCTTCCCTTTTTTTTGGAGTAAAGTTGCTGAACCTCGTTTTTTACGTCAACGATTATCGCTTAAAAGTCAGGCACGCCTCGAGTGATGATGATTTCAGTCACGCCTGCCATTGGAAAAACAAGCTGAGATTCATTGTCTCTGATAGTGGCGACTTCATGATGACCTGGACATCTCTTTTGCCAGATCTTGAAGCAGAATACGCGGAAGCGCTGGTTGATCTTGTAGGTGCTAGATATCCAGTTTCATCAAACTATCATGCACTAAAAAAAGAATGCCCTAAAATCATCTATTCAAACAAAAACGACGAATGGGTTATTTTTGGCGGCACCTTTAATCCGTGGCACGCTGGACATCAGGCTTGTTTAAATCTCATCCCTGATGATAAAATTTGTCTTATCACACCCGATAGAAATCCCCACAAGGAACTGCGCGACCTAAATACTGTTTCCACCATTCTTGAAATCAGCGTGAAAGCAAAATTAAAACAGCAGCAATACCTTGTTCCGACTTTCCTTTTAGAAACGAAAAAGAATCCAACCGTCGTTTGGGTTGAAAAAATGCAGGAAAATTTCCCGAATCAAAAAATCTCTCTTCTGATGGGATTTGATAGTTTTGCGAAATTAAAAACCTGGACTCGTAGTGAAGACCTTTTGCCTAAACTCAACACCATTTACGTTGTCTCAAGACTTGAAGACGATAAAGCTCGTCAATTCTCATTGGGTGAAGTACTCGCTTTAAATCCCAATATCACTGTTCATTTCCTTGGAAAACACGACTTCGAAAACTTAAGCTCAACCGACATACGCAACAAAAACAGATAAAAAAAGGGCCCGGTAAGGCCCTTATCTATAAGCAGCTAGTGCTTAGTAACAAGTGTAGTAACAGTCGTCGTAGCAAGTGTAGCCGTAGTAGTAGTCGTAGTAACAAGAAGTGTCACATACGTAAACTTCTGAACAGTAGTAACCGCCACCGTTTGATGAACCGCTAGATGAACCACCAAGAGCAATTGCAGCAGCTACAATCAAAAGACCAACAGCTATATAAATGAAAACTTCGCCGTTCCAAGAAGCACCAGCAGAGTAAGACTTCTTCATAGTCTCAACCATATACCTGGAAGCTTCTTCAGAAGACATTTTATTGATAGCGATCATGTTGAAAGCTGTTTCAAGATCTTTTGCAACTTTAGCATCTTTAACTTCTGATTTTACGAATTCAACTAACTGAGCGTTGGTTAGACCTTTTGACTGAAGATCACGTAGTGATACAGAGAATTTCTTCATCTGATTAGCGTAGAAATCTTTGTCTTTCTGATCCCATTCTACAGTAAGAGAATAGTTTAATTCGTCAAAAGCAGCTTTTAGACCGTTTTGAGAAACAGCGTGAGCGTTTACAGTGAAGATAGATACGACCATCATCAATGCAATAAGTTTTTTAAACACAAGAGCCTCCTGTGGCTGATTGAAAATAGGTAGCGGTTAAGTAACTCAATTTAATACCTATAGAAAGTTAATTTCTGAAATGTAAATTTTTTACCTAATCTGTCTTCTGCGACCGGGCGCCTTTTGGCCCCAGTCTTTAGAGTCCTTTAAGGTTAAGCGCCTTTAGGATGCGTAACTTGTCCACGAACGGGACTGTGCAAACTTCATCACAAGTCTTAAGAATGCCTTCAATAAGTTCGTTACGAATTGTTGAGTTGGTTGTGAGCTTTTTTCTGAGTGTAAACATAAAAGCTTCACCCTTTTCTTCGCCGATGATGTTCTTCATTTCCCAAAGCATACCGAAAACAAAATCCGTATTAGCGTATTGAGATGTTTCAAATTGAGTCACGTACTCTTGCTTCTTCGTTGCATCCTTACCATTGTAAGTGTTGTATTTCTTAATGTGTTTAGCGAGCTTCGGAGAATCTGCAATTTGTCCTGCAAAAAAATCGGCCATCCCTTCAATGATTGCTGTCGAGTGAGAAAGAACTAAGTGATCTGAAAGGGCAGCGTGAGCATACTCGTGATAAATAATTTCCGGCACTAAAGTTGTATCAAGCCAGTACCATTTGCGACTGAAGACTTTTGTAATAGGGTCAATAAATTGATAACCAACTTCCATGATGACACTTGACCCGACGGTGCGGACAAGTGATTCCATAGACAGTGGATTGACTCCGGGAGTTTCTTTTGACACAGCAACAACTGCTTGTGATAAAAATCTCTGAAGGGATTGCATGTGAATTTGGTTTCTGAATGTTTTCATCAGAACCTGGAACTCACGCTGAGCGAGATCATTTACTTTTAGATCATTTAAATGAATACGTTTAGAAGGACGGAACCAGATTTCAATCCCCCATGGTTTTACACCACGGGATTCTAGACCTTTTCCTGCAGGAATCGTTAAAGCATTGTTATGCTGAGGTTCGAGATTATCATTGGCAAAATGACCAAGTTCAGAGAATTGGTTTTTATGCTCAATACGAATTGTCATCTTTGGGATTTTTGCGACGTAGTCAGATTTTACTTTTTCAATAAAATAAGTACGCGCTTTCATCAAATGATAGTAGGCAGTTGCTGCTCTAAAAGTGAGTTCTTCATCAGCATCAAAGCGAATCGCATCGTTTGATTTTCCCCTCACTATCTTAAAGTATTCTCCATCAAAGCTATCAGCCGATACGAGATTCGTTAAAACAACTTCATCATTCACTGGCTTATTGCTGTCTGTGCGAATGAGAGCTTCCATTGTGCGGTCCAGGGACTGCGCAAATGAAAGTGTTGGAAGAATAAGGACGAACGATAAAATTAGATTTTTCATATTAAAATAAACTCGTTGGATCTTCTGCATTTGGATCACTCTTCTTGCCGGCAGTTGCTTCGATCACAACGATCGCAAGAGCTGGAATGAAACCATATGGAGGAGGTATGACTATTGTTGCTACTGAACTGAATGTGGTCACCCAGACACGCGCTTTTTCCCAGAACGTTTTCTTTGGATTCCAGATATCCTGAAGTCCGGCAAGCTCATCAAGTTCTGAGGCAGGAATGATCCCTACTTCATAAGCTGCGGTCATGAGATCCATGTAATCCGGGGAGCGACCGTTAAAATAAGTATTGAGAGATAGAAGTGACATCTCTTTGCGCAAAAGTTTAATCGCGAGACGAAATCTTTCCATTGGTTCAAGAGTCAGTGTTTCGATCCCCTGCTCGCGATCATAGATAAGGATCTCTACTTTTTGTGAATCAAGACGAGTGCGAAGCTTCTTGATGACATTTCCCATCAAAATGATCTGAAGGTCAGTGTAATTTTCAAGAAGACGCTGGCGGCGACTGACTTTCATTTTATCAACTTTCTGAGTAACAAAGTTACTTTGTTCAGTTGAATCACGAAGTGGATATTGCACGCGGAGGTTCGCTACTTTCTGGTAATAAGCTTTAAGTGTAAGACCGCTCATTTCAAGCTCGTTCAGACGAGCTTTTTCCAAATTTAAATAAGTATCAATATTAATAACTTTAGATTCATAAGCTTTAACGAGGAGAGCTTCTAGGTGAGAGCTCTTCATTGTTTTATCAACTTTCATGAGCTCTGAGTACATGTTCCTGTAGGCTTCATCGAAGCAAGCCACTTTCAGAAAATTTTTCTCAAACGATCCAATAACAGGAAGAAGTTCTAAAACTTTATCCTGCTTTGGTAAAAAAAGGTTTTCCGGATCTTTTGGAAGACGTGGATCTGTTGCGAAAATGTTATGAGCGTCTGTTAAAATTTTAACAACAGTGTCATCTATCTGGTTTTCAGCTCTCAAGTGATAAATGGCGCCGTTATATTCCGTAAATTTAGGATTAATTTCTTTTAGTTTTCTGAGAAGGCTTTTATTAAAATCAAATGAACACAGTTTATTTTTTTCTGAATTTTTAAGAACTTCATCAAAAGCACCAACAATTTGAGTTTGATCCACTTCACGTAGAGCTTTTGCGACTGCTTTTTTATTTCCGCTGTAATAGCTCGTCCCTTCCCTGTCATTACGAAAGCTCACCGGGTCAGCGGCGAGAGCAGGCAAGGCCAGTAGCCAAAGTCCCAGAATTGAAAAGCGCATGGATTTAAGTCCTTAAATGTTTGCCAGACTTTAGCACTGCGTTAAATGAGAACCTAGACAGAATGTAAAAAAGAAAGGGCGCCGTTCTATATGTTTTATCATGCACTTAGGGCATAATGAGGGTCTCTGGAGGAAGAATTGAGCAAGATCCCTACATCTCTTTTTGGCCGTGGCACGAAGCTCTTTGGGCTCGCTTCAAAGATTGCGATTGAAGAGGTCTCATCTCGACTTAAAACATGGGAAGACGAAAAAGATAAACTTAAATCAAAAGTTCAGATGGCCCAAGACATTGTGAAAACTCTTTCCCAATTGAAAGGGGCTAGCATGAAGCTTGGCCAACTCATAAGCTTAGATCTCGGAGATTACTTCCCACCGGAAATTTTAAAAATCCTAGAACAGCTTCATCATCAATCAACATTCATTAGTTACGATAAAATTGAAAAAATTTTGAGAGAAGAGCTTAGTGATAAATTTTCTCACCTTACTGACATTTCAGAAAAGCCGATTGCTGCTGCCAGTATCGGCCAGGTTCATCGTGCTAAACTCAATGGTAAAGATGTTGTCATCAAAGTTCAGTACCCGGGTGTCGCAGAATCGATTCCTTCTGACTTAAAACTTCTTGAAGTCATCATTAAGCAACTAAGCTTCCTTCAAGGAAAAAGCATGGATTTGGATTCATTCTTTGAGGAAGTCAAAGATGTTCTCGTAAAGGAAGCTGATTATCGAAATGAATGTCAGATGCATTTGACCTATAAAGAGAATCTTAAAGATTCTCCTTATGCTGTTCCAACGCCCTATCCTGAATATTCAACGGGAAAAATTCTCACTCAGGAATTCATGGAAGGTCTATCGTTCATGAAGTGGATTGAAAGCAATCCTTCAATTGAAGTTAAAAATCACATCGCAGATCTTTTAATGAAGCTTTATCTGGAAGAGGTCTTTCAACATGGAATGGTTCAAACGGACCCAAACCCCGGCAACTTTTTAATAGGTCCCAAAGACGAAATTGTGCTACTCGATTTCGGAGCAGTTAAAAAGTATGAGCAAAGTTTTATTGATGGCTACCGGACAGTTCTCATCGCTTCATACCATAGAGACGAGCCTAAAATTATTGAAGAAAGCATTAAACTTGGGCTCCTTGATGCAAGAGAAGGCCAGGACGTCAGAGATATTTATCTTAGGATGATGGAGTTTCTCGTTCAGCCTTTTAGGGTTGATGAGAGTTTTGATTTTACGGACAAAGACTTTTTCAATAAGTCCCGCGATCTATCGTGGGAAATTTCTAAAAGATGTAAGTACTCCCCGCCTCCGAAAGAACTTCTTTTTGTTCACAGAAAGCTTGCAGGGATCTTTGTTTTCATTAAGAAATTAGAAGTGAAAATTAAACTAAAAGACTACTGGCATTTTGTAGAACCTTAACGGTAGCGAACATCACACTGTTGTAAGCATTCACGGTCGTTATCGGCGCGGTTGTTTCGAACAATTGAAATGCCGTATTTATTGGCAATAATATCATTTTCATCAGCATCGCCAGGGCCAAAGACGTTCTGGAACTCTTTTAAATAACCGGCGACTAAAACTTCCGTATCATTGCAGCGAAGAGCGAGCATGCAGGAAACTGAGCAGTGACGATTTTTGTCAAAGCTAGAATGTCTTTCAGCAATAGGAACGACAATTTTAGCGTTTGTGTAAGCGCAGAAAAGCTTTCTTGGCTTAGCAACTGCACAAACCGAGACTGTCATCATGAGAATAAAGATAAGAAGTTTCATAAGCTAAAGAGTACACGTTTTAAGGGTCTACACGATGGTAATATGAAAATAATTCAGGAGGTGACTAAAATCTTAGCGCTTAATCGTTTCTTTGACCTTGTCCCAAACGCCATCGGCGTGGCGTTTCACCTCAAGTGCCTGAGTTCCCACTTTTTCGACAAAGTCTCCCCAGTTTTCCACTTCTCCGGATTTATCAGCTGGGAGCATGGCATTTGGCCCGTACATCTTTTCCATGATCGCAAGCACAGAACTCTTGATCATTCCTTTGAAGGGGATTTTTGCCATCATTCCATACATCGCCGCCTGGCCCGAGGTATTTAAAGAGGGATCCGCCTTAACGGTTGCAACTGCCATTTTAAGATCTGTGACGTAGTCCTGTATACATGTCGCATGGACGGGAGAAAGTGTCAGGTGGACAGATTCTGGCGTTTGCTGACGATCAACGTACCAACCCTTCCCCTGAAGTTGATCAGCGACGGCGTAAATGCTTAGGTTCTTACTTCTTGAACCAAAGGCTATCAATGTGGCATCGGGATGAACAAGGAGCTCAAGCTCTGGCATCAGGGCCAATTCCTTTAAAAAATAATCGCGTGTTTCAACAAGCTGCTTAGTCAGATCAAGATAACCATCTTCACCTAATTTTTTCATTGTCGCCCAAGCTGCGGCAATCGGTCCGCCCGGTCTGGTACCAGGAAATGAGGGAGAGGCGTAAATACCGCCACCTTTCCATTCGGTGTAGATGAAGAATTGGTACTTCATTGTGTTCATGCTTCGGTAAAGAAGAACAGAGGCACCTTTAGCAGAATAGCCATATTTATGAATATCAGCAGAGATGGAAGTCACTCCGGGAATTCTAAAATCAAAAACAGGAACAGCGTGACCAAGTTTTTCCATGAAAGGGAGAACAAACCCTCCAATACAAGCATCAACGTGAAGAGGAATACCGTAATTGGCAGCGAGTTCACCTAATTGAGAAATAGGATCGACCACCCCTTGAGGGTATTGAGGAGCAGAACCAACAATTAAAATAGTGTTTCGATTAATCAGTTTTCGAACCGACTTTACGTCAACCCGGTAGTCAGCACCAACAGTTGCATGTCGGACTTTGACATCAAAATAATGGGCACCTTTATCAATCGCAGAATGCGCTGATTCAGGAATAATGATTTCAGGCTTTGAGATCCAAGGCTTGGTTTTTCTCGCCTTATCACGATAAGTTTTAATCATCATGAGAAGAGATTCAGTTCCCCCACTGGTTAAGACTCCGACAGAATGCCTATCTCCGTGAAAAAGATCAGCGCACATGCGAACAGTTTCATGCTCAAACTTTCGGAGTGATTTGAAGGCCATAGGGTTCAAACCGTTTTCAGAAAAAAAAGAATTGTGGGCTTTTTTGACAAAATCGTAGTGCTCATCATTGACGTGGTAAACAAGACTAAATGCTTTGCCCTTTTGCCAATCGACATCTTGGGCCTTTGCTTCTGTTAATTCCTTAAGAACTGAATCAGCAGACTGTCCCTGTTTGGGGAATGACAATGACTCCATTCGTATGACCTCTATTTTGTTTCTTTGTCCGTAATGAGTGAAATATTTTCAAGTTTATTCGACTGTAGGAGATCCAACACTTTTACAAGTCGAGTGTATCTCACATCTCCATCAACTCTTAGGTTCACCAAAATATCTTTTTGGGTAGCGGCGAGAGTAGAAGGAAGTTCTTCGATCGTTGATTTTTTTCCATTCACAGCAATCTGATCATCAGATAATTCGATGGTAAGGTTATCCACTTTCTTTTCATTGCCGGCACCTTCCGCAGCTTTCGGAAGCTTAAGCAATAATGCTAGTTCATCTTTTTTAAAAGTTGATGTCACTAAAAAGAAAACTAAAAGAAGAAACACCATATCGATTAATGGTGTAAGGTCCATTGCCAGAGATTCGCGGCGTTGTTTGCGTCCCATATCCTACTCGCCTTTAAGCATCGGACCCATGTGTTTTTCCATGCGAATTTCCAATGAATCAAGTTCACCTGAAAGGTAGTTATGAGCAATGTAATGAGGGATAGCTACGATAAGCCCAACGATAGTTGTGATAAGAGCGTATGAGATCCCTGAAGCGAACTGACCGGGATCCTGAAGACCAGTGGCACCGATCACTTGGAAAGCCTCGTAAATACCGATAACCGTTCCGAGAAGTCCAAGGAGGGGCGCTGTGGTAGCAATAACTTTGATACTCGTCATACCTGTTTCAAGTTCATGCACTCTTTGTGTTATAGAATCTTTCACGAGGTCAATGTGATCTAAAAGTTTTGAGGTATTGAATTGAGTTTTTAAGAAAGTGACCAAAGTTTTAGATTCTGTATCTAACTTCTTTTTAAAATCACGCAGAATGAACATGCGCCAGATGATTAAGGATAGTCCCACTACGTTCATCGCAACGAGAATCCAGGTAATCGATCCACCAGCATTGATGAAATCAATCAAACGCATAAAAATCCTTTTTTATAAAAATCTAAATAGTCACAAATTTAACGGGAACTTTGATATCCATCCTGATCTCCCCAACTTCTTTAGGGATAGGTTTGAAGCGCTCAACTTTTTTCACAGCATCTAATGCAGAAACGTTTAAGCGTTCGTACTGAGACGGTTTATCTATTCTTATATCAACGATATTGCCATCTTCGAGCAATGTAAAGGCAATGACTACAGTTCCAGTCTGACCTAGGCGGCGACTCATGGTTGGATAGTATTTATTTTTATCTATGGTGGCGCGAAGCTCGGCCTTATAAACGTCCATCACACTGAACTTGGCGTTAGAGTTACCAGTTCCGAAAGCGTAACCATTAGGATTGCCGCCGGTACCATCTGTACTTGCGGCCGCACTGGTTGGTTGGGAATGAGTCGTGATTGCTTCTTTAACTTTAGGCGTTGGAAGCGCCATAGGTGACATTTTCTTTTTAACAGGAGTGGTAGTCGCCATGATAAGACCAGACGAGACTCTAAGTTTCATGACACTGTTTCCGTATTTCGGAACAAGATTTTGCACTTCTTCTGTTTTCACGATCTGCCACGTCCCAAAAAACAGGAGCCCGTGGAGCAGGCCCATCGTGAAAAGATAAGAATAAAAGCTATTAGTCATATTAGTGTTTTATATACCAAACACTGGACGAAGTCCATGGCCCATGACAAATTTATAGGACTTTAAGCATTGATATTTATTGGGGCAAGCATGTTAAACGCCATGAATGAGTTCTTTGGTCCGGTGTCTATGGTTTGGAACCATAAGCTCCTCACGATTGCGGGAATTAAACTCAGCCTCGGGAATGTGACCGTGGCGCTCACGATGCTGCTCTTTGCTTCAAGGCTCTCTCGCCTTACGGCGCGCCTTATTGATAAAAGACTCATTCAAAAATTTGTCGATGACCGAAGTTCACAGGTAACTTACCAGACCTTTGCTTTTTACGGGTGTCTGGCCGGATTTGTGACTTTGTCCCTGGCGATTGCTGGAATTCCTCTTACGGTCTTCACTGTTTTTGGTGGAGCTCTTGCTATCGGAGTGGGGTTTGGTTCACAGAACATTGTTAACAATTTTATTTCCGGGATTATTCTTTTAGTCGAGCAACCGATTAAAGTGGGAGACATTGTCGAGCTTGATAATATTTCAGGTCACGTCATTGCGATTGGAACTAGAAGCACCCAAGTCAAAAACGGCGAAGGGAAAATTTTTGTGGTTCCCAACAGTTTTTTCCTAGAGAAAAGTGTTCTTAACTGGTCCTACGAGGATACAAAAGTCAAAACTCAGGTAAATTTCGGAGTCGCTTACAACTCTAATATTCAGTTATTGGAAAATGTTTGCATGGATATCACGCTCAACACTGAAGGCATCCTTCAGACTCCCCTACCAATCGTTATTTTTGAAAATTTTAATGAATCAAATCTCGATTTCCAGCTCCATTTCTGGGTGGACCTTTCTGTCATTAGTTCAAGCGCCGAAATCAGAAGTATTGTGAGATTTAAAATTGATGAGAAATTTAAGCAGCACAAAATTGAGATGGCCTTCCCTCAGCGTGATCTTAATCTCAAAATAGGCAAAGCATTGGATGTAAAAGTTTTAAGCTAGAAATTAATGACCTTTAAGAATCCGGTCATGAAGCTGCATCGCCCCGGCAACAACACCACATAATCCTTGCCCTGGAAAAACGGTATCGCCCACGCGGTAGAGTCCTTTCTGAGAAGTCAGAGGTCCTAAGAGGGAGAGCGGATTCTTGCCATAAAGAAAAGGAAGCCCACCCACAAATCCACTTTTTCTTCCTGTGTAGCGTTCGAAAGTTTTAGGGGTTCCAATCGTAAAATGTTTAATCTCAGAAACATTAAATCTCGCCATGAAATCCTTCAAGATGACATCGGCCAATTGAAATTTTTCATGATCATAGTTTTGATCCGCTAAAACGTGAGTAGAAATGGTGACAGTTTGAAAACCTTCGGGCGCGCGTTTCAAATCTTCTGGAACAGATAACGAGACGAAATAATTTTTAACAACTGGATGATTGAGATGAACCTGATGATAGGGTTCATGAATGTGACCTTTCATTCCGAAATAAACGGTGAGTGCTCCCCATGAACCTGGTCTGTCACTCGCCTCTTTGACTAATTTTGGTTTTGCAGAACCTTCAACGATTTCAGAAATATTCCAAACAGGAATATTCATAATAAGTTTATCTGCTTCAAATTGAGATCCATCTTTAAGCTGAACTTTTTTGCCGGCCACTTTTGTGACCTGAGATTTTAATTTGATGTGAACATTTAATCGTTTGAGTTCAGTATCAAAAAACTCCATCAGCCCTTTCATGCCGCCAACTGGAGCGTAAGTTTCTGCAGGGTAGGACAGTGCCATCGCACCAACCAGAAAGGGAATATGCTCTGATTCTGCCTGAGCAGAGATGAGAAGAATTCCATTCACAAGTTCAAGGTACTCAAGGGAATCGAGACCATGATTTTTTAAAGCTTGCTCGGTTGAGAGCATGAGGTGAGGTACGAGGGTTACATAAGTTGGATGTTTAACAACTTCCAAAATGTCGCTCAATCCAACGAAAGGAAAAGTCTTAACGTCTTTTAAAAGTGACCACGATTTTTTATTAATTTTCCGAATAAGAGTCCAGAAGGTTCTGTGATTTTTGCCTGGAAAATGGTCATTAAGTTCTTTAAGCCACAACTCAAAATCCCGGTGGTAACGAACCACTTTTCCATTTGAAAGATGAAATGTAATGCCAGGATCTGCCGGGTATAAATCTGGTGCGTGTCCCAGGAGTTCAAATAACTCTCCTAGAGGTTCACCTATTCCAACTCCACTAACGGTTGTCGCCCCAGCATCAAAGGTAAATGGCCCTCTTTTAAAATAAGAAGCGCAACCTCCGAGGGCCGAATGGGATTCAAGAAGAGTAACTTGTTCGCCACGTAGGGCAGCGAGGAGAGCAGATGCGATTCCGCCCCCTCCAGCACCAACGATCAGAGTTTTTAAATCAGAGTGAGGTTTCAATTTTTTTAGTTAATTCTGAATCATCGGGGCCCACAGATGATTTGTAACGACCAACTACTGCGCCGTCTTTACTTACAAGAAACTTTTCAAAGTTCCAAGAGACGTCACCCTGGAGATTTTTCGGCGTTTTTTCTGTCAGGAATTTATACAATTCACGCTTCTCTTTACCTTTAATTGTTTTCTTCGTGAGAACAGGAAAAGTCACGCTGTAGTTTTTCTGGCAGAATTCAAGCATCGCCTTGTCGTCTTCAGGAGTTTGTCCGCCAAAATCATTGGTTGGAACTCCAAGAACAACAAAGTTTTTTGCTTTGTATTTTTTGTAGAGAGTTTCAAGTCCTTCAAGCTGGCCAGTGTATCCGCATTGTGACGCGATATTCACGATGAGAACGGTCTTTCCTTTAAGGTCAGACATCTTGAACTCTTCGCCCTTAATGCTCTTCTCTTTAATTGAGTAAATGTCCTGTCCAAACGCTGTGCTCATGAGAGCGATTAAAATCATCAAAAAACGCATATGTTACCCCTCTTTTTGTAAGCCTATTATGGGACGAAAAGCTGTGAATTAAAAGACCCGACCCATAGAGCGCTTTTGTACAAGACTTAGACCTCTTTTCTTGCATAAGGCCTTAACTTCCCTTAATATCGCCAACATGAATGTCGTGGAGCTAAAAACAAATCTTGATCAATTACAGTTAAAAATGACTGATCATACTGCTAGTGCTCTCACGGAAAATCTTAATGCCCTCGTAACTGCTGGCGGAAAAAAATTTCGACCTGGTTTACTTTTTTTGATGGGTAAAGTATTTGGCCTTCCTCTGACGTCTTTGTCGACTTATGCCCGTGCTGTTGAACTCACTCACCTTGCAAGTCTCATTCATGATGACGTCATTGATGATTCAGACAAACGCCGCAATCATCCCACACTCAATGCTTTGAGAGACAATACAACCGCGATACTGGCCGGCGATTATGTTCTTGCTACTATCATGGGTGAACTAGCGAAGGCCGGCAATAACGAACTTCTTATAGATCTCACTGTTTGTATTCAAGATCTCGCCGATGGTGAGTGGCTTCAATATGATCTAAAATCTAAAACTCATGTTAAATTTGAAGACCTAGAACAGATTTGTATCAAAAAAACCGGAAGTCTTATTCGTTACTGTTGCACGACTCCCGCAAAATTGGCTGGTCACAAAGACATCAAAACGATGGCTAAACTTGGCGAGCGCATTGGCCTCATTTTCCAGATGGCCGATGATATCGTTGATGGATTCAATCAAGGCGGTCGCCCTGCTTTCCAGGACGTCATTAACGGTCAGTTAAACTACGTGACACTAAAACTCATCGATATTTATCCTGAACTCTACGCTCCGATCTACGCTTTAAAAAATGGCGAAAGAAAAGATTTCCCTTGGACTGAAACTCAGTACTCCCACGCCATTGAATCAGTTCATGAATCTATAAACGTAGAAAAAAATGATCTCTTTAAAACTTTTGGTGATCTTTGCCGTGAGAAAAAGCAGGAAGATTTAATTCCCTTGTTTGAGCTCGCCTTAAATAAAATTCAATCCAACTACGCCGATCTCTTAACTGTTCAGCACCTGACGAATCGTTAAATTCAATCTTTCTTTATTTCTTAAAATGTCCTCTGAGCCATTGGCCAGGGTCTTGGTATAAATACTTCCGAGTCCATGGCGCATGAGTCTCGCAGATTTTCCAAAAATATAGATACTATTTCCCGGGATTCTTAGGTCCTTCATCTCACCTTTCTCATCTTCATAGAAAAATCGGCAGGTAGATCCAAAATTGAGTCCAATAATAGGAGCTTCTTTGTTTGGCTCATCTTTATCAACATGAAGGCCCATCGAGGAATCCTGAGTATAAAAATTAACCATTACACTTTGAGGTTGATAGTTTTTCCACGGATAAAACTTTTGAAGAATTTCGTTTGAAATGTCGTGAAAGACTTTGGGAATAGAAAAAGGTTTCTCAGCTGTGCCAGGAATTTTCTCATGATAAAGATAATCCACCGGATTCCAATAAAGACCCAGGCACATAAATTTTTTGACCGGGTATTTAGGCGCCTTGTGAAAACGATTGGGTTTAAGATTTGGGTGATGAAACCCCCGCACAGGGTCAGCACCGAGCTCCTCAATGAGCTTTAACCATGTTGCAGCTTGCTTTGGATTAAAGTAGTCCTCTACAATGATAAAGTCTGGTCGTGGGGAGTATGTTTTCATGACTTCATTTTAACGGGGATTAGCTATGAGTGACAAACAGATCCAAGATTGGCAGGAAAAAGTACGCTCAACTTTTGGTGAACAATCAAAACTTTATGAGTACCTGTTTGAAACGATGGACAATTTTTATTACCGCTATCTTGAAACCACCACCGATAAGAGCCTTAAAACGACCGCTCTTGCTCCCCATCTATGGGGTGCGCGGTCGACTGAGGGCTCAATGGTGGACGCTCTTAAAATTCAAAATCCTATCGCAAAAAAAGGAATTATTGAGCTTGCTAAGAACGTTCCAAAAGCGCAGGGTCCTCGTGTGCAATACGAACTCATCGCTGATGTTGAAGAACTTACGGCCGATCACGGCGAGATTCAATTTGTCGCCTCTATCAACTGGGGTCACCCGGATTTTGATGATCCGAATTGTCAGCAAAAGAAAACGGTGGTGTTTAAATATGAGGATTTGGGTGAATTTAGAAAACACCTTGCCCTGAAGCTAGAAGAGGTTTGCGAACTATTCCTTTAATCAAATGAGCTTGCTCAATCTTAATTAATGGGACAGGGTCGAAGATAACTTTTTCTATAGATTAGTTAGGCGACTTTTTTAGCGAACTTCTTGAGATAAAGCTTGCGAGCGAGCCAAACAACAGCAACAACTCCCAAGACCATCAGTAAGTACATCTTGAATTCAGTCATCTTCTCGAGGATGATCTCACCATAAGTCGCAACGAAATAAACCTGAGTTGGAACTGAGAATCCGGCGGCCAGCACATCAATCACAACAAATTTCCAGAGTGGTATGCCCAAAAGACCGCAGCTCAGGTGACCTGGAAAACGAAGCCCCGGGGTAAAACGAAAAATCCCGCAAGCAAGACCACCGTACTTCTGGAAAAATAAATTAATCTTATTAAATCCTTCGCCTGCAACTTTCTTTTGAAAGAATTTGGTCTTGATGATGCGAGCACCAAAGTATTTACCTATCAAATAGACTTGCAGATCACTTAAGAAGACAGCGAGAAAGCAGACTATACACAGCGTGATGACATCTACCCCAACTGCACCGGGATAAGGCGGTGGGAATTTATCCGGGACCTGCGCCATGTAAGCAACAAGACCTGCACTTATCAAAACCAATTCCTCTGGAATTGGAAGACCGTAAGAACTAGCGAGCATAAATATCGTAATAAACCAATACACGTACATAGGCTGGTACGCGTACTGCGAGAAAAAAGTCATTAAAGCTTGTTGGCTAAATTCAATGTCGAACATGCAAAAATTTTAAATGCGCTCGCCTTATAAGGAAAGGAAAAAGCCATGATTAAGAGTCCGATAAAAGCTCTCGAGGTTTGGCCCTCACAGCGCGCCATGAAGAGATCAGGATGGTTGCTAAACAAAGAATTGTTAACAACAGCGCTGGGTACAGGATTCGTTCCCAGTCGACACTTGGAGAGAGTTTGAATACTTCTTTTCCAATCAGCTGAGCAATGCCCCACCCCAAAAAGAGACCTAGTCCCATCGCTGATAGAAAAAGCGCTCCAAATTCGTAAAGAAGATTGAGTCTTAGACGACCGGCCGAGAAGCCCAAGCTCTTCATCAAAGCGAGGTCATAATAGCGGCGGTAAACCTGATCATGGGACAATCCATAAAGAATTACCAGACCAACGGCAAGAGAGAGCCAAGAGATGACTTCTATCGCCTGTCTGGATTTTTCAAAAAGACCGCTTAGCTTTCCAACCAGTTCACCCACGTCGATAAAAGAAATGTTTGGAAATTTTTCGACCGCATTTCTTTGAAGCGAAAGTTTATTTTCTTTTTTGCTGGATGGAAGAACCGCTAAAAATGTTTTTGGAGCAGCATCAATTAAGCTTGGCTCAATTGTGACAAAAAAGTTTGGATAAAAAGTTGTCCACTTAACTTCTTTTATGTTGTGAACTTGTCCTTCAAACTCCACCCCTTGAATATCAAAAGTCAGTTTGTCGCCAATTGAAATATCCATTCTCTCTGACCAGCGCTTTTCAATAGATATATAGGGCAAACGCGTATCTGCCGCGCCCCCCGAGGGAAAAGGATCGCCCTTGATGATTTTTTCAGAATCAGTCATGTAACCACGGTACGTGAGATTCAAACTATTATTTCGAAACCTCGCGTCTTCATCCTCTTCTCGTGAACGAAAATCAAATGATCTTTTCTTTTTGACAAATTTCTTGTCGTTCACTTTCTCAAGCCGTGCTCGGATCATGGGAGTGATGTAAGCAAGAGGAGTAGCATTATCTTCAGCAAGTTTTGCGAGCGGCTCCATCTGCTCTTCCTGAATATCAAAAATAAACAGAGAAGGTTTTTTCGGATCGAGGGCAAATTCCTTGATAATCATTTTATCAAGCTGAAGAATAAGGGAAATAAGAGTCGCACCCATCGCCAAAGATAAAAAACTGAGCGTTAGCTTATGTCCTGAGCGAGTTAAACTCCGGAGAGCGATTCCATTCTCAATTGAAGGCAGGAGAAGTCCCCTGTTGCCAATAATTTTTCTTAGAACGAATTGACCGCCCCTTACCATGAGAGTTGAAATAAAAAAAACAATCAGGAGGGATCCAAAAAATAAATTCCCAATTCCCAAGGAATGACTGAGGTAACAAGAAAACAACCAGAGCGATAGGATAAAAGGGATAAAATCCCAGAACCGAAAGCGCCCCATTGAGAGCTTTGAAGCTTTTAGTTGCAGTCCCATAGACGTTCTCATGAGACCAAAAAGAAGAGGCACTAAAATAAAAAGTGAAAGACCATAAAGAAAAGGAATTTCAGTCAATGCCGCTAGAACATTCACTTCTCCTGATAATTCAATGCCAAGGTTATTTGAAAGAGTTGGTGCAAGGGTCTTGTACAGCGGAATAATGAGAATGAGTTCCAGCGCCATGACGACAACAAAAACAAACGTAAATTGAGCAATCATCCCTAAAAGGATTTGCGACTTATGAAGACCGTGAAGATTGAGCAGGCAGAGATCCTTTAAGCGTGCCAAAAGATGGGATTGATAAAGATAAAAAACCCCCACAAGTGAAAGAATAAGACCGATTAAAGCAGAGAGGGCCATAAAGTTTGTGATGGTATTAATCACGCGTCCTGTTTGTTCAGAACTATCCTCGGGCAAGGTAATTTTCACGGCAGGATCAGCAATCCCTGCATAAATATCTTTTTTAATATCGGCGATTTTTTGAGGCGATAAATCTTTTAATTTAAAATGGTGAGCAAAACTTCCAGTCGATCCGGCCTTCACAAGACCGGAGGTCATGAGTTTTTCAAGCGGCATATAGATTCTGGGAGCGAGAGAAAATCCTCTGAGCCCCATTGAACTATCTTCTTCAACAATACCCGCCACTCTCATCACATGGGAGCCAATTTGAAGATCATCAGAAAGTTTAACTTGCCATAAATCAGCAAGATCCTTTGAAATGAAGAGACCTCTGTTATCGAAAACGACTCCGTCTTTAGCCCTAATGCCACCATAAAAAGGAAACTTATTTTCAGTTGATCTGATTTCAACGAGCCGCGAAGCTTTCGCACGCAGATGAGTGACCATCGAATAGATATCAACAATCTTATAACTCTCTTGGGGGTATTTTTGAAAAATTGAATTAAGTGACGTGATTTCTTCTGCAGAGAGCTCACGGCGAGCAGAAACAGCAATATCAGAAGTCAAAAGTTCCTGGGCATTATTTTTTAATTTCGTTTGAACTTGGCTTGAAACAATACTTATTCCAACCAGCCCCATCGTTCCGAGGAGCAAAGTAAAAGAGAGAATGAGAAAAAAAAGGGGGTACTTCTTCATTTCTTTAATGAAGAAGAACTTAAATGTCACAGAAGGCTCCCGTGCTCAAGATGAACGACGCGAGAACATTTTTTCGCAAGATCAGGGTCATGAGTCACAAGCACCAAAGTCGTCCCAGTGTCCTGAACCATTTTAAAAAGCAAATCCATGACTTTATCCCCGGTCTCTTCATCCAGATTTCCACTTGGTTCATCGGCAAAAAGAATCGCAGGATTTATGGCAATAGCGCGGGCAATCGCAACACGCTGACTTTCGCCACCACTAAGTTGCGCAGGAACATGATGAGAACGATGACCGAGACCTACACTTTCTAATAAATTCTTTGCTGTCGTCATGGCATTCGGACGTTTTAATAATTCAAGAGGCAGCAGTACATTCTCAAGTGCTGTGAGTGTGGATACTAAATGAAACTGTTGAAAAACAATACCCATATGCTGGGCGCGAAAGTTAGTGAGATCTCGCTCAGACATCGTTGAGATATTCTGATCCTGAACAAGAATGTCACCAGAGTCCGGTGAATCGAGCCCAGCAAGGAGTGAAAGAAGAGTTGATTTACCTGATCCTGATTTTCCTATCAAGGCAAGTCTTTCGCCCTTTTCAATGTTTAGGTTAATGCCTTTTAAAACTTCAACCTTGGACTCGCCTTGACCGTAGCTCTTGCGAAGGTTTGAAACCACCACGGTGGGTTTCATCATAATTCTGTCCCCAAAACTTTGAGCACTGTTTTTGCCATAATCTCATGTCCCTTTGGATTTGGGTGAATGCCATCTGGGAGATTAAGCGATGGAACTCCCCCAACGCCTTCCAGAATAAAAGGAATGAGTTTTAGAGAATATTTCTTCGCCAGTTTAGGGAATATATTTTCAAAACTCTTGCGGTAAGGCTCACCCATGTTTGTAGGCATTTTCATGCCTGCAAGAATCACGGTGATTCCACGCTCCTGCGCCTTTTCAATGACACTCGCCAGATTTTTTTCAGTTTGATCAACTTTCATGCCTCGAAGACCATCATTAGCACCGAGTGCAAGAACCATGATGTCGGGTTTTGCTTTTAAGTACCAATCCATGCGTTTAAGTCCGCTGGCCGAAGTTGCACCACTGACTCCGCCATTAATGATCTTAATGCCTTTATGGCTTTTCTGAAGCTCGCGTTCAATCACTGCTGGGTAAGCCTCTTCTTTTGAAAGCTGATAACCCTCAGTTAATGAATCACCAAGGAACAATATAGTTTCCGCAAAGGCAGAAAACGAAAAAAAGCACAAAAATAAAAATGATTTCATATCAATCCTTAAAAAACTTTTTATACCTTGCAGGTCTTACAGCAAAAACACACCACAAAAAGGGTTTCATAAGAGGAGTTAAAAACCCTGGAGAACATTCATACTCGATGTCATCAACAATGACGGATTCATTGGCCGATATTCTATCAACTCGGTGGTGGTGTTTCCAGTTAGACAAAGGCCATGGAAGAACTCTGCCTTCATCTATAAATGACCACCCAGCTGCGTTAGTTTCTTCAAATGTAATAAGACTTACCCAGTCCTGCGCCAAGGGCCCTGGCCCCAAACCGATATGAACCTCGTTACCTTTTTTGCAACCATCAAAACGTTTTAAATTAAAAGGAATGAGTCCGGGAGCTAGTTCGATGAAAAGTTCGCGGGTAAATTGATCGCGGATTTTTTCAAAAGGACGTGAGACAGGCGTTTTAAAGAGTAATTTCATTTACCCTTCTTCATTAAAGTCATCTCATCTTTGAGAGTCTGCATCTCAGCTTTTAATCCAGCGAGTTCTCCATGGATTTTATTCATTTCTTTTACCAGGCTATCGATCCTCTCACGCTGGTTATTTCCTTCAAAAGAATCATTTTTATAGTACTTCTGATCTTTCGCAGAGAGGTATCCGCCGGTAGTCTGAGCTTGGGCAATCGAAGTCAAGAGCATCAAACTTAAGATGAATTTCATGGAGAACTCCTTTTTTGAAATCAAATACTAGCTTGTTTTATAAGCTTAAAACAGTATCTTCTCCTTCGACTCTTTTACTCAATTAATTAAACATTGCCCAAAAGCCTGTGCCTCTGTTTAAATTAAACATGCAAAAAATAGCCTGTATTTTCTCGTTCAAAATGTCGAGCTGGGTAAGTTGTCAGAAGATTGTTTTCAATCTTCATAAAGCTTATCAAATGAACAAAAAGTTAGATCTCTTAAACTTTAACTATTCCGTGGATCAGACACCTGATGAAATTATCAATGTTGCGGAGAAAATTGTTGAGGCAAATCCTGAAGTGATACTCATCCTTGATCACAAACCACACCCATGGGCGTTACTACAAGTGATTATTCCTTTGCTTGAAAAAGAAAAACAGAAACCAAGGTTTGTCTTCCATGTTTTTGGTGACTTTACTCTCTACTACTCCCACTGGGATAGACTAGGATCGCTGCTCGAAGGCTATTCTGTTGACTTCATCGTTGCTTCACACCGACAAAAGCATTTAATTGATAAATTTTTGCCTGAGACAACTCGTTCATTCGTATGTCCTTTCCCGGTTGATAAAAATGAGTTTTCTTTCAATGAGGGCGTACGCAAATTGCAAAGAAAGGAATGGGGACTCAAGGAAGACGAATTAGCGTTTGTCTTCACTGGTCGACTTTCGCGCCAGAAAAGAACACATACTCTTCTTAGGGCATTCACTGAATTCATAAAAAAGACCGGCACAGATAAAGTGCATCTTTACCTTTACGGAAATACTGATCACATCGGTGATCAATTCGTGGGTAAATGGGAAATGGAAGGTGAGTACTTTAGGAAGATTAATAAAATATACAAATCTCTCCCTTTGCCTGTTCAGAAAAAAATTCACTTCATGGGCGGGGTTCCGAACGCTGAACTTCGTGGCGTCTATCAAGGTGCCGACATGCTGGTTAATCTTAGTGTACACAACGATGAAGATTACGGAATGAGTGTGGCGGAAGCCCAATGTTCTGGTATGCCTTCTATCCTCACTGACTGGGGAGGACTTGCAAGCTTTGAGCACAAAGATCTTCCTGGAGCGACGAGATTTATCCCGGTAAAAATTGGTACTAAGTCAAAACTGATTGATTACACCGGTGTATTACAGTCTTTTGAAGAGGCACTCCAGAAAGGTCATTTCAAAAATCGCGAATTGATAGCACAAAAAGCAATCAATCGATTTGGTGTTGAGGCCTGCAGTCTGATCATCACAAACATTCTAAATACTGAGGCGACTGCATTTACAAAATTCTCGCGCTTTTTTGATAGGGTGCTGGAAAGATATTCAATGACGGGAACCCCGTATATCACTGAAACAAAAAATATTAATAATTTATACCGCGAGATATATTCATCTTATGTTAGAGATCATTAAAAACCAGTTTGAAAGCGGCAAAACACTTACTCAAAGTAAGTACTACAATTACGTAAACCGCGGTCAATGGCCGAAATTCTACTGGGACTTATACCCGCTAGCTCAGGAATATTATCATGAGCTAAATCCCTATTTTATATTCAACATTTATAAGCCTGAATTTTTTCGGTTCGCTAAATGCATTACCGCCAGGGATGGCTTTGTGAATATGGCGTCTTTTATTTTGGATAATTATTCAAAATTCAGAAAACTACAAACAGGCCCTATTTTTATTCACCCTGATTTAGCTCCTCTTGTTCCTGACGCTTTAAAAGATATGTTTGGCTGCTGGCAAATTGTTCAACCAAAACAAATCAAAATTTCTGAGGCAAAGAAAGTCTTCATTTTTGGATTTGTCAGTGAAGAGTACTTAGGTGATCTTGATAAACTTTCCGAAAGAATCCAAGCGTTGAAAGATATTAACCCAAATGCTTCGGTAGAACTCTGGATTCCTCTCCGAAAAGATATCTTTGGAAAAAATAACCGGGAATCACTGGTCATCTATAATGTGATGAACCACTTGAAGGATATCTTGCATGGCCGAAAGATTAAATTTTTAAGAGGCGAACACTTTTTTGATATTAGTGATTTCAAACAATCCTACGTTTATGATTTAGAGCTCGATAAAATGATCGTGGCGGACAGCTATCTTCATTACTATACTCAGTCTCGTGGAGCGACGGTAAACAACGGATCACTTTTAGCACCGCCTGCGGATTCAATGTTTAGTTTTGATATGAGTCTTCATCACCAGATCCACTATACTCCACTTCCAAAAGTTGATAATAGTCTTTTCACAGATCTTCTCTTTTATAAAAAGAAGAATCCAAGTGTAAAAGATCTTAATTTTGATCTAGGCTTCCAGAATATGCTACGAACAGGGCTCAAAAAAGAATTCTGATCTTTTGCCAGAGACTTAGCCGATGAGACAAAACTTTACCCAAGTAATCTTCAATTGAGACCGGGTAATCCAATCTGCCAGACATATTTCTTGTTTGTAAGAGAATCGGTTTTAAGAACTTATTGATTTGCCAGAGATAATGGCAGACCAATTTTTCATCGAGGTAGATCACCACGATATCAAAAGTCTTCAATTCTCTATTGCCTACATCGACGATAATTTCTTCACCAATCTGGATGACAGGAACCATCGAATTTGTAACAACCTTACTTTTAAAAAAAGATAGAGTTTTCAGATTATTGAACTGCTCTCTGCTGATTGTCATCTCCCTACCCTCTTAAATCTCTCAGCAAGAAATCCTACACCATACATAAAAACCACGAAGTAATGTAAAAAGGCAATCGTCGGAAAAAGTGAAAATCGTTTTGCTTTCATTGCCAGTCCCATACTCATAAAAATAATAATACTGGCGTACATTCGTGCAAGGTACCAAAACACTACTGGTTGAAAAAAAAGAAATAAATGCAAAACAACAAAAAGCGACGGCAACCAAAAAGCATCATTACTTTTTTTAAGATTTTCTTTCATCAGTTTTGAACGATAGTAACCAGCATAAAAAGTGGGACGCCACAATTGCTTAAATTGAGAGCGTCTGAAGTGAGCGACCTTGAGTTTTGGGTGATAATAAAGCCCACGCCCATGGCCTTTAAGCTTTTGTAAAAAAACTGTTTCTTCTGCCCGAATGTAATCCTCTGGAAATTGAACGCCATTAAGAGCAGCTGTTCTCACCCACAAGTTACAACTCGTTAATTTCTCCTCGTCCGCTTTTTGCAGGTTATCGCCAAAAGATTTGTGACGTGAAAAAGTAGCACCTGTACAAAAGGGGGACGACAATGTAAGGGCGAGAGACAATGATAAATGACTCATTCCTAAAGCAGGAGAATCGGGGCCGCCGAGGACATCAATTTTGAGATCACTAAGAAGCGGTAAAACAATATCCCAGTAACCTGGTAAGACGAAAGCATCGTCATCAACAAAATAAATCCACTCTCCATTCACCGCCCTCATGGCAATGTTCCGGGCCATGCCGGGCATCATTTGAATGTCAGATTTTAAGTAGGTAAAATCCGCAGTCAAGGACTGAGCCTTCTGGATGAGCCCTGTTGTGAGTTCTTTGCCATTAGCGAGGATAATAAGTTGCCAATTTTCAGTCGGTGGTGTGAGTGAATTAAGACATTTCATTAGTAGTTCTTCACGACCATGAGTTACAATTAAAACACTAAATGAAACCACGAGGATCCTTTGCTATATCTGGACTTCCATCATCATATCATTCTTGTAAGATGCAATGAAAGCTCCCTTGTGCAAAAACTTCGCGATGAATTCCATTTTTTTATTTTGGAGGGCACTCCAGTGCCCCAGACAGAAATAAATCTTTATTTAGAAGCTCCTCCCGAAATGCCGTCTATGGTTGCGGTTAAATTATTAGAGCATGCTTCCGTCTATCGCCTGGGAACTCGCCAGTATGTCGACTACTTTAGTGAGGCATTAACCATCTGGGATTCCTCTGAGAGGAAAACCGATATTTATTCACTCAACGCAACCAGGCTTTATGAACTCGCCTTTCTTGCTGTTCATTCAATGCTAGGGCAAGAACTTGATCGCGATGGAATATGTCGCCTCCATGCAGTTGCGATTTCAATTAATAATGTGAACGCAGTTGTCATGCTTCCCTCAAAAGGCGGCAAATCAACGCTCTTACAAAATTTTTTAGATAACCCAGAAGTAAAAATTATTTCTGATGATATGCCCCTCTGTGATTATCAAGGACGCATTCATTCTTTTCCTTCAAAAATGAGTTTGAATGAAAAACCAGAAAAAGGTCCTTTAGCAGTTCTTAACTGGCAAGAATTTATCCGCCATCACTATCCGCCAAAATTTACGGCAAGCCTTTCGCAGTTAAAAGACAGACTCAATCTTCATCCTGAAAACAATTTGAATCTTTTAGTTGTGGGATACAGGCTTTCAAGCGGACAATCCATTTTATCCGAAGTTCCAAAATGGAAAATGATCATGCCCATGATGGAACACATGATTATGGGATTTGGACTCCCTCAAATTCTCGAAATGTTTTTGAAATTTAACCTTACTGATTTAATAAAAATACCCTACCACGCTGCGATCAGAAGTTTTTGCGCTTTTAACCTCGTTAGAAAAGCAAAGTGTTACTACTTCTACATGGGTCCGGATAAATCATACAATGCTCAACTCCTTTTAGACCTGGTTTATGAACACCAAAATACTTAAACCAGCCGTTTTCGTACTTTCGTTTATCGTCGCCTTGGCACTCTACTGGCCAGCGATGCATGGTGATCCCATCTGGGATGATTTTACTTTTTGGTTCACAGATCCGGTGATGCAACCATCCATGACCTACGCCACCATTTGGGCAAACTATGCGTGGCCTTTTTCAGTGTCCCTTCAAAAATTTTTCTACGGCTTATGGTATAAAAAATTTCTGTATTATCATTTGTTAAGTTTCTGTATTCATTTTGCAAACTCACTTCTGATTTATAAGCTAGGAAGACTTTTTCGTTTCAAACACCCTATTATTTTCTTTTTATTATTTTTACTTCACCCAGTGGCAGTCATCACCACCGCTTGGATGATTCAAATTAAAACTCTTCTATGCATGTTTTTTGGTCTTGCTGCTTTGCTCGCCTTTATGAAAGGCAACAAAGACATTCGCTGGATGATCTTTTCATGGATCTTATTTCTGTTATCCATCACTTCAAAATCGGCTTCACTGACTTTGCCTCTTCTTTTTTTAGTCATTAGTCTTAGATCTTTTCGTTTTCAAAAATTGCATCTCTTGGTTCCCTTTTTTATTCTTGCCGCCTTAAGCAGTTATAAAGTTTTAAAAAGCCCGGTGACTCAAGAGGGAGCTGTGAAAGCGGCATGGGCTAATAAGATGAAAGAAGCACCGGTCGTGGCAGCGAAACCAGTAGAAACAAAACCGGTTGTAGCAACGACAGCACTAGAAGTTAAAGCACCCGTTGCAGTCGCTGAGGTAAAACCCAAAAAGGAAACGAAAGCTAAGAAAGTTAAAACTGCAATAGTTGAAGAACCTAAAAAAGAAGTCGACCAAGTTGCAATCGCTGTCACTGAAGTGAAGAAAATAGAACCTATAAAAGAAAAAACATTAAAACGTCCTAAATCTCCCATTATAAACGATACAGACTTAAAGGCACCCTTCCTTTTCAGTGGTCCGGATTTTGGTCTTATCGCTCAAACACTCCATTATTATTTTTGGCAAACTTTTATCCCAAATAATAATCATCCCGTTAAAGGTCTTAACTTTCAAACAGCCGGTGTTTCTGAAGTCCTTCATTTGTTTTTCTTACTACTAATTGTCGTCGTTCTTTGGAAAGATTCTGCCCTGATTTATCTGGCGGCCTCCCATTTTCTTCTTTTGCCTTTTCTTGGCATTATACCTGCCCCATTTATGAACATCACATGGGTCAGTGATCAGCATCTCTACCTCGTCTTGCCAGGTATGCTGGCTTTTTGGGTGAGGCTCGTCGATAAGATCAACTGGAAATATAGTTTTATTCTTCCTTCACTTTTTGTGGTGTTCTTCAGTCACAAAACTCTTAAAGCGACTCCGATTTATATAAATCAGTTTACCTTTTACCAAACTAGCCTCGACTATAATCCTTACAATGTACCGATTGCTTATAATCTAGCCTTTGCTCGCCTTCTTACCGGCGACATAGAAAAAGCGTATCTCGTGGCAGCTGATACATATCAGCTTTCATTAAATGAACCCATGATGCGAAAAAATATTTATTTCCCCCATCTTTTGCAACTCTATTTTCAGCTCAAGCTCTCAATGGAGAACAAATGAAGATAAGCATCTTGGGTCTTGGTTGGTATGGATCGCCTCTCGCTCTTGAACTCCAAAAAGATGGCCACTTTATTTCTGGATCAACCAGAAGTGATGAAAAAAGATCTTTGTTTAAATCACAAAACATTTACGCTGAAGCCATTTCTTATCCACAAGTTCCGTCTGAAAAAATAATGAACGCCGATATTATCATTTTAAATATCCCGCCTTTTGATGAAGAGCTCGATTGGTTTAAAAGCTTTAGCTTGAATCCTAAAACATGGATCATCTTTATTAGCTCTACGTCTACATACCCCGTTCCAGATTCAAAAAGTGGCATGCTCCTTAAGGGACAGGAAGATTGGATTCAAGGCCATTTTGAAAAATGGACTATCCTTCGCTTCGGTGGATTGTATGGCGCTCAAAGACACCCAGGAAAATATTTAAGTGGAAGAAAAAATCTGGCAGGAAGATTGTGGCCAGTGAATCTTGTTCATCTGGATGACTGCATAGGTGTGACAAAAACAGTTATTGACCAAAATATTCACAACAAACTCTTCCATGTCGTGAGCGATGATCACAGGACCAAAGAAGAATTCTATTCTGAATATTGTCAGAAAGAAGGATTACCGTTGCCAGAATTTGATTTAACAGATTTAAGTGTTGGAAAAACTGTTCCCAACGATGAACTAAAAAAAATCTATCAATTAAAATTTTAGATTTTTCTATAAAGCTCTAAGATATCTTTCTCAGTCATGAGAGCTCCATCTAGATTTTTTTCTTTCAAGAACTCCGGATTGTACATTTTTGAAATCGCTTTATCACCACCGTCACACATAAACGTTGCGACTCTGTGCCCAGGGCCCATTCTGAGAGCTGTATTGAAAGCACCAGCGAGGTTAAGCATTGAACTCATGCCCATGACTAAACCCTCTCTATCGCGGATAAACATCGCAAGCGATGTGAGTTGCTGATCAGTGATGGTGTAACAGCGATCTTGTTCGATGTACTTGTAATTTTCAACAAAGCGGGTAATCCCCACACCTTCAGTCATCGTGTAAGAGCCATCAGACTCAAATTTACCCTGATTAAAGAAATGACAAATTCCTGATCCAAGCGGATCGGGTATGATAATTTTTATATTGGGATTTTTTTCTCTCATGTACTTTGAAACACCTGCCGCTGTTCCACCAGAGCCTGACGCCACAACAACAGCATCCATTTTTCCTTCCATCTGCTCATAAAGCTCAGGAGCAGTTGTATTGTAGTGAGAAAGATAATTATCAGGGTTATCAAATTGATTCGCCCACCAATTTTCAGGAGAGCTTTGTCCGATTTTTTTTCCGACTTTAAAGAAGTGACGCTCATCCGAGTAGAGAACTGCATCAGTCTCAACCACTTCTGCCCCATAGAGTCCCAGCACTTTATGTTTTTCAATCGCCA
Source organism: Bacteriovoracaceae bacterium (assembly GCA_040399915.1). Taxonomy (GTDB): domain Bacteria; phylum Bdellovibrionota; class Bacteriovoracia; order Bacteriovoracales; family Bacteriovoracaceae; genus Peredibacter. The sequence goes on from JBBARE010000005.1 coordinate 193,369, forward strand.
TGCCTTTCGGCATGACCACAATCACTTTATGGCCCAGGGCCTGGCCGACCATCGCAAGTCCAATCCCAGTATTTCCGGCGGTCCCTTCAACGATTGTCATACCGGGCTTCAAATGACCTTTAGCAATCGCCTCAACCACCATATTGAGCGCAGGACGATCTTTAATCGTCCCACCTGGATTCAAGTGCTCGCACTTCATCATGATTTCGCAGCCCGTGAGCATACTTAAACTTTGGACTTTCATCATTGGAGTGTTACCAATGACTTGTAAAACGCCTGTTGATTTAAGTTTCGTGCGAAGATCCATTGAATTTTCCCTGCGTATTAATGTACTTTTATGTGTCTCGTTTATATATTAAAAGGCCTTTCATGTCTTCAAAACTCGCCCAGTTTTTGCACCACGACCGCCTCCATCTGGCGACTATTGTCATGAATATTCCTCAAGTGAGGCAGTCCGTTGATGAACTCGTAAACCTCTTATTTCCCCAACGTGGATGCCTTAGTGCCAGAAGCCTGGAAGACACAGAGGCGAACGTTGATGAACTTAAGCGGCGGTTTACTCATTACTTTGATTCCGTATCGGTTTTGAATAGTAAAAATAAAGCAAAATCATCGGATACTGCTGAGGCTTTCTTCAACGCACTTCCTAAGTTAGCAGAAATTCTGGATTTAGATGCTCATGCGGCACTCGCCGGAGATCCTGCTGCTTACAGTCGCGAAGAGGTCATTGTGACCTATCCGGGCTTTTACGCCGTTTGCATTCACCGCCTCGCCCACGCTATTCACAAGCTCGAAGTTCCCCTTGTTCCACGCTTGATGAGTGAATATGCCCATGAAAAAACCGGTATTGATATTCACCCTGGTGCTCAAATCGGTGAAAGTTTTTTCATCGATCACGGCACCGGCGTTGTTGTAGGTGAAACAGCGATCATCGGAAAAAATGTGAAAATTTATCAGGGTGTGACTCTCGGTGCTCTTTCAGTCAAAAAGAGGATGCAATCGAGAAAACGTCACCCGACGATTGAAGATGATGTCGTGATCTATGCCAACTCCACTATTCTTGGAGGAGAAACAATCATCGGCAAAGGATCTGTGATTGGTGGTAACACCTGGATCATGGAATCAGTCGTTCCGGGAAGTGTTGTCACTTTAGGTGGAAAATAATGGAAATCGATAATCAGAAAATTGCGAAATGGATTCAAGAAAAAAAGCCGTTTAACTTTTTAGATGTTCGTCGAGATGATGAGCGCGAAACAGTGAATCTTGGTGGCATTCATATTCCTCTGCATGAACTTGAAGCTCGTCACACTGAAATACCCCGAGATAAGTTGCCTCTTATTGTTTATTGCCATCACGGGGTGAGGTCAATTTACGCGACTCAATTCCTCAAAATGAATGGCTATGACGCCCTTTCATTACGCGGAGGAATTGATGCCTGGTCGGAAGAGATTGACCCAACTGTCCCCCGCTATTAAACTAAGCTCAGGAGAATTTTATGATCAATAAAACCATGGGTATGATTTTAGTTGGAACGGCCGTTGTCCTGGCAATCGCGTTTGTTGTGGCGATTCCGTTTAATTTTTTCATGTAGAAAATTCCCATACTATAAAAATGTTGTTGGTTTTTACTCCTCAGCTTTCGGCTCTTCTTCATCAACGCCTTCTAACATCTTTCCGGTTAAAGACTTAAGTGAAGGCACTTTATTGGTAGGTTCTTCAGAACTAAGCGACGTTTCAGGCCTTCCACTCCATGGAAAATAAGACATAAGCGGTTTACCATCACGAACGTTTAGGGCCAATAATGAAATCGTTGGCATAAAAATAATCAGGATCAAAGCAAAACATGTAAGTCCCAATGTCGGAAGAACTGATTTAGTCACTTGGCCAAATGGTTTTTTAAACACAGCGCTGGCGATAAATAAATTTGTGGCAACAGGTGGCATGAGATAACCAATTTCCATATTCACAACAAAGACGATTCCAAAATGGATAGGATCTATTCCAAAAAGTTCTTGTGCAATCGGAGCAAGCATCGGAGCAAAAATAAGTGTGGCAGAAATTGAATCCATTAATGCACCTAACACAATCAGAATCACATTCACTAAAAGCATAAATTGCGCGGGACTAGGATTAAGTTCTTTGATTCCCTCCATCAATTTATCTTGTACGTTGACCAGTGCTAAAAAATCATTGAGTCCGAAAGCTAAAACGATGATAGGTAAAAGTGCACCCATTAGAACAGCTGCATCTCTAAGAGAAGTTAAAACAGTCGGTAGTTTTAATTCATCATAAACATACATTGTTAAAAATAAACTATAAACGACAGCTACTGCACCAGCCTGACTTGGGGTATACCATCCGCCATAAATTCCGCCCAAAACAATAACTGGCAAAAACAATGCCCAAATTCCATCAGCGGCTTTTTCTTTCACATCTTTTATAGAAAAAGGAATGCGGCTATCCTTGATTCCAAAGCCTACCCAAATACTGTAGATCGCTAATAATCCGGCAATAAAACAAGCAGGAATTAATCCTGCCAAAAATAAATCGGAAGGATCAACAGTGGAAGCTCCGCTCACACTGATGGCGTAGATCAACATTGAAATTGAAGGTGGAACTAAACAGCCGAGTGAACCAGCGGTAGTAACAAGACCAATTGAAAAATTCTCAGGGTATTTATTTTTGATAAGCGCTGGTACCATCATGGAACCAACAGCAATTAAAGTCACAGGTGAAGAACCAGAGATCGCAGCAAAAAACATACAGGCGGCAACAGCTGAAACGGCGAGTCCGCCTGGCATCCAGCCTAACAAAGATTGCATGAGATCAACTAATCTTCTGGCAATTCCCCCGGCCGTCATGATGGCACCCGAAGCGATAAACAAAGGGATGGCAAGAAACTCCTGCTTAGTGGCGAGGTTTTCCATGTGCTGAATTAAAAGTGTCATATCACTGAAATTGGTCAGGTCAGTGAAAAGTGCCAAGCACATCAGAGTAGCGACACCCATGATAGCAAACAGAGGAGCACCGATCGCCGCCAGAAGTAAAACACTTAATACTGTAAGAGTGATCATGATTTAATTTCCGGAACAAGTTCTGGTGAAGGTGCTTGTTCAAGAATTTTCAATCCAATTCCAAAGAAGCGCAGTCCCATCATCAGAAAAGCATAAGGGATCACTAAATAGACCATCCATTTAGGCCAGTCGATGGAAGGGATGAGACCTGCCTGAGGCCCTGACTGCCAATCGTTGTAATGATCAACAACTGACATCGTTCCAAGATAAGCAATGGTCAGAACAAATGCTCCAACAATCAGGTGAGCGATTGTACGGACTATCGGTAAAAATTTTTGAGGCCATAATTTCTCCCCCATCTCAAGCAGTAGGTGTTGATTGGTATGAACCGCCATTGAGGCCCCGATAAAACCAATCCATAGCAAACTGATAAGACCGAAGTAAGGGGCCCAGATGATACCTTGAGGGTAAAAATGGATAAATGCCTGGGTCGCCACGATCGATACTGCAGCGGCAACCAACGCTTTTAATAAAAGCTTCGATTTTTGAATACTGATTTTTTTGTTTTTGCTATGAGTTTTAATGGCAAAATAAGCAATGACAAAAGTAGTGAGGCTGATGATTAAAGGAGAAAGAAACATTTCAAATTTTTCCCGGTCTGCTGATCCATTGAGATAAGCAAAAAAAACGGAAAGTCTTCCTGGTTGTCGTGAAAAAACCCGGTGCAGAACATCAACAAAAACAACAACTGACATAGTGATGAACAGATAGCCTACAAGAGCGCGCTCAAGCTGATGGATTTTTTTGTCTATTTTCCTTAAAAAAATCAGCATTATTTTGAGCCTCTGATTTTCTTAAGTTCTGCTTCCACTGTATCTAGCAGGGAAGATGCTTTTGGACCGAAGGTTTTTCTGAATTCAGCATAAACAGGTTTTGAAGCCTCTACAAAAGCTTTTCTTTCGGCATCAGTTAATTTATGAACGACGACTTTATCAGCTTTTAAAATCTCAAAAAGATCAGGCTCAATGGAACGGACCGCTTTACGCCCTTTAACTTGAAGGATACGTCCTTCATTGACCAGGATTTGTTGCAGGTCTTTGGGAAGGCCATCATACCATTTAGCATTGAAGATAATGGCAGCAGGCTGATAAATGTGTTCAGAGATGGTAAAATTCTTAATCGATTTAGACCAACCCGCTGCGATCGCATAAAGAGCCGCCTGATCAAAACCGTCTACGTTACCTGTTGCCAGCGCTTGGGTGACTTCAGTGACTGGAATAGGAACTGCAGCTGCACCAAATGATTTATACATCATGATGTGTACGGGGCTCTCCTGAGAACGCATTTTTTTTCCCTTCAAATCGGCAGGAGATTTAATTAAAAAATCACGTGCACCAAAATTGCGGTAACCATTTTCATTCCAAAAACCTAAGACAAGTCCGCGCTCTCTGAAAAGTTTTTCCATAGGAACAGTCAAAATGTTATCAATAATGAGGTCTGCTTCCTCTGTGTTCTGAAACAAGTAAGGAAGTTCCACGATATTAAGTTCTGGAATTTTTGATGCCAATGCACCAGTTGAAGCTCCCGCCGCTTGAATTTGACCTCGGCTGACTTTCATCACCGATTCGTTTTCATCGCCGAGTGCCCCACCGAGCATAATTTTAACTTTGATTTGTCCCTTTGACTTTTTCTCCACCGCCGTTTTAAACATCGTCAGTAAAGCTGACCATGGAGAATCCGATGGCGCTACTGTAGCAACAGTCATAGTGTACTTAGGCTCTGCAAATACAGGTTGAGCAGACAATAAAAAAAGTATCGGCAATATAAGTGCTTTCATTTTTATCCTTAAAAAAGATCGTTCATTTTAGCTAATAGTTTTTCCGCTTTCTTTTTTTCTAAAGCATTCTCAGGTCCAATTTCCGGATGATTGTCAAACTTTGAAGCTAAAACTTCTTTCAGAATCTTTTCAAATTCTTCTTTTTTATCTTGTTTTGTGAAATAAACTTCGGCCATGAGAACTTTTGTTCCCTGATATTCGGGTGCAAATTTTAAAGATTTTTCGAAGCTAGATATACTTTTTTTCATGTCACCACCAGCAAATGATGGTGCTACAGCATAGAATCCACCCCAGTAGCGCGCAGGAGCTGCAAAGAAATAATCAGGCTCGAGTTCTTCAACACGACTCACCATCGCTTTAAGTTTATTTTTATATTTTAAAGCTGCAGCAATACCTGTTGCCTTTGCCCATTTACCTAAGTTGGCAGCAGTCCAATACATCGCCGGAACTTCGGCCTTAGTCAAATAAGTAAGAGCTTCATCAACTTCTTTGCCACCTTTCACAGCGTCTTTAAAATTAGTGTTGATTGCCATAGCCTTCTCTCCGAAGCTAGCACCCTTTTCATATTTTTTTTTCTTTTGCTCCACGTCCTGTATGTGAGAATCGGCGAGGAAATAATAACCTCTGGTCAAATAGATGAGAGTTTCAAGATCGCTTGGATTTACTGTGTGAAGACGCTCAAACTTCGCCAAAGCCTCTTCCAATTTTGTTTGCTCCAGTCTTCCACTCCATAGCTCTAGTGCTTCTTTTCTTAAGCCGGCAACTTCACTGCTTAACATAGAAACAGATTCGGTTTTTTTATCCCAGCCTGAATTCCTGCTTGCACAGGCCATTAAAAATAAGCACAGTAGGGGCACTAATTTATTCATATAAACTCCTTAAAATTTATTAATCTTAGTTTAAAGACTTTGCCAAAAAGCTCCATATTCAAAGCATCATTTTCACAAACTCAATTTCTAATCAAAAAGCTCAACTGATTTTGCTAATAGTCTTTCAGCTTTTCTCTTTTCCAGGATATTTTCAGGAACTATTTCCAACGGACCGTTGGGTGCCATGAGGACATCGTTTAGAACTTTTACAAATTCTTTTTTATCTTCTTTTTTAACTAAATAAGATTCGGCGTAAAAAGTTTTAGTACCCAGATAATCGGGTGCAGCTGCCAGAGAGGCTTGAAAACTTGATTTACTTTTCTTCATATCTCCGCCAGCAATAGCTGGAGCAATAGCATAGAAGCCACCCCAGAATCTCGGAATAGCACCGTAGAAATAATTGGGTTTTAATTTTTCAACTTGCTTGATCGATATGAGGATTTGAGATTTATACTTTATTGAAGACATCACTCCGTTTAGCCTTGCCCAATTTCCAAGCGAGGCTGCAGTCCAAAAGAGAAGTCCTGCTTCTTTTTCTCCTAAATTCTCAATCGCCATTTCAACATTTTCAGCAGCAAACTTTTTATAAACTTCATTTGTAGCGAGACCGATTTCACCGAGTTGACGTGCTTTTTCAAAAGTTCTCTTTTTTTGGTCATCATCAATGTAGTGAAGCTCGCCCATTGTGAAGTAACCTCGAACAAGGTAAGTGAGAATTTCTATATCGCCTGGGCGAGAATCATGAATCATCTCAAATTTTGAAAGCGCCTCTTCAAGACTTTCCTGAACATCGCGCTTCTGCCAAAGGCGTATCGCCTCTGTTTTTAAAAGAGAGGTCTCAGCAGGATTAAATTCTTTAGTTTTAGCAAACGAGAAATTGATAAGACAACAGAACGCCAGAATCAGCTTAAGCATAGATCATCCATTGATAAACTTATGCCTCTTAGTTTATAGCTTACCGAATCTAGCGGAAAGTCCTAATGTGTATTGCGCATCGTACTTGCCCTCAGCGTTGCGAATCATAGTCGCTACGGCATTTAGGCCTAGATTTGAACCGAAGGCCAGCTGAAAACCTGCACCAGCATAGGGGTCAACACGTAGAGGGTTTTCTTTAGTTTCCGAAACTCCAGCAGTTGTAATAATCGACTCACCTCTCGACGCTCTTCCACCCGCCCTGAAGTAAACACCGATATATTGATTGAAGGGTAAGGTACTTCTTAAACCCACACTCAGGCGCTCGGCCGTGTCTTCCACTTTAACATTGGTCGATGGGTAATCATTTCTTGATTTTGCCGTTGTGTATTCCGTTTCACCCGATAAAAAAGAAACTCCATACAAAACTCTTGCCCCATAAGTGGACCGAGTTATATAGCGAGCGGGTTCCGGGTACTGGACTAAAGTAGTCTCTACTCCGTAGAGAGGTTCAAAAGTTAATCGCGCATCGGCCGCACTCGCCTTTTCAATGAGAATGAGTGAAACAACGATAATGAGGAATTGTTTGATTGTAGTCATAAAGATATTCTAATGAACGTATGGAAAATATGAAAGTCATGGTCTTAAATGCCCAGGATCTTTTTCTTTTTATGGATAAACACAATCATGGGGATATCCCCGTGACGGAGCTGACTGAAATCAAATGGCAGCTTATGAGCTCATCTCTTTTTTCAAATAAATCCAAAGAAAAATGTCAGATGTTAGGCAGTGCTATTCTTGATGCCCAGGCAGATATTGTGATGGTGACTGAAGTAGGCGGACCAGAGTCGCTTGAGAATTTCGCCAAATATGTTTGTAATGACCTTTATTATTCTGTGAGTTTGCCGTCAAACTCTGACCGTGGGATTGATCTGGGCTATCTCATCAAAAAAACTCTCCCGTATAAAATCGCCATTCACTCCCATATAGATTTTGAATTACCTTTTCCTGCTAAAAGATTCTCGCGCGATGTTCTGCGACTCGATTTACTTGATGGTGATAAAGTAAAAATGATTTTTCTCCTGGTTCACATCAAATCAAAATTAAATTTAAGAGGAACTGATTTTGAAGGACGCACTCGTCGCGTTCTGGAAATTAAAGGACTCATCGATATTTTCCAAGACCTCGAAAAAAAGTTTCCTGATGTTCCCATACTAATTGGTGGCGATATGAACGGCCGCGCCGCTGAAGTGGATACGGAAGAAGAATTTAAACAGATCTATGCTCTGACTGATTTAAAAGACATCGCCTTCATCGCAAAAATGCCGGAAGAGGAGCGCTTCAGTTACGTTTACTTTAATCGAGGCGGAAATCGCTTTGTGCAGCAGATTGATTATCTCTTCATTTCAGAGAAGTTTAGTCACATGGTTGATCCCACGGAATGCTACTTTCCACGCTATAAAAACCTGACTGGCGCCCCCCTTCCCATCCCAAAGAGGATGGAACAGAAGCATACGCTCCCTTCTGACCACTACCCTTTCCTTGCAACCTTAAGGGTTTAGGCTGCTTAAACCCTGCATAAAATGAAAATCTGGCCTTTTTAAGGTCTTATGCTACTTTTACCGAATAGATTAGTGACTTTAACACCAAATGAGAGGGTTCATGGCCTACGACAAGAAAGACACCGGTAAAGACAAAATTCGAATTGATATCACTGATGGCTTCGCAGTTGAGCGTGCTCTCAAAAAATTCAAGCGACTTTGTGATGCTTACGGAATCGTAAAAGAATACCGTGCTCGTGAATACTACTCTAAGCCATCAATCAAGAGAGTTGAAAAAATCGAAGCCGCAGAAAAACGTCGTAAAAAAACGAATTCAAAATCTGCTGGTCGAGGACCAAAGAAAATTTAATCAAAAAATGAAAGGCTCCTTCGGGAGCCTTTTTTTTTCTACAATTTTACCAATCACATTTCTGCGGTTTTGATTCTGGATAATAGTCAGCAAGATCTTTACAACTTTGCGGAAGAACTTCATTACGATTAAGCCTTAACGCCATTTCTCGAAATAAAAAATTTGAGTGAGAGTCAGCTTTATGTGGAAGATATGAACTTTCAGTTGAGATGCCGACAAAACTATTGACCATTTTTTTAAGATCACAAAAAAGCCCACTCTCTCCTAATCCTGCTTTAGCGGTAAACCAGTCAGCAAAGTCTTCTTCGGTTTTTGATTTATCCCCTCTATGCTTTAAGGCAAAAGTCGATCGAGACTTATCCTTGGGATAGTTTTCTGCAATACATTCACGAACATCGAGAAGTTTTCTTCGTGAGTGTCCGCTCATCTTTTTCTTTTTCATCTGGGCCGATAACCAGTGTCCTAATTCGTGTGTGATGGCATCATCAAAATTATTGGCAAGCGCGTATTGCGAGATATTGATTGAGTCGTTACCGAAATTAAAATAATCCTTAATCAGCATACCTTTAGATTGGCATCTAAATTCATGGCCCCGTGGAATGAGACTCAGGTCTTGCAAAACTTGGTACTTCGTTGTGGGTGCCTGATACCCGTTTGAATGCTTGCCCAGTGCCGGGGGGAATGGTTCGAAGCTAGATTGTTCAGGAATAAGAAAAATGCCTTCTGGTTTTAATATCGCAGACAACTCCTCAGCACTAGAGGCCGAAAGTTTTGGAAGGAATTTGGTTTTAAAGGAATCGATGATTTGGCGTTTTTTTTCTTCAAACTTTTCAGGAGTCACACTTTTCTCAAGACTCGACTTTATAAAAGACGCTAACTGACAGGAATTTTTAACCTTCTGCTTGGCCTCTTTACTTGAGAGATCGATCTTGATGAGTTCAGCTATTTTCACTTTTAAAGAAGCAGCAAGGGAAGCTTGATAAGGTTTTAGGTCATCTTCCATTTTTTTCTTATAGTCTGCAATCCACGGAGCATCCATGAGATAAATCATGAAATCCACATCACGCTTCATCTTTTTTATTTTTCTCTTTTCGGCATTAATCACATCTTGCGAAATTTTTCCATTCATTGAGCTCATCATGTCGTTTAAGTAAGCTTTGCGCTCGTCCATCTCCATCACAGCTCCCTCACGGTAGAGATAGCTGGATTCATTTAACTTGGAAAAAAACTTTTGCATCTCATCTGACACTGGATTTAAGTCAGATAAAATGACGTTACATTTTCGGTTAACTTGCAGGCAGTGTAGATCACCTTTATAAAGTTCGTTAATGAGACTTGCTGTCTCAACAGGAGTTGTAATCAGTTCCGCTGCCATAAGATCTAGTTCATTGTTCTCAAGTGCTTTTCTACCAGTTTCTTTAATGCGGTCTGAGGTTGTGATGAGCTTATTTAAGTTTTGTGAAATGTTATCACTAAGCTCATAGGGATGTGCTCTATAAGCAGCAGCAAGTTCATCCGGATCACTTGGTATAACTCTCTTCGGAGTATTTTTACAAAGTAAGTTGTAGCACTCTTTTTCAGCTTCAACCGGATCACATTGAGTGCCGGGAAGGTTCTTTTGTCCGAAGACCATTGAACTAAAAATGAGGAGAAAAATTATTTGCATGAAGCTCTCTCCTCAGCAAGAAAACGAAGCATGCGAGCATCCATCGCAAGGGACGCCATAGCGATATCACTTTGGGGATCAATCTTGATTGGTTTTTCATCAAGATAAAACGAGAGACCTTGAACAACTTCCTTTTTTGGGAGCTTACCCAGAAGTTCAGCATTTAAATTTTTAGCGAGATCAAGGTTACATTTAGAGATCTTTATTTTTATTTTTTGAGCTTCACTATTAAACACAAGTTCGTTGGGTGAGATTGATAAATCAAAACGAGAACCCGTCTCCTTAAGCGAAAAACTATTGGCAAAAACCGGCAAGCTGATGATCCAAATAAGAATGAAGTTCATGAAATCCCCCTCCCAAATTATAAACTACAGCTAGAGAGGAACAAGGCAGGCAAAAAGGGCAAAAAAAAGCCCCTTAGAAATTCTTCTCTAAGGGGCGGAATTCATTGGTTCTTCCGTGAACCGGTTTTAGCTTATCTCATTCTTAGAACAGCTTTTTTCTTATTAAGGTTATAAATCATCTGATCAAGAGCTGCTTTCTGCGCTTTTGTACCAGCTTGAGATCTGTAATCAAGTTTTACAGCGTCCTGTGCTTCTTCTGCCTGAATTGCCATCTTAGCAAAAGCGAGGCTTGGTGCTGGAGCTCCAAAGATTGAACCAAGGTTAACAACTTTTGAAACGTCGGCAACGACAGCGATACCGTTTTGACCAGGATTTAGTCCTGTGAAAATACCAGCAGTAGCAATGACGTCACCTGAGTTAACGATTGGGAAAAAATTTAGCCCCGGAAGATTGCGTCCAATGCTATCAAAAGCGCTGATTGGAACTGCCACTCCAATAGCAGCTACTTTTTCAGAAATTGTTAAGTAAACCCGAGCTCCATTCCCGATGTTCACAGCAATTGTCTGATTGTTAGCAATGAGTGGAATCATGTTTCCGTTTGGCAACACTGCTTGTGTTGTTTGAACGTCAACAAGTTCTGAAACGTTAACTGAAACTTTAAGTTGGTTCACACCAGCAAGACCTGAGATCAATTCCAATTGACCAATGGGAGTCTGACCGCGTGGGTGAAGGACAGGAACCGAGATCGAAGCAAAACTCATGGCCCCTAAGTTGATGTCAGCGGCAAAAGACATCCATGTGTCATTGCCGATAACTTTTGATTCAACTTTAATACCAGTGAGGACGTTGGAGGTGGAGGAACCACAGGAAACGACAAAGACAGAGAGCATCACCAAAGTGAAAGTACGGACAAATAAATTTCTCATGAGATCTACCCAAAGAGACTTAGTCTCTCGATGATAACAACCCTGCTCTTCAACAAACGTCCAACTTTGAAAAACGTGCAACCGCGGGATTAGTATCGAAAAATGCGTTGCATTATTCTAGCGGGACTATAAATATTTTGCAAGAAAATTGTTGGGTAGACAGATCGGGTGAGCGTTTCATAGGATGCTAACTCTATGAAAGAGTTAAACTTTTACTTCGATTATTTATCTCCTTTTTCTTACTTCGCATGGATCAAATTGGAATCTATGGCGCAGGAATTTAACCTAAAAGTTAATTTTAAACCCGTGGCCTTAGGTCCCGTTTTGAATCACTGGCAGATCAAAGGGCCTGGCGAAGTGATGCCCAAAAGACGTTTTCTCATGAAGCAGTGTCTCCGCTATGCGGCCCTTCATAAAGTAGAATTCACCACTCCAAAAACTCATCCTTTTAATTCTTTATATGCTGTCCGGTTATCCCTCGCTGGTGTTGCTGGTGCTCATCAGGCGAGAGTGATTGAAACTTTTTGGAAAGCAGGCTGGCAGAAGCGCATAGATATGGGTGAGCCAGATGAACTGCTCGCTGCCCTTCGAGAGAATGATCTTCCAGCAGATGAGCTCTATGAGAAAAGTTTTTCTCGTGAGGCGAAAGTTGAATTAAAAAATAATATCCAGGAAGCCATCGATCATGGCGTTTTTGGAGTCCCAAGTTTTGTAGTCGGTGGAGAGCTCTTCTGGGGCAATGACTCTACCGAAGAATTAAAAAATTACTTAAGGGGCAAAGATTTACTCGACCGCGAAAAGCTCGAGTACCTTATGACTTCAACACCTAGAGCGGCGGCACAATCACTATGAAAAAACTTCTCTTAGCTCTTCTTCTTTCAACTCAAGCTCACGCCATCGAATTAAAATTCATCGGTCCATGCGCGGCAGAGTTTATTATGAAAGTTAATGTCACTGAAGAGTTTCAAAATGTGGGTGAGCTTACGGTTGCCACACTTCAAAAATTTAATATTCCATTCCAGGGAACTCAGGCGGGACTTGCTTCAGCTTTTGGAACACCTACTGGTGCCGCTTCAATGGAAGTTGTCTCTTCAGAAGAAACCCGCGCTCACGGTTGGTGCTTCTCTGTTGATGGTGTAGCTCCTGAAGTTTATCCTAATGAAATTGCCATCACACCAGAAACGAAAACGATTACGTGGCACTTTGGCTTTGCTCGCTTCTTTAGAGGTGAATGGGTCACGCAGTGTACGCCTACTCATACGGTAAAACCGGCATTCCTTTGCAAGGACCCAACAGCGGAGTAGTCGACTCGGATTCATCCCTAGAGACTTCCCCACGCAAATCGCTTAAAATGAGACATGCCTAAAGCCACGAAGGTTGATCTCCTTACTGATCATTTAATCAAAATTATTTCTGAAACAAATGGGATTTCATTATCCGATACTCTTGAGCTCGCTGTGATGGGTGAAGCGAAAGATGAAAATCACCTAGTGAAAAAATCACTTCAAGAATTCAGACGCCTGATTAATGATTTTCAAACTGATGAAGTGGATATTAAAACTCTTCTGAATCATCCAGTGGCCTTGGCCCTCTTTAATTTCTTCGCTCGCTTCCCCAAACCCTACATCGAAGAGCATATTCATTTAACTGGTTCCTTATCGGCGGATTTTATTCATCCCCATTTGATGAAACTTCTGACGGGCAGTAACAAACAAACTTATTTTGATATCATCAATAAAGTTTACGGCGAAGGAACTGCTGAAAAAATTCAAACAGTGGATGATGTCGATGCACTTATTCGTTTAAAAGAAGATGAGTTTTTTGATAGGTATTTAAAAATCCTTCTGTTACCAAAACTTATTCTTACGACAAAAGAACTCCATGCTGCCGCTGCCTACCATATGGCCTCAGAGCTTTATCATAAATATAACGTTGGAAAACTTCGCCTTAAATTCACACTCTCTCGCGCTAACCAGAGTGCCGACGAGCAGATCCCAGGACTCGAAGATTTAAAAGAAGAAGACGTGGTCTTGGGACTCTATGACGGGTTTATGGCCTTTAAATCAAAAGTTCCTGATTTTGATTTCGTGCTGTCGCCGTGTTTTAGAAAAGAGGCGAATTTTTTTGATGCCGCTCACTTTGCTAACAAAAAAGATCACTTCCTTCATCAAGTTGATGCCATTTTAGATATCCTGGATAAATATCCATTCCTTTGCCCTTACCTTTGTGAAGTGGATACCGTTGGATCTGAAAAAGATTTGTACCGTAAAGGTCACTTCATGGAGATGCAGCAAGGATTTAGAAAACTTCACTTCAAAGGTTTTTCAATCCGCTCCCACCACGGTGAAACTTGGCATACATTGAAAAAAGGTGTGCAAGCAGTTGATAACGCTCTCAACATCTGGCACATCGATACTCTTGAGCATGGACTTTCTTTGGGTATTAACCCGAATTTTTATTTCCATTCACTTTACTGCCGCCTGATTTTAGATAATGAGCGGGGCCAGAAGATCAAAGAAAACAGTAACGACTGGAAAGAACTCATGGACATGGATTGGCGTGAGCATGAAGATGTTCGGGAGAAACTCTTCAACGGACAACTTCTTTCAGCTGATGAGAGAAGATATTTTGTAAAAATTAAATTTCATACGGCCCGAGAAGTTGAACACTACCAGCATGACGTTTTAAACCGCATGATCAATAAAGGTGTGAGTTTAATTGCACTGCCATCTTCAAACAATAAACTCACCACGAGCTTTGAGGATTACAAAGATCATCCGTTTTCTTGGTGGGAGAAAAAAGGCATGAAGCTTGGTGTGGGGACAGATAACTACATCACTCTCAACACGAACTACATCCAAGAACTTCTCATCCTTCTTTTCTCAGACCCTGAGAATCTCAAAATCACCAAGCTTTTGATGGTCGCAACAGGGGAAACAAAACGTCCTTACCTCTCACAACTTCTGTGGAAAATGCGGGGGTAAGAAGTCATTTTGAGATGTGATCAATACATCACAAATTTTCAGACGATTTATGGCGCTGATGGTGATGCTATTTGCAATAACTAAATTCTGCGGTCCCGGCAAACCGGGACCTTCATTTTATGGTTTTGGTTCTACCACTTCTTTTTTCAATTTTCTTGCCATCAAAAACACGATAACTGCTACCACACAAAAATCCAATAACGCAGCTATAAATTTTCCATAAAAGACTCCATGGAAAGAAAGTTTCGCGATATTTTTAACTCCGGCGGCATTAAGAGCTGGTTGAAAAATAATCGGAGTAAGGATGTCTGTAACGAGACTTGTGACAAGTAAGTTAAGCTTTCCGCCAATAATGACTGCGATAGCAAGCGCCAGTACACCATACTTTGACAGGAAGTCCATAAATTCGCGAAACATGAGCTCTCCTTAGTTAAAAAAGGAAGCTATCAGATTATTGTTATCATCGTACATGAGAATTAATACATGACTGCGCCCACAATAATAAGACTGGCAAATGTCAGGGAGAAGAAGATCTCCCAGTAGCTAAATTCCTTAATAAAATCTTTCATCGCAGTATAGTAGAAGAAAATTTATGTTATGAATGTGAGTGTTACTTCAGGAATTTGTTAAGAAGTTTTTTTGCTGCTTCAGGTGAAGTCGTACTGTTGGAAAGAATATCCCTTTCAACACTTAGGATTTCACTTTCTCCAATTGTTTGTTTAAAAGAATCTTTCAGGCCATCGTTGATTAGCTGCCACATCCAATCCAGTCCCTGCTTGTCCCTTTTTTTCAGGATAAGAGATTTTTGATCTGCGAAATAAGATTCAATGACTTTTTGAACTTCTGGAAGTCCGTGTTTGGTGTAAGCAGAGCAGGACAAAACGGGCGGAATCCATCCGTCATGCCGAAGAATATGAAGGGCATTCTGATAATCGTGCTTGGCCCTTTCTATAATCTGTTTTAGTTCACCATCGTCTTTAGTGACCACAACCATATCAACCATTTCTAAAATACCACGCTTAATTCCCTGAAGATCATCTCCCGCGCCTGGCTGAAGAAGCATGACAAAGAGATCTACCATTTGCGCGACCGTTGTTTCTGACTGACCAACACCCACTGTTTCAACCAGGATGTAATCAAAACCAAAAGCTTCGCAAAGTAGCATGGATTCGCGTGTGCGTTTGGCCACTCCGCCGAGAGTTTCACCAGAAGGGCTTGGGCGAATGAAAGCACTTTGATCGATGGCAAGTTCATTCATGCGCGTTTTATCACCAAGGATTGAGCCACCACTCACCTGAGAGGTGGGATCAACGGCGAGGACTGCGAGAGTTTTATTTTGTGAGGTTAGCATCTTCCCGAATGCTTCAATAAAAGTGGATTTACCAACTCCGGGTGTTCCTGAAATACCGATGCGTTTTGATTTTCCTGTCAGGGGAAGAATAGCTTTCAGTAGATCTTGAGCAAGAACTTGGTGATCTGGATTATGGGATTCGATGAGTGTTATTCCTCGGGCAAGAATCGTTCGATCCTTACTTTTAATCCCATCGAGATAATCTTTAAGCTCAAGGTTTTTTCTCATCACTGACTTAGACTCGCGTTTAATTTTTTGATGAGGTCTTTAGCGGCTTCAGCGATCACTGTTCCTGGGCCAAAGATTCCAGCAACACCCATTTTATAAAGCTTGTCGTAATCCTGTGGAGGAATCACTCCACCAATAGTGACTAAGATATCTTCGCGGTTTAATTTTTTTAATTCTGCTTTAAGCTCAGGTACCAACGTTAAGTGACCTGCTGCCAGAGATGAAACTCCGATAATATGCACATCGTTTTCGGCTGCCTGTCGGGCAGTCTCTTCGGGAGTTTGAAAAAGAGGGCCAACATCAACGTCAAAACCTAAATCAGCAAACGCAGTCGAGATCACTTTCTGACCGCGGTCATGACCGTCTTGTCCCATCTTTGCGATCAGGACTCGTGGACGGCGTCCTTCTTGCTTCTGGAATTTTTCCATCAAGTCTTTAAGTTCAGTCACGTCGTATTTTCCTTGTTGAACTTCCTTTAAGTATACACCCTGAATGGTGCGAATTTCTGCCTGATGACGGCCAAAAATTTTTTCCATCGCCATGGACATTTCACCCACAGTGGCGTGGGCACGGGCGGCCTCGACGGCGAGTGCCAGAAGGTTCCCTGTGCCTTTTTGAGCAGCTTCGGTCATGGCCGCTAGCTTTTCATCTACGACCTTTTGATTCCTCTCGGCCTTAAGCTTTTGGAGACGCTTAATTTGTGATTCACGAACCTCAGAATTTTCAACCTGAAGAATATTTGGGGTGTCGTCTTTTTCACGCTTATAAAGATTAACGCCAACAATTGGTTGCACACCGGAATCAATTCGCCCTTGCGTGCGTGCCGCCGCTTCCTCAATCCGCATTTTAGGAATGCCCTTAGCGATCGCCTGACTCATGCCGCCCAAGGTTTCAACTTCTTCAATATGCGCCCACGCTTTGAGAGCAAGCTCCTGAGTGAGGCTTTCAACGAAATAACTTCCACCCCACGGATCAATCACATCACAGGTATCAGTTTCCGTTTGAATAAAGATCTGAGTATTGCGGGCAATGCGTGCAGAGAATTCACTCGGAAGGGCCAGAGCTTCATCCAAAGAATTAGTGTGTAAACTTTGAGTATGCCCATGAGTAGCAGCAAGAGCCTCTATCCCCGTACGAGTCACATTATTAAAAACATCCTGCGCTGTCAGACTCCAGCCAGACGTTTGAGAATGAGTTCTGAGTGCTAAAGATTTTTGATTCTTGGGATTAAAATCAGAAACAATCTTGCTCCATAAAAGTCTCGCCGCTCGCATCTTCGCTACTTCCATGAAGTAGTTCATCCCAATCGCCCAGAAAAAAGATAATCTTGGTGCGAAGTGATCGACATCAAGTCCCGTTTTAATACCGGTACGTAAGTACTCAAGACCATCGGCGAGAGTGTAAGCAAGCTCAAGATCAGCAGTCGCCCCTGCTTCCTGCATATGATAACCAGAAATACTGATCGAATTAAACTTTGGCATATTTTTAGAAGTGTAACTAAAAATATCAGCAATGAGCCTCATTGATGGTTCAGGTGGATAGATGTAAGTGTTTCTCACCATGAATTCTTTTAGAATGTCATTTTGAATAGTACCCGTAAGTTTATCAGGAGATACACCCTGCTCTTCACCCGCCACAATAAACAAGGCAAGAATCGGAACGACAGCACCATTCATTGTCATTGATACTGACATTTGGTCTAGCGGAATATCTTTAAACAAAACTCGCATATCTAGAATGGAATCAATCGCTACTCCGGCCATCCCAACATCACCCTTTACTCGAGGATGATCGGAATCATAACCTCTATGAGTCGCGAGATCGAAAGCAATCGATAAACCTTTCTGACCTTTGGTCAGGTTGTCGCGGTAAAAGCGATTTGATTCTTCGGCGGTTGAAAATCCTGCGTACTGACGGATGGTCCATGGTCTAACTGTAAACATCGAGGCATAAGGGCCACGAATAAAGGGTTTTGTCCCAGGCAGAGTTTTTGTGAGTTTAGTGAATTTTATATCAGATTTATCATACGCGGTTTTAAGCTCAATGCCTTCAGGCATAGTCATCACAGTTTTTTTAGGCTGAGGTTTAATCTTGGGTGTTGCCCAGGAAATTTTTGTAAAGTCAGTGCTCATGCTTTACTTCCTGCAGTTGCTGCTACTAGATTATGTAAAACCTCGTAAACGTTTTGTCCGGCAAAGAGATTTTTAAATCCACTTAGTTCAACTTTTCCTGCGATGAATTTATGATTTGTTTTCACGAGTGCTGTGGCGTCTGCAAGCAATGGATACTGATCATCGAGCGAACACAAAACGATAATCTCTTCTTTTCTCGCTCCTAAGTCTTTTTTAAAGGTTTCAAGATCACTTTGTGAATGACCAGGCTCCAGGACATTAAGCCCCAAAAGCTCAAAATAGTTTTTCACAAAATTCAAACGAGCGTTAAGTGCGCTGTATTCTCCATAAAGAGCAACATAGACTCGTGGTTTTGTTTTTACACTTTCCATCTTAAGTCTGAGCTCTTCAAAGATTCGAGCCATTCGAAAGACTTTTGGTTCTTTTAATTTAAGGTGAAGATGCTCCCTCACGTCTGGATAATCATTGGTCCCGGATAAAATGGTTTTTCTCGTTTTAATCATCTCTAGGCGTTTGTCGCGAACCGCCGCGATGTCATGAGAAATATCCGCACCACTTAATAAGGTCTGCATGAGTTTCCATGCATCCGCGCACAAAGCATCAGTGAGATTTTCTAAATGAAAACTCCCATAAGCGGCATCTTCTACGATTCCTAACATACTCTCGAGTGCCAAGACGTGGGACGTGTTTCGCGCCATCCTGCGAGATCGCTCAGTGTGCTCTGACTGTTTAAGGTCATCTGTTTCAAGCTCCATAACGGTATTGTAACCAGCAGATTGAATATGATCAGCACCACCAATATAGGAAGATGCCACTGCTGTTTCATTCCTAAGCATGTTGGAATAGCGCTCAAATAAAGTCCAACCCACGTATGATGTAAGAGCGACGACTTTTATTTTATGATTGAGCTTGGCTTCTTCTAAAATTTTGTAAGCTAAAAGTTTTGCCGCTCGAATTTTAGCAATGTTATGAAAAAAGTGTGAATCCACGTACACACCGAGATAAATATCTCCCGAGAGAGTGGGTAATGCGGTCACAAGATTTTTGGCGAGTAAGGCGAGCTCTTGAATCGAGTGAGCTCCTTCATCATGAAATTTTTTGCCAGAGATAAGATGCGAAATTACCTTGAAGTCACTACTTTGATACTTCTCACTTCCTAAAATAAACACTTCAATTTCAGACAAGGTGTGATGTTTTTTAATCGCCAATGAAACCTCTTTCCACTTGGCATCATCGAGAGCTTCAGCGTGAAAAAAGAAATTGCGAACTCCACCTTTTAAATCTTCTGCTATTTCTGAAGCAATCTCTTTTTCTAAAAGGTTTGCAATCGTTGTCGAAGCCTTTTTCCACGTTTCATTGGCAGTGAGTTGAACTTCGGATTTTGATTCAAGAGAAAGTGTTGGCCAGCTGGTACCATTCAATAATTTTTTATGGGCCTTCGACCCAATCTCATTGATTTTTAATTCAGCGAGGATCGTCTTTTCCCACTGTTCCCGTTGGGTATTAAAATCACTATCAAAAAAGCTCGTTAAAGAACTCACGACGACTCCGGTGGAAAAAGGCCAAACAGATATCTATAGCTTAACAAAAAAGTGAGTAAAAATCCCCAAAGAGATTACACTATAAGCACCCCCTTGGAGGACCTTTTGAGTCTAACGCTTTTGGTAGAAAATAATACTCGGATTGAGTCGTGCTACACCCTCAACCTCTCTACTTGGTTGGGGCTTACCACCATCGTGAGAAAGAGCGCTGATCTGGCCATCAAGTGCCTTGAAAGCGAAGCTTCAGATATAAAGCTCATTATCGTCCGGAATGCCATTGATAAAGAAGAAAGTGCCAAAACAATCGTCTCCTACGTTCAGCGAAAAAAGCTCAATATCCCTATCATTGAAATCGGCCCGGGTGCGGAAGTACCAGGTTGTGTGGCCAGAGTTCCCAATTCACTGGAAATAAAAATTCTTATTCAAAGTGCTAGCAAGGCGTTGAACATTACAGCGCGGGATATGACCGCTAAGGTTGTACCAGATTTTTTCCCTATATCTGTAGGCTTCTTTAAAATCATCAAGCACGCCTCATGCCCTATTTATGGCCAGAATACTGAGGATAAAACAAAGTACGATCTCTTATTTAAAAAGAACGCTGCTATTGAGGAAAAAGAAATTGAAGCCTTGATGCAAAATGATATTCCGCATCTCTATCTCAATAAGCTCGATCGACTCGAATTCGTCAATTACGTGACCGCTGAACTGATGGCAAGACTCGATGGGAAAGACCTTTCAATCGATGAGGAAATATCAGCAACTGATAAAAGTGTTGAACTCCTATCGAAAAAGCTACTCGCCATTGGAGTTAATGAAGAAACAATTAAGCTCGCTCATAAAAGCATGGAGACCATGCAAAGAAATGTTAAATCTCATCCAAAACTTTCAAAACTCATCGAGCGGTTACTCTCAAATAAAACGAGCTATCTCTTCAAACACACCCAAATCCTGACTTTCGTAGGTCTTCACATCATTAAGCATATTGATTGGGGAAACCAGGAGCAAGAAAACAAGATTTCCTTCATCGCCTTCTTCCACGATATTGTTCTGGAAAATGATCAGCAGGCAAAAATTAAATCAACTCTGGAACTTAAAAAAGTTTTAATGGAGCCGACAGCGAAACTCCTCGTTGAAAAGCATGCCCAGATGGCAGCGGAATTTGTCGCTAAATTTCCTCACGCGCCGATGGGTGCCGATCAGATTATTCGTCAGCATCATGGAACACTTAACGGAGTTGGATTTTCTGAACATTACGGCGCAAACGTCTCGCCAGTTGCCGTCGTCTTTATTGTGGCCGAAGAATTTACAAGAATTATTTTAAGACATGAGACAGGCCCGTTCGACAGAACAGAAATGCTAAGAGAACTTAAAGAAGAGTTCCCGACTTCACGATTTCAAAAAGTGATTGATACGCTTCAGAGTATAACTTTTTAAGTCATCGCAGCGATATAAGATACCCAGGCATCACAGTTCTCAGCGTCTTCTGCCGGAACAAATTCTCCGTCCCCATTACCCTTTTCGTCTTCGCCTTCCCAATAAACCACGGTTTTTGAGAAACCCGCTTCAAGCAAGATGTCGCGGATTTCTGGCATGGTCCACATGCGCCAGTGGTAAGTGAAAACGTTTTCGTGCTTCTTGCCTTTTGAGTCCTTGAAATGAATCGCAAAAGTGCAATCGTGATTAAGAGGATTAAAGTGTTGGCATTCCCAATAGTACGTAAGACCTTTAAGCTTTTTAACGTCTGTCACAAGCTTTTGACTTTCTGGACCTGCAAAAATATCCAGAAAGAATACGCCCTGTTTATTAAGAGATTTTCGAACAGTCTTGCAGTACTTCACCATCTCTTTTCGAGATTTAAAAATGAAATACGAAAAATTAAAGGCACAAACAACATCGACTTTGGGGGCCGATGTTTTCATCACGTTTTCCTGAAGATATTTCATCCGCGTCTTTTCAGCTTTTGAAAGTTTAGCATAGTGGCGCGCCTGACCCATTTTAATAGGCTCAGGATCAAGATCAACACCAAAGGCTTCGCATTGTTTATCCTGCTGAACCCAAGAACAAGAAATGGCACCTGTGCCACAAAAATCTTCTCTCATTGTGTAGGGAGAATGACCGTAAAAGCGCTTAAATTCATCATGCATAAAGCTCACTTCACTCTCAGCATTCTGAACTGACCTTTCATAAAAATCATATTTTTGGTCGAGGGTTAAAAGAGATTTCACGTTAAGTCCTTTTCTTTATCCAGAAACTCGCGCATGGGATGCTTAGGTAGGATCATTCCATTTAGCAAAAGTCTGACGGCGCGTTTTTTTTCAACATCAATGTACCAAATTAAATCTGCGATGTGACCATCGGTTGTGAAAAGACGTAAAATCTCTTTTTCACCTACCCTGCCTCTTTCAACTTTAGTTATTTCTTTCCACTTAACAAAAACTCGGCTCACAATTTCTTTTGAGCCAACCGGAGTGAGACGTCTGACTGTATCTATTCCATCGAAAGTAATCTTAAACATATAGTCAGATGCATGAGAGAAACTAAAAAAAATGGGAGTCAGTAAGACAAGAATGATGGGATGACGAATGAAGGCTTCAATGTAGACCGTCGCATTTCGAACGAGATCCCCACCAATATCAAAAAAATTCTTATTCATAGCATCGAGTTCATTTAAGTAAGTTTGGTAAAAGGGCGTGAACTCTACAATCGCCAAAATGAGAACATAACCAATCCAGCCGTGATTGGCCTCACGCTTATCAAAGGACCAACTCTGCACCATCATCTCAACTCGGGACATATCGTCCAGAGGTTTGAGTCTTTCGATTCGAGGTTCTAGTTTTTCTTTTTTAAGGAGTTTCTTCGGAACTGCTTGAGGATCTGGTTTGCTCCCCTCATCGGGGAGCTCATCCAGCGAAAATTTTTTATCGTCGGCCACTTGAAATTAAATCTTAGTAGTCTTGATCATATCACCAAGAATCATGATTGATTCTTCGATGACAGCATCTTTTTTAAGAGTTTTTGAGAAATCTTCAAATTTTTCCATTTGTGCTTTATCTTTAGCATTCGCCGAAAGATCCTTCACTCCAAGATTCTTATTCTCTTCTTCTTTTTTGAAGACATCAGTCATCTCGCGAATATTTTTTCTGTCTTTCTCAAAATCAGCTGCAACTAAAGAACGCTTAGTTTTTTCTTTCTGCCCTTTATACCACTTGATTGAATCCATGAGGGTTTTAAATTTCTCATTTTTTTTCACACGGTCCTGTGAGCTAGCACGAAGTTTTTTAATGTCGTACTTTTGCTTCCACTTATCATATTTTACAGCTTTAACTTCACCCCAAGGGATAGAGTAATCAAGGAACTTCTCACCACTTTCGAGATGAGAGAACTGATCCGGTAGAATGATATCCGGAGTGACACCTTTATACTGCGTTGAACTTCCGTTTACACGGTAGAACTTTTGAATAGTGATTTTTAAAGCACCAAGTGGTGAGTAAGATTTTGCCATCGGAGAGACGTATCCATCAAGATCCACAACTGCCTGAACTGTTCCTTTACCGTGTGAGAACTCTCCCCCAACAATAACCGCGCGGCCGTAATCCTGAAGAGCTGCTGCTACAATTTCTGAGGCAGATGCTGCAAACCTGTTAATCAAAACAACTGTCGGTTTCTGGAAATCAACCTTTGAATCACTATCAGCAAGGATATCCGGGTTTCCAGCATTCGCTTTTACCTGAACGATCGGACCTTTCTCAATAAAGAGACCAGAAATCATTCTCGCGTCTTCAAGAGCTCCGCCACCGTTGTTTCGTAAATCAACAATGAGACCTTCAACGCCTTCTTTATTTAAGCGCTCAATTTCTTTTCTCGTATCATCTGTTACGTTTCTTCCGTTACGGTCGTTAAAGTCACGGTAGAACTTAGGAATGGTGATGTAACCAATTTTTGTCTTAAGCGGAGAAAGCTCTAGAACAGTTCCCTTCACGTAGGACTCTTCAATCTCAACGACATCACGAACGATAGGTACAACTTTGACAAGGCCATTTGGTTTTTTAATGGTTAAACGGACTTCAGATCCTTTTTTACCACGGATAAGTTTTACGGCATCACGAAGAGACATATCGACGACATCGACTGGCTCATCTCTGCCTTGGCCTACTTTTAAAATGACGTCTTCAGCTTCGACTTCTTTTGTTTTCCAAGAAGCAGAACCTGGAACAATTCTTTCAACTTTAATGTATGAGTTATCTTCACGAAGAATGGCACCAATACCTTCAAGTTTGCCTGACATATCGATATCAAAATCTTCTTTTTCTTCAGGAACTAAGTAATTTGTGTGAGGATCAAAAACTTTTGTAACAGCATTGTAGAATTTATCAAGTTTATCCGAACGCTTTTCATTCACAAGACGAGAGAAAATCTTTTTGTATGATTTAAGAACTTTCTCGCGAGAGTCTTTTTCAATTTCAACTTCAGAAAGCTTTTTTTCCGAAGTTGGTTTTTTCTTATTTCCTTTATCATCAAGAGCTAACCCATTTTGTTCTTCACGTTTGTCCACAGAACGGCTTAACACTTCATACTTCATCAGGCGTTCCCAATGAGCAAAAAGTTCTTTTTCTGTTTTTGGAAAAGCGCGCTTCTTAGGATCAGTCTCAAGATATTCTTTCTTCCCGTAATCAAGAGGCCTTTGTAAAAGCTCTTCAGTGTATTTTTCAATCTGACCGATGCGCTTGTTCATCAGTTCGGAACTGGCATCAAGGACCGTTAAATCACCTGAGATGATCATGTCATCAAATGTTTCTCTGAACTTTTCAAGTTTCTTGACATCAGACTCAAGTAAGAACTGTTTTCCGTAATCAAGTCTTTCCAGATAAACTTTGAATGCATTTTTTGAAAGATCGTTGTTAATTTCTTTGCCCGTGAAGTGCATATTTTCAAGTGCACCCTTCAAAATATTTCCCAAAACCATTTCACGCGTGTAGCGCGGCTTTGAAGACATGAGGCTGCCAAGAAGTGAGGGATCATCACTCGTTGAAACAGGTGAGCTCGTTTGTTGAGCAACAGCACCTTGAGTGAGCATGGCCAGACTGAGTAATAGAACATGGGATTTCATGAAACCTCGATATATTTAGACACTTTGGTTCTGCTATTTTCCGACTAAGAGACAACAGATGCAATACTTTTCACTTAGAAACGTTTTTCAAGATCTTGGAAAAACGGGTTGATCTCTTGAGCTTTCTTGTCATCTTCTCGACAAACTTCATGAACTTCCCCTTTCATACTTAAGCGAAGCGTTACCTTACAATCTTCTCCAGAGGGCGGGAGTTCATACTGGCACTTGAGAAATTTTGAAGCGAAGTCCATATCCATTTTTTTGGCATCTTTCGCCGAAATTTTAAGTAATTTTTCTTCATCATCTTCTTTTCTGCGAAGAAAATAATCAAGGCTCGCCGTTCGCTCAAGCCAGATAGAGGTTTTTTCTCCAAGATCTTCGATGCTGAACATGACAATTCCAGTTCTCAGATCTTCAGCACTTTCTTTTTGAGGCTGAGATGAGTGTTGTGCCAACGCCCCAAAACTTAAAAAAACCAGGAGAAAAGTAAAACGCATGTTGACCTCGTGAGCAGAATTATCTCATAGGGATTAATGACTTTCAAAGAAAAGGTGAATAGTATCATAAGTATGCTTTACTCCCTCATTAAACCATTACTCTTCTCTCTCGATCCTGAAACGGCCCACAATCTGACCCTAGAGATGGCAAAACTGGCACCTGTCTTAGGAAAACTGTCGGGTCTCATTCCTGATACTCGTCTTAAAATGAAAGTCGGAGCAGTGGACTGGACCTTTCCCATTGGACTTGCGGCCGGACTTGATAAGAATGCTGAAGCGCTAAACTTTTTTAGCGCTCAGGGATTTGGAGCGATTGAATGCGGGACTGTGACTTTGAAGGCCCAGGCGGGAAATCCCCGCCCTCGAATGTTTCGTTACCCAGCGGAACAGAGCTTACGCAATGCTCTAGGTTTTCCCAATCAGGGACTCAAGGAAATTATGCCTCGCCTTAAAAGCTACCAAGGATTGACACCTTTAGGAGTCAACATTGGTAAAAATAAAGAAACGGGCACAGTTGAAAGTATCGAAGAGCTCTCGATTCTTTTTGATACGCTGGCAGACAACGCAAGCTACTTTGTCATTAACGTTTCTTCACCCAATACACCGGGGCTTCGTGCCCTTCAGGAAAAATCCTACTTATCCGACCTTTTTTCTGAACTAAATAAAAACCGCGCAGGAAAAGACCTGTATTTAAAAATTGCTCCGGATCTTTCGCGAGAAAAGGTCATTGAACTCACTCACCTTGCCCAGGAATATAAATTAACGGGACTCATTGCAACCAACACAACCATCATGCCGGAGCGAGGCACGGGCGGCATTTCAGGAGTTCTCCTAAAAGAAAAATCCAAAGAAGTCCGTCGTATTATTTTGCAAGAAAAAACAAATCTTGAATTAATCGCCGTTGGGGGAATAGCAGAACCAGAAGATTTATTTGAGTTATGGAAAGATGGTGGCAAGGCCGCGCAAGTGTATACGTCTTACGTCTATCAAGGACCTGACTTACTCAAAAAATTTCATGCTGCTGTTTTAAATTTTGTGGTGAAACAAGAATTATCACTGAATGAGTTTTTTGAGCTACCAGTTTCGGAAAGAATTTACCGCTTAAAGACTGAGAATTAACCTTGGTAAAGAGTTTCACCAATATTTTTTTCTATGTACTCAATAATCATATTCGCGATATCAAGACCGGTGGTTGTTTCAATTCCCTGAAGCCCGGGTGAAGAATTAACTTCAAGAACTAAAGGTCCACGCGCTGAACGAAGCAGATCAACACCAGCGACATTGAGTCCTAAGGCTTGTGCCGCCTTCACCGCCATTTGCGCTTCTTCATTTGAGATCTCAACTTGTTTTGCTGTTCCACCACGATGAAGATTAGAACGAAAATCTCCGTCCTTTGCTTTTCTCATCATGCTCGCCACAACTTTATTACCAATCACAAACGCGCGAATATCGCAGCCATTACTTTCTTTAATAAATTCCTGCACTAAAAAGTGCGCTTTCATTTGTCTGAATCCATCGATTACAGACTCCGCCGCTTTTGGAGTATCAGCTAAAATGACACCTTTACCTTGAGTGCCTTCAATCAGTTTAATCACACAGGGTGCATTACCCACCATCTTGATAAGTTTTTCCGTCATCTTTGTTGAGTGAGCGTAACTTGTGACTGGAAGGCCGATGCCTGAACGTGAAAGAATTTGCAAGCAACGAAGTTTATCCCGAGAACGAGTAATAGATGTGGATTCATTAAGTGAATACACGCCCATCATTTCAAATTGTCTTAAAATCGCAGACCCGTAATAAGTAATCGATGCACCAATTCTTGGAACGATGACATTAAAATCATCGAGTGCCTGATCGCGGTAATGGACCATCGGATTTGAACTCGTGATGTTCATATAACAGCGAAGAGGATCAATAACTCGGACTTGATGACCACGAGTCAGTGCCGCTTTGACCAAACGATGAGTCGAATAAATTTTTGGATTGCGTGACAGGATTCCAATTTTCATGAGACTAGTTTAATCCGGAACTTTGGAATTTAATACACTCTTCAATTCTTTAACCCAATCTGGATATTGATCTTCATAATAAAGATCGCAATCAAGGCGTTTGAGCATCGCATGGGCACCATGTTTAGACAGGTACTCGTCAAAATCTTTCCCTGCCTGACAAAAATGCGGGTAATAAGTATCGCCAAGCCCGATGATGGCATAGTTCAGGTGTGAGAGATCTAGCTCGTCGGCAAATTTCACAAAACTCATCCACTCAGAAGCATTATCCGGTGGTTCACCATCACCATAAGTACTCGTGACAATAATTAAATGGTGAATGTTATGAATTTCATCCGGATCAATGTCGCTCATGTCATGAACGGCAACTTGAAACTCCTGATCCAGAGATTCACCGATAACGTTCGCTAAATTTTTGGCGTTTCCGGATTGCGAACCCCACAAGACATGGACTGGTTTCATTAGTTGCGACGAATTTTTACTGCTTCGTAGCCAGCTTTTTTGATCGCTGAACGAACTTCAGCATCCGTGATTTTTTTATCTTTCAGTTCAGAAAATCGAGCTTTCTTTTCATCGAGATTGACTGAAATATTTTCTGCCTTCTCAGTTGCTTTCAACTCTTTAGTGATCGCTTCAACGCACATTCCGCACGTCATACCGTTCACATCGATCTCAACTTTAGCAGCAAACACTGAAAGACTTAGGCTCAGACCCATCATTATTGATGACATTTTCATAAGTTATCTCCGTTTTTTTTAATGAAGTATTTATGTACCACGATAGACGAGGTCTGTAACTTTAGGTATACCCGCATCATGAAAAAAGCTTGGGATCGTCTAGGAATTGCCTTTTCATCGGCCTGTGTGGTCCATTGCATTCTTGTGGCGTTTTTACCGTTTTTCTTCCCTGCTATTTCTGCTTACACCCATTCAACCTGGGTTCATGTGATTGTCGGAGTCATCATTCTGTTTACCTCACCTCTGGCCTTTATTCCCGGCTATAAAAAACATGGTTTGTCCTGGATTGTTTCACTTGCTGTCGCTGGACTGTTTTTTATTTTAATGGGAATTTTATTAGAGGGTAGATATTCAGATCAAATCACCCATGGGATTTCAATTTTTGGATCTCTTCTTCTGGTGGTGGCCCATGTTAAAAATATTCAGCATTCTCATCGCCATCACCATCAGTGCTGCTAGAGCAGCAGACACCGATACCCGCCTTCCTCTCTGGGAAGCAGGTGCAGGTGTCCTTCCCATGCGAAATGATCACTACCGCGGCTCTCCTCAAAAAAAATGGTTCTTGCTCCCTTTTCCCGCCTACACCGTTCGTGGAAAAACCTTTGAAGCAGAAAACGGTTTTATTCGCGGCCATATCGCCAAATTCGGTAACCTGACTCTTGATTTGAGTGTGTCGATTGGGCTTAACGTTTCAAGTGGCGGCGATCGCCTTCGAAAAGAAATGGATAATCTCGATCCCACTTTTGAGATGGGTCCCATGCTTCGTTACTACTTCTGGAAATCTCAGCACTCGGAGCATTTTTTAAATATCGAGATGCCTTTTCGCGCAGTCTTTGCCACCGATCTTTCTTACATCGAGCACGTGGGATACTTCTCGGTACCCTATTTAAATTTTCTTTCAAAACCTACTGAGACTAATTTTGGCTGGGCCTCTGAATTATCTCTAGGCATTCAATACGGCTCAAGAAGTTTTCACAACAGGTTTTATGAAGTCAAAACAGAAGACGCGACTGTGGATCGAAAAAAATACAGTTCAAAGAGTGGTTACAGTGGAACGACGGCGGTGGTCTCGCTCTCGAAAAGAATGGATAACTTTCTTTTCATTCCTTTCTTTCGCTACGACTACCTGGATGGTACCGCCTACAGCGATTCGCCTCTTTATAAAAACCCTCATTACACCTGGTTTGGTTTCACCGTGGTATGGTTCTTTGCTCAGTCCAAAGAGAAACAGGGCGCTCCCACAATGGTGAAATAAAAAAAGCCACCCGAAGGTGGCTTTTTGAATTGAATCTGTAATGAGATCTTACTTCTTTCCGTATTTCTTTTTGAAGCGATCAACACGGCCTTCAGTATCCATCACACGCTGAGTTCCAGTGTAGAATGGGTGTGAGCCAGAAGAAATATCAACTTTGAAAAGCGGATATTCTTGACCACTAACTGTAATCTTGTCAGTCGTCTTGATTGTTGAACGAGTGATAATCTGGAAATCAGAAGAAACGTCTTTAAAAACGACATCTCTATACTCTGGGTGAATACCTTTTTTCATAAACTTATCCTTATCTGTAGCAAATTGTACTTTTGAAGTTCCGGCAATTTAACCGAACGCCCCACTTACTGTCAACGACGTTTTTAAGATCCTACGGGCTATTTCTTCGCCGCAGCAAGAACAATGCTCGCAAGCTCCGCTTCAGTCATCTTTTCGATGATTTTTGGGTCTCTTTTGTCTTCAGGAAGGGTGATATTTTTGGTCCCGAACTTAATATAGGGCCCATACTTTCCATCTAAAATAGACACTTTCTTCTTAAGCTTAGCGACAAGCCCGAAGTCTCTTAAGACTTTCCCGCCTCGTTTACTCGCCCCTTTTTCTTCAGTGAGGAGCTCCATGGCACGTGCAAGATCGACTAAAAAGACGTCATCTTCTTTTTTAAGCGAGCGAAAGATTCCGTCACACATCACATAAGGCCCGAAGCGACCGTTATTGGCGAGGATCGGTTTTTTCGTTTCAGGGTGAACACCTAACTCTCTTGGTAATGAAAGCGCCTGAATGGCATCCGTAACCGTTGCAGTCTTAGGCTCTTTGCCTTTTGGAAGTGAGGCCCGTCTTGGTTTTGGATTTTTTTCAGTGACTTCGCCCAATTGAAAATAGGCGCCGTATCGACCGACCAGGCAATAAATTTTTTCTTTGGTAACGGGATCGACTCCAATGGGAGTAGGCCCGTCCGCCTGGTTTTTTAACAGTTCTTTAATTTGTTCCGGATCAATATCTGAAGGAGCGATGTCTTCCGGAATCGAAGCGTGAACTTCGTCTTTACCAGTTCCTTGAATAACGTAAGGTCCGAAGCGTCCGACTTTGATATCGATCGCAATACCATCTTTCATAATGTGGATGGTACGGGATTCTTCCGGTTTAATTTTTTTATCCTGCTCTTCAACTTTTTTAGCGAGTCCGTTTTTACCATTATAAAATTTCGTGAGGTATTTTAACGAATCTTCCTCACCGTAAGCAATTTTATCTAAGGAAGCTTCCATATCAGAGGTAAAAGAGTAATCCATCAAATGCTCAAAGTGAGTTTCAAGAAGTTGAATCACGGCCATGCCGGTAAATGTTGGAACAAGCGATGATCCATCTTTCCTAACGTATCCACGATCAAGAATTGTTCCGATAATTGAGGCGTAAGTTGAGGGACGACCAACGCCCTCTTTTTCAAGAGATTGAATAATCGATGCTTCCGTAAAACGCGCCGGTGGTTTTGTTTCGTGCATGTCAGGCGTAATCGTTGCGGCCCTAAGGAGGTCGCCTTTTTTTAGAACAGGGAGGATAAGTTCTTTATCTTCGAGTGCCGCTTCAGGATCATCTGTACCTTCAACGTACACTCTTAAAAATCCTGGAAATAAAATCCGCGTTCCAGAAGAAGAAAACTCTGCTTCACCAGCTTCAATTTTAATAGTCATCGATGCTTTTTCAGCTTCTTTCATCTGAGTCGCCATCGTACGTTTCCAGATCAATTCA
The DNA here is from genome assembly GCA_040399915.1 of Bacteriovoracaceae bacterium. Classification (GTDB taxonomy): domain Bacteria; phylum Bdellovibrionota; class Bacteriovoracia; order Bacteriovoracales; family Bacteriovoracaceae; genus Peredibacter. Next base: position 224,443 of record JBBARE010000005.1, read on the forward strand.
TATAATGAAAGCTCGCGTCCACTCATGCCTGTTTTATCAGGGTGAGTGAATTCAGCTCCCGCCGGTCGAATCGCTTCGTGGGCTTCCTGTGCGCCTTTTTGTTTAGCAGCATACTGACGAACTTCTGGATTTAAATAGTCTTTACCGTAAAGCTTCACCACCATTTCACGGGCAGCATTGATCGCTTCCTGAGAAAGGTTTGGTGAATCTGTTCTCATATAAGTAATGAGACCTTCTTCATATAAACGCTGTGCTGTTCTCATCGTGTCTTTTGATGACATACCAAGTTTACGGTTGGCCTCCATCTGAAGAGTTGATGTGATAAAAGGAATGGCAGGTTTTGAATTGAAGGTTTTTTCTTCAACACTTGTGACTCTCCATTCAGCTTTTTCTATCGAGGCAGCAAGGGCTTTTGATTTTTTCTCATCTAGTAAGACAAACTTTTTGGCATCAGTTAATTGACCAGTCAGACCATCAAAGTCTTTACCGCCGGCCACTCGTCCGCCTTTGACAAAAGTGAGCTTGGCGTCAAAAGTGGCTTTCTTATCTTTTTCCGGGTGAACAGTCGCCTTGATGTCCCAATAAACAGAACGCTTAAAGCGCATTCTTTCGCGCTCTCGCTCACAAATCATTTTTAGACCTGTGGATTGCACTCGCCCTGCGGAAAGACCGTAAGCGATTTTTTTCCATATTAAAGGAGAAAGCGTGTAGCCATAAAGCCTGTCGAGGATACGACGAGTTTCCTGAGCGCGGACGAGTTTATCATCCACATCACGGGTATCTTTTAAGGCCTTTTGAATCGCTGTTTTGGTAATTTCGTGGAAAACCATTCGCTTCACGGGGCATTTGGGTTTTAAAAGCTCCAATAAATGCCAGGAAATCGATTCACCTTCTCTATCTTCATCGGTCGCCAGATAAAGGATGGCGCAATCTTTTAATTTCGCCTTCAGATCGGTGATAATTTTTTTCTTATCTTTCGGAACAACATAGAGAGGTTGAAAATCCTCTTCCACGTTCACACCAAGTTTTGCCCAGTCTTCTTTTTTTAAAGCAGCAGGTATATCGGCAGCGGATTGCGGAAGGTCACGGATATGGCCCATACTCGCTTCCACTGTATAATTACTCGGTAAAAACTTACGAATCGTCTTAGCTTTTGTGGGTGACTCCACAATAACCAGATATTTTTTGTCTGCCATTTTTGTCCTAAATAATGGGAAGGTCTATAAATAGAGATAAGGGCCATCCGGAAAAGAGTCAAGGATTATAATGTCCGACTCTTTGAGCTAACTATTCTCCGGAGTCCTCCGAATCCTCACTTCTTGCCTCTGAAAATCCCTTTAAAAAAGTAAAAAATACACGTTCCTTTAAGTTTCATCATTGAGTTTCATGACTCGGGGTAAGAGAGATTTAGGGGTAATTATGGACTTTGAAATGGAACAACCAACTGTTTGGGACCACGTCTACTTTTGGACGAAGGAATTTTTTATTCTGGCCGGACTTGTGACCTTTATCACAATTTCTCTTTCCGCTGTTTTTTTCCTGCCGGATGGGAACATGAGTTCTGACTTTTTGGCCTTAATTCTTTACTAAAAAAAAAGCCCTTCTTAAAGAAGGGCTTTTTTTATTTATTGAAGCTGTGGGATTAGATTTGCTTTTTCTCTTTCTTCTCTCTCAAGCTGTTTTTGTTTTTTCTTGGCAGCTCTCTTTTCTTTAATATTCTTAATTTTTGCGGCGATGTTTTGGTGGAATTTCTTCCCAGCGACATACCCCTTGGCCCTACCTTTCATTAACTGGTAACCACTGCGGTTCACCACATAGCTACAGAATTGTTTTAATTCTTTATCAGCTTCAAATTGCGCCTGAGTGTCTTTCTTTAAGCAGATTGCCGTAGAGACACCGGTTCCGATATCGGCCGCTAAAACAGGCGCCATATAAAGACCTGCTAGTGTTTTAGAAACGATTCCAAGAGCAATTTTTGGAACAAAAATCTGACCAACAACTGTACCTACCAATTCAGGAATTGAAGGAGCTGCTGACTTATAATCTTCAAATGAAATCGACTTTTCAAAGTAACCACTTTCAATGATATCCTTGATGTCTTGTTTAGTCATTTCGCCAAGGATGCCCTTTACTTCTTTATATTCAGGGTGACGGTTAATGAAATCCGGATCAATTTTTGATTGATCAATTGAAGCAATTTCTTCTGCTGTTAGTTCAAAGTCTTTCATATCAGCAGGGATTTCACGAGTGATACCTAAGTGAATCAAAAAATCTTTCATAATAATATGAGATTTCTTTTCCATGATTTCTTCCATGCGCGCGAGCATAAGTTCAATCATTTCTTCCGGTGTTCCCGCCTCTAGGTATAAATCATCAAATTCTGCTTCGTGATTCAAAAAGAATTGATAAAGAGCAGCTAGCTCTTTATTTTTATCGCCTTTTTCAACAGCACCTTTAATAAAAGCAGACGCGGTCATGAAAGGTTTTGCCGTTGTGGTCGATAACCAAGCAGACCCTTTACCAAGCTTACGGCCAAGTTTTGAGAAAAAGCTTTTAGCCTTCGCCTTTTTAGAGCAATCAACACAATCTTCTTTCTTGCCATCGACATCAATTTCATTAGTGTCTTTAGATCCTTTAAAAAGACCGGCAACTTTATTTAAAAATTCTTTGGTTTTACTGTCGTGTTTATCTGATTGCGCCTCAGTTTCAAGCTCGCGAGCGACTTGTTCTTTATCCGCTGGGGTGATTTCAATCGATTCCTGCGCCTTTACATGCTTCATGCTGAATACCGTGAAGAGAATAAGGAAAATAGCGGTCTTTTTCATACCATGCTCCTATGTAATAAAAATAATTACTCAATGATTAGCAAGAAAGGGGCCATGAGATGAAGAGGTGTTTCAGATAGTTAGGCAACCAGAAATGACTAAACGTTAGACACTTTTAAGAAGTTTTAAGAAGTTTACTCGTTAGGGATCAGAGATCTCGGCAATGGCACCAAGACCGTTTTGTTTGATGGAAAACACGATTGAATTTCGACCAGCATGCCACGCCAGAGAGTGTCCGTAACAGCTTATGGTTGAACTTGGCCAAAAGAGGGTTGTTTCTGTAGCACTGCTTATATTGTATTTATACATTCTTCCACCAGAGCAATAATAAACATGAGGCACTGATGCCTTCAAAACGTAAGTGAATGCGTTTATCCCTCGAGGAAGTGTGACTAATGTTCCCCAGTTACCGCCGGCAGAAGCAGTACGTATAATATTTGATCCAATTTGATGCAAAAGCCACCGACTATTAGCTGCATCCCAGTTCGCTTTTGAAAGTGAATTATGATTCGCTGGAATAGCACAGGCAGTGAGCGCAGTCCCATCAGCGCAGGAGTCTATCGAGCCTCCTACTGGTCCCATGACACCAGCAAAAGCGCCTTGAGTTCCGTCTAATAAAGCGTAGGTTTTAATTAATCCGTTTACTGATTGAGTTCCGTTCCACTCGTGAAATTGCCGCAAAAAAGTTGTTCCATTGAAACCCTGTGGCCCCATTGGATAACCCCCCATGCTGACCTGGTTTCCGAGCAGTCCATCTGCTGAAACGTGGCTCGTTCCTCCATTCCCAGCTATGTCTACCCAAAGACCAGAAGACCTATCAAGTTTTGATATTTGGTGGCCATTACGGTGATAGTAAATAGAACCGTTAGTCGAGTCAGCGAGCATGGGATAAATACCACCCCAATAGTTAGCAGAAATCGGCTGGTTTGCCGCAGGACTGGTTGTGTCTGGATTTTGATCTGCACCATTACCTGCAAGTTTAGTAATCGTTCCACCAGGGTTAAATTCCCGTAAAACGAATTCTTTATTATCAACGAAAGCAATTTTTCCGCTTTGGGAATTATCAAGCCAGTAAACTTCATTCACTCGAGAACTGGCAGCGAGACCACCATCACCAAAAGCAAGCGACTGTCCGAAAAGAGTCAGCACATTTCCGCTTCCATCAATAGTTCTGATGCGACCTCTATCCAAAAAAAAGATTTGGTTTTGAGAATTCACAAAACCATCGGTAACATCAACGGCACATGAAAGGGCGGCCGTTCCATCAGCGCATTGTCCTTTAACTCCAGTTCCTAAAAGCCTCACCCAACTGTTTGATCCTGAATTATATTTGAATATGCCGTTTAATTGAAACCTATCCACTCCATACATTTCACCGTTTCTTGAGGTGATAGTATTATCATCCGTCCAGTATCCTAAAAAAGGAATATGAGGGGCGACTGATTCACCCGTAATGGGATTGTAATTGGTACTTCTTGGTGAATGTCCTCCCGGAGTAGGAATAATTCCTCGTGATCTGATCGCAGTGACTGCCGATGTAATAGGATTAAAAGCTATCCCCACGTTGTAAATGGGATATCCGGAGGGATCAAAGCCAGCATCTTCCAGAGAGCCTATTCCGTAAGGAACTAAACTATAAATTTTATTATCTGACGCCTTATAAATGCGGATTTTAAAGCCAGCACTTCTATTTGCCACATTATAATCGGAGGCACCTTGAAACCAAATGTCACCATTGGGAAGTGGATTAAATAAAACGCTGGGAAGATTTCCTGATGCAGGAGTAAGCTGAAAATTATTTGCTGTGACTCCATCAGCAGTTGAAGCTCCCCCTCCAATAATGGAAGTTATTTGATTAGTTGAAAAATCAATCCTTCTGATAAAGTCACTGTCGTAAATCAAAAGTCGGTCATTGTAATCAAGAGCAATCTTAACTGGTTTTGATTTTAACGTCGCTGTAGCTAATGGACCATCAGTCCTGGTTCCGGTATAAGCAAGAAAAAGTTTATAATTACCATCCGTAGGATCGACTTTCATTAGTCCCCGATCATCAACTACAAACATCATTCCATTTTCTCTAACAACGAAGGCACCCGCACCAGAGTGGAAACCGCCAGCACCCTGGTTCGTAAACATCACCGCACTTGCTGCTGATCCACCAAGACCAGGATCAGTTGTCCCTGCTAGGTATTTAAATAGTCCCATGTTGTTTGGTTCAGCACTTAGAATTGATGAAAGATTGGAATCATCACTGGCCTGAACTCTTATTTTAAAATAACCAGAGCTAGGAGCACCACCTAACCATCTATAACAACCTGTGCTTAGTAATCCATCAACGGAGCAGCCTGCATTCGCAGAATTTGAAACACCCGTTGCGACTGGAATAAAATTAATCTCATCAGTCGTATAAAAAATATCCACAGGAGTTCCGGGAAGAACTCGATCATCTGTTAGTTTCCATTTAATAAAGACATCATTACCTGCCGGAATAAAAAGATCTGAGCCTGAAGGCGGCACGGCTGATGAATCCGAATTGGTGGCAAAAATATTAATGAGGGCAGGAGGAGAACCCGGATCAAAAGCAATTGATGCCTTATCAACCGATGCCGTTCCGGCGCCACTTCCAGAAAGTGAGGAAATATAATTAACGCCGTTTTTTGCCCAAGCATAAACGGTATAGGTTGCTGGAGTAAAACCTATAGGGAAATAGTAACCAGAAAATGAAATGGAAATAGAAGGTTGAATTCCCGGTGAAGGAAAATTAACCGGCACCCAACAACTATCAGTGGCAATTGGTGCAGCTGGAGGTGAAGGAGAAGTAAAATACTTAAAACAAAAATGCGTAATTTTTGAAGCAGAGTCCATTGCCGCCGCAGATAAATTCATCTGAACGTTATTAAGCCTCGTATTAAGTGCTCCCCCATTAATTCCAATCCCAGAAACGGCCGGTGCCGATGGAAGATACATCGCATGCCAGTTAGCTCCGTTACAAAATTTTAAAATATAACTGGAAGTATCCCAGGTATAAGTTCCAGCGACATTTCCCACGCAAGAATCAAGAGTGGGGCCTTTCATGTTTTGCCAAAAGGCTCCATCACAAAAGAGCATATCTCCACTGATATAACTTATAGTCCCAGATACAAATCCAGCACATGAGATACCTACTGTTACGGTGGAATCCACCCATTCAGAGCCATTACACCATTTTACTTTACCAAGTGATGACATCCATTGTGTCTGACCGGCAACTCCAACGGGAGTATTACAATCGGCATGTAAATTTAAATTGGAGAAGATGATGAATAAGGCGAAAAAGAAATATTTCATTTTTTCTTCGAATTATTTTCCGACATTTTATCTTCGATTCTCTTCAGGCGCTCTTCTAATTCTTTGTTTTTCTTTTTAAGTTCCTGAATTTCACGATCTTTATTTTCTAGCGAAGCAATCCGCCTAGACTGCTCTTTTATTTCTTTATTTTGTCCCATCATCGCCGAGTATAATTCTTTAATCGATTCGATGACAGGTGCTAAAAGTCCATCGTACTTAACAGACTTAATGCCTGTCTTAGCGTCTGTCACCACTGCTTCTGGCATAACTTTTTCTAAGTCCTGTGCCATGACTCCGTACTCTCGTTCACCGTTACTTTTCCAGTCAAAGCGATAACCGGTCAATTCGTTTACAGTCTCAAGACCTTTTACTTTTTTTAGATTTGTTTTTAGCCTTCTATCAGATGTAGAAATAAAGCTGGTTGCTTTGACGTTACCTAAGACTTCAAGTTTTTCAGCAGGTGCGGTTGTTCCAATGCCGACGTTGCCGGTAACATTCAAACTGTTATTTATTGTTTCAGTGTCACCTGCCAATTGTGGATAGATCACTTGCCCGATTCCCGCAGGCAATGATGCAACAGATGTACCGTTAAGTAAGAGAGTGCAGTTTTGATTTTCAGTAATATAAAAATTCATGGGAACTAAACCAAGATTTCTCACCCAAGTGATGACGGCTTCAAACGAATTACCCGATCGAGCAAATTGTAAATTTGTATTTGTCACATATTGAGCAGCTGTATGGCGCATTCTTAAACTAAAATTATCATTAATCATCATGATTTCACCGCTTGAAACGGCGGGTTGGTTACCCGATGGGTTATCTGCTAAGTAGGCTATTCGTCCCCACAATCCTCCGACAGTGGCCACAGCATGCCAATTCCCATCGGCCGGAATAGAAACTTTTTTAATATAAATTTGCTGTGCTTTGACGTTACCTAGGACGTCAAGTTTTTCAGTAGGTGCGGTTGTTCCAATGCCGACGTTGCCGCCATCTTGTATGATCATTCGTGTGGTATTATTCTGCCTGAACATTAGGTCGCCTGGGTTAATGGCCAAGTCTGAACGATTCGTCAGAAATGTCCAGTCGGCGTTGAGTCCAGCACCCTTAATTTGAAGACCTGCATTGTTCCCAGTGCCGCTTGTAGCTTCAATCAACAATTTAGTGGATCCCGAGTAAGCAATGTGAAGTCTTTCGCTCGGCGATGCAGTTCCTATTCCTACAGGATTGCCACCATTATAAAATAAACTTGTTCCGGATTTACTCCACTGTCCTGAATTATTAAAAGCTGTATTATTAGCAATAATTTGCGCTTCTAACTTTCCGAGTGCTTGGATCAAAGTATCAGTTGTCGCCAAAGGTACAGCTGTTTCAACGGCATAAGTTAACATCAATGCATTTCGAACTCTTGCATCAAGAAAATAGAGATTAGTACCCTCAGCAACAGCAGTCGTATTTAAAGTCTGCCACGATTTGTCACCACGCCAATACTGAGTTGCTAATCCAGTATTAATGGTTGGCTCTTTGGCAGCAAGATCAGTTGTGAGACCTGAGATTTTTGATTGAGCAATCCCAGCTGATGATGAAATGTCAGCATCTACAATCACGCCAGCAGCAATTTGAGAATTGGCGATGGTGCCAGTCAGATCTCCACCGACTGAAGTTGAGGAAGTCGCAACTTGAGACCATGATAAATTTCCTGAGCCATCAGTTGTTAAGGCATTTCCAGCTGATCCAGTTGTCCCAGGTAAATTGAAAACAAGCGTGGATGCAAGAGCAGACGGAGCTTTTAATTCTACAAAATTACTATTACTTGATTGCATGCGAAGATTACCACTTAAAGCAATATTACCGACTACAGTTAATTTTTCAGCTGGGTTAGTTGTACCGATACCGACGTTGCCTGCAAATGATGTATTGCCTGTACCAACAAAATTATAAGAATGAGTATTCCCTGCTCCCCAAACAAAATTATAAATCCATACCCCTGCTCCGTCCGTAATACCAACCTTGTGAAAAGCACCTTCATATTTATATCGCAAGTCAAAACGTCCATTTTGACCACCAGCATTTTCTAACGTTTGAATAACATCGCCAGAATTGGCCTTTAAAGAAAGTAATCCATTTGGCGCCGTTGTTCCAATTCCAACGTTACCTGCAATATAATTTAAATCGCTCCCGACTTTAGTCCAATAAGATGATCCACTAACTGCCGAATCAACATAGCTTTTGTTAGCCGCGTGTGCTGCTAAAGTCGGTGCAGGAATACTTAAGGTGCCACTCATCGAATCGCCAGTTTTTAAAACATAATTGCCTTGGTTTCCGTCAAGTTTTCCGATAGCAGTTAGAACTGTATCTGTTGCTGAAACCGTACCCGAGCCACTGGCAAAGCCGGCGAGATCAGTTCCTAAAACGCGGGGTTTAGTGAAATATAAATTGGTTGTTTCAGGGATGGCAGCGGTATTTAACCTTTGCCAGGACTTATCCCCTCTCCAATATTGAAGAGCTGTTCCCGGAGAAATAGTTGGTTCTTTTGCGCCGAGGTCAGTTGATAAACCTGAAATTTTTGATTGTGCGATAGCAGCACTCGCAGAAATATCGGCATCAACAATTGTTCCATCAAGAATTTTTGAAGATGTCACTGCTCCAGCGATAATTGTGGCACTCGAGATTGTTCCTGATAAATCTCCGCTAACGGCACTTGATCCGGTGGCTACAGCGGCCCAGGATAAATTGCCCGCACCATCTGTGACAAGAGCGTTACCGCTGGTACCGGCAGTACCAGGTAAGTTGAACGTTAAAGAAGCACCAAGGGCAAGTGGAGCCTTTAATTCAAGATAGTTTGCGTTATCTGATTTAAAGCGAACTCGGCCATCTAAGGCGATATTACCTGCGACATCAAGTTTATCTGCTGGATTCGCTTTGTTGATACCGACGTTGCCAGAAGGCAGGATCGTCATGATATCCCCGGTTGCTGCTGAGCTTGAGACATTAAGGAAGTTACCCGTCTGAGATGCCGCGCCTTTAATTTCAGTCAGAATCTTTGAAGCCGTTCCTGAAGCGTTAGATGCAGAAAATTGTGTGTTTGAGATCGGAATTCCGACGTGAACTCCGTTTGATTCGGTTCCGAGATTGAGATCCGCTCGGGTCTGTGTAATCTTATTAAATGCATCCATCGAATTACCGATGAATCTAACTCCCGCGCCTGTCGATGTATCAGCAAAAACGAACTGCCTATTGCCTGAAATATTATACGAGAGGTAAAGTCCAAAACCATGGGCATCACTGGTACTATCGACAACGTTCCCCAGTGATCTGCCGGTAATGCGAATGGCTTCAGTCGAATAGTTGCCGCTATCCTTAGAGATATGAAGAGAACTGCTCGGGCTCGCCGTACCAATCCCAACATTTCCGGTATTGAAGTAAATATTGGGTGTTGAAGTTGTCCATTGAGAGGAATTAACGCCGCTAATTTGAGAATCTACATAAGCCTTGTTAGCAGCGTGTCCCGGAGCTGTTGGTGAAGTCATCCCCACAATGAGATTACTATTCATATCGATGATGCCGGCCATGGTTCCGCCAGCGAGAGGAAGCTTCGTTGTGTCTGGAGAATCGATATCAGCGACGCAGGTCCATGCATAAATGGGTCCCGCACTCATCTGTAATTTTTCATTGGCAAAACAGTTTGGAGCTGCAGAAGCCGCCATCACATTTCCTGCAACGTTACCGATGTTGGCCTCAGCTGCCGTTCCTAAACCTAAATTCGATCTCGCACCTGCGGCCGTATTTGCTCCTGTACCACCTTGGGTGATAGCAATCGAAGCAACACTGCTGATGGCACCTGCGCCATCGTTCACTAAAACATGAGACGGAGTTCCATTCGTTAATTTTGTTCGGGTCATTCCACCGGCAATTTTTTCGTCTGTTACAGCTAAGTTGGCAAGTTGAGTGGTCCCCACTCCACTCGCTGCAATTAAAATAGTTCCTGTTGTTGTGATGGGTCCACCAGTCAAACCTGTACCAGTATTAACTTGAGTCACTGTCCCACCACTTGCCCCTGAAACGTTCGCCGGTGCCCACTTTGTTCCGTCCCAAGTCAGAACTTGCCCACTCAGCGCTCCCATTTGTGTAAGGGTTTTTTACAATGTTTGACATGATTGAAGACGGAATCGAATGAATCGCTTGATAAGTATACGCTTTGGAATTGGTGATATCTGTTACCTGCAAAGCAATGGTTTCTCCTACAGGAACGAGGGATAAAACTTGTGACAAAGTTTGTCCTCCGCAGTCGGCAGCAATGTAATCAAGCTTGGTGTGAAACACACCTTTCGTGAGGGGAACGCTTGTAACTGTTTTCGTACAAATAATTGTAGAAGGAGCATTTGTGTAACTTAAATTAAATTGAATATCTGGAGTTCCGGTGACGGGAGAACCATCAGCATTAACCAAGCGACCGGAATAGCTCAAAGAATCTAATCCGTACGCACTGGCCGACAGAAAAAAAGCAAAAATGACTAAATTTAAAAAATTCTTCATTATTTAGGCTTTATCGGCGGAATTTCTTGAAATATTAAGGGGATGAGCGAAAAGAGAGCCTTAAAAAGGATTTTAAAAATAAGTTAAAAAGACCGATAGGTTATCAAGGTTAACTTAATGAATCGTTTATTTGCTTTGATATCCTTTGTTGTCCTTTTTGCTTTGGGAATCCAGATAAAATTTGATGTGCCCCAAATCGCTGAAGTCGATGACGAAGTTGAACAAGTCTCATCAAAAAAAAATAAGAAGCAAAAAGTTTCGGATAAACCTTTTTTTAGAGGACCTGCATCGACAAATGTGAGGCGACAATTACGGGAAGGCCCAAGTTTTAAAAACGTAGAAAAAGATGAAAATCTTTTTCAGGATGTTTCGGAAGATTTGGCGCAAGAGACTCCACAAAATACTGAAGCGGAAGTTGATCAACCAACATCTCTTGGGTTCCAACCTCAATCGAGGCAAAATTCTATCCAACGGACAGATCAAAACTCATTAGCTAAGAAAAGTGTATCTTCAAAAATAAATTCTTTACCTAAACTTGGTAGTGGTCCACGGATGGGTGGTCCTGGAAATGGACCTTGTCTTTTTTGTTTGAAGCCTCCCACTGATTTACCGAAAGAAGATGATGAAAATATAAATGACGGTGTTTCTTCTGGAGGTGGCGGTGGTGGAAGCAGCTCGCTTAACTGCTCAGCGAGCGTTGGTAGTGGATCCTTTGCTAATCCTTTTAATGTGACGTTGAGCTGTTCAACGGCAGCTGATATCAAGTTCATTATTTCTGAAACAATTTGCGGTGATCCAGACCTAGGATCGACTTATACCTCGACATTCACCGTTAATCCTGGAGCTGGTTCGTATTGCCTGAGTTTAAAAGGAACAACGAGCTCAGGGGTAGAATCATCCGTTGTCGAAAAATTTTATACCTTTAACCCTGCTCTACCGGATATTCAGATTGCCCATACAAAAACTTTTTTCAATCAACAGAACTCCAGGGGTTGATGAGTATTACAAGTACGGATTTTAGCAATATTGATTATTCGGTTGGTGTCGTGAATTTAAAATCTCAGGATCCGGGTCCAGCTGGTCTCAATTGGCTTTGTCATGAAATCGTTGAAGATCATGGAACTTTAAGTATGCCAACACCAAGCTTACCCATGGTTGATACTAATACTTCAGGATTTCCGATTTCTTCACAAGTTGATGTTTACCTCAGAGCAACTAATTTGGGATATGGGAACAATTTCGTCACAAGTTATTTACGCAACAATAGTTTTGTTGAACCAGTTTACTCCTGCTCCACAACAAATATTATTCTGGAAGATTTTCCTTACTTTGATGCAAATCCTCATCAAGGTTATGTAGGGACTAATGATGTCAGAGAATTTTCAGGTGGTTTTACGCATTTAGGATTCTTTGAGCCTGCTCCTACAGTTTATAGAGGGCCCGCTGGGACAAACTCGCAAACAGTCCCTTCTCAGGAATTAGAAGTTGGTGTTTTTGGTATTTTCTTTTAAGAGCACAACTTATATCTTAGACAAACTATTAACTTTTTGAACATCCCTTTTCACTCTCGTAGAATAATACATGGATTTAAAAGACAAACTTGCTATTTTAGCAGATGCCGCCAAATACGATGCCTCGTGCGCTAGCTCTGGAGTGAAGAGAAAAGCTGAAAAAAACGGTATCGGAAACGTTCAGGGCGCGGGTATTTGCCATAGCTATACTCCTGATGGACGTTGCATATCACTTCTTAAAATCCTTCTGACTAATTTTTGTATTTATGATTGTTCTTACTGCATTAACCGGGTTTCCAGCCAAGTTAAACGCGCGAAGTTCACAGTTGATGAGGTCGTCACACTCACAATGGATTTTTATAAACGCAATTACATCGAAGGATTATTTTTATCATCTGGAGTTGCTAAAAACTCTGATGATACGATGGAAGAAATGATTTTGATCGCGAAAAAACTTCGCTTAGAGCACCGCTTTGGTGGCTATATTCACTTAAAAGCAGTCGCTGGTTGCTCTGAGGCCCTTCTTCGGAAAGCGGGGCTTTATGCTGATCGTTTGAGTGCTAATATTGAATTGCCGCTGCAGTCTGATCTGGATGAGCTTGCTCCTGCTAAAACACATAGTGAAATTGAAATCTCTATGTCTCAAATTAGAGATTCTATTTTGGAAAGTAAGGAAGAAACGGCAAAATCAAAACGCGCTCCGGTCTTTGCTCCGGGGGGACAGTCCACGCAGATGATTGTGGGAGCGACGGGAAGTAGTGACCGCGATATTATGCTTAAATCCTCAGAGCTTTATGAAACGCAAAATTTAAAACGCGTTTATTATTCTGCTTTTAGTCCTATTCCGGATGGTGACCCCAATCTTCCGATGATTAAGCCCCCGATGATGAGAGAGCATCGCCTGTATCAAACGGACTGGCTTATAAGACTTTATGGTTTTGATATTAACGAAGTGTTGCCGGAAAATGTTCAAGCACTTGATTTAGAGATGGATCCAAAACTCGCTTGGGCGCTTCGAAATCGCCACCTCTTTCCGATTGATCTCAATACAGCCCCGAAAGAAATGCTTCTGCGTGTGCCAGGTCTTGGATTTAGAAACGTTGACCGGATTATTATGTCGCGCATGGTTCGTAAAATTCGTTTTGATGATTTATCAAAAATGCGAATTAATCTGCATAAGGTGAAATTTTTTGTCACCACCCATAATGATCATTCACAGACTAAACTTCTCGACTCTCCACTTCTCCATACTCTTTTGACAGAAAAAGAGAATGTTCAGCTAGATATGTTTGATGCTCAAGTGGGAGCTGTGTCGGGTGAAGTATGATTCTTGTCAGGATTGATCCGCATTTTTCAAGCTGGCGTGATAAGGCCCGGCAACTTCTTTCACAAAAAATTCATTTTGATCATGTCGAATGGACTGAAGATGATCAGGGGTTTTCATTCGGTGAAAGATGGCAGGATATTGAAGTTAAAGTCACACCTAATGTGTCTCGTGAATTTTTAGAACTCGCCTTTCAAGTAAGTGCCTTTCGTGATCCTTCGACGTGGAGTCTTCTTTACCGCTCTCTTTACCGCCTCGTTTATGAAGAAAAACGACTGCTTGAGAATCCTCTCGATCAAGATGTGATGGAAATGGAAGCAAGAGCTCGCTTGGTCTCAAGAGACGTACATAAAATGAAAGCTTTTGTGCGCTTTAAAGAAGTGCAAAATGAAGAAGGTACCGTTTACATGGCCTGGCATAATCCTGATCACCGGATCATGCGTCTGGCTGCTCCCTTTTTTAAAGACCGATTTAATGGCATGAAATGGGTCATCATGACGAGTGATGAAACGGCGAGCTGGGACGGGGAAGAACTCACCTATTCTGAGGGAGTGCCAAGGGAAAAAGCACCTACGGATGATACGATGGAAGATTTATGGAAAACATACTACAAAGCGATCTTTAATCCTGCGCGAATTAAAATAGCGGCGATGAAAAAAGAGTTACCTGTTCGTCACTGGAAAACACTTCCTGAAACTGAACTCATTACAAGTCTCATTCAAGATGCTCCCCAACGACTTGAGGAGTTTTATGAATCTCAGCGCTCTGCTGGTTCTGTCAAAGAGCAAAATTTTAACACGATCGAAGAACTAAATGTGAGTCTTGCCCAATGCAGAGCATGCGGCATTTGTGAGAAAGCAACGGCCCCTGTTCCAGGTTTTGGGCCTTTAAATCCAAAGATCATGATCATTGGTGAGCAGCCTGGAAATGAAGAGGACCTGCAAGGTAAACCATTTATGGGTCCAGCTGGCGAAGTTTTAAATAAGGCGCTAGAAAGCGTTGGAATCGAGCGAGATGGTCTTTACCTAACCAATGCAGTGAAAGGCTTTAAGTATATACCAAAATCGAATATGCGCTGGCACAAAGGGGCGAGCATCACAGAGCTCACAACCTGCAAATCATGGCTTAAAAAAGAAATTGAAATCGTGAAACCTGAAATGATCGTTTGTCTGGGGCGATCTGCTGCTTTATCGATTGTTGGTAAAATGGTGAAGATTGAAGACACGCGTGGGAAATTTTTTGAAAGTGCCTATGCTAAACACACCATTATTCTTCCTCACCCTGCTGCTATTTTAAGAGATAGGGAAGATAAAGAAGAGGCCTTCCGGGATTTTGTCGCGGATTTTGAGCTCATTAGCTCTGCCATTAAAAAAGGCCCCTTGCGGGGCCCTCTTGAGAAAAATTAACGAATAAAGAGCATGTCGTAGAACTTCGGCAGAGGCCAGTTCTCGTCCGGGATAATCTCTTCGATCTTGTTACAAAGGTCAGCGATCTTAAATGATGCTGGCATAAGTTCCAACGCGATTTTTTTCGCGAGAGTTTCTTCATCAAGCTTGTGGTGCATCTCATCAAGCGTAGTTGAAAGAGAGATTGTTTGTGAGTAAAGAGATATTGAAAGTGTAGCGAGATCTTTCAAGAGCTCAAGCTCGAGCGATGAATCTGCGCCGCAATCTTTTTGCTTCTTAATAGACTCAGCAAGCTGAGCTTTGTATTCTACGGCAACAGGAACCACTTGTTTAAGCACCATACCGGCCAGAGTTTTTAACTCAATATGACGGCACTTAATATAGCGCTCAAGCATAACGTTGTGACGAGTTGAGATTTCTGATTCTCTGTAAACACCTGTTGAAAGAAGAACATTTGTTTTCTTAGCATCTTTTAGAACAGCAATAGCTTCAGGAGTTGTTCTCATGTTACCCAAGCCGCGCTTCTCAGCTTCTTTAACCCATTCTTGTGAGTATCCGTCACCGTTAAACACAACTTTCTGAGCATTGCCGTACCACTTAAGTGTTACTGCAGCGAGAGCTTCATCAGCAGATTTACCAGTACCCATTTCAGCTTCAAGAATTTTGTTTGTTTCTTCGAAAATATCGATGATTGCTGCATTCAAGATTGAAAGCGGGTAACCAATTGATGCTGAAGAACCGCAAGCACGGAATTCAAACTTATTTCCTGTGAAAGCAAACGGAGATGTTCTGTTACGGTCAGTGTTATCTTTAACAAGATCAGCAAGCTGACGAGCACCTAGATCTAGAAGTGTTTTACCTGCAGAAACATATTTTCCACCCGAAAGCATTGAATCAAGAATCTCAGTAAGAGTTGATCCCAAGAATACTGACATGATTGATGGAGGAGCTTCGTTAGCACCTAAACGGTGATCGTTACCGTGAGAAGCAATACCCATACGGATGATGTCTGCGTGACGGTAAACAGCTTCAGTAACTGTGGCAATAACAGCGAGGAAACGGAAGTTTTCGTGAGGGTTATGTCCTGGCTCTAGAAGGTTTACACCTGTGTCTGTCGACATAGACCAGTTTAAGTGTTTACCAGAGCCGTTTACACCTGCGAATGGCTTCTCATGAAGAAGGCAAACGAAGTCATGCTTAAGAGCAACGTTACGAAGCACTGTCATAACAATCTGGTTGTTATCAGCAGCAACGTTTGAATCTTTAAAAATTGGTGCCATCTCAAACTGCCCTGGAGCAACTTCGTTGTGGCGCGTTTTAGCTGGAATACCCATTTTATAAAGTTCGATTTCAACTTCTGCCATGTACGCAAGAACACGCTCTTCAATCATACCGAAGTAGTGATCTTCAAGCTGCTGGTTTCTAGATGTGAGTGAACCCATAAGAGCACGGCCAGTCATCACTAAATCCTGGCGACCGAAGTAGAAGGCCTTATCAATCAGGAAGTACTCTTGTTCAGCACCACATGTTGTGTAAACTTTATTAACATCTTTCATACCGATCAATTTACAAAACTTCGTCATCACTTCGTTGATTTTTAAATCAGAACGAAGGAGCGGAGTTTTTGTATCGAGAGCGTCACCGTGGTAAGAAACGAATGCTGTAGGAATCACAAGTGTTTTTCCGTTAGCAGATTCCTGAATGAAAAGTGGAGATGTTAAATCCCAAGTTGTATATCCACGAGCTTCGAAAGTTGCGCGCGATCCACCGTTTGGAAAAGAAGAGGCATCAGGCTCACCTTGCATTAGCTGAGAAGCTGATAGAGCTTCGATAGGACGGTCATTGTCGAAAGATAAAAAGGCATCATGCTTTTCAGCGGTTGAACCTGTGAGTGGTTGGAACCAGTGACAAAAGTGAGTAGCACCTTTTGAAATCGCCCACTCTAGAACAGAGTTCGCTACTTTTGTAGCAAGCGGTCTGTCGATTGTTCTGCGGCCATCGATCACTTGCTTCAAAGCATCTTTATCTTCAAGTGAAAGAGATTTTGAAAGGTGATAGTTGTAAACATTCTCACCATAGTACTGAGAAACTTTAAGATACTTACCTTGCTCATTCACAGGAACATTACACTTACGTGTCTTCCTGCCATAAACGGTGAGCTTCGCTTGTTGACGTAGTTGATTGGCCATAGTCTTCTCCTAAAAGTTATCTTTCGAAAACGGGTAGTCGGTTAAAAAATTTTCATAAATGGGAACGTAAGGATATTATCGGTATAAACGTGGTTTTAAGGTACAACTTTTTATAACTTATCACTGAGCACGTTTCAAGATAAACTAGGTCAACTATGCACACCTCAAAACTGTCTAAAACCTTAACGAATCCTATGGACCCTGAGTGGGAAGTGTTGAGCCGTTTGACACTTGGAGACGATGTTCATGTTGATAGGAAAACCGGGTTTTTACTCGCTAGACAGTCTCTTCTTCTGTGCCTCAAAGATGTGGGCATCGTGCTTAGTCCCAAAGGATTAAACTTAAGAAATTTCCACGAGCTCCAAGACTTTGAGCAATTTACTCTCTCCCTGTCACACACCAAAGAGTGCGGTGCTGCACTTCTTGCCGAGAGGAACAATTTTCAAAGTGTAGGTATCGACGTGGAGCGAGAAGAGCGTTTCGTCAAAGATTCAATTCGAGAAAGAGTCGCCCACAAGGGTGATACAAACTTGAGAAATATTGAGCTGTGGTGTTTGAAGGAAGCTGTCTTTAAAGCACTGATGAACACAGACCGATTTGAAAAACCGCTGGAGTTTTCTTCCATCTGCATTGAAAAAGGTGGCTGGTCCCACTCTCCTTCTGGTCTAGAAGGTGAATGGGAACTAGAATTGGTTACGCCATTTGTTTTGGCGAAGGCTTTTTTAAAAAACTAAAAGATTTCTCGGCAAGTGCTCTGTCTGTGATGGAAATTTCTTTGAGCTGCTTAGGAGCTTTGTCAGGCATGATTTCAAGTCTCACGAGTTTTCCTAAGCGACTCACAATTAATTCATAGTATTGATCGATGAGAACAAGACTTGAAATTTTCTCAGCATCTTCACGCATGAAGCGGTAGCCGTTTAAGAAAATCATTTCATCGCCTGAGTTGACACCTGCCTTGTAAGCAGGAGAATCGAGAGTCAGACCTTTGGCAATAGCTCTATCTCCATTCCATTCCCAGTCAATACCAAGCCATGGATTTGGACTCTCAGACCACTTAAGCTCAAGCCCCATTTTTTTGAAGGCGCTATCAAAGTCAATGTCTTTAGTCGTTTCAATCATCGTTGAAAATTTACTTAGAACTTCATTTCCGCCGATTTCTTGAACCATGCGGTATACGTCATCTCTTGTGACTCCAGTCTCCGGCCGTTTTTTGTGATCATCCCAAAGGAGAGCAAGAAGATCATCAACCGACTTTCCTTTCTCAAGAAGAAGCGAATGAAGAACAGTAAAAACTAAACCACCTTTTAAGTAATAACTCACAGATGAATTTTTTGAATTTTCATCAGGCCGGTAGAGTTTGATCCAGGCATTAAATGAACTTTGCTCAAGAGAGTGATAATAGCGACCCGGAGTTCCGAGATAAGCATCAAGATTGCCTTTGACGACATCAAGATATTCTTCCAGTGTTGAGAGATTCGCCCGGTAAACAAAAAGATCATCCATAAAGCTCGTCAAACCTTCAGCAAGCCATAGGAGTGTCGTGTAGTTTTCATTCATGTAATCAAAAGGACCAAGTTCTTTTGGACGAATCCTTTTAACGTTCCACAGATGGAAATATTCATGTGCCGCTAATGATAAGTAAGTCTGATAATCTTTTTTATTGATGAGCTTTCGTCCATCAAACTGAAGAGCTGTTGAATTTAAGTGCTCAAGTCCGCCGTAAAGTTTAGGAACAAAATGCGTGATAAAAAGATACTGATCATAGGGAAGATCGCCATCAAAGTGCATGGAAACTGTTTCGACGATTTTTTTAAGATCTGCTTTAATATTATTTTTATGAGGATAAATTTCGCCGTAATTAGCAATGTAATGAGGCTTACCTTGAAATTCAAAACCATCCGTTTCATGACACCCAATTTCAACGGGCGTATCGATAAGCTCATCGTAGTCTTTAGCTGAATAGAGAAAAACCTCACGCTTTTCAGAAATATCTTTAAGCCCTGTGCTTAGTTTTGACCAGGCCGGTGGAAAGCGAAATTCAATCGTCGGATTTTCAAAATTCTCCCCTACTACACCCATGAGATAAGTTGGGCCCTGCAAATAAGCATGGCTTGCATCAATGTGCGATGTACGAACCGTCAGTTCTTTACCGTATAATTCATAGGTCACTTCAAAACTGTTGGATGGCTTTTTAAGATCAGACTTTTTCCAGTCGATCTCCCACGTGCCTTTTGCCGTCTGGGTAGAAAATAAAACTTCGCCGTTTTCTAAAGACGCCTGAAAAAATCTCACGTGTCTGGCGTACTCACGCAAAAGATAGGAACCCGGGCTCCATGAGGGAAGAAAAACTTTAAGCGTTTCAAGATTTTTAGGTTTTTCAAGCTTCAATGTGACTTTCACATGGTTGTGCTCAGGTTTATCAATTTGAACGAGGTAATGCGCCTTCATAACGGAGTCCTTTCAGGGTTTTGTGAGAGTAGAATAAGATTTGAGAGGTCTAAAGACAATATTCAAAAGAACTGTTAATGTGCTCCTATGGAAAAGACTCTTACAGCCTCTGATATAAAACTTTTTGTGACTGATAGCGCTGTTCGGCAAATCCAGCTGATGCAGGAAAATGACTACACTTTAGAAGGTCTTTCATTCCGTATTAAAATTGGTGGAAAAGGATGCGAGGGATTCACCTACGATACGGGCTTTTCGGAACTCCACCCCGATGATCTCGTCATCAAACAAAAATACGATGTGATTCATTTTGAGCTCACTGTTTTGATCGATCCATTTACAGCTTTCTATACTCAGGAATTAACATTAGACTATTTACTGGATACCACTAATAACGAAGAAGGTTTCATCGTGAGCAACGCTGCTGACGGACAACACCGCGGCAAGTTTTTTAAGGATGAAGGCAAGCTTCCACCCTGGGCAAAGAAATGAAAGAGATCTCTCTTGATTACCGTTACCTCAAGGCCTTTATGGTCACTTCCCGTTACCTCAATTTTTCAAAAGCCGCTCAAGAATTAAATATCGCGCAAAGTGCAGTCTCACGTCAGATAAAACTGCTAGAGGAATCTGTCGGCGAACAGCTCATCATTCGTTCGTCAAAGAAAGTTCTTCTGACTGAGAAAGGTCAGGCGCTATTAAATGAGTTAAAGGTTTTTGAAGAAAGTCTTCAGGCAACATTTTTTGGACACATGAATAAAACAATCCGTGTAGGAATCCTCCACGGCCTTTTAGAAACCTGGTTCAATGATGTGATGGTAGAATTTAGTAAAAATAATAAGCATCAACTCAATGTTGAAGTGAGCAGCATAGAATTACTCAAAGAAAAACTTCACAACGGTAAATACGATCTCATTTTTACGACTGAAAATATTCAAAGTGAGCTCGTGAGTTCACTAAAACTGTTTGAAGAGAAAATGGTTCTCATTTCAAAAAACGAAATTAATCCCAAAGATGCCAGTGAGCAGACCTGGATAGTGTATTCTGAAAATGACCATCTCTTTCAGCTTTTTAAGAAACGCAGTAACAAAACCGTTGTCGTTAATTCAATTACAACAATTCTTAAACTTGTTAAAAAAGGTGTTGGGGTTGCAATCGTTCCTGACCATACCGTGGATGATATTGGAGTTCGCTCGTATGATCTGAAAGGTCTTCAGAAGCAGCACATTCACCTTTCAAGTCTTAACTTCAAGCAAATGCCGGAACATATTAAGCAATTAGTAGAAATGATTAAAAAGAAATAATCAGAATTGGCAGCCCATTTTACCATTCAGAACTTTACCGTCTTCACAGACTGTTAACTCCAGAAAACTTTTGTCTGGATAATCCTTTAGTGTATAAAGTTTTTCAAGCACTTCGCCTGAATTAAAACCATTTTTCTTCACGTAAGGCCATCTCACCTTAACTCCTACAAGTTCAACTCCCTCGCCAATACCGAAAATGACTCCGCTTTCATTTTGTGATGGAAGTCCGCCCTGTGTATATTCAACCCAGCGTCGCTGAACGATTTTTTTTGTACGTGTCTGTGTGTAGAGCATGACCATGGCACCAATTGCATCAGTGTTGGATTTAATACCGTTGAGATTTATTTTGACTGCTTTTCGCCCAATGGTTTTGATGTTATTTTCAAAAAGGTAAAGTCTCGGCGGAATGTCTGCCTTACGAATATTATTTTGTGAAGTGAGAACATCAGGCAAACCGTCTTGATTAACATCAATTGTAATTGTTCCAGTAGGATTAACGACATCGATACCAAGCTGTGAACCAACGTTGATGAAGGCGCTTGTCTCATCTTGTTCAAATAAAACTAAGCGCGAGTAAGGGGGAAAACCAGAGTTATCGACAATAATATCAACACGTCCATCAAGATTGTAATCCGTCCAAATACCACGACGATCTCCCTGGTTCCAGGATTCAGATGTAGCATCACTGACATATTCAGTTCTTAAAAAATAAGGTGGGTACGTTTCTTTAGATCCTGTCAACACGCTAGAGCGGTCAACGGATTCATTGTCATAGGCATGAGAAAGTTCTCCCAGAAAAACATCCATGATGCCATCATCATTATAGTCTGTGCAGGCACTAAAAAACGATCGTCCTCCGCCAGTCGGAATGAGATTTCCGTCCGGATCAGATGCATAGTTTGTAACTGGCCCTAGATCTTCCATGTATCTCTCGCCAGAGCGAGAATCTTTCTGGTTCATCCATAACTTATTTTTATGTCCTGAGGATGAGACAGTCATAATGTCGGGGTATCCGTTTTGATCAATATCGCAGGTAGATGCCCCATAGGTGGGTTTTGCATTCGGTGGAAATAAATGAGTCGCTAATTTGTCACCCTCCCCTCTTAAGACAGGAGTCACATCTTCAAACTTGCCCTTATTATTTCTTAGAAGCCTATCTGCTACTGGAAGATACTGATTGTTTTTATTTTCGAACCAATTCGAAATAAAAATATCTGGCCACCCATCAAGATCATAATCAATGACTGTTAAACCTGAAGTGGGCTCAACCGGAAGAGTAAAAGCTTTAGGATCTTCTTTAAAAAACAATTTCCCCGTCAATATTTCCCCGTAATAGATTTTCACCGGAATCTGGCTTACTTCACTTCTCTGATTTAAGACCCCAGAAATAAGATCAGGGATTTTATCTTTGTTCATGTCATAAAAAAGCATAAAGCTAGCTTTAAAATCAGAGGGCAGTGGATCATGTCCCCACACTTCAAATTTCTTTCTCGTGGGATTCCAGGCATAAAACTTGGGACGTGAATAGTAGGTTGGAAGAATCACCAGATCCGTCATACCGTCGAAGGTAAAATCGATAGCATTGAATGTGACAGCAAAAAGATTTGAAAGACCGTAATCGTTAGTCTTATCAACAAAAAATCCACCCTCTTTAAGAGTAGGACCAAAATTAGTTAACTGAACTTTTTTTGACAGTGAATCAAGCTCTTCAGACAGCTTAATTGATTCCTCATCGGCGCTTTTTTTAGACGGAGTGGAGCAACCAATAATCGAAAAAAGCAGGAGGAGACAAAAAGTCATCCTCCTGCCAAGAGTATTAGAAATCAATGATATCAAAGCCGAACCCATCTCTTTCCGAAACTGCTTTCGAAATTTTTGGAATGAGTTTGTCGTAGCTTGAATTAAGACGCTTATAATTTTTTGTAAAAGTCTGGCGGCTATCGCGGCAAATAAGCTCAGTCATGAGGGATACGTAATCTTTATCTTTCTGTGAGACATCAGCACGATTTAGAATCGCAGTTGTTCTTGAAAGAACACATAACTGGGCATAAAGCTCAATCGACATATTGGCGATTCTCAACTGGAGAAGTTCATTACCAATGATGTTTTTACCAAACTTCATGATGGTATTTTCTACAGCAATTGCAAAGTCTTTCAAAGAACTCACAAAATGATTACCCTGAGCTTCAAGGCTTGGGTGAACTTTCGTCAGAGTTTTAGAACCAAATTTTTTCGATACGCGACTTTTTGCAAAGTTAGAAAGGACACCAAGGGACTTTATTGGATCTTGAATTGCTCTCGATACATCAGCAATTTTTCCAAGTTCTTTTAGATCATCAGATGGACCTTTAATGCCTGAAAGGGCCGTGAAGATTCGAAGGATTTCGTTTGTTCCTTCAAAGATAAGATTAATTCGACAGTCACGCATGATTCTTTCATACGGATACTCTCTCATATAAGCATTACCCGCAGCGATCTGAGTCGCTTTATCAATAGTGTCCCAAAGCTTTTCCGAGCAGTAAACCTTACAGATAGCAGACTCATGAGAGAATTCAGACATACCCTGCGTGATTTTTCCTGTCGTCATATAAACCATCGATTCAGCAGCATAAATCCCGGCCGCCATCGTCGCTAGTTTTTCCTGAATAAGTCCAAAATTATCAATTGTGTCGCCGAACTGCTTACGCGTTTTTGCCTGAATGGTCGCGAGCTTTAAAATCTTCTTCATCCCTCCGACAGAACCTGAGCCGAGGGAAAGACGACCGGTGTTCAACACGTTCATCGCAATTTTAAAACCTTTTCCAGGTTCGCCAAGTAAATTTGAAGCTGGAACTTTAACGTTATCAAAATACACTGCGCGGGTTTCAGAAGCGCGAATTCCCATTTTGTCTTCTTTCTCACCGAAAGAAACACCTTCCATACCTTTTTCGACAATAAAACATGAAATCTTTTCGACTTTTCCGCCCTTGTTGTCATCGTGGTCAGTTTTAGCAAAAACTGAATAAAATCCGGCAAGGCCTGCGTTTGTGATCCAAAGTTTTTGACCGTTAATGGTGTAAGTTCCATCAGCGTTTTTCACAGCTTTGGTTTTAATTGAGTAAGCATCTGACCCAGAGCCAGGTTCAGTTAAACAAAAAGCTGCAAAGACTTCACCTGAAGCGAGTTTTGGTAGCCAGTATTTTTTCTGCTCTTCATTTCCTTCATTAAGAAGTGCTTTAAAACCAATTGATTGATGAGCGCCAAGTGTTGTGGCAATTGCGCCATCAATTCCTGCCACCTGTGAAAAGACTCGAGCGTAAAGAGAAGTATCGAGATCTAAGCCACCATATTGCTCTTCCACACCAAGTCCGCACAGGCCTAGCTGTGCAAGACCTTGTAAGACTTCTGCTGGAATTTTTGCATCTTTGTCGAGTTTGGCAGAATCAATATTAGTTTGAGCATATTTATCGACGGCATCGACCATCGCTTTTGCCATTTCAATTTGAGCATCAGTGAAATGCGGATAAGGAAAAACTTCTTCCTCCTGCACTTCTCCGTAAAACATATTGGCGACAATCGATGGTATTTCTCTAGAATTTTCATTTGATGACATAGGGCCTCTTTGAAGAATGGGATTTACAAGAACATTATAAAGTCCGTCCCCAATCAAAGTACAGAAATTCTGTGCTCTTTTAAGGTATTACCTTAAGACAAAGACGAGTAATAAAGTCAGGCTAGTTTCCGATCAAAACACTTCAATTTAATTCAGTCTATCAAAGCTTGCACATCACATTAAATTTGATGACAATAAATTGATGATAAATAAAATCAAAGACTTCCTCAAAAATAAACTATCGCGTAAAAGAAGCGACGACTTTTCTGATCAGGATGAATTACTTGATCAAGGCATATCTGAAGATGACTTGCACGAAGGCCTTGGAGACAACGATCGTACAGGTGATATCCCACTTCCTTTAACAGCATCTGAAGACAAGACCGAGAAGCCCTCGTGGAAAGATAAGTTAAAAGTTAACATCCCCTCATTTACCAGAAAAAAAGAAACATCATTATCCGAGGAAGATAGCACTGGTGAAATACCTTTGCCGCTCAATAAAAAAAAGCAAGACGAAAAGCCTTCATGGAAAGATAAATTTTCACAATGTTTGACTGGTGTGCGCTCAAAAATTGGTGGCCTTAAGGTAAGAGATTGGAAAATTCCTGAAGGATTTAAATCAAAAACGGGCGAAAGTTTAAGTTTACTTTCACCAAGTCTTAGTCGAGCGATTGAAAAGTTTTTATCAAGAGAAGCGCGTGAAAATATTCACCAGGTTTCCCTGGTCGTCATTATCTGCACGATCACGTATTCACTCGGGAAAGTCACAGCCCTTGTTCTTCGTGGTGCACCAGCGATTGATTCTGCAAAGGATTATACCGTTACCATTAATTTGGAAGATGACTTCAATCCTGGAACTCTGGGTCAGGTAAGAAGCATTAATATTTTTCGTACAAATACAGGACTGGGATCGAAGAAAAAAGTCGCGGATACAAAATGTGATGAAGCGCAACAAGCTAGTTCACTTCCTATTAAACTCGTTAATACCATTGTTCTTCAAGACACAGTCAAATCTCTTGCTTCTGTTCAGGTCAGAGGAGACCGAGACCTTCAGGAAGTACGAGTGGGAGATCAGATTGCAAACCTTGCTAAAATTTTCAAAATTACTCGTCTTGAATTGCTAGTAAAAAATCTTGAAAGTGGAGTTTGCGAAAGTATTGCATCAGACAAAGCACGGGAAACCCGCTCACCTATTTCAGTTATGTCGGCCTCTCAAAGCAGAGAGTTCAAGGCGAATAAGAAATTACCTGGCATTGAAAATGTTGGTAACAAATTTATGATCAGCAAAACTCTGATCGATGAAAAAATGAAGGATATTGCTGCTGTTCTTACGCAGGCCCGTGCAATCAAAATCCAAAACCCTGACGGTACGATTTCATTTAAATTAACTGAAATGGATCCAGCAGGAATATTTCCTTATCTGGGACTACAAGACCAGGACATCATTACAAGTATTAACGGTAAACCAATATATGACATGAACGAAGTTATGGGTTTATTTGCAAGAATAAAAAACCTGGATGCTCTTCAGCTTGGAGTAAAGCGTGAAGGGTCAGACTCTACTCAAGAGTATTCCATTAAGAAATAAGGACGAACGGAAATGAAGACAAGAAGTCAGAAGAAATCCGCGATGAGCTCACTTCTCTTAGTCTCCCTTTTGATGGGAAGCTTTGAAGCTGAAGCTCAGTTCAATAAATACCGTTCGCAAACTCGATTTAATACAAATCCAGGCAATGGTGCTCCTCCTGCTCAAGGAAGTGCTGATTCGGGTACTCCGGCAGCCGGTTCAGATGTTGACTCAATGTCAGCTGAAGATGCAGCAGCTGCTCTAAAAGCTGCAGAGAATATCGAAGCTGCTGCAGAAGCAGCAGAAGTTCCTGAGGAAGTTGAAAATGATTCAGCTTTTGAACCAGACGCTGATGATGAGGCCAATGAAACGACATTTGGTGATCGCCCTTCTCAACGAACAGGCGCTCAACCAAAAAGTAACAAATACGTTAATCTAAATCCTGAAACAGCATTTGGACCTGAAATTGTTGAAAGTTTTGATTTTCCAGACACAGACATCATGGAAATTACAAAACACATGCAGAAGCTCACAGGAATCAACTTGATTCTTGATAAAGATGTTAAAGGAAAAGTTTCTATCATCGCTCCAACTCCGATAACGGTAGGGGACGCGTGGAAAGCTTACCTCGCTGCTTTGAATATGGCGGGTTACTCTCTTATTAAAACGGGTGCTTTTTACAAAGTTATTAATGCTCGTGATATTCGTTACACTCCGACAAAAATTTATACTGGTAACTACACTCCAGATACTGAAAATTATGTGATGAGAGTTATTTCTCTTAAGCATGTTTCAGCTGCAGAAATTGCACGTAACTTCCGTCCCTTTATGAGCAGATACGGACGAATTATTGATATCAAGCAAACCAACACAATCATTATTGCTGATACAGGTTCAAACATTAATCGCCTGGCAAAAATGGTGAAATTCTTAGATGTCGCAGGTCACGAAGAAGCGCTTCAAATTGTGAAAGTAAAAAATTCTTCCGCACAAGAAATTGCAAAACTTCTCGATACCATACTTAAAGGTGGATCAGGTGCGGGAGCTGGTCGAGCTGGAACAGCGACTCCACGCTTCACAGGTTCAACCGGCGGAACAGAATCAACAAGCATGATTTCTCGCATTATTGCTGAGCCTCGTACCAACTCAATTATCGCGATGGCGAATGCTGAAGGTGCCAAGCAGTTGCGTGATTTGATCAACAAGCTGGATGTAAAACTTATTTCATCAGGATCAAATCGTGTTCATGTTTACTATTTAAACTACGGGGACTCAGAAGAACTTTCTAAAACATTATCCAGCATTGTCACTGGTGCGACGGCAAAAGATGGTGCTGGAGGTGCTGGTGGAGCTTCAAGGTTCACTGCTTTTTCTGGACCATCTGATAATCCTATTTTTTCAGCAGAAGTTAAAATCACATCTGACAAAAACAATAATGCTTTGGTAGTGACAGCAAGCCCGACAGATTGGTTGACTCTTAAAGACGTGATTGGAAGACTTGATATTCCTCGCGACCAGGTTTATGTTGAAGGCTTGATTTTAGAAGCAACAGTAAACAAAGACAGAGCTTTTGGTGTAGAGTACGTAGGTGCTTATGGACAAGGAAATGTTCAGCGTTCAGGTTTTACGACTCAGACGTCATCAACTAACGGTCTTTTAGGTTTACTTGCATCTGGAATTCCTCAGTCGCTTGGTGGGTTTGTGGCAGGTGTTGGTCTCGGCCCCACTCGAACCATTACTCCAACTGGAGCTAACGGTGCTGCAGGAGCTCCCATTAAAGTGAACGCAGTCAACGCTCTTATTAAAGCAGTTGCTTCTCACTCAAGTGCAAACATTTTAGCAACTCCTCAGATTTTAGTTTTGGATAACACTGAAGCAACATTTGAAGTGGGTGACACGGTCCAGGTAAGAAATTCTACAATTGCCCAGGGCGGAGTTCAGAACTTTAGTTCAACTCCTCAAGAAGCAAAGCTATCCCTTAAAATCACGCCACAAATTAATAAAGTGACGAGATTTGTGAAACTAAAAATCAATCAGAAGATTGATGACTTTAAAGCTGGTCAAGGTGACCCCACTTCAGGAATCGGTCTACCGACGACAACGAGAACAGCAATTACTGAAGTGATGGTTCGTGACCGCGACACCATTGCGATGGGTGGATTACTTCGGGACAGAGAAACTGTTACGAACAACAAAGTACCACTTCTAGGCGATATTCCGGTTTTGGGATGGTTATTTAAGAATAAGAGTCGCGCGATTGAGAAAGTAAATATTCTCTTTTTTATGACGCCAAAAATTCTATCACCATACTCGAAGACAGCGTCTGCGAATACGAAAGAAGTTCTTGATCGCAGAACGAAAGGTATGAAGCAAATGTTTGCTGAAGATGAAAAAGACCCAAATGAAAAAGTAACAAAAGATCTTAATAGCAAATTGGACAATCAGATCGCAGGACCTCTTTATGACCTGACAGATGCTGGTCATTACAAAAACCTCAACAACGAGGAAATTGGCCCGGATGAAAATGCGATCGATTCAGAATCGGAAGAAGTTGAAACTCCGAACTACCAAGAGATAATTAAATCGGTGCAATAAATGAATGTAAGCAATGATGTTTTAGATAGCTTTGAACAGAGTAAAGAAAAAATTGGTGAGCTTCTCATTAAGCACACCTCGCTTACGCGCTCACAGCTTGATGAATCCCTTGATATGCAGCGGGTGGAAGGCGGACTTCTGGGAGAAATTCTCGTCCGGAAAAATTTCATTCACCCTCATGACCTCATTAAAATCGTTTGTTTTCAAATTGGTATCCCCTATCAGGCGGATATTAAAATTGATGAAATTGATGCTACAGTCGTTAAAGATCTCTCCATCAACTACGCTAAACATCACGAAGTTCTCCCAACGATGGAAACGGATTTCTCAGTCACTGTGCTGATGAGCAATCCTTTCAATTTCAACGTCGTTAATGATCTCCACATGATCTACAAAAAAGAGATCAAGATCATCTGTACAACTCCGCTTAAAATTCAGGACGCCATTAACCGCGTTTATGAGAAAGCCAACCGAAACATCGTTGACTCAATTGAAGATGAAGAATTCGAAGAAAACTTAGACCTTGAAGGTCCGATTGATATTTTAGATGCAACGGCCGATGAAGCTCCGGTGATTCGTTTCGTAAACTCTATTATTTTCCGAGCAGTCAAAGAACGCGCTTCAGATATTCATATTGAACCGTATGACCGTGAAACCGTTTATCGTTTTCGTATTAATGGTGTGATGACAGAAGTTCTTCGTCAGCCAAAGAAAACTCACGCCGCAGTTTCATCTCGTATTAAAGTGATGGCCCGTCTTGATATTGCTGAAAAACGACTCCCTCAGGATGGTCGTATCAAGATCAAGATCGCAGGTAAAGATATCGATATCCGTCTTTCCACTGTTCCTATTCAAAGTGGTGAACGTATTGTTATGAGGGTTCTTGAAAAAACCAACACTGCTCTTAACTTAGAGACACTTGGTTTTCGAGGGAAAATTCTGGAAGGTCTTCAGGAGCTTGGTGGAAGGAAACACGGGGTTCTTTATGTAACCGGTCCAACAGGTCACGGTAAAACGACGACACTCTTTGCCATCCTCGATCGTATTAAAACTCCAGATAAGATGATTATTACAGTGGAAGATCCGGTGGAATATGAAATCCCGGGAATTTCTCAGATTCAGGTGAATCATAAAATTGATTTATCATTTGCGATTGCTCTTCGTTCGATTCTTCGTCAAAACCCGGATGTGGTGATGATCGGAGAGACCCGTGATAGAGAGACGGCGGAGATAGCGATTAACGCCTCGTTAACAGGTCACTTTGTATTATCCACTCTACACACCAACGATGCTTCTTCAGCACCGACTCGATTGATTGACATGGGTGTGCAGCCATTCTTAATTTCATCATCACTCGCGGGAGTTCTTGCTCAGCGACTTATCCGGACTCTATGCTCAGCTTGCAAGCAAAGAACAAACTTATCCGACTTTGAGAAAGTGATCTTAGACGTGGATGACGTTCCAGAGACAGCAACTATTTTTAAACCTGTTGGTTGTGCACGTTGTTCCAATACTGGCTTTTCAGGTCGAACAGTCGTATCTGAGCTCCTCCTGATGAATGATGAGATTCGTGCATTGATCATTCAAAAAACAGATGCCGCTACTATCAAAAAAGCCGCTATTCGCCACGGCATGAGAACACTTCGTGGAGACGCGCTTGATAAAATCTATGAAGGGATTACATCAGTAGATGAAATCTTGAGAGCAATCAACGCGGAAGAGACGGAATAATTTATGCCAATTTATGCTTACAAGGGAATGGATAAATCCGGTAAGGAAATAAAGAATACGATTAACGTTGAAAGTATCGTTGCCGCCAAATCGCGCGTGAAATCGATGGGAATCATGTTGATCGATATCCGTGAGCAAAAAGCACAAAATACATCAGGCAGTGCCAGCCTTTTACGCTTAGGCGGATCAGTGCCCGTAGAAGATTTAGCGATGATGACAAGACAACTTGCTACTCTTATTCGCGCAAAGATTCAGATCGTAGAAGCTTTATCCGCATTAACTGATCAGGTCGACAATCCAAACCTTCGTTTAGTTCTGTCTGACTTAAAACAAAAAGTGAATGAAGGGGCCAGTCTTGCAAAAGCTTTAACTGATCACCCAAAAGTTTTTAATTCTGTTTATGCCAACATGGTTGAGGCCGGAGAAGCTTCAGGTACTTTGGAGATTGTTCTCCTTCGACTCGCCGACTTCACTGAGTCACAGGTAAAATTAAAAAATAAAATCAAAGGGGCGATGACCTACCCCGTGATCATGGCCGTTTTTGGTTTTGCCATGATGAACGTTATTTTTATTTTTGTTATTCCCAAAATTGCCAAGATTTTTACGTCGATGAAAAAAGAACTCCCGTTCATTACCAAGGTCTGTATCTGGATCTCAAATTTTCTTGTGAATTACTGGTGGCTTGTCATCGTGGGAATTTTAGCGACTATTTATTTAACTCATAAATACGTTCATACAACAAAGGGCGAAAGTCAGTGGCACGCACTGCAATTAAAACTTCCGATTCTAGGCATCATGATCAAAATGATCAATGTCAGCCGATTTTGCTCTACATTAGGGACCCTCATGAACTCGGGAGTTCCGATTTTAACGGCACTAACCATCGTGAAAAACCTTATTCCAAACGTCCACATGAAAGACGCCGTGGAAAAAGCAAGGATTTCAGTTTCCGAAGGGGCTTCACTTGCTCAACCTTTAATTCAAAGCGGCTATTTTCCGTCACTAGTGACCCACATGATTAAACTTGGTGAAAGGTCCGGAGAACTTGAACCAATGTTAAAAATCATTTCAGAAAACTATGAGGATCAAGTACAATCTAGGATCAGTGGACTGACCTCGATACTAGAACCTATCATGATGATTTGTCTGGGAACAGCGATTGGATTTATTGTCTTCGCCGTAGTGATCCCGATGATGAACATGAATTCCCTTCGTTAAGGAGATACAATGTTAGCTAATATTCAAAAAATCATGAAGTCACAAGCTGGTATGAGCTTAATTGAAATCTTGATCGCGCTCACTCTACTTGCACTCGCTGGTACATTTGTTGGTGGTCGAGTGTTTGAACAATTGCAAGAAGGTAAAGTTTCTTCAGCAAGAATTCAGATTAAGTCTCTTGGTGATCGTTTAAAAGAATTTCGCCGCGATTGTAATTTCCTTCCAACAAGTGACATGGGTCTTGATGCTCTTGTTAGTAAGCCTGAAGGCGGACGTGAGTGTAAACGTTATGCTCCAGGTGGTTACATCCAGGAAGCAAAAGTTCCTTTGGATCCTTGGGATACAGAGTTTATCTATGAATCAGATGGTAAAACGTTCGAGATTAAGTCTCTAGGTGCGGACAACGCCGAAGGTGGCGAAGGATCCGATGCCGACATCAGTTCAAAAGACATTTAAGCTCACTCAGAACGAACGAGGATTTTCACTTATCGAAATCCTCGTCGCTCTTGTTTTAGCGGCGATGATATTTCTTGCGATTCCTTCAAGTGATAACGTTCAAAAGCACAGGGATTTAAAATCTGCTGTCGATGATTTAGATCGCTCAGTTAGATTTGCGAGTAACGAAGCCGTTCTCCGAAATTCTGTCATCAGACTCCGACTTTCCCTTGATAAAACGCCTATTGAATACACTGTGGAGTATGGACCCGCGGGAAATCTTCCTTTGCCCGATATGCCGGAGAAGGCTTCTAAATCCCTTGAAGAAGAAAAAGTCGAAAAAGAGAAAAGAGCTTCTTTGGATCGTCAATTCACTAAGGTCGAAGAATTTGAAGATATTAAGCATGAAATTTCAGAAGATGTGACCATACTCGGAATGGCGAGCACTTCTCAAAAAAAGCTCATGAAAGATGGAGAAGCAACACTCTACTTCTACCCCACTGGTGAAAAAGATGGTGGGCTAATCATCTTCGGAACGACTGATGAAATCGCATACCTCGAAATCGCCCCCTTTCTGTCTGAAACCAACTCGGTCTTTGAACCTCTGAAGACTTCTGGCGTTGCGAAACTGGAAGATATCCTTCAAACTAAGATGGATGAGGTTTATAAAGCGTGGCTAGCAAGATAAAAAACGAGCAAGGATTTTCCCTCTTAGAAGTGATGATTGCCATCACTCTGTTTGCTTTTTTTGTTACAGCTTATCTCACTGGCCAGGGTTACAACGTCGAAGACTCAAGGCTTTCAGAGGAACAACTTGTTTTGCAACAACTTGCAGAAAGAAAAATCAACGAACTTATTTTTGATCCTCCTAAATTTTCAAACGCAACTGCAGACTTTAAAGAAACAAAAACATTCGAAGAATCCGAATTTAAAGGCTACGAATATACGATGGAAATAAAAAAACTCACCATCCCCGACTTCGCCCAATTATTTGCTCAAAAAGGAGCGGCGACAGATGAAGCTCAAGAGGCCAATGATGGAGACTATTTTGCTGAAGGCACAAAAAATCAGCGAAACGCAGCTTTAGAAAAAATGGTTTTTGAAGAACTCAAAAAAAATATTGAACGAGTTATCTGGCAAGCACGAGTGACGATTACAAACAAAGAAACAAAATATAATTTTACGCTTTCGACATTTTTAACAAACCATAATGAAAGAATACAACTCAATATCGGCTTCTAACCAAAGCGGATTTACACTTTTAGAGATCCTGATTGCCATCACATTGTTGGCCTTCATTACTCTTGGGGTTGTGGATATCACTGACAACGCTGCCGCGACGAAAGAAAGAACAACTGCGATTAACGAAAATAACCTTCAGATTGAAACGGCGATGAGTCGCTTTGAATGGGATTTCTCACAAATTTATAGTCCTCTTTATTTTTCAACTGTCATGAATTTAAATCAGGGGGCCAACATTGGTAACAATGGCGGCGATCAGGGTGGAGATATTGCAGGTGTCGTCGCTGGCTCTCAAAGTGGAACTCAGCAAGGAAATCAAGGCGGGGCGATTTCTCCTATGCTTCAGCAGTATTATGAAAATCTTGTTCAGAGGTTTGAAAGAAATGAGCATTTTTCAGCTGTCAGTAAAGAAGGTCATCCGATTCCAAGATTTTATGCTCCTGAGAAAAATGTTTTTGAATTTTTCACTTCATCGAATCGACGTAAATTAGAAAATCAAAAACAATCTCATTTTGCCTGGGTTCGTTATGCACTAGCGGAACAGCAAGAGTTATCACAAGACAGTGATGAAACAGAAAGCCCGAATATTCCAAAGTCACTCAAAAGTTTTGTTCGTTATTTTTCATCGGATGACCCCTATTCAGATAAACGCATTAATATCGAAGACGTTGAAAGAACCAAAGGGGCGGTCCTTCTTCGCAATGTTGAAAGCCTTGAATTCCAGTACTGGGATTATCAACGAAGAAAATGGGAAACATCACTGCGAACGATTCCTCAGGGCGAAAATGTTATCCGAGGAGTGAGAATTCTCATCACGTGGTATGACTCATTTGGAAATAAACGCTCAACCAAGAGAACTTTCCGAACTCACTGGCCGATGGTTGTTCCTCAGGATCAGCCAGTGGCCAATCCAAACGTCGCTGGTGCCCAGGGTGGCACAGTCGCTGGCACTCAAGACGGTGCAGACGGGGGTGCGAATGAAAGATAATAGCATCCGTAAGATTTTAAAAAACGAACGTGGTGTAGCTCTGATGATGATCATGACCGCCATCATTTTACTCATGGCAATTTATGGTGAATTTACTTTTGAATCAAAAATCAGCCGTATCAAAGCAACCAATATTTTGGACAGGTCTCAGGCAAAGCTGTTGGCAGAGTCTGGTTTGCAACTCGCTGTAACGAGACTTCGACTTTATAAAGAAGCTTATAACAAAGTTCAAGGAAACGCAGACGCCAAAAATATGGTTCCTACACAGCTCTTAAATCAATTGTGGGAAGTCCCTTTCATCTTTCCCATTCCTATTACTGATAAAGCAAATCGAGCTCTAAAAGATACCGTCGAAAAATTCACGAAAGAAACTCTTCTTGAGGGCGAGATGAAAGTCAGCATCCAAAATATCTCCAATCGTCTGAATCTAAATATGCTTCGTATTGATATGACAAAATTCAATCCGGATCAGACTGTTGATGATGGAATGGACCCTGATTCCGCTCTTAATATGAGTGATCAGGCGATTGCGACAGACGTTTCCGTAGATCAATCGCTTTTTTTTCTTTTAAAACGTCTAGTGGATGAGAAAAAGGAAAAAGATGAAGCCTTTGAAGATCGCTACGCTAATATTAATTACCAGGAAATGCTCACAACTCTGAAATATTTCATGTCCGATTATCAAAGCATGAATCAAGATCCGCTCGCAGGCGAAGCAGAATCTAATTTTCAGCAGGTTCCCCTTACTCCAAAGTATGGCCCTTTGAGCTCCGCGAGTGAACTTTACGCTATTCCAGGCTGGAATGATGAGCTTATTGAACTCATCCAAAATGAGTTTTCAGTTTATCCAACAACTCAGATTGATTTTAATAAGCTCACCGCTAACATGTTTAAAATCTTGATACCGTCAGTTACTGAAGACGATGTTCGTGAATTTTTCCTTTGGAGAGATGATCCAGAAACTCCTCAGTTTATTAACTCCAAAGAAGATTTTAAAAAGTATGTCGTCTCTGAACGCTTGATGAATGAAACAGATTTTGATGCCCGCATGAAGCTCTTTGAATCAAAAGGCATAAGCTTCGGATCAAATCCTAATTTATTTAAAGTTGTGTCTGAAGGTTCTTACAATCGCTCCAATTACACTTTGGTTGCTTATGTGGTCCTACCAAAACAAGAAATAGCAACAGCTGGGGGAGTTGCAGGTGGTGCAGCAGCGGGAGCAGCCGGCGGAGCGGCGGGTGGAGCAACAGCAGGAGCTGCGGGCGGAGCGGCCGGTGGTGCGACAGCTGGAGCGGCGGGTGGAGCTGCCGGAGGTGCCGCGCAGAATGCTCAACTACTCGAGCCGCGCATTATTGAAATCCAAATTAACTAAACGTCTCCCAAGATTGGCAGTCCCGAAGTAGGATGCGGAGGGAAGATTTATCTAGGCGTAATTCATAGCTTCTGGTTAAAATAATACTATGCATGTATTAGCCATAGACGTCGGATCCTACAGTGTAAAATACCTTTCCTCTTTCGTTGATCGCCGGAAGATTAATCACGTCGACATGAGTGAAATAGTCGTACGTGATTTCATGACCGATCACGCTGAACTCACGCGCGAAGAAGCGGAAGTTGCCATCATTCAGGAAATCATCGACACCGTTGCCAGACCAGATACCAAGATTCTTTATCAAGCCGATCATCAGATGATGACAACAAGGTTTCTTACTCTTCCAGTGAAGAGCAAAAAGAAAGCCGAAATGATGCTTCCTTTTCAACTCGAAGAAGATATCCCATACGCATTGAGCGAAATTCATTATGCCTACAAAATGGAAGGACAAAAAACTCAGCACACGGCCTTAGTTGAGTTAGTTCGAAATAATGTTTTTGATACATACTACAATCTCCATCGTGATAAACATGTTCTTCCAAATATTCTCACCTCTGAATCATCGACAGTTGAAAACTTTTTTAACCAACACCCGATGGCAGGGCCTTTTTGTCTTTTAGACATTGGCCACAGAACAACGAAAGCGTATTTCTTTTATAATTCGCGCTTATTAGTCACTCACGTAAGTTATGTTGGCGGTCATCACATCAATGAGATGATTGCTGAAACTTATAAAATTGAAACTGATGAAGCTATTATTTATAAGCATCAGAATGCCTTCCTTCTGACTTCCACCCAATACGAAGAGGTGGAGCCATCGCAGAGAGATTTCGCTTCTGCTATGGATAAAACGTTCTCCCCTCTCATCAATGACTTTGCTCGCTGGAAAGTTGGATTCAAAGTTAATTTTGGATTATCTCTTCAGCATGTTTTCATATGCGGTGGCACAGCGAATATCAAAAATATTTCGAACTACCTGACAGAGAAGTGGGACACAAAAGTCACGCTCCTAGAGAGTTTTGATAAAGTTGAAGCTGAAAAAATTGATTTAAATCCAAAGAACAAATCAAAGTTTGCTTTGGCGAACATGATGACGATTGGTTTCAGAAGAAAAAATCGTTTCATCAACTTATTAAACGGAAAATACGCACAAGCATCAACTTCAGAAGTCCCACTTCATTCTTTTGCTTTTATCGGCGTTCGAGTGATTGCCGCTTCTTTGATTGTTGTAGCTTCACTTTTTGTTGAACGATTTTTCATTCAAAAAGATATCACGACTATAAATACGAAGATGAATGCAGTGACGAAAAACCCCGAACTTCAGCTCCCTGGAAGACTCCGCCGAAGTGCTGTTACGAATCCAAAACCAGTTTATGATAATTTAGTAAAAAAACAGCGAGATGTTCGACAAGAGATCTCGACTCTTCAATCTGCGATTGAAATTAAAGCACTCTCCCCTCTTATTACTGTCAGCCAGGTTGCTGCAAACGCAGCAGGTGCAACACTCGTTAGCTTTAAATCAAACGACACGGGCGAAATTACTGCTGTTTTTATTGCAGAATCAACGGAAGAACTAACAACTCTTAAGGGTCTTTTCGAACGATCGGCCTTATCTGATGTGCAAGCAACTGTTGATCAGAAAAAACTTCAACTTAACGTCAATGCGATTGGGATTTAATGATGGAAGATACAAATAATTCTTTACCAGTCTTTAAGAAAGTTGATCGTGCTGTTTTTAATAGAATTGATAAATTTAAACTCACTCCTGGCTATAACAACATCCAAGATTTCTACAATGGCCTAGAAGAAGAGCAGCAGCGAGTTTTTAAGGGTGCCGTCATTCTTGCCCTCTTTTTGATTCCTGCCATGCTTATTAGTGTTATCGTCTGGCAAAATGATTCATTAAAGCAAGATATGGCGACGAGAGTTGCGCTTATAAACAAGGCCAATGAAATCATCGGACAAAAACAAGGTCTGCGCGATATCAGCCCGAATGTTCTTTCTCAAAATCCTATTGATGGTGATTCAATGATGACATCTCGTCTGTCAAATCTCCTTTCAAGCATTGCTGTCGATTTATCAAAAATCCAAGTTTCAAACTACACAGGTGAAATGACTTCAGGAACTATCATGCGTTCAGAAGCTGACTTTTCTTTTACAAATTTATCGACTGATGAATTAATGAATATTTTCACAAACATGATTCAGCGAGAGAAATTTCGCATTCAATCTGTTGATATCACCCGTAATGCGGATACAAATTTACTCAAGGGCCAGTTTCACGCTATCCACTTTAGCAATGCTGAGTCCTCAGCAGAGGATGAGTAAATGGCCGCAACTTCGAGTGAGATTCAGTCCTTAGAAGAGATTCGCTACAAGAGTAAAATCAAGGCATACTTCTATCCCTTCATCGTTCTCTTTTTGTTCGTTGTCGCTTTCTTAAATTTTTATCCTATTTCAGATCAGCTAAAAGCCTTCATGAAAAAGAATCTTGCAGGTTCTGGATGTAATCCGGACTATGATCAGATTCGCATTGAATGGTTACTCCCGAAGCTCGTTATTTCAGACCTATCACTTCCCCCAGGTTGCCTTGGTCAACCGGCGGGAGACATACTTAAATTTAATTTTGTGAACGTAAACTTTCACTTCATCAACTTTTCTCCATTCGGTCTTCCGTTTAAGCTTGAAACGGAAATGAATGGGCAGCCATTATCGCTTTATTTCGTCCAGGGATTTGGCAAACGCATGATCCGCTTAAAAGACCAGGCACTGGTTCTCGCCCGCTTGCAGCCCCTTATGGGTGGCAAAGTGAAAGTCGGAGGTAACATGATCGTTGATCTCAATCTTCTCATGTCGAATCAGAATGCTCTTCAAAGTCTGTCTCTCAAAGTCAGCTCA
This sequence comes from Bacteriovoracaceae bacterium, assembly GCA_040399915.1. Lineage (GTDB taxonomy): Bacteria > Bdellovibrionota > Bacteriovoracia > Bacteriovoracales > Bacteriovoracaceae > Peredibacter. The sequence goes on from JBBARE010000005.1 coordinate 262,942, forward strand.
AAAGATCTGCAACTTCCATCGCAGAACGTTCAGGGTTTCACGACTCCAAACTTAAAACTTAACACTTTGTTTCTAGAAGCCTCTACTGAAAATCCACCTCGCGTAATAGTTGAAAAGTTTATTCTGGGTGACCCTCAGGCGCCGATGCGTGCCGATTTCAAAGGAAAGATTGATCTTCAGCAGGGGAATATCGCTTTCTCACCTTTAGATTTAAAGGGCGAAGTCGCCTTCTCTGAGGCGTTTAAGCAGCAGCTCCCATTGATTGATATGATGTTTCAATCTTTCACGCAAAAAGATGGCTTTTATCAGATCCGTTTAGGTGGTATGTTGGGAGCGCCAAAAACGTCTGCTCCCTAAGGACATCCATGCTGGCAACAGCGATTAAAAAAGCTCTTCAAAAATGTGCTCACCATCCTGAACTTCTATCAGTGATGGACTACGCAGTTTTCCCCGCGGGAAAACTTTTTCGTCCTCGCTTAGTGGAAGCGCTGGCACTCGATCTTGTGCATGAATTAACTTCTGATCATCTTCATCTTGCAAGTGCCATTGAACTTCACCACGCTTACACACTTGTGCATGATGATTTACCAGCGATGGATAACGACTTGGTCCGTCGGGGAAAAGCTTCTACTCACGCTCATTTCGGAGAATGGAAAGCGATTCTTGCTGGAGACGCTCTTCTCATCGGATCATTTGAAGAGCTTTTTCGCATTGAGCACAAAAACTTTCGCGATTTAAATGACCTCATGGCCTGGACAACAGGAGCGAAAGGTTTAATCGAGGGACAATTTCGCGATCTTCTTGCAGACGGGAAAATGGATTTTAGAAATGTCGTCCGGATTCATGAATTAAAGACCGGCCGCCTAATTCAACTTGCTACTCTTGGTTCTTACCTCTTAACTAAAAATCAAACTCTGCGCGGGAAAATTGAATTCTTACGCCTTGGCCGCGAGATTGGTGTGAGCTTTCAACTCTTGGATGATTTATCAGAGCTCGCTGACGAGCAAGTTTCCCCTCACGAAAAAGCAATTAATCCTTTCATCAGTTCAGGTGAAAAAGCACTTAATGAACTTCGCCTTTCACACGCGCGTTTAACGGCAATCACTTTCAAGCATGGCCTTACCCATGTCGAAAAAATGCTTCAAGATTACTTCCGCGCTAACCAGGAAAATCTTCTAGCAAAAATTAATGTCGTGGAAAAAAATATTGGCGAAGATACTACGTACTTAAAAAACTTTCTTACCAGTTTCGTTTAGCTTTAATTTCTGCAATCGCATCAAGTGCTTTTAAGATAATAAGTTTCACATCACTTTTAGAAACACCCGGCTTATCCAAGATTTCAACTTTTGACATATCAACAACACTCGTCTGCATTTTTATTTTTGCTTCAGGGATTGTCATTTTATCTTCAAATAATAATTTTTTGATTTTTAGAATAACTTCCACATCAGAGTGTGAATAAAGTTTTTGTCCACCTTCGGAGGAAACAGGAGCGATTTCAGGAAATTCTGTTTCCCAAAAGCGAATAACATAAGGCTTCACCCCCGTGATGGGGGTGAGCTCTTGAAATTTAAAATTAGATTTATTTGGAATCATGAAACAAGATTACTTAAGACCGAGACTATTCGTCATTGTCGTCATCGTCACCATCATCATACACAGTATCATCTTCATTATTTAAGAATGAGCTGAGTGCACGTGGCTTAGCTTCTTTGATCGGAAGAGTTGTATTTTCTTTTCCATTCTCATCAAGGCGGTGAGCATAGCGCTCAGTGATGTCCTCTTTAAGAATTTGCGACGGTTTGAAAGTCAGCACCCGGCGGGCACTAATATTCATTGCAGTACCCGTTTGCGGGTTGCGTCCTACGCGTGTCGCTTTATCGCGGATAGAGAAGTTTCCAAAACCGGAAATCTTCACTTTCTCACCCTTAGCGAGAGTATCTTTAATGACTTTGAAGACCAGATCTACAAGCTCAGCTGCTTCTTTCTTCGAGAAACCCGCCTCTTTATAGATACGCTCTACTATGTCTGCCTTAGTCATGCTCATCGAAAATCTCCCATGAAGTTTCACAAGCTTATCGCCAACTTTTTAGAATTATTAATAGGTTAGCAGTAAACAGGTTTAATTCAAGAGAAAAAAAATCCGTTTATGATGATAAATCGAGAAGTTGTGGTGTTTTTAAGCGGATTTTATTTAACTCTTCAGTAAAAAAGGCGAAAAAAAAGCCCCTTGCGGGGCTCTTTAAACAAGAATTACTTAGTGGCGTCGTAAATCGCTTTGAAAGCGTTAAAGTCACGAACAGCAAGTTCAGACAACATTTTACGGTTGATCGTAATATCTTTCTTCTTAAGACCAGAAATAAACTGGCTGTAAGAAGTGCCGAGCATACGAGCTCCAGCATTGATACGAACGATCCAAAGTTTGCGAATATCTCTCTTGAGGAGACGACGACCGATGAAAGCATAGTGCAGCGCGCGACGAACTGTTTCAGATGCGTGCTTGTACTTTGTTCTTCTGTCGAAGTGAAAGCCTTTAGCGAGTTTTAGAACTTTGTTTCTTCTTTGACGGGCCTTAAAGCCTCTTTTTACACGTGACATACATTCTCCTCTTCGCTCGTAGGTGGGGTGTTTACCCTCTTGAACCTATTTCACTACTCTCGATGGTTTATAAAACTTAGTGAATTACACTAAATAAGGGATACAGTTAGCAGCATTCTGATAGTCACCTGGGTGAACGTAACCAGCATTGCCTTTATCTTTCTTAGCTCTCTTCGATTTGTTCACTAGTAAGTGACGAAGGTGAGACTTCTTGAATTTAATTTTACCAGTTGCTGTAACACTGAAGCGCTTAGCAGCTGAACGTTTAGTTTTCATCTTGGCCATATATGACTCCCCAAAAAAATGCACCCTTAAAAGAGTGCACGAAGTTATCACGGGATAACTATAAGATAAAGTGATTTCGTACTATTTTTTCTTGCCTGGAGCGACCATCGCAATCACTCGGTTACCCATCATTTTTGAAGGTGCTTCCACAACGGCGCCCTTCTCGATGATTTGTCTCATGATTTCGTCGAATTTCGCTAACCCGATTTCTTTATGGGCCATTTCACGTCCGCGAAATTGCATTAAAAGTTTCACTTTATCACCGTGATCGAGGAATTTCTCGATGTGGTTAAGTTTCACTTCCATGTCGTGTTTTTCGATATTTGGACGGAATTTGATTTCTTTAACTTCGATCACCACTTGCTTCTTCTTAGCTTCAGCAAGTTTCTTTTGGATCTGGTATTTGTATTTACCGTAATCCATCATCTTGACGACTGGAGGAACTGCATTAGGAGATATTTCGATCAGATCCAAACCTTCAGAGTCTGCCATGAGGCGTGCCTGGGCGAGAGTAACTACACCATAGGCCTTGTTATCATCGCCAATCAAACGGATTTCGTGAGCACGAATCCTCTCGTTAACTCTTGGTTCTTGAACTTTTTCGCTTATAACCCACCTCACTTAAATTAATAAAATAAAAATTACAACGCTTGGAATAACCTGACAAGCTGTCATTCATGGAAGATGACCTCTATCGAGAGAATCAAGGCAGGATTAAGCTTTCTGCTCACGCGCAAACTAAAGGGTCCAGCGTAAGTCCGAGAGGCTGCTACAGCATTCTCCCGCGCCTTGAGGGCCGCGTGAAGAAGATCAGTTAAACTTTCCCCTTCCAGGGTTTGCTGCCAAACCGGAGCTGCCGTCCAGTCTAAGAGAGAAAAGGGTGACTTCACAATCTTTTTGGGTCCAATGACGGGACGAGCAATAAGGCAGTGACCTTCGCCATTCAGGATTTTTTCAGGAGTTTCAGAAAAAAGAAGATAGGTCGATTCCTCGGAAAGGTCGTGCCCTTCTTCAGTCAGGACGAAATCAATTTGCTGCGCTTTCTGAAACCAGTCTTGCCCCAGGTTATCCGAGGAAAGACATAACCACCGCATATTCGCGAGGAATGAATTCAAGGCAGAGCCTTATTAAATTTAAGATTAATCGCGACCTGATCGTTTAGGTCGCGAATGAATTTTTCTATCGACTCATCAAGTTTTGCGCCATCCATTACACGAAACGTGCGATCGTCATTTCGTTCGATCACTTTTTGATTTTGATGATAAATGAGTGTGTCTTTAATGATGGGTACAGCAAAGGCCTCAGGGTATTTAATGATTCGCCCGTGTTCAATCTCAAGCGTGAAAAGCTCTTTTGAAACAGAAACAAATCTCTCTTGGGTAAAGTTTTCATTAGCGAGATATTTAATCGCGAGACTTGAGATGTAATAAGCTTCATACAAGTATGAAAGAGCAGTTGAAAAGCGGCGCACTTTCGTAGCAATAAGATACAAATCCTGGGACGAAAATCTCATCGTCTCATCGAGAGATCCAACTTTTCTACCAAGGGCGTATGAGATGATATTCAGAGCTTCAAGAATCATTTCTTTCATGCTTGGAAGATAGAACTCGTACTTTAATTCTTTACGCTTATTCATGAGGTAGCGGCTTAGTTGCATGCCATCTTTAATTGAACCATTAAAAACGTTAAACCAAGCGGCATTAATAATCCCTGGAACGAGAAAATGGTGGAGGATCATGTTTTTATGGAAAAGGACTTCTACCCTTCTCTCATCTTTGATGACGTAATAAACTTGATTAAGTTTTTCACGCTTTAAGACTTCAATTTTTTTATTTCCGATAAACATATCAAGCGATGATCGGAGTGAATCACGGAACGTGTCGCAAGAAAGTGACGGCGTCATCGGAATTTTCATAGCGCGACAATATTCAATCACATCAACAGCACGGTCTTCGATTTGTTTCCACGTGAGTGCTCCCGACGGTTCATCAAGCATGATAAGGGCCAGAAGTGAGCTTGGCGTGATCGGCATTCCGCGGCCAACGGCCTTGAAATTTGCGAACGCGAGATTTTGAGTCGCCTCTTTAAGATCACCCTCAAAACCTTTCACGACAATGGGATCACCAAAATGGATATGAATAGTACCTAAGCGCTTATTAAATAATTTAAAAAGTTTAAAAAGTTGAGTCCCACTTTCGGCGACTTTTTTGGCGCCACCAAGTTCACGGGCATGCGCTTTTTCCTCTGGAATGTGTTCATGCGCAAGTGACACAGGTACAAACATCAATGGCTTTTCTTTAATTTGCGAATGAGCTTCTAAAAGCATCTGGAATAATCCATATTTTGGTTTGAGCAGCTTTCCAGTTCGCGTGCGACCACCTTCAAAGAAAAACTCAACGACCTGACCTGTTTTTAAAAGATAATAAATATACCCTTCAAAAGTCAGTTTATAGAGTTGATCAGCGGTGAAAGAACGGCGAATAAAAAAAGCACCTGCTTTTCCAAAGAATTGCCCGAGGGGGAAAACATTTAAGTTAATCCCTGCTGCGACTCGAATCGCCACATCAAATTTTTTGAACATGGAATATGTCAGAGCAATGTAATCTGCGTGAGACTGATGATTTGGTACGAGAATAATATGGTGATCTTCGCGCAGTTTGTGAAAATCCATTCCCGGCGGGAGTTCGATATTCACACCATCGTAGAGTTTCAAGAAAGTCGCATCAATAAAAGCTGCGGCCGTTTTCACCAGTGTCGGGGAAAACTCGCCGTGAATTTCTTTAAAGAGTTTTTTTATTTTGTCAGCGTCTTCAGGTTTATTCTGAAGACGCTCAACTAGTTTTGGATAAGTAAGAACAACATCAAGTGCATTATCGGAGAACAAGATAGGATCCTATTGGTTGGTCAGTCCATGTGGTTTAGATTCCATCATACCACTTGCTGTCATCTCCATGAAACGGGCATTTTTGTTAATGTCCGAAATAGTGTAGGCGTTAAGGTAAGTCATACCCGAGCGAACACCTCCGGCAAGCTCACTAACGATATTTTCCACTGAGCCTTTGCAGTTAACCCAACGCGCTTCACCCTCTGCTGCCATGCCCGTTGGAAGTTCGCCGCGCCATGAAACTTGCGCGTCTTTTGACGCCATTCCACGGTAACGCTTACGACCACCTTCGATTTCTCCCGGAGTTTCTAAACAACCTGAAAGCATCGACCCTAACATCACAGTATGCGCACCGGCCGCAAAAGCTTTTACGATATCTCCAGAGGTTTTAATACCACCATCCGCGATCACTGGAACATTATGTTTTCTTGCTTCAAGCACACACATCGCGACTGCTGTTAATTGCGGAACTCCACAACCCGTAATAATGCGAGTCGTACACATTGAACCTGGACCGATACCAACTTTGACTGCATCAGCACCATGCTCAATTAAACGCTTCACCCCTTCAGGCATCGCCGTATTTCCAGCAATCACATCAATTTTTGGGTATTTCTTTTTTACGTAAGAAAGAGTTTCAAACATCATGACCGAATCACCATGAGCAATATCGATCGTGAAAATATCAACACCAGCATCAGCTAACATATCCGCTCTTCTCATGCCGTCTTCCTTCACACCAATGGAAGCAGCTACGAGGATTTTTTTCTCTTTAAGAAGTTTCACCTGACGAACTTGTTCTTCAGGAGACATAAAGCGGTGAAGAATGCCAAGTCCACCGAGCTCTGCCATTTTTAGCGCCATCTGATATTCAGTCACGGTATCCATATTCGCGGAAATGATCGGAGTCTTGAGGGAATAATTCTTCGTCACTTTCGAATCAAGTTGGGGTGCGCGACGAGAGTTCATTTCAGAATGAGCTGGCATTAAAAGAACGTCATCAAAGGTTAATCCACGTGATCTTTCTAAAATATCGTTAGCAGAGAAAATTAATCCCATGAATCTATCCTTGTGAATGTTTGGTGTCGGCTTATCATGCCAAAGGAAAGTTCATTTGGGAATATTTGCGAGCAGAATTAAGTCGTTGAAAACAGGGAATCTCGCTCACCTTTTCGAGGTGATTTAGAAATTCTTATTCTTTGATTGCTGATCACAAGCTCTTGCAGATCATTGGTTACTCGAACATCCTTAATTCCCTTGAGAGGAACAAACGAACAATGAAGCCGGCCTATCTCAAGAAAATGATCCTCTTTTTTCAAAAGATTTAAAAGCAAATCTCCTGATGCTGTTTTTAAAACAAAAAGTAATTTGCCATTCACTTTAATTTGATCATGAAATGCTATTGGTAAATCGGTAGCACCGGCCGTAAAAATGCCGCGATCATAGGGAGCTTCTGGAGAGAAACCCATGGCACCATCACCTGCAATAATTTCGATATTATTAAAATTGAGTGTTTTTAAATTCTCTCGTGTCTCTGCAGCGAGGCTCGGAATGATCTCAATGCTCACGACCTTCTCAACGAGACAACTCATCAGAGCTGCATTCCATCCACTTCCCGCTCCGAGCTCGAGCACTTTGTGACAAGGTTGTAAGTCGAGCATATCCAGCATAATTAATACGAAAGACGGCTGAGAGATAGTTGATACAAATTGTTCGTCTTGAAAAAGAGTTAAGGGATAATCGCCGTACATTTCTTCCATCGAATAATTTTGATGGATAAACTTATGGCGTGGGCATTTTTTAAAAGCGTCTATGACTTTTTGTGAGAGTTGGTATTTTTGGCGGCAGTGATCGAGAAGGTGATTTTGATAATCCATTTGGAATTGAAACGTTTAAGAAAAGAATTGTCGAGGTGATGGAAGTTATGACTTAGAGCGATGCCGACGCCGGCATCGCCTTGCGCAAATTTATTCATGTTTGGCGTGAAAATTCTCAATTGCTCCGGCCATCAAAAAAGAATGGGCCCGGATTTTTCGAAGAGCAACAACCATATCTGAGTACGTAAGTGCCGTAACCGGGAGATAAGTTCCTTTAGAAATGCGATCAAGATGCTTTTCGCGCATACTATCTGCCCATAATTGAAGCTCTTGAGACTTTGCTTCAATAGCATTCATATCAAGCGATTCACCGTTATCAAGACCAGAGCCAACAAGTTCAAAGAATCTCCAGACATCGTCCAAAAATTGAAAAAATTCAGTGCGTGATTCTCCATCAAGTTTTTCTGGTGCCTTAAAACGGTCGCGGTAATTAGCGAGGCGTTCAATATAATCTGCAACGCTTTCAAGTTCATCGGTGATTTTAATCATGGCCTGAATTTGTTCAGACTGATGGTGAGACATCGGTTTTTCCATAACATAACAAAGAAAAACAGTAATCTCTTTGTGGATGTTATCGGTGATGCGCTCGTAGTCCATAATTTTAGCAAGAACTTTAGAATCGTAATTTTCAGCAAACCAAAACTCACGATTTAATTTGTACATGCGCTCAACAATTTCTTTCATCTTGCGAAGCTCTGACTCGGCTTGCGCCATCGAAGCAGCTGGAAGCATGTTTGAGGGATCACCAAGAACCATCAAGTGTGGAACTTCTTTTTCATTTCGATCAGGTGTGATTTTTGTCACGAGATCGGCCAACTGATTGATGAATGGAAGAAGGATGAGAGCAGAACCAAAATTGAATAATGTGTGTGCTAGAGCAATGTGCTGATTGATATTTGGGAATGTTCCGTCATCGGCCATATTCATCGGATCAAATGGAATAATAAAATCCACTGCGCTGAAAAAATACGGAAGAATGAGCATCACAATCGAGACACTAAAAATTTTAATGAACGCGTGAAGCCACGCTGCTCTACGGGCATTAACATTTGCCCCAATGGCAGCAAGGACAGCTGTGATCGTTGTCCCGATATTTTCTCCAAGCATCATGCAAATCGCTGTGTGGTATGGAATCACACCAGAAGTTGCAAGCGCCATGGTAATACCCAACATCGCGGTTGAACTCTGAACAATCATCGTGAGTAAGCAGCCCATAAGAATTGACGCCACGTAAGCGCCGTAATTTTGGGTTGAGAAATAGGCAATCGAATCCATGAACGAAATATTTTCGCGAAGATTTAAAAACGCCTGAGACATGAAATCTAAGCCAAGGAAGAGAAGACCAACTCCCAAAAGCGATTTACCAAGGTGCTGCCATTTTTCAGTTTTTGAGAAGAGACCCGGAATGAATCCGACACCTACCAGAAGCAATGAAAATTTTGAAATTTTAAGCGATATAATCCAACCAGTAATCGTTGTCCCGACATTAGCACCAAGAATCACCCCAATCGCTTGGGTAAGACTCATAAGACCAGCATTAACAAATCCAACCGACATCACGGTCGTTACACTTGAAGACTGAATGATGCACGTTACAAGAAGACCGACCCCAACCGACATAATCCGGTTTTGAGTCATGGAGTTGATCATTTTACGGATCACGTCACCAGCAACTGCCTGAAGACCATCGGACATGAATTTCATTCCGAATAAAAAGATCCCCAGCCCACCGAGAAGGGTGTAAATAATCGTTAACGCTTCCATCAAGTCTCCTTCAAAACACTCTTAATCCATCCACGAGGCAAAACCGATGGGGATAATGATATACAGAATAGTATCCCTAACGAGGTAAAATAAGAAAAAGTAAATGAATGCCTTAGGCCCCTTCAAGAACAAATTCTCAAGACCCAAGTACTGGGCCTTCTTCGACATTGCCACCATGAATTTAGTCTTGCCGTAGTGTTTGACAAAGAAGCTGATCGCCCCGTCTACACGATGATCAAAGGCCATAAAACAGGTTTTAAACCAGGTTGTCATTGACGCAGTTTCCGAATTGAGTTGAAGTTAGCAAAACTCAGTTAAATGTGATTGTGAAGAATGTGTCAAGAAAACCCCCTTTAAATATTTTTTAGTTAGTTCTACATATCTTAATCTTTCCCAAATTTATGACAATTCCATGACAATTTTCGGGGTCCATTATTTTAGAGTAACCTTATGTTAAGCGCCCTTAAACTATGGAATTTCAGCTCTGGAACTCTTCAAGACGAAGAGCTCACGAGCAATGCTTTTGTCTTGAGGACTTGCCAGCGCACTCTTGTTCTCGCTTTCGATATTTGTCCCTTCCATAATACCCAATTACCTCACCATGAACTAGTGTCTGGTCAGGATGCATACTTGTATTTACTTGAGACAATATGCGGACTAAAAAGCAAACTTATTGGGGAAAACGAAATCGTTGGTCAGTTTAAAGAAGCGTATAAAATTTATGCAGCCTCAACCCTAAAAGATACGAAACTCATGCTTGTTTTGGAAAAACTTTTCAAGGACGCTAAAGATGTTCGCACACAGTACTTAATTGGGATTTCTCAAAAAACATATGCATCTCTGACTCGCCGTCATTTAATTCAAAAAGCAAAAGCTTCTCACGTTGTTGTCATTGGATCTGGTGCAATGGCGGAAGATCTCATCAATCAATTTAAGAAAAAAGCGCAAGTCTCAATATGTGCTCGAAATAGTGAAAAAGTTCTCGAGTTAGCTAAAACTCATTCGCTCAATATCATTCCGTGGGAAAATTGCGGGACTCTTGTAAACGAACCTTTTATTGCCAACACAGTTGGGACGAACTCCATCCTTTTTGATGAAGCTTTTTTTACAGAGTGGTCAAAGCATTCTCAAAAGCTTTTTGTCGATGTTGGTTCTCCTTCAACAATCAAGACTTCTCTCGGACTTTCAGAAGGTGTTGTGCGTCTTGAGGACATCTTTAATGAAGGTGCTATCGTCGAAACGCAGAAACACGCTCAGATCGCTCAGGCGAGGGCCGCCATGGTGAGCCTCACGATGAAACGAAAGGCGCTTTTCGACGAAAAATTCAGTAAGACAATCGAGCTTCTCTCTCCTCAAATCACGGCGGACGTGAGATATATCTAGCCACTATGACTACCTACAAAATCGGTACGCGAGGATCACTCCTTGCCGTAACTCAATCAACTCTCATGAAAAATGAATGCGAACGCATTTCAGGCGAAAAGTTTGAACTCGTATTGATTAAAACTCAAGGTGATGAGGTTACTAACAAGCCGTTGTGGCAGCTTGATGGAAAAGATTTTTTCACTAAGGAGCTTGATGAAGCTTTGCTTAAAGGTGAAGTCGATTTTGTGATCCACTCTTATAAAGATCTAGGGTCTGAAAGACCGGCCGGCATTCGTCTTGCGGCGGTAACAGAAAGAAAGTTTGCTCACGATATACTTCTTATCAATCAAAAAACGATTGATGCTCTTCCAAACTGGAAGGAAGATTTTATTGTCGGCACATCATCCCCAAGACGAATCGCCAATCTCACACACTCACTTTCAAAATATATACCTCATTCTCCCAGTATTCGTTGTGAAACACTTCGCGGAAATGTGAACTCAAGAATTAAAAAATTAAATGATGGTCAATATCACGCGATTACACTCGCCCTTGCTGGAGTTGAAAGACTTGCTCATGGGGAAAAGTCACTTATTGAATTATCTGAGCTCTTCAAAGACCTCAATTATTTTGTTCTTCCTCAGAGCGTTTTCCCATCAGCAGCTTCGCAAGGGGCACTGGGGATTGAAATGCGCGCAGACAGAGATGATGGTGGAAAACTTTACGGCATTCTTTCGCAGCTTGCACACGCTAAAACCATTGAAGAAGTTAGCCGCGAAAGAAAACTCTTTAAAGAATATGGCGGCGGCTGTCACTTAGCTGTCGGGATTCATGTAAAAAAAATCACTGATCATTGTTTCGTGCACGTGAGCTCAGGTGAAATTAATGGCGCGCGAGTTGAAAAGAGATGGGTTGAAGGAATGAGCTTTCCTGAAATTCCAAAAAGTAAAAAATTATTTGTCGGGTTTCCTACGACCACTCACTCTGGTGTTGTTTGTGATGAGTATCTTAAGAAAATTCCTGAGACTAAGACAGTTGATCTAACGAATAAGCATGTGTTTGTGACTTCCATGTACTGCTTAGATACGCTCAAGGCATCGAGCAAGGCGGAAGGTGTATGGGCAGCAGGTGCTAAAAGTGCACGTGATTTAGCTGCACGCGGTTGCTGGGTCAATGGAACAGCGGACAGTATGGGGACGGAAGATTTAAAAATTCTTCGTTCATCGAAAGCTTTATCCATCATTCATAAAAATCTTAAGGCGGACTGGACTGTTCTCACACATCCGTCTTCGACATCTGAAATGGGTCCGATTGTTGGTTGTTATGAAAGAGTTGAAACACCCACAACTCTTGATTATGAAAATTCTTTAAAGGAAGTTGGCGCTTGTTTTTGGACCAGCTATCCGCAATACGTTTCTTTCATGGTGAAATTTCCTTTTTTAAAATCAGCGGAACATTTTTGCGGTATGGGAAAAACTTGGCACGAATTTAAATCAAATGGCACAAAGGTAAATCCAGTAGCGAACATGCAGGATTTTTACCAGCTGGCAGGGAAATAATATGAACAACAAAGAATTATTCGAAAAATCTCTTAAGTATGTTCCGGGTGGAGTGCACTCACCGGTGAGATCTTTTAAAGGTCTTCACACCACTCCTCGCTTTATTAAAAGTGGTAAGGGTGCGCATATCATGGATGAAGAAGGAAAAGACTACATCGATTTTTGTATGAGCTTTGGGCCTCTTATTCACGGGCATCAGGATCCGGAAATTAAAGAAGCGATCATTAAAGCTTTAGAGAATGGCTGGACTTTCGGGGCCTGTGAAAAATACTCACTTGAGGTTGCCGAATACATCATTAATAAAATCTGCTTTATTGAGCAAATCAGATTCATGAATTCTGGGACCGAAGCTGTGATGACTGCTGTGAGACTTGCTCGCGGTATTACTGGGCGAAGTAAAATCATTAAATTCAACGGCTGCTATCACGGTCACCTCGATGCCATGCTCATTAAGGCAGGCTCAGGGCTTGCGGGAATGGCAGAAGCATCTTCAAAAGGTGTAACGGCCCAACAAGCGGGCGACACACTTATTTGTGAGCTCGGAGACTTAAACGAAGTGAAGGAAGTTTTTGAAAGACTCCCTAACGATATTGCAGCGATTTTTATTGAACCACTTCCGGCCAACAATGGACTCCTCATTCAAGATCAGGCTTACCTTCAAGGACTCCGGGATCTTTGTACAAAGTACGGGGCACTCTTGGTTTTTGATGAAGTGATTTCTGGATTCCGCATTGGTTTTGGTGGCATGGGTTGCAAGACAGGTATTTTCCCGGATCTGGTGACCTATGGGAAAATTATTGGTGGTGGTATGCCGGTAGGTGCAGTCGCCGGTCCAAAAAAATACATGGAGTACTTGGCACCCTTGGGTCCAGTTTATCAGGCAGGAACTCTTTCAGGAAATCCAGTTGCCATGGCAGCTGGGCTCGTGAATCTAAAAAAACTCACACCAGAAGCGTACGCGAAGCTTGAGAAAAATACCGTCAACGTCGTGAACATCATGAAAGATTGGATGATTAAGCACGGGTTTGAAGATTATCAGACGATTCAATACGGCTCCCTTTTTTATCCCATCTCGACGCATGCAAAGTTAAAAAACATCACTCAGCTTCCGGCAAACATGAACGAAAGGTTTTACAAACTTTTCGAGACGTTCCTTAAAAAAGGAATTTACTTGGCGCCTAATGCTTACGAAGTGGGCTTTTGTAGTCTTGCCCATGATGAAAAAGTACAACAGGAATTAAAGCACCGCTTATGGACGTAAATAAAACACGCCGCTGGTTTTATGCTCTGACCCTCTTATGGGTCTTCATGCTCCTGGGACTTGGATCCTGGTGGCTTTACCTCGTGTTTAAACTTCACACGACACTAGTTAATTTGAATCTTCCGGAATTGGGATCTCAAAGTAAGTTTTTGAATATGATGAAATGGGAAGGAAGCTTTTTTTTCATCTTTCTGGTTCTTCTCGGAGTATCACTATTCGTCATGTATTACCGGGACATGAAAAAATCAAAATCGATGCAAGCGTTTTTTTCTTCTCTTTCGCATGAATTAAAAACACCTCTCGCGAGTATGAGGCTTCAGGCCGAAGTGATTAAAGATCTTATTGATGATGAAAGCCATTCTCATGATCAGCTTTCAAATCTAGCGAAGCGCCTTGTTGATGATACGGATAAGCTTGAGTCGGAGCTTGAAAAGAGTCTTCAACTCTCGCGCATTGAGCAAGGCGCACCGATGACTCTTGTGCCAGTGAGTATTGAGCGATTTTTGCGTCGTCAGGAACAAAAGCTTCACACCCCGTTAAAGGTAGAAGTTGATATCGCTAAAGACGCGCAGGAAGTGATGGCCGATGAGTTAGCTCTCAATATGATTTTTAGAAATCTTTTTGAAAACACTCTAAGGCACAATAAAGAATCTTCAAAAATTTCGATAAAGGCCGTGAATAATGGTCGCTTGGTAGAAATTCTTTTTGACGATCACGGCAAAAAATTCAAGGGAGATATTTCTCATCTTGGAGAACTCTTTTATAAATTTGACTCTTCTAAGGGGTCGGGAATCGGACTTTATCTTATCAAAAATTTAATGCTTAAGATGTCTGGTGATATGAAAATTGAAAATGCAGAAAGGCTTAAATTTCGTTTGACGTTTAAAGCACCAGAAGGCGGACTTGATGTCTGAGCTTTCAGTTCTTTTAGTGGAAGATGAACCGAATTTAGGTCAAACCTTACGCGATTATTTACGCGCTAAAAAGTTTGTTGTCGAACTCGCGGCCAGTTGTGCAGAAGCCAGAGTTAAATTCACTCAAATAGCCCCAGCGATTGCGATATTAGATATCGGTCTGCCGGATGGAGATGGAATTTCGCTCGCAAGAGAATTCCGTAATCGCAGAAAAGACTGTGTTCTTCTCTTTTGTACGGCGCTAAGTGATCCTACCCTTCGTGTTGAAGGATTAGAGTTAGGTGCTGAAGATTACATCACTAAACCGTTTGAGCTCAAAGAGCTCACTCTTAGACTTGATAGAATATTAAAATCTCGTCGAATTACGATGCACAACCCGGATGAATATAAATTCGGGAAACTTATTTTCTGGCCGAAGCGGTTTGAAATTCAGGATGCTCAGGGAATCATTACTCCTCTTGGGCAAAAAGAGTGCGCCATTCTTGAGCTTCTTATTCAGAAAAAAAATGACGTCGTCGCCAGAGACGTGATGATTGAATCCATTTGGGGAGAAAACTCATTTCCCACCAACCGTACAATTGATAATTACATCGTAAAACTTAGAAAGTGGGCCGATAGCGGGCCTGATAATGCCCTCCTTATTACGTCAGTCAGAGGAATCGGTTACAAATTAGAATGGAAAGGAAATTAAATGGATATCTTTGAAAATCGCGGAGCAACTCTTCCTGTTTGGTTCATGCGCCAGGCCGGACGCTATCACTCTCACTATCAAGGAATTAAAAAGAACTCCGATTTTATGACTATGTGTAAAAGCCCAGAGCTTGCCTGTGAAGTCACACTTGGACCGATTCAGGATTTTGGTTTTAATGCCGCCATTCTTTTCTCTGACCTTTTATTTCCCCTAGAGCAACTTGGCATGGGACTGTCTTATCACTCAGGGCCTCCTACCCTTGAATGGCACTTAGAAAAACCAGAGGACGTTAAAAAATTAAAAATTAAAGCACCTGGAAAAGAGTTTTATAAATTCCAGGGTGATGCTTGTAAACTTTTGCGCGAGCGCCTTCCAAAAGACGTTACACTCTTAGGCTTCGTCGGAGCTCCCTTCACGCTTTATACTTATGCTGTTGAAGGCTCACATGCTGGCAATCTTGTTTCTGCCAAACAAGGGCTCTTCGATGGTCGCTTTGAAGCGTTCACAAAGCTTCTTATGCCTGAGCTTTTAGAAGAAATGCTCATGCAGGCAAATAACGGCGCTCAAGCTGTTTGTCTTTTTGATACTGCCGCCGGTGAATTGTGTGTGCATGATTATAAAGAATTTATCGTTCCAAAAATCTCTGCCCTTTTAAAAGAATTCAAGGCGAAGTCTCCAAAGACCAAGGTGATCTATTATTCAAAACATACGCAAGCGGGTTTTGTTAAAGTTTTAGATCTCACTCATATTGATGTGATTGGTGTCGACTGGAGATGTGACTTAGTGGAGATTCAAAAGCTTCTTCCTCCTCACGTCTTCATCCAGGGCAATCTTGATCCAGCGTGGTTGCACTTATCCTGGGAACTCCTTGAGAAAAAGGCAGCTCATTATTATCAGGATTTGAGGGACCGCGGACTGGACTTTAAACGCTGGGTGGCCGGTCTTGGGCATGGGGTTTTGATCCAAACGCCAGAGGCAAACGTCCGAAATTTGGTAAAACTCATCCAATCTCAAAAATGTTAAAGGGTTGTTTAACTTAAAATGCCGAATAGGATGTTATGATTTCAATCAACCCCACGGAGGTAGTTATGAATAAATTTCTTTTAGCCTTATTAGTATGTGCATTCACTGTTAGTGCTATCGCTTGCGATGGCAGCGGAAAATCGAAAAAGCCGGAAGGCGATGAAGCAGAGAGATCTCAAACTTTGTAAATTTCGAGGGGCCTTCTGGCCCCTTTTTTATTTCTATTTCTTAAAGGCCGAAAACATCTCCCTATCCCACGCTTTGTTTTTACAGAATAAAACTCTTCTTCATAGTCCATTCCAAGTTTTCTAACCGACTGTCGATCCAATACCTAAAAGTTCAGAACTTATTGGTCATCCAAAAACTGTGAGTAATGACCGATGTATGGTGGCCGCATCAGGTACCCATAAAAAAGTCTTTAGGGAGTCCTGCTTTTTGAAGCTTAGGAAAACAAGATGGGACGAGCCCAGTGAATCTAAATTCACCATTTTTCTGCATTCCGATATCCTGGAGAAGAATTTTATCTCCTTCCATACTTGAGACTTCAGTAAGCTGGTGAATAACACGAGAGCCATTTTTATCTCGTCTGATTTGAATAATAAAATCAATCGCACTACTGATCTGATAACGAAGCGCCTTAATCGGTAAATCATAACCAGAGAGCATATAGAGATTTTCTAAGCGGAGTAAACACTCTGAAGGTGAATTGGCATGAACACTCGTCATCGAGCCTTCGTGGCCTGTATTCATGGCCTGAAGAAGATCGAAAACTTCTCCGCCTCGTACCTCTCCCACAATAATTCGATCTGGGCGCATCCGAAGAGTGTTTTTTAAAAGGTCTCTTATCGCAAGCCCTTTCAGATCAGCAATTGGTGGCCTTGCTTCAAGTCTGACAACATTCGGAAGATTAAATTGAAGCTCGCGGGTATCTTCAATCGTAATAATTCTTTCTTTACTTGGAATTTCCTGCAAAAGAAGGTTCAGGAATGTCGTTTTCCCAACTCCCGTACCACCAGCAACAACAATATTGACGCGTGCTCGAATGAGAAGTTTTAAAAAATCCACCCACTGTGGGTTCATACCGAAAATGCCAGGAGAACCATCAAGACTTTTAATCGTTTTTGAATACCTACGAATAGTGATAGCGTGTGTGCCCTGAGTATAATCTTTGTGGATCAAATTCACTCGCGATCCATCGGGCAAGTTACCATCAAGAATCGGCGTATAAGAATCAAAATCTTTTCTGTTATAAGTCGCAAGATCTGAGCAAAAATCATTTATCTCATCATCAGAAAACTTGGCATCAATACGGATCATCTCACCGTCTTTTTCAACATAAACATTATCATTTTTATTAATGATAAGTTCTGAAATGCCCGCCTTCTTACCTAGTTCATCAATAAGATCATTGATTCTATTTTTCGCCATAAATTAATTCCTATATTTTTTCGTAAAGAAAAATATCTTGTTCGCCAATACTTGCACCATACGCTAGAAGATTATCCATCATATTTTTTCTATTTTCTGGCGCCATGAGATTATAAATTTCAGAAAATTTTTTTCCGGAGACAAGCGCATTCATCAAGAGTTTATCACCTAGGCCATTCAGCAAGTGCATGGTACTAAGAATGAGCCAGTCGATTTTTTCCGTACGCCCTTGTGAAAATTTCAGAAACGGTCCGAGTTCATCCGGAATTTTTATATCAATGTACTTGTTGTTTTCTTTTCTTTGAGTTTCGATATTGGCGAGCTTCAAATAAAAACCCAGCATAAAGAGTCGCGATGAGCTTGTCACACTGTGGTTTGAAAAACGCAGTTCCAGAAGCTTTACATCTTCGACTAATTCCATGCTTGTTTTTATTGGATAATTACCATAAATGGATTTGTAAACGTAGAGACTTGCCAGGCGATCACGGAAGTTCGCCCAACCAAGAGCGACCATCGTTTTTTCAAGACCTCTTCCATCGTCAAATTCTTTAAATGCTTTCTCAAGCACGAGGAATAGTGCCTTGTTTGGGCGAATGACTTCAAAAATGGGTTCAGAAGCGGAAGAAAGACTGACATTAATCTTTAAGAGAATCAAAAACTCATTTGGTAGAATAACGTGAGGTAAATGTATCTTATGCATATTCTCCGACTAAATTAATCGCCCTCGTCATTCTAAGTCATGGTCCTCGTATTCCATTATTTAATCATGAGAGTGGACTTTCACCAAGGTTTTACAAATAATAAAGCTATGAGTTTACCCGTCTATCTACACATAAATTTAAAAACCGCCTCTCTCGAGGAAATGGGTAATCTTTTACACTCGGATATGAATCTAAAGCACCCGGTGGTGTTCAATCTGAAGACTCTCGATCTTGATGGGCAGCGTGAAACGATTGGTCTGATTGAAAACTTTTTTGTCAGTCAAAACCTCTCCTACAAATACCCATACCCGGTCTACATTTTGAGCGATCATGAGGAAAGTATTACAAAATTACCTCTCGTTCATGAGCTTCAAAAATTACCGAAGTTCTTTGGCCAGCGTGAAAGCAAAATGAATGTGCGAGAAACTCATCTCTCTAGTAAAAACAAACTTCTCCAACAAGAGGTCAAAAATAACGATGCTCTTGCCAATACGGACAATATTGATAATTACGGTGACTCTCACCGGGTTATTTTTGAACTCGAACAAGAAAGAAAATTCTATCGAGGCATTCTGAATAAACTCATGAAGGCACAAAAAGATGGATAAAAAGCGACTCATTAAAAATAGCGAACCTGAAGACATCAAGGGCTTTGAAGAATTTATTGAGGGACAACACAACGACTCATCCTTTCTTCCTAAAGGGGTTGGTGGCGGTTCAAAGAAAAATGAAGCTGGCTTTGAGCACTTCACATTTTTAACTGACGACGCTGAGAGACTCACGCGCCTCAAAAGGATGCTAAGCGAGAAGCTCCCCTTCTCCGCCAAGTTTGATCAAAGCGATAAACTCATAAAAGACCAAAGAGATGAAATCGAACTCTTGAAGAAAAAGCTTTTTGAAGTTTGTGATAAAGAGGGATCTGGTTATCGGAAATCAATCGGTGGAATTTTTGATGGGTATTTTGAGTCGGTGAAGAAAGCGTGAAAGTTTTATTGTTATTTTTTAGTCTAAATTCTTTAGCCTTTGCTGACATATCAATAAGAACAGAAAGCCGCGCTCATCCCCCCTATTCTGGGTCAAATTATTTTATCTACGAAAAAGCAAACAAGGTCATTTGCACGAAGGTTGAGACTTGTAATAAGTTTGATCAGTGCTCAATTGAATACCACGCCGGAACTTTTATTAAAGAGGGCGATGGTGAGGAAGCGTTTGATAAAAAAGCCGCTGTGATCATTAACCCTACATCGCTCAAAAAACACAAGTGCCTGACTCAGCTGAAGTTAATCTAGCTCGAAAAGGTACACGCTACCTTTTGAAAGGTTAATCCTTTCAAACAATTAACTCAAAATCTTAAGGTTAAAACGACTCCGGCGCCGGACTGAAACTTGCGTTAATTTTGGACTACTAAAAGGTATGTGGCTGGATTCAAGTTATCAGTGCAACTTTTGTATTAAAGAAAACCTCGTAAGGTGT
>JBBARE010000006.1:0-215663 GCA_040399915.1 Bacteriovoracaceae bacterium
GCAGGAATGATGCTCGCTTCGATGAACGTCTTTTCTCAATCATATTTAATTTTGAATAACGGCATCACCCTTACAACTGACAACGCTGGCTTCGTCTATGACTTTGGACACTTCCGGGTTCCTTATAAAGTGACTTTAAATGGTGGTCAGTTCTTGGTGGAAAATCAGAAACTTTCAACTGTTGATACAGCTGGATTTCTATACGAGAAATCTCTTAAAGTTGAAAAAGTAAAAGCGAAAGGCTTGAACTACTTCATCAATGATGACAATAAACTTTTTACTGTTGATTCAAAGGGTTTTTACTATGAATTTGATAAAGACAAATCAGCTTTCAAAAAAGTTTCAGGAATGGGCGGTAACTTTTTTACAGTGAAGCCAGATGATAAGAAGCCATTGGTTGATCTCTATACAATCAATACAACAGGTAATTACTTTAAGATCAACGCTCCTGAATTAAATCCAGCTGATATAACATCTATGGGTGGTACTTATTTCCAAACTAAATCAGGTGTCGTTCATACTGTTTCAAAAGATGGATTTGTTTTCGCAAAACCAGAGATTAAAGTTGGGTCAATTAAAAAGTTCGGTGGTAACTTCATGATCGATTCTGCCAATCTTCTGTTCACGGTTTCTGAAGAAGGTTTCTTAATGCTTCCTGTTCTTCCCGCCAATATCAAGGTTGCAGACATTCAGAAGGTCGGAGCAAACTACATGCTCGATTCTGAAGGCCGTATGTTCATTGTTGATAAAGTAGGTAACTTGGTTGAGCGCACAATCAATCACGATTTACGAAACGCAAAAATTCTTTCTCTCTAAATAGAAAAGGGGCTTCGGCCCCTTTTTTTATTCTACGCAAATATAGTCCTGACACCCACAAGCGATCGCTTCCATACCGTTTGCCTTACAGTCCTAAGCGAACTGATCTTCGTCCGTAAATTGCGTTGTACAAATGAGTTCCTCAGCAGGTGCACAGGATTTTGTTTCTCCATTAATGTCCTTACCGGTTTTGATTAAATCTCCGACACAGATATGATCCAGACAACCGCAAGCAATTGTAAAAGATCCTGATTCCTCACAGGCGGCATCGAATTTCGCTATCTCTGGAGAGTAGGCAGCACAAGTAATTCCAGAATCCGTGCAAGTTCTGGTTTGATTATCTATATCAATACCTTTGTAGGTCTTGCCTTGACCCAACTCTTCAGTCACTTGCGAGACACAACTCACCACCAAAAAAAGACTCAGCAGTATAACTTTCATAAACATCTCCGTTTTAAAAATAATCGGAAATAATCAAGGAAAGCTTTAAGAGCAAAGTCGTCAGGAAATGACTCATTTATACGGCCCACTCCGTCTTCTTAAGGAAACACTGGACCATTCAAGCGCTTGCGGGATTGTCTTGAATTTCATGGCGAGTAATAGAAATGCACCTAATACTTGAGTATAGTCGCTCTGCTTTTCAAATATTGGAGGACATGAGCTATGAAAAATTTATTAATACTAGTGATCGCAACTCTTGCGATGAAAGCTTTCTCACAATCCTATGTCGTCATGGATAACGGCATTACTCTTACGACAGATACGTCTGGTTTTGCCTATGATTTTGGTCATTACGCTTTTCCTCAGAAGATTATTTTAAAAGGTGGACAGTACTTCGTTGAAGAAGGCGGCATTCTCGCCACCATTGATGAGAATGGACTCCTCTACAGAAAATATGAACTTATTCCTGAGAAGATTAAAGGCAAAGGAATGAACTACTTTATCTCAGATGAAGGATTCATTTATACATTCGATAAAAAGGGTTTTGTTAAAGTCACAGAATCGGAAATTTATAAAAACGCTGTTAACTTCGGCGGAAATTATTTTACCGTAGCGAACGCTGATAAAACGCTTGTAGAATTATATGTCGTGACGAGTGAAGGTTTGATTTTGAAACCAGAAGTAGAGAGTCTAAAGATTAAAGATGTCGTTTCATTTGGTGGAACTTATCTTATGAATAATCGCGGTATCGTTTTTACAATTTCTGCTAATGGGACTGTTACACCTAAAGAGCAGATGCGAGTCGGGATTCTCACTAAAAAAGGGGGAAACTATTTTACAGATTCCTCAGGGCTTTTCTTTTCAGTGTCGGAAGCGGGTGATCTTTTGATGCCGGCGCTGCCTGTAAATATGAAGATTCCTACGGTTCAAAGACTTGGCTCAAACTATTTCATTGATCAGGCCGGAAAGTTCTTCCTGGTAGATAAGAATGGACAGGTTTTTGAAAGAGTTTTTCGTGATCATGACTTCCGCTTGGCAAAGGTCATTTCACTCTGAAATCCTATTGTCTGTCGGACAAAGAATTACTTAACGACTTTTAGATTTGAATGGATCTCTTCCAGTTCGATTTTAAGTTTTGAGAGTCCGTCCCACTCATCGATGACTAAAATATCATTTTCTGGACCTAAGTCTTTGAAGAGAGAGACAAAACTCTGGACTTCATTACTCTTAATTTCATTAACAATCATGACGAGAAGAGGCTGATTAAAATTTTGACCGAAGATAACCTTATTGGATGAATCAGATGCGGCCTTCAAATTAGCGGTGAGAAGACCGTCGAGAAGATAATCAATTTGATTATAACGAGGGTTAGACGTATTGCTGGCGTCTTTCACCAGCCATATGATTCCACGAGTGAGAGGAGTGACGAGCTTTATCAGATCACTCATTTCGTTTGAGTTCTTGTTTGAAAACATTATCAAGGATTCCGTTCAGGAAGCCTGCAGATTCTTTGGTTGAATATTTTTTACCAATTTCAATGGCCTCATTGATAACAACTTTACCTGGCACTTCTTGATGATATTTCAACTCGTAAATCGCCATGATGAAAATCGTATGCTCAATTTTTGAAATGCGCGAGAGCTTCCAATTCTTAAGATACTTAACCAGAATTTCTTCAAGTTCTTCGTGGGTTTTCAGGATTCCATTTACCATAGTAGCGACATAGGCCTGCGCTTCTGGATGAAGATCAATACCAAGGGTTGTTTTAAATTCCTGGACACGATCAAAGACCTCAGCTGAATCGATCACTTTTTTCTGATCTTTAAAAGCTGGTAATTGAAAATGGTAAAGAAATTGAAGGCAAAATTCACGTGCCTCACGCTTAATACTCACGGCTGTCGTCCTTATTTGGTGCTGGATTTATTTTAAATTGGTTGAATTCGTCGTGCTTCAAATCATTTACGAATTCTTCTACGTCCTGGAACTTTCTGTAAACAGCAGCGAAGCGGATGTAGGCAACAGGATCAAGATGACGAAGATACATCATCACGAGATTACCAACTTCTTTTGTCTGAACTTCTTTATCAGAAATATCGAGAATAGCTTTTTCAATGTTGTTGATGATTCTTTCAATCTGCACGGCAGAGATTGGTCGTTTTTCACAGGCTTTTTCAATACCAGTCAGAATTTTTTCTTGCTTGTAAGGTTCACGCCGACCATCACGCTTAATCACCATGGGCATCGAGAGCTCAACAGTTTCAAATGTTGTAAATCTTTTCTGGCAGGACTCACACTTTCTGCGACGTCTGATAACAGAAGCCTCATCTAGGTTTCGAGAGTCGAGAACTTTAGTATCGGGGGCCGAACAATAGGGACATTTCATAATGCGGTCCTAAACTACATGTAGTGGTTGGTTGTGACCTTTTTATCACTTTTGGAACAAGATGAGAAGCTAAATAGCTGATTAGTGGGTCTATGAAGGGGCCTAGCTAAAAGGGCGAAATTTCGGGACTTGTGTCCCTTTTGAATGTGCCTGATGATCATTCCTAGGACTTAAAAGAATTATTTTGTAAGTTCAGAAAGGGTCCTGGCCATGACCGTGCTCGACCTTCTTTCCATCTCGAGGCACTTACTGTTTATCATCAATCTGCACCTATGAAAATGTATGATCAAGTTTTAGATATTAGATGCGGTACCGGTCGCACAGCCTTGGCGCTGACTCATTGGTTGGAAAGAAGAAAATTTTTATTTCAGTTATTTGGCACGAGATTTCTAAAACTCTGCACACAAACACCACTTGATGAAATAGAGTTGGATTTTTTACATTGAGTAATGTTGAGGTGGCGATCGTAAGAGGGGAGAGTAAAGCTGGTAATATCTCAATCAACTGGTGTCCCTTTTAAGTTTCAGGTGCAGTTGACTGAGATTGTAAAAAATAAACTATTGTTTAGCGCAATTTCCCTCTGTCCATGTCGTATGACCATTGCATTCAGCTTCGCATGAATTGCCGAAATTCCTTCCGCCAGCACAAACTGGTTTAAAGATTTTCATACAGAAACAAGGCTTAACAGTGTAAGGGCTTACTGGCTTTGCTTCACTTTCAGTTGGAGTACCCGTAACTGGTGTCGCAGCTTTTTCGCTTTTTTTGTCGGTTGTAGAGCAAGCAGCGATCAAGAGAAGCAAGAAGATGTATTTCATAAGTTCCTTATTTATAAACCGGAAATTTCAGACAAAGATCATGAACACTATGCTTCACTTCTTTCTGTATTCTTTCGTCCTGTGGATTTTTAAGAGACTTCACAATCATTTCTGCCATGAGTTTCGTTTCAGCTTCTTTGAATCCACGAGTCGTAATCGCTGGAGTTCCGAGGCGAATTCCTGAAGTTACAAACGGAGAGCGTTTATCTTGAGGGACCATATTTTTATTACAAGTGATATCGACTCTCTCCAGAATTTCTCCTGCCTCTTTTCCAGACATGTTTACTGAATCCGTTTTGACAAGAACCAAGTGGTTATCTGTTCCTCCAGAAACCAGTTCAATACCATGATGAAGGAGTGTGCTTGCAAGCATCTTGGCATTCTTGATGACTTGTTCCTGATACGTTTTAAATTCTGGAGTGAGAGCTTCTTTAAAGGCAACTGCTTTACCAGCAATCACGTGCTCAAGAGGACCACCTTGAATTCCAGGGAAAATAAGCGAGTTGAATTTTTTCGCAAGCTCTTCGTTGTTAGTAATAATCAAACCACCACGTGGCCCACGAAGAGTTTTGTGAGTTGTAGAAGTTACCACGTCCGCAAACCCCAAAGGGCTTGGATGAACACCTGCTGCGATCAGGCCCGAAATGTGTGCCATATCTACCATGAAAGAAGCACCGATTGATTTGGCTATCATTCCAAATTTTTCAAAATCAATGATACGTGGGTAAGCAGATGCACCTGCAATGATCATGCGTGGCTTTTCTTTTTTCGCCATATCTTCGACTTGATTGTAATCAATCATTTCGGTTTTTGAGTCGAGTCCGTAGTGGAATGCCTTATAGAGTTTTCCTGAAAAGTTTACTGGTGAACCGTGGGTTAAGTGACCACCTTGAGCAAGATCCATTCCTAAAAATGTATCTCCGTGATTCATCATCGCCATGTAGACGGCCATGTTCGCCTGAGAACCTGAATGGGGTTGCACGTTTGCAAACTTAGCATTGTAAATTTGTTTCAAGCGTTCAATCGCCAGTGTTTCAATCTCATCAACGAATTCACATCCATTGTAGTAACGTTTTTTTGGATAACCTTCGGCATATTTATTTGTCAGGCAAGAGCCCTGCGCTTCCATAACAGCGAGCGAACAATAATTTTCTGAAGCAATGAGCTCAAGGCCTTGCTCCTGACGGTTTTGTTCTTTCATGATGAAATGAGCTACTTCCGGGTCGATAGATTCCATATGTTTCAGCATTGTAGGGCTCCTTAATAAGTTCTATTTTATGAAACCAACCAGACAGGTGGCCACTGATTTCAGGGACTTTTCTCTTTTTGTAAGAACTACCTAAGGGCTTGATTCGATTGGGGAGGGAGATGTATAGTGCGTTGCATTATGGAGATCTTCTTCCTTATCTTAATCTTGTCTATCGTTCAATCCCTCTTCGGCGTGGGTCTCTTGCTATTTGGAACACCCGTGATGCTTCTTCTTGGATACGAATACACAGACGCACTTCTTTATCTTTTGCCAGCATCAGCTTCCTTAAGTTGGAGTCAGGTTAAAGACTATCGCAGAGAAAACCTTCACGGCGGTTATCGCAAAATGTTTTTCCTTGTTTGTCTTCCGCTGCTTGTGACAGGAATGATTTTTGCAACCGAATTTGATTTTCGATATGAGATCAGAGTTTTGGTGATGTTTATGCTTATCATTGCATTTGTCATCAGATCAAATTCACAGTTTCGTGAAATTCTTCAGAGTTTCATGAAAAATAATCTTATTGTAGCATTGGCCTCCATGGGAATTATTCACGGCCTTTCAAATATGGGTGGATCGATTCTTACGCCACTTGTTTCTAGTCTTTATAAAGATAAACATAAAGTTTTGGCAGGAGTGAGCTTTGATTATGCTTTTATGGCGAGTTTGCAACTAATCGTTCTGTTAATTATTAAAGGCGAATCATTTCACTCTAAATTTTTAATTGGTGCGGGAATATCTCTCATCATTCGTTATCTGATTGGCAAAAGAGTTTTTGCGTTTACTTCTGAATCAAACTACCAGCGACTCTTAAACGGTTTTATACTCGCAAATGCATTACTTCTTGGAATTAATCTTATCAAATAACCGTCTCTCACTTCTTAGGTAAGAGACGGTCGCTTACTTATTTCTTCTTAGCTTTTTTTGCAGGAGCTTTTTTTACAGCTTTCTTCACAGCTTTTTTCGCAGGCGCTTTTTTGACGGCTTTCTTAGCTACTTTTTTTGCAGCCGCTTTTTTCACAACTTTCTTGGCAGCTTTCTTCACTGCTTTTTTGGCCGGTGCTTTCTTAGCAGGAGCTTTCTTAACAGGAGCTTTTACCGCTACTTTTTTAACTTCAGTTTTCTTCGCTGGAGCAGCTGCTTTTGGCTCTTTCGCTTTGATGTCTGGTTTATCAGCAAGCTTTTGATATTCGACTAAAAGCATGTGGTAGTAATCCCAAGAATCTTCAGCTTTCAAGTTTTTTACTTCCTCGCTGAATTTCTGCCAGAGAGCGAGATCTTTACTTTTAAATTGTGCTACCAAATAAATGCATTTTTGGAGCAAGTTTTGTTTGTGATGGTCTTGGATGTCTTGAGGAAAAGTCATAGTGCCTACTTTATTTAGGGTTTCATTAATCATAGTTGTGTTGTTGTAAAAATAAAAGCCCTCTTACGAGGGCCTTTATTACTTAACTTTTTTAAAGAGGGTCGAGGAGTTGGTCCCGCCGAATCCAAAAGAGTTATTAAGGGCGTACTTAATATCTCTTTTTTCCGGTTTATTTGGGACATAGTTCAGGTCACACTTCTGGTCTTGCTTCTCAAGATTGATCGTCGGCGGAAGGATTCCGGTTTCTAATGCCTTAATACAGAAAATCGACTCAAGCCCACCGGCAGCACCAAGTAAATGGCCTGTCATTGATTTGGTTGAGCTGACTCGCATATCATAGGCAAGCTTACCGAAAACTTTCTTAATCGCCTCAGTTTCAGCAACGTCACCAAGCGGAGTCGAAGTTCCGTGAGCATTGACGTAGCCCACTTCTTCTTTCGCCACACCTGAAAGCTCCATCGTCTGTTCCATACACGAGCGTGCGCCTAAACCTTCTGGGTGAGGAGCTGTGATATGGTGAGCATCAGAGCTAGCACCAAAGCCCACGAGCTCAGCGATAATTGTTGCTCCACGAGCAACTGCTTTGTCGTAATTTTCAAGAACTAAAATCCCAGCACCTTCACCCATCACGAATCCGTCACGATCAACATCGTAAGGACGAGAAGCACGGTGAGGCTCTTCATTTCTTTTTGAGAGCGCTTTCATGCTCGCAAAACCTGCGATCGTTGAACCAGTCATCACGGCTTCAGTTCCGCCGGTTAACATCGCATCCTGGCGGCCCATCATAATCTCAGTTGCGGCCAGACCAATAGCATGCGCACTTGAAGCACAGGCAGAGGCAACAGCAAAATTGATTCCTTTGAACCCGTAGTGAATAGAAATCAAGCCTTCAGGCATGTTTGGAATAACAGAAGGAATATAGAAAGGAGACACACGACGTGCGCCTTTTTCCAGATAAATTCTATAGTTCATTTCAATGTGAGGGAACCCACCTAAACCAGTACCAAAAATGATTCCGATTTTAGAAGGATCATAGCCAGCTTTAGTCAGACCCGATTGTTTAATCGCTTCATCACTGGCGTGAAGAGCAAATTGATTGAACAAATCAAAGCGGTCTTGATCTTTTAAATCCATCAAAGCTGGATCTAATTTAAAATTTTTGACTTCTCCGCCAAATGTAACGGGCCAATTCTCTGTCGATTGTCTTTCAAGAGTAGAAACACCGGATTTACCAAGAAGAGCATTCTTCCAAACTTCATCTAGTGAATGTCCTAAGCCGCAGATGGCACCCATTCCGGTGACTGCTACACGATTAAGTTTCATAAATGGTCCCAAAATTAAAAAAGCCACCCGAAGGTGGCTTAATGTTTGATTAGTGAGATTTAGATTTTAAGTAAGTCACTACGTCGCCGATAGACTTAAGATTCTCAGTTTCATCTTCAGGGATCTCAACGCCAAACTCGTCTTCCATCTTCATCATGAGTTCAACCATGTCTAAAGAATCGAGATTTAGATCATCTACGAAGCTTGTGTTAAGGCTAATATTAGCTGCGTCCATCTTTGTTGCCTCAGAAACGAGCTTAATTACTTTCTCTTGTAATTCCATTAAAAAATCCTCCAAAATGTGAGATGCGGCTAATCTATTAGATGTATAATCCGCCGTCAATTTTAATCACTTCGCCTGTGAGATAACTTGACGCACCACTAAGCAAAAAACAAGTCAGTTGCGCCACTTCCCCTGCCGTTCCCATGCGTCCCAATGGAATCGACTTGTTATATTCCTCTTTTGCCTTTTCATTGAGAGCATCTGTCATATCTGTCTGGATAAAGCCCGGACAAACCACATTAGAACGCACGTTTCTTGAAGCGAGTTCTTTTGCAACAGACTTCGAAAAGCCGATCAAACCCGCTTTAGAAGCAGCGTAAGCCGCCTGCGAAGGGTTACCCATAAGTCCTACAATTGAGCTCATATGCACGATCGAAACGTTTTCAGCTTTCAAAAAATTTCGTGCGAGTGCCTGAGTGACCATCATCGAACCTTTTAAGTTGGTATCGATAATAGAAGACATTTCATCCGGCTTTAAACGTAAGAGTAATGTGTCTTTAGATATTCCAGCATTATTAACAAGACCAGAAATGGGAGCTGTATTTTTAGTAAATTCATCAAGCGCTTTTGTCATCGCTTCATAATCAGTAACATCAAATTTTAACCCTGTTGCCTGACCGCCGGCCGCAACTAATTCTTCTTTTAAGGCAGCTGCTTTTGCTTCGTCACCGCGATAATTAAAAACAACATGACATCCTTGCTTCGCAAGCGATAGTGCAATTGATTTTCCAATTCCGCGGGCGGCACCTGTTACTAAAACGACTTTGTTTTTAAGATCAGAATAGCTAGCTGTCATAGGGCCTCAACTTCAGAAAATCCAGTCTCAGTATCAAGACTCACGACTTTCAAATTAGGGTTAATTTTTTTGATGAGACCTGAAAGAACTTTTCCAGGACCGCATTCGATAATAAGAGTGTTTTCAGGAAGCTTTTGAATGGAATGTGTCCACAGGACTGATCCACAAACTTGTTTCAAGAGATTTTCTTTGATCGTTTCAGGATTTGTATCAGTGTGATATTCATTCGCATCAATATTGGCGACGTAATTATACTTCAAGGGATGAAATTTAATTTGATCTAAAACAGCTTTTAATTTTAATTCTGCTGGTTTCATAAGGGCGCAGTGAAAAGGGGCAGAAACCTGCAACTCAATCGCCTTCACTCTGGCACCAGACTTTTCTTCCATGAGCCTGATCGCTCTTTCACAAGCAAATTTATCACCTGAAATAACGATCTGTGATGGTTCATTAAAGTTAGCAGGTGAAACTTTTTCTTCAGATGTTGAAGCAGCTTCACACGCATAACGAATGGTTTCTTCGTCTTGTTTTAAAATGGCATACATGGTGCCTTTGCCTTGAGGCACGGCCTCCTGCATGTATTTTCCCCGGTAATGAACAGCTTTCACAGCTTCTTCAAAAGTCATAGCTCCTGCAGCAGCAAGGGCAGCGTATTCACCGACAGAGTGGCCAAGGACTCGTTCAATCGAAATATTTTTTTGTTTTAAGAGTGGGAGAAGCTTATCAAAAAGCATGAGGGAGTGAGCGACAATGGCTGGCTGAGTATTCTCAGTAAGTTTTAAATCTTCAACCGGGCCTTCAAGCATCATTTTTTTTAAATCATAACCAGTGGCAGAGTTCGCCTTTTCAAAATGAGCGTAATCAGCAAAAACTTTTCCCATTCCAACGTATTGCGTGCCCTGACCAGGGAAAACAACAGTAACTTTCATGAATGACTCCTTAATATTTCAAGCAGACTGCCCCGGCCGTGAGACCTGCACCGAAAGCAGCGAGAAGAACATTATCACCACGTTTAATTTTACCATTTCTAATGGCTTCATCTAAAGCAATGGGCACAGAAGCAGAAGAAGTGTTGGCGTATTTATCAACGTTGATAATAACTTTTTCAAGGGGAATATTAAATCTCGTCCCAACGGCTTCAATGATACGAAGATTTGCCTGATGAGGAATAAACCAGTCAATATCACTCATCGTAAATCCCGCTTCTTTAGCCACTCTTTCGGCATGAGAGGCCATCGTTTTAACAGCGGCCTTAAATACTTCCTGACCGTTCATCGTCATCCACTGCTCATTATTTTCCAGAATTTCGTGGGTGATTCTTTTCACAGCACCACCGGCCAGTAATGTGAGGTGATCTTTTTTAGTTGAGTCAGACGTCAGAACTGAAGAAAAGATTTCTGAATCTTCTGTTTCAGATGAGCGACCTAAAATCGCGACTCCGCAACCATCTCCAAAAAGAATACAGGTATTTCTGTCGTCCCAATTATTAAATGAAGAAAGCATTTCAGAACCAACGACAAGAATATGTTTGTAGAGACCTGTTTTAATCAGGGCATCGGCCATCGGCAAAAGATAAATCCAGCCAGAGCAAGCGGCATTAACATCTAAGGCCGGGCAAAGATTTGAGATACCGAGTTTTTCCTGCAGAACACTTGCCGAATTAGGCATGAAGTGATCGGGGAGAGTTGTTGAAAAAAGAATAAGATCGATATCATTTGGTGTCAGGTTCGCAGCTTCGAGGGCCTTTTCTGTCGCATGCTTGGCCATTCCACTTGGAGATTCATCTTTTGAAAGATCGCTTACTCGTCGTTGATGAATTCCAGTTCTTTCGACAATCCACTGATGGCTTGTATCGATTCTCTTTGAAAGATCCTCGTTAGTGACTATTTTGTCAGGAAGAAAGCTTCCAGTTCCCAGAATTTTTGTTTTGAAGAGTTTCATCGAGGTGTCCTTATCTCTAAAAAGATTTAGCACAAATAAAAAAGCCTTCTTTCGAAGGCTTCTTTATTTAGTTTTACATGCTTGAAAGATTAGGCTTGAGCAACGTTTGCGTCAGCTTTAACTTTTATTTCGAAAACTTGCTTACCTTTATAGTGGCCGCAAGCAGCGCATACACAGTGTGGAAGAACTGAATCACCACAATTAGGGCAGGCCTGTGGAAACTTTCTGTAAAGTTTATGATGTTGACCAGCTCGTCTTAAACCTTTACGCGAAACGCTGGTTCTTTTCTTAGGTACTGCCACAAATGCCTCCGATATTACTTCTGATAACTTATAATTAAATTTCTTAAAATGAGGTACTACTTCTAATACAGTTTAAGCCGCTTGCCAAGCCAAAAAAATCCTGACTCTACAGCGACTCTTCCGAATCAACTCCATCAAGCTTGCTTTCTGCGTCAATAACTGGGTACTGATTGTAATGTAAGAAAATCTGCTCATGAAGCATTTCCTGGAAATCAATCGTCCGCTTGTTATAAAAGTAGATCTCGTAGACATCATTTTCCACATAAGTTTCGTCAATTTCAGCGAATAATTCACTAGTTGCAAGTGCTTCATCGATAAAGACAACTTTGAAAGGAATGTCGAGTTGAACGGTCATCGGCTTTAATGTACGCACACATTCAGTGACATAATCTGACTCAATCGTACCGAAAACAATAACGAATTCACCAAAGTCTTGCTTATTTTTTTTCTCGAGAGTTCCCGAAATAAAGATGGAGGTCGTTTCTAAATTTTCTTCAGGCGTTTTCTCAGTCGCGTTCTCATTCATTTCCATCAAAAATTCTTTCACCCAATCCGTGTTGTCCTGATCGAGCTCAAATTCCACCGGATTGTTGGCCGCGAGCTTTATCAAATTAATCTTTGCGCCGACCTTGTCTTGCTTATTCATAGATACCTCTTAAATTATGAGATAACTTCTATTAGAGATTTCACGAACTGAGAAGGGCCGATATGGCTAAATGCGAAAAAATTTTGATTTGTGGCTTTTCCGGCGCCGGAAAAACCAGCCTGATGCGTGAACTTGAGTTCACCGCTCCGAATGAGTCCTGGTCCTTCGCTGATCTGGATCAACTCATCCTTAAATCCAAGCGGGAAAAAGTCCTCGCTACCGTCATCGAAACCCACGGCTGGGATAAGTTTCGTTTGTTTGAAAGGCAGGAGTTAGAAGGCTGGTTAAAAGAGGAGGGACCCGGGGTTTTGTCTCTCGGTGGTGGAACTCTTACTCCCTTACTCCTTGAATTGTATAAACCGATTAAAAAGATCGGGATATGTTACCTTGAGGCGCCTTTTGAAGACTGCTGGGAGCGTTTGCACCTCGCTAGTTCAGAACCAAGGCCCATGATTCAACTGGGAAAAGGTGAATTTCACCGGGTTTACGAGGAAAGAAGAAAAATCTTTGAGCAAGTTTCTTGGAAAATAGAAAATCCCAAAGGAAGCGATCTTACCCATCTCGCTAAGAGTTTTTGGAAGCGGGTTTCCTTAGCATAAGGTTGCTATTTGGATTTGCTCTAAGATACGATGTGTAAAAGTAACATCTGGTCTTGGAGGACCTATGCAGACCACAACTCAAGGAATAGAACTTTCTGTGGCAATCCTGATGGATGATTTGGCGTGTGCCAAAGACATTGCAGCGGCCTTACGACAGCACAATATTCTGGCCCATCATTATCAGAGTCTCGATGAGTATTGGGTGGCAAGCTCCATTCAACTTCCAGACTTAACGATTGTTGATGTGACAAAGATGAGTCAGGGAAGTATTCAGTTCAGGTCTCATCCTCGAGTGCAGGATAAAACTCTTACGTACGCTTTTTTCTCAAAAGACTCAACAAAGATCCTTTTGCAATCCACTTTCGGTTTGAATCCGATTGGCTACATTCATAATGATGCTTCATTGAACGCTCAGGTGATGAGTCTTGTTCATCGAAAAATAGCGGATATTAAAAACATCCAAATGAAAGCTGATCTTGAAACACGTGTTCAGCGGCTACAAGCACGTTCGCAGCGTTTAATTTCTGATCGCTCTGACGCTGAAGAATTTCGTGCTCACTTTGATTTTGTTCGTAATTTTTGTGCTGAAATTGAAGACGAGGCGACTCGGCAGGATTTCACACACTCGCTGATCGATAAGCTCGAAAAATGGCAAGCGATTGATGGATACGGTCTTTATGAATTAAATCAAAATGGGCAAAAACTCATTTCTCCAGAAATCTCTAAAAAGCGCTACCATCCCTTTCCGTCATTATGGCTTGGTCAGATCAATGCCCAGGGGATTGAATTTTTTGCGCAGGAAATGGCGACTCAAGTGGCCAATGATTTGTTTGAAATTGAACCTGTCACGATTCGCATTCATGCAGGTGCTTCGAATCCGGATCTTCTTCTTTTTGTTTCTTTTAAAGAAGAGCGCATGATGAATTTTCCGTGGGATGTTTTTGAATCAAGCTTAAGTTCGAGTCTTCGCCGACTAAAGCTTTATCAACAAATGCCTCAGTACTCTTCGCAGTTTCTTCCAATGTGGGAGGCACTTGATAATATGGATCGCTTGCAGAATGCTGGTGTCGATTCTGATGTACGCATCGTTGCCTTGAGCCTAATTCCGTTAACGGATGTCGCCAAGAAGAGAACGGGGAATAAATTTTTCTGGTCATCGTTTTTTAATGATTTCTTTCTGCAGCTATCAGGCCGCTTGCAGAAAACGACAAAACTTTCTCTCTTTGGACCATGGCACGTTTTATTTTTTATTCCACGCGAGAGTGTTGAGACTGAAACTCAAATGCTTCAGACATTTATTAAACAGTTTAGTTATTGGAAATTTTTTGAAGATAACTCGCAGGTTTTATCTGAAGACATGTTGCCAGTCTTAAAACTTGTGCCTGCTTCATCTGCCCATTACCTTCGCATTTTTGAAAAAGAATTCGAAGACCTTGGAGTCAAAGAAGAAGGGAAGCGTCTTATGAAAATCGCCCGTGAATTTACTACTCGTGGCGATGGTAAAAGACTTACTATTTAATGAGACATTCAAGTTACCTTGAAGTGAATCTGGATTTTCTGGAACAGAACTTTAAAGCAATTCAAGAACTTGCTCCTAGAGCTGAAATTTTACCTATGGTAAAAGCTAACGCTTATGGGAACGGGCTTGTCCCCATCTCAAAATTTTTAGTGCGAGATCTAGGAGTCAAAACTCTGGGGTGCGCTAGCCTTGGAGAAGCGATTCATTTAATGGATGGATGCCCTGATCTTAAAGTTAAGATGGTCATCTTTTCAGATGCAGAAATCCAAAATGAGAAATCTTGTGAACTTTATAAAGATTTTAACTTTTCACCGGTCCTCCACCAGAAGTCTGATCTGGAAGTCGTTCAAAAAAATTCTGATCTTGCAAACATGCCTCTCATCATCAAATTAAATACTGGGATGAATCGTCTTGGTCTTTCAATGGAAGATCTTGAGGCCTATTTACCACTTTTAAAAAAACGTGGTGTGCAGCACTTGATGACTCATTTTGCGAGGGCATCTGAGGTTTTACGACCAGGGGATAAATCTCACAAACAGATAGAAGAGTTTAGAAAGATGAAAAAATTTCTTACTGATGCTGGGGTTGAAATTAAAGAAACTTCTGTCGCAAACTCTGGTGCAATTGAGCAGCGGTTTGGTGTGGATGAAACTTACGTCAGACCTGGGCTCATGCTTTATGGCCCACCGAGTGTACTTGATCCTGTATTGTGGCACGGACATCAGACTTCAAGACTAGTGACAAAGGTTCTTTCTTCCTATCACGTGAAGAAGGGAACCCCTGTTGGCTACGGCGTGAATGTCGCAGACAAGGATTGTTTTATGGCTATCATCCCGATGGGCTATGGCGATGGACTCATTGCTTACGGATCTGGGACGAAACTAACTGTGAACGGGCAGCAGTGTAAAATTTTTGGGCGTATCAATATGGATATGGCGTTCTTACAATTTGATCCGAGCGCTGAAAAATTCATCAAGAATGAAGATGTGGTGGAATTATGGAATCATGATAATCGAGTGATATCTGACATTGCTACTCAGAATAAAACGATCCCTTATCAATTAATGTGTGGGATCTCTGGTCGAATTCCCAGAGTTTATAAAGTAAAGTAGAAGCATGAACGTACGGGCAGCAGTAGAAAATAAAATTATTGGATTAGGCGACAGCGTCCTGATTCTCTTGAATGGGCTTGGAGACTTCACTAATTTTACGGTGAAGACGATATACTGGACTTTCAAACCGCCATTTCGTTTTAAGCTACTTTTTGATCAGCTTTACTTCATGGGCAACAAATCTCTTTTTATTATCTTTCTCACTTCGATTTTTACGGGTGCCGTTTTTGCGTTCCAGATTTATCTGGGCTTCAAGGCGATTAATGCAGATTCATTTATTGGCCCTATCGTAACAATTGCAATGGCAAAAGAACTTGCTCCGGTTTTATCAGGGCTCGTTGTCGCTGGACGATGTGGGGCTGCGATGGCCGCACAGATCGGAAGTATGAAAGTAACCGAACAAATCGACGCCTTAGAAGTCATGGGCATAAATAGTTATCAATACCTTGCTGTTCCGAGAATTCTCGGAGCAATGCTTGCCATGCCTCTCTTATCAGGAATATTCTTACTTATTGGTTACTATGGTTCATGGCTCATTGGTGTAAAAGTCATTCAGATTGACGAGATTCTTTATACTCAAAAAATTTCTGATTTCATGAGGCTCGGAATGGTTGCAGAAGGTCTCATCAAAGCAACTGTTTTTGGTTACCTTATTGGAATTATCGGAACGTATCAAGGCTTCAAAGTCACTGGTGGAGCTGAAGGTGTAGGCCGTGGAACAAACATGGCGGTTGTCTGGGGAATGATCACGGTTTTAGTCGTCGATTTCTTCCTCACAAGTTTTCTGGCGAAAATACTATGACCGATTATGCAGTCGAATTTATAGGCATGACAAAAAAATTTGGTGATTCAATTATCCTAAATGATCTAAATTTCGGGATCGCTCGTGGGAAAATTACAACCATTTTGGGTTTCTCAGGTGCGGGTAAAACCACTTTGATGAAACACATCCTTGGATTGGTGATGCCAACCGAAGGTGATGTGATTGTCCTGAATCAAAAAGTAAATGACCTGAGTGAGTACGATTTAAGAGAGTTTCGACGCAACTTCGGTATGGTATTTCAATACGCAGCTCTTTTCGATTTCCTGAATTCATATGAAAACGTTGCCTTTCCTTTACGCGAATTCACAAAAATGAATGAAGATGAGATTCGTGAAAAAGTGATGGGTCTTCTTGATTCAGTTGGAATCGCAAAAGATGCGGCCGTAAAGCTTCCCTCCGAACTTTCTGGGGGGATGAGAAAAAGAGTAGGGCTTGCTCGCGGTCTGGCGCTGGATCCGCACATTATGCTCTATGATGAGCCGACTTCAGGTCTTGATCCCATCACCACGCATACGGTTTATGATTTGATGAGAGACACTCACCGAAAAAATGAACACCGCGGGTTCACTTCAATTATTATTTCACACGATATTCATGCCACACTTAAATACTCGGATTACATTGTCTTCATGGAAAAAGGCCGAGTAGTTGAGCATTTAGATGTAGAAACTTTCAAAAAATCGGAAAATCCTGTCATCCGAAGATTTCTTGAGTTATAGCCGGAATCGCTTATCATCAATTAATAACTGATTTTAGTGTTATTGAATTTTGATGGAGTAAAATTACTTGAACCCACTGAAAGTAGGACTATTAACATTAGCGGCAATGGCAAGTGTCGTAATAATGTCGCTGAAGATTACGCAAAATCAATCTGGTTTTGGTAAGCACGTGCAGTATCAGACGATTCTAAAAGATGCGTCTGGGATTTTTGAAAAAACTCCTATTAAAGTTGCTGGTATCAACGCCGGACGAATCAAAAAAATTGAACTCGAAGGCTCACAGGCCTTAATCACTTTCGAAATTCTTGAAAAAATCAAAGTCACTCCATCTGCTAAATTAAAAATCAAAAGCGTTGGTTTGCTCGGCGATAAATTTATCGACATGGACCTCGGTGACCAGAAGGGCGACAGGCTTGATGCTGGTGCTACCATCACCACCGAAGGCGGAGAGGGCCTAGATAATTTAGCTAAAGATGCCGGTGCGGTTCTTCGTGAAGTAAAAGAAATTGCAGCAACCATTAAAGAATCTCTTCGTGATGATGAAGGGAAAAATATTATCAAAGAAATCGTCGCCAATATCAATGATATGACGGCTAGTCTCAAGCGTATTACGACTGGAAACGAAGAAAAAATTAATAAGATCGTTGAAGATATTGAAGCTGTTTCTTCTCAACTTGCCCATGAAACAGATCGCTACCAGAAAGATTCTCTCATGAATGACATGGCAAAAATCGGACCAATTCTTGATAAAGTTGACTCTGCCGTAACTGATTTACAAATCATAGTTGAAGATGTGAAAGATGGTAAGGGTACGGTTGGTAAACTTCTTCGTGATGATGCTGTGGTCGATCAGGTCTCTCAAACACTTTCTTCTGTGAACAGACTTGTAAACCGTATTAATAATATTGAAGCTGATATCGGATTATCTACTGGTGCAAACACCAGAACCGGTTCTGATACCCGCTTTGATCTTGATATTTATCCTGCTCCTGAAAGATTTTTCCGTCTCGGTATCGTAACCAACGATTTTGGACCACAAGCAGATCGTGAAACAGAAATTGTTTCTTCGACTAACGGTGGGCCTGAAACAACAACTGAAATACGTAAAATTAATAAATCTGATTTTAAATTCAACTTTCAAATCGGCCGAAGAATTCAGAGATTTGGATTACGTGCTGGTCTCATTGAATCAACTGGTGGCGTAGGGATTGATTATTTCTTTCCAGACTTTGGTATCCGAACAGGTCTCGAAATGTTTGATTACCAGAAAGAGGCCGGCCCTAATCTGCGCCTCATGACAGAAATTAAAATCTGGAACGTGTTATTTGCCCGCCTAGCTGGTGAAGATCTAATTTCAAAAGAGAATAAACAAAGTGCCACCATATCTCTCGGACTTAGATTTAGTGACCAGGATCTTGCGGCCCTTATTGGTATTTTTGCCCGGTAAATATGGATAAAAACTGGCTAATCAGAACAAAATCGAATCACATACTTGGACCGATCTCAAAAGAGAAGGCGCTAGAGCTATACAATAATGGGTCTATCAAACCTGATGATGAGGTTTGCTCTGGGAATGGATTCTGGTTTTTTATCCGTGAAGATGACATGGTAGATCGCTTTCTTGTAGGCAATGAACCACAAGGATTCAATCCTATCAGTGAAGCAAAAGACGTTCTTACGACTCCATCACAACCGAGCAGCCGCATGTCGGGTCAGCAACAAGTTACAGATGATATAACGATGGTTGGTGGTCTTAATCTGGCCATGCTGAAACAGAATGCTGTGACACCAAGTTCCCCTGATTTGCCTGAAACACCTCGTCCCGTTGCTGATAAACCAGAGCTAGTTTCAACCGACAAAGAAACGCCTCCTCTGGATGTGAAAAAAAAAAATAACGTAATAGCTAAACCAAAAATATCAGCTACTCTTCCTACCGTACCTTTGAAAAAACAAAATTACCTGAAGTATCTCGGAATCCTCGGCTTTATTATACTCTTTATGCTGGTCTATTTTAGAAAGTCTATTATCCGGACATTATTTCAAGGTGAAATCACCTCCATTTCTTTTCACCTGATTGGTTCTGCTCATTCTCAGGAAGTTTTTCCTGAGAAAAAAAAAAGACTAACTGAGAGTTCAATCAGTCTTGAAAAAATGAATTTTGCTCCTTCAATAGGATTGAATGGTTTTAATGTCGTAAGTTCATTTCAAATTGATCAAATCAATTGTGCTGATCTGGCAAATGAAGTTCATCAGCTGGGTCTTATTCTTCATCCCCCGGAAGTCATCAACGAAAAGTTTCTTATTAAGATGAGAGACTGTGTTCTCAAGCTAGGCGAGACTCATCCACTGAAAAAATGGATGAAATGGTCTGCCGGGAATAGGGTACTATCTAAAATTGAGCTTGAAAAAAGAACCTTCCTAAATGAAATCATCAATTCACAGTTTAATTTAATCACTGATCTAAAAATCAGAAATCAGATTATAAACGTACTCCAGCTTATCCCTGAAGAAACCTTGGCAGAACAAATCCTTAAATCTTATCTGTACCTGATGATTGGCAATATCACTCGTTCAGATAATATCTTAAGAAACATAATGGCAACTTCTCCTCGAGTGAACTGGGAGAAAACAGGGCTACGCGCTAGTCATTACCATAGACTTGCAATAGAACATGCAGATCAACTTTTTATCAAATTATCAAAGCATCCAGCAGACCGAAGAACGTTTGAACTCTTTAGTTTATATCTTCAAAGTTTTTACAATGATAAAAGCTTGATTAGAATAGCAGAAAATGTGGATACCAGTGACGTCGAATCAAAACTGGGTCTTAAATACATCAAAGGCCTTGCACCATCATTTGTAGATTTTCTTCGCCTTTCAAGAAAGAGCCAAAACGACCGCTTTAAAAATCTGCGAAAACTAAAACTTTATCCTCTTGATATGCAATCGTATTGGGTCTGGTCTTTTCTTGATATTAATCCATTGGTCTCAGATGTGATGAATCCAGAGTTGCAGAGAATCGAAAAAGAAGATCAGATGTGGTTCATCTATCTCATGGATAACGAAAAGCTTGCTGATCTTTATTCTCTTAAAAAAGGTAAAAGCTTTTTACCAGGGCGTAGACCCTACTTAAAAACGGCTTTGGAAGATCATCACAGTTTCATGCTCGCTCTTTACAAATTAATTGAGCTTGGAGATATAGACTCCGATCTTGTTTTAAAAGCGACTGAACATTTAACTCATGAATGATTATCGGCAGCCTGATTTTTATCGTTTTAATGAAGACTCTCTAAAATTAGTTTCATGGTTAGAATCCAGAGCTACAGTAAGCTCTCATCTTCTTGATTTAGGTGCAGGTAGTGGAGTCATTGGTATTGAGTTGTGTAATCGTCTCAAATGCCCAAATTTGACTCTTCTTGAAGCGCAAGATGATTTTCTACCTTTTCTAAAGGCGAACGTTGAAGAGCAGCTTAAAGTCTCAACCAAAGTCAAAATCATTCATCAAACATTTGGAGGCTGGAAAACAGATGATCAGTTCGACTTGATTGTTTGTAATCCCCCATATTACTTGAAAGGGCACGGGCAAGCCGCCACCGATAAAAGAAAAAACATGGCGAGGTCTTTTGTTGAAGACGAATGGGCTGTCTTATTGAAACTCGTTCACCAAGTAATGGCTTCTAAAGGCAAAGCCTATTTTGTGATTAAAAATGATATAAAGATTTTGAGCGAAGCTCAGAAGGCGAATTCGAATCTAAAATTAATCATGCACGAAATCGGTAATCTTCTAATCCTGGAATTGTCTCGACTGGATGTAGATTGAAATCATCATGACCTTAAGTTCTTCGTCAGGAATGTCGGCAAATAATCTCTCTGCTTCCATTTTCATGAGTTTAAAGCGCGGGTCCTGTGGATGCATTTTGGGTATGACAGGTTTTTTTGCCTCTTCAGTTTCAATATGATTGAAAAAACTTTCCTGCGTTTGAAAATTTAGTTTTTTAATAATTGGTTTTAGTGCTGGAAAAAGAACAAAAATCTTTTGTTTAATTTCTTCTGAGAGAAAAGAAATATTTTGTGAGTAGCTCGCATGTTTAGACATGATGATGAGAGAATCTCCTCTAATCTTAAGCGGAGATGTCACATTTGAGAGAGCAGGGCCGATAATGTCCGGCCACTTTTTCACGAGTTCCAAGAAGTCAAAAGTCTGATAGAAAGAATGCATGTTTTCGCGCTTAAGGTCATGGGAGTCAAATCGCTCCAAATCCTTGTAATTTAAACCTTTAAAATTAAGCTTTTTAAACATGATTCCTCACCTGTAACCTAGCCCATCCCTGATGTCCATGATATACAAATATCATGTTAAAATTTTTAATTTTATTCGTCATCACTGGTTGCAGTGGCTACAGATTTTCTCAACAGGAAAATCCATTATCTCAATACGGTATTCAGTCTTTATCAGTACCAATGTTTTACAATTATTCAAACTTATCTGAAGTTCACACTGATTTTACTCGTGAAACTTATCGCCTACTAACTGGATTTAGTGGCCTCCGGCTCGTTAACGGTTACAACAAAAACTCAGACGCAGTTCTTATTGGTATTTTAAAATCACCTGAAAAGCTTGCAGAGACAGTGAGAGCTTCCAATTTACGTGTGGCGCAGGAAAAAGCCAAAAATGCGGTCGCAGGCCGGGAGAATTTCTATATACCCGGTACTTCAGATGTTTCTGTTTACCTTCATGTCATCGTCATCAAAAAACCGACCGAGGAAGAAATAGCTCTTTTGAAATCGGGTATTGGTGATCAGATTCAATCGACATCAAAAATTATTTTTAATGAAATCATTCCACTCAAAATTCAGTACACACGTGAAGTTCTAGATGACGAAGGGACGCAAGTCATCGCTACTCAAAACTTAGGTGTTCAAAGAAAAAGTTTAAAAAATCTTGCTGAAATTGCTGCTATCAACGTCAGGGATATGATTCTCTATGCATTCTAAGTGGCAAATCTGGGATTTCTTTTCTTCTTACAATCGTGAAACTCTTAATTCTTACGAGGGAATTCTTGCGCTAAATACTTTTGATCCGATATGCCTCAAAATGGTTAAAGACTACCTGACCCGCGGATTAAACGATAAAGTCCTTCATTATAAAATGGCTTCTGAAATCACAAAACCGTGGATTGAGGAAGAATTTCAAACCTTAAGTCTTTTCGGAAATTCAGAAAGCTTTTTCATTCATCACGCCCACGATCTGTCTGCAGATATGCAGGATGCTCTGATTAAATCGGACATTACTGGTCGATTCGTACTTCTAAGCTTTGAGAATGAATTAGCGGCTTGGAAAAAGTTAATCAAAGACGGAAAGGTTGCGACTCTTGTCATTGAGCCACCTCGCTTTTGGGAAATCAATAAATTGCTGGATTTTGTCTGCAATTATCTTCGTCTCCCGTTAAGCTACGAAGCAAAAACGTGGATGATTGATGCTATCGAAAATAATCTTGGCACTTTTTATAATGCCTGCTGCCTTATAAGATTAAATCATCCAGACTCAAAAGAAGTAAGCGTTCAGGATGTAAAAGAACTTCTGACCCTTGAAAAACTCGATCAATTTCAGATGGCGTCACTCGTCGCGCGAAAAAAGCATAAAGAGTTTTTTGAAAAGCTTGTTGCTCTAGAAGGTGATTTTGAGAAGATGCGGACTTTCTTCAATTTTATGCAGTCTCATTTAATTAAAATGGCCGACACTTCATACCTCGCGCAAAAACCTCGTCTTACCCAGTATGATAAGGATCTGCAAAGTTCTTCAAAATTATGGAAAGGTTCTGAGTTGTTGGAACAAGTCGAGAAATTTAATCGTTGGGAGCTTCTCTGTAAAAAGAAAGACTCCCATCTGTGGCATGAAATCAAAGAGTCTCATCTTAGATCTCTGACTCCGTAATCAATCGATCAACATAGTCTTTTGCAGATTCCCCTGTATCGATATCAAGACTGTTGCGAGCGACGTTTGGAAGAATTAAGAGCATGTGTCCCTGACCTTGGCTGATGTGAGTTGAGCAGTTCTTAGAACCTTTCAAGACATTGCCGATTCCAAGTGGACCCAGGACTGCTTTTCTATGCTGGGCCTGTGTCAGACCACCAAATACTTTAGACATGATGACATCTTCAGTCGTTTGAATGAATCCGATATTCCAACTTTTTGAAAGCTGACAGTATTTTTTAAATTGTGGCGCCATCATTCCTTCGTTCACATCAACTTTAATTCCGACTGGAGCAAAAGCATTGGTGAAATCGGAAACTAGTTCTGGCGTGAACTTTTTCCAAAAATCTTTTGCATAGTGAAGACCTTCGCTATCAGCGATGAGGAGTTTTTTGATTCCAGGAGAAAGATAACTTTCAATCCTTTTTCTATGAATAAGTGCACCAATTCCACCAGCAGATGATCCGTAAAGCACAACTGATTCAGCTTTTTTAAAATCAATTTTGTGAGTCGATTTTAAATACTCTAAAGTTAGACGAACGTTGCGGCCGCCCAGATGATAAGTGTTTTTGAGCGGCATATACTTGGCCACATGATCGCCTGCATAGACGTCTCCATTGCAATAAGGGAAATAAAGAAAAGTGTGATCCTGAATCGGGCTTTCTTCCGTGGTGAGGTAACTAAAAGCAGGTAATGTTGGGATTGGGTGAATCCAAGTACTGAGAGCAGGACCCCAACAAGAGGCGAATCCCCAGCATGCGCCGCCACCCATGAGCTCT
Organism: Bacteriovoracaceae bacterium; assembly: GCA_040399915.1. Lineage (GTDB taxonomy): Bacteria > Bdellovibrionota > Bacteriovoracia > Bacteriovoracales > Bacteriovoracaceae > Peredibacter. Next base: position 23,884 of record JBBARE010000006.1, read on the forward strand.
ATGGCCAGTTTGGCTTTTTTGCCTGTTTTAATGAAAACCTTATAAGGGATTCCATCACCGCAATAAGCGCCCGGGATGTAGAGGCTCTCCCAGCCACGAGCAAAGGAATTAAAGCTAAAAAGGAGCGCTAAAGTAAGAGTCATTTTCATCCCCCATGCTTCCAAAAATAGGGGCACAGGATCAAGAGCTAACTGACTAAAAAATTGACGGTCTGTTCACTCCTTAATCATTTCACGCCAATTTTTAAGCCTAACAAGGCATGGGCAGGTGCTTTTTTTGGCCTATAGCTTGCAAAACCTTCTGGAAACACCTTTGTGAGGATCTTCCATGAACGCGTGGAAACTAGCTTTCTTTTTATCATTATTTGCAGGCCAATTGTTCGCTCAGGAACAAATGGCGCTTCGTCTTAACGATAAAGGGATTATGAAAATCCTGCAGATGGCCGTTCGCTACAATACGGCGACTAAGGAAGCACGCACGATCGTCATTCCTCAAAACATCTATAAATTTACCATCCCTAAAGCAAGACTTGTTTCAAACCCCATTATCCCAGTCATTAACGAAATCAGTGATCTGAATATGAATAGGGACTTGGATTTTTATTTCAATACAACCGATATCAAAATCCAGGGCAATGTTGATGCTCAATCTTTAAAATCGACCATCTTCAATTCTTCCGATAGCGGTTTTGATGTGAAGCTTTCACTTAATCTTCCTCAGGTTGTTGTGACTGGTCCTCGCTTAAGTTTGTGTGAAGACAAACAGAAAAATACTAAAAATTGCGGTCGCGGGTTAAAGGCATCTTTAACAGACCTAAAAATAAGAACATCTGGTAGACCTGTCGTTATAACAATGATTTTAAGATTAAAATCTGATGGCAAAGTGGCAAGAGTCACGGTCCGTTCAGTTGAATCTAATCTGGAAGGCAGCTCTGCACCGAATCTTGATATTAGTTTTAAGGCACTCGAAGTTCCGCGTATTGCAATTCTGATTAACGGACAGGAAAGTGAGCTTGATATTTCTAAATTAAAGAATGAAATTTTAAAAAGAAAATCGTATCTCGCAAAACAGCTCCTTGCTTTCGCAGGGGATTTTATTGCCAATGACGTTGCTGAAATGATCAACGTCTATCTCATCAATAAAGAAATAGCGACATCGTATCAGGTTTATCGAAAAGATAATAAGATGTTAAATTTTGACGAGTTCTTAAGTACTCGCAACGAATATCACCGTGCCGATGGAACTTATGTTCGCCCACCAGTCATTTTGCCAATCAAGCAACCCAATCCTATTGGAACGATGATGGCGCAAGTTTCGGAAATCATCCGTAGTGCACAGGTTGCCGTCAGTTTGAAAAAGATTTCTACTCCTGGAAATAAAGATATCGAACTCGCTGGACTTGTAAATTTTGTTCTCAATGGAAAACAGATTAAAGTTAAAAGTACTCTAGGCAATTCGACCAGAACACTTCCTAAGCTTGACCTGACTCCTTACAGAAATAGTGATTTAAACTTAGCTCTTTCAGAGCCTCTCATTAATGGAGCTTTGGAACTGGTTAATTCTACGAAACTTTTCCAGGAAGTTTTTGAAGCGACTTCACCGGTTGAAGGATTTTCAATTAAAAATATTAAAATGCATTTTTCAACAAACAAGGCGATAGTTGCTGTTGTTAATACGCAGGTAGATCTAAAAAAGCTTAAATCTAAAGGTGTAAAGCAGTGGTTTAAAAATACTATTGCTGCCTGGCTTGAAAGAAACAACAACAATGGCGTCATCTACTTTCCCATTGAAGTCACAATCCTGCCGGTCTTTAAAGCGTTACCTAATGGTGGAACGGGTCTAGATTTAAGAGTTCTTTCACCTTTTGATGGAAGTTTACTAGCTAATCGATTTAAATACCCAACCAATGTTCCTGATATGACAGATACAGTGAAGGAAGGAGTTATGGATGAACTCAAAGATTCTCTTGAGCCTCATACCAATAAAACTTACAACGTTGATTTAAGTAAATACTTGAATCAGTCTGGGGTTGTCTTTCTTCCTAAGTCGATATCTATCAATCAGGGAGCTTACCTGTTGATGAATCTTGATATCGTCGACATTAAATTTAACAGCAAGAATCCAAATCAAAGATAGGAACTGAACATGAAAAAATTGGCCACTATCATTTTAGCGACAGCCATAACCTGCGGAACAGCAGGAGCTGAAACTTTTAAATCTCCAGACATCTTAGTCGATTCAAAACTTGATTATGACTGGTCAAGTGTTCTTGTCTCAAAATTCAGACTACTTCTTAAAAATTATAAAATGACCGATCCATTCGCTGGCAGATTCCCTGGGCCAATCCTTTTAAACGAAGCCGTTATTGGGAAGTATCTTCCAAGCGAATCAAAAAATCTTATAAGAGACTTTGGAAATGCTGTAGGACTAAGTATCCTGAAAGCAGAAACGAAAGTCTGGATGCATGGTTTTGCTTATGATATCCAGGGCTTTAAAACAGATTTAAAAGCAACTGAAGCCAAGGAAACGGATTTAATCATAGGAACTGATTTCTCAGCATCTGAAGTAAATCTATCGGCAGAGAAAGTATCCTTATCCCTAGTCATTCCTGGTAAAACGAGTTCACCTGTTTTTACCGTTGAAGTTATCAGGCCGGTTATAAAAGCATCGGAAGAAAGAATTATAAACTTTTTTGCAAAAATAAAAATTCGAAATGATAAAGATTCATTCAAATTTCAAATTCAAAGTGCAAACTTTGATCAAATGTCAAATGGTTTACTCGCCAATCCTAAATCAATTGACCTTAGTTACGATAAGATTGTTATTCCTGAAGTGAGTTTAAGAATTGGTAACAAAGTTATTAAGTTTTCAAAAGAAAAAATTGAAAAAATTATCCGAGATAATCACGAGGCAATTAAAGGTATTTTGCTCGCTCAGGTAGCGACTCTTTTAAAAAACAATACAGCTGAAGCAGCTTTTAAAGTTTTGGAGCAGTACAAACTTAATAAAGAATACTGGCTTAATTCCTCCATAATCAAGAGTCAGATCATGATTGATGGTTTCTCTAGTTCAAATGCGGGTGAACATATCGGGATTGATATGCCCGGAGACTTTTGCACAAATCAAAAATTTGCGGAACTCCAAAAAAATTGCACCACTAATAAGGTTACTCAAACGGCAAAGACAAGACTCACAAATAAACTTCATAAAGAATCTGTCCTCGTGATGAAAGATTTAATGGATTCTGGTGACGCAAATATTGTGGCCAGTATTTCTGAGGACTATTTAAATAAACTTTTGGTTACCACTTACGATGCTGGTTTATGGAAAGAAGCTCTCAGTGAAGCCGGTGTTGACCTCGGGCCTAATAAGGTGATTCTAAGACTTGATAAGCGTGGTGATTCAGGAACCCTGATCATGGACGTTATCTACAAACCAACAAAAATTGAAAAACTTCTCACAGGTTCTAAAGAAATCCGTTTTCCATTAGTTCTTGATGTTGCGGTTCGAATTGAAAAACAAGAAAATGGTCCACTTATTATCGTTCGCTTAAACGATGTGGATACGACGGATGAAACTTTGATTAACGGTCGGCCTGAAGATAGTATTGTAAGCTCAATTAAGAATGCTCGATTCAGAGGCAAAATTGTTAAAGTCATTCGAAAAAGATTATCTAGTCTCATCGGAAAGGATATTGTTGAGCTTTATTACCCAGAGCTTCAAGGTATTGGTTTAGATAAAGTTGATTTCCTCTCAGACGGAAATGGAAGAATGAATGCCACGATGAGATTGGAAGATTTGATCGAAGAACAAAACTATTAGTACACCTGTGCTCGTGCTTGCATAAATGAATACATAAAAACAGCATTAGGGTCATTGGCGACTTTACCAAGCTCTTCAGTCGCTTTATCAACCACTTCCTGATCAACATACTTTTCGGCCACGAGGCTATCCGCAGCCGATAATAAGAGATCAGTCCAGAAATGAATCGCCTGTTTTCTTTGAGCAGGTTGACGATTATCAAAATGCCACGTCTTCACTTCAGTTTTGACCTGATGGTAACCGACTTGAGTCAGAAGATTTCCAAGCTTAGCACCAATAAAAGGATCTCCGGCATGGCTGTGCTGGTAATCATTAAACGCCATCCAGTATTTCCAGACATTAGGTGAGTAGGGCTCAAGAAAAAAAGATGAATTCATTACCTCTGTAATCACAATTTCAGACCCAGGACGTAGAACACGACGGACTTCACTCAAGACCTGGGCTGGATTTGGCACATGCTCAAGAATCCAGCACAAATAAGCTGCATCAAAAGTCTGAGCTTCAAAGCTTAGATTATCTGCGCTCATCTGCTGAAACTCAAATCTTCCGGTAGCACTCGGTTTCGAACCTAAAAAGTTTTTGGCGGCTTGAAGCTGCTTATCATTTAGATCAATTCCAGTGACGTGAATCTTAGGAAATCTGCGAAGAAGAATTTCAGTCTGGGCACCAACACCGCAACCAACTTCGAGAACCTTTTTGGATGTTGAAAAATTGATATTTTGAAAAATAGTGAATTCAGCAAACTCCGCCTGAGTTCTTAAACGAGATTGTTCAGTTTCCGAAAATCCGTGTAAGTAAGGGAATTCGGATTTTGAACTCATTTTATCTCCGTGTATTCCTGAGGATTCTTTGCAAAATTTCTTGCAGCAGTGATCATTTCTCTGAGCGAAATACCCGCAACAAAATTACCGAAGATAGCGAGGTTCTCTTCCTTACAGGCAATCTGATGCAATTTCTTGATGCTCAAATATCGCTGAAGATCATAGATAGGTAAGGCGTTTTCCCACCAGGTATTTTCGATATGGTCGATATCTTCTGGTACGAACTCATTATAGATCGCTTTAATGTCGGCCTTGATTTCATCGTCCGTGCATCTTTTGCGAGAAATGAAGGTGTACGAATAAACGTTCTCAATATTTACAGGAAAAATCGCCTTGTTATTAATGACCCCAATTGAATTGAATCCATTATCTAAAGGGATGAGAACTCCAAAAGATTTTTGAAGAGATTTGATTTCTCGTTTCATGAAGACAGTCGCCGATGTTAGGTCCTGGTATTTTATACGAGCTAGCTCTGCGCTGAATTCTGGTTTCACTTCTTTGGTTAGTTCACTTGCATTGAAGGCGTCTGTACAAACGATCGTATTTCCCTTTACGCGGAAATGCTCTTTGTAGTTTGTTTTAATTTCATGTTTCAAAACTTCTGCTAGTCGATTAATGAGCGTCTGCATTCCGCCTTCAAACGAAACAGAGCCAGAAACTTCAAGGCGTGGTTTCGACTTTTGAATTTTGATAAGAAGTTTTACAAATTCCCAATATGATTCAAATTGTGCTTTATGGGACACTTCATCGAAGATCGATTTAAAATGTAATGTTTCCGCCGGAGTTGCATAGATGCCTCCAAGAATGGGAGAAACAAATTTATTGATGTTGTCTGAACCAATCAAAGGCTTGAAGAACTCAGCAACTGTAAGCCCATCTGAAATCAAAGGCGGCTTCTTGTGACCATTGAATGTTAACTTGGAAAGTATCCCCATTTGGACAGGGCGTTTTGGTTTACCGTTAATCATCAAAAGACGGCGAAGTTTTTTAGTTGCTGGAACTGGCTCAAGTTTTAAATCTTTCAAGAGGTCCATACCGTCTGCATTCATGTAGAGGGCATTTGGCCCTTTCTCAATGAGTCCAGCCGAGGATTTCTTGGTTTGGATTTTTCCGCCAACCTTGTTAGAGCGTTCTAAGATGGTGACCTTGTAACCCTGGTCTTTTAAATAATAACCAAGAACGAGGCCAGAGAAGCCTGCCCCCCAAATCGTTACATTTCTGTCGGCAGGATTTATTTTTCCAATTACTCTTTTCATGAATTAATTATTTTTCAAATATTCTTGAAGTTCGCCTGACTTATACATCTCTGTAATAATATCGTTACCGCCAAGAAGTTTTCCATTCACGTACAACTGGGGAAAAGTCGGCCAATTAGAGTACTCTTTAAGACCTTGGCGAATTTCCGGGTCATTTAAAATATTAAAAGTTTTAAAGGGAACTGCAAGGTGCTTTAAAATCGCCACCGAGTTAGCAGAGAATCCACACTGAGGCATTTCAGTATTGCCCTTCATAAAAAGAACCACTTTAGAACTGCTTAACAGATTTTCGATTTGTGCTTTCAAATCTTTGGTCTTATCAGCTTCTTGAATTTCAGAAATAGAGTTGTTCAAAACATTAAATGACATATTTACCTCTTCGATTGTTCGTATTTTTCTTTGGTATAAGTTTGCAGCTTTACCGCATGAATTCTTTGCTTTAATTCTTCTTTTAAAAGAGTCATGAGAATTTGGTGTTGTTCAAAAAGCATTTTGCCTTTGAAGCCATCGCTTACTACTGTTATGGCCAGATGATCGCGAGTTCCCGTCATGTCCTCAACCATTACCTCTGCATCAGGCAGACCTGATTTAATAATGTCTTCAACAAATTTAAAATCACTCATATTAAACCTTAGGGGATACGGCCCAGAAACTCGTCACAAAAGTTAAAATTCTCATGAGCAAAGTCGTGTAGCCTAATATTTTATGCCGTGGACGGATTTTCATCTGGCCAGAAAGAACCTTTCTGCCAGTATAGACCATGAAACCGTAAAGAATAACTGTCGAAACAGCTATGGATACGTGAATGTTAAGCATCATCGGATTTTCGATGGCCTTTGACGCCTTCAAGATCGCGGAACGACTAAGTTCAATTTGCAAAATAAGAAGAACATCCCAGAGAATTGTAAGGGCCATTATCCGGACGTGAAGCTTTCTTTTTTTATGGACGAGTATTCCCGCAAGCATAAGCAAGACAATGCAAAGAGATTGAGATTGCATCAACCAGGCTTCCATATTTCCCTTTTAGAAAAAATAAATTTAATGCAAGTTAGCATATTTGACGAAAGTCTGCCTATTAATTTATGGTAGACCACTCACATGTCACTTCGCACCATAAAGGATGAAAATGGGTCTCGGTACCTGGGCCGTCATTGATATTGAAACAACTGGTATTCATCCAGCGACTGATGAGATTATCGATCTTGGATTTTTGCAGTTTGAGGGAACAAAACTCATCCGCTCATATTCCTCTTTAGTAAGACCGGAAAACACAGTCTCATCTTTTATTACCAAGCTCACAGGTATAACCAACGAGCATTTAAAAAAAGCGCCTCTTTGGTCCCAAGTCGTCAACGATTTGTTAAGTCTTGAGTCTCACTCTCTTCTTGCTCACAACGCTAATTTTGAGGAATCTTTCTTAAAGCGTTATTTTGATAGACTGCCCTCAGGTCAAGGACGTGAATCTTACCATGATTCGATGTATTACTTAGCTCTTCTTTTTCCCGAAGCTTCGACTTTGAATCTCGAATCATTCATCAATCAATTAGGTATTGCTGACAAAGAAGAACACCGTGGACTTGCCGACTCAAGAGACCTCCTAAAAACACTTTTACTTGCGACCTATCTCACGCATCAAGATAGAGAATTCCGCATGAAACTTTCTGAAGTCTTCATGGAATTTCCATCTGAGTTTTTTTATAAAAATTTCTTCATGCTGCCGATGTCGGATCTGGAAGAAATCGCCTCAGAAATTGATTACCCCTTAATCGATGCTGCTAAAACCTATCTCCTTTTAAATAAAACTGAAGCGTTGAAAATCGATAAATTTGATAAATTTCATAAAGATTTTTCCGGACAAAATATTCAGAATATTCTTCGCGCTCAAGACGAAATAAATGAAATCCTTCCTCACTACAAACACCGTGCCGCTCAGGAATCGCTTGCTATACGCGTGGGACAGGCATTTAAAAATCGTATTCACGCCCTTATTCAGGCGCCTACTGGTACCGGTAAAACGATGGCGTATCTTTTGCCATCTTTTCTTTTTTCGATGAGTGAAAAAGAAACTTGTCTTGTTGCCACTGGAACGAAAACGCTTCAGGACCAAGCACTGTCAAAAGACGTTCCGCAAATGAAGCGGCTCTTGAATTTGGGTGATGAAACTAAAGTCGTGAAGCTTATCGGTTCAAGCAATCACTTGTGCGAGCTACTCTTTCGCGAAGACGATGAAGCTAAAACTTTTCTATCAAGCTTTGGTGAGACTTTTACTAAGGCTTACTTTGAAATGCTGTTTTTTTATAACGGCCGCGTTAGCTATGAAAAAAAGCTAACTCGTGAGCAGATTCCCTATATTCTCAAAAAATTAAATCCTGAATTAAGTGAAAAAGAATCTGCTCTTGCGGTGGATTACCGAGCGTGTGCTGGACAAAACTGTCCTTTAGTAGACCAATGCTCGTACCAGCAAGGTATTAAAGAAGCAAAAGAGGCAAAGCTCATTATTGGTAACCATGCTCTCATGCTCAATTGGCCCAGAAGCTTACCGCGACCTCAATTCATCGTGGTTGATGAGGCACATCGTCTCGAGCATGAAGCAACAAAAGCCTATAGTCTCGAAGTCCACCACAAAAGTATTGAATCACTTCTAAAAAATTTGCCACAGGGTATGGGATCTCTTATTTATCTTTTGGGAAGCATGGAAGATGAATTTCAAGTCGAAAATACTATTTCAAATGTTCGAGAGCAGACGATGTTTAATCTCAAGATGCTCCGGGATCACTTTGAAGCACTTCCTGATGTCGTTGAATCTTATTTTAAAAAGCTTCCGAATTATAATCCTGCCTATTCAAATGAACTTCCGTTCCCTAAAAAAGCGGAGCTTAAAGATGCTCTTGCAGCAGCGATTCTAAACCATGTTGAAAGCATGAATTTTATTTTTGAAAGCTTGTACAACCTTTACATGCCTTTCATCTCTCGCTGGGAAAATCGCGATTTTAAAAATGAAGCACAAAAGCTTAAGGCGTGGGCGGTTTTTGAAACAAATTTTGGTTCCCTTGAAAAACTTCATGGTTGCTTTAAACACTATTTAGAACATCCAGCCGATTGGTCGACCATTCTTAAATATTCAGAAAACGATTCTTACACGCTTGAATCATCTCCCATCGATGTTGGAAAAAAGATTCATGATGAATTACTTGTCCCAAGTGCATCAGTTGTTTTTACTTCCGCGACTCTTGGAAATGCCTCTGGGGATTCCGGTGTTCAGGGTGTTGAATGGATGACAGGTTATACTTATCTTGTCGCTGATAAGAGATTCAAAACGGGCCTCTATCTTGACGCCGTTTATGATTACAAAAATAACTCCAAAGTTTATCTCTGCCCTGATACGAGAAATATCTCTGATCCTCTATTTGTGCCGGAGCTTCTTAAAGAAGTGAATCCGCTTATCACAAAATTGGGTGGAAAAACGTTGCTTCTTTTTTCCTCACGCCTTAGGTTTGAAATGGCGACTGATATCATTCTTCGCGAGTTTGAAGGGAAAATCCCGATCTTTGTTCAGGGTCTTGGCAAAAATGTTGTGGATGAGTTTAAGAAAGAATCTGGTGCCATTCTGATTGGGATGGAGAGTTTTGGAGAGGGGATTGATATCCCGGGTGAGAAACTATCCTTTATCGTTGTTGATAAAATCCCTGACGTTAGACAGGATCTTGTTATACAGAAAAGACGTGATTTTTTTGAGTTTAAATTTGGTAATGAATTTAATGATTATTTTCTTGCACACCGAACGCGTTCGCTTCATCAAAAATTTGGGCGACTTCTTCGTTCTGAAAAAGATCATGGGGCGATTTTATTAGTGGATAACAGAGTCAAAAAGTGGAAAGGTGACACTCTTAAAACCTTCCAGAAATTAATGGAACCTTATCAGATCATTTCTGCGCCACTGCCAGAGGCTACCAAACAGATTGCCGACTACTTTAAGGTCTAATTTTTTTTCAGATTTTTAATCACTATCTTTAAATCACCTTGCTGCAATTGATAGGGTATGGAGTAGTGCTTACTTAAAAAGAGTTCTACGGGTTGCTCGGATGAAATCGTCGATGAATCCGACTCATATAAACACAAATGACTTGCTGGTAATGCATTCCCATTAAGCTTAAAATCATCCATATCTCGTGCCTTAAAATCAGCGTATAGGATCTTTTCCGTTGGTGGTCCGACGTAGGTCCAGTCATTTTCTGAGCTCAATATGACGAAGGCAGTTCTTCCAGTCGCATCAAATTTTCGGGTAAGTGTGAAAAGAGCGGCCGTACTAATTGCAGGTGAAGACAAATAATGTTTGCTATTAAAACTTTTTTTAAAATCCTGAGTCATTTGAGAATTTTGAAAAATGTAGTGCATCTCTTGAGTCGCTGGATCTATCAGGTATGATTCCAGCGCGTATTTATTGCCAATAGATTTTTCAATTCGAATGAAATGAGGCGTGAAATGTTGATTCATTTCAAAGCGCACTAAAACTTTTAAAAATTCACCAGTCTCAAGTCTCGACAGAATTTCAGCATAAATGTGATAGCTTTGGGTCTCTGCTAAATGAACCAGCTTAAAATTTTCCTGCGAGTAGTTCACGTCTTTTTGGTAATAGAGGTAAGAGCCCTCTAGTAGGATTTCGGCATTTGTTGTGGTCATGCTAAAACGTTAAAGGATGAGTTTCCAAACTTCTAGAATAATCTTAGACCGATCATTTCGCTCTCAAAAATCATGCGTAGGGGCATAACGCTTTAGACCATACCCAAACACTTTACTCATGTGCTGCGCAAAACACCCAGTAAAGTGTTGTTTGATAATCCAAACATATTTAGCTTTTCTTTAGAAACATTGAGTTCTTATGCTGCGGGTGTTAAATTGAGTCATTCATTTTTCAGTAGGTGCACATGTATCTTCCCATTGAAGGGTCATTAAATTATTTGGCCATCCTCATCCTTATGATTATTGGTGTTGTGATTGCAGTTGCAATAATCTCGATCAATAAAATATTTGGTCAGCGTCCGCGCGAGATTACACAAAAAAAATATGAAACTTATGAGTGCGGTGTTGAATACGAAGGTAATGCTCACCAACAGTTTTCGGTTCGTTATTATTTGGTTGGTATTATTTTTCTTATCTTCGATGTGGAAGTTGTTTTCATGTATCCATGGACACTTGTTTTTCAAACGTACGCAAAAGCGGGACCTCTTATCTTGCTTGAGATGGGTCTATTCTTCATGTTGCTCTTAGGCGGATATTTTTATCTTCGTTTAAGAGGTGCATTAAGCTGGGATTAAGGAGTCATTATGTCTAAAGACGGAAGTTCATTTTTTTATCCAACACTACTTTCTGAGGCTGCTAAATGGGCGCAGAAAAATTCACTCTGGCCGATGCCTTTTGGTACCTCTTGTTGTGGTATCGAAATGATGTCGACTCTTTCATCGACCTACGATCTATCTAGATTCGGAGCAGAGGTTGTGCGTTTCTCACCTAGACAAGCAGACATGCTTATCGTGGCAGGAACCATCACCACAAAAATGGCGCCGGTTCTTCGTACGATTTATGATCAGATGCTTGAGCCTAAGTGGGTTATTGCCATGGGTGCTTGTTCATCTTCAGGTGGTATCTTCGATACCTATTCAGTTCTTCAAGGAATTGATGAAATTATGCCAGTTGATGTTTACGTTCCTGGTTGCCCGCCGATTCCAGAAGGACTTATTCACGCGATCATTCACCTTCAGGAAAAAATTGCATCAGGTGCTGACCGCAAGCCGGCTGAGCGTCCGACTCACGAAGATGCGATGAATGCGATGACTTACCGTAAAGGTGTGGGCTTCGATATTAAAGCTAATTTTGTCGTGACACCTGATTATGTTAAAGAGCAGCAAGAGCTCAGAACAAAACAAGAACAGGACGTTAAATAATGAAAACAAACGCCGTTTCCCCTGGTGCTGCTTTCTTAATTCAACAAGAAGCTCTTGGTAAAAGACTCAAAGAAAAATACAGTACTGATCGTAAAGTTGAATTTGATAAACTAAATGAGCCTGTGATTTGGGCAAAATCTCCTGAAGACGCGAAAATGTTATTCCGCGCCTTCATGATGGATGATTCATTCAAAATGGATTTTCTCTCAGATATTACGGCTTATGATAATCAAGACCAGGAAGATGGTGATAAACGCTTCGTTTTAGTTTACCAGCAGTACTCAACAACACTTCACGTTCGTGTTCGTATTAAGTGTTTACTGGATGAGCATGAGCAAGCTTCAACAGTGACTGATATTTATCTCGGAGCGAACTGGCTTGAGCGCGAAATCTTCGACATGTACGGCGTGACTTTCAAAGGTCACCCAAACTTACGTCGCATTTTAATGGATGAAAGATTCTCCGGACATCCACTTCGTAAGGAATACCCAATCAAACAAAGAGAACCATTCAAAGACAATATCGCATTTCACTTAGGGGCAAACCCTAAGGAAATTTCAACGAACATTTTTGAAGAAGGGGAGAAGTAATATGTCAGTTAAAGTTCACGACCCTCATCAATTAAATGATTTTTACAATCCAAACGTCCTCATTAACTTAGGTCCTTCTCACCCGGCCATGCACGGAACTCTTCGAGTGATGTGTCGAGTAAACGGTGAAACAATCGAAGACGCTAATGCTGAGATTGGTTACCTTCACCGCGCGATTGAAAAACTAGGTGAAGATAAAACTTATCACCAATGGATGGTCTACACTGACCGCCTCAATTATTGTTCTGCTCTTAACAACAACATTGCTTATGCGATGGCGGTTGAAAATATCATGAGCATTAATGTGACTGAACGTTGTCAGTACATCCGAGTGATCTGTATGGAGCTTTCCCGAATCATCGATCACATTATTTGTGTTGCGATTAATGCTCTCGATTTAGGAGCGATGACAGTGTTCTGGCTTCTCTATCACTGGCGTGAAGAAGCTTACACGATGATTGAAGCTATGTGTGGTATGCGCCTCACTACGACTTATGCCCGTATCGGTGGAATGAGTTACGATCTTCCGGATAATATGACGGAGCGTTTGTGGAAATTCTGCGAAGATTTTCCTAAGGCTCTCGATGAAGTGGAAGGTCTTTTAACTTCAAATAGAATCTGGATTGACCGCACAAGAGGTGTGGGAATTATCACTAAAGAACAGGCCCTTGCTTACTCAATCACGGGACCAAGTCTTCGTGCTTCAGGCATTGACCATGATCTTCGCCGTGATCGTCCTTATTACATGTACCCGGATCTTGATTTTGACGTGGTGGTTGGCTCTAACGGTGACGTTTATGACCGCTACCTCGTTCGCTTGGAAGAAATGCGCCAGTCAACACGCATTCTTCAACAGTGTAATAAGCGCATTCCAAATGGCCCTCTGTGGGTCGATGACAAGCGCGTTCAGATTCCAGACAAACTTGATGTGTATACCAAGATGGAAGTTCTCATCCATCACTTCAAGATTTTTATGGAAGGAATTGATGTTCCTAAGGGCGAAGCTTTTTCATGTGTAGAAGGTCCTAACGGCGAGCTTGGTTTTTACATCGTGAGCCGTGGCGGTCCAAAAGCGTGGAGAATGAGAGTGAAGTCTCCATCATTTATGTTGTTTCAAACTTTCGAAGGAACGGTGAAGGGTGGAAAAATTCCGGATGCTGTTGCTCACCTTGGTAGTCTGAATATTATTGCCGGCGAACTAGATCGCTAGGAGAGATGAATATGATATCTGAACAAATTAAAACAATGATCAATGAACTAAGACCTCATTTTCCAACTGAGCAGGCCCTTCTCCTTCCTCTTTTGAATGAAATTCAAAATGAGCATGGATGGGTCTCAATGGACTCGATGAGAGCGGCGGGAGAATTTTTAAATCTTCCGGTTTCTAAAGTCAGAGAAGTGGCAAGCTTCTACACTATGTATAAGCTTCATCCTCAAGGCAAAGTTGATTTGCAAATTTGCACCAACCTCTCTTGCTGGTTAAACGGTGCTGACAAATTGATGGCGTGTGCTTCTAAGAAACTTGGAGTTACTGCCGGTCACACAACTCCGGATGGTAAATTCACTTTGAACCAGGTTGAATGCCTGGCCTCATGTGGAACAGCTCCAATGCTCACGATGAATGAAGATTACTATGAAAATTTAGATGAACAATCACTGATAAAACTTCTGGATCAAGCAAGTACGGATCTAGATGCAGGAAAAGATGTCGGAAAAAGCACTCGTAAACAGGGGGTTTGGCCATGATGTACAACAATGAATTTTTTGAACCAGTTATTACACCAAACGTGGATAAAGCAGGTTGCGAAACTTTAGATTTTTATATGAAGAATGAAAACGGCTACAAAGGTCTTGAGAAAGCTCTCAAGATGAAAGCGGCTGAAGTCATTGATGAAGTAAAAAAATCAAACCTTAGAGGCCGGGGCGGCGCTGGTTTCCCGACAGGAATGAAATGGTCTTTCATGCCTGCCAATCCAGTTGATGCTGACGGAAATCCTAAGCCGAAATACTTAGTGTGTAATGCTGATGAAGGTGAGCCGGGAACTTTTAAAGACCGTCTTATTTTCACAAAAACGCCTCACCGAATGATTGAAGGGATGATTATTGCTGGACACGCTATTGGTGCCCATAAAGGTTTCGTTTACATTCGAGGTGAATGGTTTAAAGAAGCGCGTTTGATGAAAAAAGCGATTGATGATGCTTACGCCAAAGGTCTCCTCGGAAAAAATATTCTCGGGTCAGGTTTTGACTTTGATCTCGTTATTTACCTAGGGGCAGGTGCTTATATTTGTGGTGAAGAAACAGCTCTTTTAAATTCTTTGGAAGGTAAGCGTGGTGAACCACGTTTGAAACCACCATTCCCTGCGCAAGTTGGTGCATTTGGTATGCCATCTTGCGTGAACAATGTTGAAACTTTTGCTGCTGTCCCTTACATCCTAGACCGTGGTTGGGAAAAATACGCCAAGATGGGTGTTGAGCGCGCTGGTGGCACACGAATGATGTGTGTTTCTGGTCACGTGAATAAGCCAGGTGTTTACGAACTTCCGATGACTCTTACAATTAATGAAATTATCGAAATCGCTGGAGGAGTGAAGGGCGGAAAACTTAAGGCCGTTATTCCAGGTGGTGCTTCAGCTCCCATGCTTAAAGCTTCTGAGTGCGGTGTCTTAACCGATTACGATTCACTCGCTAAGGCCGGCACAATGGCCGGTTCTGGTGGCGTGATTGTCATGAACGACACCGTTAATATCGTTGAAGCGACTTACACATTACTTAAATTCTACGAACACGAATCTTGTGGTCAGTGTTCTCAGTGTCGTGAAGGCTCTCACTGGTTAGCTCGTATGTTTAAACGCATGCTTGATGGTGGTGGAACTCAGGATGATCTTGATTACATCGATAAAATCTGTGCCAACATGGCGGGACAAACTATTTGTGCCTTCGCTGATGCGGTCACAGGACCTGCGCTTTCTTCTGTAAGAAAGTTTAGATCTGAGTTTGAAGATCTCATCAAGATCGGAGGCTTAAAAGGTATGGGTAAAGAAGTATCCTTCTCTCATAAAATGGAAGGTGCTCATGTCTAATTTAGTTCACGAAGTTAAAAAAACAAAAATGGATTTGAACTACGCTTCTGACAAAAAGCCGGTTCATTCAGATCCATCTCCGGAGGCAAAGCCTCTTCCGAAAGTCACAATCGACGGTAAGTCTTACGAGTTCAAACCTGGTGATACCATCATGCAGGTTGCTGAACGTTATAAAGTTCACGAAGAAATTCCACGCTATTGCTACCACCCTGCTATGCCGATCGCCGGTACTTGCCGTATGTGTACTGTTGAAGTGGAAAAAGCTCCGAAACTCATGACGTCTTGTTCAACCCCTGCTGCTGACGGCATGGTTGTTCATACACGTTCTGAAAAAGTCATGAAGTCACGCACTGGTGTGATGGATTTCCTCCTCACTAACCACCCGCTTGATTGCCCGGTTTGCGACAAAGCAGGGGAGTGTTCACTTCAGGATTACAACTTTGAGTACGGTCCTTCTCAGTCTAATTTTAA
Source organism: Bacteriovoracaceae bacterium (assembly GCA_040399915.1). GTDB lineage: Bacteria > Bdellovibrionota > Bacteriovoracia > Bacteriovoracales > Bacteriovoracaceae > Peredibacter. Next base: position 39,869 of record JBBARE010000006.1, read on the forward strand.
AGAAGAGAAGCGCGTCTTCGAAAATGCGACGACTAAAAAGCTTTCAGAAAAGATTACGCTTAACATGAACCGTTGTGTTCACTGTGAGCGATGTGTTCGTTTCACCGATGATGTGACAAAAACAAATGATCTCGTAATGGTCAACCGAGGATGGCACAAAGAGCTTGAAGCGGCTGATCCCAATGTGGGTCTCATTAATGAGTATCAAGGCTGCTTAACAGATTTTTGTCCGGTAGGTGCCTTAACGATGAATGACTTTCGCTTTAAGAAGCGTGCATGGTTCCTCGATAAAAAAGGGTCAATCTGTGACCGTTGTTCTAAGGGCTGTAACATTGAAGTTCATTCAGACAAAGATGTCGTTTACCGTTACGTTCCTATTCACAACGAAATGGTCAATGGCCACTGGATGTGTGATGAAGGTCGTGTTTCTTATAACGACCTCATGAATCCAATGAGAGTTATTTCTCCTCTTCTAAATCACAACAACACACTGACATCGACATCAATTGAAACACTTCTCAAAGAAGTGAAAAAAGCTGTCGCTGCTTCTAGTTCAGTTCAACTCGTGGTTGGAACAGATGCAACCCGTGAAGAAGCTGCTCTTTTAAAAGAAAAATCAGCTGCAGCCTTTGGGAAACCGATGACTGTTAATTATCACAGTGGATTTGTGGCAACTTCTAAAGACGATAAAAAACTCGATCATCTTTTAAGAATGGCCGACAAAACTCCCAACACTCGTGGTGTTGAGGATGAAGGTCTATCTGCTCTTCCAAATGGCGAAGTAAATGCTGATATCGCGATCCTTTTCAGAAATGGTCGCGCTGGTATTCCTAAAATGTCTTCTTCACAAAAAGTTATTCTTTGGGGCGTTTGGAACTTTGATGAGATCAAAGCTCTTCCAACCAGAAACATCATTGGTGTTATTCCAGGGCTATCGACGATTGAAAAAGAAGGAAGCTTTAAGAATGCTGACGGCATAGTCCAGAAGTTCCACCCGGCCATCATCCATCGTGGAGGAGCAATGTCCGCTCATCATGTTGTTGGTGTTATGAACTCTAACAAGTAGTAGTGAACAGTATGATCATGGAATATTTTGATTTTTTCCAGTTAATCGCAAAAATCGTTCTGGTTGTAGGTGTCTGTCTCGGAGTAGTGCCAGTGATGGTATGGTTCGAGCGTCGTGGTGCTGCCTGGATGCAAGGGCGAGTAGGACCTAACCGGGTTGGACCTTTCGGACTTCTTCAGCCTCTCGCTGACGTTGTAAAATTTATTTTCAAAGAAGATTTTACTCCTAAAAATGCCAATAAGTTTTATTACTACCTGGCTCCGTTAATTGCATTGATCGCTCCGCTTTGTGCGCTTTCAGTTATTCCTTTCGGATCAAAAGCGATTGTGAACGGCCGTGAAGTTATTCTTCAAATTGCCCAAATGGATGCAGGAGTTATTTTTATTCTTGCTTTCGCAGGTCTTGAAGTTTATCCGATCATCCTTGCTGGTTGGGCATCAAAAAATAAATATACGGTACTTGGTTCTCTTCGTGGTTCATCTCAGATTGTTTCCTATGAAATCTCGATGGGTCTCTCGCTTCTATCGATGCTTATTGTGTATGGAACTTTTAATCCGCATGAAATGGTCACTTGGCAAGAAACCCATTATTGGGGCGCCTGGCTTAATCCATTTGGTGCTTTAGTTTTCCTGATCTCAATCTTCGCTGAAACGAACAGACTCCCTTTCGATTTAGCAGAAGGTGAATCAGAAATCGTTGCCGGTTATCACCTTGAGTATGGTGCGATGAAATTCGCGCTCTTCTTCATGGCCGAGTACGTAGCGATGATCATGGCCTCTGCTCTTATCTCAACACTCTTCTTCGGTGGATATGCTCTTCTTCCGGGAATGGCACAAATCGTAGAAATTATTTCGGCACAATTTGCTTTTGGTGAAGTTGGTGTCACGAACGTTACAGCACTCTTTCAATTTTTGAGTCTTGTTACGAAAGTCGCTTTCTTCATGTTCTTATTTGTGTGGATCAGATGGACTCTTCCTCGTTTCAGATTCGATCAGTTGATGGATCTTGGTTGGAAAATCCTTTTCCCACTTTCACTTATTAACCTAGTAGCGGTAACCCTCGGGGTTTACTTCTTCAATAAATAGAGAGGCTTTATGGGAACAATTAACGTTTCTAGAAAGTTCACAGCTAAAGAAAAAGCTTACCTTCCAGCGATCCTCATTGGGATGAAAATCACGATGAAGAGATTTATCGAAGGATTCATTTTTAGAAAGCATATGACAATCCTTTATCCAGAAAAAAAACGCGAGTACTCTGATCGTTTTAGAGGTGTTCACTTTATTTCGGTTGATAAAAATAAAACGGAAAACTGTACCGCCTGTTTTCTTTGCGAAACTATTTGTCCCGCTGAGTGTATTCACATTGTGGCAGACGAAAGAGAAGAGAGTGAAAACACTTACGGCGTGAAGAAAGAGAAAAAGCCAGTGAGCTTTGATATAGATATTCTTCGTTGTTGTTTTTGCGGTTTCTGCGAAGAAGCATGCCCGAAAGACGCGATCAAAATGTCGACGAACTACGAAATGGCAACTTACACCCGTGATGAGGCGATCTTGGATCTTAACGATCTTAAGCGCCCAATGAACGGCCGCCACGAGAAATCAGAAGTTAAAGCAGGGGTTAAAAAATGAATCCAGTGATCATGATTTTGGGTGCAATTTCTGCGATCCTTGCTGTCTCTATGCTTTTCGCTCGTAATCCGATTACATCTGCTCTTTGCCTTTTAGGCGTTCTTATCATGACGGCTGGTATCTACGGTCTTATCGGTGAAAACCTTATTGCGACGATTCAGCTTGTGGTTTACGCCGGAGCGATCATGGTTCTCTTCATTTTCTCAATCATGCTCTTAAACCTAAACTACGAAGAAACAGATTACAAAAATAAACCAGGCGTCTTCGCAGCTGCCATAGCCCTTGGGATGTCGGTATTTGGTTTCATCGTTTGGGCGCTTAAAGACCACTATGCTTCTCACCGAGGTGATGTCGTGATGGGGCCTTTTACGTCTGAAAAAGTGATCGCTCTTGGTGGAAACTCTAAAGTTCTTGCCCACGCGCTCTTTTCACAGTTTTACGTTTCATTTGAAGTCATCTCGTTGGCACTTTTGGTCGCCATCGTTGGTGCTGTTGTTCTCGCTAAAAGAAAATTTGATTAAGAAGAGCTTTGCTCCGGGGATATTTGTATGACCAATGATGTTTTTATCCAGATTCTTGCTGCCTTCCTTTTTACGATGGGAATGCTAGTTGTGCTCCTTCGCCGGGACACAATTATGATTCTTATGGGAATTGAACTTCTCTTGAATGCTGCCAACCTTTCTTTGGTCGCTTTTTCAAGATCAAACGGCATGATTGAAGGACAACTTCAGGTCTTTTTTGTGATTACCATTGCTGCTGCAGAATCAGCGATTGGACTATCTATCCTCGTCAATCTCTACCGAAACTTCGGCTCAATTAAAACTCAACAAGCAACTAGCCTTAAAGGATAATGAACGTGGACACGATGAACTCAAGCCTCCCACTTCTTATTTTACTTTCACCACTCATTGGATTTTTCATGAATGGTGTTGTCTATCCACTCAAGCTAAAGGGGTTTGCCAAAACTGACCCTAACACTGCTGGTGGTACAGCAACCTTCTTTATCGGACTTTCTTTTGTGATGGCAGTTATGGCCTTCGGAAAACTAGTTGGTTCAAGTGCTGAAAACCCAGCTCTTACGACGTTCTGTTTTGAATGGTTTAACTTCGGTGGACTTTCCATTCCTTTCGAACTTCGTATGGATAAATTATCGGGTCTTTTGACTTTGATTATTACGGGAATTGGTACACTCATTCATATTTATAGTACGAGCTACATGCATGATGAACCATGTGTCGGCCGTTACTTTGCGTACTTAAATCTTTTTTGCTTCAACATGCTTTTACTTGTTCTCGGTGCAAACCTCCCACTTCTTTTCTTCGGTTGGGAAGGCGTGGGCCTTTGTTCTTATCTCCTCATTGGTTTTTGGTACACAGATACTGAAAAAGCTAATGCTGGTAAAAAAGCTTTCATCGTTAACCGTATTGGTGACCTCGGTTTTTTAATAGGTATGTTTCTTATTTTTGGAGAACTCGGCACATTGAACCTCGTTGATATTAGTTCAATGCTTCAGAACCCGGATGTCGTCGCTCGTATTATGCCATCAGCGACTCTTATTTGTTTGTCTCTCTTTGTAGGGGCCACCGGAAAATCAGCTCAAATGCCTCTTTATGTTTGGCTTCCAGATGCGATGAGCGGTCCAACTCCAGTGTCTGCCTTGATCCACGCTGCGACCATGGTGACTGCAGGTGTTTACATGATTGCTCGGCTAAATATTCTTTTCGAACTTTCACCTGTTGCTTTAAGTGTTGTGGCCCACGTTGGTGCGATCACTGCTCTTTTCGCCGGAACAATTGCGATTGCTCAAACTGATATTAAAAAAGTTCTCGCTTACTCAACTGTTTCTCAATTAGGTTTCATGTTCTTAGCTTGCGGAGTAGGGGCTTACCAGACTGCTGTGTTTCACTTGATGACCCACGCTTTTTTTAAAGCACTACTCTTCTTAGGCTCTGGATCTGTGATTCACGCTTGTTCGGGTGAGCAAGATATGACTAAGATGGGTGGACTTAAAAAATACCTGCCTCACACTCACATCACTATGCTGATTGGCTCTTTAGCGATTTCAGGGATTCCTTTCTTTTCTGGATTTTTCTCTAAAGATGAAATCCTTTATTCTACTATTGCTCTTCCAGGTGGAGTTTCTTACTTGTTCATCGTTGGTGTTTTAACGGCGATGCTGACGGCCTTTTATACTGGTCGAATGATGAGTTTAACTTTCTACGGATCAGAGAAGATGACCCACGATGTGAAACATCACTTGCATGAGTCTCCAGCTTTGATGACTGGCCCACTTTATGTACTAGCGATCCTCGCTGCCCTTGGAGGATTCCTTGGAGTTCCTCACTTGATGGGCGATTACCTCGGTCACATGCCACACTTTTTATCCAATTGGTTAGCACCAGTTGTGCCAGTTAAAGAACTCCCGCTCGTTGGCGTAAAACTTCCTCTTCACGAGGGTGTTGTGATGGTGGGATCATCTTTAATTGCGATCATTTCTTATTTCGCTGGTGTTTCAATCTTTAAGAGAATCACTTTTATTTCAGATATCTTTTCAGGCCTTGCTCCCATTCAAAAACTTCTCTCGAACAAATACTACGTTGATGAACTTTACGGATTAATCATCGTTGGACCTCTCAGAAAAATCTCTGCTTTCTCAGGTGGTATCATTGATAAGTTTGTTGTTGATGGTGCCGTTAATGGGCTTGGCCGCAGTGTAAGAGCTGTTGGTGCTGGCCTACGTACTATCCAGACAGGCGATCTTCAGACATACGGGCTCCTTATGCTCGGTGGTCTTTTGGCCGTTATCCTCTTCATTTTTAAAGTCATGGTTTAAGGATATATAGACATGGAAACATCTTTACTGACCTGGATAATTTTTACCCCAATGATTTTCGGATTCTTGATTGCTCTTATGCCAAGCTCGATGGAACAAATGTTCCGTAAACTCGCTTTGGTTCAATCATTAGTGAACGTTGTTCTCGCTATTGCTTTGTACGCCAATTTTGACGGCGGTTTTGCTGGTGCCCAATTCATGCACATGGTGCCTTGGCTACCGGAGTGGGGGATTAATTACTTTGTCTCGATCGATGGCATAAGCCTTCCTCTTGTGATGCTTACTGCTTTCGTGGGTCCGGTCGCGATCCTCGGTACATGGCCGCACGGCGAACTTAAAAAAGAAAAGTTTTTTGTTTTCTGTTTAATGGCACTACAAACCGGTATGTACGGAACTTTCCTTGCAACTGACATTTTCCTCTTCTACTTCTTCTGGGAAGTGGTTCTTATCCCGATGTTCTTCCTGATCGGAATCTGGGGTGGAAAGGAAAGAATCTACGCGACTGTTAAATTTTTCCTTTATACGATGGTTGGTTCACTTCTTATGCTTGTGGCGATTTTCTTTTTATTAAGAACGTCGGCGGAAGTTTTTGGAGCTCCAACTGGTGATATGTTAATGCTTGCAAAACTCAGTTATGGTTTCGATGGAACAAGCCTCAGCACGGTCCTTCGCTCTCCCCAAACTTTGTTATTTTTAGCTTTCGCCCTCGCTTTTGTGATCAAAGTTCCAATGGTTCCTTTTCACACATGGCTTCCTGATGCTCACGTTCAGGCGCCAACTATTGGGTCCGTATTTCTTGCGGCTGTTCTCTTGAAGCTTGGTACCTACGGGCTTATGAGAATTGCTATTCCTTTGTTCCCCCAAGCAGCTTACTACTTTTCTACGATGTTTATTTGCCTCGGAGTCATCGGTATTATTTACGGCGCCTTCTGTGCTCTGTCGCAGACCGATTTTAAAAAGCTTGTGGCGTACTCATCGGTCTCTCACATGGGGTACATCATGGTTGGGCTTTTTGCTTTTCAAAAAGTAGCGATCGCTGGTTCTCTTTACCAAATGATTAACCACGGTATTTCAGCTGGTGGATTGTTCCTCATCGTTGGGTTTTTATACGAAAGACTCCACACTCGAAATCTTGAAGAATTTGGCGGGCTATCTAAAACTGTTCCTTTGATGGCGATTGCCTTCATGATCATGACACTTTCAAGTGTTGCGATTCCTGGATCAAACGGTTTTGTCGGAGAATTCACCATTCTTCTTGGAGCTTTCCAGGTTGAGCCGGTTTATGTTGTTTTTGCTGGAACAGGGGTCATTCTTGGTGCCGTTTACGCACTTAAAGCTTACCAAATGGTCATGCTTGGGCCACAGACCAGAACTGACCTGGATCATCTCCATGACCTTGATAAAAAAGAAATTACCGCGATGATTATCCTCGCTGCTTTTGTTTTTGGAATCGGCTTCTTCCCTAGAACGTTCTTTGGAAAGTCAGATGCCACACTAAATGTTTATTCAGATACACTGATTCAGAAAGTGAGTACAAAATGACTTTATTAGAAATGTTTCCTCTGACGTCTCTTACGGCGCTGGAGTTTTTAAATCTACTTCCGCTTTTTATCCTCTCTTTTGGGGCACTCGCTACATTGCTCGTAGGGACTCACAAAGAAAATGGTCATAAATGGGCATTTGGGATGTCGTTTTTAACTCTTACGATTGCTCTCTTTCAATACTGCTACATCCTCTTTACAAGTGATGTAAGTCTTTTGGGCGACACTTTAGTTTTTAGCCCATTCACAAAAACGATCTCCATCATGGTTATCCTTTTTGCGATCGTTGCCGTGGTTTTGACTTACGGTCAGGACAAAAAAGACGGACTCCTTTCAGAAATCTATGCACTCACTATTTTCTCAACAACCGGTATGATTCTCATGATGAGTACGACTCATCTTCTTTTCATGTTCATCGCCCTAGAGATTATGTCGCTTGCAATCTATGTGATGGTGGCAATGAGAAGAACATCTAGCTTCTCTGCTGAAGCTGGACTTAAGTATTTTATTCTTGGTGGACTAGGATCGGCGTTGTTCCTTTATGGCTCATCTCTGATCTTCGGCTCAACCGGTTCATTTCAGTTAAGTGCAATTAATAACTTCCTCACGCTGAATCCAAGTCCATCTATGATTTATTATGTGGGTTTGGGATTGGTTCTCTCAGCGATGCTTTTTAAAGTCGGTGCTGTCCCTTTCCACGGTTGGGTTCCTGATGTTTATCAGGGCGCTTCGACTAGTGTGACTGGTTTCATGGGTGCAGCTGTTAAATTCACGGCTTTCATGGCCCTCGCTCGAATTGCTCAAAACTTAGTATTCGTTGAAGGTGTTGCAAATCTTAAGTGGTTTGAAAACTTCATCTGGATTGTGGCCGCAGCTTCAATGATCTATGGAAACTTTGTGGCAATTTCTCAAAATGAACTTAAGCGTATGCTTTCATTTTCAACGATTGCTCACACAGGTTACTTGCTTCTAGGTTTGTACGCTATGAATCTTGGTGAAGAATCTGCTCAATCAGTTATTCTTTACCTCTTCTTCTACGCTCTTTCTAATTTAGGAGCCTTTGCAGTCATCGCTCAATTTGAAGAAAAAAATCAGAAAGATCTGACTCTTGATCAAATGGCAGGCATGGGAATTAAACACCCAATACTTGGTGCTTGTTTCACTTTGTTTCTTCTTTCGATGGCCGGAATTCCTTTAACATCTGGTTTTATTGGTAAGTACGGACTATTTGCTTCTGCAGTTGGTGCAGGTGAAATTCCACTCGTTGTTATTGCCGTTTTAACGAGTGTTGTTTCGGTTTACTACTACCTCAGAGTCATTGTTTACATGTTCATGAAAGATAAGACTTCGGATTCAGCTTCATACCAGAATCTCAAAGGCGCTGGATTAGCAGCTATTTTCACAGCTGCAGCTACTTTGCAGTTCGGTCTTTTTCCACGGGCCGTTATGGGCTTTGTTAAATTGATTTCGAAATAAGAGGATATTATGATCGCCAGAAAAATCACTTACCGCGGTAACTTCAACCAAACCTCTCTTGGAGAGATTTTTAATATCGCCCGTACCAACGAAATTACAGGCCATGTGAAGAAAGTTTCAGATCAGGAAGTTGAATTAAACTTAGAGGGTGATCCTTCTGCTATCAAACTCATCCAACACCAAATTGAACGTAAGGTTAAAAACTCAATTACTAACAAAAGCATTGAGCAGATTCCCTTTCAGTACTACGTGGGCGTGACCTTTCTGGCTTAATTAAAAATGCAGAGGTCCTTGGGGGCTTTTTTTAACTTTAACTATTTAAAATGTTTCATTGAATAGCGGTTAATCTCGTTGTTGAAGGTCTCCTTAGACGGGAGTTCAATCCAATGTGCCAGCATGGCCCAGCTTACGTTCCATAGTTGACCCTTAGATTTTTGTAAAAGTCGTTTATTGCTTAGCGCATTGAGTCGTAGCTATAGATCAAATTGCCGATAGTGCTCAACACTCCAAGACCCTTTCCGGACTAAAGCATGGGGTTTAAAAACCACCCGTTTAGAGACATTTCAACAAATGACAGAGAGCAGAGTTTTCGAGGATTTTTACGAATAGATTTATCGGCGGCTAACTTTAATTCAAATTTGTTCAATTGGTTGAATTGATTGTAGAATTTCATGAATTAAAAGATTTGGTGCCCAAGACGAGACTCGAACTCGTACGGTATTGCTACCGAGGGATTTTAAATCCCTTGTGTCTACCATTCCACCACCCAGGCATACGAAAAAGTAGAGCTAGAATGTTATGTTATTGAGATTATGTCAATTGAAAAGCCTGATTCTTCTGCTGCCTATTATTCTAACGACTGCATGTTCGTGGCGAAGTAATTCGGGTCCATCATCAACTGAACTCATGACGACTTTTTCTAATAATTGGTTTGGTATTAAAGCAGATCATTCGCTCGTAAATAAAAATAACGAACCACTTCCGCATTTGCTTTTCGACACAACTCCTGAATTTAAATCTGAAGAAAGAACTGTTAACGCGATTATCACAACGCCAGAAGGATCACCTCACGCCTACACAATTGATGTAAGTTCTGGCCAAAGGCATTACTCACACTCTTTTTGTAAGCAAAAAGACATTTGGAGTTCTTACAGCGGAAAAATTAATCGGCCGGTTTTTTCGATGGGTTATATTCCGCGAGTGCTTGATCAGTTGGGTGAACCACAAAAAGTCATTGTATGGTCGAAGAGAAAAAGTTTTATTGATATTATTGGAATCAGCTACCATAAGGTGAAACTTGTAGGTGCGTACGTTGAGCAGATTTGTCCTGAAGGGAATTGTATCGGTAAAAGTAACTGGCTATCTCGCCTTGTTTTTGTAGGAGTCGATGCTGAGGATAAATCTTTTGAGGGAATTGGTTCAATAGCAGATTTTAAAAATACATTCGATTGGGGACAATCCAAGGCTTACCTGGAAAATATCGAAGGCAGAAACTATATCGGAGACGCTACTTACCCTTCAATCCGAGTTGGGCAGTTAATTGAATATGATGATGCTTTTGATTATTTTAAAAAGCGCTCGATTTTTTTAACTGATGTTGAGCTAAAAAAGATTCAGAAAGGATGTCACATTCTGTATGACAGTCTGTGGGATGAAGTCGGAAAAATACGTCCTGAAGATAAACCAGCAAAAACGACTCAGGAGCTTGTAGCAAAACTTAAACTTCAAAACGAGTTAAAAAAGAAAGGAATTCCTGTTGGATTTGCGGCCCGCTTTCAGAAATTTACTAAAAAATATTACAATCAAATATCGACCTGTGAAAAATTCGTCTACCACGGAAATGTGAATCGTGATCGTGAAGCCTTTTGGTTCTTGAGTTACTTAGGACTCTTTTACCGATTACACCGGGAAGGTTATTACTTTGATTGTCGAAGCCGAGCCTGGCAGAGAAACGTGATCAATGATCAGGGCTCTCCAGTGTATAACATAAAAGAGGGTATCGATGAATGCATGGAGCCCCAGATTGATCAGGCGATGGACTACCTTCCAAATTTCCTTGCTGGACTCAAAGGTGAAAAAGAATATTTCCGTTTTATTGATTATGACAATCATTCCTTTGGTACACACAATAAGTTGTACAACTGGGTAAAAACAAAGGCGCGAAAATTTGATTGTAGTGATGATCCAAATTCTAAGATTCAAAAAAACGTACGTGTTTTCCCTGAAGATGTTAAGTGGGAAGAAAAAAAGATTAAAGATATTGCAAATGAAATGAAGATTATCTACTAATGAAAGAAAAACCTACACCGTTAAAAATATTTAATTTTTCACATCCCCTCATCCACACAGAGTGGATGACTCTTATGGGTGATAAATATCACCGCACGCTTAGTTTTGAATGGGAAATGGTCAACGATATCGAGTCCGCTGCAATTGTCACTTGGGACGGAATTGTGACTCCTCGAAACCGTGAACTAGTCGAAAAGATGCTGACTCAATTGTCAGGAAACAAGATTCTTCTTTTGATTGGAGAATCCATGACTTTGCTTAAAAATCATCCTGTGGTGCAATCTTTTGAAACGCATGAATTAAAAATAATTGAAGTTCCCGGTTGGAGTCTATTGCCGGAAGAAATTCTGGGTGCACTTGAGACGTGTCATCAAAAGCTAAACCATGTTTAGTTGGAAAGAATTTGAAAAATCAAAAAAGATCCTTTCACACGTTGGTGGTCACCGATACAAAGAAGAGTGGGGTCAGCATCATTTAAAGATTCGCCCCAATGAACTTTTGGATTGGTTCGAATTTTTAAAAGAAGATTTAGGCTTTTTTACGCTCACAGAAATCGCGGGACTAGATCGCGGAGAAATAAATCCTAAATTTGAAGTTGTTTACCATCTTTTGAATATGGGAACTCATCAAAGATTAAATGTGCATCTATATGCCTATGAAGGTGAAACTATTCCCTCAGTTACAAAATTTTTCAATCAAGCTGACTGGCTAGAAAGAGAGCAGGCAGAAATGCTGAATCTGAAAATTGATAAAGTTTCAGACGCTTTGCTTTTACCTATCGGGCAGAAGAATTTTCCTTTAAAAAAGAATTCTGTCATCAAGCCGTGGCCTGTTGAAAAAGCTCCAGACCTGCCTTCCTTGAGATATAATCCAAATAAATCTGAAGCGCCTTACCCTGAAGAAGAGTACCAATGGAAAGTTTTTTCTCCATTATCTCCAATCACTCGTGGAAATTTTGAGTGGATGGTTTGCTTTGACCCTTCTAAAGTCGTCGATAGTAAAATTAGACCTGGCTTTCATCACCAAGGTTTTGAACTTCTTTTACAGACTAAAGACATTATTCAGATTCTGCAATTGGTAGATAAAGTCAACCTCAGTGCAGCCCCCAACTATTCCATCGCGTGGGCAAAAACAATTGAAGAACAATTTCGAATAAAAGTTCCTGAACGTGGACAGGCGATTCGTATCGTCATGCTTGAGATGGCACGAATTGCTGATCACTTGACTGTGTTGAGCGAAACCGCTTTTGAATGTGGGATGCAAGAATTTCGTCTTTTTATAAATGCACGTGAAAAAGTTTATGAATTGTTTGAGAAATACTCGGGTCATCGTCAGGGTTTAGGTGTTGCTCGTTTGGGAGGAGTCAGTGAGGATCTTCCCCCCGGTTGGATTGTTGAATATCAAGCTGTGGCAGATGTTTTGATAAAAAATTTACGTATTATTCATAATGCACTCAGAAGCCAGATCAAATTCAGAAATCATCTCGACGGAGAACCGGTAAATGCCCAAACCGTTTTGCAGTTTGGACTTAGTGGGCCTGCCATGAGAGCGGCAGGATTAAATTTTGATCTGAGAAAATCACAGCCTTTTTATTTCTATCAAGATATCGATTTTGATATTCCCGTTGGAATTCATGGGTCTTCTTATGATCGATACTTGATCAGATATGAAGAGATTTTTCAAAGTTTAAGAATCATTACACAGGTCATCGATAATCTTCCGTTAGGCGAAGTTGTGCCGGAAGCGTTTAACAAAAATTATCTTGAGCTATCGGCGATTTTTGAGACACTGGAGCAACCAAAAGAGTGGCATTACTGCGCGCTTGAATCTCCTGGCGGTGAAGCTGGTTTTTTAGTTCACTTTGATGGGGGGATGAAGCCAAGTAGGATCAAAATGAAAACACCGGGACTCTTATTAGCACAGGCTTTGCCGATGTTTGTCAAAGGCTTGAGAGAAGAACAGCTAGCCGCTTGTTTGGCGAGTTTGGGACTTTCTCGCTGGGAAATGGACCGCTAATGATTTTGAATAGAAGATTTTATAAAAAAGTATCTTATTTACGGGCAAAGTGGAATCTTCAGCAGATAAAAAAACTTACATCTGAAAGAGCTTTCAAAGCGTTCAAATTACACAAAACAGAGTGGCCTAATAAGCTTTATTTCTATTCACCCAGACTTAAACGTGTCCCACGTTTTACGGGTAACACGGAATTATTATCACTCTGGAAAGAGTCTAAGGTTTGTGAGACGATGTGTCCGACCAAAGCGATAAAAGTGACGGCCTGTGATTTCATCATTGATGATCGTGGATGTATAGCTTGTGGACTTTGTGTCGAACTTGCACCTCCGGGTGTTTTGGAATTAAACTTAAAATTACCAAGACTACAACGGTCTTGATAAGGATTTTAAAATGTTAAAATTGATTTCTTTATTTGCACTCGCCTACGCAGGTATCTACTACACGATATCTCAAACATTGGGACTTAACGGTTTGGTTGGTGACTACGTTGCTGCTAATCCAATGATCTTTTTAACAATTTACATCTGCGCACTTGCCCACGTCACAATTACTGCGATGAGTTTATCATTTCATCGTTACCACACTCACAAAGGTGTTGTGATTAACAAGTGGGTCGACATGCCGATGCAAGTTTGGCTTTGGATGGTGACTTCAATTTCTAAAGTTGACTGGGTGTCAGTTCACATCTATCACCACGCTCATTCTGATCAGAAAAATGATCCACACAGCCCTTTGCAAAAAGGTTTAGTGCACGCTTTGTTCTTGGGTGTATTTGATTACACTCGTGCTAAGTCTTGGCCTGAAGTTGCAAAAATCAGAAAAACGATTCCTACAAATAAACTAGAAGCTTTCATGTACAACAATTCTTTCACAGGACCTGTGATCATGACGTTCTTAACGATCATCATGTTTGGACCACTTTGGGGTGCAGGAATTGCTGTCTTAAACTTCTTAGTCTCTCCTATCTTTGCCATCGGTGGAGTAAATGCTCTCGCTCACTGGTGGGGATACAGAAACCACGTTACGACTGATAACAGCCGAAACCTGGGTTTTCTTTTTCCGCTCAATTTCCTCATCTGCGGTGAACTTGACCACAACAATCACCATGCTCACATGCGTTCTTGTAGTTTCCGTCACCGTTGGTTTGAATTTGATATTGGTTATTTATACTTAAAAATTCTTGGCTGGTTAAAACTAGCTGACCTTCGCAATGTTTATAATACACAGACGCTTAAGCAAGAATTCAGTAAGAAGTTCGTAGAGCTTATTGAAAAAGATTACCGCTTTAAGAAGCGTTGTGAAGAACTCGCTGGCGAGATGAATCTTAATTACCAGGACCTAAAGCTTAAGATCGAAGCTTACTATAGTGGTGAAAAAGTGAAATTAGAGAAATCTGTTCACGAATTTATGGAAGAAGTTCGCCGCACTTATATTGCGAACCAACGATTGAAATTGAGTTATATCTAAAAAATCGTCTCTTTTTTTCTCGTCCAGTCGACCTGGCCCAAGCGGTCTATGAAAACTGGACGAGTAATATACTTCCCTCCAAATTGTTTCACCACCTCCGTTACCATCTGAGTATCAATCCATTTTAGGCCCTTGCTCTCCAAGTGTTTCAAGAGCCGATAGAAGCCCTGTTTGGATGCGTTGTCTTCTACGGTGAACATTGATTCACCCGATACGAAATCGCCTATAACGACTCCGTATAGCCCTCCAATGAGACGCAATCCATCCCACACTTCCACTGAATAGGCGTGACCCTCCTGAAAGAGTTTTGTGTAAGCAGCGATGATATCTGGCGTGATCCAGGTTCCAGGCTGATCTTTGCGTGGTGTTTTTGCACAAAGAGCAATCACCATCGGAAATGATTTATTGAAGGTCACTAGGTAATTTGATTTCTTTAAAAACTTCTCAAAAGATTTTGAAACATGAATGTCACTAAAATTTAAAATGCCCCTCGGGTCTGGTGAAAACCATGTATGAGGCAAATCTATATTCATAGGATAAGTTGAAACCGGCCAGGGAAATATCCCATGATGATAGGCCTCTAAGATTGTGTCAGTTTCAAGATCTCCACCGACAGCGACAAGACCATCTTCCGACGCTGTTTCAACTGATGGAAAAACGATTTTTCTTCTCATACCTTTAGACACTCTAACAACACTCGCGCCATATCGCCGGCCACTGTCATAGAGCTCTGCTGATCACGTGCTTCCACGCCATCCGGCCAGACGAAGGGAGCAACTTCCATCAAATCTGCTCCTGTGATTTTGAAATCTTTTGAGAGAAGTCGGATTAAAGCAGCGCAATCAGTTGGTAAGAGACCTTCTTTTTCAGGTGTACCAGTGGCCGAAGCAAATTTTTCATCTAAGGCATCAATATCAAAACTCACATACACTTCTGTGATTTTTAATTTTGTATATTGCTCTTTAATTTTTTTGTACGTTTTCTCGACTCCCCATTTGGCTACTTCGCTGGCCCAAAGTTGTTCCACTCCTAAAGTCTCTTTCCAGTATTTTTTCGTTTTACCACTTGAACGAATTCCAACTTGAACGATGTGATTCTTCGATGCGAGTTCAGGAAGTATTTGATAAGTCCATGTACCGAAACAAAGATCAATGCCTAAGCGACGATCTAGTAAATCTGTATGAGCATCGAAATGCAAAATAGCTGCTGATTTTAAATTTTTTCTGCTCTCGAGCCACGTTTTCACGAGAGGATAGCTCGTTGAGTGATCGCCACCAAATCCAAGTATGCGAGCATCTGGATTCTTTTTATAAAGATCATTCAAAGCTTTTTCTGCAACACTAAGTGGTGAGACTGGCAGTTTATTAATTTTTCCGTAGAGTGCTTTTCGGCAAAACTTAATCGTTTCATCGTTTAGATATTTATCATGCAAGAGATGAGGAATAACTCTCACGTCGCCAAGATCAATAAAGTCTTTTGCTGAATCAAGAATTTCCTGGCGAAGCATTAATGGCCCCCAGTTCGCTCCACGCTGAATACCACCACCATTATCTGATGGAATGCCAATGATCCAAGGCTTTTCAATCGTTAATTTTTCAAAAGTTTTAAGCCACTTCGTCCGAGCTTTTTCGATATTTTTGGTGCCGTAGTAAGCAACCATAAGCTTTTCTTTTTTTTCTTTACCCGTGTTCACAGTGTAAACACCATTCCCAGGTAAGGTGAGAAGCTGAGGTATATCTTTCAAACAAGAACTCCTTTAATCCATTTATTCTGCAGCAGCTCTTTTTCATATCGCTTAAAAAACACTGGTCCACTTAAATTTAAAAAATCCATAAGCACTGCTTCTTCAAAATCTAAAATCTTTTGATCAAGGTCTTTTTCCACTCCGGCAATATGACTTGTTCTCCAAACCTGAGGAAAGCCATGCCATTCATCACCAAAAGGCTCTTTTTCAAAAACATCTAAAAACGCAAACGAATCAGGATGAGAAAGAAGAAATCCCCGCAAAGCTTTTTCATCCACGAGTTTTCCGCGAGCACCATTAATAAATAAAACTTCTTTTAAAAGTTTTGAGAAAAAATCTTCATTAAAATAATGGTGGGTTTCTTTATTTAAGCTCATCGCTGAAATGATCACACGTGCGCTGCCAATATTTCCATCCCGCCAATGCGCGAGACTCTGGGATTTGTGAGGATCAACAATAGTCACATCCATTCCAAGAGTCATGAGAGTGTCAGCTATGATTTTTCCAATGTGGCCGTAACCAAAGACCCACACACTTGTTCCCTTGAGCAAAGTGCGATTCCAAGTTCTTTCTTTGTTCCACGTTAAGTGTTGGGGAAGTTCCAGCAGTCCTTCAAACAAGGCGCCTAAAGAATATTCCGCAACTGCCTGAGAGCGGATGGAGTGACCGACGACGAGCGGGATATTTTTCCAGATTTCAACATCCGATGCGAAGTGGTCGTAACCAGAATTGGGGTGAATGATGAGCTTGGTTTTCTTTAAAAGGTGAGGTGGTAATTCGGACAAATCAGTATGGGTATTGGTGATCAGGATAGTGTCCTGATCTTTAGCATTTTTAAGCGTTTGATAATTAAGGGTCGGGAGGTCCGAAATCACGGCCTCTTCCCGGGCCAGAAAATCCTGACTCTGATAAGGCGATAAATGCGTCCTGATCACCTGATAGCTTTTCATCTCTTCAAACTAGCTTAAAAGACCCTAAAAGTGTATAAGGGAACCACTATGATCACTATTAAATCAGCGCGTGAAATTGAAATCATGAAAGAGTCATGCAAGATGGCGGCTAAAACCCTCCATTTCCTAGGGCAAAACTTGCAAGTAGGAATGACGACGGAAGATATTAACAAAATGTGTCATGAGTATACAATCAAGCGCGGAGGAATTCCTGCGACTCTTGGTTATCATGGTTTTCCCAAATCTCTTTGTACCTCAAGAAACGACGTCATCTGCCACGGTATTCCTTCAGAAAAAGATAAACTCAAAGACGGGGATATCGTTAACCTTGATGTCACGACAATCTGGAAAGGTTTTCATGGAGACTGTAACGCCACTTTTTTAGTCGGCAATGTAAAACCTGAAGTTAAAAAATTAGTTGAAGTCACTCATCAGTGCATGATGGCCGGAATAGCGGTTTGTAGGCCTGGTGCTCATATTGGTGACATCGGCGCTGCTATTGAAGAGCTTGCTTTAGGTCAGGGCTATTCTGTTGTTCATGAGTATTGTGGGCACGGAATTGGCCGAGTTTTTCACGAAGAGCCTCAGGTCGTTCACGTTGGTAAAAAAGGAACAGGTCCGGAAATGAGACCCGGCATGACTTTTACGATTGAACCGATGATCAATCTTGGTAAACGTCACTGCAAACTTCTTGATGATGGATGGACAGTTGTGACAAAAGACAAATCCTGGTCAGCACAGTTTGAGCATACAGTTCTTATCACTCAGAGCGGTTATGAAATTCTCACTCAATTCTCTGCCGAAGAGTGGACTGCTGATGATGAAAAAATTTAAAGATTTTCTTGCCGGCGCCCACAATAAGATGATTGATTTTTCATCAGTTTCGATGACTCTTAATGAGCACTCTCTTCATTTGAAATTTGATTCCCGTGATGTGGTCCTGAGCGCAGGCTACACAGGGCCAAATAATCCATGGCTATCATCACTCTGTTACCTTTCCGAAGGTAAGACATTGAATACAATATCACTTTTCAATTGGGCAACCTGGGATGAAACCTTTAAGGATGATCAGACTTATTGGAATATCAGGCAGGAAGAAGATGATCATTTTTTCCAAGCACCCTTAGAGCTCTTAAAAGCTTCACTCGATGTTTTTCGCGGTCGTGAATATCTTTATCAAGAATCAAGCCCGCTGATTTGTCGCTGTTTTGGTGTTCGTGAAAATGATGTGGTTTCTTTTCTCCAAAAAGAGAACGTTGCGACCTTAGATGGTCTTGCAGGGGAAACCAAAGCAGGCATGGGGTGCAGGAGTTGCGTACCCCAACTTAAGCGCTGGCTCGTTCTTCATGAATCTAAAAAGTTTAATCATCACTTTAAAGAAAAGGCCATTGCTGATTGGCTTTTAGATATTGATTATATGCTTTCATGTTTTCCTCAATCGCTTGATTGGAAGATGGAAGTTCAGAAAATGAAGGGAAACCAGGTTTCCATTTCGTTTGATAAAGATGTTTCACAAAAAGAAGAAGAAATTGTAGCTAAAGAACTTCAGATTTTCTTAGCTGCGGGAGTTGATTCAGACTTAGGTTTTTTCTTAAGACGTGCTCGACACTTTTCGAAGGCTAAAGGGTAATTTTTTAATTTCTCAAAAATAGTTTTATCTCGTCCTCGAAAAATAACTTTTAAATCAATGTCTTCCTGTAAATATTTAATCTCATTAAAAAAGTTAGCGAGCTGAGGAATTTCTTCCTTCAGGCAGTTTGGAGTGGGAGAAATAGTTTGTATCTGAGAGATAAAAGTCAGAAGGATTTCTCGAGTCGCTTCGACATAATCATCAATCATTCCCTTCGCCATTTCTTTTTGCATGCCCTGGACATTATCAGGGATGATAAACATTTCTTTTCCGATCTTAATTGAAAGCTCAAGCAGCTTCCAGGATTCAGAAAATCTCTGGCGTTTGCAAATTTCAAGATAATTATCTGGATCAATCTCGATCTTAGGGATCTGAATCATTTCAGCAATCAGCCTTTGATTTAGATCATAAACAGGTCCCGTTTCTTTTCGAAGGTGGAAGCGTTTCTCTTCTTCACCCAGGCATTTAAGGATCTGGCCGTCACGTGCCCACACAGGGGCGGATAATAAATAGGTGAGGATTAAGGCAAAGCATTTCATATGGCAATTGTACCGCTAAAATACTAAGATGGAAGCATGAAAGAAATGAGCTTTATGGAGCATTTAGAGGAGCTTCGCACGCGGATCATCCGCATCCTCATCATTTTGGTCGTTTCTTTCGGCGTCTGTTACTATTTTTCAAACGACATTCAGGAGTTTCTTCTTTCCCCACTTCGAGCTGCTATTGGTAGCAATGGTAAAGTGGTCTTTACAGGGCTTCTTGATAAAGTACTCGCTGAGCTTCAGATTGCCTTCTGGTCTTGCGTCTTTTTAGCAAGCCCATTTTGGTTTCGGGAGGCATGGTTATTTATTAAGCCAGGTCTTTATGAATCTGAAATAAAAGCGATCCGCCCTTTCATCGTCGTTGGTTTTCTTCTTTTCATAGGCGGAGTTTCTTTCGGTTACTACGTTATCTTTCCTTTCACTTTCAAAACCCTCTTAGGCTCTGGTGTTCAAAACGTAGAGGCGATGTTAAATCTTCAGGACTACTTACTGCTTTCAAGTAAAGTTTTAGTTTTTCTCGGACTTCTCTTCCAGTTACCGAATGTTATTTTAATTATGGGCTTTATGGGTATTGTGACTAAATATTCTTTGCGCAATATCAGACGATATATCGCAGTGGCTTTTGCTGTGGCAGCTGCCATCATCACGCCAACGCCTGATATTCTTTCTATGATGTGTGTATGGATTCCGATGATGATTCTTTATGAAATTGGCATTCTTGGCGTGGCACTAATCGTTCATCCGTACTTAAAGAAAAAACACATGGGCACGGATATTGTTAGCTAGCTTCAGAATCGTAATCACTCACTGTTTCAACAAGCAACGTTAAATCTTCCTCATCATTACCGGAAGTTCTATCCCCAATGTAACTAATGTGATCTGTGCTGAAGTTCCAGTTATCGAAATCACCTGTCACGGTATAGCCTGGAAGGTAGCGCTGAAATTCCTGGATCATGGTTTCAATCTGAGAGGCGTTTAAATCAGTGTTATCATTTCTACAAAGCCACCCGGTAAGCCTCACATCCATTCCGGCAACACTATATTGAGCATAAGCAAGATCAACAGCATGGCGGTTGAGTACTCTTCTGACTTCCTTATTGGCTTCTAATCTGCTGAACTTGCGCATGTGATGCATCTCCCGGGGTATCCTATTATCGGACTTTTCTGAAAGATAACTGACATATATTTTCAGGTTGGAGAATTCACCTATTTAGGCAGTTGTCCTTTCATTTATAATGAGCAAGTGCCAAGGATTTGTCGAGTTTACGGCATAAATAAACAAGGGCACGAAGGCCCTTGTTTTTTATTTGTTCATGGCGAGGAGTATTTCTCGCGTCACTTTTGAGGCAAAACAAGCTGAGTTATTGGATGAATCAAGCATTGGAGCAAGCTCAACGACATCAGCACCAATCATATTTTTTCTGTTCAAAATTTTGAGGATTCTCATGAAGCCATGAAAATCTTCCCCTCCAGCTTCTGGAGTTCCTGTCCCTGGAAAGAATCCAGGATCAAAAAAATCCAAATCAAGAGTTAAGTAAATAGGGCGATCTTCAGGAATCGCCTCAATCCACTCACAGCATTCTTTAAGGCTTGTTGCCAGTGTTTTATTTTCCTTCATCCACTGGAACTCTTGTCTTGGCCCTGAGCGGATACCGTATTGGATCAAACGGTTCTTATCTGTGAAGTGATCAAGCACTCGACGAATAATCGATGCGTGAGAATATTTTTCTTCAAGGTAACCGTCGCGCAAATCAGTATGGGCATCGAGGTGAACGAGAACCATGTCAGGATAATTTTTTAAACACGTTACTATTGGACCGTATGAAATAGAGTGCTCACCACCAAGAGTTAAGAACTTGATCTGGTCTTTCTTGAGATCGAGGTCCTTAGTCATATCCATGAAAAAATCGTTCGTGATATGCCACTTTGATGGATAAACCGGAAGATCTCCCATAGTGATGATATTGTAGTCTTGAGTATCCTTATCTAGGTAGGGAGAGTAATCCTCAAGTCCGTAGGAAGCTTCGCGAATTGCACCCGGGGCAAAACGAGCACCTGGACGAAAGCTTGTCGTTCCGTCAAAGCAGAAGCCGATGATGTGAGTTGAGTGGGAGAAAATCGCCTCAGCATATTTTGTGGCGATGAAAGCGCGAGCGTGCTCAAGGCCTTCTACTTCTTTTATTAAACGAGGTTCATTCATAATTACTCCTGACCAATCATTGATTTATGAAAATTAGAAATTGAAAACGTGCCCTTGTGCCAGTCCATGTTGTACCATTTGAGACTTCTCTGAAGTGCGTTCATGTGCTGCATTTTTAATGGATCAATATCAGTTGGACGAAATTTCTTAGATGAGAAACCAAAGGTCCAATAGACACCTGGGTAAATTAGCATAGGTGCATTGAATGAGTTAACAACTGGAAACACTTTTCTCATGTTGTTGTAGATATTTTTAACTCCCCACTCATCTAAGAATGGATTTTCGGTCTGATTCATCATGATACCGTCGTCAGTCAAGGCGTTGTAAACGTCCTGGTAGAATTCATCGGTAAACAAGCCTGAAGCGAAATCCACAGGATCAGTCGAATCAACCACGATAATGTCGTATTCTTTTTTAGCGCGCTTAATAAAAGCAAAGCCATCTTCCGGAAGGACGCGAACGCGCTTATCTGTTAGACCACTAGTGCAGTCCGGAAAATAAATTTTTGAAACTTCAATCACGCGGACATCAATTTCAACCAGATCAATTCTTTCAATGTCAGGGTGCTTAACGAATTCACGAACCACACCGCCATCACCGCCGCCAATAATGAGAACTTTTTTACAGTTACGAGAAACCATATAAGGAATATGAGACACCACTTCGTGGTAAACGAATTCATCTTTATCCGACACCATCGTTTTGCCATCAAGCAAAAGAAGCTTACCCACTGACTCGGTCTCCACCACTTCAATTTTTTGGTACTGAGACTGCTCCGCGTGAAGGTGTGCTTTTATCTTAAATCCCATTGCGTAGGTGTTACGAAAAGACTCTTCAATCATCCAGCCAGGAACGTTCATAATACTCCTTATAAAAGATGGGCCTTTTCTATCCTAAAAGAGAGGCTTTTCCAACATATTAATGACGCAAGGTTGCGCAAATAGCACGGTTATAGGAGTTAGTGACGTTTTTAGGCATTCTGCTCTATGATGAGAGTGACTAATTTAGAGAGGAATTCCCATGATTTTAGTGACTGGTGCCGCTGGCTTCATCGGCAGTGTGATCGTAAAACAACTTAATGATAAAGGGATTTTAGACATCCTTTTGTGCGATCATTTTGAAAACGGCGAGAAATGGAAAAATCTCCGAGGTTTAAAATATCATTCTTTCGTTCAGGTTGAGGATTTATTCTCTCATCCCATTTGGAAAAAACAAAAAGGCATAAAAGCGATTTATCACATAGGTGCGTGTTCAGATACCACTCAGCTCGATATGGATTTTCTCTACAAAAATAATACTCTGTACACAAATAATCTTTTAACTCTTGCTGCTCAGAAAAATATTCCGATCGTTTATGCCTCAAGTGCGGCGACTTATGGAGCAGGGGAAGCTGGTTATTCCGATGACCACAAAGGTGTGTCGGCGCTTAAACCCCTTAATAAATATGGTTACTCAAAACAACTCTCAGACGAATGGATTTTAAAACAAACGAAGAAGCCAAAAGTTTGGTTTGGCGTAAAATTTTTCAATGTCTTTGGTCCACAGGAATACCATAAAGGCAAAATGAGCTCTGTGGTATTTCAGTCATACAATCAAATCAAAGACGTCGGCGAAGTAAAACTCTTCAAGTCTCATCGTCCTGATTACAAAGACGGGGAACAGCTGCGTGATTTCGTTTACGTCAAAGATGTTGTACGCGCGATGATTGAATTAATTGATGCCGGTAAAAAGAAGCCATCGCTGTCTGGGATTTATAATTTAGGAACAGGGCAAGCCCGAAGCTTTCATGATCTCGTGAAAGCCACTTATCACGCTATGGACCTTAAACCTCGTATACAGTTTATTGATATGCCCGGCGAACTTCGAAATCAGTATCAGTACTATACTCAGGCAGAAATGACGAAACTTAAAAAAGCTCTGCCAACATTTAAATTTATGAAACTTGAAGATGCAGTTAATGATTACGTCAGACACCATCTAGCACTTCCTGATCCTTACCTTGGCGTATAATGAAAAAGAAAATCGACGGACTAAAACAAGCTGTTGAAATGCTCCAGGGATTAGATCTCGCTGCTCAACAGTCTCTGATTGCCGAGATCGCCCGTAAAGATCCCGAGATGGCGATTAAGCTCAAACAAAATCTCGTCACTTTCGATGACCTTCAGTACTTAACAGTTTCCATGATGAAGCGTCTTCTGCAAGACATTGATACTGATGTCCTTGGATTAGCTCTAAGAGGAGCTAACAAAGAAACCGTAGATCACTTACTCAATATGTTTTCGACCAACATGAAGCGCGATATAGAAGATATCCTCAAAGGAAAACCTCGCTCTATGAATGATGTCATGGCGGCCCAGAAAATCATTATGGATATCGTTCATAAGTTACGAGAAAAAGGTGAAATTATCCTGTCAAAAGACAAGTCAGAACGTTACGTTTAAAAGTCTCGCCTAATTAAGGATTTTTTACAAAATGCCGATAGAGGTACTATGCAAAAAGATACCTTTAACTCCTTTTATGGGAAGCTTCTCCTTATTGATAATAATTCAACATTTCTCGATAAAGTTTTCGCTGATTCAAAACTCCTTGAACTATACCCCATGCTTAACAAAGCGAGCCTAACTGAAGGTCTAAAGCTCCTGGCAAAGGAGAAAGGAAAAATTCGTATAGCCTTTATTTCATCACTTTTCGTCTCTAAAGAAGCTATTGAAATTCTTAATAAGGTGAAAGTTGATTTCCCTGATCTGCAATTGGTATTAATCAAACATGGTACTGGAGTTCTAGACGACCACCTTGTTAACAATCCACTTTTTCTCAAGCTTGTTGAAAGGCCTAACAGTTATTCGGAATTAATAGAAACTTTTAAGCATATTTTTGCTCAAAAACGTGAGTGGGACAAAGTTGAGGCCAGCCCAGAATTGAAAGACGTGGAAATTACCAAGAACGAAGACGATTTTATTTCAACGAACATTAATGATTATATTTTCACCGCAAAGTCCCTCTTCAACGTCTTCATCAAAATTGGCCCCTCAAAATATATTAAAATTATTAATGCCGGAGATCCTGTCTTAAACGATACAGTTGAAGCTTATGCCAATAAAGGCATTACTGAATTATTCATTCCTACCAGTGAACATGATAAGTACATAAAATTTACCCAGAATATCAGCTCAAAAAGTATTTCGGAAGCCGGGGCTCCAAAAAAGAAGATTCAGAACCTTCTGAATTTTGGATCAAGTATTTCACAAAGTCTCGTTCAAACAGGTATTTCAGTTAAAAATTTAGACATTGCAAACGAGCTCCTTAGTCAAAGTATTTCACTTATTAAGCACCATGGTCTTAGAGATTCTAAAATTTCCAAAATGATGGAATTAATTCAAAACAAAGAACATCTTTCGTTTGTTTCTTTCATGTCCTGCTTGGTCGCAAACGAAGTTGGTTTTGAAACTGCTAAAACCATTAAACTAGTTGGCCTTGCGGCATTACTTCACGATATCGGACTTTACGATTTAGATCCCACTGTTGAAAACGAGGACGATTCAAAAGCTAAAAGCGGAGATGTTTTTCTTAAGCACTCCGCCCATGGAGCAAACTTGCTTCGTAAAAATGGAAATATTGATGAAACTGTTTGCTTAGTTGTCGAATATCATCATCTAAGAAGAAAAGGGAATCCAGAAAAAAAGACAGTCAACGTCAATCTCCTGACTGAGATTATTGCAGTGTCAGATGATTTACATAACCATTTAATGAGAGATGGATTTAGTCCTCAAAAACTTGCAAGCTTCATACAAACCGACCTTACCAAGTTCACTCCACCAATTGAAAAAGCAGTAACAAAATTATTCAAAGTCGGTTAGAGAAAAAAAAAGCCGCCTGAGCGACCTTTCCCATTCTTGATTTAGGTTCAGAACTATTTTTCTTCAACAATATAAGTATCGGTATTAAAGAAAAGAATTTTCTTTCTCTTGATTTCGTATTCTCGAAGAGTTTCAAGTGGTTTGATTTCGAATACGACTGAACCAGAATCATAACGCTTCTGAGTCGCTACGATTGAGAAAGTTTCACTCTCAGAATCAGCAAGGGCAGGAAGGTCTTTAAATTTAATCTTCATCGAATCTCTTTCCATGCTTGTTGCTGTACCGTATTGAGCACAGTAAGTTTCAGGAACCATACATGTACGTGAGTACTGAACTCTTTCTTCTCTGAAAGTTTCACGCCAATTCAAACAAACACCGTTGTGTGGGTTTGTGCGTGTACATACTCGACCCTGTGAAACTCTTCTTAAGCGAGTTTCATAACCGCAGTGAATTGATGAAGAACGAAGCACGTAACGAGTTTCATATCTTTCGCAGATTGAGTTCGCCATAGGAACTAAGAGAGTAAGCTCAACAGTTCCTGGAGTCATATTAGTACGAACTAATGTTGCCTCTGATGCGTTGATTGAAATTTCTTCAGCGTTTAACTCGATTCTTTCTTGTGCAAAAGCACCCAAAGAAAGAACAAGCGTAAATAGTGCGATTGTCTTTTTCATATTAATGACTCCTTGAACGTAATTATTAGGGCATTCATACCTTATACAAAGAGCAAGGTGTTGATTCGGTGTATTTCTTACAGAGTCTTTTGCCAAGGGTCTTAGTGACTCCAAGCACGGAGCTAATTTGGCCTCAGATACCCCCTAAAATGCCCCTCCAATCAGGTACGCCATTTTGGCAAGCCCTGCTAACCTCCCTATATCCATCTGTTTTTGAGTTGGCACGATTCCTGCTTCATGCTTCTCCAAGAGAGCGAAGGAACACTCAAGGATGAGTGACCCAGAAACGGATTTCACCTTCTCTCTTTGCCATGGAATGGCATCAGTTTTAAAAGGATTTAGAACTGATAACGGATCACGGAAGAGAACATTTTAAGGAGAGCTTTATGGAAAGAGCAACTATCGAACACTTCAAAACCCTCTTTACTGAGATTCTTTCAGAAGAAGAAATCTTCGAAGGTAAACTCGCTCCAGTATCAATGGAAGGCGACGAAGTTGATGTTGTATCAGTTGAAAAAGAAAACCAACTGGACTTCCGCTTAAAAGCGCGAAATGCCATCTACCTCAAAAAGGTTCGCAAATCTCTTCAGAAAATCGACGATGGTACTTTTGGGGAGTGCGAAGACTGCGGCGAAGAAATTACGCACAATCGCCTCATCGCTCGTCCAACTGCAGACCTTTGTATCTACTGTAAAGAAGTTGAAGAAAAACAAGAAAACCAAATGATTCACAAGAACCGTGATTCATTAAAAAATGGCGGACGTGTTCTTCCGATCGAGCACCTTGAAAAAGGCTACAAGTCTGATGAGACTGGGACACAGAACTTCCATGTGACTCATATGGATTACCAAGACATCGTTAGCTAGGTTTTTGATTCGAACATTAAAAGGTAAAATTTGAAAGCCCCGGGACCGGGGCTTTTTTTTGACGTTTGGTTAGGTTGGTAAAAGTCGTTCTCAAGGTTGGATGCTTGCTGCCATTTGCGAGCTTCGAACGAGACCACCGTCATTCACTTCGTGAATAACTGTAGTCATTAATTGGAGCGGGTTATTCGGGTAAAGTCTTCGTTCGGAGCTTTATAAAACGCTCTTAATAATATCTGCCGTTATTTGCGTAGCAAATGGTGGCGGACTGGTCCGAAGCAGGGAAGAGGAATCGTAGTTGAGAAATTTGAGGACCACCTTCACCGTCTGGTCCCCGTTTTAAATACTAACTCTTAAACAATATACTGAGACAATTCCTGCACCAACTGTTGCGAGCGATTCACAAACTTCTCTTTATCTTCAGACGTTAATCCTTCCGAAGATAGGGTCGCAAGGTCCTGCACGTGATGACACATCTTCTCTGCTAAATCTTTTTTCTCCCCCTTTTCCCAAATCTTAAAAGCGTTCTGAATGAGAATGTTTCGAGGATTTAGAATAAGCGTTTTTTTGAGAGGGATCGAAAAAGCTGAGTTGCCCATTGATTTGGTCATTTGTTGAAAACGTTTCATGTTTTCATCGACTTTAAAGTAGGCACTCGCTGATGCGTTTTTAAAGTTCTTCACCTCCACATCAAGCTTCGCTTCAATTTCTTTGTTGTCGCCAACAAGGACAGATTTGAAGAAGTCCTTAACTTTCATGTCTTCAGCCGTTGTATCTCCAGCGTCAAGGAGGTTTTCAATTTCGGAGTCAATGGCCGCGAACTTAAAACTTTGGTCTCCAATTTTTTTCATCTCAGAGTGCTGCATGAAATGTGGATCAATATATTGGTCTGTTTCTAAGACATGAATACCGTCTGCTAAGAGCTGTTTCCTCAGGGATTCATCACTTAAGTTCTTCTCAAAATAAACGTACTTGTCTTTGAGTTTGTCTTTGTAGCTTTCAGGGATGGTATTTTGGTATTCTTCGAGGGTTACAAGTTTTGAATCTGAGTTTTTGAAGAGGACGAGCTTTCTCATCGTTTCATCAAACTTTTCATCTTGCATACAACCGTATTTTACAAAAAGTCCGATATCTTCCCAAGCCTTCTCATAGCGTTCCCTGTCTGAGTTGAAGAGTTTTTTCAATGAATCAGAAACTTTTTTGATGATGTAGTTTGAGATCTTTTTAATGTTTGGGTCACCCTGGAGAGATGAACGGGAAACGTTGAGAGGAATATCAACTGAATCGATAGCACCTTTTAAAAGTCCCAAGAAATCAGGCACAACGTTTTTTACATTATCTGAGACGAAAACTTGTTTTGAGTAAAGCTTGATACCGTTTTCCTGCATCGGTTTATTTTGGTTTAACTTTGGAAAGAATAATACTCCCTGAAGAGTAAAAGGATGATCAACATTTAAGTGTAGCCAGAAAAGAGGTTCATGTTCTGTTGGAAACATTTTACGGTAGAAGTTTGTGTAGTCTTCATCCTTTAACGTTGTTGGATCCTTTTTCCAGATAGGAGTTGTTTCGTTAATAACTTCTTCGCCCAATGAAATTGGGTAAGGCATGAAATCACAATAACGATTCAGAGTTTCGCGTAGTTTCCAGTTATCCAGAAATTCTTCACCATCTGATCCAATATGGAGTGTGATTTTTGTCCCAACCTCTGGTTTGGTGGATTCAGAAAACTCGTAATCAGTATCTCCTAAGCAAGTCCACTTTGTGGGGGCAGCTCCAGGGGTCATCGACAAAGATTCAACTTCAACTTTTTCAGCGACCATGAAAGCAGAGTAGAAACCAAGACCAAACTTACCAATAATCTCGTCTTTAGATGTGGTATTCCCCATATCTTTCATTTTTTTCACGAACTCTTCGGCACCTGAGAAGGCGAGCTGGGCGATGTACTTTTCAACCTCAGATTCGGTCATCCCGATCCCATTATCTTCAATCGTGATGGTACGATTTTCTTTGTTAACTTCAATTTTGACGGTTCCATCTGGAGTCTCGTGACCCTGAGAACGGGCCAAAGTTGAGCGCTTTGTGATGGCGTCACTGGCATTTGAAACTAATTCACGGATAAAAATGTCATGCTCTGAGTAAAGCCACTTCTTAATGATAGGGAAAATGTCATTAGTCTTTACTGAAATCGAACCTTTACGTGTGGTCATGCTTCCTCCATTACCGGTGTCATTTTGTCTTCTTGTCATTTAGCGTAAGTATCCATACAAAAGATGGGATCAAACAGAGAAACGTCAAGGGTAACCAGAGAATTATGTCGAACGAAGTTTTGCCTCTCACCATTATTGCAACTGGCGGCACCATCGAGAAAATCTACGATGAATTTGAAGGAGCTCTTCAAAACCGCGATACAATTGTAAAAAATAAAATCCTCCAGCGCTTGAGACTTCCCTATACCGAAATTTCAGTTAAGCAGATCATGTCAAAAGACTCCCTTTACATGGATGACGCAGATAGAGAATTTATTTTGAATTCTTTAAAGGCCCACGAAAAAGGTTTAAACCCAATCGTCGTGCTTCACGGCACAGATACAATGGATCTCACTTCTAAATATTGCTTTGATAAATACCCGGAGATTTCTGTGCCAGTGGTTTTTACTGGTGCGATGAAGCCTTTGGGGTTTGATGATTCAGATGCTTCGCAAAATGTTATCGAAGCAGTCTTTGCAGCACGGATTATGAAGCCCGGTTATTACGTAACGTTTCATGGAAAACTTTTTACAGTCCCAAATTTCAGAAAAAATAAATTACGCGGAACTTTCGAGGAGATCGAAAAATGAAAATTCTTATCATTGCGATGACCCTTTTTTCTATGAATGCCTTCGCCTGGGGTCCAACTGGACACAGAGTTGTGGGGCAGGTTGCAGAAAGATTTATGGATCCTGCTGCTGCCTTAAAAGCGTACAAGATTTTAGGTAATCAAACTCTTTCAAAAGTTTCTAACTGGTCTGATGAAATAAAATCAGATCCTCAAACTTATCAGTTCACATACAACTGGCACTACACTGATTGGAAAGATGAAGATCATAATCACGACGAAACAAATTCATCTGGTAAACTTCTTACTTCAATTAAAGAGCAGATAGCTGTTTTGAAAGATTCTAAAGCAACTGAAGATCAAAAAAGTTTTGCTCTTAAATTCATCGTTCACCTTATTGGCGATCTTCATCAACCACTTCACGTCGGCAATGGATTAGATCAGGGTGGAAACAAGTGTCGAGTTCTCTTTCACAAAAAAGAATACAACCTTCACGCTCTTTGGGATGAAGGTTTGATTAATTTCACAAACCTCAGTTTCACTGAACTTGCTTCATACGTTGGCCAAGGCCGAACGCGTGAGCAAATCATCGCCTGGAAACAAGGTGATGTTGTTGACTGGGCGATGGAATCAAAAGTCCTTCGCGGAACAATTTATCCGGCGGACGTAACTCCTTCTGAGACTCCAATGACAGTTAAGCAGTACTGCCGCAGTGACATTGTCGTTGCACAAGAAAATATGCCTAAACTTGCTTACGAATACAGCTACAAGTTCGTACCAGTTGTAGAGCAGCGTTTATTTCAAGCAGGTCTTCGCCTCGCAATGGTCCTAAATGAGGCACTGAAGTAAAATTGCCAGCTAAAAAAGGCATCCCAAGTAATTGACTAATCAAGACAGGGACTCTTAACTCTTCAAAAAGAGGCTATTTGTCCCGCCTTCCTCCCCTGGAATTCTTTTCTCACTGATAATAATTTTAAGAATTTAAGAAAAAAGGACCGATAAATCCTTTGAGGTCTTAGACCATGGATAAGTTTATTTTCGGGAAGAAAATTTTAAATCAGTTACTAGTGATGGTTTTTATCATTTCTGGTTGCATGCCCTCAGATATTCCTTCAGCTAGTTCAGCTAATCAGGTTGGTAGCACAACCGGTAGAGTGACTAGTGGTAATGGAGCTGGCCGCGATGAATCTGATCTTGGTAACGGTGTCTCACTTCCCCCTAAAGTTGAAATTCGTCATTTAATTGAACCAAACCTTTCATCAGACCCAACTTATCAAACGGGAACTGGTCAAGCGAGTGGTGGTAGTTACGTTAGAAAATTAACTCTTCCAAAAAATTTCGCCGGTAGACTTTACGTTGCTGGTATTAATATCGGTTCACTCACTTCAACTCACGTAAAAGTCAGATTCAAATTCGGAGTCGGACGCGAAGTTGTAACGATTCCTGCAACTGTTGCTCAGGCACCGGGGATCACTCCACAAACTGAGATCAGTGTGCTTGTAATGGATCTTCGCTCAGAGCCTTTTAGAAATATTCGGCTTCCATACGATCTTTACGATTATAATGATTACACATTTAAACTCGATGGATCATTTGAAACGGGCAGCAAAGAATACACACAAGACAATAGAGACACCGGTTTGTATTGCAGAGGCCTTCGCTTAGAAGACGATCCTACTTTCCAGGGAGTAGGCGCATGTGATGCTACCGATGAAGAATGTCTTTATGCCTACGCGAAGGTTCTGGATCAAGGTCTCGTGAAAGTTTCTGGAGGAATTAAAGTTCCTCTTTCACCTTCACTTCCACAAGTGAAGAGTGTTTCAGGAACTGGTTATCTTCAAGATTATATGAATAAGAAAATCCTGAAGCCATTACCAGATACAATCCCATATACGACGATTGCTGGTAAACGTATTCCATCCGAATTTACTTTTAGTTCACCTTTAGTTCCGGCGAATACGTCAATAACAACAGACGTGAAATTTCAATCTGATTGGTTAAAGAAAACGTTCCTTAGCAGTGATTACTTCTATCGTGGACCTTATCGTCTTGTTAACAGCCCAGACTGGCAATTTGGTTTTAGACATGATGAACTTCATGGCGATAAAAAACTTTTCCGTGCTGAATCTTGGGTTGATTACACAAGCTTTGCAACAGACCCACTCCCGGATGATTTTCCCCTTTCAGGCAGTACTCCTCCACAGCAATACAGACTCTATTACAATTCATACTTGTTTCCATTGGCAACAAAGCTTAACTTAAACGCAAACGTTGCTCATCTTTCATCGACAACACCAAACGCAGTTCGTATTGAAAAAGTGCTACCAGTCGCTGGAATGACAGAATGGATGGATGGATCAAATGCTCGAGCTCAAACAAGAAATTTTGATCTTGAGCACATTGGTTCATGTAACGTTTCAGCTACACTTGAAATTATCGCTAAAGATGCAAACAATACCGACTATGTAGTATCAGTTGCAAACGATGTAAAACTTCAACTTGTTCGTCCTACACAATATCGTACTGACACAGGTAACGAAGTTCTTTATACAAACTTCAAGAGCTGCTCCAGCAACTCAGGTTGCGGAAGTTCAGAATGTTGTTTTAATAATCGTTGTTGGGATCAGACATTGGTTTCTCAATGCTTTGATTCCTCCAGCACTCAAGGAAATAAAATCGTCGGAGAAAGTTGTTTAACTGATCTTGAATGCTCTAGCTTATGTTGTAATCGCACTTCTGGACAATGTTCACCTCACAACACTATCGTTTCGCCCGCTGTCCTTTGTAGTAAACCGATCGGAGATTTCTGTATTGCGAAGGAATGGTGTCAAAAGACGACTGTCGTTAAATGTCTTAAAGTTAAAACCGGAACAGATCCTGTTACCGGTAGTCCAACATGTCGTCAGCACTGCTATAACAATGAAGAGTTCGGCGATTGTAAAAACGGTTCATGTATTCCTCCTGAACAGCCAATCATTCCACCATTTGATCCGGACGAGCCGGGGATTTGTGATGATGCTGTGCCTGCGCCTAACTTTTAGTTATTGATCCGACCATTTCTTCAAGGCATAATGAGACCTTAAGGAGTCTACTAGATGTCGTTACCTGAGCTAAAGGATTGTATCCTCGACCACATCGCTATAGTTGTGAGGAGTATTCCTCTGGCCAAGAAAGTCTATGAAGACATGGGTCTTGTTTTCGCTCCGGAAATTGAAGAAGTAAAAGAGCAGAAAGTTTTAACGGCATTCGCCCACGTAGATACCAATGCGCATATTGAGCTCCTAGAACCAACGTCTACTGAAAGCACAATCCATAAATTTATTGAAACCAAAGGTGAAGGTATTCATCATCTGTGTTTCAAAGTAACTGATGTCATCGCTAAAACAAAAGAGCTCACGGATAAAGGTTATAAGTTTATTTATCCTGAACCAAGAATTGGAGCAGGTGGATGCCTTGTTAATTTTATGCATCCAAAATCAACTGGCGGCGTCTTAATTGAACTCTCGCAAAGGCCAATTAAATGAACGGACAATTTCAAGCACCAACATTAACTAAGATCAATAAAATTATTTTGATTACGACTGCTGCTTGTTTCTTTGTTGCTGCAATCTTAAAAGCAATTGGTGCATTTTCCCTCGTCGGAGTTTTAGGACTCTCAGGCAGTGGATTATTTCAAGGTCTTATTTATCAACTGATCACTTATCCATTTGTTGAAGTTCAGCTGATGAGTTTTCTTTTCAATTCATTGGTCATCTGGTTCATCGGGTCTGAATTAGAAGCTCAATGGGGTGGAAAAGTTTATTTGAGATTCCTCCTTCTGACAGTTATTAGTGTGGGACTATCATTCGCTTTGATTAATCTGGTTTTCTTTTTCGGAACCCAAGTTTATTTTTCTTCTCTTCATGGTCTTTCAGGAGTTAATTTCGCTCTTCTCATTGCCTACTCACTGCTTTATCCAGATCGCCAAATGGCGTTCATGATGATCTTTCCGATGAAGGCCCGTACATTCTGCTGGATTCTTGCCGGGATTGAGGCGTATTTAGCGATCTTTTCATCGCTCACGACTTCATGGGCACATCTCCTGGCGATGGCCTTTAGTTTCCTGATTATCCATTTTCAGAATCGCCCTTTGATGAAAAAAATCCTCCAAAACTCTTGGAAACCGCGCTCAACTGGGAAAAAGCACCTTTCAATTGTTAAGGATGATGACCAAAATCCTCCAAAGTACTGGCAATAAAGCTTTACCGAGCAGCGTTATCTGTTGATAAGTCCATAACCTAATGGTACAAAAAGCTTCGATTTAAAAGTGAGGACACCATGAAATTAAGATTAGCTCTTGAAGAAAAACTATTGGACGTTAGAGTTCGTGACCGTCTTCTTGCTGAAAATAAAATCTCAAAAGAAGATGTTAAAAAATATCTCGATAATTTAGCTGATGATAATAAGAATTCTGTTCCACTAGATCAGGATGAAGCAGCTAAAAACCTTCAGTAAGCGTTTTACTGAACGACAAATCCCGAAAAGAAAATTTGCTTAACAACAGGTGGATCGCCAAGTTTGGTGTTCACCTGTTTCTTGATTTTATTCTCCAACAAAATTTTCCCCGTTACCGAATCGAGGTCATCCGGCTCAAGGTGAGCAGCAATCTCAATAACCACATCTTTGAAGATGTGTTCATTAGCTTTGATGATTTGCTTTTGTTCCTCTTCAAACGTGAGGATGTTCATTTCTAAATCCAAGTAACGAAGTCGGGAACTGCGGGAGTGGAGATTAACGACAAACTTTTTTATAGGTACGGGCTTGATCTGGGCCGTGGCCACAGCATCGTTCTTGAGCGCTTCCGCCTCAGCCGCCTGATTTGTAGCCTCAGGCTTAACGATATTATGCGAGTAATAAACTAGTCCTGCACCAGCGAGAACGATGACCAAGTTTAGGATGATGAGGATTTTTTGAACCATGAAACAATGTTAACACAAAAAAGGGGCGCATCAAGCGCCCCTTTCTTTACTAAAGATATTTATCTAGTTGAAGCGGAGTAAAGGGAAGGTCCAAGTCACGTGCAACTTGTTCGTAAACGAGTTTTCCTTTGTAGATATTCACACCAAGGCGTAGCGGCTTGTCCTTCATGATCGCGCGGTCAACACCGTCACGAGCAATCAAACGAGCGTATTTTAGAGTTACGTTTGTAAGAGCAAAAGTAGAAGTACGTGCAACTGCACCTGGCATATTCGCCACACAGTAGTGAACAACGCCATCAACAACGAAAGTAGGATTTTCGTGAGTTGTTGCCTTACAAGTTTCGATACATCCACCTTGATCAACAGCGATATCGACAACAACAGATCCTTTCTGCATTTTTGAGATCATTTCGCGAGTTACTAGTTTCGGAGCTTTTGCACCTGGAACGAGTACGGCACCGATAACTAAATCAGAAGCAATAACTGATTCTTCGATGTTTTGAGAGTTAGAGAAAATTGTGTGAACTTTGTTTTCAAATAGTTGATCAAGTTCGGCAAGACGTTTTGTTGAAAGATCAATCAACGTTACGTCAGCACCAAGGCCCACTGCCATTTGGGCAGCGTTTGTTCCTGCAATACCGCAACCAATAATAGTTACTTTTGCTCGACGAACACCCGGAACTCCACCAAGGAGAATTCCTTTCCCGCCCTTATCTAACTGAAGGTATGTAGCTCCAACTTGAACCGACATACGTCCAGCAACTTCTGACATTGGAACAAGAAGTGGAAGAGAGTTGTCATCAAGTTGAATCGTTTCGTAAGCAATACAAGTTGCCCCAGACTTCATTAAACCTTCTGTTTGAGGTTTATCAGCAGCAAGGTGAAGGTATGTGTATAGAATGTGGTGCGGTTTTAAAAGAGCGATCTCATTTGGTTGAGGCTCTTTTACTTTGATAATCATTTCGCCAATAGCAAAAGCGTCTTCTAATGTAGGAACGATTTTAGCACCAGCTTTGATGTATTCTTCATCAGGAATACCGATCCCCATACCAGCGTTATGCTGAACAAAAACTTCATGACCGTCTTGAACTAATTGACGTGCGCCACTCGGTACGAGACCAACACGATTTTCGTTATTTTTAATTTCTTTAGGAACTGCAATTTTCATCAGGGACTCCCTTAATAGTAGAGGCAATATAAAGTGATGGTAAAGATTATCCATCTTACATGGTTTTTAGGCGTTAGAATAGAGGAAGGACTGTCCATCAAGAGCAGGAAATGTGTTTTTTACACCACGCTTCTCAAGCTGATTGATCAGATCAAGATAATCCCATTCGTGTCCCATATGAGTCAAAATAGTTTTCTTGGGCTTAACCCGATCGATATATTCCAGTGTCAAATCAAGGTGTAGATGAGTCTGATGAGGACTTGGCCTGAGACAGTCGATCACAAGAATTTCAAGCTTAGCGTCAGATAGTTTTTTGAGGGCCACTTCTGGAATCTCGCGACAATCTACAATGTAGGCAAGTTTTTGATGAATAATTCCTAGTGTGTTTTCATGACCGTGAGGCAGAGAGAGAAACTCAAACTTAGAGCCTAATATTTCCTCGGGTCCTTCAGCTGTGACTTTAAGATCGACGAGAGGAATTCCTCCACCGATTACTGCCTTATTTTCGAAATATTTTTCGCGATCAAAGATATAGGGAAATTTTCGAGTGAGATCTTTTGCAGCAGAGGCGTCTGCATATACTGGTATCGGTTTTTTATTCAAAAAACCAAAAGGTCTGATGTCATCAATTCCATGCGTATGATCTGCGTGGTCATGTGTCAGAATCACACCGTCGAGTTCAGAAACTTTATTGGCAAGTAGCTGAGTGCGAAGATCAGGTGAAGCATCGATTAAAATATTTTTTTGATTTGGTAGTCGAAGCAAGGCCGAAGTGCGAAAGCGCTTATTTCTTAGTTCCGTTGATTGGCAAACCTTGCACTTACAACCTAAAATAGGAACTCCTGTGCTAGTTCCTGATCCCAATATCGTGATCTTGTTCATCTGAGGATGGTACTATGAAGTTTTTTGTTTCGCTACTTATGCTCTCGCTCTTTCTAAACAGTTGTTCGAGTGTCAGAAAAGAGAAAACTCTCGCTGACAGCATTAATCTTGAAGTTGATGAATTAAAACTAGATAACGGCATGACGGCGTTGATAGTGAATAATCCTAAGCTTCCCATTTTTAGTTTGTACTTCTTTTACAAAGTTGGCGGCAAGAATGAAGTTCCCGGCATAACAGGAGCCTCGCACTTTCTTGAGCATATGATGTTTAAAGGTGCAAAAAAGTACGGAAAAAATAGTATTGATTTCATCATTGAAGGTAGCGGGGGATCAACCAACGCTTACACGACAAGTGATCAGACTGTTTATTACGAAAATCTGCCTTCAAAAGAACTTCCGATGATGCTCGATATTGAAGCAGATCGTATGGAAAATCTGGCACTAGATCCGGGTGACTTTGATCGCGAACGTGCCGTAGTACTTGAAGAAAGAAAAATGCGCTATGAAAATTCTCCTCGTGGTCAATTGTACCAGTTACTTATGGCCAATCTTTTTGAGGGGACATCTTACGGTCGACCGGTTATTGGAGAAATACCTGATTTAAAATCTGTTACACGTGAACAAATTCACGCTTACTTCAAACGCTTTTATGCTCCTAATAATGTGACTTTGGTTTTAGTTGGTGATGTGAATACAGCAGACACGAAAAAAATGATTGCTGAAAAATTTGGGAAAATCCCTTCTTCAAAAACGGTTACTGAAGATCATGCCTCTTTGAAAGATGAAGCTTTTGTCAGAACTTCTGCAGGATCTAAAGTCATATACCAAAAGGGTGAATCACCAAGTCCTATATTTATGATGGCGTATCCAACTTATAAAGCTGGACATCCAAAAAGTTACGCACTCGATGTCTTATCTTCGATCCTCGGTTCCGGTAAAAGCTCCGCGCTGACCAATGAGTATATTCTCGTCAATAAGCCCGTTGCGACCTCCATGTATGCGGCCCATCAGCAACTTGAAAAGGCAGGATTCTTTTTTATTGGTGGAGAATTAGTTCGTGGTATTAAGCTCAATGAGTTCAAAGAAAATCTTAATTCTAAATTAAAGTCTTATTGTGATACTGAAATTACGGCAAGAAACATCCAGAAAATTAAAAATAATTATCTGGTCGATCTTTACAGTGGACTCGATACCAACGCCGGTCTAGCCCAGTTTCTGGGTGATCGTCAGTTGCTTATGGGTGACTGGAGATTCTACAAAACTGAACTTCAAAATTATGAGAAGGTTTCGGTCGAAGATGTTAAGGCTATATGCCTTGAAACTTTTTCTAAATCAAGTGTCTTTGTCTCTGTCTGGAATCAGCATAAGTGAGAAACAATATGAAATATTTTATTATAGGGCTTCTTTTAATTAACTCATCTTTCGCTGATTCATTCTTAGATTCAGTCAAGAGAACAAAATGGAAGATGGGTCCCGGAAACGATCTTGATATCGTATGGATTGAAGATGATAAATTTCCTAAATTTACTGCATCTATTTATTTTCAAGACGGCGCTTTAAATGATTCAGTTCCGGGAATTACGCAGACAACTTTTGATCAATTATCTGCAGGAACTTCAAAAGAATCTCAAAGAGAGCTTTCAGAGTTTTTTGATTTTTATGGAGCAAATCTTCGTCATAACGTAACCCACGAATATAGCGTATTCAGTATTCAGGGATTAACAAAAGATATTGGCCCTGTGATGGGTAAAGTGTGTGAGATTTTTAAAGACGCTCAGTTTCCGGAAAATGATTTAAATTCACACCTCAGTCGATCTAAAAGTAATCTCAAAAATTTAGTAACTTCTCATTCCGCTCTGGCAGATAGAGTTTTTAGAAGAGTTTCCCTGCAAGGAACGGCTTATTCTGAACCAGTCGAGGGAAGTCTAAAAAGTTTTGAAAAGATTACTTCATCACTTCTTAAAGCACGTCTTGAGCGTCTGAATAAAACAAAAAAAGTTATCTACATCGCAGGTCCTTCAGATACGAAAGACCTTCGTGATGTAATCCAAAAAAAATGTGCCTGGTCTAATGAATCTAAGATTTCTCAGCAGTCACTCCTCAAGCCGCAGCCGGAATCTTTTATCTATTTGGTCGAAGTCCCAAATGCTAACCAAGCGCAAATCCGTATTGGCCGCTATATGACTTCAAATGAATTTAAAGCAAAGTATGACCATTTTCAGTTTATGTCTTCTTTCCTAGGAGGCGGGTTTACATCAAAACTTGTTCAAGAATTGAGAGTGAAGCGAGGACTTACTTATTCAGCTGGTGCCTACGTTTCAATGCAAAGAGATTATGGACGCGCGGGGATCCTGACCTTTTCGAAAAACGAAACTACGGCCGAAACTATTTCGATTATTCGTGATGTTTTTGCTGAAGTTTCATCAGGAAAGTTTGAAGAAAAAGAATTTATTCATCAGAAAAATAATCAAATTGGTGGATATGCTTTTGGATTCGAGGAAACCAGTGCATTCCTTGGTCAGATCATGCTTTACGATCATCAAAATAGAAACCTAGAGGAACTCGTCAAATTTCCTGAAACAATTGGAAAACTTACTTCGACAGAATTATCTTCTGCAACAATGGAGTCATTTCCCTGGGATCGACTTTCAATTGTTGTTGTTGGGGATAAAAGTCTCGTGAAATCACTTTCCCGCATTCGCCCGGTAAAAATTATTAAATACGAAGATTATTTATAATTGAATTCTCTAGAGACGAAAGTCTTTAGAGAGTTTTTTCTGATTCAGAACTTGCTGTCATTTCAACGATAGCACCTGGATAAATGACCAAACGACCTGATTTGATTTCACCTACAACAGTGGCACTTGAACGAATTGAAACAAGTCCACTACATTCAATTAGACCCTCGACTGTGCCAAAAATTTCGAGGTCAATGGCCTTAATACGGCCTTTAACAAAACTTCCTCTTTCAAGAACTAGTTTGCCTTGATCTAAGACTTCGATGCTTCCATCAATTTGAGAGCTAATAATAGCATCCCCTGATAGAACTAAGTCACCAACAATCCGAGATTTTGTACCAATCACATTGTAATTAAAATCTTTAAAGTCTTGATCGTTCATTATGATTTAGCTCCAACTTTAAAAGACTCACTTTCATGAATCAGAAGTAAGTCACCTTCACGGCTGAAGATATAGATGATGAATTTAACAGATTCTCCAGAAAGGCTATTCAGGAAAACGGCATCAGTTGGGCGTAAGCGAGAGACAGCAAAAGGTTCACCCGAAGAGTATTTTACACCTTGAGATAACTCCTTATTGGCTTCAGCTGGATAAGCGAGGATACCAGATTCCGAAATCATTAAGACCAGAACATGACCGGTGACTCTTGTTTCCGAGGAAGAGCTGATGATTTGGAATTTAAAATTAACTTTATTTGAGTTCTGTAAAAATTCGAATTGATCGAGAGTTACTTTATTCTGACCCAAGAAATTTTGCATTCCATAGGGCTTTTTAATAATTGAAAGATAAGGATCATTAACATTAACAGCTGCAGGTCCTGCGGAAAGTTTCTCTGACAATGTTTTGTTAGTCTCTTGAAGTAATTTAACTTCGGATTCAAGAGCATAAAACTTATTATCTGTTTCAGTCATAACTTTCGGCAAACTTATTGATGGAGAGTCTTGGAGCCTGTTACCAAGTCCCCATAGAAAGAAAGCTAAAATCAGAGAGATAATGAATAATGGCACCACAATAAAAAGTGTTCGGATGAATCTTTTCGTAAGGCGGAAATATTTTGGGGGAAGAGGAGCATCGTAAATAACGATGGCGACTTCATCTCCATTTTTTTGGATAAAATCCTTCATTTTTAATCTTTGAAAAATCTTTTAGAAGGCGTAAAAGCAACACTATTATTTTCAACAGAAGACCATACTTCTCCAACGATTTTCCAATCATAGTTCTTATCTTTTTTAAGATAGAGAGTCTTTTTACCAATATCGTTGATGACCGGTGAGCGGTAGTCTTGTTGTAAGCGAACAACTGCATAGTCCTGATTTGAAAACATAGAGATGAAATCTAGTTTAATAGATGGACTATCGGCACGAGAAAAGACAGCTTTTTTGTAACTCTTGTAACCGTTATATGAGCCATATTTTTTGTCATAGAAACGTTCCTGATCATAACTATTGATGTAAGACTCAAAGTCTTTTTTCTGCCAGGCTTTCGCCCATTGCAAAACGGCATCATTGAGATCTTTGCGGTTTCTCTCCCACGTCTTTTGAGAGAGATAGAAAATATCTTGTACAACAATGATAGGAGTGTTGTTGATTTCGATAAATTGAGAAATGTCTTTTAGGTCCTGATTTTGAACAACGACACAGCCTCTAGAGTCAAGGCCCTTCGAAATCCGGTTATCATCATCAGTTGAGTGAAGCCAAATTCCGCCGCCGCCTTTGCCCTCGCGTGCATCGATGAAGTTAGGATAATCCATTGGGAAAGCACCGCTACCATAAATCTCAGCATACTTACCGTGACGCTTTAAGAGTTCCTGCTTCGAGAGAAACTCGTAGATCGTATAAATACCTTCAGGTGTTTTGTGATCACCGTTAACGGATTTGTCGCCTTTAAATTTTCCAGTTGCTGTATTAAAAGTTTTAACTAGCTTTGGATTAGACCCAGAGTTTTCATAGAGGTGAAGTTTGTGGGTGGCCTTCTCAACTAGGATCACATGGTGAGAGAATTTATCATCCATCATCAAAATGTTTGAGGGGAGGAAGTTATCCTGTGCAAGCGAGAAGTTGATAGAAACTATCAACATCATAATCAAAGTCATGAATTTATTCTTTTTCAAGCGTCCTCCAGAGATTCCATTCGATTGTAGTATGGCTCTTCAAGGGAATCAATAAAGATAGTGCTGACTCTGGCAGCAATCTTTGCCTCGAGGTGGTTCATCCTCCTTCAGGCAGCTATGATACAGAGGTAGGAATTATTGCTTTTTTTCTCATACATTCCGTTGGTTTGAACGATGAGAGAATAAGCAATGTTTAATAAATGTTTAAAACCGTCTGGAATCAATTATGAAGAATGACTTTTCTGATTTTAAAGAACTTGAAGCTTTAAAAAAACATCCAGTGAGCGGACAGATTGATGAAGTTTTTAAAAGCGTAATTAAGTCAGAATCAAAACCAAAATGGCAGGATCAAGTGGCACAAGCAGCAAGCAAAC
The DNA here is from genome assembly GCA_040399915.1 of Bacteriovoracaceae bacterium. Classification (GTDB taxonomy): domain Bacteria; phylum Bdellovibrionota; class Bacteriovoracia; order Bacteriovoracales; family Bacteriovoracaceae; genus Peredibacter. The sequence continues at coordinate 81,689 of JBBARE010000006.1, forward strand.
CGGCAGCTCAAACAGCGGCCAATGATGAAATGGAAATTGGTGAACTTGATATTGATCTCGGTGATAGCGATGCCCCTCCTGAAGTTTCTACTTTAGATGAAGGAATGGATCTTAGTTTCAGTGAAGAAGAAAGTTTGGACTTAGGTGATACGACCTTCAATGAAGAAAGTTCAGATTCTGCAGATAATTATGGCGACTTATCTCTTGATGGTGGCGAAGACGATGGTCTTTCACTAGGTGAAGCAGATGAAGCGCCTCCTATGGAAAACTTAGGAGAACTCGATTTTTCTAACGATACATCCGACCTTCCTTCAGAAGACGGGCTTTCACTTGGTAGTTTAGATTTGGGCGAAGGGGATGACGAATCTCTGTCGCTTTCTGACGATGATTCTGAAGCCTTGAGCTTAAGCGATGACGAGCTTTCCGAAGACCTCTCCCTTGGAGAAGATGATGGAATGGCACTCAGTTTCGGTGACGAAGATTTATCGGCATCAATGCTAGAAGCAGATCTGTCAGAAGACGCTAAAGAAAAATTAAAAGAAATAGATGCCATCATGGATAATGATGCTTCTCAGATTGATCTGTCTGCATCATCAATTAATGAGAATGAAAACCTTGATAAACCTCTTGTGTCTGATGACCTCGACCTAGGAAGCCTCGACTTTGGACTTGAAGAATCTGAAGAGGAAGAAGAAAAAGTTGTCGCTCCTCCAAAAGAAGAAAAAGCGAAGAAAAAGAAAAAAGAGGTTGTTCAGGAAACCAGAGAAGCCAAAGATGACCGTAATTATGGTCAGGACCTGAAAGAAATTTCTGGCGCCTATTCTGGTGAAATGGAAAGAATGCAGGCAACCATTTCTAATTTGCGGACTGATCGAGATGAGCTTCAAAGCCGTATACAAAAATTAGAAGATGAAAAACTCATGCAGGCGCGCTCAAATTTAAATATCCGTGCGGAGCTTGATGAGAAAAAAATCGAACTCACGATCATTCGTAAAAAGCTTAATGAAGAAATTAATGATCTGAAAGACAGACTAAAGTTCTTTGATGAGAAAAAACTGATACTCGAAGAGAAGAACCGAATTCTAACCCTTGAGCTTGATAAAGCATCCCAAAAGAATAAGATGGATGTTAAGAAAGTCCAATTGAGAGAGAAAGAACTTGAGCAGAGACTTGAGCTATTAAAATCCGATGCTGAATCTCAGATTCGTCATCGTGATCTCAAAATCCTTGAACTCAAAAGAAAAATTGATGCCATGGAATTTGATATGGAGTCAATCTCAATGCAGGAAAAGAGATCAGTGGAATCTCGATTTGAGCTAGAAGACAAATTAGAAAAAGCGATCAAGACTCTTCGAGGTGCCATTACGGTCCTAGAAGACGAACCAGATCGCACGAATGCCTTAGATGCATTGAAGAAAAATATTGATATGTAATGAAAAAAAACGTCGATGAACTAGAAATTCTGGCGATAGGACTGGATTCCTTCTCAATAGAAGCGATAAAGAAATCCTTAAGTGAAAATAAACTAAAATACCGAATTAGTTTTTTACAAGACGTTGCTGATCTTGATAATTATAATAAGAAAACGGCACAAGCCGTTTTCTTTTATTCAAATCGCCAAAGTCAAAAAACTGTTGATGACATCCGTAAGATTCATCAGCTGATTCCAAGAGCTGGAATTACATTACTGTCACCACGCCCAGACCACCATGGAATCGTGGGCGCGTTCCGCGCAGGACTTTTTGACTTTCTCACACTACCAATCGATCAAAACGAAATCCGCACTGTTATCTATCGTTTAAAACTTCACGGCGCCATTCAAAGCGGTCAGTGGAATCCAGAACGTGCTGTCCTTCATCTTTTCTCACGACCAGAAAGTTTCGGAACAATTCCCGATATCGCATCAGGCCTCAATCAATACTTAAGTCTCTTTTTTGAAATCGAAAAAGAGATCAGCTTTTCAACAAGTTCTAAAACGCTATGTTCTCTACAAGATAAATTAAAACTTACTGATCATCAGCAAAAACGCATTAAGCGCTTCCTCTCTGATGAAACTGGCTTGATCTTTGGTCTGCGCTTTGTAAAAGAAAGATTCTATTTTCTCATCAAGCGTGGTGATGGGAAATTATCTTACCTCGTTGCCAGAAATGTCTCAGAATATCCTATCAAGGAAATCATGAGCGACTACCTGTCAAACGTGCTGAAAACCACGTTATCCATCATGAACGAATCTAAGCGCCGAGAGGAGATCCGCCTGCTATCTCTGACAGATGAAGTCACTGGTCTTTTCAACCAAAGAAAACTCATTGAGGATTTGGAACTTTATATTGGTCGCTTTCAGCATGATCAAGTTGGCTTCAGTTTATTGTTTGTCGATATTGATTACTTTAAAAATGTAAACGACCAGTTTGGTCACATTGTGGGCTCACAGTTACTGATTGATATGGCCGTAGTTCTGAAAGATCAACTGCGTGCCTCTGATCTCGTTTATCGATATGGTGGAGATGAGTTCATTGTGCTTCTCCCTAGGACCAGCGTCGAAGTAACAAAGAAGATCGCGCTCAGGATTTCTGAGTCAGTGAAAAGTGCAGAGTTTAATATTGATTATGATAAGAAATATAAATTGTCTCTTTCAATTGGTTTAGCCCAGTTCCCCAACGATGCGAACAGTGCCAAAAGCATTATCGATTTCGCTGATAAGATGATGTATATGTCGAAGAAGAATGGGAGAGGGAAAGTTTTTCATGTGACTGAGGTTGTGGCGTAGAATACCCATTTTTCAGACTGTAAAAGTCGTTTTTAAATTTATAATCTTACATTCTGATATTGAGCTACGAACGAGACCACCGCCATTCGCTGTCGCGAATAACGGTAGTCATTAATTGGAACGGTGATTTAGAGAACTGAACTTGTTTTGGAGCTTTATAAAACGCTCAAATAAAGAGGTCGAGATGATTGCGAAGCAATCGTCTGACCCAAGTCAGAAGCACGCTAACGGAAACGAGCGATAAAAATGTCGAAGACTTCCTTTACCGGACTATTTCTTCGCTGTCGTTTTTTTTGCTGTCGTCTTTTTCGCAAATCCAGGCTTTGCCTTCGCAGCAGCGGCAACTTTCTTCAAAACTTTCTTCTTAGTCGTTGTTGTTGCTGATTTTGCGGCAACAGCCCCTTTCTTTGCTTTTAGTTTTGCAGCAGCTTTCATCAGTTTATCAATTTTGCTTTGAAGAACATTAAGTTCTTTTTTGTGACCATCGAGAAACTTTTTAGCTTTCTTCTCGATATCGTTTTTTTCTTTTTGAAGTTTTCCACGAACTGATTCAAGATCTTTCTCAACTAGTTTGTTGAAATCTTTTTGAGCGTCTTTAACCATTGTGTTAAAGCTTGTTTTAAGTTCATTGACGTTCACGTCTGAGATGAATGATTCAATGTTTGTTTTGATCTCATTGAATTTGCCGATTACTTTGTTTTTTGTTTCTTCAGTCATAAAAATCTCCTCAGGTATGCAATTGGTAACTCAGGTTTTTGCTCATCGGAATCCGATAACCAAAACCAAAGCTTTTTGCCTTCACTTTTAAGATCGGGCAAAATTGAGCTCTCTTATACTCTGATTTTAAGTAGAGATGAAGTACTTTTGTAATCTCTGGGTCAGAATGACCTAATTCTAACAATTCTTTTTTTCCTAAGCGGAAACTTAAGATGCCTTCCAGTATTGGATCAAGTCGTTCGTAAGGGGGAAGAGAATCCTGGTCGAGTTGGTTTTCTCTTAGTTCGGCAGATGGTCCGCGATCCATAATACCATTGGGGATGGGAGCGCCAAAATTTTTATTGATGTAAGTACCAAGGCGGTAAACTTCCGTTTTATAGAGATCGCCTAAGAGTGATATTGCACCTACTGAGTCGCCATATTGAGTAGAGTAGCCAACGGCAAGTTCAGATTTATTTGAAGTATTGATGACCATGGCACCGGTTTGGTTCGAGCGGGTGTAGAGGAGAGTTCCTCTTAAGCGGCTTTGGATGTTTTCATCAGTAAGCCCTTGAAACGGTTCGCTAAAAGTTTGAGTGAAAGCATTTTTAACAGCTGAATGAAGAAATTTAATTGGGAAATACGAAAGAGGTATTCCTAGCTTTTTGCACATCTTTTCGGAAAGTTCTGTGCTGACTGTTGATGAATAGACACTTGGCATGTAGATCGCTTCAAGTGACTGTCCCGGTTTAAGTGATAGTTTTACGATGGCCAGAACCAAAGCAGAGTCCATGCCTCCGGACATCGCAACGAGGAATTTTTTGAAGCCACTTTTGGAGGCGTATTCCTGGAGACCAAACATCAAGGCTTTCAAAACTTCTGAGCACTCTTCATCCGACCACGGTTTTAAGGTGGCGGGTTTTTTGGTGCTATCAATTTTTGGTGCAAAAAGACCTTCCCAGGTGTTTTCTGGCCGAAAAATGGGTTTTTCCTCGTATTTTCCGGCAATTTCGGCGAGATCTATTGATTTACTATCCGCTTCAAAAGATTTTAATTCGATTGCTAACTCTGATCCCGCCATCACAAAACTTCCGCCATCAAAGAGAATCTCATCCTCTCCGCCAACTCGGTTGAGATAAATAAACGGACACTCAAATTGAAGGGAGATGGTTTTAGCGCGTTCAAAGCGTTTTTTCTTCTTGGCGGCTTCAAATGGCGAAGCAGAAAGGTTGATGACTCCTTTGATTTTGAGTTTTTTGTCTTTCACTTCTTTAAGCATCAATTCGCAGGGATCAAGTTCGTGAAAACTTGAGGCCCACATGTCTTCACAGATCTGAAGCCCAAAAAGGTCGCCATTAAATTCATAGAAAGCGTTTTCTTTTCCAGCGGTAAAGTATTTCTGCTCATCAAAAATATCGTAATTTGGAAGAAGCCTTTTGGTGTAGAGGTTTTTTAGTCCCAATCCTGGGATCACTTCGTAAATAACATTACGAATTTTGGTCGGCACACCTTGATCTTCCATTTCGTATTGAAGTCCGCCCAAAAGAGCACGCCATGAACCTTGCTGTTTTTTGGCCCATTCATGGAGGTCATTTAAGATGGTTTGGTAGCTATCGATGAAGGGTCTTTGTAAGACCAGGTCCTGAAGCGGATAACCAGTGAGGAAAAGCTCCGGAAATAAGTGCAATCCCTGACCTTTTAAAACCTCAACTGTTGATTGAAAAATAGCATCAAAATCCGCTAGAGTATGATGGGTTTGATGAAGGATAATAGTCGTTTTCATGTGAGTCCGTCTGTTACTTGACACATTGCCTAAAATTACGGTATCTGAGGACTTTCACATTATACAAAAAAAGACGCTAAAAAGAGAGTACTCATGCAGAATTCTGGGCCTACCCGGGTTTTAGTTATTGGAGCGGGCCTCGCTGGCTCTGAGGCAGCAATGTTTCTTGCTAGAAATGGGATTCACGTCGTTCTTCTTGAAACCAAAGCAGTAAAACTAAATCCAGCTCAAAAAATTCCTACGTTCGCGGAACTGGTTTGTACCAATTCTTTAAAGTCTCTGGATCCATTCTCTGCCCATGGACTCTTAAAAACTGAGATGAAAGCACTTGGTTCTTTTATTATTGAATCTGCTGAAAAACATGCTGTTCCCGCGGGTGACGCTCTCGCCGTTGATCGCGAACATTTCTCGGCTGAAGTCACTGAAAAATTACGAAATCATCCTCTCATTCGCGTGGTTGATCTAGAAGCGGATGACCCGATCAAACTCAAAGCTGAGTTTGAATGTAATTACGTCATCGTTGCAACCGGACCACTGACGGCAAAATCATTAGAAAACTGGATTCTTAAAGAAATTTCAGGCGATGATTTCTATTTCTACGATGCTATCGCTCCAGTGGTTGATGCCGACACTCTCGATCTTTCCAAAATGTATTTTAAAGATCGTCACAAAGAAATGGAAGAAGGCGGAGACTATCTTAATTCTCAGATGAATAAAGAACAGTACTACGCTTTTATCGAAGAATTAAAAAATGCTGAAAAAGTTAAGCCTAAAGAGTTTGAAGACTGGAAATTTTTTGAATCTTGTTTGCCTATCGACCTCATGGCGGAACGCGGACCAGATACAGCGCGCTTTTCGTGCATGAAGCCTGTGGGACTTGAGCCCGATATTGCCGGAAAATGGCCGTATGCCGTGGTTCAGCTTCGGAAGGAAAATCTTCTCGGATCAGCGTACAATCTCGTGGGTTTTCAGACCCGCTTAACCTATAAAGAACAAGTTCGCGTATTTCGCATGATTCCAGGTTTGGAAGAGGCTAGCTTCATCCATCTCGGGTCTTGTCACCGAAACTCGTTTTTAAATGCCAGAAAGCTTCTTGATTCAGATCTTAAATCAAAAAAATATCCTGATATCTATTTTGCAGGCCAAATCACTGGAGTAGAAGGTTATACCGAATCTGCTTCGATGGGACTTTATGTCGCGTTTCAACTTTTGAGAAGAATTCAAGGTAAGGACTCGGTCAACTTTCCGGTTGAAACCGCGATGGGAGCTCTAGTCAACTATATCATGACGATTGAAAAGCCTTGCCCGTCAAATATCAACTTTGGGCTTCTCCCTTCAGTGGAATTTACCAAGGAAATGAAAAAGGCCGGTGGAAAAAAGCTTAAAAAGGAAATGGTCGCCCGAAAGGCACAAGAAGTTTTCCAAAGCTTTCATTCTTCGTTAATATAACCTCATGGCCGGAACTTTCTTAGTCATTCTTGCATGCTTACTGTGGGGTATGGATACCCTGATCCGCTACCCGTTAGTTGAACGTGGAATCAATCCCGTCACTATTGTTTTTTATGAGCACTGTATTTTGACTCTGATTTTTTCTCTGGGTCTCATTCCTAATCTTAAACGAATTGGTGAACTAAAACTTTCTGATGTTTTTAGTTTTCTCATCATTGGTGGAGTGGGGTCTGCGATAGCGACAGTTGCTTTCACAGAGTCCTTCCAGTATTTAAATCCCTCGCTTGTCATTTTATTGCAAAAACTTCAGCCCGTGGTTGCGATCATTTTAGCGGCGATCATTTTGAAAGAAGAGATTCAGAAGCAATTCCTCATTTGGGCAGCCGTGTGTTTATTTGGCGGACTTCTCATTTCGTCACCTGATATTGAGCGCTTTTACACATTAATGGTCACCAATTTTGGAGCTGTGACATCTGACGTTGCTCTAAAAGGCTACGGCCTCGTTGGTGTATCAATCGTCGGTTGGGGTGCAACGACTGTCTTTGGTAAAAGATTGAGCCTAGCTGGATTTGAAACGAAATCAATCATGGCCGGACGTTTTATAACCGGACTTTTAGTCTTGATTCCTTTTGTGCAATGGAATCGAAATCTCGTTCTGCCCAATGGGGAAGATTATCTTCGTATTCTGATTATGGTGATTATCTCGGGTGCTATGGCGATGTGGCTATACTATCAGGGCCTCCAACGTTTATCTGCAAAAACGACTGCGATTGCAGAAATGTTTTTCCCCTTCTTTGCCATCATCGTGAATTGGATTTTTCTAGGTAAACAATTAAGTGAATTGCAACTTGTTGGCGGAGCCATTCTGATTTTTGGATCCTTAGTCATTCAACTTAAAAAGTATTAATATGAAAACTGCTATAGCCATCGATTCTATCTTACTTCGAGATGACTCTATCTTTCTCGTGGAACTTATTTTAAATCTTTTCCCTAATTCAGAAATCTACACCATCGCTCACAAGCAAGGTGGTATTTTAGGTCAAATTGAAACAAGACCTATTGTTTCCTCTTTCCTCACTCATAAAGCTAAAGATGTAACTGTTTTTAAGAAAAACTTCTGGATCATGCCTTCTGCAGTAAAGGCGATACCTTTGCATCCATCCATCGAAAAAGTGATTGTCTTAAGCCGTGGATACGTTCATGGATTAAATCTTCCCTCTAATGTTGAAAAGTATCTTTATATATTGGATTGGGGACTCGTTGATCAGAGTCGTCTTGGTTGGCAAAAACTCTTTGCTCCTTATGTAAACGACTGGCGAGAAAAAGCACTTCGGAATTATCCAAAGATTGCCGTCAGCTCTGAAACTCTGAAAAGCCATCTTGAACTTCCAAACGCGGAAGTTATTGCTCCCACTTACCGGACTGAAGAATATCCATTTGTTCGTGATGAAGATCATAGTTTTGATTTCACTCATCAATTAGTTTTCACGCATGATCTTTCAAAAGATGAATTTGGTACTATTTTAAAAGTTCTGACAAATAAGAATGAAACTATTCGTGTGTTAGGACCTGATGTCGATTTTGATTCCATCAAAAAAGAATTTCCTAAAGTTGAATTTGCTGGTGACCACTGTGAAGCAACGACAGCTTATTATTCTCATCAGGCAAAAGCTGTCTGGGATTTTTCCAAAAGCTTTTTTCCTTCCAAAACATTCGGTGCTTTTTCTACCGGTCGTCCGGCCGTCGTTCGAGATGGAAAAATACAAAGAGAATACCTCACTCAAGGCGCTTTTTTTATGCCTAACTTTTCAGAAGTTTCTATTTCAGAAGCGCACTCTCATGTGGAGCAGGGATATTCGGCGCAGGATCGAAAAGTCTTAAGGCGTCTCGGTCTTAAGTGGAATGAGCGTCTTTTTAAATCCCGGATGGTTAAATTTCTTAATAAAAATAGCTAATCAGAAATTTTCTCTTAAAGAACTAGATTCTATTTAAATACTACGTGCCTCATGAAACAATTCAGTGTCAGCTCCCTTAGCTTCAGCTTTTGACTGATTGTTGGATAAAGTAATTTAAAAATTTTGAAATGACAAAAAACCATAAAATCTAAGATAAAGAATCATTCATAGATTTCGATACCACTGACAGAAACAGATAAACAAAAATATGTTTTTCCTGTACTGTAAACGATAATATAAGAGTAATCGATTACAAAGAGTTCATGAATGGGGCCGACTACTTTAATTATCCTTGTTGCTTCAATTTTAATGGGGACTCTTGCATTGCTGCCGTGGTCACTGTTTTTTGTGTAATCGTCAAAAATATTATATTCAAAGAAAAAACAGATAATCAAAAACTTACAAATACCAATCGCTTGCTTGAGAGCGTGACCGTTATTATTCCTTATAATGGAGAACAAGATTTAATTAGTGATTGTGTTAAATCCATCGTTAAACAGAGCTACAAAGGGAAAATTGAAACTTTTATCGTAACTCATTACGAAAACGAAGAGTCACTAGCAAGCACGTTAAGAAGTATTATAAATTCTGAATCATTTATTAATATCGTCCATATAGAGAAACATGAGAAGTCCGAAAAGTTAAATCATGTCATAAAAAATGCTAATTCCTCTTGCATTGCTTTCCTTGATTCTGATCATGTAGCAGATGAAGACTGGATCAGTAGCGCAATCGAAGAACTTCAGAAAAATCCCTTATGGTGTGGAGTTCAGTGCATTAGAAAACCAATCGTAAAGGGGGGAATTATTTATGCTTGGGACTCCTTCATTAACCATTTAGGGAACGAATTCATTAATAAAATCAGGTCATTTTGTAAAAGCAACATTCCTTTTACTGGAACATCTGCCGTTTTTAAGACCGATGTTTTCAAAGATTGTTTTTTTGAAAATTCCATCACTGAAGATACTGATTGGTATTTTCGAAGGTTTTTTAGTGGTAAAAAGACAAGTCTAAAAATTGGTTATGGCGCAGTTCATGGCACTCAAGAATTGATGGCAAAGGACCTAAGGACACTTTTATCAAGGAGAATTCGTTGGTCTACGGGACATACCAAAGCATTTATTGATTTATACAAAAAAAATAAATTGTCACACGTTAAAAATTACTTGGAATTGTTTCATGGATTTTTCTTTTTTACGAGTGCGCCCTTTGTCCTTTTCGTTTTTCTTAATTACTTTTTCTTTTTTTTACAGATGAATGTCACTGTCCAAGCCGCTATTTTACTTTCAACATTAGGATTACCTTGGATTATCAACTATACGATGCCTTTTAAGTTTTTTAACTTTTATCTAAATCTACTTTTCAGCTTCATTGTTCTTGTTACTCTAAACTTGGTTTTATCCGGCTTTAGCAACCTAGGCTTAGATGTGATTATATCAAGAGACGCTCTTGTCATGCTTCCAGGGTCAAGCACTGTTTTTTTTATAGGGGCCACAGGATACACTCTTTTCATTATTTCGGCGATCATCAGTGTGCGATCTTCAATCCCAAACTCGTTTAAGATCAAAGCTATCCTCTTCTCGGCTTTTTATATCCCTATAGAAATAATGGCAGCATTATACGGCGTAATTAATTCCTTTAAAAATAGAGAAGGTAAATGGACAACGTTACGAAATACTAAGCAGGGTTTTTTTGAAAAAATCACAGTTGCAGTCTTTGTTATTGGGATTGTTAGCTCCGTTTGGATACTGATGGACGGAAGAGGATTTAAATCATTTTTCCAAGACTTAATTGCTTTTCGCGAAAAAAAAGAATCCAAAAAAAAACAAATCCCCCTCAGCCTAGTACAAAACTTGAAAGGAATTGCTGTTAATTCTCCACCAAACGAAATCATGCTTGAAAGATTTGCCGAGATCGGAGTTAACTCATTCAGATATTATAAAGACCCTGGCACGAGATGGATAAATGAAGCCTATGATAAAGGGATTTATAGTATAATCCAACCCAGCTTTTCTAACTGGAATCACGTTGACGTAAGGCTTCCATGGTCCAAAGCTTATCTATTATGGAATTTATCTTACTTAGATTCAAAATATAAGCAAAACCCCGCAATCCCTTTTATGGTCATAGGTAATGAAATTGAGCTTTGGACTATCGCTGATGAGAAAGATGAAAATAAGATTAAAAACAATCTAGAAAAATTTTATAAAATCTTCGAAAGTATTCAGAAAAGACTTAGAAAGACTAGTCATCATTATGCTATCGCCTCTCCTTTTATCGATACAAAAACGAGCTCTGTATTGTTGCTCCCCAATATCCTTAATACAAGTCCGCTATATTGGGAAAATAAAATAAAACATTTCAAAGATTCAAATAAATTGATTATTGCAGGTGAGTGGGGAGGTTTTCAGGCACCTGATGAAGCGCCGTCTGAGTGGATAAGAACTTTCAGAATTGAGAGGCAATGAGAATTTTTAAGAAAACATGGTTTTAGTGGTGGTTTCTTCTTTGCGAGCTCCGATAATAATTCGCAACCAAGGATGCTCAGTTTTAATGATCCTCTTGATAGTTTTGATCCTGAAGATAAAAGAGGAGCACTAGACAATAGCAATTTTCCTAAAGAGACATACTGGGCACTCGCCTTTTTGTATTCTCCCTTACAAGTAATAAAAAAAGGGGAAGATTTTTACCTGAGGAATCATTCAACAGAAACATTTGAAGACTTTTTAGTTTCTCCTCGTTCAGAACCCATCAAGCAATTTGGCCCGAATCAAATACTTAAAATTACCTCTATTATAAACTCGACTTCAACAGAAAATAGATTTGCATTGCATCGATTAAAAAATGGAAAGTCACAAAGAATTCTCTATTTTCACCCCCAGGGCAGGCTCTCAGGGTGTATTTTTAATATTGGTGAACAACAAATAAGTTCTGAAAATATTTACATCGCAAAATACAAAAATAGTCTAAATCTTAAAGCAACTGATGCCGAAATCCACTTCTCTGGAGAAAGTGATTTTATCGAAATTCATCCAAAATCTGCTGTTTGGAAAGTCTCAGGTATAAAGGATGGGTCTCTGAGAGTTCTGTCTAAATGTAGAAAACCCTTTTACAGGGTGGAACTTTAATACTGTGGTACGGTTCGCTAGACCAAATACAATAGGCTCTCTCATTTACTGATCTGGACAAGCTTTCTGATAACCGTTTTTTTATGGAAGATTAACCTCTACTTGCTGGCCTTAACTATTTATCTTTCGTATTAAAATCGCTATTAATGGCACCTGTCAGTGTCACAAAACTGCACTTCATGTCACATTGCTACCTTAACTGTCTAAAATCTCAAATGACATGACTACATTTCAAGACGTTAGAACCTTCAGACTGGCCTCAATATTGCTGTTACCTATACAATGTTAATTTGGGCTAAATAAAAGTAGGGATCATGAGAAACGTTTTATTCATTTGCTGCCTTTTCGTCTTTATCTCTTGTGGAAAGGACGGTTCAAATGGTGCCGCTGGCGCAGATGGATCATCTACTTTTGGAATTAATGGGGTCTCAACTGGGATCGAGTTCGAAGACATTAGCCCAGGTCTTGCTTGTGCGGCCGGTGGAGTTTCGATTTTTTCATTTCGTGATTCAAACGCTGATGGAGTTTTGCAAAGTGATGAATCCGTTATTAAAGTTAAATCAATTTGTAATGGAAGTAATGGAGCAAACGGAATTAATGGCGCCAATGGCGCTAGTGCCTCTATCACTCTTGAAAGTGTTGCTTCAAGTTTCACATGTCCAAATGGTGGCGTGAAAATTTCAAGTACTAATTCAAGCTCGGTAGAAGTTTGTAATGGTATTAACGGCATCAATGGTGAGCAGGGAATTCCAGGTATGCAGGGGATTCCAGGAATCGCAGGTGCGGTTGGTGCTGCTGGTGCCGACGGACAAGACGGTCAAGACGGACAGGATGGTAACAGCGGAACAATTGTCACGCCTGTAAAATTTTGTGCCTCTGATAAAAGCACTTTTCCTGAGTATGGGTTGATGATTGGAAACGATCTGTTTGCTGTTTACTGGGGATCTACGCCAGCATCGCCAAAAGTATCCCAAGCTTTCTTAACCAAGCTTGTTCCAGGAAATTACATGAGTACTGGTGGAAATAACTGTCTCTTCTCTATTCGTTAATCAATAAAACTAATTCCAGCAGACTGCACAAAAAGTTTGCTGGATATCGGCGATAATTAGACTTCTTCAATCTTCTTTAAAACTTCTTCAACTTTGGCGACTGCTCTTGCGATAACCTGATCTGTCGTTTCATTTGGTCCGCGGATGAGGAGAGTAGCTGCAGAGTGAGAATGTCCTCCGCCACCCAAGTGTAGAGCAATTGTTCCAACGTCAAATTCACCCGAAGAACGAAGACTCATTTTAATTTGGTCACCGTCATCACGGAACATACAAGCAACTTTAATATTATTCAGGATAAGCAAGTTGTTGATGAAAGCATGTGTGTCTTCAACATCGCCTGCAAATTTATCAATATCTTCTTTCTTTAAAAGCATCCAGGCGATGGTTTCATCTTTATTAGTGGCTGCTGTGTTGAGAATGCTCGCCAGTAGGTGCATGTGATGAACACGTTTTGTTCCGTAAATTCCATTATAGGCTTCTGGAGGATTAATCCCAGTGTCCATTAATTTTGCTACTAGCTTGTGAGTAGCAGCGGAAACAGTCGGGTAGCGGAACGAACTGGTATCAATGATGATCGCTGTATAAATCGGTAGTGCCATTTTTTTAGTGAAACGAATACCAAGATGTTCGATCATTTCACCAACGAGTTGTCCGGTTGCAGCTGCTGTTACATCAATACAGTGATCCGATAAATCTCTTCCTCTACAAGGATGATGATCAATATAAAGAATTTTGAAGGAATCATCTATATAGTGACTTAATTGATTACCAACTCGAAGTTTTGTGTTCGTATCTACTACGATAATTAAATCTGGTTTGTAGTCGGAGTGTTTATCGCGAAAGTCTTTGAAGCCCCAGACAACTTTATCTTTATCAAGATATTGATAACGATCTAAAAGTGGTTCCTCATTGACGCAAAAACATTTTTTTCCGTATTCGCGCAGGGCCAAACAGAGAGAAATTTCTGATCCAATCCCGTCTGCATCGGGAAATTCGTGAGTGGTGATAAGTATCCGCTCTGCTACTTGAATTCTTGACTTAAAAGTATCTAAAATAGTCATAGTTTTATAATGATCTTTTCGGCACTTGTGACCGTGAACTAGAGAGCGATCACAAAATTGTATGGTGAATATGGATAAAATACTAGTAGTCGACGGAATCACTAAGGAATATCCCGGCCGAACCGCCGTCTCTAATGTCTCATTTGAGGTTAAGAAAGGATCTATTCACGGGTTTTTGGGCCCCAATGGTGCTGGAAAATCGACTACGATGAAAATGATCGCGGGACTCTTACCCGCGACGACCGGTTCAATTACTCTGTTTGGCGAAAAAGTTGAACCCGAAAAATTAAAGATGAAAAATCTCATCGGCTTGCTTCCGGAAAGTGCTCCTTTATATCTGGATATGACAGTTGAAAATTATTTGAAGCTTGTTGCAAAACTACACGGCGTAAAAGAGACTCAGCTGCAAGTTGATAAAGTCATGACTGAGCTTTCTTTAACGGAAGTCAGAAAAAGAATTATTGGAAATTTATCCAAAGGTTACCGCCAGCGAGTTGGTCTTGCTCAAGCCCTGGTTTTTGATGCTCCTTTCCTGATTTTGGATGAGCCAACCAATGGGCTTGATCCTCAGACAGTAGTAGAACTCAGGGAATTCATAAAAAAATTAGCAGCGAATAAGACTATCCTTTTTTCATCGCATGTTCTTCCGGAAGTAGAGCAGCTTTGTGATCAGATTACGATTATTCACCAAGGAAGAATCCGCGCGTCAGGTGATTTGCAGGAAATTCACCGTAAGTTTAGACAGGGACTTGTTCTAAAAGTAGGGATTGGTGAGTACGAAACCCTCCCTGATTTGACGACTCTTGGGAAATACGAAGTGACTCAGGAACATATTGTTGGAAAAGAAAAACAGTTTCACTTGGTTTTTGAAGACGATCGCGATTGCCGATCAGAAATTGGAAAACTAGTTATTTCTAAAGGCGTAAATCTACTTACTCTTCAAGTGGAGTCTCCTGAACTCGAGGACATCTTCTTACATATGACGGAGCAAAAGAAATGATCTGGACTCTTTGGAAAAAAGAAATTGATTCTTATTTTTCTTCTCCCTTGGCCTATGTACTCATTGGATTATTCTCACTTATAAGTGGAACATTCTTTTTTAATCTTTTGATTACTTACACGGATGGTATCCAGGCGATGCCCCAGCAAATGACAGAGCAAATTTCTTTCGTTGAAGAAGTCGTGCTCAGGTTATTTGCCAACATTAATTTTCTTTTTCTGCTTTTTATTCCGCTCATCACCATGAAACTTTTCTCGGAAGAGAGGAGACTTGAGACGATTGATCTTTATTGGATGTCTCCTGTGCGCGAGTGGCAAGTTGTTCTCGCAAAAGGCTTGGCCGCTTTTACATTAATCCTCGCCATGCTTTTCATGACCATGCTTTTTCCGCTTATTATTTGGGGCGTGGGCGTAAAAGATTTCTCACTTTTGGGTGCAGCTTATCTCAGCGTAACACTCAATGCCTGTTGCTACATTTCGCTTGGTCTTTTTTGCTCTTCACTTTCAGCTAACCAAATCATTGCGGCCTTATTATCAGTCTTAGGTATTATGTTCTTATGGATGATCACTTGGGGTGGGCATCTGAATTCAAATTATCTTGTTGCAGAAATTTTTACTTATATTGGGATCACATCTCATTTTGAGCGCATCCTACGCGGTCTGATTGGCACTCAGGATATTATTTACTACTTTACTTTCATTTTCTTTTTTGGATTTCTGACCGTGAAGTCTTTGTCCCGGAGGAACTGGTAATGAAAAACTGGTTGTTCCCGCTTTGGGTGATTATTGATGTGCTTATTTTCCTCGCTGTGATTGCTTTATGGATTGCTGCCCCTGAGTTTAAAACGCTCAATATTGGATTGACGGTTTTTGCCTTTTCTCTTGGGTTTTTATTACTTTTTGTTAAGTATGAAGATATAAAAGTCTTTGTTCGGAGCAACTATTTTGAAAAAGTTTTGTATCATTCAATCAACATTCTTTTAGTCATTTCCATTTTTGGAGTCCTCAATTACCTGGGAAATAAAAATTTCAAAGAATTTGATTTAACTAATGAAAAACGAAATAGCTTAACTGATCAGACATCGAAAGTTCTTGAGATGGTTCAAAAACCACTTAAGATGACTGTTTTTGCCAAAAGGGAAGAATGGGGACCGATGCTCAACCTTCTCAAATTGTATGAAGCAAAAAATCTTAAAATTGATCTTCAGGCGATTGATACAGATTTACGCCCAGATCTCGTTAAGTCCAAAGGCATTACACAAAACGGTACAGTTTTTATTAATTATAGTGGCAAAGAATCATCTTTTATCATTATAGATGAATTATCGGTTACCAACGCCATCATGAAGGCGATTCGCGAAGAAAAAATTGTCATGTATTTTGTGACAGGTCATCAGGAACTTTCTTGTACTGAAACATCTCAAGAAGGAATTTCTGTTTTATGTGAGCAACTTCGATCTCAAAATTATGAAGTTAAAGAAATTGATTTATCTAAAGTGATGAAAATCCCGGCTGATGCTACAGCAGTTTTTGTTGTTGGCCCTATCTCTGGATTTTTAAAACAAGAAGTTGATATTCTGAAAGATTATTTAAACGACAATGGAAGCCTATTCCTGGCGCTAGCTCCTGCCTTTAAAGCTGAACTTTATGATAATTTGATTGGGCTTGTAAAACCATATGGCCTTGAACTTGGAAAGGATGTTGTTGTAGATCGACTATCAACTGTTCAAGGGGCCGAAGCAACAATACCTATCGTCAGTAAATATGAGTCGCAGCATCCCATTACTGAGGGTTTTAATCTTAGAACAATTTTTCCTTTAAGCTCATCTGTCAGAGTTGTTGCGGGCAATGATATGGCACAAATCCTGGCGTTCACTTCTCCCTTTCCTGGAAGTTGGGCAGAGACAAACTTAAAAGGTGTGACAGAAGGAAAAGCTTTGTATGAAGAGGGAAAAGACCTCAAAGGTCCCATCGGTCTTATCGGAGTAGCAGAAGGAACAGGTCAATCGACTTCAAGAATTACAATCTTAGGTTCAAGTTCATTTCTTGTGAACGCGTACCAATCTCAATCGGGTAATACCACACTCTTTTTGAATACTGTTTCATGGATGGTTAATGATGAAGGAATCATTTCTTTCAATCGTCCGGGAGTAGAGGAAGCACCTGTCATTCTAAGTGCTCAGCATCTGCAAATGATTTTTGTGATCTCAATTCTTGTTGTTCCTATCGTCTTTTTTGGCTCTGCGATCTTTGTTTACCGCCGGCGCCGCTTGCTATGAAAAAAAATCTCGTTTTATTTGGCATTTTTATTTCACTATTACTTGCAACTTACGTTTTTCAGGAAATGCGTACCAAGAAAGAATATGTCGAAGCAACTCTCGCCGACAGGTTGATTGATTTTGAGGTTACTCATTTAAAACTTCCCCTAATTGAAGCAGAGAAAAAAAAGGGGGGTTGGTTTGCTGGCGACTTACTCCTTTCACATAATACTTTTAAGCAAATTGAGAAAAAGCTTACGGAGATCAAAAAGATCAAAGATATCCAGGGCGAGTGGTCGACTTATTTTCCTTATCCATTTAGTTTTGAAATCAATCATGAGAGATGGACGATAGGAGATCTGTCTCTTGATAAACAGGCGTTTTATCTTGCTCGCGGCGATAAAATTTATCTCGCCGTTATAGAGGGTGAGTCAACTCAGCTAACTCAATCAGCGGAGGAAATCGCGAGCATTAAATTAAATGAACTTGTTTCTTCTTTATCCAAGTCCAAAGATGCGCTTATAGAAAACCAGCTTTTTCGATTTTACCCAGATCTTCCAATGGACAATGTTTTAATAAGTGTTGAGGAAAGTTTACCGTTTGAACTTAATTTAAAAGAAAATCAAACCCTACCTCCACCTTTTTTAGGTGTTTTTGCTCATCGTGATTTAAGAGGCAAATTCTTTTCTATGCTGACTCAGACAAATATTCGTAACGAGATCCCCTACGATGAAAAAATGAAATATAAGCAACTCGGTAGCCTAAAGTTTATGAATGATAAGACTTCTCTGTCTTGGGAGTTATGGTTAAAAAACAAGAATTCTGCCGATGCTGTTATTTTCGATACGGTTAATAAAAGATCTTATCTCATGGTGGGTGCAACCCTTAAATTGTTCTTTGTTAGGCTTCAGGATTACTGGGATAAAAAAGCGATTCCTTTTAAGGATTTTGTTTCTTTCACAAGCCTCACCACTCAGTTTACTCAAGGTTCCAAAACTGCGAAGGTCACGATCATTAATAAAGAGCCGCTTGAGTTTGAAGCTGGAAAATTTAAGATTGATCAGCTGAAGATGGAGCAACTCATTCAATTGATCTTTAACTTAGGTCCCAAAGATCAGGCCGATCGCGTTTCACCCTTGTCAGCTAGTGAAAAAAAACAAGTTCTGTCTGAGGAACATCTAAGAATTGAGGCGATGGGGCAGGAGCTTCTTTTATGGAGAAAAGCTGAGGAGTTGATAGTCGTCAATCTGACTCAAGGATTTAAAGCGCATTTTACTGTTCTAGATGAAAATTTTCGCGGGACTTTTGAAGATGTGTTAAAGTGATCTGGTCATGAAAACAATTACAGATATGTTTGAGACTTACATATTGGTACTGGTGCATCCCTTCAGGATTCACCAACAGTTTCGCCACAACTTACCACTTCCTAATCATGAAGGTCATCTTTATGAACCTTTGACTCTTGCCGAGTCTCTTGGGATTTCCTGGGTCTTTGCGATTATTCGCGGATTGGGAAAAATAATAGTTTTAAATTTTTTCCTCCAAGCATTTCTTTCCATGCAGAGTGAAAATTTCCCGTTTTTGCAGGATCTTTTAAGAAGTTCCGGATCTTCGACTTACTATTTTTTATTATTTTCTGCCGCGCTTGATATCATCTTTTTCCCTGTCGCCGCTATTGTGATGACCGAATTGTGGGCGTGGGTGATTCGTAAGTATGCTCAGGTTTTAAACCCTGATCTGCCGGCCGATGAAATTTCTGATCAGATAACGACTCACGCCCTTTCATCAAATGTTTTCACAATCATCCCTTTTATTGGCGATATCATTCAGGGACTTTTGTATTACTTTCTTCTTTATGCGGGCATTCGTTCTAACCTTGGCGCAACACGTTCCCTTACGTGGGTGATCCTTCTTACACCTACAATTTTCTTTCTTATGGTCGTTAGCTTATTGTTTTTCATGATTTTTTATTTAGTCTCCTAAATTAGTCTCTTTTATTTTCTTACGGCCATGCAAAATCAGAACTTTGAGGTTTGTGGCTTGATTGTCATTCACCCTGTTTTTTGAAAATATGAGCGTACACACATTGTTAAGATTATGTTTTTTTTCGAGGAGTAACAACGAATGACGCACCAGTATTTCCATGGATCTATCGAAGTCGTTTGCGGTCCAATGTTTTCCGGGAAGACATCGGAATTAATCAGACGTGTGGAACGTGCTCAGATCGCTAAACAGAGAGTTCAAATCTTTAAGCCTGCCATCGATACTCGTTACGATAAAGAGGGCGTTGTGTCTCACACCTTTCGTTCCGTGAAGGCGGAGCCAGTTGAAAATTCAGTCGATATTCTTATTCGGTTAAAAGATTCCACACGAGTTGTAGCGATTGATGAAGTGCAATTTTTTGATGAAAATATTACGACTGTCGTCGTAAAACTTGCGGCCCGTGGATACCGCGTGATTTGTGCAGGTCTTGATCTTGATTACCGTGCCCTTCCATTCGGTCCGATGCCAACACTTTTAGCAGTCGCCGACGAAGTGATGAAAATTCACGCGATCTGCACTGTTTGTGGAGCTCCTGCCACTCGTACGCAGAGACTTTCAAAATCAACTGCTCAGGTTCTCCTAGGTGAGACTGATGCTTATGAGGCGCGTTGCCGCGGCCATTATCAACATGAAGAAGCCGAAGAACAGGCGCTTCTTCCTCTAGAAGTTGAGATCAAACCACTCGCCGGATCTCTTTCTAATTAAGAGACATTTTTAATGGGGCCGTGCTAACCTTTTCTCTCACGAGGATGGCCAATGGCACGGGATTTTCAGCATCAACGCTTGAGTTTTAGTCCTAACGTTCAATCTCATTTATATGGGAAGCACGTTCATATCATTTCCTCTCCACTCATGCTTTCTTTAGTCGCCAAACTCGGACACCCCGAAACCCGGCAGCCTCAAATTAATGATTTAGTGGAAATGCTCTACTCACATTTAATCGATACTGTGATTGATACACTCTTTCCTAGAAAATCTGCCAGCATTGAAACTCGCATGAAAAGTTCCCACCCAGAAGCGATCTACTCTGGAGAGATCATCGACCCTGAAGTTCCTGTGGTGACGGTGGATCTTGCTCGTGCTGGAACTTTTCCCTCACACGTTTGTTACAACAAATTAAATTATCTAATGAATCCTGAAAAAATTCGTCAGGATCATTTCTACGTTGCAAGAGTAAGTGATGAAAACGGCCAGGTGACTGGAGTCAATGTTTCAGGTTCAAAAATTGGCGGCACTGTTGATCAATCAATTGTGTTGTTTCCTGATCCGATGGGTGCGACAGGTGGAACGATCGTTGAAGTGTATAACCACTACAAGAATAATGTCGGCGGAAAACCAATTTTGATGGCGGCGATTCATTTAATTATAACACCCGAATACCTAATGAAAGTGACCAAGGCTTGCCCTGATCTTCATATTTTTTCATTAAGACTAGACAGAGGGCTTTCTCCGGAAAATATTTTAAATGAAATGCCTGGAAAAAACTGGGCATTAGAAAAAGGTTTAAATAATAATCAATATATTGTCCCAGGAGCGGGTGGTTTAGGTGAAATACTAAACAACTCCTACTGCTAGACTGTTACCCGAGGAGGGTAAGATGGAATTATACACACCGGAAGCTTTGATTTCCGAAGATGAGATTGCTTTAAGGATTGCGGCCCTTGGAAATGCGATCACTAAAGATTTTGAGAATGAAGAGATTGTCGTGATCTGTGTC
This sequence comes from Bacteriovoracaceae bacterium, assembly GCA_040399915.1. Taxonomy (GTDB): domain Bacteria; phylum Bdellovibrionota; class Bacteriovoracia; order Bacteriovoracales; family Bacteriovoracaceae; genus Peredibacter. Next base: position 102,594 of record JBBARE010000006.1, read on the forward strand.
TTGAAAGGTGCTTTTATGTTCTGCTCAGACCTGATCAAAAAAATTAATTGCCCGCTTAAATTAGAGTTCATTTCTCTTTCAAGCTACGGCGATTCAACAAACAGTTCTGGAAATGTTCGTCTTGAAATGGACATCACGGCCAATATTGAAGGTAAGAATGTTTTGATTGTTGAAGACATCGTTGACTCTGGTCTTACGATTAAAACACTTTTAGAAATTCTCGCAGTGAGAAAACCCAAAACAGTTAAGCTTGCAGCACTTCTGTTTAAACCAGTGAAGCTTAAGCATAAAGTTAACATCGATTATCTTGGTTTTGAGATTGAAGATAAATTCGTGATTGGTTTTGGCCTGGATTATGCCGGCCGCTACCGTGAACTCCCTTACATAGGAATTTTGAATGCAGGTAACTAATACTGGAAGCGTACGAGTTGATCTCGTTGGTGGAACACTGGACATTGAGCCCATCAATCTCATCATCAAAAATGTTGTCACCCTAAACGTAGCTACTGGTCTTAAAGCATCGGTGAAGCTGACAAAAACTGCTTTTGACGGTGTTGAAATTCATTCTGCTGATTACAAAAAAGATTATAAATACACTTCTGCTGAATTAACCGAAGACCGAGTAGTGTATTCAAAAGACTTTGCAGAAATGAGTTTTGTTCTTCAGATTCTTCGTCTGTTTAAAATAAACTCCCATATTAAAATGGAACTTTCCTCAGGAGCACCTGCTGGTTCAGGTCTTGGTGGATCGTCTGCGATGGGAGTGACTCTTTACCGCGCTCTATGTAATTTTACCGGGCATAATTATGACCGCCACTCCGCCGTTCTTCGCGTGAAGGCAGTTGAGAGCCGTATTCTTAATCAGGGAATGGCCGGTTATCAGGATTATTTTCCGGCGTTAACTGGTGGCGTTCTTGCAGTTCGCGGCATTGAAGGTGAGATTAAGGTTGAGCAACTTTACAGTGATGAGCTTAAAGAAATTCTTGAATCTCATTTGACTCTTATTTCATCAGGACAATCGCGCGCTTCAGGGATTAATAACTGGGAAGTTTATAAAGCTTTTTTTGATAAGAAACCGGAAGTTGTGGAAGGGCTGACTCGTATTGCTGAAATTTCAAACCAGACCTATGAGGCACTTAAAACTAAACAGTGGGACAAGATGCTCACCCTTATTGCCCTAGAGGGCCTTGAGCGTGAAAAACTCTTCCCAGGAATCACCACGGATAAAATCAGAAACTTTACGGCCGAGCTTAAAAAAGACGGAAATGTGCTAGGATTAAAGATGTGCGGAGCCGGCGGCGGTGGTTGCTTCATTCTGGTCCATAAAGGTATTGATCACGGCGTGATTGAAACCAAAGTGAAGGCACACGGGATGGAGATCCTTCCCTTCAAAGTTGAATCCCCACTTTAAAAGGTTTTAGCATTGGAATCGGCAGTTAAAAATGTAGCAGGTATGAGTCTCGGAGGGGGGAGGAAGGAAAATTTCTTTTTCTCTTTGCTTGAATATTATCCTGAAAAGAAACGCTGGTTTTTAAAATCTCTTCACCAGGTTAAAGACGAAGAAATTCGTGACCGCGATGAAATTATCACATCATGGGTAGAAACCTATGGTCTTAAAAAACTTGTGGTTGATTTTCCATTGAGTAAACCTCCGTGTGAGGAGTCGTGTCTCCCGAACTGTCCTGGTGCCAAAGAATGCCCTCGTCATTCGGTTGCAGCGGTTAGAGATGAAATGAAAGAACTTCTGGAAGAAGATGCACAATTTCATAGTTCTAATCCAAAAAAATATGAGCAAGAAAGAAATACTGCTAACGAAGTAGATTATTCAAAAAACCTTTTGAATAAAAATACTGACGAGCACATGCTTTCAAAATCTTTTAAGCGAAAACTTCGTAAAGGTTTTACTCCTTATTGGCATCGCCCGATTGATTTTTGGGTCTGGAAGAATTACTACGATCAATTGCTCGAGGTATTTAAAATTTCCTATGAGTCTTTTGGGAATGTATCAGTCATGCTTCTTTCAAGACTCAATTATCTTCTTCGTCACCTTCCGGTAGATCTTGTGATGTATGAGTCTAATATTCATATATGTCTTTTGGAACTTTACCGTGCAAAAGTGGTAAGTAAATCATTACTCTTGCAACTCTTTGATCTTGATCTGGCAAGTTCGGCGCGCGAGCAAATTGTTTTGAATATCGAAAAGCACATGGATATTTTTATTTATGGGCCTGATCTAGAGACAATCATCAAAAATTCACAAGCGTTTGAATCTTTTCTTTTATCAGTTATTGGTCAACGAATGTTAATGAATGGATTGCGAGAAATTCCAGTCTGGGGAAATAGTGATGGCGGAAACTTTATAGTTCCTTCGTTTCATGTTCAGGGATAGGAACTATAGGAATCGGTTTGATATCAGTCGTTTCGTATTTTAAAACTTTAACACCTAAATACAAATAGAAATACAAAAACATGGTACCTAAATTATAAATAAACCATGGCCATCCCACGATAGGACCTTCAACTAGAAAGAGAATGGCAAGAACACTGTTTGAGATGGCATAGAAAAGCACATACCCTTGCGCCCACAATTTCTTTCTAAGATAAAAAATATAAAAGAAAATATTGTTTATTAAAATAATGAATAGCAGAAAGAAAAAGGCATTGTTTACCATCGCGGTTACTTCAGTAATCGTTTGCTCACTCAACTGACTGAACTCGAGCCCCTGATTGTTGGCAAGTTTCTCAACAGTTTGTCTTGAAAGATTTTTAAACACCCAATAACTGCGAAGGTAGATGGAGTTGATGATATCCAGAATAATCAGCACTAAAACAGCAGATATCACAAACCTGCGAGGCCCGAAGGATAAGAAATGAGTTTTAACTTTCGCCATCATATCCGAAAATTTTAATAGATGTTGACCCTCGTGCCAAAGAGTTTATAGTCATTATATGGAAGAATATTTACGCCAAAGCCAAGTCTTTCAAAAACGCTTGGGTATTCAGCCCATTTCGCGTCGGGAAGCCAGGTACTTATTTTTTAGAATGGCCTGTCCTTTGATGCAGGGTAAATTGCCGCGCCTTTTGGACCTAACGAAAGTTCCTGTTACTTTTATTCACGGTAATCCGCATATGGATAACTATGTCCGCACCTTTAGAGGGTCGGCGATGATGGACTTCGATCGTTCTCGCATGGGTCCTTACTGCTGGGACATTATAAGGTTTCTGGCATCAGTATCACTGCGAAGAGAATCGACAGAAGGATTTCTTGACAGAAAAGTCGTCGAGTATTTTTTAGATGCTTATATTGTGCATTTTTTAAATCCTGACATCCCTTCAAAGCAACTCAAAATGCTTAAGTCTGTGCAACCTGAAAAATGGCAAATGACTTCAAGAGAATATCTTCGTACCAACAAACGTTGGGCGAAAAAAATGCGGGAAAATGGTCTGCCTCCAAAAAGCGAGCTAGCGACAACTCTTTTGCAGAATTTTTTGGAAAACAGAAACGAGCTGTATCTCTTAGATTCATATAAAGTGGCAGAAGTGGGACTTACTCCGGGTAGTCTTGGTAAAAAGCATTTCATTTATTCGCTAGAACCAAAAAATCCTGATTCTCATCTTGATTCCATCATTCTTGATATCAAAGAAGTGTACGAAGAAAAAAATAACAAGTTTTTTTATTCTCCTTGTCTTCATCACGGTGAAAGAATGATTCTCGCAAGCCAAGTTTTTGCTGATGGCATGGAAGAACGTTTAGGGTTTTGCAGTTTAAATAATAAACAATACTGGGGTCGCCAGGTTCCGAGCTTTGCCGTTAAAGTTAAAAAATATTTGAATCGTGATGAACAATGTGATTTCGCTTACTCAGTGGGATCGGAATTGGGTAAAGGGCATCGCAAAGGTTTAAAAGATTCGAAAGATTTTGAACTGATTGAAAAAGATCTGACTCAAAATTTTGATAAGTATTACAAAATCAGCAAGCTCCTAACTTATGAATTAAATCTCGCTTTCGAAGCGACGCTGAGAAAAATTAAACTCTACCAAGATTACCGGAGCTGGTAATGCTTTCAATGGTTCTTCTATGTCTTCTTGTGACGTTGGGTTCACTCATCACAAGTTTGACCGGTCTTGGTGGTGGGACATTAATTCTTGCCGGTCTCCTTCTTATTTATCCTCCAGAACTCGCGATTCCTCTCCACAGCTTCACTCAATTTTCCGCTAACGCTCTTCGAACTGGATTCTACTTTAAAACGGTGAACTGGAAAGTTGTTGCCAGTTACGGCGCTCTGATGTTGCCGGCGGCTTGGGGAGCGGCAAAAATTTTTGACGTTATAAATCCAAGCGTACTCAAAGTTTTAGTGGGTCTTTTTATTTTGCTTTCTATCATCCCGTTTAAGTTTCGACCTAAAGATGAACCAAGGACTTTGACGTTTATGATTATCGGCGCACTCTCTGGTTTTCTGGGCGTTTTTGTAGGTGCCATCGGTCCTGCTGTGGTCCCATTTTTTAACCGCTTAAAACTTTCAAGAGATGGCATTTTATCAACTAAGAGTGCCGGTCAGATGCTTCTGCAGTTTTCAAAGATTGTTGCTTTTTCAGGTGCAGCTGGGATTAATTTTTTGGCGTTAAAAGACCACATCTGGATTTTAGTTTTGGGAACCCTGATTGGTGTTGGAATCTCAATTCCGTTAGGGAAAAAAATCTCCGATCAAAAGTTTGATCTTGCGGTCAATATTCTATTGGTCCTTATTTCAATCAAGGTCTTGATTGAAGGTTCAACCGAACTTTATCAAATGTATTTCTAGATGTTAGTGCATGAAAAGGCGGTTCTCTGGGTATTCCCAAAGATAGTGGCCTTCTTCACCTGGGATGCGAACTTTGCAAAGTGATACAGGGATAGCTCCAAGACGACGAACTTTATCAGACCAGGTTTGAAGAGATAAATTGATCTTCTCCTGAATCCCTTGGGCCTTATCAGAATTGGTTTTGAAAAATGAAAGTTGAGAATTGAGTACGTTAAGATCACGTTTAGTTTTTGCAGATATATGCTGGAGTAAAGGAACGAGTTCTAAGGCTTCTTCGTGAGAAAAGGTCTTACTTTGATTCAATGGATAAATGCTTCGAACGTTATCTAAGTTAGTTTCCATCTAGTCAAAATGTCCTTGTCTGAGTTTGCGCTCTACGTCCTTTTTAGCAGCAGTATCACGCTTATCAAAGAGATTTTTCCCTTTTGCTAACGCGATTTCTATTTTGACAAGCGACTCTTTGAAATAGATGGCAAGCGGGATAACAGTATATCCTTTAGTTGCCATTTTTTTCTCAATTTGATGAATCTCTTCACGTTTTAACAGTAGTTTACGCTTCCGGGTTTCAGGATGATTGTTGATATTTCCGAAAGCATAATGGGGAATTGTGGCGTTCTGAAGCCAGACTTCACCTTGGGAATCAATGGTGACGTAAGCTTCATTGATAATGCCTTTCCCAAGACGTAGAGATTTAACCTCTGTTCCGAGTAATGCTATGCCGCATTCGTACTTCTCTTCAAGGAAGTAATCGTAGCCGGCGCGCTGGTTTTTACAGATGATTTTAATACCCATGGGGGATGAGATTATACCAGTTTAGATGATTTGGGGACTGTTAACTTTTTCGTCTTTTACCCGATAAGGAAGCCATGAATAAATCAATGTTGGTGTCTCTGTTTTTAGTCTCTTCTCCTCTTTGGGCGCAATCAGCAAAAGATGTGATTAAGCAGCTTAATAGTTTGCAAGGTCTAAGCGCCGCTGATCCGGTATGCGAAACTTGTGAATCATCTCAGGTTCCAGCACTCACTCCTCAAGAAGCCATTAAGGCGATCCACTCAGGTAAGCTGGTTTATATCGGCAGAGAACTTTTTGCAGGACACGATCAGAACAGAAGTTGTGTTTATAAATCCGACACGGCCTACATCATTTATCACAACTGCATGGGCAGTAAGAAAGAAAGTGAGGCAACTGAAATTGAAGTTCTTTCATTTAAAGGTGGGATGACTCGCTTTTATATTCAAAACAACAAAACAGTCGGTCCTGTCAGTAATACAAAAAGAGCAGACTACGACATGGTCTGGACTGTGGATCACGTACAGACAGCTGCTCCGGAGAAATTTGATCTGGCCGGAGTCAAAAAGTTTTATGCCGAAACGATGGATGATTACCAAAAAGGTTCATGCTTTATTGGAAGAACTTTTGGGGCACAGGACATGACCTCTGTCGCTAATTGTAGAAAGATGGATCCTGATGTAGCCGCTAAATGGAAATCTGAGTCGGAAAGTTTCTGGAGAGAGCCGGGTGAAGAATGGTATGCGACCAAAAAATATCTTCGAAAAACTATTCTCGCGACTAAGTACTAAATAACTTTAATACACTTTCGTAACTTAAAGCCTCGGCCCTCACTTGAGGGTCAAGTCCTGCTTGCGCCAAACGCTCGAGAGCTGCCTCAACACCCCAGTCATTTTTTAGAATCCCACCAAGTTGCTTCCTGCGCTGACCAAAAACCAGTCTCAGGTATTTTTCGAATTCATCTACTTTATTGAGTGGAATGTCTGGAGTTGCTTTGCGCTTAAATCCCAGAACCTGCGAATCGACTTTCGGTGGTGGAACAAAAGCTCCCGGAGGCGCATACACCACATGTTTCAATTCAAACTGAGAGCGGCAAAGTGCGTGCAGAGATCCCATCGCATTTCGCGGATCATTTGGAACAATCTTTTGTGCGACTTCTTTCTGGTACATCAAAGTCATATGTGTGATTTGCGGAATTCGTAAAAATGAAAGTGTCAGAGGGACACTGACATTATAGGGAAGATTGGAAACGAGCCAGATGGATTTAAAACCTTTCTCGGTCAGAAATTTTTTCCAGTCAAATTCCAGAGCATCCTGACGATAAATATTGTCAGCACCAACGACAGGTCCCAGTAATTCCACAAACCTCTCATCCATCTCAATCACAAAAACAGGAACATGATATTTCACCAGATGAGGAGTAAGGACCGCCGGACCTGGACCAATTTCAACAATAGCATCAATACCGTCTGGCATGGGTGATGTAATTTTGGAGATGACAGTTGAACTATTGAGGAAGTGTTGACCAAAACTTTTATTGGCGATGGGAAAACGATGGCCCATTATTTTTTCTCCACAAAGCGTGATTGAGCATCGAGACCCAGGCATTCTGGAAAACTAACAGCAAGTTCAGGAACTCGTGCTGCCCAATTCGCAACCATGCCTGCATTATCTGTGCAATAAAGTGGCTTCACAACATGAACATTTTTAAATCGTTCCTGCATAATCGTTTTAAGTCTTGAGTTGCAGGCAACTCCTCCACCAATGACGATAGGAGTATCAAAAGCATTAATATTTTGATTGAGAATTTTAGTAATAATTTCCTCAGCTTTAATCCGAAGAGTTTGTACAATCGCTTCCTGATAACTGGCACACAGGTGAGGAAGCTCAGCTTTAACTTCTTCGGGTGACATCTTCTGTACGCGAACACGGAGCGATGTTTTCAAACCAGAGTAGCTCATTTTGCCTGGACGATCGCGCAGGTAGGAGATAGGAAATTCAAATTTTTTCTTATCACCGGTTTTGGCAAGTTCATCAATCATTCTTCCTGCCGGATATCCAACGCCCAAAAGTTTTCCGCCCTTATCGAAGGCTTCACCGGCAGCATCATCTAAAGTTGTTCCCAGCACATCCATCTCGTTCGGACCTTTGACCCAAAGGAATGCTGTGTGACCGCCGCTTACTAACAATCCCATATAGGGATAAGAAACTTTTTCTGTGAGATGTATCGCTTCAAGATGAGCGTAAAGATGATTTACTGGAATGATAGGCAACTCATTGATCATCGCAAATGTTTTAGCGAGATTGATCCCTGTTAAAAGCGAGCCAACTAAACCTGGATGAGTGGTAACTGCTACTTCCGAAATATCATCAGAGGAGACATTCGCTTCTTTGAAACAAACCTCTAAGAGCGGCGGAATAGCTTTAACGTGTGAGCGTGCTGCGAGCTCTGGTACGACTCCTCCCCATTTAGAGAGGAGGAAATCCTGATTATAACTATTAAGAGATAAAATGTTTGAAGTTTCGCCGTCAGTTTCTAGTATGCAGATAGAGGTGTCGTCACAACTGGTTTCGACACCTAGGATAATTCTTCTTTTTGGATCAGAGTTCTTTTTTTGCTTCATTCGCCTCTTTGCTACCCTTATAATCTTCAATGACTTTAGCGAAAGCTTGTTTCGCCTCATCTTTTTTGCCCATTTTATCCAGCGATTTTCCAATGAAGAGCAAACTACTTGGAGCTAAAGAAGCTTTTGGAAACTTAGTGTAGATCTTGCTGAAATAGACTAACGCTTTATCAGTGTTTCCTGAGTAGTACTCAACCTTACCCAATCCGTGAAGAACTTTATTATGATCGCCAGGACTTAGGTCTGGGTGGTCAATGAGGGTTTCTAGTTCAGAGCGGGCGTCGTCGTACTTATCCTGCTTGATGAGTTTAAGTCCCTGAGCTAGATCGCTCTTAGCGCTTTTTTTTTTAGAAGATTTAGGGGCTTCTTTTGCAGAAGCGAGACTCTGAGTGACTTTTTCCATAAATGCACGCTGGTCTTTAAGTTCTGCCTGAATTTGCATTAAGGCCGTGCTGTCAGCATCTTGTTTAACCTTCATAACGTTCAACGTCTCAGTCATCTTATTGATGTTTTCCGGATTTACTTGTCCCTGACGGTGCTCTAGTTCTTCAATGCGACCGTTCATTTTGTTGAGTTGAGATTGCATGTCTTTGATCTGCGCTAAAAGATCAGCAACTAGACCTTGAGAGTCTTTCATTTGTTCAGTCATACTTTCAAACCGCTTTTCACGCTGAACCTGTTCGGCCGTTTTAATACATGCTGTTGAAAGAATAATAAGTGAAGTTAAAGAAAGGATTTTCATCATATGCCATACACCTCTTGAATAGATGTATTGATGGTACATGAGAATTAATTATTCCGCATTACCTTCGAGAGCCTTTTTTCGAATCGACTGATATTCGGCTTGTTCTGAGAACTTTTTGGACAGGAGAGCATATTCTTGAGCTTTATTGAAATACTTGCGGCGATAAGCGGATTTGGCCTTGAGATAATAATCTTCAGCTTTTCGGAATGTATTTGAAGCGTGGACATCCGCTCCGGCTTCTTTAGCGGCTATGAAGGCTGCTTGTGCCAGACTCATCTCAACTTTAGGCCGTGTGGTCGCCAGACCACACGAACCCAAAATCAATAATAAAAGAAGGAGGGGTAGTCTCAAATTAATTTGAGATTATTTCGCTGTTACTACGAAATTAGCGCGACGGTTTTGTGACCATGCTGATTCATCACTACCTTCAGCTTTTGGACGCTCATTACCGTAGGAAACTGTTGAGATTCTCTTTGATTCAACACCAAGAGCAACAAGTTGATCGCGTACAGTTTTTGCACGACGCTCACCAAGTGCTAAGTTATATTGACGACCGCCGCGCTCATCGCAGTGACCTTCAACTTGAACATCAACATTTGCATTTGTTTTTAAGTAATCAGCATTTGCTTGAACTGCCGCTTTAGTGTCTGAATCTAAGTCAGAAGAATCAAATCCAAAGAATACAGTCTTAAGGCCACCAGCTTTTCCGTTATCAGAATCACCGTTAAGCTCGAGTGAAAGACCTGCATTTGCACCATCAGCACCGTTTGCAGCGCCGTCTTGGTTATTTTTTGGCCTATTAGAAGAACAACCAATTGCAAGGAAACCAACCATGAGTGTTGTGAAAAAAGCGCGTGTGAACATTTAACTTCTCCTTTGAAGTAATAAGAATCTTTAATGAGGAATTATTCTTTCGCAGTATGCAGTGATTCGCCTGTTTTTTGAAGTAAAAACTGACGTGTAAACTCGGTGTTTAAGGGATTAATCGTCATAGCGTTGACATCAAAAATCAAAAAGAGTCATGGCATTGACATGGATAATTGTATAGCTGCGCATTAAGTGCCTGATATGATTTTGCAACTGAACCATAATTTAAAATGAAGATTTGGCACAGTACTTGCTAGTATATTGCTGTGTGTGTGTTGGAGTTAAAGAAAGGATTTTTTTAACTTCTCCTAGTCTCTCGAAAAAAAAAGCCCATCTATTTGATGGGCTTTTTTTTTATCTTTTAATCAAAACTTTCAAAAACAAAACTCGCTATCGTTCGCATGCTCAAGCTCGCGAGTGTGTCGTAAAGGGGATTAAGCTCATAAATCCCTATTACTGGCAAATGCCCAAGAGGTAATTCTCGGTAACACTGCCATACTTCAAGAAGCTCCTGCCTCGTGAGGCCTCCAGGATTAACTGCACTCACACCTGGAACTTCTGACCCAATCAAGGCATCGGCATCAAGACTAAAAACAACTAACGTCTTTTCTGTGACGTGCTTTTTTACTTCTGTGAATAATTTTTTTAATGATTCGCTATTTAAATCTTTTTTCCAAAGCGTCTGGCCCTGATCTTTTTTTAATGGAGAGAGAGTAGAAAATGAGTTTGCAAAAGGATGAAGTCCAATTTGATAGAGAAGAAATTCCCCTTTGAATTCATTGGCAAATTGCCTAAAGGGAGTGCCCGAATGAAAATCCGCATCCGTCCTTGTATCTGCATGAGCATCAATGTTTATCACGATCACTTTTTCAAAGTTTTTTGAAACGGCTTGGAGAAGGGGATAGATGTGATCGTGACCACCACCCAAATGACAAATAGTTGATGGAGGATGGGATTTCAAAACTTCAGAAATGCGAGCCGCTTCTTTCTTCTGAGCTTCGGCAAAATCGCTCAACTCTTCATCTTGATTGCTTACTTCAATATCATAAAAGGAGAGTTCACTTAGTGTTTTATTCTGCGCAAATTTCTTAAAGGTTGAAAGGAAGGACTGAGGAGCAAATCTCGCTCCATTTCGACCACCATTACGGATCACTCCGGTATCGGTTGAGCTTTTAAGAATTAGGCATTGGGTGCTTTGGGAAGGAGCTGTTTTAGAAAATAATGCTCCAACAGACTCTTGAAAACGTTTTTGTGATTGAGAGATAGAGGGCTTCGTCATAAAATCTTTTTATTTCCCATTGGTTTAAAATGACGTTGTCAAATTTTGATTGGACTGACAAGGATTCTGTGAAGTGGTTTATACTCCTGCCTACCGGGCATGAGGGTCCTTATTCGCTCAAAGTATTGACTCAGATTATGGCACAAAAGAAAATTGCCGGCGATGTCAAAATCTGGGCGGAAGGTCTTCCTTCACAAGTGAGCTTGAAAGAGGCGTTAAAACTTTCTGAAAAAGAAGTCGTCGTAAGACTTGAGTCCCCTGATTTACCACCGCTCCACGAAGACGAAATTCCGCCACTACCAGTTGAAGACGAAATCGAAATTCCTGCCCTGCCTGATCAAAAACCTGCAACGACGGGCAAAAAATCAAGCTCTCCTGCTGCTTTCATCGCTGGCGCCATTCTTCTTATGCTCTTTTTTGTTTTTGGTAATCTTATTAAAAAGTTTGAAACCCTCGATATTGGGCGTTTACCAAAAATGACGGTGAATCTTCAGCAAAGAATTTTAAACGAGAACTTTTTTGATGGCTGGGGTAAGAAAATCTTTTTTAAAGAGTATCTTCCTGATGATCAATCGCAAATCTGGCTTGTGACTTCAAGTTTTCAGCATTGTTCTGTTGAGGCAAGCTTTGATTCCATTCAAGGTAAACTTCTATCAATGAAAGATGAAAAAGTTGCCTTCAAGTCCAATGGCGTTCTGGATAATCATGTCGTCGAACTTTCCGCCTTTGATTTTACAACTGGAGCTCGCATTATTCCGGGTCTTTATGAAATGAATGTCAGGGCTTTTGATTGTAAGTGGGACGGAATCCTTCCGTTGGTTATGAATAAATTAATGGGTCCGGATGATGAGTATATTGCTCGTACGAAAGTCGTCCTTTTTTCAAAAGGATCTGCAGAATTTAATACTGTTCTTGATAAACTTCTTAAGAAAAAAGAAGAGATGGATTTAAGAGAACTAAGTCAGAAGGAGCTCTTCTGGCAGGACCTTGAACAAAAACTTGAAACACTCCAGGCGGTGACTCTACAAATTGAGCAACAGCTTTTAGATTTTTTGGATGAAGAACCAAAAAGCTTCAAGCCCAATCTTAAAACCATGGTGGATCAATACACCAGGAAATTCGGCTCATTTCTCACATCATTTGTGATTGAGAATGAGAACTACTTTAAAAAACTAAACCGCGATGCAGGTGGGGCTTCACAGAAGAGTCATTATGAATTAGTGGTGAAACTTGGTTCAAAAAAAATCGGTCTTGAATCCATGAAATTCATACAAGAATTTCAATCGCTCAGGAAAAATCCTACTAAAAAAGAGCTTAAGTCTTTTACCGGCAGAGTAAAAAAGACTTTTGCCGTCTTAAAAAAAGATATCAGTGAAAGACTAATTCAGGTTTCAGAGGATCGATCGAAGTAACAGCGTACTTTTGTGAAGCTTCAAAATCAGATTCTCCCTTGGGTTTTACTTTTGCTCCCCAATAATTCATATCGTGTTCAAAAATCATGGTGAGATTTTTCTCCGCAATAAACTTATAAAAATTCATCTTATCTATAGTTGTTCGGCCGGGAGAGATGTCGTAGCCCATGACCCAAGGGACAGATATGTGGGCGCTAGTTGGAACGAGATCGGCCATGTAAATGAAGTTTTGATCGTATGGATGAACAAGCCAGGGAGTGTGTCCGTGAGAGCATTTAAATAAAATCTCATCAGTGCCATCTTTTAAAACAACTCCTTCTTCACCCTGAAGCCAGTGAACTTTTTTAGCGGCGTCTGCTTTTTCAACAAGGGGTTTAAAATATTGCGAGTGAAAGGATCCACTGTCTCGCAAAGTCGGGTTCAACGCATAGTCGTAATGACTTCGATGAATGTGCAGAGTTGCGTTGGGAAAGACTGTATGGTGGTTCTCATGATTTGATCCCAGTCCGCCCACGTGATCAAAATGCAAATGGCTCACAATTAAGTCTGTTATATTTTCGGGTTTGAGCTTGAAGTTTTTTTCTAACGCTTCGATCAATGGATCTTTTGGTCCAAGAACGCCAAAGCGGTCGTCAAACTTATCGCCGTGATAATCGCCAATTCCTGTATCAATCAAAATGACTTTTGATGCCGTTTGAATAAGCATGACACGAAGACTCAATTGAATTCTATTTAATTCATCCGCGGGGATGGCCTTTGACCATAGTGGTTTTGGAATAATCCCAAACATCGCTCCACCGTCGAGTTTAAACACTGAGGGATGGAGGATAAAATATTTTTTCATAACAACCTTTTCGTTTTGACTGCCTGCGCCTCTATAATGCCCTTTCAAAACCGCGTTTTTCAAGACCTTTTCATTGATAGACCCTGCAAAATGCCTATAATGAGTCCATTCAAAAGAAGTTTTAAGGAGATCCTATGAATGTGCATGAGTACCAGGCCAAAGACCTGATGCGACAGTTTAACATCACGGTCTTAAAAGGTGGAGTGGCAAACACTCCAGCTGAGGCAGTGGAAGTGGCCAAGAAATTGGACAGCAAAATTTGGGTCGTAAAAGCTCAGATCCACGCTGGTGGTCGCGGTAAGGGTGGTGGAGTAAAACTCGCACGCACACTTGAAGAAGTAGAAAAATACGCAAAAGAAATTTTGGGTATGCAGCTCATCACTCATCAAACTGGTCCGGAAGGAAAAAAAGTTTTGAAGGTTTTGATTGAGCAGGGCTGTGATATCGATCACGAGTACTACTGCGGGATTGTTTTAGATCGCGCCGCTGGTAAAGTCGCCTTCATGGTTTCAACTGAAGGTGGAATGGACATCGAAACTGTTGCCCATAACACTCCGGAAAAAATCATCAAGGCGTACATTGATCCATCAACTGGGTTTACTGCCGCTCACGGAAGAAAACTTGGTTATGCTCTTGGACTCAAAGGCGAACCTCTCAAAAAAGCTATTTCATTTTTTGAAAATCTCTACAAGCTCTATACCCAAAAAGATTGTTCAATTGCAGAAATTAACCCGCTTGTTACAACAAAGCAGGGTGAAGTCATTGCTCTTGATGGAAAATTGAATTTCGATGACAACGCACTCTTTCGCCACCCGGAAATCGAAGCGATGAGAGATGAAACAGAAGAATCAGCGCAAGAACTTGAAGCTGGTAAATTTGGTCTTTCTTATATTTCTCTTGATGGAAATATCGGTTGTTTGGTTAACGGTGCAGGTCTTGCGATGGCGACTCTTGATATCTTAAAACTCCATGGTGGTACTCCGGCAAACTTCCTCGACGTAGGGGGTGGTGCTACTAAGGAAACAGTTCAAAAAGCTTTCACTATTATTCTTCAAGACAAAAACGTTAAGGCGATTCTTGTTAACATCTTTGGCGGAATCATGAAGTGTGACATCATCGCCAATGGTGTTGTTGATGCTGCTAAAGAACTTCAATTGAAAGTTCCTTTGGTCGTCCGTCTTGAAGGAACCAACGTTGCTCTTGGTAAGAAAATTCTTGCTGAGTCAGGGTTAAAAATTACTCCAGCCAATGATCTCGCTGATGCTGCTAAAAAAGCAGTCGAAGCCGCTAAGGGAGCAAAATAATATGGCCATTCTAATCAATAGAAATACCCGTCTGATCACTATTGGTCTTACTGGTAAGCAAGGGACTTTTCATACTCTTCAATCCCGCGACTACGGTACTAACGTTGTTGGCGGTGTGACTCCTGGTAAGGGTGGCACAGTTCATGAAGGTATTCCTGTTTTCAACACAACTTATGAAGCCGTTCACGCTACTGATGCAAACGCAGCGATGATTTTTGTTCCACCTCCGTTTGCCGCTGATTCAATCGTTGAGTGTATTGATGCTGAAATCCCACTCATTATTTGTATCACAGAAGGGATTCCTGTTATCGACATGATTAAAGTCAAAGCTGCTCTTCGTGGTTCCAAATCACGCTTGATCGGTCCAAACTGCCCGGGTGTTATCACCCCAGGCGAATGTAAAATTGGCATTATGCCAGGCCACATTCATATGCCAGGAAACGTGGGAGTGATTTCTCGTTCGGGAACTCTGACTTACGAAGCTGTTTACCAACTCACTCAACGTGAAATTGGTCAATCAACTTGCGTTGGTATCGGTGGAGATCCGGTTAACGGAACAAGCTTCATAGACTGCTTAGAGATGTTCGAGAAAGATCCAGAAACAAAAGCTGTGATCATGATCGGAGAAATCGGCGGAACTGCTGAAACAGAAGCTGCTCGCTGGATTAAAGCGCACATGACTAAACCTGTGGTTAGTTTCATCGCTGGCGCAGCTGCTCCGAAAGGGAAGCGCATGGGTCATGCAGGTGCCATTATCTCTGGCGAAGATGATTCGGCAGAAGCTAAGTTCAAGGTTCTACAAGAATGTGGCGTCACAATCGCAAGATCTCCAGCAGAACTTGGACAAAAGATGTCGGAAGTATTAAAGAAGTAAGATCGAACTAATTATAAGGAGCACCTCATGGGCATCGAAAAAACGTTTTCAATCATCAAACCAAATTCAACACTTGATAACAATATCGGGAATATCATCGCTGTTTTCGAAAAAAACGGTCTTCGTATTTCTGGCGCTAAATTTGCTCGTCTTTCTAAAGAGAAAGCAGAAGGTTTCTACATCGAGCACAAAGAGCGTCCTTTCTTTGGCGAACTTGTGAACTTCATGACTTCAGGTCCGGTTCTTCTTATGGTTCTTGAAGGCGAAAACGCAGTGATGAAGAACAGAGAGCTTATGGGTGCTACAAACCCAGCTAATGCTGCTGAAGGCACGATCCGTAAACTTTTCGCTAAATCTGTTGGCGAAAACTCAGTTCACGGTTCAGATTCTGCTGCTGCTGCTGAAAGAGAAATTGCTTACTTCTTTGAGAGAAACGAAGTTGTTAACCGTTTTTAATTTTTAAGTTACAAAAAATACGAAGGCCTGGCATTTTGCTAGGCCTTTTTTTCAGATCATCCTTGCTTTGTATTAAGAGCATTCAACATTTCTTTGATAAAATCTGTTTCAACATTCTAAAATGACATTCAATAATTGATCAAACTTTTCCTCACTAGATACGCTGCTTCCCCAGTCTGAATTTATCTCCATTTTCCTTCGATTCAAGGGGTTGCTATATTTTTTTATGAGAAAAGGAATTCGACTCTTTTTTAAAGAGCAGATTATAACAAGAAAAAAAGGGGATTGTTATGAAGATAATTTTTGCAGCAGTAGCTACCGTACTCCTGATGGGTTCGACATTCGCTCAGGAAGGAACATCACCAATCGCTTCACCATCAGGCTCAAGACATATGTTTGAGTTTAATGCAGACTCAGTTCTGCAAGGTATTTTATCTTTTGAGAAATCAAAGATACGAGGGGCTTCAGCAGATAACGACACACAGTTGGATCTGACTTTGAACTATGCCTATAGTCTGCCAACAATGCCAAGATTACAGGTTGGGGGACGAATGAATTACACCAAGGGTACAGAAGCTGGGCGCGGGGATCTGGAAGATTACGGTGCAGAAGTAGGTGCAATTCTTAACCATAGCGCTGATTTAAGAAATGCTCTCTACGCTTCACTCTACCTTGGGCTTGGATGGGCCAACACTTATGGGGGGGGCAATTCCGGAACAGATGAAGTCCTAACTTCTACTATTGCCGTGGGTAAACGCTTCGGAATGGAGGGTTGGGGTATTAATCACCTGACCTATACTCCAGAGATTGCCCTCGAAAACATTAACTCAACTACCGGCTCAGCCTTGGAGTATTCACAGAATATTCAGCTCCGCTTCCTCCAATTCTCGGTTTTCTTCTAAACAATAGTATTTGGGTCCCTTTGGGGACCCAATTTCGTATACTTTTTACCCGATAAAACCCTCTTTTTTGTCTTTATCAAATTGAAACATCTGTAAAACTTTCAAAACTCTAGAGCTTTGAGTCTATCCGCGTTATAAAGATGTATATGTGTTTTTTCGGAAGGAGTTCCCATGTTTAATATCGGTGACCACGTTGTTTGTCCCGGCCACGGAGTTGGTCAGATCTGCAGCGTAGATTCGAAAGAATTAAATGGTGAGATGAAAAGCTTCTACATCATTAAAGTCGTTTCAAACGGCATGAAAGTTATGATCCCAGTGGATAGTAAGGAGGGCGTGCGCGCTCTTATTCCTGCAACTGATATAAATGGTGTATTCGAATTACTCCAAGATCAAAATGTTAAAGTTGATATGTCGACCTGGAACCGCCGTCACCGTGAGTACACACTCAAGGTGAAAACTGGTTCTTTACTCGAAATCGCTGACGTTCTTCGCCAGCTTCTCCTCCTCAAGATGACTAAAAAACTCTCTTTTGGTGAAAGAAAAATGCTGGATCAGTGTAAGGATCTTCTCGTGAAAGAGATTTCTCTCGCCTCAGGTGCCCCTGAGGGATCAATCTCTGAGAAAATCGACTCTCTCTACACCTAGAAAGTTCTCAATTCCTCGATCAAAGTGTATTCTTTGCCTCATTAATATATGAGGAGCTTTCTTTATGACAGTTAGAGTTAGATTTGCACCATCTCCAACGGGCTACCTACACATTGGTGGCGCACGAACGGCCCTCTACAATTATCTTTACGCTAAAGCAGTTGGTGGAACATTCATTCTCCGCATCGAAGACACAGACCTTGAACGTTCAAATGCTGAATACGAAAAACTTCAAATGGATGATTTAAAGTGGTTAGGGATTACACACGACGAAGGTCCTGATAAACCAAATCCCAAGTATGCTCCCTACCGTCAAAGTGAGCGCTCAGCCATCTACATGAAGTATGCTCTAGAGCTTGTTCAAAAAAATCTCGCTTACTACGATTTCTGTACCGAAGAAGAACTTGAAGAGATGAAGGCGGCTGCTGCTTTGGCGGGCCGTGATCCTATTTACGAAGGTAAATGGAAGGATCCCGCCCACAATGCTGAGGCTTCAAGAAGAATTGCAGCTGGTGAAAAAGCCGCGATCCGTTTCCGTGCGCCAAAAAAGGCGTACACACTCAATGATAAAGTTAAAGGCAGCGTCACTTATCCAGAGAACATGGTCGGAGACTTTGTCATCGTGAGATCCAATGGTCTACCAGTCTATAACTTCTGCTGCGTGATTGATGATCACCTGATGGACATCACTCACGTTATCCGCGGCGAAGATCATTTAAATAATACTGTCAGGCAGCTTATGATCTATGAAGCTCTTGGAGCAAAACTCCCGGAGTTCTCTCACGTCTCGCTCTTGATTGGTCATGACCGTCAGAAACTTTCAAAACGTCACGGCGCTACTTCGGTCAACCTATACCGCAATGAACACTATCTCCCAGAGGCGATGTGTAACTACTTATGTCTTCTTGGTTGGTCTCACCCGACAGAGAGAGATATTTTTGATAAGCAGGATATCGTTGAAGTTTTTAGTCTTGAGCGATTCTCAGCATCTCCTGCGATGTATGATATCGAAAAATTAAAATGGGTGAATTCTGAGCATATTAAAAAAATGGATAACGCTTCTTTAATTGCTCTTGTTGAAAAAGAACCTGAAACAGAATTTTTCCGGAAGCAAACACCTGAGTGGAAGAATGCATCGATCGATTTACTTAAAAAATACACCCAGTTTGTGACTGATTTTCCTAAGCTTGTGAATGATCTCATTTTAAACGAGCATCCGGAAAAAACAGACGCCTTAAAAGAAATCCTATCTTGGGAAACAACTCCGAAGATTCTTTCTTTTATCGCCGATGAAGTGGGAAAAGTTAAATCTGACTACATCACGGAAGCAGAATTAAACGGCTGGATGGAGCACGTGAAAAAAGACATGGGTGTTAAAGGCAAGCCACTCTTTCAAGGAGTTCGTGCCGCTTTAACCGGGCATGATCACGGGCCGGATTTAAAGTTTCTTATTCCACTCACTCCGGTGAATGTGCTTAAGAACAGAGTCGCTCATTTAAATAAGTAGGATTCATGACCAGAGAATTTAAAATTCATAACAATTTGACTCGCAAAAAAGAAGTGTTTGCTCCCATTCAAGCGGGCCAAGTGAAATTTTATTCTTGCGGGCCAACGACTTATGATTTTCTCCATATCGGGAATGCTCGTGCATTAGTCGTAGGAGATATGTTCAATCGTGTTTTAAAGTCATTTGGCTACAATGTAAACTTCGTCAGAAATTACACTGACGTTGATGATAAAATTATTAATCGCGCTCATGAACTTAAGCGTAACCCGATTGAGCATTCCGCTCTTTTTGTTAAAGAGTGCGAAACAGACATGAACTCACTTGGCATGTTACCAGCGACACACACGCCAAAAGTTTCTGAAACCATGCCTGAAATCATCCAGATGATTCAGGATATTCTTAAAAATAATAAGGGCTATGAAGTTGAAGGTGAAGTTTTCTTCCACGTTCCTTCGGCCCATGATTACGGTAAGCTTTCAAAAAAAGATCTTGATGGTCTCGTTGCTGGTCAACGAGTAGAAGTCGATAAACGAAAAAAACATCCCTCTGATTTTGTGCTTTGGAAACCAGCGAAAGCAGGAGAGCCTGCCTGGGATTCTCCCTGGGGCAAAGGGCGCCCTGGCTGGCACATTGAATGTTCTGCGATGGCCAAGAAATTTTTAGGCGAAACGATTGATCTTCACCACGGTGGAGTTGATTTAATGTTCCCCCATCATGAAAATGAAATCGCGCAATCTGAAGCCGCCAACAACTGCACTTTTTGTAACAACTGGGCCCATAACGAGTTTTTAAATTTTGGGACTGAGAAGATGAGTAAGTCTCTTGGTAACGTTATTAAAATTCGTGATTTCGTTGAAAAATACGGTGGCCAAGTCTTAAGACAAATTCTTTTATCCGTTCACTACCGCGCGCGCCTTGAATGGACGGATGAAGTCTTGCAAAAAGCTTTGGATGAAGTTAAACGCATTCATGAATTTGCCATTGATGCAAAAAACTACAAGGCATCAGGTGATTACATATCTCCAGAAATTTCAGAATGCGTTGAAAAAATGAAAGATGAACTCGCTAACGATTTTAATTCCGCCGGCGCGATGGGGCAGTTCTTTTCTTTAATAAGAAATGTAAAGGCCAACAAAGATAAGTTATCAAAAGAGAGTTTAACTGAAGTTCATGCAGCTATTAAATTTGTTCAAGACGCCTTGGGCCTTGTTCATGTTGACCCAGAAAGTGTGCTTTCAGCTCTTAAAAAACACGATCAAGATACCTCTGCAACCGGCGTGGATGCAGCATGGATTGAAGCTCTTATCGAAGAGCGAAAAACGGCGAAGGCGACAAAAAATTGGGCGCGTGCTGATGAAATTCGTAAAGAGATCGCAAGTAAAAACATCGTTCTAAAAGACAATCCTGATGGCTCGACATCCTGGACAGTTCAAAACTAAGACTATTCGGGGCCAAATTGGCCCTGACTTCCACTAGATTCCTACATTGACTGACAAGCTCTCCTCAAATCGTTTCGTTGTGTTATTTTTATTTAGTCTAAATACCTTATCTAACCATAGGAGTTTTCAATGAAAATGCTCACGGCCGTATTGTCGCTGATGTTTGCTATTAGCGCTTTTGCCTCATCAGAAACTAAAACTTTTTTTTATAATGGTACTCAGGATTCAATTCAGCTTTCTTTAAACGCTGAACAGACTCACACTGAATACCGTTATGAACAGCGCCGTACGATTTGTTACCGTCAGGAAGTTTATTACAGAACTTCATGCCAATCAACTCCACAGGGTGGACGTGTTTGTCAGACATTCCCAGTTTACAGAACAATTTCATACCCATGTATTGAAACAGTTCGTATTCCTTACGAAGTAAAAGATTACGATGTTGAAGCGAACGTAAATTTATCTGTCGCTGCTCTTCCAAGTGCAAGTGCTGGTGAGACATTTCAAGTCACTTTAAACGGTGATAAACTTTCGCTTTCAGCTTTAGGCTCAAAGAAGTACTTCCTCATTTTAAACAAATCAGAAATTAGCTCTAGCATCAATGGATCTCTAAAAATGATCGATGCGTCTTATGCAACTTCACTAGTTGATGCTGCTCCAGTTGTTAAAGCTTTAGACCTAACAAATATCTCGATCAAAGATTTAGTTCTTAGGTTTAAAATGGGTCCGGTTGAAGTTCGTGACGTTATCGGTTTCTCACTTAACGTAACTAAAGCTCCACTTCTTGGTTCAAACACAGTTCTTTTTGATCGCGAATTATCAAGTTCAGAAATTGAGTTGAGCTCACAAGCTGCTGGTTCAGCTGTAGACGTTAACATCGAAAGCCTTGGTGTTAATCTTTCTTCAGGTCGTTACAGCCTGACTGCCAAAGCATTCTTCAAGCACGAAGGTTCAATCCTCAATGCTTCACAGTTTGAGCGCGTAGAAGCTTCTCGCACGTTGATTTACAAAGTTCGTTAATTAAGTTCATGCACCTCTCTAGGACTTAAGTCTTGAGAGGTGCATAATTTCCCCGTCTCTAAAGATCCATACCCACTGATACTTTGTAAATTTTTCACTTCCTTAAGCATTGACCCCCTATAAATGATAGATAGCCCTCACCTAAAAACCTAAGAGGAGACCTCATGAAAATGCTTATTGGCCTTTTTACAGTAGCGTTATCTTTCAGTGCTGTTGCGAGCACTGTTGATACCAAAACTTTCGTTTACGATGGTTCACAAAATTCAGTTGAACTACTTTTAAAAGCAGAAAAAACGCACACTGAATACCGTACTGAAGATCAGCGTACGACTTGTTACAGAACAGAAGTTGTTGGTCATTCAACGATTTGTAATGGTGGAAATTATGGTCCAGGATATCCTGGACCTGGTTACCCTGGACCGTATTACCCACGTCGTGGACCTGGCCACCCATATCCTGGAAACCATTTTCCACGTCACTGTAGTTCACAGCCGATTCTTCGTACTGTTCCATACTCTTGTATCCAGACAGTACGCATTCCATTTGAAGTAAAAGATTTTGATGTTGATGCTCGAGTGATAATCGATGTCACAAAACTTTCTCCGGAAGCAACTTCTGGCGAAACTATCAAAGTGACTTTAAGAGGCGACGAGCTTTCTTATAACGTTGTTGGTTCAAAAAAATTCTTCATCGTTAAAAAGAAACAAGATGTTCGTTCAACCATGAACGGATCTGTGAAAATGATTGATGGAGTTTTAGCTGCAGAACTCATTGAAGCCGCTCCATTACTAAAAGCAATCAAGATGACTGAAATCTCAATTGAAAATGATGTCCTAAGTTTTGGTATCGGTCAGGTTGAAACGAGAGCTAACCTTGGATTCTCGCTAAAAGTCGTTAAACTAAAAACCTTTGGTTCTGATACTGTGATTTTAGACAGAGAGCTTGTGAACTCAGAAGTAGAAATAACAGCTTCTTCAACTGGTTCAGATGCTGGTGTAAATGTGAGTAAGCTTGGTGTTGAACTTTCTAAAGGTAAGTTCAGCCTGACTGCTAAAGCGTTTGCTAAGTTTGATGGGAAGCTTATGAATGGTTCTGATTACGAGGAACTTACAGCTTCAAGAACTCTTATCTATAAAGTTCGTTAATTCTTAATCTCAAGATCTCTCAGAGCTTAAGCTTTGGGAGATCTTGAGATTTCTCTTATAAAAGTTCGGAATAGTCCTGCGCTTTATTCACCACTTTCAGTTTTTTATTTTTCGCAATCATAAGCTCAAGCGGTCGCCCTCTGAGATTATAATTTGATCCCATACTGTAGCCGTAGGCCCCAGTATCAAGAAGGACTAAAAGATCACCATTGGCGAGTGGAGGCATTAATCTGTTTGATCCAAAACAATCTGAGGTTTCACAGATTGGCCCAACAATATGACAAGGTTCAGTCGCTTTGCCCTCTTTAACTGGCATAAGTCCGTGATAAGCGCCGTAGAGAGATGGGCGCATGAAATCATTCATACCACCGTCAACGATCACAAAATGATTATTCTCAGAGACTTTATTACGAAGGACTTTCATCACAAAAATACCGGCCTTCGCAATAATTCTGCGTCCTGGTTCAAAGACCACTCTCGGTCTTAATTCTGATTTTGCGTAAAAGTTTTTATTTAACGTTTCTGAGATGATTCTCATGTAATCAGAAATCATCGGTAATTTTTTAGATTCGTCAGGGTGGTAATCAACACCAAGCCCGCCACCGACATCGAGGAATTCTAGAGGCTGTTCTGTTTTAAGCGCCACTTCGCAAAGTTTCATGACTGCTTTCTTCGTGGCCTTGAGATCCAAGAGCTGACTTCCAATATGGATTGAGAGCCCCACGAGCTTAGAATGACTCCAGTATTTTTTATGGCCAAGGGATGCGTAAACATCGGCCTCGAGAAGACCAAATTTATGAGTCTTGTTTCCTGTGGAGATATATTTGTGTGTTTTTGGCTTAACAACAGGATTTAAACGAAAACAAACTCTGGCGATTTTTTTAGTTTTTTTTGCACAGACATTAATGAGCTCTAGTTCTTCTAAGGATTCAACATTAAATGAAAAAATGCCAGTTTTTGAGATTTTAAGAGCGAACAGAATTTCCTCTTCTGTTTTTCCAACACCTGAGAAAACAATTTTATCCGGTGATATACCAGCTTCTAAAGCACGCTTAAGTTCGCCACCTGAAACAATATCGGCACCTGATCCGAGGCTGCCGAGAATTTTAACTAGTTCTTTATTAGGATTTGATTTCATCGCAAAACAAACCAGGGGATGAATCAGCCCAGCGTTGATCGCACCACCATAAAAATCCATGTAGTTCTTTGAAAGGATTTCTTCTGAATATAAAAAAAAGGGAGTCTTGTATTGTTTTGCAACCGTTGCAATGTCGGTTTGATGGAAATGTAATTTCTTATTTTTGTAATCAATATGTTTCATGGAAATACTACGCTCTTTCGCCACTCAAGGACTTGAAGTAATGATGCCTGATCGAGAACCTTATTATCATAGGCGACTTTTGCCAGGATTTCAAAGTTAGACAAAGACTTGTGGGCAAGGTTATTCGCCTTAAAGATTTCCTGCGCTTGCGGGAAATCATAAGTAAAGATACTCAAAATTGCTTTGACCTCGACATTTGCCTCTTCGAGTTTTTTAGCGGCAGCGATTGAGCTTTTTCCGGTCGAAATGAGATCTTCGATAAGAACGGTCTTTTGTCCAGCCTTCACAGCTCCTTCAATGGCGTTTTGGCGTCCATGATCTTTGCTTGATGAGCGAACATAGACTAAAGGCAAACGAAGCTCATGGGCTATCCAGGCCGCCCAAGGAATACCTGCAGTCGCTGTTCCTGCCACTACATCTACTTTTAATTTTCTTACTTCATCACAAAACGCTTTGATGATGAATTCGCGTGATTCAACCGTTGATATGAGTAAGCGGTTATCACAATAAACCGGAGATTTTATTCCCGATGTCCAGGTGAAGGGTTCTTGAGGTCTCAAAAACACAGCTTTTTCTTTCAAAAGAATATTGGCAACTAATTCGGCTGTCATGACTCACGTTCTTTAAGAATGGCATCCAGAGCGGCTCGCGGATTTGATGCCTGAGTGATGGGGCGACCAATCACCATATAATCTGTGCCTAATAATAAAGCTTCCTGAGGTGTCGTGACTCGTTTTTGATCCTGATGATCATTCTGCTCAGGACGGATACCGGGAGTGACCGTTAAAAAGCGTGAACCACAAATGAGTTTAATCGCCTGAACTTCATGAGGAGAAGAAACAACACCGTCGCAGCCGGACTCTTTTGCAAGACTCGCCAAATGAGAAACGCTTTCAACAATATCGCCAGGAATTCTTTGTTCGGTATTCATTTGCAGAAGTGTTGTGCTTGTAAGCTGAGTCACTGCAATGAGTAGGGGAGAATTCGCCGATGACTTGACTGCACTTGCTGCTCGCTTCATCATTTCAGATCCACCAGCAGCATGGACGTTAATCATGTCAATAGGAAGCTTAACGAGACTCTTCAGCGCATGCTCAACAGTATTAGGGATATCATGAAGTTTTAAATCCAGAAAAACGTTGAACCCCAGATTCTTCGCTTCATGAATAATGTTTGAACCTGACGAATAAAAAAGCTCCATGCCAATTTTGACCCAGACTTTTTCGCCCTTTAATGACTGAAGGAGGCTTAGGGCTTTTGCTTCTTCATCAAAATCCATCGCCACAATTATTTTTTGTGCAGGAATCATTTTAAAGGGAGTCCATTGTATAGGTGTTTCTTTCAATAGTTTTTAAAAGAGCTTCCGTTGTATCAAGAGATGTAAGACACAAGAGCCCTCTTTCAACAGCTATCCGGCGCATTTTAAATCCATCTGATTCGACGTTCTTACTTTTCGAGATAGTATTAACAATTAAAGCTACCCGGCCGGACTTAATTTCTTTAATAATATCGTGCTCGGCTTCACCAATTCTTGCGACAGTCCGCACAGGAATTCCCGCCGCTTTTAGGGCCTTCGCAGTCCCTTCAGTTGCCAGAAAATCAAAACCAATTTCGTAAAATCGCTTAAAGATTCTCACGGCCTCATCTTTATCAAGATCATTGATGGTCGCGAGGATTGTTCCTGAATCAGGAATAATCACTCCAGCTGCCACAAAAGCTTTATGGAGAGCTTTTTCAAAAATCTTATCTTTACCCATTACTTCTCCAGTTGATTTCATTTCTGGCCCTAAAGCGATTTCAACTTCAGATAATTTTGCGAACGAAAACACCGGAGCTTTAACCGCGACGAAATCTTTTGGAGGAAGTGTTCCGTGGAAATAACCCTGTTTAATAATGGACTCGCCTAAGATTGCTTTGGTTGCAATCTTTGCCATCGGAACACCAGTCACTTTCGAAAGGAAAGGAATCGTTCTTGATGAGCGAGGATTGACTTCCAGAACAAAAACTTCACCATGATAAATCACAAACTGAAGGTTAATGAGACCTTTAATATTCAGCGCCCGTGTAATGGATAGTGTGGTGTCTGAAAGAATTTTTAATAGGTCAGGTCCAACAGTCTGTGGAGGGTAGACGGCAATTGAGTCACCCGAATGAACGCCTGCCTTTTCAATGTGCTCCATAATTCCTGGAATAAAGACAGTCTCACCATCACAAATGGCATCTACTTCCATCTCTCGACCAATCATGTACCGATCGATTAAAACCGGATGTTCAGGATTAATCTGAACAGCTCTGCTCATGTAATCGAGGAGCTCATGCTCGTTATAGACAATCTCCATCGCACGTCCACCAAGAACGTAGGATGGTCTCACGATAACTGGGAATCCAAGGTGCGCCGATTTTTCAACCGCTTCATCAATAGATGTTACGGTAATTCCCAAAGGCTGGGCGATATTGAGGCTTCTTAAAAGTTCTTCAAATCTTTTTCTATCTTCGGCTCGGTCAATATCATCCGTTGATGTGCCAAGGATTTTGACTCCGCGTTTGGCCAAAGGTTCAGCCAAATTGATCGCCGTTTGACCACCGAACTGAACAATGACACCAATTGGTTTTTCTCTATCAACGACGTTAAAGACATCTTCCACCGTCAAAGGTTCAAAATAAAGCCTGTCTGAAATATTAAAATCAGTTGAAACAGTTTCAGGATTGTTATTGATAACGATGGCTTCATAACCCATGCTTCGAATGGCATCAATTGCGTGAACTGTAGCGTAATCAAATTCAATACCCTGTCCAATCCTGATCGGGCCTGAACCAAGAACAATAACTTTTTTCTTAGTCGACTCTAGAACTTCATCTTCTTTTTCATATGTAGAGTAGTAATACGGGGTAGAAGATTCAAATTCTCCAGCACAGGTATCGACCATCTTAAAAACGGGAAGTATGTTGTTTGCTTTTCTGAAGTTATAAACGTCTTCCTCAGAGCACTTCCAGACTTTTGAAATATAGTGATCACAAAAACCCATTCGTTTTGCATCACGAATCACATCGATGGATTTTCCTGCCGATTCAATTTTCTTTTCCATCGCAATGATGTTCTGAATCTTCGTAAGGAAGAAGTAGTCTATTCTGGTTAGTTCATGAATTTCTTTTGCTGTAACACCTTTTCGTAGGGCTTCCGCTACCACAAAAAGTCTTTCATCATCTTGACCGGCAATCTTAATCATCATTTCTGGAATAGTTTTATTTTTCCATTCAGGTAGCTCCAGGTGATAAACACCCAGCTCTAATGAACGAACCGCTTTTAAAAGAGATTCTTCCAGTGTTCTTCCTAGTGCCATCACTTCACCAGTTGCTTTCATTTGAGTTCCCAGACGACGATTTGCTTTCACAAATTTATCAAACGGCCAGCGTGGGATTTTACAAACAACGTAATCAAGGGCGGGTTCAAAACACGCAAAAGTCTTTTTCGTTACCGGATTAATAATCTCATCAAGAGTCAAACCAACAGCAATTTTGGCAGCAATTTTTGCGATGGGATAACCTGTTGCTTTAGATGCCAGAGCGGATGATCTTGATACCCTGGGATTTACTTCAATCACGTAGTACATAAATGAATGAGGGTCCATGGCGTATTGAACGTTGCAGCCACCTTCAATCTTAAGAGAGCGAATGATCTTGAGCGCTGATGTTCTTAAGATCTGATATTCTTTATCACTTAAAGTCTGGCTGGGAGCGATGACAATAGAGTCGCCCGTATGAACTCCGACCGGATCAATGTTTTCCATGTTACAGACGATGATACAGTTATCATTTCCGTCTCTAATCACTTCGTATTCAACTTCCTTAAAGCCTGCGATTGATCGTTCGATTAAACATTGTTGGATCGGCGAAGCAGCGAGACCTGAAGTAGCATAAGCTATAAGCTCTGTTTCATCAGATGCGATACCACCACCAGTACCACCAAGCGTATACGCCGGTCGAATGATAACGGGAAAACCAATACGTGCGGTGAACTCCTGTGCCTCCTCAACAGTCGTGACAATTCGACTTTCTGGTACTGGTTCACCAATTTCCTGCATTAACTCCTTAAAGAGTTTTCTGTCTTCCGCTTTTTGAATCGTATCAACCCGACAACCCAAAAGTTGAACACCCAGTCGCTTCAGGTGTCCTTCTTCTTCAAGCTTTACGGCAAGGTTAAGGGCAGTCTGGCCACCTAAAGTAGGCACAATTCCATCAGGCTTTTCTTTATGAATAATTTTGAGAAGAAATTCTTTTGTCAGTGGCTCAATATAAACTTTGTGAGCGGTTTCTTTATCCGTCATGATCGTTGCTGGATTAGAATTGACCAGAATAACTTCGAGGCCTTCTTCTATCAGAGATTTCACGGCCTGAGTTCCGGAGTAATCGAACTCAGCTGCCTGACCAATAACGATCGGCCCGGAACCAATAACAAGAACTTTTTTTAAGTGTGGGTGAACTGGCATCTTAATTCCTTATTGTGGCTAGGAAATCATCAAACAACCAACCTGTATCTTCCGGACCGGGGCAAGCTTCCGGATGATACTGAACTGAAAAAGCCGGAAGTTTTTTATGCTTAAGACCTTCAATCGTTGTGTCGTTGATATTAATCTGAGTAATTTCGAGTTCAGTGTTGTTTATCGACTGGTTAGTGACAGAGTAGCCATGATTTTGGGAACTCATAAACACTTTACCCAGTGCCAGGTCTTTCACCGGATGGTTGGCACCACGATGTCCGAACTTTAATTTTTCTGTGTCGGCACCATTTGCCAAAGCAAATAATTGGTGACCCATACAGATAGAGAACATGGGATATAGAGTTTGAAGTTCTTTGATGACCGGAAGAACTTGTGGCACATCTTTAGGATTTCCAGGACCGTTAGAAAGTAAAATACCTTGTGGTCTATAGCTTTGAATCATCTCAAGACTTGCGTTCCAGGGAACAACCACAACATCACAGTTTCTTTTTAACAGTGATCGAAGAATATTTTTCTTATAACCAAAATCGATCAGAATAATTCTTTTACCTTCGCCGGGGAAATGAATAGGGTTTTTTGTGGAAACGCGTTCAATCTGATCGTTGCCTAATGATCGGGAAAGAGCGGCCAGAACACTTTGGGCCGGATAGTTTTCGGGAACAAGAACGGCTTTCATCACACCTTTATTACGAATTTTTTTGGTAAGTTCTCTGGTATCAAGTCCAGCAATCCCCGGAATTTTAAATCTCTTTAAAAGTTCGCGTAGAGAATATTCATTTCTCCAGTTAGAACCTTCGGGTGGACATTCACGGACAACAAAACCTTTCAGGGCCGGAGTTAAAGATTCGAAATCATCTTTATTCACACCGTAGTTTCCGATAAGAGGGAAAGTCATGACGACCATCTGATCGCAGTAAGAGGGATCAGATAAAATTTCTTGATAGCCGGTCATACTAGTATTGAATACTAATTCACCTAATGAAAAAATATTATCGATGTCATAGCCGATGGACTCACCAACGTACTCATCACCGGTTTCAAGAACGAGTTTGATTTTTTTCATGACTTTTTCTCCATGGCCCATTCGAGGATCGCCATTCTGGTATAAACACCATTACCCATTTGTTTAAAAATCCGAGACTGTTTGTGCTCAACGACTTCATCTGCAATTTCAATCCCCCGATTAAAGGGGCCAGGATGAAGAAAAATCGCTTCTTTTTTCATCTTCTGGACGCGTGCTTCCGTAAGACCAAACTGCTTGTGGTACGTATTGCCGTCAAGCTCTAAGCTCTCGTGGCGCTCGAGTTGAATTCTGAGCATCATGACAGCATCTACTATAGGTAAGACATCGTCAAAATTTGCTTTTTTTACGAATGACGATGGTATTGATGGGACTAAGCTTGCTGGTCCACAAAGATAAATTTCCATTCCGAATTTTTCGGCAGCAACCATCAGAGACCCAGCGACTCTTGAGTGTTTGACATCTCCACAGACTGCAACTTTTAGGCCTTTTAATTTGCCAAATTCCTGGTGCAAAGTCAGAAGATCGAGAAGTCCTTGAGAGGGATGCTCATTCTTACCCGCTCCTGCGTTTAAGAGAGGTAAATCAACACGACCATGGATATGATCAAAGACATTATCATCAGAGTGTCTAAAGACAATCCCGTCGACCCCAAGACTTTCAAGTGTTTTAAGTGTGTCATAAACAGTTTCACCTTTTTTTACACTGGAATTCTCCGGAACAAAGTTAACGACATCTGCCCCTAATCTTTTGGCCGCAATTTCGAAAGAACAACGAGTACGGGTGCTTGGTTCGTAGAAGACGTTAGCGAAGATTTTATGTTTTAAGAGATGATGGATTTTGTCAGGTTGATTTTGGTGAAGAGAAAAATAATGGGCCCTATCAATAAGAGTTTGGAGGTCTGAAACGGAAAAACTAGAGAGCGATAGAAAATGCTTGATCATTCTCCTCCCGATGCTGCTTGATAGTTGTAGAATATTGATTTAAGAAAATAGGATAGACTAATGGTTGTAAGGCGTGAAAAAATATCTTGATGCATTGAGGCATCATACCCATATAGACAATCCTAAACGTGTAATTTTTAAATTAATACCAAAGTTACAATGTCCTCGGCAAGAGTAAATATTATGACAGCTAAATTCGAGCTAGAATCCGCCTTCAAACCGACTGGAGATCAACCGGCAGCGATCGAGCAGCTCACGACAAACTTAAAACAGAACAAACCTTTTCAGACTCTTCTCGGGGTCACTGGTTCAGGTAAAACCTTTGCGATGGCGAATGTGATTAAGAATCTGGGTAAAAAAACGTTAATCCTTGCTCCTAATAAGACTCTCGCGGCCCAATTATTTTCTGAGTTTCGGGAGTTTTTTCCAAATAACGCAGTCGAGTATTTTGTTTCTTACTACGATTATTATCAGCCAGAGGCTTACGTGCCAGGATCTGATACGTATATTGAAAAAGATTCTGCGATTAATGACGAGATTGAAAAACTTCGTCATTCAACGACCAGGTCTTTATTCGCTCGGGAAGATGTGATCGTGGTTGCTTCAGTAAGTTGCATTTACGGTATTGGTGCTCCGGATGAATATTTTAATCAAAGGATTCTCCTTTTTACACAAGATAAGATGGATCGAGACGAACTTCTTCGTCGCTTAGTTGAAATTCAGTATCAACGAAATGATATGGACTTTCACCGCGGGACTTTCAGAGTTCGCGGGGATGTTGTTGAAGTTTTTCCTGCTTATGAAGACAGTGAGATTGTGAGAATTGAATTTTTTGATGATGTGATTGATGGATTGTTTATCGTGGATCCTTTGCGCGGGAAAGTGATTCAACCTTTAAGTCGCGTCGATATTTACCCGAAGTCTCACTATGTGGTCGGAAAAGATAAGTTAAAGTCTGCGATTGAAAACATTAAACTTGAATTGCGCGAAAGACTGGTTGAATTAAAAAATCATAATAAATTAATTGAAGTTCAAAGGTTGCAACAACGAACTTTACTAGATCTTGAAATGATGGAAGAGATGGGTTTTTGCCCCGGCATTGAAAACTATTCGCGTCACCTGGCTGGAAATAAAGCTGGTGAACCGCCTTTTACATTGCTCGATTATTTTAAGAAAAATTTCTTGTTAATTGTGGATGAAT
Organism: Bacteriovoracaceae bacterium; assembly: GCA_040399915.1. Taxonomy (GTDB): domain Bacteria; phylum Bdellovibrionota; class Bacteriovoracia; order Bacteriovoracales; family Bacteriovoracaceae; genus Peredibacter. The sequence goes on from JBBARE010000006.1 coordinate 134,234, forward strand.
CTCACATCTCCATTCCGCAAGTCGGAGGAATGTATAAAGGAGACCGTGCTAGAAAATCGACTCTCGTCGATTACGGTTTCAGACTTCCAAGTGCTCTGGATAATCGACCTTTAAACTTTCCTGAATTTGAAACAAAGCTTGATCAGGTTCTATTCGTCTCAGCTACTCCAGCTGATTACGAGTTACAAAAAACGGAAGGCGAATACGCTTCTCAAATTATCCGTCCTACAGGTCTCCTTGATCCTTTGATTGAATTTAAAGATGCCAAGAACCAGGTTGATGACATGCTGATCGAAGCAAAGAAAGTTATCGCCAAAGGCTATAGAGTTTTAGTGACTACACTTACAAAGCGCCTCGCTGAAGAATTAACATCATTTTATAGAGGTGTGGGGATGCGGATAAAATACCTTCACTCCGACATCGATACTTTGGAGCGAATGGAAATCCTGCGAGATCTTCGTCTGGGAGAATTTGATATTTTGGTCGGGATTAACCTTCTAAGAGAAGGACTCGATATACCCGAAGTTGCGCTGGTGGGAATTCTTGATGCGGACAAAGAGGGTTTTCTTCGTTCAACTCGATCGCTCATTCAAACCATCGGTCGAGCGGCCCGAAATTCAGAGGGACGAGTGATTCTTTACGGTTTTAAGAAAACTCCCAGCATCCTTGAGGCGATGAAGATCACCGAAGAGAGAAGAGTCAAACAAACCGAATACAATTTAAAACATGGCCTCACACCCACAACGATCAATAAAAAGGTTAGTGGAGGGGTCATTGAAGTCTTACGGGGCGCCAAGAAGTCTGACAAAAAAGGACGGGTTAAAGAAATTTCTCAAAGTGACCTTTCTGCTGAGGCAATTGATGCTAAAATCAAAGAGTTAAAACAACTCATGAAGGAAGCAGCGACGGGTCTTCAATTTGAGGAAGCGGCCAAGCTCCGGGATGAGATTAAGAAACTTTCTGAATTAAGGTTCATGCTATGAGGTTCTGGTTTCTGATTCTATTTCCCATTTTAAGTTTTGCTCAGGTTCGGCCTGAAGGTTTTATCATTCAAATAAACGACCGCACCATGTATGTTCTTTCCCCTGAAAAGAAGAAAAATATTTTCTCGGTCATCGTTGAAAACAAATCTCTTTCTGATCAGATCGGAAAATTTGTTGTTGGAAGTAAAATTTTAAAATTTGTAGCTGTGAAATCTGGAAAAACAGAAACCATCGAATTAGAAAATAAAACATCTTCAGCGGTTGTTTTCATTCCTGTGAGCCCTGCATTCCAGGAAGTCCCGCTCAATTTTGGCAAAAAGGCTTATGAAATCCCATCAAAAGAATAATGTCCAAAAGGTTGTTTTAGTCATCTCCGACTTGCATCTTAGTGCGGGGAAGATGTTTAAAGGGAAGAGAAATCTTCTCGAAGATTTTCATTATGATAGTGAGCTAATAGACTTTTTAAACTACTACTCAAGTGGGGATTACCAGGATATTGAAGTTGAGCTTGTTATAAACGGGGATTTTCTCGATTTCCTTGCAGTTCCTTACGTTGAGTTTTATGACGATGAATTTTGGTCAGAGGCAGCTGCGATGGCAAAGCTTCGCATGATTATGAATGCTCACACGGGTGTTTTAGATGCTTTAAAAAGATTTTTATCAAAACCCTTGAAAAAAATTGTTTATATTATTGGTAATCACGATGCTGAGTTTGTTTTTGATTCCTTGAAGGAAGAGTTCCTTTCTTATTTTGGGGATCTTAGAAAAAATTTGATTCTTTCAAACTCTATTTCAACTCACGTGCCAGTCAAAGGTGTTTGCATCCAGCATGGCCATCAATACGAACGTGCTCATGAATTTGATCAGGAGAATGCTGTTGTTGAAACTTTGAATGGTGAAAAATATTTTATCCCTCCTTGGGGCTCATACTACGTCACCAACGTCATCAATAAGTACAAACAAGAAAGAAGTTTCATTAATGCCGTGAGACCCATAAAGCATTTCCTCATTCATGGAATACTTTTTGATACTTTTTTTACTGTCAGATTCATGCTTTCGAATTTTTACTATTTTGTCATGGTTCGCTTCTGGCATTTTTATATGGTGAAAAGAAGTCTCAAACAAGTATTTGAAGACCTTTTCCGAGAGCTAGAACTCTTTCAGGACTACGAAACGTTAACTCGTCAATTCTTCGAAACAAATACAGATTCAAAAGTATTAATAGTAGGCCATACACATAATCCGACTCTCAGAATTTTTAATGATGGCACCATTTTCATCAATACTGGTACATGGACAAGAATGGTAAATCTTGATTTAGGGCAATGGAATAATGGTAACGTTTTAACTTATGCTAAAGTTCTGGTTAAAAAATTAGATTATGAAATTGAAGATTTTGATAAGCATGTTGAAGTTGATTTGAAACACTGGATGGGTATTAATAATCTTCCATACTCCGAGTACACTTAAAGCAAAGAATTTATTTTATCTATGAGTTTTCTCGAGTGGAAAGGGTAACTCATAATGTGATGAACGCCTAATCGCGCTCCCAAAATAAGAGTTCTTTCTTCCTTATTATCTGCAAAAACGATGTAGTTTTTCTGCGCTTCAAGAATCGAAGAGATTTCTGTTGTAAGAGCTTTTGACTCTATCAAAACAAAAAAATCGTGTTTTCCCTTTAGAATTCGAACGGCCTCATCTGTATTTGAAGCTTCAAGAACGTGAAAAAATCCATTTTTAGTCAGCATATCCCTGATCAAAATGCGGAATTCTTCGTTTTCATCACAGATAAGGATCGGATTTGAGAAATTCATTAATCAATCATACCAGTCAGCTATAATCTTGGAAATCTTTAACCGCCCGAAAAGTTTACTTTTTACGCTGATCTCCAAGTAAAAAAGTCAGACATAAATACCTAAAAATATTCTAAAAAGAGTATTAAGTTTCGAATTCTGTCTCCGAAAAGGCTTATGTCTGACACAAGAGTGTCGGCATAACATTCACTACAAGCACGGAAGCTTATCAAGTATCTCAAGGTTGGGAACTGATCATCACGGAATTGATGAGAGTATAAACCAAGGAGTATTATATGGGTTTTCGTATCAACACAAACATCTCTTCAATTGCAGCACAGAGAGCTCTCAGCGTAAACGGCCGAGAATCAGAAAGCAATCTAGCAAAACTTTCAAGTGGTACACGTATCACGAAAGCTGCTGACGATGCTGCAGGTCTCGCGATCTCGGAAAAATTAAAAGCTAACATTCGTTCATTAAAGCAAGCTGATCGTAACGCCAACGACGGTATTTCAATGGTTCAAACTGCTGAGGGCGGATTGAACGAAGTATCATCAATCCTCACTCGTATGCGTGAACTTGCTATGCAAACATCATCTGATACTGTGGGTGATACTGAGCGTGGTATGTCAAATATGGAATACCAGAACTTGAAACTTGAACTTGAGCGTATCTCGCAAGTGACAGAGTTCAATGGTAAGAAGCTTCTGAACGGCGAAGGCGACAAATATGACTTCCAGATTGGCGCAAATAACGACGCTTTCAATGATAGAATTACCTACGATGCTGGTCAGGCAAACTCTAGACTTGAAAACCTAGGTGTATCCGAGCTTGATGTCTCTTCGAAACAAGGATCTCAAGAATCTCTTGCAGCTATCGATTCAGCTATTGAAAAAGTTTCAGGTCAGCGAGCTTTCCTCGGTGGTATCCAGAACCGTTTAGTATCTACGTCAAATAACTTACAAGTTAGTGTTGAAAACATGTCAGCTGCAAACTCACGTATCCGTGATGTTGATTACGCTGAAGCAACAGCGACAAAAGCTAAAAATGACATCTTGGGCGCTGCTGGTACATCAGTTCTTGCTCAAGCAAATATGAGCGGTCAAGCTGCTCTTAAGCTTATCGGTTAATTAAAAAAAGTACACCTGCACAAGTGAACAAAGGGGACCCACCGAAAGGTGGGTCTTTCCTTGTTAGAATAGTGTATCGAACCAAGGCTTTTTTGCTCTCTCATCACAATCAGAAACCCAAAGATGTTTGACCTCTAAGTACGATTTGAGTCCTTCTTCACCCATCTCTCTTCCAATACCAGATTGTTTGTAACCACCGAAAGGCATTCCAGGATTCAAGAGATGATATTCATTAATCCAAACCATTCCAGTCTCAAGCTGTTTGGCGATTTTTTTGGCATGATCAACATTTTTTGACCACACGGCCCCAGCTAAACCATAAATAGATTGGTTCGCAAGTTTAACGGCTTCTTCTTCAGTAGAAAAAGGAGTGATCGCTAACACTGGCCCAAAAATTTCTTCATTAAAAATAGTGTTGTCAGGACCAACTTCAAAAAGAGTTGGCTTGATGTAATAACCTTTATCGAGCTCCCCGCCAGTCGCACGCTCACCACCAGCGAGAAGTTTGGCGCCTTCTTTCTTAGATATGTTAATGAAATTCATAATAGTATCGAATTGTTTTTTGTTAACGACCGGACCATAGCCAGTGGCAGGATCTGTTGGTAATCCAACTTTCACATCAGCTATTCTTTTTACGAGCGCATCTTTAAACACAGGGTAGATTTTTTTATCAACAAACAGGCGAGTGCCTGAAGTACAGGCCTGTCCTGAGTGATAAAGGAAGGCGTAAAGAGCGCCATCCACAGCAATAGAAAGATCTGCATCTTCCAGAATAATGTTCGCTGATTTTCCTCCGAGCTCTAACGAGAGGTTCTGAAGTTTTTTACCAGCAGACTCCATAATTTTTTTGCCAACACCGGTTGAGCCAGTGAAAGCGACTTTGCGGACTTTTGGATTTTGAAGAAGGTATTCTCCTTCTTTTGCTCCACCAGTGATTATATTGACAACACCTTTCGGGAGTCCTGCTTCAGCAAGAACTTCAGCAAGAATCGATGCTGTCACAGGAGTTTCCTGAGATGATTTAAGAACAGTGGTACAACCTGCTGCGATGACCGGACCAATTTTCCACGCTGCCATTACGAGTGGAAAATTCCACGGAATAATTTGAGCACAAACACCAACCGGCTCGTAAACTTTGTAGTTATTTGAAAAACCCGGACGAGAGGCACTTTCATCTTTAACTTCAAATTGAAACTTACGAAGTTGCCCAGCAAGAACTTTGAAATACGACGCCGCATTCATGACATCAGTCTTAGCTTTGCGAAAGCATGAACCTGAGTCTGCGATTTCGAGGGCTGTTATTTCATCACGACGAGCTTTTAATTTTTCCGAGATTGATTCAAGGATTTCTGCTCGTTTATTTTGATCCATGTCACGCCATTCGAGAGAATAAAAAGCGGCTTCAGCAGCATCTACTGCCTGATCGATATCTTTTTCTGATGGAAGGTAAACTTTTGCGACTGCTTCACCATTGGCCGGGTTTTCAGAAACATAACTTTTTTCAGACGTTCTGAATTCCCCACCGATGAATAATTTAATCTCTTTCATGGAAACTCCTTAAATATTTGTCAGCTTAACTGTAATGATTGAATTAGGTTGCCCTTTTTCGCCCTTGGCGTAGATGTCTCGGGATTCGCCAACTTTAATTTCTTCTTCTTCACCCTGAGTAATTAAAGTAAGGCTCGTGCCTTTTTTTTCCTGAACGACATAAACTAATGTTTGAGTCTTGCCAGGTTTAATCGTCATTTTTAAAATAAAGGGACCCATCGGAAAGATGTAATCTTTATTGTGGTCAAATTTTTGATTGAGCTTCCATGTTTCTCCATCGACAGCGAGAGATCCTTCCACCTTCCAGCAGGCAAAAGCATTTAAGCTAAAAGCTAAAAACAGCAGTGTTAAAAATTTAATTAACATCTTTCTACCGATAGAGCGATGCCTTGACCAACTCCGATACACATTGAAGCAAGACCCTTCTTAAGAGTCGGATCTTTCTGCATTTGGTGAAGCATTGTGGTGAGAATTCTTGTTCCCGAAGCACCCAAAGGATGTCCGATGGCGATAGAGCCACCATTTTTATTTATCTTAGAACCATCAAGCTCAAGCTCCTTAATACATCCAAGTGCCTGAGCAGCGAATGCTTCATTTAGTTCGATGACATCGAAGTCTGAGATTTTATAATTGAACCTATGACAAAGATTCTTGATAGCGCCTACTGGACCTAGTCCCATCACACTAGGGTGGAGTCCATGAACGGCCCCACCAGTAATTTTAGCAATAGGTGTGAGATTATGTTTTTTAAGAAATTCTTCCGAGCAAATAACAACCATGCTGGCGCCATCGTTGATAGATGAACTATTTCCTGCAGTAACTGTTCCGTCTTTTTTAAACGCAGGTTTTAATTTGGCGAGTTTTTCAAGCGACGTATCCGCCCTTGGGCCCTCATCGGAATCAATCGTGACTGAGCCTTTTTTACTCTCAATTGTGATCGGAACAATTTCGTCCTTAAATTTTCCATCAAGTTGCGCTTTCACGGCTTTTTGGTGAGAAGCGAGTGCAAATTTATCTTGATCTTCTCGTGAAATGCCATGAAGTTTCTGAACTTCTTCAGCCGTTTCTCCCATTCCTAAAAGTGGAAATCGCTCACTCATTTTAGGATTTTCAAAACGCCAGCCAATGGATGTATCCCACATTTTTTGAGTACGATCAAAGCCAGTGTTTGCTTTTGAGATGACGTAAGGAGCGCGTGACATGCTTTCTCCTCCACCAGCTATAAAGCATTCACCGATGCCAGCAGAGATTCTCGCGTGAGCATCTATAACAGCATCAAGAGATGAGCCGCAAAGGCGATTGATGGTAGTTCCCGGCACCTCAAAAGGGTAGCCAGCAAGGAGCAAGCTCATCCGGGCCAGATTTCTGTTATCTTCTCCTGCCTGATTAGCACAACCAATTATGGTGTCGCTGATTTCTTTTAAATCATGTTTGGCAGATTTGGCGTAATCCTTAAAAAGTTCAGCTAATAAATCATCCACTCTGATGCCTGAAAGAGCACCTCCAAATGAGCCAATGGGTGTTCTTTTTGCATGAACAATATAGGAGTTCTTAAACATGGTTTTCCTTCTTTTAAGCAAGGCCCATGTTAGCAATAAATGCTTAAAATGAGAAAATAAACGGTTAGATATTGCCATGTGTAACCAGCACTTTAGGGCACAATAGTGTGTCTTGAGGGCGCTTTCTAAAGAACAAGCATTTTTTATAGCTGAAACTGTAGCAAAAAAACATAATTGCCCTTGGCTGAAATTCCATTCTGGCATACAACCTGGCCACTGAAATTTTTCTCTGACTAAGGATTCTTTTGTATGAAAACCGCTGTTTTTCTTGCTGCTCTTACTCTCATGGGTTCGGCCCAAGCTTACGAAGCTCAGATCTCTAGAGGCAAGCACCCAGCAACTCTGGATGCCATGCTTGAAAAGGCACGCAAAGAAACAGGAGCAGCTTTTGAAAAAGATAATTTCACATTCATTGAAACCAGAGACCTCGCGACCAGCAAGTTTACGATGTATGTGCAAACCAACTCGATGATTCCGGTTGCTAAAACGGCCGTGAGAATTTGGAGTGATTTGAAAACTAATGAATTAATTTTAGCTGAAATGCATCTTGATGAAAAAACGCAGGCACAGGAAGAAGTCTTAAACGCAAAATTTCGGAAGGCGCGTTTTTCACCCGGTGCGATGAAATCAAAACAACTCTCACTGGCGATTAATACTTTAGTTGAAAAAGAAGTGAAGGCGCACGGAACTGATGCTCGAGTGATCAGCATGAAGTTTAAAGATCAGTGGGAGAACGGCGATCTTGTAAGAGAAGTTGAAGTTCGCGCTCGTCGTGGAGTTCATACAATAGCGGTCTCGTTACTTAAAAATCGAATTATCCGCTCTGATTATAGGGAATTCCCACAGTCAGAAAACGTGACTCTTAAAGCAAATGTTTTCCCGATGTATGAAGAAGTTGAAGGAACCGGGGAAAAGCTTCCTTTCGAAATCAAAGAGCTCCGTTACCTTGATGCCCAAATTCATGATGCGGGCAGTGATCCCTTGAGTGCGCTCGGAGCAACAAAGTTCACTGAAAGTAATTACTTCCCCCTTCTGGCACAAACCCCAGTGGGAGAAATGTATGACTTATGGTCTGAAGCTTCAGTTCGCACTAAAGTAGAAGGGATTGTTTCAAAACTTCCTCTTCGTGCAAATTCCTTTGAGTCAGGTCTACTTCTGCAGGGCAAATACGCAACGATCAATCTTCATCCCGCTATTAAAGAATCCTATAAAGATATTCAGTTTGAGCTTAAGCCTACTACTCACCATATGCTCAGCTGGATGAATGTGGCCGGAGCTTGGGAAGCTAAACCGACTAGTGGTCTTGCTGGTAAATCGATTACTTCTCAGGAAGATCTTCTTGCTCGCATACCGTTCCGCCATCCTCTGCATGACACAACTACTTACATTAACTCTGGAGTTGATGAAGTGCAGGTTTATTACGCTGTCACTGCACTCATGGAATCTTTGGTTGAAATGGGTTTTACTGATAAAGAACTTTCTGAAAAACCATTCCATGCTTTTTTATTCGATCCTGATATCGGCATGAAAGATAATGCTTACTATTACGACAACACGATTAACTTCACGACCTACAACCCTGGAACACCAAACCTTGCCCGAGATAATCCGACGATATGGCATGAGCTTGGCCACGCGATCATGGAAAGAATCATGGGAACGCACCTGGGGTTTGCTGGCACAACTGGTGGATACGGCGGTCTTTCTGAAGGCATGGCAGATTTCGTTGCTTCAATCGTTGTTGAGCACCAGACAGATGGCGCCAATTTTCCAGGCAAAGATAATTTCCGTATTATTAATGAGACTGGCTTTTACTTAACAAATGAATTCCACGATGAAGGTGAGGCCTACGGTGGTGCGATGAATGACATGCTTTTAACTGTCATCTCTTACGAAGGAAAATCTGGTCTGCATGCTTTCACCGATCTTACTCTAGAAGCGATGAGACTCACTCGTAATCACCCGGCCCTCACTGCCGCTGGATGGTTTGAGCACATGCTTTATGCTGATGAACTTGGAAGCGTCGTCCGCACTCCAGGAAAATATAAGCAACTTATTACTGATGCTCTCACTGCAAGAAACTTTTCTTTTGAAGCGGATTTTGCTCCATCACAAATGACTGTTACTTTTGGTGACACTGAATTAACGAACGCTTCACTCGCCAGCCGCGAAAAACCGCTGACTGGTTGTGGGACTGATGGTGTTGTTTCTTATGACCTGAAAGTTTCTTTAACTCCGGGTGACGCACGTTTTATAGATTTTCCGGCGACTGTGAAAGTGGAGTATAAAAAAGGCGCTCTTCAGGGTGCCATCAAGTGGGAAGGAGAAGAAGTTAATCCTCAGGTTTATAACCTAAACTCTGAGGAAGAAATTTTGACTCTTCCTGTTACAGCATCAATGGAATGTGAAACAGTGAATCAGCCCGATGGTAGCTGCAAAGACTACGCTTACGTTCAGGTTTTTAATCAAGGTTCTGTGAAGCCAGTCGCTAAAAAACGTTTCTACTTAAAGTTAAATAAAGCTGAATGTAAGTAATCTGATTTTTCTCATGTGGCCCATTTATTGGGCCACATTCTTTTAACGAAAGCCTAACAAACAATCAGGATCCAACTCTAATATGATGAATCACCTATGATTGGAGTTATTTATGAAGTTTCTTTTGGTTCTTGTGTTTGTCTTGCCTTGTGTTTCTTTTGCTAAAGCGAATGAAGGCGTCTCCCTGGCAGAAGTTCAGAAGATGATCGACCAGAATCTTACTTCTAAATGGTATGAAAAACTTCTCCTTAGAGGTTACGCACAGTTTCGTTACAATCGTCTTGGTGAATCGAATAAAGATTTAAATTGCGGCAGTTGTGATCGCTCGATAGGGGACAATCAGGGATTCTTTATGAGGCGAGCTCGCATCATCCTTCAAGGTATGGTGAGTGACAGGGTTTTTGTTTATATCCAGCCTGATTATGCCTCGGATGCTACTAATCAAAACTACTTTCAAATCCGTGATGCTTATTTTGATTACTCGTTAACTCAAAATGCCGAATGGAGAATCCGTACTGGTCTTTCTAAAATTCCTTATGGCTTTGCTAACCTTCAATCAAGTTCTAATCGAGCTCCTTTAGATCGAGATGACGGTTTAAATACCGCTGTTCCTAATGAGCGTGATACAGGAGTCTTCCTGATGTATGCGCCTGATGAGATTCGTAAAAGATTCAGAGAGCTCGCTCTTCTCAAAGGCTCAGGAGATTATGGAATGCTTGCGGTGGGCGGGTACAATGGACAAGCATTAAATAGAAGAGAGCAGAATAACGACCTCCACAGACTTGTGCGATTAACTTATCCGTGGAAACTTGAAAACGGGCAATTTATCGAGGCTTCCATTCAGGCCTATGAAGGACAATTCTTTGTGGATAATGTCTCAGAGAATTACTACGATGCCAGACAGGCGGCCTCTTTTATCGTGTACCCACAGCCACTGGGATTTCAAATTGAGTACAACGTAGGGCGAAGTCCGAAGTTTTCTCCGGAAGACAATAAAGTCAAAAATGATGATTTGAAGGGCGGTTATGCTCAAATCAACTATCAGTACAATACCGGCACCCACCGATTTTTTCCCTATGTCCGCTACCAACAGTACGATGGCGGAAGAAAATTTGAAAATGCTTCACTTTCTAGAGTCACAGAATGGGAAATAGGGACTGAGTGGCAGCCAAATCCTGCTCTTGAATTAACCGCAGCTTTTGCAGACTCTGATCGGGTTATTCAATCAAGTCTTACTAATAGAAATTCTGAATCAGGAAATTTTATAAGACTTCAGGCGCAGTTTAATTACTAGAGAAGTTTCGAGCATATATATCTTTTGTCATTAGTCTTGCTTAATAGTTCACGCAAAAGAGTCTTCACAACTTCTTCTTTACCATCGCTCCAATCAAAGGGTCCTTTCGGATAATTAACCCCAAACTTCATGGCGCGATTAATATCTTCTCTTGAGGCAACTTCTTCCTCGAGCGCAAAGTGCGCCTCATTAATGATCTGGACAATCGTGCGAGGAAAAACAAACCCGCATGAAACAATGGTTGTTTCTACTGGACTAAAGCCAAGCTCTTTTAGTTTTGCAGTAACGACTTCAGATTTTTCTCTGAAATGAATTTCGATTTTTTTAGCTTCATCACAAAACAAAGCGGCAAATGAACCTTTTAGCTGCGGGAACTCGGCATAAAACTCGGCAGGATCAAAGCAACTGAGATCCATATACACATTCTTATTGGCGTGCTCTCTAAGGACAGCTTTTTTTTCCTCTTTTGTTCCGAATCCAAAATTTAGAACAAAATTTTCAAATAATACGTTAGTCATATGTATAAAACCCACGCTTAGACTTTCTGCCAAAGCGTTTTTCATCGACCATTTGCTTCTGGAGCTTATGAGGGGCAAACCGCGGCTCTTTGTTATAAGCTTCCCACACGGAGCAAGTGACTGAATAATTAATATCGATACCGATGAGATCCATAAGTTCAAATGGTCCCATTTTAAAGCCACCAACTTCTTTTAAAATGTGATCGACTTCTTTCATCTTTGATTCATCGTCTTGATCTACGATACGCAGAGGCTCACCATAAAAATTACGGGCGACTCGGTTTACGATAAACCCCGGGGAGTCTTTACAAAAAGCAGGCTTTTTATCTTTTGAGTCAAACCATTGGTACAGATTCCTGCAAAGATCTTCGCTTGAATCTTTTCCTTTGATAACCTCCACAAGTTTCATGATTGTGGCAGGATTAAAGAAATGGAGACCCACAAATTTTTGTTTTCTCTCATTTGATACAGCTTCTGCCATCAGGTGAATAGGGAAGCTTGATGTATTGGAAGAAAGAATAGTATGAGCATCAAACATCTCATCAAGTTTTTTGAATAAATCTTTTTTAATTTCAAGATTCTCAATAATCGCCTCGACCACAAGATCAGCATCCCTTGAGACTTTATCAAGAGTTTTAACAGTTAGGTGTTTCTTTAGTTCATCTGGATTCGCTAGTTTCTTCTTTTCAGCAAGTTTATCCCAAGAGGTATGAATGTCTGCGAGTGCTTTATGGAGTTGTGTTTCAGACGTATCAATAAGCTCAACGATGCAAAGCTGTTGAGCAAACCATTGAGCGATGCCAGAACCCATGGTTCCAGCACCGATGACAACAATTTTTTTTACATTCATGATTAGGCGATAGCGTATTCGAGAGGCTGAACAGCTTCATTGTATACAGGAACAACAAGTCCCCATTCAGTACACTTGTCAGTTATTTCTTTTACGAAAGCATTTCGGACATCAGCGTTTGAACGATTTTTTAGTCCAAGCTTTTGGTAAATGTCATTTCCTGTGCCTGATGATTTTCCGAAAGTATTCATCACCCGAGGCCACCATAGGTTTAAACGCTCTTGGAGAAATTTACGGTTCGCCGGATCTTGTGCCATCAATTTCACAGTTTTATCACCGTGAGCAAGGTGCATGTGCTCTTCTTTGCAGATTGTACCGATAGCATTTTTCCATGGAATGTAGGATGAGTTCAATGTGTCCTCTAGAACGTGGCCAGCGGCGCGGTCCATGAGAAAGTTGAATAAACAAAAATCTTCCCAGTGAGTAATCGGGTAGTAGAAAATATTTACGCGCTTATCTTTTTTTGCTCGAGAAAAACCAATGTTAGCTGTGTCTTGTGGAATTCTCCAGTCAAACTCATGCTTAAGCATATGGTCGTGAGTTTTCTCACCTAGATCATCAAGGATTTTATAAATGACGTGGGCGTGTCTCATTTCGTCTTTTACGATTTGAGCAACAAGAACTCTCTCATGTGCATTTGGAGCTTTTGCAATCCAAGGCATGTAGCCAAGACCACCGGCATATTCAGAGTCAGCTTGCATCCAAAGTAAGTTTAATAAGTTCTTACGGTAGATTTCAGGCATTTCTGAATTCGCATCAAATGTGCGACCGTTTTTAATTTCTTCAAATAACTTCAAATCCTCGTCTGTGTATTCACGCATGGATTTTCTCCCTATCTTAATGACCTTTAAATACTGGTTTTCTTTTTTCAAGGAATGCACTTACACCTTCCTTGTAATCCTGCGAAAAGCCAAGATACCGTTGAACATATTTCTCACGGTCTAAAACTTCACCCAGTTCTTTCTCATTAGCGTACTGAAGGTTCTTCTTCACCATTTTAACAGAAAGTGGTGCTAAGTTGTTAATATCATTGGCAAGCTTTAATGCCTCTGCTAAAGGACTTTCCGCTATAGAGTTGATGAAATTATACTCTAGCATTGCCTCTGCGAGAAGAGGCTTACCTAAGAGAGCGAATTCTAAAGCCTTCGTGTATCCCATTTGTCTAACTAGGAGGAAGCTCATTCCAGCGTCTGGAGCTAATCCGATCTGACTAAACCCTGAAATGAAGCGTACGCCTGGGGCAGCAATCTTCAAGTCACAGGCCAGGGCAACAGAAAGCCCAGCGCCCGCAGCAACACCCTGAATAGCACCAATCACGAGCTTATCTGATGTTCGTATCGCTTCGATTAAGGGATTCCATTCCGTCTCAATTGTATGACCAATATCGACCGGGCCTTTTGAGGCATCGACTGTGCGGTCATTTAAGTCTTGCCCGGAACAAAACGCTTTGCCCTCTGCTGTTAAAATAATCGAGCGAACGGAAGCGTCTTTATTGGCCTCTCGAATACCGTTTATAATATCGAGTTTTCCCTGCACATTAAGAGCATTATAAACTTGCGGTCGATTGATCGTAATGATCGCAGTACAGTCTTTAACTTCGTATTTTGTTGTTTCAAATGTTTTCATTGTTGTACCGGTAAAAAAGTAACTGGTTTAATAACTTCTATCGTTTCTAGCTTGGTAGGATTTTCACCTTTTGATAATTTAAACATCCCACAGACACAGGCATCAAGATTTGCATCTTTAAAATCATTTTTTATAATTTTGCAGGATTTAACTTTCTCCTCTGCATTCACCCCGAGACTTACAATCATTTGTCCCTGAACCGTTCCTTTTCTTCCTGTGTAGGAATCACTTTCGACATAACACTGGCGTAGACTTTCGTTTAACACCAGTTTTTCATCCCGTGGATCTGAAGCACATGAAGAAAGTAATATGAGGATGAGAAAATTAATTCCCTTCATATTTTGGTTCTCTTTTCTCCATAAAAGCTTTCATTCCTTCTTTCTGATCTTTAGATGAAAAAGTTAGATAAAAGTTCCGGCGCTCATATTCCATGCCGTCTTTGAGTGACGTTTCAAACGCCATATTAACCGCTTCTTTTGCAAGTTTCACTGCTACTGGAGCGCGATTACAAATGATTTTTGCGATTTCAAAAGTCTCTTGCAGGAGAGCCTCAGCAGGTACAACTTTCGCCACGAGACCTGTTTTCTCGGCTTCGTAGGCATCTATCATTTCACCAGTTAAAACAGCGAGCATCGCCTTTGATTTTCCAATCGCCTTAGTTAATCGCTGAGTCCCACCGGCACCAGGAATCGTGCCGATTTTAATTTCAGGCTGACCGAAGCGTGCTGTGTCTCCTGCAATAATAAAATCGCAAGACATCGCAAGTTCACATCCGCCGCCGAGAGCGAAACCATTTACAGCTGCAATCACTGGTTTTGTTATGAGGCTTAACTGTTTCCAAGTTCTGAAACGATTATCATTAATTTGATCGATAGGGGTTGCTTCTGCCATTTGACCGATATCGGCACCAGCGGCGAATGCACGATCATTACCTGTGAGAATAATCACACGAACGTCTTTATCATCTTCCAACATGAACATCGCCTCAACCACATCTTTCATAAGATCAGTTGAGAGGGCATTCAAAACTTTTGGACGATTCAGTTGAATCAAAGCGACATGCTCATGTTCACGATAATTTTTCGTGACCAGGATGTTTTCAAAAGTTTTCATATTAGGCTTTAACAATGAGTTCTTCTGCGAAGTGAACAGAAACCAGATCACCAGCAAACTTCATCGCATCTTTTCCAGATTCCATCATTTCGGGTGTCTTCATCGCCGCTTTCCATGCGTCTTTATTTTCAAAACACATTTCGGTCACCATATGAAGGTTTGAAGCACCTGTTGGGCTTCCGAAAATTTTGTTTGTTCGAAGTTCTTTGATGCCAGGAATTTTTAAACAGATAGGAGTGTGAACTGTTTTGTAGTGCTCTTCAAACTTTGCTTTTTGGACCTCATCAGTTGGAACTCTATAGACTGCAATAACTTTATACATTTTAACCCCTTGCGCTAGATTGAACGAAATTTTATGGTTCAACGATAACGACTACAGGGTAAAGATGTCAAAAGATAGCATGTGATTCTAGCCGAAACGGCCCTCGATATAAGCAGCTGTTCGAGGCTCCTTCGGCGAGTTAAATAAACTGACCGTTTGACCCATCTCAACAAGCTCCCCCATGTACATGAAAATCGTTTCATCTGAAACGCGTTTTGCCTGACTCATAGAGTGAGTCACAATGATAATGGAGAAATCTTTTTTCAGGTCTTTAATCAAAATCTCGATCGCTTCAATACCAGCAGGGTCAAGAGCTGAGCACGGCTCATCTAATAATAGAAGTTTTGGTTTTAGTGGTAAAAGCCTCGCGATACAAAGTCTCTGCTGCTTTTCTAGACTTAGACTTAGAGCAGGCCGATTGAGTTGAGATTTTAAATCCTCCCAAAGACCTACTCTTTTGAGAGATGTTTCAACCATTTCATCAAGAGCGCTATTCTTAATATTTTTCAGATGCGTGCGTGCCCCAAAAATAACATTTTCATAAATAGATAGAGGTAGTGGATTAGGTTTTTGGAAAACCATTCCAACCTGTTTTCTAAGTTCTGGAAGTGCAACCGATGGATGGTAAATATCCTGCCCAAAGACCTGGATACTGCCTTCATGAGAAACTTCAGTTCCTCTCTCATTGACCCGATTTAAACATTTTAAGTAAGTACTTTTACCACAGCCAGAAGGACCGATGAGTGCCGTTATTTTTAATGAAGATATATTAAAGGTAAGATCTTTCAGTGCCTGAAAATCACCGTACCAAAAACTAAATTCATTGGTATTTACAACATAGTCTCTAATCATCCGAATAAACCTTCGATATAATCTTTTGTTCTAACGTCGTTTACCTGCCCAGCGAAAAGCTTGCTGTTTTCATTCAGGTCAAGGATGTCACCGTGAAGCATCATAGCCGTTCTGTCACCAAGACGTTTTGCCTGGTTAATAACGTTTGTCACCATCACGATGGTCATATTCTTCTTGAGTTCATGTAAAACAGATTCAATCTTCATCGTGGTTACTGGATCAATGGCGATTGAAAATTCATCCAAACAAAGAACTTCCGGATGATGGGAAAGAGCGCGCGCAATTGTGAGACGCTGCTGCTGTCCGCCTGAAAGTTTCGTCGCGAGAGTATTTAATCTATCTTTTACTTCATCCCACAAAGCTGCTTTTTTGAGACAGTCTTCCATGATGGAATCGAGCTCGTTTTCATCCTTGCAGCCGGCCATTCGAGGAGCAAAAGTGACATTTTCCTTAATCGTCATAGGAAGACCGACTGGAAGCGGAGATACCATGCCGATACGACGACGGAGGAAAGTTGAATCTTCATCTTTATAGATGTTTTCGCCGTCTAGAAGGATTTCACCAGAAACCTTAGCTGACGTATTAAAATCAATCATTCTGTTTAAGCAACGTAAGAGGGAACTCTTGCCAGAATTGGCAGGTCCGATGATCGCTAAGACTTCATTTTGATAAACATCGAGGTTTATTTTATTGATGACGTCTTTATTGCCGTAATTGACCGTAAGATTTTTAATCTGGATTTTTTTAATCATACAATTACCACTTTCTTCTGGTACGGAAGTACGTTCTCAAGACCACAGCAATAGAGTTCACTGACAAAATCAGAAGAATGAGTACTAAAGCGGTAGCATAAGGATAGGCATCAGGAACGCCTACAACCTGAGTAGAAATGGTAAAGAGGTGCATCGAAAGCGCCATGCACTGATCAAAAACTGTCTGTGGTAAAAAAGGAAGATAAAACGCAACTCCTGTAAAGAGAATGGCGGCTGTTTCCCCGGCTGAGCGACCAACTGAAAAAACAAGTCCCGTAAGAATTCCAGGAATAGAGTTTGGTAAAACGATGTAACGAATAGTCTGGAGTTTACTCGCTCCGACGTTCCAAGAGGCTTCTCTGTAAGAATGAGGAACTGCTTTTAGAGATTCTAATGTCGAGGTAATAATAACTGGCAGATTCATCACAGCAAGAGTGAATGAAGCAGCTAAAATACTCGTTCCCATTTTCATGAATAGAACGAAAGCACCCAAACCAAAGAGAGCATGAACAATACTTGGAACTCCAGCAAGATTAAGAATCGCAAGGCGAATGACTCTCGTTAAAGTGTTGTCGGCTGCGTACTCAGAGAGATAAATGGCAGCGAGAACTCCTAACGGGCATGAAACGAGAATACTGATAATGACTAACCAGAAAGTTCCAATGATTGTCGGAAAAATTCCACCGGCCGTCATTCCGTTGATCGGATCCATCAAAAGGAAATCCCAAGATAAGGCCGAATAACCTTTGATGAATAACCAAAAAATAATCACTAAAGCAGGAAGAAATAAAAAGAAGGTAATTGTACTTAGGAGATTTTTAAATTTCCTTTCTCTGATTTCTTTATTGATGAGGTGAATACTTGGATGAAACATAAGTTATTTCCTTCTGCCGCGAATGAAGTAATCGGCAGTTAGATTCACGACAAAAGAAAGAATAAAGAGCATGAGACCAATAGCAAAAAGCGCCTGATAGTGTTCTCCACCTTTTGGAGATTCTCCAAGCTCAGCTGCAATGGTTGCCGTCAAAGTTCGTCCTGGCTCAAAGATACTCTCAGGTATCTGGATAGCGTGGCCAGTCGCCATTAAAACCGCCATCGTTTCACCAAGTGCGCGACCAACACCCAGCAGTGCCGCCGCCATCAACCCGTTCTTCGCTGCTGGAAGCAAAACCCTGGTTGCGATTTCCCATTTTGTTGCACCCATTGCTTCAGCTGCTTCACGGTAAGTTTCAGGAACCGCGCGAAGAGCATCTTCACCAACAGACACAATGAGTGGCAATGACATAAGAGATAGGATGATAGAAGCATTTAAAATATTAAGGCCAATCGGGACATCAAAAACGTTAATGATGAGTGGGTTAATCATCATGATGGCAATAAATCCCCAGACTACTGAAGGAATAGCGGCAAGAAACTCAATTAAGATTTTATAAACTTCGCGAACTTTTGGAGAACAAAATTCAGAGATATAGAATGCACAAGCAAGGCCCAACGGAACAGCGATGAGCATTGAAATGAATGTCACCATCAAAGTACCGACTAGGATAGCGAGAATGCCGTATTTGATTTTAACAACAGAAGCAGGATTCCATTCTTGTGAGAAGAAGAATTCTTTAAAATCAAAAGCTCCCGCAAGGAAAGGGTAGGATTCTTTTAAAATAAAGAAAAGAATTGCTCCAATCAGAATAATCGAGCTGAACCCACCGATTTTAATGATGCTTTCAATAATTTTTTCTGAAATAGGCTTGCTGCTTTTTTTCTTGCGCCATTCCATCGTTACCACTTCAGTTACTTTCATTTCCATATCTACCTTTTAGGCGCAGGGACGTAGCCTGCTTTGATAGTGATAGTGTGGGCCGCTTCAGTTTGAGTCCAATCCAAATAGGCCTTTACTTCCGGAGTAACAGTACCAGATGTGTACATATAGAGTTCACGGGAAATAGGATAACTTTTATCAACAGCCGTTTGAACTGTAGGAGCAACACAAGGCTCATCTTTTGATTTGCTGATGCAAAGTGGTTTCACGTGAGGATTGAGATAACCCATTCCAGAATAGCCAATAGCACACGGGGTTTTCTCAACGAGGTCAATTGATTCTCTTGAACCACTTAAGTCCATAGAACCAAGTTTTAGATCTCTTTTCTTTCCGAGAATAGCTTCTCTGAAATACTGGTAAGTTCCTGAGTTTGACTGACGTGAAACGCGGATGATTTTATTGTCCTTGCAGCCTGGAACAACAGTGCCTTTAACATCATGCCAATAGATACAAGTTCCACCGTCACCATAAATGCAAGCTGCTTCTTCCAAAGTTAATCCTAAGAGAGGATTTTTTGGGTGAACAAAAACGGCTAAAGCGTCCATACCCACGATAAATTCATTAACGTCTTTGCCAGTATTCTTTTTTGCTTCTTCTCTTTCTTCTGCCTTGATGGCACGAGAAGAATTGGCGATATCAACTGTACCGTTAATAAGTGCTGCAATTCCTGTTCCAGAACCACCACCAGAAACGGCGATAGCAACTTTCGGATTTATGTTTTTATAATTTTCTGCCCACGCTTGCGCCAAGTTAACTAATGTGTCGGAGCCTTTGTTTTGAATAATCAAAACGTCGGTTTGTTTCGAGCACGCCGAGAACAAAAGTGTAAGGAGAATTAGTGAAATTCCGGGCATTAGCTACATCCTTAAGATTTGCCGTGATAATAGCGGAAACCCCCTAATAATTTCTAGTCTTAATGTATTCTTAACCTAGTCTTAACGTAGACGTTTTTTAGCTAACATTTTGAGCAGAAATAGCCTATAAACTCATATGGTTAGCAACGAACTAATTATCCTTTGTTTAGCATCTTTTGGCGCCGGCTTTGTGGATTCAATTGTCGGTGGCGGAGGACTCATCCAACTTCCTGCTTTCATGTTAGTTTTGCCGCAGTTTCCTATGGTGACTTTACTGGGAACAAACAAGCTTGTTTCCATGACCGGTACTGCTGTTTCAACCTACCGCTTCTCCCGTCATATTCCGTATGCCGGAAAAATACTTATTCCTGCTATCTTGAGTGCTTTTGCCGCATCCTTTTTAGGTGCTTACACCGTATCGATCGTCAGTAATGAAGTTTTAAAACCATTATTCATGCTTTTGTTGTTTTTGGTTTTTATTCTCACGATCAGAAATAAATCTTTTGGTATAGTGGACCACAATCCTGAAGCAGAAGTTCCGATTTGGAAGCCGATGATGATTGGAATAGTTCTTGGTTTCTATGATGGTTTTTTTGGGCCCGGTACCGGCAGCTTTCTTATCATCGCTTTTGTGGGTCTTCTAGGAATGACATTCGTTCAGGGGTCAGCCTATGCCAAAGTCATTAATCTCACGACTAATATGGCAGCGATTTTATTATTTGCCATAAAGGGAACCTTTCTTTTTGAATTCGCATTACCCATGATGCTTTTTAATATTGGAGGTGCACTTTTAGGAGTGAAACTCGCTTTACTAAAAGGCAACGAGTTTGTCCGCGGATTGCTTCGCGCGATTGTCTTTGTGACGATTTTTAAATTAGGTTACGATGTTTTTAAAGACTACTTACTTTAAGTAACCGCGTGCAAGTTGATCTCTTTCTATCGCATCGAAAAGAGCCTGAAAATTTCCATTTCCGAAGCCCCAGTGATTTTTCCGCTGAATATATTCAAAAAAGAGTGGACCGATGTAGGTATCAGAAAAAATCTGAAGCAGATATCCTTCAGGGTCACCATCAACGAGTAAATGCAATTTCTCTAAAACTTTTAGATCTTCTGTTACTTTGAAAGGGCGACTTGGAATCCCTTCGTAATAGGTTCCTGGGATTTTTAGAAATTTAACGTCTCTTTCTCTTAGTTCACTAATAGTAGAAATAATATCAGGAGTCATGAGAGCAATATGCTGAACGCCCGGACCTTTGTGGACATCGAGGAATTCTTGAATTTGAGATTTTCCGCCTTCTTTTTCGGGTTCATTGATCGGAATAATAATCGAGTTATCTGCAAGCTGAACGACTTTTGAATTAAGACCTGTTTTAGTCCCTTTGATATCAAAGTATCGGGTTTCAATAAAACCGTAAGTTCTTTTATAAAAGTCTACCCAATGATCCATTTGTCCTTTGGGAACGTTGTTTGTGAGGTGATCAATTCTTGAGACTCGAGTTGTGAGGGGTTTTGCGCCAGAGTCGGTTGTTAGATTTTTAAATCCCGGGCGAAATTCAATTGTTGGTCTTTCGACAAATTCATTTACAACATCCCCGAAACCCTGAATCGATGCGGTTTTTGTAACTCCATTTTGAGTTTCAACAATTTTTAAATCGCTGATGAGTTTAGCACCATTTTTAAGGGTGATATCGAGCGCTTTTTCAACATTCTCAACAGAAAAAGAAATCTTTGAAACGCCTTCTCCGTGAGCTTTAAAATATTTTCGAGCTAAATTGTTTTCGTCCGTTGAGGCCTTAACTACAAAGCGAACCTGACCTTGAGTATAGAGGCGAGAGTCATCACTTTCCGCAGTCTGTAAAAATCCCATCGTGTTGAAGAGTTTTACGGTAGGAGAATTAAGGTCATTAACAGTGAATTCTAAATGATCAATTTGCTTCAGACCTGCAGGGTTTTGCGACATGTTAGTTCTCCTCAAAAGAATAACAGCATCTTTAAACGAAGCCGCTAAAAAGTCAAAGTTAGCGACGGCTTTTCTTTTTCAATTGCCTTTGGTCTAAGGAGAAACAATCCTCTTTCATAATGGGGTGAAAGTAATCGGCTTCTTCCCTTAAAATTTGCGCTGTCGTTGATTCAACCGCACAAATTTCAACTCGTACACCTTCTGATTTTAAGTGAGTGACTAATTCTACATAATCAGAGTCACCGGATAAAATGATAATAGCGTCCACTTTGCTTGCGAGTTGAGTGGCATTGATACTAAGGGGAATATCGGCCGATTTATGGCAAGGTCTTACTGAACCGTGATAATTGGTATGAAGCCGTTCAGCGAGTTTTGAGGAAATATTTTTTCCTTCCCGAAAATAGATCAGGCGATTCAAGCCTCGTCCGCCCAAAAGCCTTGGTATCAGGACATCAAAGTTGATCATCATGTTTTGGTTGTGTTCAGAATCGAGGGATCGCTCGATATTATTCCCATCGACTAGGATCGCCACGGATTGGGATATTAAAATAGGTATTTCCATAATTATAAGTCCTTGAATTCACTTTTTGTTCAATTGCTCAAATGCTTGAGTGAGGGTATAACAGAGACAAATCACCCTAGGGAACAAACAATGAGCTATAAGATTCTTAATGGCAACGAATTACTAATTCAAGGCGCGCTGGAGGCTGGTTTCAATCTATACACTGGTTATCCTGGTTCTCCTCTGGCTGATTTCTTCAACATACTTTACGCAGAAAAAGAGTCTTACCAGAAGAAAGGAATTCGTGTTGTTATTGCAAATTCTGAAGCGAATGCTGCGGCCATGGCATCAGGTGCAAAGATGGCAGGTCAAAATGTTTTAGTTGCGATGAAATCGATGGGACTGCATGTTGCCTCTGACGCATTATCTGTTGGTAACTTTGCTAACCCGGGTGGCGAAAATAAATCGGGAGTGGTTGTCGCTGTTGGTGATGATCCCTGGTCAATTTCTACATCGACTCCTGCCGATTCAAGATATTTATTTAAGCACCTTCATATGCCTTTCCTTGAACCGTCATCCCCTCAGGAATTAAAAGACTGGATGGCAAAAGCTTTGGAACTATCTCAGGAAAGTACTGTTTATGTCGGAATACTCCTCACCACTTTTATGGCAGAAGGTGGAGGGCGAGTTGATATAGGTACTGAAAAAGAACTTTCAAAAGAGCTCGTCACTCTCGATCCATCAAAATTTAATTTATCATCAAATGTCATGGTTCCGCCAAATTCGCTCATCGCTGACAAAGACATGATTCTTAATCGTTTCCCGAAAGTTAAAGTGGCCTTAGAAAAACTGGCACTTGATCAAATCAGTGGAAACTCGAACTCAGATGTAGGTATTATTTCATGTGGTGGAGTTTTTGAAACTCTTAAACAAGTTCTCGAAGAATCTGGTCTTTCGGAAAAATTTGCTCTTTATAAAGCAGCCACGAGCTATCCTTTTAACGAAGCTCAGCTCTTGCCATTTTTAAAATCAAAAAAGACTCTGGTCGTTGTTGAAGAGAAGCGCGGTTTCTTAGAAGCTGAAGTCAGAACTCTCATTGGAAAAAATCATTTATCCATCGATGTGTTTGGTAAAGAATTTGGATCAGTAGAGGGATTTCCCGCTTTCGGCGGATTATCGTACGAAATTATTTATAAAAAATTAAATCTCCTTGAGGATCACCTAGAGTTTAAAACTGAAGACGTAAACTGTGCTTTGCCGGTTAAGCTTGATATCAGCGTTCCCAAAAGACTTCCGACATTTTGCCCAGGGTGCCCTCACCGTGAAACTTTAAGCATTATGAAAGATGTTCGCGCTAGTCTCGCGGATAAAAATATTGATCTCATTTCTCACGGGGATGTGGGTTGTTATTCACTCTCATTTCTTGAGCCGTTTAAAGAAATGCACGATCTCTCGGCAATGGGGCAGGGTGGATCTCTTGGCGCAGGAACGGATTTATTCACGACCAATCCTTCTGTCGTCTTATTGGGTGACTCCACTTTCTTCCACTCGGGAATGACGTCAATATCAAACTCTGTTCAGATGGGTCATAACATTACCTATATTCTTTTGGATAATGACAATACTGCTATGACTGGCCACCAGGTGACTCCTCGTACCGGAGAGTCTGTTGATGGCGGAGTTCGTCCTCGTCAAAATATGCTCGATGTTGCTCGCTCACTTCAGGTGGATGTCGCCATTGAAGTCAATCCCTCTGATCGCTACTTTTATAAAAATCTCCTGTTGGAGTATGTTCAAAAACCTGGCGTAAAAGTTGTTGTCTCAAATAAGGAATGCGGATTAACTTTCCATGGCCGCAAGAAAAGAGATGAACGAAAGCTTTTCGCCAAAGGTGAGACGGAAGCTGTCCGCGAATTTTATCAGATCAACACTCTCGCCTGTGAAGACTGCCGTGCCTGTGTTGAGATGACTGGTTGTCCCGGACTTTCACAGACCAATGATGCCTATGGCACTAAAGTCATGATCGACCCACAAATCTGCGTTTCAGATTCTTACTGTACAAAAATAAAAGCGTGCCCAAGTTTTGAATTGGTGAAAGTTCATGAGTATCATCCGACAAAATACAAATCTAAATCATCCGATGTATTGTCTTGGGATCATTTAACAAATCCTACGATTGAAAAAAATCTTTCTGTCATCGCTGAAGGGGCTGACTTTCGAACAATTGTGATTGGTGTGGGTGGCTCTGGAGTCACAACTATTTCAAGAATCATCGCCGAAGCTGCTACTACCATGGGTGGGAGAGATGATCTTCAGTTTAAATTTATGGATCAAAAAGGACTTGCTCAAAGAAATGGCTCAGTCATCAGCCACCTTTCGATTTACAGCTCTAAAAAAGTCCATGGTCCAGTCATTCCTGTTGCCTCAGCTGATTTAGTTGTTTCACCAGATTTGCTTGAGGGTGCTAGAGCGATTGAATATCTTGGCAAAAATGGTGTTTTGATTGTCGATACGGAGTTTCAAGTTCCTCTCTCAATTCTTCTGGATCGCGGAATTAATACACCTGTCACAACACCCGAAGCTCTCCAAAAAGAATTAAAAGATAAGTTGGGGAGTAGAGTTATTATGGCCCCTCTGAAGCAAATGAGTTTTGAAAGGTTTCAGAGACCTGTTTACGCATCTGCCATGATTTTGGGGATTGCTTACCAAGCGGGAAGGTTACCTTTTGCGGCCGAGGATTTAAAGAATGCCTTTGCCAGTGCCCTTCCAAAAAATGAGCTCACTCCCAACTGGGAAGCGTTTAATATGGGAAGAGACTGGTACTTACGTCGCGATAATAATGAAGTTAAAAAAGTCGTAAGTGATGATCTTGAACTTTGGAAAAAAAGTGTGAAACTCGCTTCATATCCGTGGCAGTCTTCAGAAAAATTAGTCAACCTCTGGACAAGCTACACTAAAATGTTTTCGGAAAGATTGCCAGAAATCCCCGTTAGTCATATTCGCCATTATGTTCACGATTTGATTGTTTTTGATCAAGGAAAAGAGCTTGGTGTCTTTTTAGATAAAGCTATCGATCTTAAAAAATTATATAGCGCAAAAGATTTACCGATTGCAATCCGCGTTTTAGCAAAAACATTTTGGATTAAAGATGAGGTCTTTGTTTCTCACCTAATGACTTCACCGCTTAAAACAGAAATCGATAAAACTCGATATGCTGAGCTTGGAACTTCTTTTGAAGTTATCCATATTAACCGTCCGGTATTCGTGCTTTTTGGAAGAAAAATCGAGTTCGATTTTTCGCCAAAGCCCTGGATGCTTAAGATCATGAAAAATCTTCGTTTCCTTCGTTTAATGATGCCGGAATGGCACAAGACAGAAAAAGTCATCTCTCAAACAATCAGAGAATTAGTCGCCGGAGAAAAGCTTTCAACAGAGCGTCTTCTCGAACTTGATACAATCAAGGGATACAGAGAAGTACGCTATAAGTTAGCTTCTAAGTACCTTGGAAAAAGTTATGTCTAGAATCATAGATGCTGTTTCTATCGTCATCACATGCGGTGATGAGATTTTTGCTATTCAAAGACAGTTTTTTCTTAACGCATTTCCCGGGTACTGGGCATTTCCAGGGGGGAAAGTTGAAAATGGCGATGAAGCTTTTTCAGTTAACCACGATCTGACTGCTGTTCTTGATCATCGGTTATTTGGTGCGGCGGTTAGAGAAGGGCAGGAAGAGCTTGGAATTGATTTAAGAGAAGAAGTAACCTCCGGCAGAGTTAACTCAATTGATTATCTTGGGCTTGCTACCACTCCTGATTTTAACCCCTATAGATTTGCGACTTATTTCTTCAAAATAGATTTTAAAGAAAAAGTTAAATTTGTTGTTGATGAGAATGAAGCTCGCTTGGCAAATTGGATGAGTGCTGAGGAATTACTGAAGCAATTTAAATCTGGTCACATCCTGGCGGTTCCCCCAGTGATTAAAGTTATTGAAAATCTGGGTCGTAATCCGCTCATAAAAAAAATTGATGACTTAAATTTCGTATACGATAAGAACGAACATATTCCTTGGATTGAATCCATTAAAGGCATGAAACAAATAATGCCTTTGTCTCATACTTTGCCACCTGCTACGCGAACTAACGCTTTTTTGATCGGAGATGAGGAAAGCGCAAGGGTTCTCGTTGACCCTTCCCCCAAAGACGATGAAGAATACAGAAAATTTAAAAATACGGTTGCACTTTTTGGGGTCGATAAAATTTTTCTTACGCACCATCATCCTGATCATTACGAGCGTTCAAATAAACTAGCACTTGATTTGGGTATTCCGATTTTGCTGTCTTCCTATACCCATGATCGAATTATTAGTTCTCGAGCGGATTATTTTAAAGGTATCAAAATCCAACTTGTAAAAGAGGGTGATGTAATAACTCATTGGCTAAAACGAGAGGTTTTGGCGATGGAAATTCCCGGCCATGATGAAGGTCAATTAGCACTTTATCCAATTGATCTAAGCTGGTTCCTCGCAGGAGATTTGTTTCAAGGTATTGGAACAGTGGTTATTGGCGGTGAGGAAGGGGATATGCAAAAATATTTTAACACCCTCAAGCGTATTATTGATCTGTCTCCCAAAGTCGTCTTTCCGTCTCATGGGATAGGTCTTGGTGGTACAACTATTCTTGAGAAGACTCTAGAGCACAGAAAGATGCGAGAGTCTCAGATTCTAAAATTACATGAAGAGGGTTTAAAACCTGAAGAGATGCTTTCGAAAATTTATGCGGAAGTGGGCAAAGAATCATCGCCCTACGCTCTTGAAAATATTTTTAAACATCTTCAAAAGCTTAGGGCCGAAAAAATTATTTAAACGAAGCTTTCTTTAAGAGTGCGAGATTTTTCTCAAAATGTTCTACAGAAGCTTGAACGGTGCTAATTGTTTTTTTATGCTCATTATTCGATTCTTTAAGAATAAGGTTTGAAGAGAACTCTGCAACTTTGTCCCACTTTGCTTTATCCATTTTTTTTCCGTCAAACTTACTTTCAAGGGCCAGAGCAAAAGCTTTGTCATTTTTATATTTTTTAGTTAATTGGTAGTAATTTGAAAGAAGAATAAAATACTTTAAATCTTGTGGATTAGAGAGAAGTCGGTCATAAAATTCTTTATTAACGACTGGGATTGCCCCAGGTTTAGCTTTGGTAAAATTCTTTTCATTTAAAAATTCTTTCTTCTGGAACTGGGCAATTGCATCTAACTCAGAACTAAAGTCTGCATGGACTGAAAAACTGATTAATAACAAGAGAATACACATTTTCATATAAAACCTTATGTTATGTTATATTAACATTGTAATCTAACGTCGCTGAAAAATGAAGTGACCAATGGAGCTCGGGTATCGAAAACGTAAAATCACAGCCTTGGATTCATTCATGGTATGGCGATCTTCTGGGATTTCACCTTATCCCCCTCGGCTTCGCTTTTCTGGCATTCATGAAGTGGCCGCCTTTTCACACCAATGCTTACGCAGGACTTGATTTAATAGTTCTCGGAATCTTGCTGATAGATTGGGCGCATATTTTTGCACAATGGCACAGGATCTATTACAACCCAATGGAAACCATCAAGGCAAAGTGGATTTATCCCATCTCTTACATTTTGCTTATTCCTCTTGTTGGATTCTACGTTTACTTTGGAAGTAGACTCCACGTTGAAATTGCATTGGTTTATTTTGTGATATTTCATTTCATCAAACAGCACTATGGATTTATGAAAGTTTACTCAAAGATAGACGGTGTGAAGTCTAAATTTGAGGCATTCTCTGAAAATCTCCTCTTCTATATTTCCATGTGGACTCCTGTCATATACTGGCACATCAATTTTCCTAAAAAGAATTTTTATTGGTCTGCACGAATGCTTCCAATTCCCTATGTTGATATCATTTTTACTTTGGCATGCGTACTTTATGCTGCCAGTGCAATTGTTTACCTGGTGTTTGAAATTAAGCGATCGAAAAAGAATGGAATCTTCAATATCCCAAAAAATCTTGCTTTGTTTTCTGCGGCGATTGGTTGGGGTGGAGTATCTCTTTTCTCGGATGTTGCAGTTTTAATAATGTTCACAGTTGTTCTGACCCATGATGTTTCTTATACCGTGCTGGTTTGGATGTTTTGTAGGAGAGACGAAAAAATTATCAAAAAAAAGATAAACTGGTTTTCATGGTGGTCAGCCCCTGGATTTGCTTTTTACGTCGTTGCTCTGGTTTTGTTTAGTCATTTAATTATGGTTATCCACCTTGAGTTGGCAAGAAATACTGAAATGGATTACGTTATCTATGGCAAAATTTTTAATAATATCACTAGCAGCTCGGCCATATGGCAACACTTTGGCTGGGGCCTTTTTTTTGCTACTCAAGCGCATCATTACTTTATAGACAAGTTCCTTTGGAAAAAAGAAAAAGATCTCTCCTACATGGTTATAACTGGTAAACACCAGATTCAGAACTCAGCGAGTGTGTCATGAATACTAAACCTTCTGCTTGGTTTCATTCATGGTATGTCGATTCTCTTTGTCTTCACTCTATTCCATTAATTTTTACATTTCTTGCTGTATTCAAACTTCCACCGTTTAGTCGCGGAACGTTTGGAATTCTAGTCTCAATGATCACATGGATTCTTGTGATTGATTGGGCGCATATCTTTGCCCAATGGTATCGTATTTACGCGAATCCCGTTGAATCACCAAAACTCAAGTGGGTGTATCCGTTGTCTTATCTGGTGCTCATACCCTTACTTTCAGCAACAGTTCATTTTTCGGGTAGAGTCCCGATTGAAACATTTCTCATCTATTACGTCATTTATCATTTCATAAAACAGCATTATGGCTACACCAGGATTTATTCAAAAATAGATGGAGCAAAAACGAAGTTCGAATCTATTGTTGAGGATATAGCGATTCATGCGTCGATGATTACCCCTGTTCTTTACTGGCACACTTCCTTTCCTCATGAACAATTCTTATGGAAGCTCCATTTTATAAAATCAGATTTAATTGAATATTTATTTTATGCTTCTTTTGCTACCTACCTGATAAGTTTTATCCTTTACTGCTTTTTTGAAATGAAAAGAAGCATCCGCAATAGATACTTTAATACAGCTAAGAATCTTGCTTTTTTTTCGGCCGCTTTAGGATGGGGTGTGGTTTCATTGCTAACAGATTCGGCGCTACTGGTTTTTTTCACGGTTGTACTTACACATGACATTTCTTACACATGTTTTGTTTGGTTAATAGGGCGTAGGGATCAGCAGAAGGTTGTGAAAAAAATTCCATGGCGTTCATGGTTTTCTGTGCCTGGCTTCATCATTTATGTCGGTGTGTTGGTTGCGATTAGTCAGCTTATCCTTGGTGTTCATCATCGACTCGTTGGTCATCATGCCGCTAATTTAGTCTGGTTAAATTTATTCGACAGTATTCCACATGCACGAGGGTGGCCCGAAAGCTTTGGAATAGGCTTATTCTTTGCAACTCAAGGTCACCATTATTTTATCGATAGATTTTTATGGAAAAAAGAAAAAGACTTGGATTACATGGTTAAGACAGGGAAGTACTCCCTGTCTTAAAAAAATTAGTTCAAAAATGACGAGTGAATGTAGAGACGAAAAATTTTATCCTTCGTTCTGCGAATCGCAAAATTTCCGCTTTCTTTCTGCTCAACCAGGAACTGATAATATTCGGGTCTGGTGTCTGCAATCTCCAGAACTGATTTACCTTCGAATTCCCCAAAGTCGATGACGACTTTATCTTCTTCAATAATACCGGTAAGCGGACTCTGTTCCTGCGCCATTATTCCCTCCTTAGAATGCCTGGTCAGTTTCTACCTTGAAACTTTTCTCTACTATGATTATGGAAAAATTGTGATGACTTTGGAAAGCTTAGTTTTTGTAAAATTGCTTTAAAAAAACAACCAAGGCTTTAAATTCCTGAGGGTAATCGTCCGCCATCATCTTCTTGATGAGTTCAAGTGATTGATAGAGTGACATTCCTTTTCTGTAGGGGCGATCAGTGGTCATGGCGACCAGAATATCAAAGACAGATACTAAGGTACTTTCAATGCCAAAGATGATTTCAGGACCTTTCTTTTTCTTCTTATCTTTCTGAAGGAGCTCTTTCATTTTATCGTTTAGAAAGTGATGGTGCTTAATAATGGTCAGATAGTTTTTTGAGAGCGGGATCCTTCCTTCTAGAAGATCAAATGAGAAGTCCGCATGATTGGCGAAGAGTTCCTGATCTCGGGTCGTGAGAGTTTTTAAATCGTACTTATCTCCGGGAATCATCGCGATTCCAATATCTTTTAAGTAAGAAGCAAGAAAGAGATTTTCTACTTCTTTATCGTGAAATAAATGGATCGATTGAAGAAATGAGATAAGAAGTACGGAGGAGAGCATTGGTTGAGATAATGTGAAATGGAAATTCTCCCTAATCAGATTCTGAAAAAAAAGAGGTTGATACTTTTTATTTTCTAGCATGAATTTACTCAGGTTCTGAGTGCTCTGAAACTGGAGCATCAATAACCCATCGTTATGAGGATTTTGATAAAGCCCACCCAGATTCAATGAAAGAAGTTTCAGTTCCTTGGTACCGTTCTCGAATGGATCGCCTACTGATAGTGAACGAGTCACTTTAATCAGGGCAGATTCAAGGTTGTTTTTAATTTCCTGAATATCTTCAGGGTAAACATAAACTTCACGATGAGAATTTTTAATAAGACTATTGATTTGATCTTTAGATGGGATAAAGCCTTCATTAACGACAGGATAAAAAACTCCGTTCTTAAAAATGAAAACGGGATGCTTTAATTTACGAGCGAGATAAAGTTCACCCACAAGAATAGGTCTGAGCTTTAAAGAAAGCCTGTGTTGCTCTGAATATGAATTGAAAGTCGCTGCTTGAAGCATCCCTGTACCCCAAGCTATTTTAACCTAGAATTGGTACAGGATGTGGAAATTCTATAAAGTGGCGATATGTTGTTCGAGGTACGCCTTAAATGAGTGGCCATTGGCCTCAAGCATTTTAGGAAACATTGAAATCGAAGTTGATCCTGGGAAAGTATTTATCTCATTCAAATAAATTTTGCCATCATCTAAGAAGAAATCGATACGGGACAGGTGCTTGATCTTGAGCCCTTTATAAAGCCTAGTAGCATAGTCGGTGATTGTTTTGACTTGTTCCGGTGTGACGTTTTCAGCACGAATAAACGTTTTAGATTCAGAAGCAGAAGAATATTTCTCTTCGTAAGTATAAAATGTGGCCGACGGAGTGACGATTTCACCTGGAAATGAGATTTGTAGCTTTCCGTCGTACTCATAGGCCGAAACCTCGAGCTCGCGCGGCTTCATTCTCTTTTCAATTAATACAAACGGCGACAATCCAAAAGCATCGTTAATAAATTTATCGATATCTTGACCAACACTGACCATATAACAACCAACAGAAGATCCCTGGTTTGACGCTTTGATCACGAGATCGCCGTGAAGTTTTTGAAACTCTTTTACGCGAGCGTGACTTTCTTCATTATTTTCTGAAACAAAAATATAAGGAGTATTCGCTACACCAAGGGCCGTCGCCCACATCTTGGTTGTGATTTTGTTAAAACACATTTTAGACGTTTCAGAGTTACAGCCAAAGTAGGCTAGACCAATCATTTCAAAATAAGACTGAAGATCGCCAGTCTCGCCTGGATAACCGTGAATGCAAGGAATAGCGACATCTATCAGGATCCCGGGTGCACCATCTTGTTCAAAGGCGCGAAGGTAACGTTTACCATCCAGAAGATATCTCTTTCCATTTTCATCAACCCATTGGCCCTGCTTATCAATTTCAATCTTGATAGTCGTGACCGCTGGCATTTGAGACATGCAATCTTCGTAAAACTTTACAGAACGAAGAGAGACCTCGTGTTCAGAGCTTCCTCCTCCGCAAAGAAGAAGGACGTTTTTCTTTTTCATTAATTAATCCCTTAATGGTGCCGGAACTTTTTCAAGTTCTAGCGTCTCAAACATCGTGTAGAGACTGTCTTTTGGCATAGTTTCAGTTTTTTGTTCGCCGTACTTACGAACAGCGACTGCATTGTCTTCAATTTCTTTATCACCAAGAACTAACATGAATGGAATTTTTCCAGTCTGCGCCTGTCTTGTTTTGAACCCCATAGATTCATTTCTATCATCAACTCGTACGCGGTAACCTTTCTGCTTTAAATCTTTCTCAAGCTTCTTTGCGGCTTCCAGGTGAATTTCATTTTTAATCGGAATGATCACGGCTTGCTCTGGAGATAACCAGAATGGAAATGCGCCGCCAACGTGCTCTAAGTAAACGCCAAAGAATCTTTCAAGTGATCCAAGTAAAGCGCGGTGAATAACAACTGGTCTTTCCATTTCGCCATTTTGATTTGTAAATTTTAAATCAAATCTATCCGGCAATTGGAAATCGAGCTGAATAGTACCAAGCTGGAAGTAACGTCCCAAAGCATCTGCGACCTGAATATCAATTTTTGGTCCGTAGAATGCGCCGTCGCCTTCGTTTACAAAATAATCTCTGCCTGAAGAATCAAGAGCTGCCTTTAGTGCTGCCTCTGCCTGATCCCAAACTTCATCTGATCCCACTCTCATCTCTGGGCGAGTTGAGAGGCCGATTTTAATTTTCTTAAAGCCGAAGTGCTCATAGCCGATGAAAAACATATTCATCAAAGTCTTGATCTCTTCCTGGATACCGTCAGTCTGAATGAAAATATGAGCATCATCCTGGCAAAAAGTTCTGACTCTCGTAAGACCCGCTACCACCCCCGATTTTTCATAGCGATGAAGTCTTCCAAAGTCCGCAAAGCGAAGAGGAAGATCTCGGTAAGAATAACGAAAGTGGGAAAACATGAGCATGTGACAAGGACAGTTCATCGGTTTAAGTGCAAACTCACGCTCATCAATCTGCGTGAAGTACATATTGTCTTTGTATTTTTCGTAGTGACCCGAAGTGTGCCACAAATCGACATCAAGAACCTGCGGAGTGATGACTTCCTGGTAATCATATTTGGCATAAATGCGTCTCATGAATTCAACAAGACCATTATAAACCATCGCCCCTTTAGGCATAAAGAATGGCGAAGCCGGAGCAACCGGGTCAAAAATAAAAAGTTCCAGCTCTTTACCAAGTTTTCTGTGATCTCTTTTTTTCGCTTCTTCAATCATCGTCAGATAATCACGAAGCTCTTCTTTGGAGCTGAAACAAGCAGCATAAATTCGCTGAAGCATAGGACGAGTTTGATCTCCTCTCCAGTAAGCACCAGCAGTGTGCAGAAGTTTAAAGTAAAAAGTGAGTTCAGACGTTTTTTCAACGTGAGGTCCTGTACACAAATCGAAGAAATAATCGCCCTGTGTGTAGTAACTAATGATTTCGCCATCTGGAATATCTTTAATCAATTCGCACTTGAGGTGCTGACCTTTAGCCGCAAAAAGCTTTATGGCTTCATCACGCGAAACTTCATGACGAACAACAGGGAGATTTCGTTTGATGATTTCTTTCATCTTCTCTTCAATCTGTTTTAGATGTTCTTCAGCGAGCTTGTTGGTCATCTCGATATCGTAATAAAAACCATTCTCAATCGTAGGACCAATGCCGAGTTGAACATTATCATTTGGAAATAATTCCATGATCGCTTGGGCCATTAAGTGGGCCGTTGAGTGCCTTAAAGTGTCTAAATCGTACTTCGCCATGGAGCTCCTCGCAGAAGACTGGAAATTGTAAGAAGGGAATTGCCTTAAGACATTACCAATCAAACCTCGTTCAATCAACGACTTGGAGTATTTCCACGGCGTAAAAATGATAGCTGTAAGAATTGTTCTCGAATATTTCTTACTTTCTGATCTTGCGATAGGGTCAAAAGGCTCCCATAGGGTCTAGTCTTACACTGTCCAAACACTAGTAATCATTTAAGATTATGGCTTTTCGTGACTGCCCCTCACTCCCATCTTGCTTTTTTGTCAGGGATGGGGTTTAACCTCCCGACTGCTGAATTGTAAGATCAAGTTTTCTTAATGCATTTTTAGGAGGATCTCTATGGATACCATTCAAACTCGGGAAGAAGCTTCCCCATCAATCGAAACCTTGATGACCAGGGCCGTGGTGGATCTTAAAAAAGACGATCGCTTTCTTGCTCACCTTCCAGCGGATTCATCTCGCATTGAAGGTCAGGGCCATTATCGTTTAGCTAAAATCTTTTACGATAAGGCAGACTTTGAGAAAGCAGAAGAGCACTTCCTTGATGCCTTAAAGAGAACGGAGCTTCCTCAAGACGCTTTCGCTATTTTTAAAATCTACGGATTCCTTATTAGGATTTATTCTGAAAGCCTAAATGAAAGAGAAGCGATGAAATACATCCAGCTTTCATCAGAGCTTTTGGATCAAACAGTAAGTATCCTTCCATCTTTAAATGGAGAGTATTTCTACAATGCAGCCGTTGTGAATACATATAAAGGTGACTTCCTTGAAGCCCAGAAAAACTTCAATCAAGCTTACCGTAAAGCTCAGACAGAAAATGAGCCTGAGCTTATGGCGAAGTCCTTATATGCAATGGCGACAAACGCTTATCAGATGAAGAATTTCTCTGATGCTATCGTTCACCTCAATCAATTGAATGAGCTTTTAAATATTCTTAAGAAAGGCTACCTCAAAGGGTCAATGCACCTTTTATGGGGTAATGCTCTTCGTGAATTAGGTGAGTACGCTCTGTCACTTCCGCAATACGACCTAGCGATGAAGCTTCTTCATTCAAAACGTTGTTGGAACATGCATAACTACGTTCTTCTTAATAAAGGTATCACCCTTAAGAAGATGGGCGAGTTCTCAAAGGCCCTTCTTCTTTTCGGAATTGCTCAGAATTCACTTGATGACGAATATTTCAAACGCCTTCAGCAGCTCATCATGATGGAAGTTGAAGATGTGAACGATTCTTCTGTTGATCTTTATCTGGATCGTCATAATAGAGTGATTCACGAAAAAGCACTCGGGGTGATCGACTTCAAACACCGTTTCGTTCTCCTCGAGATCCTTTTCCTCTTGGCGCAGACTCCAGGAACTTACTATAATAAAGAAGACCTAGCGAAAATGATCTGGAAAGATGAGTACAATCCTCTGATCCACGATAAACTGATCTATACAAGCATCAGTCGTCTTCGTAAGCTTATTGAGCCAAAAGGAATTAAGCGTCAGTATATTCTCCGTGGAAAAGATGGATACACTTTCAACCCACGTGTGAATGCTCGCTTCCATAAAGAAAATGAAGTTGTTAAACAAAAAAATATCGCGAATATCGAAATTTCTTCTCCCGTTTAATATCATCTTGATCGGAGGACTCTTCGCTAGCGAAGTTTCTTCCGATCGCTTTCTCATAAAAATTCTCGACCGAACCATTTCTTATCAAG
This sequence comes from Bacteriovoracaceae bacterium, assembly GCA_040399915.1. Taxonomy (GTDB): domain Bacteria; phylum Bdellovibrionota; class Bacteriovoracia; order Bacteriovoracales; family Bacteriovoracaceae; genus Peredibacter. Next base: position 169,699 of record JBBARE010000006.1, read on the forward strand.
ACATTTCTTTTCAGCAGCGAAATTTAAGGGCACTAGATTGCGTTTATAACGATGCTTTGGTTATTCAGTATTTCGAAAAAAGTTTTATTCAGGAACTCGATAGTTTTATAAAAAACTTTCCAACTAAAGATGAAGAAGTCCGTCGCTATCTACATGCACATGAAAAAATTTTAAAAAAAACCAGGCTCTTTTTTAAAATGCTTCGTTACTCTGAGGACCAGAAAAATATTGTTTCACCATCCCTCACTAAACTGATCAGAGAAAGTGCCAGAGAAAATAAATGTAATACCGAAGTTCTTTATAAGGATACTTTAAAAACTAACTTCATCGCCCTGATGGAGATGGAGCTCTACCTCAGAGCACGCTACGGCGGTCAAATGAAAAATGATAAGAGTTTTGAGATCGTTCGTTCTTCAATTGAGCTTTTTGTTGAATCTTTAGACAAGCAATTTGGCCATGAATACTACTGGTAAGCTCGCCATTGAGCCCCTCACCACAACGGATGTTTTAGAGCTTGATCTGGCGCATTTTCCAACGCCCTGGAGCGCCGAGCAGTGGCATGATTTAAATCCGGACCAGACCATTCTTTTTACCTTCCGAATCCAAAAAACTCTCATCGGATACTCTTTGTTCGGTTTTTCTCCTGATGATGACGTTACGCATCTTTTTAAAATCCTCATCGATCCGTCTTTTCAACACCAGGGGAATGCGGTTCTTTTTTGGGCACAAATCGTCTCTGCTCTGAAATTAAAAAAGCTTTCGCGGGTTTACCTCGAAGTCGAGGCCTCCAATAGTCGTGCGATTCATTTTTATGAGAAAACAGGCTTTAAGCTTTTACGCCATAACAAAGGGTATTACTCAAACGGCGAAGATGCCCTAATGATGGAGTTGTCGCTATGAGTCGCCGCGGGTTTAAATTGCTCTTTTGATTAGACTTTGTTAAAAAGGTCGCCTACTCGATGAAGTTCTAATGTGAGGCAGGGGTGGATTTATTCCATCCTTTTTTATTTTTTATGGATATAGATTCTGAAAGAAGTGGAGTTGAGAAAAAATTTTATTTGATGTGCGAGCCTGTGGTTCAGGAAACTGGATACCGACTTTATGACATGGAATATTTAACTTCTCAAAAAATTCTCCGGCTTTACATTCAGGATCCTCGCACTGGTTCTGCTCTGATTGAAGACTGTATTAAAGTGGATCATGCACTTTCGCCGGCCTTCGAAACTGAGACATGGATTCCGGAAGATGTTGTTCTCGAAGTTTCATCTCCTGGCGTCTATCGTCACCTTTCAACCCTGGAACATTTTAATATGGCCATCGGTGAAATGATTGCAGTTGTAATCATGGGGCAGCTATCGGATGAACAAGTTAAAGATGCGCCAAAGGGCATCAAGCAGGGTGAAAAAAAGTTCCGTGGAAAGCTGGAAGCAGCAACCATAGAGGACTTCACGATTATTGTTAATAATTATCCGTTAAAGCTTACTTATAAGCAGACGAAAAAAGTTAATTTAGATCCCGATTTGAAATCGGTTAGAGAATAAGGAGAGTAACTGTGAACTTTTCAGAATTAGGCAGAGTTATCGAGCAGCTAGGAAAGGACCGCGGAATTAAAAAAGAATTCATCGTTGGTGCTATTGAGCAGGCGTTTTTGGTAACGGCCAGAAAAAAATTCGGAATTCAGGGTGAATACGAGGCACGCTATAACGAAGAAGACGGAGAAGTTGAAATTTTCCAGTACAAGAACGTTGTAGAAAAAGTTCGCGACTCAATCGTTGAGATCGAATTTGATTCAGCTAAAAAACTTGATGAAAACTGTGAACTTGGAGATCAGCTAGGTCTTAAGATCGAAAATCCTGGTTTCTCACGTGTTGATATTCAAACGGCTAAACAAATCATTTTCCAAAAAGTTCGTGATGCAGAAAGAGATATCCTCTTCGCAGAATTTAAGCACCGTGAAGGCGATCTCGTTACAGGTATTGCACGCCGCTTCGAGAAAGGTAACGTTGTTATCGATCTTGGTAAGTCTGATGCCATTCTCCCAAAGAAAGAAATCATATTCGGGGAATCTTTCAAGCCAGGTGATAGAATTCAGGCCTACCTTTCGGATGTTGTGATGACAAACCGTGGTCCTGAAATCCGTCTTACAAGAACATCACCGATGTTCCTAGTTAAACTCTTTGAAGTTGAAGTTCCGGAAATCGCAGATGGAACTATCGAAGTTAAAGCTGCCGCTCGTGAGCCTGGTTACCGTGCAAAAATCGCAGTTATGACTCAAGACCGTGACATTGATCCTGTCGGCGCTTGTGTCGGTATGAAAGGTTCACGCGTTCAAAATATCGTTAATGAACTTCAGGGTGAAAAAATCGATATCGTTCGTTGGAATGAAGACACTGAGACATTCGCTCGGGCAGCTCTTGCACCTGCTGAAATCCAGTCCATCACTCTAAACCACGATGATCATACCCTTGATGTTATCGTTGAAGACGACCAGCTTTCATTAGCAATCGGTAAGCGCGGACAAAACGTTCGTCTTGCAGCGATGCTCACGAGCTGGAAAATCAACATCATCTCTAAAGTTAAACTCCAGGAAAGAGTTAAACTTGCAGTTGAAAATCTTATCCAGCTTTCAAATATCTCTGAAGCAACAGCTCAGGTTCTTGTTCAAAAAGGTATTATGTCGATTGTGGATTTAAGTGCTGCAACTCCGGAAGAAGTTGCTCGCTACCTCGGTAAATCAGTAGCAGATGCTAAAGCGATGATTGATGTCGCTGCAAGTGCACTTGAAGATGAAACGATCAAGACTGATCTTGATGAAAACGCAGAGATTATTTCAGCGTCAGCTGTTCCTAATCAAACTGGTTTCAGAAAATCAGAGCGTTCTGAGCCTAAGAAAGGCGAAGAAGTTGGTAAGTTCTCAGAAGCTGAAAGAAGACTTCGTGAAGAGCTTGCTGCATTTAAAATGAAGTAATTTTTTAGAAAGTATAATCGGAGAAAAGAATGGCAAAAAAAGTTTACGAACTTGCCAATGAAATTGGGGTAGGCGCTCTTGATCTCGTTGAGAAACTTAAAACTATGGGATTCAATGTAAGAAACCATATGGCCAGTCTCTCTGACGACGAAGAGGCAAAAGTTAAGGCGGCTTATGAAGCCCCTCAAAAGAAAGCCGCTCCAGTCAAAAAAACTGCTGCTTCTGCTGCTGCAGGTGTCGTTCGCAAGGTGATCAAGAAGGAAGCTCCTGTTGAAGAAGCTCCCCCTGTCGCTCCTGCTATTGCGCCAGTTGCTGAAAATGCAACACCTGTACCTGAAGCCGTAGTTGAAGCCGCACCTTTTGCTGCAAAACAAGGACTTGAAATTGTTTCAATTCCGGTTGCCGCTGCAAGTGCAGAATCTGCAGATGATTCAAAGCCCAAAGTCGTAACGGTAAAACGTAAGACTAAGGCTCAGAAAGACGAAGAAGATAAGCGCGCTGTGGCAATGAAAGAACAGGCAGCTGCTCAACTTGCAGCTGAACAAGCTGCACGTGCTAATGCTCCTGAACCGACTGCCGCTAGTTACAACAGTGCTCGTCTGCGTGATCCTAAAAAAGATTACTACGAAGAGAAACGCCACACTTTTACTCCGATCTTCAGACCTGAAGAAAAGAAGAAAGAAGAGTCACCTGAGAAAAAAGCGCAAGACGCTCGTCTCCTTCCACGCCGCCCGGTTGATGATACTGAAGGCATGTCAGAAGAAGATAAAGATAAGAAACGCATGGGTGACCTTGCGGCCGCCATGGGTAAAAAGGGTGTTGGAGCTGGTAAAAAAGACATCACCGTTATCCGTGCCGATGAAGAATTAAAATATGCTTCTGCCCTCGTAGGTAAAGCCATTTACACACCTGCTAAGAGAAAGAAACTCTACTCAGGTCCAACACAGAGAACACTTATTACTGAAGTTAAAGAATCGAAGCGTGTAATTACTATCCACGGTGTTGTGACTGCTGAAGATCTAGCTGAAAAATTAAGCGTTCGCTTTGAAGCTTTCATGAATAAGCTCCTCACTATCAACCTCCTCGTTAAGCCTGATGATTATATCGGTCTAAAACTTGCTGGTCAGATCGCCTCAATTTATAATTACAGAGTTGAAGATGTGGCGTTCAGTGAAGAAGCAGTTCTTAATAAGAAAGCGGGCGAAGATAAGTCTGCTTTCCCTATACGTAACCCGATCATCACGATTATGGGTCACGTCGATCACGGTAAGACATCTCTCTTGGATTATATCCGTAAAGCTAAAGTCGCTTCAGGCGAAGCTGGTGGTATCACTCAGCACATTGGTGCTTACTCAGTTAAAGTTAAAGATTCAACTCTTACGTTCTTGGATACTCCTGGTCACGCAGCTTTCGCAGCGATGAGACAGCGCGGTGCCAACGTCACTGATATCGTGGTTCTGGTTGTTGCAGCAGACGATGGTGTTATGCCTCAGACTGTTGAATCAATCCGCTTTTGTAAAAATGCTGGCGTGCCTATCATCGTCGCTGTTAACAAAATCGATAAGCCAGCTGCTAACCCAGATAAAGTAAAACAAGGTCTCACTGAACATGATCTTCTTCCAGAAGATTGGGGTGGTCAGACTCTTTACGTAAACCTCTCTGCCTTAACGGGTGAAGGTGTTGATAACTTACTTGAAGCTATTCAACTTCAAGCTGAGATCATGGATCTTCGTGAAAATGCAAAAGGTCCTGCTGAAGGTATCGTTATCGAATCTAAAATCGAAGTTGGACGTGGTCCAGTGACGACGATTTTGATTCAGAAAGGGACTCTTTCTAAAGGTGACGCGATTGTTGTTGGTGAAACTTCAGGCCGCGCTCGATCTCTCATGGATTTCGCTGGAAAAATGCTCAATGATGCTGGTCCTTCAACTCCAGTTCAGATCCTTGGTTTGGAATCAGTTCCATCTCCAGGGGACGTTTTGAACGTTGTTAAGAATGAACGTGAAGCACAGAAAATCGTTGATAACCGTATCAATGATCGTAAAGCATTCGCAAACGCTTCAGTTGAAGAGAAGAAAGTCAGCCTTGAAGATTTCTTTGCATCAGCACAGAACAATTCAGAAGCTGAGAAGAAAGTTCTTAAACTTATCGTTCGTGCAGATATGCAGGGTTCTTTTGAGGCGATCAGGACGGCCGTTGAAAAGCTCGGTAACTCAGAAGTTTCAGTTGAAGTCATTAGTGGTGGCGTTGGTGCTATTACTGATGGTGATGTGAACCTTGCAGCTTCGTCTCAAGGCTTCATTATGGGCTTTAACATGCGCCCAGTAACAACGGCTCGTCGTCTTTCTGAAGAGAAAGGTGTTGATGTTAAAACTTACTCTATCATCTACGAACTTATCAATGATGTGACTCTTGCTCTTGAAGGTATGTTAACTCCTGAGAGAATTGAGAAATACATTGGTCGCGCGCAGGTTAAAGAGACTTTCTCTATTCCTAAAATTGGAACTATCGCAGGTACTTCTGTCATTGACGGTAAGATCGAGCGTGGTTGTAATATCCGTCTACTCCGTGATGGTAAGATTCTTTACGACGGCAAGCTTTCTACTTTGAAGAGATTTAAAGATGAAGTTAAAGAAGTTAAAAATGGTTTTGAGTGCGGTATGGCGCTTGAAAACTTCAATGATATCAGATCGGAAGATTTGATTGAGGCTTACATTATGGAAGAGAAGAAACGTACTCTTGTTTCTGATGTAACTCTTTAAAGGACAAATTCAGTGGGCGGAACCGGACGTGGTAATAAATTTTCAAAAATAAAATACGAGGAAAGGGTCCGCGATGAAATCAATCTCGCTCTGAGACGTGAATTCGCGGATCCTCGCCTTATGAATGTTTCAGTTACACACGTTGAGCTTACTCAAGATTACTCTCACGCTAAAGTCTACTGGGATACTTTCAATGCTCAAACACGTGGTGACGCTAAAGAAGCTATCGAGAGTACGGCTGGTCGCATGAGAAAAGTTCTTTCCACTAAAATGGAAGTACGTCACACTCCGGAAATTCACTACATCTATAATTCTCAATTTGAAGACGAAGGCAAGATCGACAAATTGTTGAAAGACATCGCGGATGAAGCCGAATAAAAAACAGGCGCTTTTCCCTCCACTCGTTTTTAATATTTTTAAACCTGCCCGAATAACTTCTTACGATGTCGTAAGGCATTTTAAACGTCATCTCCCAATGGGATTTGGTAAAATTGGTCATTTCGGAACTCTTGACCCCTTTGCTTCAGGTGTTTTAATGGTCGGCATTTGTGGTGCCGCGAGACTCAATGATTTTATTCATGAGTTCCTTCCGAAAACCTATCTCGCTGTTGGAAAAATGGGAATCGAAACACCAACGGGTGATTACACTTCAGAGATTCTCCAGAAAGATGAATCCCTTTATCTCACCCGTGAGATCGCAAGTTTTAGTGCAAAATTTATCGAAGAAAAACTACAGGAAAAGTTTTTAGGCGATTATATGCAGGCCCCTCATAAATACTCTGCCTCAAAATTCATGGGAAAAAATCTTCACGAATGGGCGAGAGAGGGGATTGAAGTAAAAAAAGAACCTGTTTTAAGACATGTCTACAAAATCAATGTTGTGAGATATCAGTTCCCATACCTTTCAATCAGAGTTGAAGTGAGTTCAGGAACCTATGTAAGAACTCTTTTCACCGATATGTGTAATTATCTTGGAACTCTGGGATCACTGATAGCACTGGTTCGTGAAAGTGTTGGGCCGGTTGATTTTAAGACAGCTACTCACAAAAAAGACTGGCCGATGGATAAAGCACTTTCAGGAATTAATCACGGCATGCGGATTGAAGATGTTCTGCCATTTTCGAAATATAAATTAAATGAAGTTCAAGCCTTATCATTTAAGAACGGTGCTTTTTTGAAGCCACCTGAACTAAATCTCGTTTCTCAATGCAAAATGTCTGACAAATATTTCTGGATGCTTGATCCACAGGATAAATTGTTGGGTTTAAGCGAACAAACTTTTCCCGATGAAATTAAGCCAAAGATAAACTTTCATTCAGAGGTCCAAGCTGAGACTTCATCTGATCATGACCTTCTCTAACTTTATTCCAGCACGCTTCAGCAAAGGCATCTGCTGATGGGAATTTTTCAGGATATATTTCCTGATGAACAATCATGCCAATATTTCTTCCCGAATTGATAAAACCCTTTGGACTGAGTATTCCACGTGTTCCATAAATACTAACTGGAACAACAGGAATCTTTTCGATGAAGGCAAAAACTAAAAGAGTGCGTTTAATTTCACTGTAAGCTTTTGGAAGAGCATCTTTGGATCGTGTCCCTTCCGGATAAACCTGAAGACCAATTCGCTCTTTCAAAATACGCTTTTTCGCTTTCTCAAAAACCTTGCGACGGGAAGATGTTTTTCCGCGGGATACAGGAAGGGCGCCTGAAATCCACGCCATCCAGCCAAAAATAGGGATATAAAGAACTTCTTTTTTCATTATCGGTGGTGCCTGGAAAAGAGTCACCATGAGAGGAATATCAACATAACTTTGGTGGTTGGCGACATACAACCCGTAGCAGGGAGTTCCGCGGAATTCTTGCCCCCGTTGGTCCTCTAAAATAGCCATTTTGGCGTGACACGCTAACTTCACCACGCTGCGACCAAAAAAAGCCCAAACTGGTCCCACAATTTTAAGTCTAGTTGCAAGCGAGAAAGGGAAGGCAATAATACACGCCGGTACTAGTGCAAAAAAGAGCAGAAAAAGACCCAGGAAAACAGCTTTTATTTGAATAAGAATTCGCATGGGCACCATTGTACTTAGAAACCTGGTGATCAGACAATAAAGAGGGGTATCTTTTTGTTCTAATTTTCGACGGTTTAGGCTATAATCTTTTAGAATTAACGGGTTAATTTAGGAGTTCATCGTGTCGTCTAGCTTAATCGCCATGGGTGTTGCCATTTTTCTAGTGATCAACTTGGTCGTAGGCCTTGCCGCTTTGAGTTTATTATTTGGAACTTTCGAGACACTTTTTGGTAAGCCAAGGCTTACTATTCTTCGCTCAACAAAAAGCGGAAACTTCTTTGCGTTTGGATTTAAATGGAATTCAGCAAAAGAGCCAGCAGCTATCGATCTCATTCGTCTCCGTTTGTTTAACCCATTTGGAAGCCCAACTCAGGTTGAAGTCTCTACACAGTTTGAAGTCAAAAAAACTTCATTTGCAACAGAAGCCGATATGGGTCCAGGATTCATTGAACTTCTTGGTGCAAAAAATTTCGACCTCGCAGTTATTCAAGTCGAAATCGTTTCCTCAAAAGATGGCGTCTCTTTTCAATTCGATATGAAAGGTCCCAAATTTAGAAAGCTTGTATCTGCTGCCAATCTGACTGTTGATCAATTCCTGAGTGTAAAAAAACTCGACTCAGTTGTTAAATTAAAATCACCAATCGAAATCCCAACTCGTAGCTTTATTGCTGAAACAGTACCAGGCAAGGGCGCTCAGCTTGCGATTCCTACGAATCCAGCTTTCGCTTCTCATTTTGCTGGAGCAGCTGCCCCAGCTGCTGCTGGTGGAGTTGCCGCTCCTGCTGCTGAAAATTTCAAAATTGCCAAGGTGTGGATCGAACCGGGCTGCATCGTGTGTAACGCTTGCGAAGACATCTACAAAGAAGTTTTCGAAGTTCTTGCTGATACATGTATCATTCGCCCGAATGCTCCACTCGATGACGGGTTAAGAATGCAGGAAGCTGCTGAAGCTTGTCCGGTTGAAGTGATTAAATATACGAAAGCGTCTTAGATATTTTTAAAGGCTCTGGAAGGAGCCTTTTTTTTGGTCTGTAAAAGTCGTTCTCAAAATTAGTTTGCCCATTTCCTTTACTCTGCTTCGAACGAGACCACGCCCATTCACTTCGTGAATAGACGTAGTCATTAATTGGAGCGGGCCTACAGAGAGCTGAAATGAGTTTGGAGCTTTATAAGCCTCTCAAACCCAATAGGTCGAGATGATTGCAACAGCAATCGTCTGACCCAAGTCTGAAGCTCGCTATCTGAATGTAAGATGAAAATATTGAAGACTTCTTTTACCGTACCGTTCTAAAGATTCCCACAGAAAGATTTTACTGCTTCATCCCCAACTTCTGCCAAACCATCTCAGTTGAAAAAAACCTCTTAAGGCCTTCTTCATTCTCTTTCCAAATTTCTTTTAAACTTTCTTTGTGCTTTTTTAGCTCAGGACATTCAAAAGTTAAAACGGGAGAATTGTATTTTTCAACTGCAAAAGTTCCTAGAGAACCTGGAGTTGGATATCCGATATCAGAAGCAGTTTCGTATTTATTGAATAGAGCTAAGTACTCAGCTACGTCTCTGCATTCCCCGTTGTAGTTTAAGATCGGCTTCCAGGTGTGGAATGAGAGGATTAAACCTGGTTTGTATTTATCCATGAGCTTCACCATGAATTGATTTTCAGGTTCAGATAATGGTTTGGGGCCTGGATTGTATTTGGCTTGGGTGTGAACGCCTGACCAATCTTTTGTTGGGAGGTTTCTGTTCAAATCAACAGCGTGACCATTTACGCGTGTTTGGTTTTTGTAGCCGTCGACGTTCAGGATAGGAATCACGATCATGGGAAGATCTTTTAACGAATGTTCGAGCTTGAGCCACGCAAAGAGTTCTTTTAAGACGTAAACGCCTTCGACTTCATCGCCGTGAACTCCACCAATGAGGTAGAGATATTTTGGTGCTTTGATATCTGTTTTAAAGACAGGGATAGGGTGACCTTCTAATGAATGACCACTTTCAAGTTCTGAAAAAATCATACTTGTTCCTTATGAAGATAAACTGCGGATTGACCGGGAGTTTCTTCAACCTCTATTTCTAGGCTATTAAATGCGAATCCAAATTTAGCTTTTACTTTGCTTCTGATTTCGTCGCAGATGTAGACTGCAATACGTTCTGCACTAGTATTTTGAATGGGTAATAATAAGACGTCAGTCATAGGAATTGAGAACATGCTCTCATCCGGAGTTTCGATGACGTAATTTTTTTTCGAAGTGTAAATCTTGAGTTGTTTGTTATCTTTTGGAACTAAAAGCTTATGATCAAGGGAATCGCAAACCTCTCGGACGATGGGTTTGATATCCAGGAAATCAAAAACCATATCTCCAGCAAGTGCAGGTGCTTCGCCTTTAACCATGATTCGATAATTATGGCCGTGAAGAGGTTCTCTTCCGCCATTTTCAAAAATCATGAAGTGCGAAGATGCAAAATTAAAGTATTGCTTATAAACTTTAATTGAAAATGGAAGACTCAAAGGTCGTTTCCTGGTTGGGATTTAGTTCTTGAGAAGATACTATCGCGTTAAAAACTTGGCAAAGGGAATACCGCCATTGCTGCAGAAGGTTAAGGGTAAAAATGAAGAAAAAACACCTGCGTAGTCTAAGTTCTGTTGAGAACTGGCTTGAAAAGCAAGGTCTCCTGAATAAGGAGTTGGTTTCATCAATAAACAACCTGAGAAATGTCATATCAAATTGTGCTGATGAAAATGTTCTCGAAGCTGGCCCGTTACCAGTCCCGAAAGAAATCGCAGGAGAACCAAATACACTTGCTCTTTACTCCGATGGTGGATGCAGAGGTAACCCAGGGCCTGGTGCCTATGCTTTTGTTATCCAGGAGCATGGCGGATCTGTAGTGGCGGAAGGTGTGGAATTTGAATCTCACACAACAAATAATAAAATGGAATTATCTGGACCTCTTTTTGGTCTACGTGAATTGAAAGACATTTTACCCGGACTTGGAAAAGAGCCACTTCTCACGAAAATAAAAGTCATTACAGATTCAAAGTATGTTGTTGATGGGATGAAAAGTTGGGTTCAAGGCTGGAAGTCGCGTGGCTGGAAAAAAGCTGATAACAAGGCACCTGAAAATTTGGAGCTTTGGCAGGAACTTGATCTTATCCGAGAATCCTTTCTTGAAATTGATTGGGTATGGGTCAAGGGTCATGTTGGTCATCCTCAAAATGAATATTGCGATAAAAAAGCAAATGAGGTGATGGATGAGAATATTTCTTAAATTAGTTATTCTCCTCGTAAGTCAGAATTTATTCGCTGAATGTGATTTTAAAAAAGAAATTTCAAAAGTTGTTTCTCTTTCTGGGAGCTCAACTGTCATCCTGAAAGAACTTGGCTTACTTCAAAACAAAAAGATCCAAGGCATTTCTGTTTTTAATCCGATAACTGCAAATGAATTTGAAGGGACAGTTTATCCCGGTGGAATTTTTCTCTCCCATCAGGCGCTTTCAGGATTGGAAGGCAGTATTGTTTTTTTTGATGAGAGTCGAGACCTCAGAAAAATTTTCAGTTCCCACTCCAACATACTTAGTAAAGAAATCAAGACTCGCAATTTAACACCCTCAAAAGCGATAGAAGGTACATTAAATGTGATGAGTGAATTCTTAAGTGGGTGTGATGAAAAAATAGCGAGCTTGAAAAATAAAGTGATTAAACTGCAAACAGATATCTTGAAAGAAATCCCAAAAGATTTGAAAGTTGTTTTTTATCTTGGCGATTTTACCGGAGGAAGGCCTCCTGAGATGGTGATGGTTAATGATGGAGTTGTTAAGTGGTTAATTGAAGAAAAAAGAATTCTGACTTATCCCTCAAGTCTCGCATACGTGAACTGGTCGGCAAAAATTATAAAGAATTTGCCTCCTGATACTTTGCATGTGGCTGTTAAGGACTCTGGCCGAAAAGGTGAGAAAAAAATAAAAAGGTCACCACTGGGGATGACCTTTGTTTATCCGGGCGCTTTGGTTCCTGGATTATCGCAACTTGAAGCTTTTCTTTTTTGGGCAAAATCTCTTTAGCGCTGAGTTTGCGGTTGTCTTTCTTTTGCTCTTTCTACAATTTGCTGGGCAACTCTTTTCATTCGTTGAAATTCTTGAGTCGAGTTTGTCCCTCCTGAAGTTTTAATGAGTCTTTTCATCTCTTCTGCTTGAGCAACTCGTTTATCAGAAGAGGGGTGAGAGGCCATGGCATCTCCTAAAAAACCAACAACCGCGTTTTGACCTTTCTTGGCCTCTTTTTCCATTGCACCAAGCTTTACATAAAAGTCACCAACATTTTCTTTATCGTAGCCGGCATTTGCCGCATATCTAAAGCCTACTCGATCTGATTCAAGTTCATCTTCCTGAGAATTTTTCATGAATCCATATTTCTGGACCATAAGTCCTCCCATACCACCGGCAGCTCCGCCACCTAGTGCATATTTTGCTCTGCACGCTGTATCATTTGGCTGGCACAGTTTGCTTCCTAGAAAAATACCAGCAGCGATACCAACTCCGGCGCCGACTCCACCAAAGATCCAGGTTTTGGGTTGTTCTTTTTTGGCAACGTACATTCGTTCGGCGGTATGGCGAGCAGTGACGTGTCCAATTTCATGCCCAAGAACTCCTGCGATTTCTGCTTCTGAATCCGCCATCGCAATAATAGGTGCAGTCATGAAAACACTTCCCGCCGGCATTGCAAAAGCATTCACCACTGGGACATCAACCACTGTGAATGTGTAGGTGTAGGGTTTGTTGTTTAAGTTATTGGCGTTAACAATTTTTTGACCGATGCGATTGATATAGGACTGAAGTTCTGGGCTTTCGGCAGCTGGATATTCCTTCTTCATTTCAGCAAGTGCTTCTCTGGTTAGTTTCTTTTCTTCTTCTACGGTCAGGGCAACTTCTTGACCTGCATTATCTCCTTCGCGGTAACGGTCTGAGTATTTTTTGCTTGAGCATGATACTAAAAGAACGATCAGACTTAAAAACATAAACAATAGTGACTTTGTCATAATTTCCCCTCGAAAAGCGTTAACACATTTTATGATAGAGGTTAGAATGATCCAATCAATATGTTGAAGCTTAGCTTAAATGATCCTCAATTCTTGCCGCACAGTGGTTGTGATGTCGAACTTTTTTTAAATGAAAAAGAGGTCCTCACAATTATTGGAGAAAATGGTCTTGGCAAAAGCACACTTGTGCATCGTTTCTATTCTCTTTATGAAGACAAAATGTCGATTATTGAGCAAACACCGATGGATCAATTTTATAACCGCTCTCTAAAGGCAGTAAAAAGTTTTTTCATGGAAGCAGGCAAGGATAAAATTAATAGTGCTTTTTTTCTTCAATGCTGGATCTCATTTGGATTGGATAAAAAAGAAAATCGTATGCTGGATTCACTTTCGGGCGGAGAAGGGCAGGCGCTAAAGCTTTGTCTTGGTCTTTCCATAAAAGCTCAAGTTTATGTGCTCGATGAGCCTTCTCAGTATCTTGATGAATCCATGAAAAAAGTTTTAAGCGATCTGATTGAAAAAATTTTAGCGATGGGAAATTCTATTTTAATGGTTGAGCATGATCTTGCTTGGCAAAAGTTTTCAATGAAAATTGTAGAACTAAAGATGGTTCAATCAACCCTCATCAAAGGGAAAGAATGGACTACCTAATTCCAAGGCTATTATCTGCTCTCCTCACCGGTGTCATTCTCTCACAAACCGGTAGTCTCATTCAGATGAGCACCAGAAATATATTAGCAAGTCCATCAACATTAGGCTTTGATGGGTTGAGTGTCTTATGGATACTCCTTTTTCATACTGTCCTTTTACTTTTTGGATACGATCACCCAGTTCTCATGCTTTTTTTAATAGGTATTCCAGCTTTTGTGATTATCGGTAGAATTTATTCTGGTTTTTTATCACGCCAAAAAAATATTGAAGGACTGATTTTAATTGGCCTAACTTTCAATCTATTAGTGGGGGCTGTCTTTTCGTTGTGGCAGTTTTTATTCCTCGCTTTTAATTTACCATTTCCTGTTGAGCTTTGGTTTGGTCATTTTCGTTTTGCCAATGTTGAAGCCCTTTTTATTCTTATAGGTGTAGAGTTTTTCATATTGTTGGGTTGGTTTTATTTAAAAAAAGAATTTATTCTTTTTTCGCTTGGAAAAAATGTCGCTCGCAATTTGAAGCTAAGTCACAACTCACTTTTCTTCTTTTTGTTTGTGGCAGTCTCAATCGGAACTTTCTCAGTCATTAGTTTATTCGGGGCCTTCTCTTTTCTTGGACTCATCTTTCCGATTGTTGCCCGGAAGCTTTGGTTTGAAAAATTGGATTTAAAAGGAGAGTTTTTGGTAGGGGCAGTTTTAAATGGTGTGTCTTTAATGCTTATCGATGGCCTTTGTTACTTCTTTCCCATTTACGGTGCTGAAATCCCTGTTGGGCTTATTGCCACTGCAGTAGGCGCAGTGAGTCTTATCCTTTTACTTTGGAAAGCAAATCATTGGGAACTATTGGCAAAAGTTAAAAATTAAAGTTATTCTTATACTGTTTCAAATCAACAAAGGATTGCTCTCAATGAAAAAAACATTGGTTTTTCTAAGCCTAATCATTTCAGTTATTGTTCTTTCTTCATGTAACTCTAATGACCCGAAGAAAGTTAAACTCGAGTCAGAAGATGATAAAACATTTTACGCTATGGGATATATGCTTGGTGGAAACCTTCAGCGTTTGACTCTCTCTGATAAAGAGCTCGCAGCTCTTTACAAGGGTGTTGCAATGGCAGCGAAAAATGAAAAGTCTGAAGTCGATATGGCAACATATCAGAATAAGATTCAGGAAGTTTTCAAAGCTCGTATGGATAAAGTTGCTGCAAAAGAAAAAGATGCAGGAAAAGCTTTCATTGAAAAATTCATCAAAGATGAAACAGCTACTAAAACTGAATCAGGTCTAGCTTACAAAGTTCTTAAAGAAGGAGCTGGAGCAACTCCTGCTGCTGAAGATATCGTAGAAGTTCACTACCACGGTACACTTACTGACGGTACAGTATTTGATTCTTCAGTTGAGCGTGGAAAGACTATTTCTTTCCCACTTAACCGCGTGATCAAAGGTTGGACTGAAGGTCTTCAAACGATGAAAGAAGGCGGAAAAACAAAATTCGTTATTCCTGCTGATCTTGCTTACGGCGAAGCTGGCGCTCCTCCTAAAATTCCTGGTGGCGCAACTCTCATTTTCGAAGTTGAGCTTTTCAAAGTAACTAAAGCTGCTGATGCTGCTAAAGCTGCTCCGGCTGCTCAAGCTCCAAAAAAGAAATAAGCTAAGAATTAGAATGTCACTTCAAGGCCAGGAGAAATCCTGGCCTTTTTTTATTTGGACGATTTGTACCAGCACAATGGTCTCAATCCTTCCACGTGACCTAGGCCCTGATGACATGTCCCCTTAGCTTCATCTTCAGAAGAGAGATTTCTGGCGGAACTCACCTCACATAGTGAACCCTGAAAATAAGTATCAAGTCGGCACTGGGGAAGCGGGTGTGCCTCAAAAGTTTCCAGAACAATACTCTCGTCTGGGGTGCGGATTTCGGGTGGTACTGTCTGTCTTATATCTGCTGAAATAGCACTTGTCGTGAGTCCCGCGATACTGGTTCTTATGCATATTGCGATCTCCCACTTAGTTGTAAAAGCACGTGAGCATTTCTCACTGACGATTGTTGGAATACTAAGACGAGAAACCAGCTCTTCGTTCTGATCTTGCCTGAAAACTTTTCTAAGGCATTTTAGAGTCGCAAAATAGTCAGCTTGACCCTCAACTGATGGCCAGCCGGTCTCGCCACTTTCAAATATCTTTTTTGGTAGACCTCCAAGGTGGTGACCCAATTCGTGGCACATCACCAAAGCATAAGCGTCTTCAGTGATGAGTAAGTGTCTGGCGTACCCGCCGTACATATTTAGAATTAATTCTTTTCCTTTTTTCGTTGTCCCTGCATTCACTCTTGGGTCATTCCACAAACGATTAATCGTCAGTGTAAACCCAAGCCTCTGAATAATTGGCCGGTAAACGGCTTCAACTTTACTGATGACAAAATTGTATTGAGCTTCAGTTAACCCTTCCTGCTTATCAGATATTGGGATGGTCTGATTATTTTCAGGAAGAATTGAAGCTTGAGCGATATTAAAAATGAAAATGAAGAAGTGGAGAAGTCTAAGTTTGTGCATAGTCACTCCGATTGGAGTGACATAATGCTTGAGTTGAGAATGACTGTCTAGGAGAGATGCAAAAAAAAAGGGCAGCAAGTGCCGCCCTTTAGGAAACTTTAAAAAAATTACTTAGAAGGTTTGAACCAACAGAGTGGACGTGTTCCTACATTGTGGCCCAGAGAACCGTGACAAGTACCTTGTACTTCTTCTTTCTGAGAAACATCTTCGTTCATATTCACATCACAAAGAGAACCCTGATAATAAGTGTCTAGACGACACTGAGATTTAGGGTGGTTGTCATCAGTTTTAGTAACAACTTTTGCATCAGGAGTTTCAAATTTAGTGTCTGGAAGTTTTCCAAGAACTGAGAAGAGATCAGAGACAGATTTACCTGCCATTGATGTACGGACGCAAAGAGCTGTATCGACTTTATTTTTCTTGTAAGTCTTTTTACACATGTCAGTTACGATCTTAGGAGCATTGAGAGATTTAACGATGGCTTCGTTATTATCGTTGATCCATGATTTACGAAGACACTTCAATGTTGCGAAATAATCAGACTGACCTTCGTTTGAAGCCCAGGTAGTAGCACCGGCTCCGCCCCACCAACCGCCACCAGATCCACCTTTCTTAGGTGCTCCACCAATGTGGTGACCGATTTCGTGACATACAACTAGGGCCATCGCATCTTTTGTAATTGTAGCGTGACGAGCGAGACCGCCGAACATAGCGACTTTCCAAGTTTTGCCAGACTGTTGAGCATAAGCATTGACTGTACCATCTGACCAGTTTCTGTCGATCTCAAGTTTAGCGCCCATGCTAGAAATGATAGGAGCGTAGATAACTTCAACTTCATCAATAGCTTTATTGAAGTCTTGTTCAGTAATGCCGTTGATTGATTTCTGGCCTGCAGGAATATAGAAATCGTTTTCTGGTAAGAAACCGTCTTTTCCATCTTCTGAACATGTGAAAGCTGAGCTTGCGATTGTGAGGCCTAAAACCATGGCCATCATTTTCGTCGATTTAATCATTGTATCCTCCGTGATCTCAAAAACACATTTTGTGTTAGGATTGTGTTAGCGCCAGTTATTGTTTCGTTTTTTGAAAAGAGCTGTCTACTCTGTTTTAAGGCCGACATATCTGTGTAAGATTATGTTTGGAAAGTCTGTGAAATGAAGGAGTTTTAATGTTTCATGTCGCATTCTATGTACCCCTCGCCTTTGCAGAAAAAGTGAAAGAAGCCATGTTTGTTGCTGGTGCTGGGTCAATCGGAAAATACGCTCGTTGCTCGTTTGAATCCAAAGGGATAGGGCAATTTGAGCCGCTAGAAGGCAGTCACCCTTTTATAGGTGAAGAAAAAAAGTTAGAAATTGTCAGTGAGCTTAAAGTAGAGATGGTTTGTGAGAAACAATATCTTAATGCAGCGATTGCTGCTTTAAAAGCGTCGCACCCCTATGAAACACCCGCTTATTACGTGATCGAAACAGTCAGTCTTTAGATGTCAGGTTTTTAATTAATAAGTTGATTCATTTGTACCGATAAGAAATCAGAACAAAGAGGTTAGTATGAAACTCTTCCTGATTTCATTTTTTATTATGTCTCACATTTTTGCCGCTGAAACGAAAGTTCAACCGGTAAGAGAGCTGGCCGTAATCGTCACTCGTGAAGGTTACTACCCGAAATCACTGTCAGTTTTTGAAGGCGAAAAAATAAAATTTTATGTTACGTCTACGGTTGAAGAACCTCATTGCATGATTGTTGAGTCACACAAGGTTTTCCTTGCTGCTAATAAAGGCAAAGTGACAGAGGCAGAAGTTGTTTTTGATAAGGCCGGTGAATTTGCTTTTTATTGCCCAAGTTCAAAAAACGACGGAAAAATTGTTGTTTTAAAGAAAGTGATGCCGAAGAGAGAAGTGGCGTCTGAGAAATCTCAGGAAGCGGCACTTTGGACACCGAAAGAGTACTAGGAGTACTAAATCATGAGTAGCGTTTTTCAAGACGCCATTTCGAATCTCTTGTCACCGATCGGTGACCTGCTCAAAGATCCGTCAGTATCTGAAATCATGATCAATGGTCCCCATTCAATATTCGTTGAAAGAAAGGGTCTTGTTTACAAGGTCCCAAATAAGTTTGCTGATGATGAGTCACTGATGGCTTCAATGCGTGCTGTTGCTCAATCAGTGGGTCGGGTGATTGACTCCGACAATCCACGCCTGGATGCTCGTCTTCCAGACGGCTCTCGTATTGCGGTGGTTCTTCCACCAATGGCGAAAGCAGGTGTAACGGTCGCTATCCGAAAATTTTCCGAGGAAAAACTTGGTCTGAAAGATCTGATCAACTTCAATTCGATATCTCCGGATGGCGCCCGCTTTCTTGATTGCATTATGTATCTGGGAAAAAATACCCTTGTGAGTGGTGGTACAGGTTCTGGTAAAACGACTATGCTCAATATTCTTGGCGGTCGCATGCCTAAAACTCAGCGCTTACTTATTATTGAAGATGCAGCCGAACTACAAATTAAGGCCGAGCACGTTGTGCAATTTGAAACCCGCAAAGGAAATCCTGAGCGCGGTATTAAAGCAGTTACCATTCGAGATTTGATGGAATCTGCTCTTCGTCTTCGTCCCGATCGTATCATCGTGGGAGAGGTTCGAGGCCCTGAAGCACTTGATCTGTTGAATGCCATGAGTACCGGTCACGAAGGCTCTATGGGAACTGTCCACGCTAATACTCCTGTGGATGCTTGTACACGTCTGGAAACTCTGTGCCTCATGGGCGAAACAAAAATTCCACCTGATGCTATTCGTAAGATGGTGGGGTCGGCGCTTCAGATGATTGTTCAGTGTTCACGTTATCATGATGGTGGTCGTCGTACGTCGCACATTTCAGAAGTTCTGGGTGTTGATGAACACGGGCGTTATGTGGTGCGAGATATTTTTCGCTGGGTGCAAACTGGCAAAGATGAAAATGGTAAGTTTATCGGAGAAATGGTTGCGACGGGTTATGTGCCGACCTTCTTTGATGAATTTATTGCCAATAAACTCCCTTTTCCTAAGACCAATTTCAAAGCACCTGACTGGGCAATCCCAATTCTTAAAAAAGCATCTTAATTTCTTTCCATCTTTTTGTTCGCGAGTAGAATAGAGGCACTTACAAAGGAGCCTCTATGAGTACTATTAAAAAAGTCCATGCCCGCCAAATTCTCGATTCACGTGGTAACCCAACTGTAGAAGTTGATGTCACAACTGACAGAGGTTTTGTTGGTCGTGCTTCAGTACCATCTGGTGCTTCAACTGGTTCACGTGAGGCGCTTGAGCTTCGTGATAACGACAAAAAAATCTTCATGGGCAAAGGTGTTTTAACTGCGGTCAAAAACATCAACGAAACAATCGCACCTAAGCTTTTAGGTAAAAGTGTTTTTGATCAAAGAGCGATTGATCATTTAATGATTGAGCTTGATGGGACAGAAAATAAAGGCAAACTCGGCGCGAATGCCATTCTTGGTGTTTCAATGGCCGTTTGTCGTGCTGGTGCCCTTGAAAAAAATAAGCCTCTTTATAAATATCTTTTTGAAGATCTTAAAGTTCCGAATCCTGTAGGGAAAATGCGTCTGCCCACTCCTTTAATGAACATCATTAACGGTGGAGCACACGCATCTAATAATCTTGATATCCAGGAATTCATGATCGTTCCTCACATGAAGAAAAGTTTTTCTGAAAATTTCAGAGCTGGGGTTGAGGTTTTTCATCACTTGAAAAAAGTTCTTCACGACAATGGTCATTCTACCAACGTAGGTGATGAAGGTGGTTTTGCTCCAAACTTAAAGTCTCACGACGAAGCGGTTTCATCGATCCTAACGGCGATTGAAAAAGCTGGTTACAAAGCTGGCGTTGATATTTCATTAGCACTAGATTGTGCTGCCTCCGAATTTTATAAAGATGGCAAATACGAGATGCAGGGCAAGTCCTATTCATCTGGAGAGATGATCACTTATTATGAAAATATGATGAAGACTGCTCCCATCTATTCCATTGAAGATGGTTTTGATGAAAGTGATCAGAAAGGCTTCATTGCTTTCCAGGCAAAACTTGGCTCTAAGCTAACCAACGTGGGTGATGATTTATTTGTGACAAATGCAAAAATTCTTAAACGTGGTATCGATCAGAAAGAAGCAAATGCCATTTTAGTAAAAGTTAATCAGATTGGCTCTTTGACTGAAACTTTCGATACATTAAAACTTGCCTACGATAATGGCTTTAAGGCCATTATTTCTCATCGCTCGGGTGAAACAGCAGATGCATTCATTGCCGACCTTGCTGTTGCATCTGGTGCAGGCCACATTAAAACCGGCTCTGCTTCTCGTTCTGACAGAATGGAGAAATACAATCAACTTCTTCGAATTGAAGAAGAATTAGGCTCTCTCGCACATTTTGATCCAGTAAAATAAGACACCTACACAGAGGGGAACACTCTTTCCCCTCTGTTTTTTATTGTGCTCAAAGAATATAGGTTCTAAGATTAAGAATACGTTGCTGGACCTAAGCTGAAAGGGGGTCCCATGAACTCTAAGCTATACGTTGGCCTGACATTTTTTTCTGACAACTCATTTGCAAAAAACATTGAGAGCTATCGAGCTCGTTTTGATTCCAAGTATCAAACTAATCCGTATTTACATTTACCCATCGTTCCTCCTTTTGAAATAGAAGTCACGGAAGTAAAAAAATTGCAACAAGAGCTCATTGAAGAACTTGAATCATTTTATTTTGAAAATACTAAGCATCATGTTTTAAACTTCACGGGACTTGATGTTCATGAATATGGAAAAAATAAAATTCTCTACTTAAATCCTTCCATTGAAGAAGAACTCGCCCTTTGTCAGGAATCTCTTTTTGCCATCTGTCAGTCCTACATCACTGACCGTGAAAAAAAGATGAAGGATACAAAAACTTTCCTCACCATCGGCCGGTATCACGAAACTTATGATCTTCATTCTTCAATAGATCTCGCACGAAATGAGTTTCAGGAGTTCACAGCACTTCCTTTTGAATCCATTTGTCTTTTTTCAAAAAACAAAGACACCTGGTACCGTGAAGCTGATTTAGTGAGTTTTGACAAACCCACGAATACTTTTTTGCAATCATCCCTAGTTTCCCTATAATGGTTTAATGAAGTTCACTTTCATCCTATTAATCATATCTTTGTGTCCAGCTCTTTGGGCTCAGACGAGTTATGTTGCCCCTACGAAGATCCTTGCCAAGAAGGGTTACCAGCTTGGCGTCTACGGTGATGCATTCGTCACTTCAAAAAGAATTGATAAAGACGGCAAAAATGTTGATTTTGAAGATGGTGAAAAATTTAGTCGCACCCAAGGTGAAGTTATTGGTTACTACGGACTAACCGGAAACTTGCAAGTCGGTGGTGGTGCTAGATTCAGACAAAATAATTCTACCAATCAAGCACCTTTATCTACATTGAATGAAAATGAAACAAGTACGGGCATCGAATCGACTTTTCTCACTCTGACATTTGCCATCGAGCCCATTGATAGAATTCAATATACTCTTGAGGGATTATTTCGCTATCGCCCTTACACCAATGATGAATCAACTCCTGTTAATGAGGCCGCTTTAGTTCTTGGTGATCAGGGAAGTGAATTCTCTGGGGGATTGGGGTTTAGGTACACATCAAAATCAAGTAACTCTGTCGCTCTTAGAGTCGGCTACAGAAAGCCTGGAGATGAGCTTTCATCAGAAATTTACTGGCAAGCAGAGGGTGCACTCGTTTTTAAATATGCTGCTATTGTTCTCGGTGTTGACGGAGTCACATCGATGAAAAACGATCCCTATGAAGATGATGCTCTCAATAAAGCGCAATATTACACAGGAAGTACGAACCTTTATAACAGCATCAACCGTGAATTCATCACACCCTATGCCGGGCTCAACATAGCTTTAGGAAAGACCTGGAGAGTTGAGCTCAGAGGTTCACAAGTTGTGAGTGCACGATCAAGCGACATCGGAACAGGTTTTGGGGTATCTCTGATCAGAAGAGTTGACGATAAAGCTGGAGCAAAAGTCGACAGTCAATTTAAAGAATATGATTTTGAAGGAACCATCACTAAAGTCTCACCCAGAAAGGGATTTGTCGTCATTGATAAAGGGATGGGAGACGACGTTCAGAAAGGGATGAAAATCGATTTCTTTGAATTTGATTACGTAGGAGGAAATATTCTTCTTGCTCGGGGGACTGTCATCTCAACTAAGGCCGATTCTTCAATTGTTAAAATCAGCCACTTTTACAACACCAAAAAAGAGCTGAAAGAGGGAATAGTTGCCAGAGGCTCCTTTAGATAGTTGACCTAAATGATTGTCTTGCATGGGAAAATTTTAAGCGGTTGTAACGTATTGAGTTTTAGTTAGAATTAAAGAAACCGTTCTGACTATTATAAGGATACAGCTCATGAAGCTCTTACTCTGTCTTGTTGTCGGCTTAACGCTAACGACTTCTTCTTTTGCCAAAAGATTTTCCAGCAAATATTGTGAATTCGAATTACCTGCTGGATGGGAGTGCGCTCTCGAAGGTTCGGAATACGTTTGTCAGAGCGAAAACGCGGATCGAAAAAAAGAATCGATTATTATTCTCGCAGCAAAAATCAGAGGCGAACAAGATAATCTTGACGAGTACATGGCGTACTTGAAAAAAACCAAAGAATATAATCTTCCAGGCGGAAAAAAACAAATCTCAGAGGCAAAAAACACAAAGCTCTCTCGAATCAACGAGCAGCAGTGGGTTGATGCTCTTCACTTAGCTTCAGAAGTTCCTGGGTTCTACACAAGATACCTCGCAACAGTAAAAGAAGATTTAGGTGTTGCTGTTACTTTCTCTGTAACAAAAGATTTGTACGCCACTTATCAGCCCATCATCGATAAATTAGTTTCAACTCTGAGAGTTTTCCGTCAAAAGAAAACAGATCTAGGAAACCTTCGTGCAGGCAAATCAGAAGACCCAAGTTTTGCAGATGCTACTTTCAATCCAAACACTCAGCTCGATATGGGCGGTGGCAAAACGAAGAAACGTGCAGCTGAAGGTGGCGAAGATAATGACATGATGATGATCATTGCAGTGATCGTTGTTGGTGCCGTGATTATGTTGATCCTCAAGGGACGTAAGAAGAAAGGCAAGAAAAAGCAATAATTGTTGGCGGCCCTTTCTTTGCCATAGATCGGGATATTAAATATTTACACACCATCCCGCTATGAGACCTAACAACTTAGCGGGATTTTTTTTTACTAGGGTAAAATAGGGTTATGAAAAAAATATTTGCGATCATTTTGAGTCTAGGTTTAATCATTGCACCGATGCCTGTGGCACATGCGCAGGGTGGAGACGGTCGAATACTAAAACAACTCCTGGGTCTTGGTAACGGAGTTGTTGGTGCATCAATCTTAACTAAGTGTGTTCTCGGATCAACACAAATGTCCGTGAACTTATATATGTTAGGAAGTTTGGCGTATGTATTGGGCGAGATCCTTTCAGGTAAACAAAAAGCCAAAGACATTGATAATCAATCCGCAAATATGGATCAATTGAAAGATGGGATGAAAGATGGCGGAGATTATCAGAAAAAATCAATTCAAATTCAAATTGATAATGAAAAATCCAATTTAGCCTTTATCCAAAATCGTAAAAAATTCATCACTGCAACTCTCGCTATTTATTCAGCAGCTACAATCATGGCAATGATTGAAAAATGGTGGAGCTTTCCTCCACCAGTTGGTATGGGTAAACCAGATGCAGCCGCTTGTAAATTTGGTAATCCAAGTCACAAATTCTGGGTTCTTGCCATAACGATGGGATATAGCTCATTAATGATGTCTGGCGGTAACTTGGAAGGTATGGCTACTAGTATGGCCCTACAAGCGGGTACAAAGCTTCTTTTGCCTAAGATTGAACTTGCCGGAAAAATTGCAGATAAAATAGTTCCAATGCTTAATGAATCTATTGGAAGAGCTCTCTTTTTTGGTGGCATGGGTGTTCTGGTGGGATTAATTTTAGAAGAGGCTTCAGATGCAGAAAAAGAATCAAAACGCAGAATTGCTGACCTTGAAAAAGTTGAAGGGCAATTCGATGATGCAGATAATTCATTAGCTGAAGCTGGTGATTTATCATCAGGTAAAGTAGATCCTTCAAAAAAAACTTACGCACTTAAAGCATTACCGCAAGGAACTACATTAGCTAAAAACTGTCTTTCGACAACCAATGGGCAAAGCTCATTTTCGGAGTCAGGTTGTAAAAACCCAACTAAACTTACAAGACCTAAATTTGATTTAGCTATGAACTTACCAGCGCTCGTTGCTGCAGGAAATTCGGCTGCAGATTTTACACAAGCCCTAGCCGATGGTGACAGTGCTAAAGCTGATATTGAAGCCGGTACGCTTGCAGCAATGGCAGGACGATTAAACGCTATTAAAGATGAATTAGTTAAAAAAACCAACGATAAATTAAAAGCTGATGGTAAAAAAGGCCTCGACTTCAATGCCGAGGTTAAGCGACAGATGGATGAGCTCGGATCTGCAATGAATAAGCAAGAGGCTGGTTCAGGAAATTACGATCTTGCTGATCTCCAGGGCGGAGAGGCAGGTATCTCTGTTACTGAATCACCAACTGAGAATGTAATGAGCACTGTCAGTGCTCCAGCTTCAATCGCATTGCCTGAAGGTCAGGGTCTTGATCTGAGTAAAATTGGAGAAGGTGGAATTACTGAAGGAGACTTAGTTGATCCGAATGCAGCTGGAAACGTTGCCTCTCTTAATGAAAGTCTGAATAATTATGAATCAACAGAAAGTGATATTTCAAAAGATCCTGAAGTTTCAATTTTCAAGCAAGTTTCGAACCGCTACTTTTTAAATTATACAAAAATCTTTCAGAGAAAAGAGATCAATCCACCTCTGGAAGAACCAGCCCCGGCTCCTTAAAAATGCCAATAATCTAAGTCATAAAAAAGCCCCACAAAGGGGCTTTTTTTATTCCAATGTGCTGAATTTATGGTCTTTTTCGGTAAGCTCCGCAGCGAAAGCAGCCTTCCGTTTTATAATTAAATCAAGGTTTCGAAGCTTTATCCGATAAGGCTGATAGGTTAATAAGCGAGAATTTTATGAATATGAAAACTCTGGTTGTTTTGGTTCTGATGGGGATGTCTTTTTCTGTCATCGCGAGTGACCTCAGGATAAAGGGAATCCGAGGCACTAAAGCTTCTACTATATTGGCAGCTGTTCAGAATTTGCCAGCGGCCCAAAGTGAAGTCCCATCCGGAGGAGTTGATTTCAAATCGCTTAGTGACGAAGAGGCCGGAGCGACAACAGTTTCGCGCTGTAAAGCTCTTTTTAGTTTGTATAATAGAACTCCTGCTCCAATCACAGCTACCGGCACTCCAGGTCCTAAAGCTAAATCAGACGATTTAAAAAATTGTGAGAACTTAAAAAAATTATCAGGTGGAACTCTTGTTGATATTAATCCACGAGATTTCACGGCGAAGTCTCTAGATGGACAAATCACTTGCAAAATGAAAGCGAGTTACACAATTGATTATGAAAACTGTGAAAAAGCAGCAGCTCATTATAATTTCGTCGCTAATGCTGAAGTAGCGATGGATTTACAGCAAAAAATTCGCACCGATTTAAAATCAAAAAGTATTCAAGAAAAAGCTGCTCAAGAAGCAGCTTCTGGTAATTTGCAAGAAGGCGCTTTGAACGCTGGTATCGAAAATCACCAGCACATGAAGAACATGAACACTGAAAAAATGGGAGCTTATAGCCTGGCCGTTGCTGCTCTTGTTCGCGCCTACACGATAATTCCTGGTGAAAAGAAAGCAATGGAACTTTGTAAGAAACCTAACGATGAATCATCTGCAATGTGTCCTCAGACAATTAAAGACAAAAAACCTGATATCCTCGCCAACCAGGAAGCAAAAGCTGCTCTTGGGCTTGCGATCGCAAAATTTACAGCGAAGGGTCTCGCAGCAGGGATCGCGATGGGGCAGAATTTAAATGCTGTTAAAAAAATTGAGCAGGCAAAAAATCAATTCGACGATGGTGGTGGCGAAGACGTGATGATGGAGCGTTGTACATTTAATCCAACGGATCCAGCGTGTCTCAAGCCTGGTAGTCGTGTCCAAGGTCAATCTTTTACTGGCGGTGAATTTGGGATGGAAGGCGGCGGTAACAATTCTTTTGATATGACAGGTGGTGTGAGTGAA
Source organism: Bacteriovoracaceae bacterium (assembly GCA_040399915.1). Lineage (GTDB taxonomy): Bacteria > Bdellovibrionota > Bacteriovoracia > Bacteriovoracales > Bacteriovoracaceae > Peredibacter. The sequence continues at coordinate 195,954 of JBBARE010000006.1, forward strand.
GACGTTGTTGAAGTTGGGGCCGAAACTGATTTAGGGAGTGACGGAGTTGCTGGTTTGAATTCTCCTTTTGCAGAAGAAGCTAAGAACGCTAATAAAATTTTAGATCCTGCTGGTGCTGCTCAAATGCAGGCCTCTGGTGGTGCTTCTGGCGGTGGCGCTGGTGGCGGCGGAGGTGGTGGTGGAGGCGGTGGTGCTTCACTCGGAAGTGATCTTTCCGGTGCTGATAAAGATGGTGATAAAGAAGTGAGTATTAAAACAAATAAAGTTTCTGGTACGTACGGAGCTGGCGGCGGTGGTGGATTCAAAGGTATTGGTAAGGGTAAAGAAGAAGCTAATCCATTCGCAAGTTTATTTGATGCAAAATCAGAAGGCGGAATTGAAGAAGATAGATCAATCGCTTCTGGCGATATCGACGGAGCAGCATCTGGTCTTTTTCAAAAAATTTCTAATCGCTATAATCAGATTCAGGCAGATAAAAGGATTGAGGCAAAAAACCTCGAATAGTGATGAAAGAAAATATCTTGTTTGAATACGAGGTGCTCATCCGAGAGATGCACCTCGACAGTTTCGGCCACGTCAATAATGCTGCTTATGTGATGCTCTATGAAGAAGCTAGATGGGACTTCATCACAAAGAATGGTTTTGGGCTAGACTACATTTTAAAGCATCAGGTTGGTCCAGTTATATTGGATCTCAATGTTCGCTTTAAGCGCGAATTAAAAAACCGAGAGTTAATAAAAATCACATCAAAAGCTTTTGAAGTTGTGAGTCCTAAAATCATGGTGCTGGAGCAAGCGATGATTAATGCTGAAGGCAAGGTTGCTTCCGAAGCAAAGTTTACGGTTGGGTTTTTTGATATGAAAGAGCGAAAGCTAATTAATGCAAATGAAGACTGGTTAAAAGCGGTCGGAGTGAAATAAAAAAGGCTCCTTTCGGAGCCTTTTCGGTTTCAGATAGCTGTCGAGTATTCGTCTTCTGAAAGAGGATACGTTCCTGGATCACAGTAACCATCATTGTCGTTGTCCGAGCAAGATGTACTTGTGCCATTGTAGTCATCACACATGCCATCGCGGTTAGCGTCTGAACATGTATTGTAGTCATCATTTCCACCGTTAGAATTTGTATCTTCAGATGGGTAGTGAGTGTTTTCGTAAGACGGAGTTGAGTAATCGTATCCGTAATCTCGGTAAGTCTCAGAACAAGTGTAACGGTAGTCATTCATCTGAGAATTCAAACGGTCACGCTCGTAAGAACATGAATCGTAACCCGTGTTACAGATTTGGTTCCAATAAGTCTGAACGACGCTGTGATTGTTTGTATCAACGAGCTGGTAGTTACAGTAATCGTTTGATGAGTAACGGTGTCTGTAGCCGTTGTAAACATAGTACGGGTAGTTTTCGATCGTGTTGTAACCGTTGTTGTATCCAGTCGCTGGGTAGAAAATCCAGTGAACGTAGATGTAGTTACGGTTTGAGCGAAGAACAAAATTATACCAGTCGTAAGAGCGGTAATAACGAACAGAATGATAATACGGTGAACGGTACGGAGCATGGTAATAGTGCGAGTAACGGATCGGAGCATGGCCGTAAGGGCGGTGGTAGTAACGTGTGCCGTAGTGAGTACGGATTGGAAGGTTATAACCTCTGCCGTAGCTGCGACCATAGTTAGGACCTATTGGACGGTTGTATCTGTATCCAGGAATTCTGTAAGTCGGTGTAGTTGGACGTGGGTAGTAACGAGGAATGTTTGTTCCTGGACGAGTGACAACCGGACCACGTGGATTTGGGTTGTAACGAGGACCGCGAGGAGTTGGGTTGTATCCACCAGTTGTTCCCGGAGTTGGACGAGTCACAACCGGGCCACGAGGATTTGGATTATAACGAGGACCACGCGGAGTCGTGCCTGGATTGTATGAACCGGTTGTAGAACCTGGAGTCGGACGAGTCACAACTGGACCCGGATTTCCCTGACCTGGATTTGGGTTATAACGAGGACCACGAGGGCCAGATGTTCCACCAGTCGTAGACGGAGTCGGACGACTTGGAGTGTATGTTCCAGTTGATGGAGTAGAAGGACGAGTTGGAGTTGTATTTCCGCGATTCGGATTATAGCTCGGCCCACGATCTCTTGAAGGTGATGAAGGAGTCGTATTAGTAGAAGGACGCGATGGCGTATTTCTGCTTGGACTGTTCGAACCACGATCAGGGTTTGGGTTGTAACGAGGGCCGCGAGTTTGCGCCTCAACGTCTTGCTGAACTACCAGAGTAGATAACAGGAATACGAAAGCAGTTAATTTTTTCATGACGATCTCCATTCATGATTAGTTTTCTATCTCTTATAACTACCGATTAAATACTGAGAATTAAATGAGAATATGCTTACAATGCTACGCCCAGAGTGACACCAGCATAAGTAACGAAAAACACTCAAAAGGGTTGGTTGTAATTTTTACGAGAGAAATGAACTAACTTTTTTGATTGTAAGAACTTATGGAGATGGAGTCAGAATTGGAGTCACTATGACCCTGAATTAAAACTTAAGGTAGGTCTACGTTGAGAAAAAAGCGCTGATAAATCTCATCCGCCTTTTCTAAGAGCACTTCTTTTAATTGAATTTCACTTTCTTCGAGATTTTTTTTGAAAATTGAAAACGTATACGCCTCAAGGAACCTGCGCGAATAAGTGTAGTAACTCAAATGCCATCGCTCAGGACTCACTCCTCCGCGATCGGTGTTGTAAGGACGATAAAAACCATGCCCTGATTGAGTTGAAAATCTTGAATCTAACCAGTCATGAAGCCTTGCCGCTGGACCATTGCCAGTGACCTCTGAAGGGCTTAATTTAACACTTTCATGTGATTGGGTATTCCCATCATAAACATCGATATCCGTGCCCCAGTGATGACGAGAGCAGCCCGGAAGAGCAGACCAGCGAAGGATAGCAAAAGCGAGCTCAGTAGGGGAGAGTTTCGCGATCTCAATCGGCTTTTCATTTTCATCAAAAACTGGACGCTCGCCACTTACTTTTAAATTCCAGATTTTTAACTGGCGATCATAATCTCTGAACGCACTCGCAATCTGCAAATCAAAACCAGCGTCGCGTGCGTCTTTTTGAAGCCTCAAAAAATCAGTGAGCATTTGTTTGTGAATAAAATACTTAGTGCCCTCAAGAGGCACTAAGTGTTCATTGGTTTTGCCAAGAAGAATTTCGATATTCATTTAGGGAGCAATTTCCGATTCAGCGGGTTTATCTGCTTCAGTTGTCCCCTTCTCATCAAAGAGACGTCGCATTCCACTTCGCTGGTACCTGTTACTTAAAACTTCGAAGATATTTGTTTTTGAGCCTTGGTTGATGTCGTTACTGCCGTAATCGAGGTCTTGGTTCATTACTTCAGCAATTTGTCCATCCTGTTCAGCAGCTTGATTATTTGTCATGCCAAATTCTAGAGGTTCCTCTGCAGGACCGTTTGACGGGGCCACAAATTGATCACTACCTGAAGTACCAGTTGGAAGAGGCTGATTAATTTCTTTTTCAAGCATTAAAGCGGCTTCTTTTGGATTAGATGGCATATTAAAACCTGAATTATTATTTGCTAAATTATTTGCCGGTATGCTCGATCCTAGTTTATTCATTTCCGTCATAATTTGCTGTGTGCTTTTATCCTTATTCTTTTTAAAGTCTGCGAGGCCTTTACTGTTTTCCATTTGATTTGCAATTTCTCTAAGTCTTAATGCTTGATTCTGTAGGGCACCTGGATCAACATTGGCGGCATCGATAGAACCGTTGGCCAAACTATTAAGTCCCCCAATTGATTGTCCGACCATTGACATCGTCCCTGCGCTCAATCCTTTTAAACCACTCATGCCAACCTTCATACAACTCTTGGTTGCTTTACAAGCGCAAGTGGGGTCAGATCTTCCTGAATTGGAAATACAAATTTTTGAGCTTTGACGATTTGAATTATTATAATTACGAGCAGTGAGATTTATTCCCGCCCAAAGTTTTTGACAAACATCTGAGTTACCTCGGTTGCTGTTACGTTTATTTTCAGGAGTGTAACAATAGCAATTTGGTTTACTAGGATCATCTCTGTCCACTGATTTACAGACATTTAAAGCATTAGACGATAAGTTGAACTCATCTTTCATTTCTCTAAGTAGTTCAGCTCTTTTTTCAGCAGCCTTGGCTTGATAACCTGCATGCAAAGCAACAGATAATGTCAATCCGGCCATCACGCCAGAATAGGTGGCCCTACCTGAATACGTGATTAGTTTTGCACCCAGTGTTGTTGTCCATAGAAGTGCGCCAGCAGCTATTGCGCCTGCACCGAGACCAATATAAGCACCACCACCTTTTGCCTCGATTTCCTTATAAGTTTCACTAGCATTTGTATCTGTTGCATAAGCAGTAGTGATTGGATTTAAGTTATTAATGACTGATAATGAAGTCGCTTTAAACATTTCAAATACTGTACGATCGTTGGACTCTAAACTGGCAAACGAAGATTTGTAAGCTTCATACTCATCGATTGGAGTCGCAAGCTCTCCATCCATTTCTTTTTTATTCATGATAAGAGATGCAAAGTCTTCAGAATTGGTCAAATTGTATTGAGACTGGATTTCCTGACGAATATTGAAAGAAGATTTGGATGTGTATTCTGCAAAAAGACTTTTTGAGTTCTCTTGTTCTGATTGAACAATTCCCGCACCAAGTGGAATACATAAAACAGTTTTGGTATGGGTTGTGTATGCGACACCTGCTGCTGCTGCTAGGCTTGAAGCACTCACTGCAGCTGTAACCAAAGGAGTCGCAGCAATCAGCGCCGGACCAGCGAGAGTAGCTAAAGCAATTGGAGCTGCGATGGCGCTAGCAGTAGCAGCCGTACTAACAGCACTTGTAGTTGTTATTAAGGTCGCAAGAGTTGTTACTGCCTGACCTGCAAGCGGAGCCGCAACAACAGAGACTGCTCCAGCTGCATCAACTGAAGTTGCCTGCCCAAGTGCAGTACTGAGGGCTATGGCTGTGGTTGAACCTTTAATAGCATTAGCCAAAAATGGCACAGCTGCTTTAGCAGCTGTGTTAGTAGTTACTGCAGCAGTGTTGGCCGCTACAGAAGCAGCTTTAAGTCCCTTGTTTATACCCATCTCAGCAAGGGCAATAACCACCGCTGCTGCGTAAGCAGTCGTTGCGATGGAGTAGAAATTTCTTTTAAGTTTAGCAGCTTGTGCGAGTGAATCCTCAGATCGTGCTAACATTTCGAAAGCCTGACTTTGAGCTTCAATGCTCGCTTCTCTTTCTTTATCCTTATCTCCAGCTGCTTGGCTTGGGCTTACAATTTTTCCCCAATCTTCTTTGATTTGCACCAGACGTTTTCGGTGCCCTTCATTGGCGAACATTTCACCAGCAACTACTGCGGCGCCTGCAGCAATCATGGCCCAAAAGGAAGGGGATGCGCATTTGGCCTTTGATGATGCCATCCCGTAAACCGCTGCAAGTGTTCCTGTCATAACTCCCGCGGTTACGAAACCTTTCCCTATCTGAACCCCGACGCCGTCGTTTACTCTTCTTGCCCCATTACCGGCATTTACTTGATCCTGAAAGGCTGTCGCAGCATTTTGTTTGTAGCACTCAAGGTCCCCATTACAGTTCGCTGTCGCATTCATCACGTTTGCTGTTTGCGCTGATGTTAAACAACGATTAAGTGTCGTATCCATCTGGAGACCAGCAGGACATCCATCTGCTCGCGCAGCTGAAATCAAACTTAGATTTGGTGCTAGAGGGCCCACGATGAGCTCAAAGCAAAGAATGAGGTTCAAAATACTAAATAACTTTCTCATAAGAGTCCTCGCTGACATTTAAACTATTTAAGTCATTATAATAGGCACTTGCCGTTGTCCCTAGAGCGCAGAGTTTTCCTGTTTGGGAGAACTCGATCAAATCTCAGTTAAATCAATTACTTGTTGGCTAAATAGAGGATAGGCTTATCAAAAAGACAAGGCTAGAATGTTGACTTTAAAAGTTGGCAATAATGAATAAAATCTTACTCGCAGTCTTAGGCTTGATCTCTCTGAGTTCTCACGCTCTTGAGCTTAAGGTTGGGGACGTTCTCCTTCAGCCTCGCAGTTGCTGGTCGTGCAGTCTTATTGAAGCGCAGGAAAAGTCGATTTATTCCCACATGGCGATGGTGATTGAGGTCGGAGAAACGGTTAAAGTCGTGGATGCGTTGGGAACAGTTAAGATTTCTGAGTTAGCTGTTTTTGATGAGGGGACTGAGAAAAATCAAAAAATTTCAGTGCGCAGATTTCGTAATGAGCGCGCAGTAGAATTTATTCAAATGAATAAAGAAAAGTTTTTGAAGGATTATCTCTCAAATTTTGATGGATTAAAGTACGACCATGATTTCATCTGGAATAATTTCGATGAAAATGGAAATGAAAAACTTTATTGTTCGGAAATGGTGACGAAGTTTCTTTCAGGATTTATGAATATTGAACTTCCGATGAAGCGCATGACGTTTGATGTGAACCGCGATCAGTGGATAAGATATTTTCGAGGCAACCCTCCGGATGGCAAGTGGGGAAATGCTCCTGCTGATTTTGAAAAATCAGATCTTTTTTATGAGGTGGGCGAGCTATGAAGCTTTGGCTTGAAAAGCGTCACCTCGATTTAAAAGTTAATTGGAGACTGTCTCGTAATCAGACAACATTTAAAGAAAATTTTATTGTGCATGTTGAAGGGCCGAGTGGTCACTTTCGCTCTGAAATAGCACCCAATGTTCGTTACGGTGAATCGGCCGATAGCATTCAAAAGCAATTTGATGAATGGCTCTTAGCTGGTGATCTTTCAATCGACGGTCTTGATAAAACAAAGCTTCACCACTCTTTGCGCTTTGGTCTTGAGTCGGCCCTCCTGTCTCATGAAGCTAAAAAAAAGAATCAGACACTTACTGAATATTTAAAACTTCCTCCTCCGGTTAAGGTCGCTACTTCTTTTTCGATGCCTATCATCCCTGTGAATGAAATTAAGGATTACCTTGAGCCGATTAAGCGCTTTCAATCCCTCAAGATTAAGGTTGATGCAGACTCTGGTCAGGACATGCTTCAAGAAATAAGAAAATACACTTCTGCCAAACTTCGCGTTGATGCCAATGAAGGCTGGAGTGATCTGAATAAGTTTATGACGTTCCAAGAGTCGCTTAAGGGTATGAATATCGAGCTTATCGAGCAGCCTTTTGCGTCCTCGATGGTTGAAGAATACAAAGAATTAAAAAAGCACACGCCCTATAAACTTCTCGCTGATGAATCGATTGAAGACGTGGGTGACTTTGCTGAACTTTCAAAACAATTTCATGCTGTGAATATTAAGCTCATGAAAACCGGCTCACTCATTAAAGCAAAAGAACTTCTCCTCGATGCTAAGAAGCACGGGATGACGGCTATGATGGGTTGCATGATTGAGACGACGATTGGGATTTCTTACGGCATGCTTTTTGGCGGAATGGTTGAGTACGTAGATTTGGATGGCTTTTTGTTAATTAAAGATGAGCCTTATCTACTTGTTGCTGAAGATCAAGGCATACTCAATTTAAGTCAATAAATATAAGCATTTGCAGTCTTTTGCATTCAACTGCAAAAAAGGCATGACTTTTTTGCAGTTGAATGCCAGACTATATGTCATGAAGAGATCAATCGAAGATTCCCTCATCAAAGATCTGAATTCAAAAATAGTCCTCCTGTCTGGCCCCAGACAAGTGGGAAAAACAACCTTATCAAAACAGTTATTTCCAATTCACGAATATTTAAATTTTGATAATTCGGAGGACCGGAAATCGATTATGGATAAATCCTGGAAACGTTCATGTGAGCTTGTGATTTTTGACGAAATTCACAAGCGACCAAAATGGAAATCCTGGATCAAAGGTCTCTATGATGTAGAAGGGGTGAGACCTCGTATTCTCGTCACGGGGTCGGCCAGATTGGATATCTACCGTAAAGGTGGCGATTCTTTAGCAGGGAGGCACTATAGTTATCGCCTTCATCCCTTCAGCGTCGCTGAGCTTAAAGATCAAATGAACCCACAGGAATGTTTAAATCGCCTGTTGTTAGTAGGGGGATTTCCCGAACCATTTTTAAATGGCACTGAGGAATTTGCAAAAAGATGGAGACACACCCATTTGGATAGGATTTTAAAAGAAGATTTGTTAGAGCTTGAAATTGTAAGAAACTTAAAATTAATTGAAATCCTAACTGATCTATTGGCCGATCGAGTAGGTTCCCCTGTCAGTTATAGTTCTCTGGCACGTGATCTCGAAATTTCTCCCCATACCGTTAAAAAATGGATTGGGATTCTTGAATCATTGTTTGTTGTTTTTGTTGTTCCTCCCTATTCCAAAAATATCGCTCGGGCGATTTTACGTGAACCGAAAATCTATTTTTACGATACAGGAAGGGTTAAAAACGACATTGGCGCCCGTTTGGAAAATGTTGTGGCTTGCGGATTACTTAAAGCTCTGCAATTGGGACAGGATCTGCGTGGAGAAAAATCAGAACTGTTTTACGTAAGAGATAAAGAAAAAAGAGAAGTAGATTTTTTAACAATTGTTGATAGAAAGATAAATGATTTAGTAGAAGTGAAGAGTTCTGACAGTAATCTTTCGACAAGTCTTGTTCATTTTTCTGAAAAATTAAAACCACACAGGACTACTCAGGTCGTATTGAATCTGCCTAGAGAACTTGAGAAAAATAAAATTTGCGTCCAAAAAGTTGAAAATTTTCTTTTAAATTTAGAATCATAAAGATGAAGTGCGCCTTGGGTAAGACGCACTCATAAAATTCTTAGTGATGACCGTCGTGACCGTGCTGACCATGAGCATGTCCGTGAGTCATTTCTTCAGCAGTCGCTGGACGAACGCCAACGATTTCTACGTCGAAGAATAAATCTTTTCCGGCCATTGGATGGTTTCCATCAACAGTGACTTCATCTGTATCAACAGTCATGATGGTGAAAACTGGAGAGTGAGCATCATTGTTGACTTGAAACTGATCGCCCACTTGAAGATTAGCGTCCGGTGGGAACTGAGTCTTCTTCACTTTAACAACGAGTTCAGGATTAATATCGCCGTAAGCATCAGCTGCTTTAACTTCAACTTTTTTCTTATCGCCAACATTTAAGAGTGCGATGACGCGCTCAAGACCAGGAATAATTTGCTGAGCACCTTCAAGAAAATAAAGAGGCTCATCACCGATTGAAGAATCTAGTGTTGTGCCAGTTTTATCTGTCAGTGTGTAATGAAAGCCAATAACACGTTTCATAGAATCTCCAAATTTTACGTCAGCTTATTTTTCTGACTATTGATAAACAAAGTTCCTTATTTTGTGCCTTCGTTTCTACTTCACTTGCGTCAAGTTTGGCAAATACTCTTGCCACTGCGTTGAACGCTTCTGAAGTGGTTTCAAAACGTCTCTCAAGAGGCAAATCGATGGAAAAAGTCAGAATTAAATCCGACCAGAATTTTTCTTCGACGGCGGCCACTGCTACGTATTGGCCGTCAGAAGTTCGGTAAAGGGAGTAGCAGGGGTAGGCGCCGTTATGCAGGAATTTGGTTTTTTTCTGATCCCTTAAAGTCTTCGACCAAAAAGGATGAAGAATAGACTCTGCCGTATCATGCAGATAACTGATTGATTTAACGAATGCTTTTTGGCGATTCGCTTCAATAATATTGGCAAGAAGTTGTGTCGCCACTTGTTGCCCAAAAGCAATTCCCGCAACCGGCATAAAAGGAGGGGCCACAATCGGATCGTTTTCGTGAGCGACATGCAAAGAGAGGTAACCACTGATAGCGAGGGCATTTAAATCATGCATCGCCTTGTTGTGAGTGGAAGAAGCTTCAAGCTCCACAACAGCTAAAGGAAGATGTTTTAAATCGGCATCGTCCAAACCCAGCGAGGTTTTAAGTTTGGGACTTAAGGAGAGCATCAGACCTGTTGTGCCGTTCAAAAGTTTTTTAATTTCAGATTTAATCTCAGGAGATTTAAAATCGAGGCGAATGACTTTTTTGTTTTTATTAAGTTCTTCGTACCAATTTTCAAAACTCTGATCAAACTCAGAAAACATGCCAGAAAGAAAAGGATCTTTATGTTTAATGTCTTCAACCTTGATGACCTCGGCCCCCATATCTGCCAGGATTTTTCCGGCAAGCGGACCTGGTAAACGGTGGGTGAAGTCGAGGATTTTAATTCCCTGGAGCATCTGGAGTGTCCTTCATTTTAAAAAGATCTTGAAAGTCAGCGATGCCTTTTCCAGAAACCTCGCAAGCACTGATCGTGCAAATCTGATAGGAGTCATCTTTTCGAGAATGGTAGTCCATCACAAACCGTGAGAAAAAGTGATTTCGCATTTCAAGGAACTCACCTTTTTCAAGCCATTCAAAGGGAACTTCAATTTTACGAAAGATTGTTTGTGGATAAGTCAGAGCTCTTAAACCTTCACCGTGACCTAGTGGATTAGTTAGAACAAATTGTGCAATAGCTTCGTATTTATCTTTCAACATTTCTTGTGGGGCCAGTTCTGGTTTAAAAACACTGAGCCTTGAGAGCAAGTGAACCAGAGTCATCGACGAAGATCGATACGATTGATCAAAGTGTGGAGCGGTCAAATTTTCTATACCAGGTGTTGATGACTTTAAATCAGTCACAAAAATTTCACCGTCTTTCACAAAATTCTGAATGGTGAATTCAATTGAATCCATGGCATTCGTTTTGAAAACCTGATTTCCAGTGATTTCATATAATCTTAATTGAGCATCACAGAAGTTTACGTAATCTTCAAGGTAGAGGGCCTGGTTATCAAGCGTGTTTGAGTGCTTTAAAACATGCTTTCCAGATGATTCTGTTTTTATAAACTGCTTTAAAGAGCCTTCCACTGTTTCTTGGATAAGAGCAAACGCCTGGTTCTGAATTGTGTCGACTGGGCAAAATTGAACGACATCACAAAGTGATGAAATGAGCATGTAATTCCAGGCAGCGAGCCCTTTTCTATCGGTCGCTGGGGGCATTCGAAGTTTTCTTTGCTCAAGAAGTCTTCTTCTGATGTCACGGATTTCCTGCCAGCCTTCTTGTGAATAGTAGTCTGCTTTTAAAGCTGGATTCAAAGACAGAACATTCAGACCGTGGTCAAAATTTCCAGTTTCGGTAATATTAAAAATTTCAAGAAACTTATCCATACGCGCTTTCTGATCGGCAGGAGCATCTTCAAAACTTGCTTCAAATTCTTCTTTTGAGAAAGTAAAATACAAACCTTCAGTTCCTTCAGAGTCGGCATCCTGGGCGCTAAAGAAATAATGATCTTCGGCGATCATTTCTGTTTTTAAATAATCTAGGGTTTGAAGGATGCCGTCGAAAATAAGAGGCGAAGGATAGAACTGACAAAGTTTTGATAACACTTTAAGAAGGCCTGCCTGGTCGTAAAGCATTTTTTCAAAATGCGGCACCATGAATTTATCATCAGTTGAGTAACGGTGAATCCCGCCCTTAGCGTGATCATAGAGACCACCCATCATCATGCGCTCGATAGTTTCAACCACATGCTGACCTTGTTCTTTGGGAATCATCCCTTCAAGAATTTGTTCGCATGCCCATTCATAAAACGAGAAATGAGGAAACTTCGGCGCTTTACCGTAGCCGCCATTTTTGGCATCAGCATAATTTTTTAATGCATTCATGATTGCCGAGGGTGCCGGGAAGTGCCCTTTAAATTCAATTTTCTTGTCAAGCACTGCTGGCTTTTTAATTTCTTCGACTAATTTATCTGCACTTTCAAGAAGCTCATGAGGATTCGTTTTCCACGCAGTCGAAATTTGCTTGAGCACATCTATGAATCCCGGTTGTCCTTGCTTGCCAACTTTTGGAAAGTAAGTTCCACCAAAAAACGGCTTGGCGTTCGCTGTTAAAAACATGGAAAGTGGCCAACCACCTCTTCCGGTCATAATTGAACACGCTGTTTGAAAGTAGTGATCGAGATCAGGGTATTCTTCACGGTCAATTTTAATAGAGATGAAATGTTCATTCAGAAGTGATGCAACGTCATCACTTTCAAAAGATTCATGGGCCATCACGTGACACCAATGGCAGGAAGAGTAACCAATAGACACAAATATGGGCCTGTTTAGCTCTTTCGCTTTATTAAGGGCTTGCTCCCCATAGGGATACCAATGGATAGGATTTTCAGCATGTTGCTTTAGATATAAAGATTTCTCAAAACGTAAATTATTTTCACTCATAAAACCTCGGAATTTGGTGAGGGGCGGAACAGTGGTAGTATTGCTGATATTAATCTTCAATGAGTTATCCAAGCTTGGTCAAGGGAATTTGCTTTTTAAGACCGGGTTAGATATAAGCGAGGGAGTATGGAACAAACGACCGGAGAAACTAGTGTCCTTAAGACACTAAGCGTCTCGGCGGAGGAAAAGCCGAAGAAATCATTCTTTAGCTCTTTCTTCTCCACTTACAAAATTCCTCTTTTTTCCCTTGTGCTGTTTGGTTCATTCTCCATGCGCGCGCTCTATCCTGAAACATTTAACTTCGGTTTTAAACGCCAAAAAACGTACAGATTTAAAAGTGATAGCTTAGGTTTTTTTATTGGAGACATTAGTTTCTTCAGTAACAATACTTATGATGAAGCAGAGGCGCGCATCGTTGAACTGTTTCCACATAAACTACAGAAAAAAGTTAACAAAGTCGTAAGACCAGTCCTCGTCCTTTGCGAAAAACACCAGCTCGATCCTTTTTGGGTACTTTCTGTGATGTGGACTGAGTCTCACTTTAAACATGAATCAACTTCCAAAAAAGGTGCGCGCGGGCTCATGCAAATGATGCCTCCGACCTACATGGAAACACTTTCAGAAATGAGATCACAAGGTATCTTCCTTGAATCGGATCGTGGGGAAGATTATCTTCGTTATCATTACGGTCAGGCGTTTCAAGATCTCGGCTATTCCCAGCTCGTTTCTAAATTAAGAAACCTGGAAGTTGGTATTTACTATCTGAAAGGTTTATTGGATTCTTTCAATAATAATCACTACTATGCGACGGTAGCTTACAACATGGGTCCTTACTGGACGAAAAGCCAGCTTAAGAACAACATGCCGGTAGGTAAACAGAATCAGTACCTGAATAAGGTTCTGAAAAACTACTATCACATTACAAAAACGTTGAGCCAAACTTCTAATGTTACATTCATCCCGCGAATCTGATTTAGCTCAATTAAGAGAAGCTCTTGCTCAGCTTAATTCAGAATATTTCCTTACTATTGCTGAGAGAAGAAACCTAACGGTCAAAATTCAGGAATATAAAGAGTCTAAAGGACGCTTCTCTCATTACGATCCTGAACGAGAGAAAGAGATTTTTAATCTCCTTGGGCCTCAACTAAAAAACATCTCCATGAAAGAACTTTTGGCGTTCTCTTTAATTATGGAAGACCACGCGATGGCGATGGCCCCAGGGTCTTATCCAACGTGGTCAACAAAAGCTCACCTGGTGAATCCAAAGTCAGATCTTTTCGAAATGATTAATCCGCTATTGTTAAAAATCTCTCATCCTGACTTCTTTAACCGGTTATCTCTTTCTGCGGAATTTACTTTTTTAAAAGACTTCTGATTGCCTTAGTCCCTTCAAATCTCTACTATTTGTCCATATGAAAAAAGACCAAGTTATTGCTCTTGATGGTCCATCAGGGAGCGGTAAGTCAACAGTTGCCAAAATGATCGCTCATAAATTGGGGCTCATCTACATTGATACCGGTGCGATGTTTCGTGCTGCTGCTTATGCTCTCCAGCACACAGGAATAGATTTCACAAAACCTGTTCTTGATGACTCCGAAAATGCACTGATCGATAAATTTTTCCACGACCACAGGTTTTCTTTTGCTCCAGAACCTGGTGTTCTTATTCTTCTTGATAACTTAAACCTCACTGACGTTATCCGCGAACATCACGTCTCAAAACTGGCGTCTCAGATTTCAAAACATAACATTGTGAGATCTTTTCTAGCGACTTGGCAGCGAGACATCGTCAAAGACAGACCTGCTATTCTCGATGGCAGAGATATTGGAACAGTCATTTTTCCCAATGCCATTTTGAAAGTTTTTTTAACAGCTTCACCGCAAGAGCGTGCCACTCGGCGATTTGAAGAATTAAAAGAACGTGGTCAGAGTGATGTGGATTACGCGACGATTTTAAAAGATATTAAAGAAAGAGATTTTGAAGATATGAACCGTACCATCGCCCCTTTAAAGAAAGCGGATGACGGAGTTGAACTCGATTCAACAGGAAAACTCATTCCCCAAATTGTGGACGAAATAATTTCCCTTTGGGATCGTAAGAAGGCAGCTTTATGATTTTAACACCTGAAAATTTTGAAAAGATAATTTCACAGTTTCAAACCATGAAACCGATCCTCGTTGTTGGCGACTTAGGTGTTGATAAATATACTTTTGGTGAAGTGAAAAGAATTTCTCCTGAAGCTCCTGTCCCTGTTTTGGAAGTTCAAAAAGAATGGAATAAGCTAGGTCTTGCTGCCAACGTATCAGATAATTTAAAAAGTCTTGAAGTTGCTTCAACTCTATGTGGCGTTATTGGTGACGATGCTCGCGCCAACCTGGTTGAAACACTTTTGGAAGAGCGTGGGCTCAAAACTTGGGGACTCGTGAGAGATCCTTCTCGCCATACGACTTACAAAGAAAGAGTGACAACTGCAACTCAACAAATTTGTCGCGTTGATTATGAAACCAAAGATTCAATATCAGGTGACATTTCGAAAAGAGTTTCTTCCCGCATACAGGAATTTTCTGAGACTCATTCAGGCGTGATCATTGAAGATTATGCGAAAGGACTTTTTTCAGAGGCCCTCTGCCAGAAAATTATTGCTGACTTTAAATCGAGAGGACTACTCGTCGCAGTTGATCCTTCACGTTCAACTCCTCCGATGTGGTACAAGGGCGCAACTCTTCTAAAACCAAATCGCCAGGAATCACACATGATGGTTGAGGCGTTAGGCTATTTTAAAGAAAGAAAATTAGAAACAATTGCAAAAGTTTTAGTCGATAAACTCCAGCTTGAAAAAATCATCATCACCTTAGGGGCCGATGGTATGGCACTTCTCGATACAAAGATTGGTGGTGAGTTAAAAATCATTCCAACAGTTGCTAACGAAGTGTTTGACGTTTCCGGTGCCGGTGATACCGCCATCGCTGCGATCAGCTCGGCTTTAATTGCAGGAGCATCTTTAGAAGAAGCCGCCTGGGTTGGTAACTGTGCTTCAGGCGTTGTTGTCAAAAAGAGGGGAACTGCCCTTTGTTCAAAACAAGAACTTCGCGACTATTTCACAAATCTTCATAAAATCATGAAGTAATGCTCAAACTCACTGAAGCCTCACACGGTTTAGTTTTTGGAAGCTTCCTTTATCGAAGCGATCTCTTTACCCCTGAAAAACTAGCTGAGTTTTGGGAGCAGTCTTTGGGTAAGAGCTTTTCACTGGTTCCTGAACACAATCCTTTAAACGATTACTATTCCCGTGAAATGGGACCGGAACTTTCCCGCATCTTTTTTCTAACCACTAAAACTTTTCCCCGTGAGTTTCTTCTCTCAACTAAGCTTCAGTCTCTGGAATGGGAAAAAAGTTGGGCGGTGGATGGAAAACGTATGGTGAATGTAGATATTGGATTTTTGTGTCTTGAGAATTTTCTCCTCGCTACGACTAAGAACTATTCTCACCGAATTTACTTAGGGCAAAATATCTTCTCCGACCTGACCTACTATTTTCATCAGGGCGAACTTCAAACCCTACCCTGGACCTACCCCGATTTTCTCGATCCGAAGAAAAAAGAATTTCTTACTTGGGGAAGATCCTTCTTGCTCCAAACCTTAAACGGGTGACTTAGAGCGTTGGTTTAGTCTTTCTTTTCAATCAATAGTCTCACTGATACCCTTTTTTCCGAAACTTACCAAAGGATACCCATGCAAGTGCTTGAGTCACTGCTTAACGATTTTACAAAAGAACTCTCTGGCGTTCAGAAAATTGCAGATCTACTGAATCTGAAGTCTAAATATATTGGGAAGCAAGGTCCTCTTTCAGACGTGATGAAAAATCTGAAGGACGCAACTCCTGATGAAAAGAGAACTATTGGTGCAAAGGCCAATGATCTTAAAAATGCCATTGAAAATCTTGTCGCAAGTAAAATGCAGGAACTTGAGATCATCGAAATCAACCAAAACCTTGAAAAAGATAAAATTGATATTTCTCTGACTGATTCAGTGCTCGAGAAAGGTTTACAGGCCGGAGGTTATCACCCCGTCACTCTCATTCAGCAGGAGATTGAAGATATTTTCATCTCTATGGGATTTGAAGTTTTAGATGGCCCTCACATTGAAGATGAATATCATAATTTTGAAGCACTCAATATTCCTGCAACACATCCAGCGCGTGATATGCAGGATACTTTTTGGTTTCAGGATAAAAAGCATCTTTTAAGAACTCATACTTCTACCATTCAGGTGCGAGGCATGAAGGACAGAAAACCTCCGTTTCGTTTTGTTGGACCGGGTAAAGTTTTTCGCTGCGAACGCACTGATGCTTCTCATGAAATGGTTTTCCACCAGCTCGAGGGCATGATGGTAGGGGAGGATGTTTCTGTTGGAAACCTCATCTACTTCATGAAAACTCTTCTGACTGAAATATTTAAGCGCGAAGTTGAAGTTCGTCTGCGCCCAGGCTTCTTCCCTTTCGTTGAACCTGGATTCGAGCTTGATATCAAGTGCCTCATTTGCGCTGGTAAAGGTTGTTCGGTTTGTAAGCAAGTTGGATGGGTAGAACTTCTTCCATGCGGGATGGTCCATCCAAACGTTTTAAAATCAGGGGGAATTGATCCGGAAAAAAATAACGGTTTTGCATTCGGTTTGGGTCTTGATCGCTTAGTGATGATGAGATACGCGATCGATGATATTCGTTACCTTCACTCAGGTGATCTTCGTTTTAACTCTCAATTTAAATCATTCTAGGACTTAATATATGCTTATCTCACTTAACTGGATTAAAGACTTCGTTGAAATCCCTGAAATGTCACCGAAGGAACTTGGATCTCTCTTCACCCTTGCGACTGCAGAAGTGGAGGACATCATCGTCAAAGGTGAGTCTCTTAAACCCATTCTCGTGGTTGAAATTAAATCTCTAAAACCTCATCCTGATTCAGATAAATTGAATCTTGTGACTTTTGATTACGGCAAAGGCGCTTTGAGAGAAGTTGTTTGTGGTGCTCCTAACGTTAAAGTCGGGTTGAAAGTTCCTTATGCTCCCATCGGCACAACTTTGCCTAATGGTATGACTCTGGAACCAAAAAAAATCCGCGGTATTCTCTCTGACGGTATGCTTTGCTCTGAAGTTGAGTTGGGTCTTGGTGAAGGTAAATCTGGCTTAATGGAATTATCAAATGAGGCGCTTCCTGGGACACCACTTCCCGAGTACCTCAAAATGGAAACGGATGTGATTTTGGATGTGGATAACAAATCCCTCACTCACAGACCAGATCTTTGGGGATACATGGGGCTTGCGCGTGAGTTCGCTGCCGCTCATAAGAAGCCATTAAAAAACCGCTTTAATGCTGATTGGGAAAAGAAAATCGAAGCGACTTTTAGTAAGGCCATGTCACCCGTAAAAGTTGAAGTGAATAAAGACTCTTCCTGTCACGCTTATTATGGTTTATCAGTGGATATCCCATTGATGGGCGATACTCCCTCTTATATTAAAAATCGTCTGGAATCTGTTGGTCTTAGATCAATCAACCTTATTGTTGATATCAGTAACTACGTGATGGTTGAGCTCGGTATGCCTAATCATATTTTTGACCGCACAAAAATTACTGGTGGAAAAGTCAGTATCAGAAAATCTGGGCAGGACTTAAAGTTTAAAACACTCGATGATCAGACTCGCGACCTCATTGCTTCAGATACAGTCATTTTTGATTCCGAGCGCCCGCTGGTTCTTGCCGGAATTATGGGTGGTCTCGATAGTGGAGTTGAGTCTCAATCAACGAAGCTCTTTCTTGAAGTTGCTAACTGGGAGGCACCTGAAGTTCGTAAGACTTCTGTTCGCCTTGGTCTTCGCACAGATTCATCTCAGCGCTATGAAAAAACGCTCGATAGTAATCTTTGTTACAAAACACTTCTTCGCTTGGTTGAGCTCATCTCAGAAATATGTCCAGGAACTGTGGTTGTCGGTATGCCTGAAAAATTCACTAACGATGAAAAATTCTCTAAGCCACTTCTCTTAACTATTTCCCACTCCCAAATCATAAAAATCTTGGGAATGGAAATCGCTAAAGACAAGGTTCGCGATATCTTCGAGCGCCTCGATTTTAAAGTGGACGAAAAAAACGATCTTTTTAATGTCACTGTTCCGACTTACAGAACCACAAAAGACATTAGCTGCAAGGCGGACTTGATTGAAGAGATTGGTCGTATGATTGGTTACGATAACATCACGCCCGTTTCGCCTATGCTCCCTGTTAAGCCGATTCGCCTTTCAACAGCTAAGCAGTTCCACAGAAAAATACAGGATTTTTTAGTCCAGCAAGGTAAGGCCCTGCAAGTGATGACTTATCCTTTAACTGGAAAAGATCTCATTCAAAAAGCTCTCTGGCCTGTATCTAATGAGCACCTTGTCTTAGTGAATGCACTCTCAGTTGAGCAAGATCGCATGCGCTCATCTCTTATTCCGTCTGCCATCGAAGTCGCTGCTCATAACCAAAAACATTTTGATGAATTCGCCTTTTTTGAAATTGGCCGCAGTTACCTTGATTACAAAAAAGAAAGAAGTCAGGTTCTCATCGGGATGTACTCAAAAGATAAAACCCGTTTCTTAGAAGTAGAGAACCTCGTAGAGAAATTACTTAGTACTCTTAATATCAATTTTAATTTCGCTCCAGAGAACGAGAAATTTCCAAATGCCGTTGTTCCTCAGTGGTCAGGACTTCACCCGCACGAGTTCACCAACGTCCAGATCATGGGGAAACTTGTTGGAGCTATTAATACGGTTCATCCCCTTGTCTTGAAAAACTTCAAGATGAAAGGTCACCTCACAATAGCTGTCATTGATATTACAGATATCGAATCTAAAGAGATGAAAGATAAAACAAAGTACCATCCGATTCCAAAATTTCCTTCATCATCTTGTGATTTCACGGTTGTGATGAATAAAGATTTGCCGGCAGCTTCAGTCATCACTGCTTTGAACTCTTTAAAGCAGAAAGAAATCAAATCAAAAGCAATCGTTGATATTTTTATGATGAATGAGCTGCAAAAAGCAGTCTCATTACGTACAGTTTTCGAGGATTCAGAAAAAACTTTATCCCCTGAAACAATAAAAGAACTCGAGCAGAAAGTTGTGCAAGTTCTTGAAAAGGCAGGTTTTCCTTTAAAGTCTTAAAAAGACTATGTTTAGGGGGGATTTTAGAAGAAAATTTTTTCGGAAATAAAAATCTAAAATCCCTTGACGAAGTTTCCGAAGATACTTATTATCCCAAAACACTTCACGACGAAATTAAGTAGTTTTAAAGCTGAGTTCATACTCAGACTGAGAAGTTCGCTCTTTGACATTTGAATAAATGATAAAAAGTTTTGAGACTCGCAAGAGTTTCAAGATGAGATGAGAATGGAATAAGATCA
>JBBARE010000007.1:0-188121 GCA_040399915.1 Bacteriovoracaceae bacterium
AGGCATATTACGAGATGAGAGCGAAATTAGAAGATGTGGTTTATGGATCGCTTACTGTTTAGCATTTCAACTAGTCCAAGCTAATCCGAAAATGAATAATAGTCCGAACATTCAGTTCTTAATAGGACTGTTTAGTCGCAATTTGGTCGCACGTACTTGCTTAACACTGCTTAGTACTGCTGAGCAGAAAGAATATTATAAAATGGATAAAGCCCCTGTTTTCTTGAAAAGTTCATTGATCTTAGCTTGTTAATTGTAATTATAAAACGAAAGAAGGGAGCCAAGCAGGGGCTCCCTTTTTTATTTCTCTTGGTCTAAAGTTGTTAATAATACAGACTAAAAATTTACGACATTTCTTTGGTTACACTTTCGTTGCAATTTGGTCACTCTGTTTTTAAAAAGCTAGTTTGCTTTAGTAACTCTCGTCACTTTTTATTCGCATCCAGTCTTGCTTGGCCCTCATATCAGTTTTACTTAAGAGTGAGAAGGTATGACCTAAGCGGTAGCAGGCCCTGCTTCGTTTCTCGAAGAAGACCCCAAGGGATCTGTGTGCCAGAATATTCCCCGTACCCGGATTAACGCTTTATTTATTTTTGAGCTAATTTTAATTATCAGAATAGTTACGAACCTAGAGATTTAGACTGATTCTTTGTGAACAAGACGATCTTGTTCACAAAGAAAAATAACTTAGGATTTGAGCTTAGTGCATTTTTTAAATGTAAGCTTTGTGAGCGTTGAGCAAGTCACTTCCTCTACGAGTTCAGTATTTTTGAATTTATCCGCAATAATGGTTTTTATACTACTTAACAGGAATTCTTTAACGAGAATACCAACATCTGTTAGGGGGGCCGAAAGGATCAAACTTGCTGAAGAATGATCATCGCTTGAGTAATTGACCTCGATAAGACTGCCGAAGACTTGTTGATCATGGGTTAATTCTTTCAAGAATTCAAAACTATCTTTTGTTTGCAGATGTTCTTTACCAATTAGGACTTCTAGATTTTTACTTTTAATCTTATTGCATAAGTAAAAGGGATTTTTGATTTCGCCAACTAGGTTTAAGATCTCCTCAGCGAGGATAGAATCAATATAATTATTATTGATTCTAAAGTAATCCAAATCTATCCCATGTTCATCAAAGTATGCAGTTATCTTTTCTGAATGACCTTCTCGAAACAAAATATTGATGATTTGAAAAAAGAGTCTACTTGAGAGACAGTTTGATTTCACATATTTTACAGGCATGTATTTAGTTGATTTAAAGTTCTCATGATCTGCTGCATGAACTTCAATAAACCCCGTAAGTGGGGCATCAAAATTCAACCCTAAGATATGAGCAAACATCAACCACTTTTCAGCACTTGTCGAAACAAGGCCTCGCTCAATCTTTGAGTAAGTCGACTGGTTGACGTTAAGTTTCTCAGCGATCTCTGCCTGCTTTAGGCCGGAGTATTTTCTAATTGTTCTTATCACGTCAGGTAGATGATTAAAGTTCGTCTCGTTAGATAATTTAATTTCCATGTCACGCCCCTTGATACTGATAAGCATGAGGGGGGATTTCTAAAATCAACATAAATAAGCAATGAATTTCAATTTTTTCAGGAATTCTGATAGTTACGACTTTAAAGCATATCTTTAGAGAATTCTAAAAAGAGTCATCTACACCAAAAGTGGGCACTAAAGTTGCTTTTCATAAGTACTTACCACCAGAACACTTTCTTTGTTAGGTCTATAAGGAACTACACAAGTGACTTCAGTTAACTTATTTTGAACAACGTTGATATAAATCTGAGAACTAAACTCTTTGCAGAAGAAAAGACCTAAACCAGCTCCACTAGCTCCGATCTTCATATTTGGTGTAAGCGGCATCTTTGACTCCCTGAAAAGGTTCAGGATTTCTTTTAAAGCAAGACTACCGCCATTATCTGATATCCTCAGTGTTATGCTTTTTTTGTCTAAATTGTAAATCCAGTGGATTTCAACTAATGGAACTTTAGAGTTTGAGTGTAAGAAGGCATTTGTTGTGAGCTCGTCAATGACGATGGAGATGGACTGACGTTGATAATTGGAGGTTCCTGGTAAGAGACTTGAAAGAATTGTTTCGTTCGTTTTTACCCTTTCATCCACACCGAATAATTGAAATTTATTCCAATCGTCCCCACTTTGACTAAGTAAGGCGGTATCTATCAATTCAAATGGTTTATTACCAAAAAAACATAAATCAGCGTGATCTAGTTTTGAATCGTTTTCGATATCGATCATCAAATAATCTGATTTGATAGGAGTCATATTATTCATTTTGAAGAATTAAAAAGTTGAAGAACTTTTTTTCAATTGAGTCAAAGGTTAGGCCCTCATGAACAGGTGCTTTCATGTCAACAATTTCCTCAATCTTTGTCAGTATTTCAACTTCTTCCTCTTTTTCTTCATTAAAATAAGGACAGTAAAAACTTGCAATTTTTCTATTCTTGCTGACTATCCCGTGGACCATGTTGGATTGGTTTATGAAAAAAATCGGGCAGTTGATATAGTTGACATTAATCTCACCTGGAAGCGAGGTGAGCCACGAGATAAACTCTCTAATTCCGCAAGAATTTATTTTCTCTAATTTCGCCAGATCTAAAACTATATCTGAAGCGGGTGTGAAACTGATGCTTGAAAATAAAAAATACTCGTCGATGATACCTTCGATCTTTATATCTTTTTCAGAAACCTCAAACGTTAGTCGGTCATTTTTGTAAAGAATCATTTTCCTCCTAAAAAATCAAAAACAAAGCTAATTGTTTCTGACGATATAGAACCCTCAAAGTTCCTCGTTTGTATTCTATTATACCGTACGCCTAGCTGCGTTGTTAGTATTTTATTCTTTAGGGGAGGTGACATCAGTTCAGCAAATACGTAAGTCTGAGCGTCTTTTTCAATTCCTATATGACTACTAAAATTTATATAGGGGGCATTAAAATTTACAACTGGTCCTAGGTAGGCAATCACCCCGCTGAGATTGACTAATCTTGAATCATCTTTGAACTGCAGGTCCGTATGAACTAAGTCAGCTCGCCAACCAAAACTCAAGAGTTGGTCTTGTCTTTTATTTTGTAATTGGATGTGGGCCTGATATAGCCAACCTCTTCCTTGAGAAGAGCCTAGGGCACCTAGACTCGTCTGTACGCTATAATCCGATAGGGTTGAGTCATGGTTTAAAGAGATGTTTTGTAAAGTTGACTCTGAAATCTTAAATCCATTATAGGTAATAGTCCACATTGGAGTAGGCAAATAGGATAAAGAAAAGGGGCCAGGTGCTTTTTCCGTTTCTTCAGGCAGTGAAACGGGTTCTACTTTTTCAGCTTTAATTTCAATTCGACTGACTTTAGAATAAGGGGAAAATCGACCCCACTTGTCTTTAAAACGAACTTTTAAAAAATAGTCGCCCTCGGGAAGGTCCGTTGGCCCAAAATCGTTTGTCGTCACTTCACCTTTAGTTAAAATAGTATCGAAGTTTTTTGTTTTTGAAATCACATACTCATAACTGACCGCGGACTTACTTGGCCCCCAAACGATTTTTTGATTTGCCTCACAGAGATCACTTTGCAAAAATAAAGAGATGCTAAGAAAGGCTTGCAAAAAGATACGTAACGTCATCCTCTGGAGCCTTTTGTATGATATGTGACTCATAACTTTCTTTAACAATATCTCTCAATTTTATATCATCTGATTCGTTGTTTTTTACTATCCTTAACAATCTTCTCTCTCCAAATGGTTTTTCATCCAAAGATTTATTCTCAATCAAGCCGTCGGTATAGATCAGAAGAATATCACCCTCGTTGTAAGGAGATTCAAAATCGGTATAAGAGGAGGACATTTGTTCTCCAAGTCTTTTACCTGGAATCGATGTAAGTACAACCACATCGTCGTTTTTCTTTTTTATGTAGGGAAATTCGTGACTAGCATTACTGATGGTCAGCTTCTTTTCTAGATGATCAACTCTAACCACTATCATGGTCATCATCATTCTATCGCTTGTAGAAAAAATGACTTTGTTAACTATAGCTAATATTTCAGATGGAAAAAGTGACTTCTCTTGGGATTTTTTTTGAAAGAATGCAGCGGAACAACAACTACTGACACTCGCTGTGAGAAGACTTGCAGGTAGACCATGTCCTGTTGCATCCGACATAAAAAGATAAGTATAGCGATCATCAGCTTGAAACCCCCACCAATCACCACCACATTCGGAGGCAGATGAGTAAAAACTAGAAATGGAAATCTGATTATTTTTGAAATCAGGTTTTGGCAAAAAACTTCCTTGGACATTTTTTGCCAGCATGATTTCGCTTTCAATCCTATCTTTCTTTATCATCTCAAGAGTAAAGGTTTTAATATCTCCAATCATTTTATTAAATGATGAGGTAAGAATACCGATCTCATCGTTGGATTTACGAACCAAATTTTGGTTATAGTCTCCCAAGCTCACTTTCTCTGCTGTTAAAGTAAGATCAATAATGGGCTTGGTTACCAATCGTGAAAAAAGGATCACGACGATAATGGAGATACCTATAAAGAGTAAACCCAGTCCGAGAGTTTGTTGTATGAGAATACGAGATGCTTCAAATGCAAGTTTTTTGGGAACTGTACTCAAAATATTGACAAGGAGGTCAGGGGATTTAGAGTATCCAACAATGTAGTCCTCTCCAAGGATGGTGCTTTCAAATGCTCCTTCAACTTTTCTAATTTCTGATACTCCTTTTACAAATGTTTCTTTTGGAATCGATCCGTCGGGAGTGATGTAGGAGATAAGTTCATTTCGGTTATCAAAAAGATAGATCGAAAATATTTTGCTGGATTTTAGCATTTCTACTAATGAGGAGATGTCCGACTTGATTGAGATTAACCTATTGCTGGCATCTAGCTTCGTATAGGTCATCAGGATGACACCCTCTTCATTTTTGATCCCGATTTTCTCTGGTGCTGATTTAAGAAATCTAATCTGCCCTTCATAATCAGTAAAAATAGAGTTTGTTTTATCAAGGTCGAATTTTCTTTCATTAGAGGCTTCATCAAGGATCTCGAAATCGAGGATATTTAGATTTGGCGGGAGTTTCAAAGTATCTCGATCAGTTAAATTGATGCCAGATAATATTCTTAATTTATCTACATGCTGGCCTATCAACTTACTAAGCGACTGGGTATAGTTGATGGAGTTTTCAAGGATAAAAGAGGCTTTGTCTTGTTGGTAGAGATCGACGGAAAGGTAGAGAAATAAAAACTCAAAAATAAGGATTGCAACAGAAATAAATATGATAAACTTTGTTCTAAGTGAAAAAATCATGAAAACTCATTTAGTAAGATTACCTAATGGTAAATAATTTATCACACGTTAGCCACCGATCAACCTTATTCTTTTTAATGATAGGTACCTCCTTTATTATTTTAGGTTCTAAAGTTTTTCTTGATGCTAGATCATTCACTGCCCCTATCAACGTTCCGATACCAATTGCAAAAGTCGAGTCCATCACAAACGTTGTTAAGGTAAAGCACTCAAGAGATTTTTTGTGGAATAATGCAACAATAGGTCAAAGCATCGAGAATAATAGTTTTGTCTACGCAGATAAAAAAAGCCAGGCAGTCATCTCGTTTAAAGATGGCTCAAAATTAGTTCTTCTTCCTGGGAGTATTGTCGAGATTGTTTCAAGTAAAAATGGAAAATTTGACTTCAAAGTTGAAAAGGGGAAAGTCATCTCTCTCCCGCCTGCAAGTAGTACATTGAAGCCTGAAGTTATAACTGTCGCGGAACCTACCGGAACAGCCGAACAAATAAACCCATCCTTCATTTACTTAGTCGATACTAAGACCAAAGCTTTTATCCGTGATTTGAGGCCAGCAACTTTTAGGATCAATTGGAATTGGAGTGGTGTTCCTAATCCATCAGACCAGCTGGTACTAAAAGTATCAGGTCCAAAAGAAGACGAAGTTTTTCGGCTGAATACAGAACAAACCTTTACTGATGTAAAACTTAAATACTCAGGGACGTTTGACTGGTTTTTGTATCTTAATGATGAGCTCATGTCAGGGGGATCTGTTGATTTTAACCTATTGGTTTCGCCCTATTTAAGATCTCCTGCCTCAGATCTCATTTCAGATACTGGTGAAGTAGAATTCAATTGGGATTATTCAATAGACGTAGACTCTTTTGAAGTTGAGATATCTAGCAATGAAGGAGTCAGCTCTCACCAAGTTTCCGGTGATCAAAGAAAGTTTACTAAAAAGCTTGAGCTAAATTCCGCTTACAGTTGGAGAGTCCGCTCGAACTCCGGTCAACTTGCCGGGCCTTGGGGCGAGGAAGTGAGTTTTTTTCTTAAAAGTAAGAAACCCTATTTTTTGGATCAAATGAATGACCTGATTGCTCAAATTAAGCCTTTGTTCACTCTAGACGGCTTACCAGAGACTTTAGACCTTAACCTTGAAGACATGCCTGATTATAGTCTAGAAATACAGGGGACAAAAAAATTAGGCTATGACCAATTTAAAATAGAGGGCCCTGGAACTTACGTCGTTGAAATCCTACATCTAAAATCAGGCTACAAAACGACCAAGAGTTTTAAAGTCGACTTGTCTTCAATCCAAGAAACACTCATGGTTCCGGAAATTCAAGAAATCAAAGTTTTAGGAAATTAAGGAATTTCTCCTCATTGACGTCGTGCTGAATGAGAGCATTGGTTACTGGATGTGATTTTGGTGGGAATCTAGAACCCAAAACTTCTTCAACGTTTAATTTCACCATGATCTGTTCATCAGAATCTTTTGCTACGTAGGGAACATAGAAACTCTTGATTTTGAATCGAGCCGAGATCAGCCCACTCACAAGGCTCATTTGATTAACGATTGTCGCAGGAACATTCTCATAGATGATGTTTTGTGAAGGATTGAGTTTATTCAGAAAATTGATAAAGCGAAGAATGCCAATAGAGTTTATCATGTTGAGTTTTTCAAAATCAAAGACCAACATATCATGAGTAAAGAGAGAACTCATGCCAGCATCAAAACTATCATCAATGGTTCCGTCGAAGTGGTAACGTTGACTTGATTCATTAAAGGTAACTTTAAGCCATTTTGTCGACAGAATGATATTCATCTTGAATAACTCCGATAAGTTTTGGTTTTGATTCGTAACTTTTTTGATTTTTTTCTTTTGAGAATTCAAAGTAAAATGAAGTTTCCGACTCACCACTAGGATATATGACTATGTTATTTATTTCACGTATTAGTTTGCTTAAAACAACCCTGATCAATTGGGACTCATCTTCATTATCAAAACTCAATGTTGTCATCGCCTTAGTTAAATCATTCCAGTCAGGGCACTTGATTTTTATTGAAGATTTGATAATTAATTTTGAATCTTTTAAAACGAATCCGTTTTTGAGAGGTCCAATACATTCTAATTCAGTCATAGCAGAGGTTATTTTCTTCTTGAGCCAAACCGGGAAATCATTAAGTTTGAGCTCGTTTATATCTTCATTTAGTGTCATGTTTTCCAAAAACTTTCGTTCTCTGATCTCAATTATTTTCTGATAATAACTTGCTGCGATTTCACCTCTATGTTGTTCGTTGCCTGAAATGACAGCGGACATTTTCCATAGGACTGCCTCTTCTTTAGGATCAATCAGGTATTGCTCTGTCATGAGGAGACATATCTTTGATGGGTTTGGAAGGAGGTTTTGCTTCTTTAGAAAAACATAGTCTCTCTGAGTGAGAAAGTAGATATCCTTGCCAGTTGGAAGTTTATCTTTTCGCGTCCAAACTGAGATTCGATGAGATATCTGAAACTGTTTTAACTTTTTAAAAAAAGCTAATCTCATCTCCTCAGGGGAGTCTGAAATAATTCCTTCCATCTAACGAACCTGCTCTTTTACGAGAATAGAATAACTAATAATTTATATTACTACTCTCCCTGGTTTAATATGAAGCTAAAATTTGGAGAAACTTCATTTAGCGATGTCGAAATAAGTTTAGAAATTATGTGTCTCGTTATATGAATCGCCTGTCGGTCAGGATTTTCTAACTCAGGGTCTCTAAGATTTAAGTTTAGTGTGATTTCGGCGCCAGCTACTTGGAATGAGTACTTAAAAAGATGGTCGAAGTCCAAACTTTCCTGACTGAAATACTTCTGGACACCCTCAGCTGTCTTGCCTTTTTTGGCTATTATTTTCGCGAGTTTTTTAAGAGTTCTTGATTCATGAATTTTATTAAGTTTGTACTGCTCTTGAGTAAGGCCTATGTACTCTGCCAGATCACTTATCAGAGCTAATGAAAAAGTATGATGAGAAATAATGAAAAAGTCAGGGTCAATGTGTCTGGAGTCTAAAAACTCATTTATCTTTTTACCATGTCCATTTTCCTTCAAGTGGTTTATTAAAATTTTAACGACTTTGGATGATACTCTTCTGTTAACTGAATATTTAAGAGGGACAGACCATCCTTCTTTTGTCGAAAAATTTGTTTGGTAGTCGGGTGTCTTGCCCAATTCAACAATCCCAAGTAAGGGAGCGTCGAAATTGATATTCAATTTCATAGCAAAATTAAGCCAATTTTCAACACCAGTGGAGACGACGCCTCTTTCAACTTTAGAATAGGTGGATTGAGTTAGACCGAGATATTCAGAAGCTTCTTTTTGGTTTATTCCCATATACTTTCTTGAAGCTCTAATAACAGAGGCAAAATTGAATTCAACTTCATCAATTTTTTCTTTCTCAAGTTGCTTTTTGTTCATAGGTACCATTCTCTTTTATTTTTTTGTGAATAAAATTTAAAACTATTCAATGAGTCACATTTGAATAATTCTAGGTTTGGACACAAGTTCAACGGTAAGGGGGGATTTTAAAAAGCAATTATTTTTTTAAGATACGAGATAAATGATCGAATTTTCATACTGACCGATAGAGAACTTTCTTCATTTTCTGGAAATGTGCCCATCTTTTAAGGCTATAGCGTTGGAAATGTTAAAACTAATGAGACTTTATTCTTTGATTCTATAAGTGAGGCGCTTCCATTCATTCTTTTTGCCTCAATCTGAATGCCGTTTAGTCCTTCACCTGTGCCACTCATCAGAGTCATCCCTTGAGAAGCTTTCGGTCCTTTCGCCAGGCCTTTTCCATCATCGGATATAACAATAACATGATGACCTTGACTGACTTCGGCATCTACTTCGACCAGGTTTTCAGGTGTTTTATCCAGCATTATTCTCTCATCTAGAGACTGAAACCCATGGGCAAGAATATTTCGAAAATGCTGAATGATGATATACTCCAACCCCTGGGAGATAGAATCAGGAATCATCATGTCGTTGAGGATTCTTAAGCTAAAGGGATGCTCTGTCTTTTCAAGAATCTTCTTACACTTTAAAACCATGTGACTTAATTTCTTTGGATCGGCCCCATGCTGATCATGTGGGGTAAGGAGTTCCTTTTTAACTTGGATAAACTTGAGTAAAGAGAGTAGATCTTCTTGTTTGATGCCCGATCTTGTCTCCTCTATAGCTTGAGCTGCCATATAGCCGTCATAAAATGACTCTAATTGGAATGAACCTTTTAGGAGGTGCAAAATCCCTGCTGCTTTTTTTTGGTCACTAGAAGAATCATTTAATAAAAGGTTTTGTAAGTAGCCTTCCCATTCAATGAATTTGTGAAGCATCCTTTCAGGTGATTTTAGTAGATTGAGATAAAAATGAGAGTCTTCAGATGCCTTAAGAAGATTGCTGCTCAGATCAAGATACTCGGTACGATCATTTAAGATTATGACGATAGTTTTTGGTGAGGAATCAAGCAGTCGGTAGCTTATGTTTAATTTCTTAGACTTTATAGTCGTTGAACTTTCAACAAGTGGAATCAAGTCTTCAAAGGGAAGTGACTCCGACTCGACTAATTCTAGCCAGCTTTTAAATGGCGATATCGCCTCAAAACTCTCAAAAAGAAGATCGGCCACATTCCTGCTATTGAGATCCTCGGGATAGAAAAAAGAATGAGTTTTTGCAGGCTGATCAGTTAAGCAGTTTCCCTTGAGATCACAAAGGATAACGACTTCAACTATATTGTTATAAATTTCATCAAGTAAGTTCTTTTGAACTGAGATTTTTCTGGTTCGATCTATTACAAGGTTCTCTAGATTTGTATTTATGTCCTGCAACTCTTTGAGCTTAAGTTTAAACCCGTCGTGAAGGTCTTTTTCGACACTCCTGTCTCTGATAAAAAGATAAATATGACCTTCAAATTCTGCAACACTAAGCTCTACCACAGTATTAAATTCTCCAAATTTTAAAGGTGTCTCACCTTTTTTTTGTTTTAGTTCGGAAAGCCAATTGTCTTGATTTAGATTTGGTTGGAACAAGAGTAGCTCTGAGATAGGCCGATTTTTTAACATCCTGCTTTTAGAGTTAACGTAATAGAGAGCTGCGGAATTGAAATTGATTACGCGACCAGAAAGATCAAGAATGAGGCAGCATTCTGATACGTTATTTAAAAGTTCAAGCATTTGATTAGAGTCCATCTTATTGTATTATATCCCCATGAGCATAATACCTAACAACATAAATTTCTTAATCGCTGAAGATTACTTCACAACTCGTAAGTTTTTAAAAGACCAACTTTTATCTTTCGGATTTGTGGGAGAAATTATTGAAGCTGAAAATATGACAGTTGCCAGAGAAATTATTTCAACTCATGATCGACCTTTTCATTTTATTATCTCTGATATGGAGACTCCAAGTGGTACGGGGTTAGATTTGTTAACTTTTATCAGGATGACGGATGCCCATAAAAATACACCGTTTCTTATATTGTCCGCAGTTTCAGATAAGACCATCATTATGAAGGCTATTCAGCTTGGGGCCTCAAACTATCTCATAAAGCCTTGGCACAAAGATAATTTAAAGCAAAAGCTTGAGGCCTGTTGGCTTAAGCATCACAAAACATGATTCGACCAACGGCCCTTTTTATAAACTTCAATTCCTCTGAAGAACTGATGCTCAAATCAATTCAGGGTGTAGATGTCAGGCTGATTCAAGGTGTAAAATCATTTCTTCTAGAATTCGAGACGACTCCGGGTGTCGGTCTCATTGTCATCTATGAGGATGTAGATTTTTATAAGTCAGTTCAAAAATATTTCTCTCTACTAGCTGTAGATGTCCGCGTGACAATCGAGCACCAGGACTCTTTATCTACTCTCCCGCAGAGGCTAGAAGGCGAAGCTAGAAATCTAAAAAAACGTACCTACTTACCTTGCCACAAAAATTCTATAATCAATTTTGGTTTCCTTCCTGTTGATGTCTACACCCTTGAAAATTCTCTTCATCGTAAAGTTTTAAAAAAAGGCGAGAGCTTTATTGAACTTGCTAAAGTTGAAGAATCTTTAGCGTCAAATATCTTCTATATTAGGCTCGATGAGCTCGAAACTCTGAAGTCCTACCTTGTAGGGGAGTTGATACTTAAAGAGAAGCTCCAAGGGGCAACAAGTACAGATTTTTATATAACGATAAAAAATATATTATCAACTGAGAATTCTTTCTCCTATCCTGCTACATTTATAGATTCACTTCTTTTGTCTATCGCCCTTGTTGGATATTTTCTAGAAGGAAGTGGGCCAGGGAAAAAAGTTTTAGATAAACTTTTGACTAACAAAGAAAAATTAATTCATTCCCTGATTTTGGCAGCCTTCATTGAAGAGGTTTGTTTAAAACTAAAAATAGAGTCACCAGTTCTAAGGTTTAAATATCATCTAGCAGCACTTTTTCATGATCTTTCATTGGATGAGTCCTGCAATCCTGAAGAAATTTATATTTCCTCAATGAATGAAAAACTTACGAATGAAGAAATTTATCATTTTATCAATCACGGAGAGAGATCAGTAGAACTTGTTTCAAAGATTCCTCTTTTTCCTCCTGAAGTTTTGCTTCTCATTCAAGGGCATCACGAATGGATAGATGGATCAGGTTTCCCAAGAGGGTATGGGTCAGAGCGGATTTCAGACTTCCAGCTTTTATTTAATACCTGTCACAAGTACGTGGAGAATTATGTTACATCTTCACAAAGTCTAAATACTTTTTTTTCTCGGTCACTACATTTTGATGATATTAATGGCCTGAAAAAATTCAGGTTCAGATTCTTAAATCTCCTCACAAAAATCGGTCGATAAATTGGCAATCTATCAATTTTTGATGAAGTCCATTGATAAGCAAAGAAACTCTTTCTTGCTCAATCGTCAGGCTAAGTGAATGTTTTTTTCTTATGAGGTTTTGATCTTCTGCGATTGTTTCTTTTAAAAATAACGAGATTTCATCAACAAGATTTGTATTCTCTCCAATATCAAGTCCCACGATTGAAATCTCACTCAGCCTAACATCATTCTTGTGAATCACTTTCTGAGCAATCCCGCAAATAAACGATTCTCCCTTAACATCTTTTCTTACCCATGTGCCTGGCTTCTCGGGTTCAAATGTGCTCCCTATAAAAATGGGGATAGACTGCCTGATAGCAGGGTAGATCGTATGAGGATGGAGGATCTTAGCTCCTGCTAAGGCCATCTCTCTGGCCTCAGTGTAGGAAAGTAAGGGGATTATGCGAGCTTGGCCGCATAGTCTTGGATCCGTTGAGGCAATTCCCGGAATATCTGTCCAAATCTCAATGGTCGTTGCATCTATCGCCTCGCCGATGAGAGCGGCGGTATAGTCACTTCCGCCTCTACCAAGAGTCGTGGGATTTCCCTCACTGTCCGAACCAATAAATCCTTCCATAACGTAAATCACATCTGGATGGAGAGGGAGGTAGCTTTGAATCTGTCGCTTAATTTCGTCAAGGTCTGGAGCTGCTTCTCCAAAAGTTGAATTCGTCTTGATAACATTATAAGCACTAAGAAGTTTAACTTCTTTATCTGGAATGAAGGATTGAAGAATATTTTTAAAGATGACCGCTGATATCCTCTCTCCAAAACCAAGAACCTGGTCAAAAGTTTCGTCGTTAAAATTTCGATTAATCTTAAGAGACTGAAAAAGATTCTCTAAGTCAAAATACAACTCGTTAATTTTTTTTTCTGAATCTTGATCTAGGATGATCTCGCTAATGATGTCATCATGTTTGATCTTAAACTGATTGGTTAATGTAAGAGTTTCAATTTCGGGGTTTGATTGTACCAGTTTAAACATTTCAATTAAAAGATCAGTGGTGCCTGCTGTTGCAGACACCACGACTATGCAGGGGTCTTTTGAGAAACAAATTTCAGCACTTTTCATCATGGCCATTTTGCTTGCCATGGAAGTTCCACCAAATTTTGAAACTGTTAGATTGATTGTCATCTTGTAACCTATACATCCTCAATCATGATTAACTAAAAAGATTTTTTTCGATACTACATCTTTACGCAAGAAATCGCCGGGTTCGTTTCGTTTGCTTCCACTGGTACAGATCCTTTCATGACACCGTGAGTGATATAGCATAGTACTCCTCTCTCTTTGTCTTCAAAGACAGTCACTTTCTGCTCAATTGATCCTCTACTACAGTTACCATAACAAACTGGTCCGCTAGATGATACCGAAGCCGAATCTTTTGTCGGTTCAATTGTCAAAACCACTGCTGACGCTGATAAAGAAATACCTAAGATAAGACTGGAAAATAAAATTTTCATACACAATTCCTTCTTTTTGAAACGTTGTTTGTAATGAAGTCATAATAACTTATTTTTTTTCTATGATGCGCAGTCGGGATATTCATTACAGTGTTGAGGGAATTTTATTCAAGAGTGACTTTGATTCCATCCGAGATTAGTGAGATTTAAAGAGTTCTATTCACCATAAGAATTCGTTTCGGTTTTAAACTGACCCTTGGTCACGATGTGGGATCCCGTAACTTTTGAACTAAAAGTTCTGAGCTTAATGGACTGGTCTCCGTTTATGAGCACCGATTCAGACTCAGAAACTGCCAAGACTTTTGTATTGGTAATATTATAAATCTCAACCACATTCGAATCTTTCAAGATCTGACAATCAAAGCGGAGCTCACTCATTTTTTCCCCAAAGAAAACCTTGTTAAGAAAGACACTCATTCTGTTGCTCGAATTTTCAAAGTTCAGCCTGCACGTAAAAGGATCGTTCTCATCTGGACTCGTAACGAATTGGACTTTCAGAACTGCTCTCAAAGCATTTAAAGGTGTTTTTGACTCTGGCAAAAACTTATCGCTCAAAGGGGAGAGGGTAGGATAATAGTAGTTTTTTAAATGCTTTAATTTTGCCAGACCGTAATTTTTCACAACCTGCTTTCCGAAGCAGCTGAAGATCACCAAGTTCTGAATTTGGGTATTTTTAAAAAAAGTACTTGGGATCGTATTAAGATCTTTGTCTACAATTTCACCATCAGGTGTTGCATGAGCGACGAACATAAAAGTTGCACGTGGATTCAAAGTGATGAGACTATGAATCTCATTAATTGATAAATCTGCAACAACTCTCCAACCTTTTCTTTTAAATGATCTTGCTTGTTTATGAAATAGTCTGGCAGTGTTTGCATCAGACTGTTTCTGTTTCAAGAGACTATACCTTTGATACAATTGTTCAGTTTTGGCGAGAAAAGAATCTACTTTTTTCTCTTTATAGAAAATCTGGCACGTCTCCATGTCTTTTAGGCCCCTCAGGACTTTAAAGTTTTCAGCGTTGAAGGCTTTCGTCTCCAACTGAAAGTCATTATTTATCAAAGTTAGTTCTGACTTCTCTTCGTCCGAAAAAGATGTTTCTGGAAGTAAGTTGATCAAATACTTATCACCTTCTATGTTTTCGGTGACATCATCTAAATCTCTTTTGAGAAGAGAGTCAATTTTAACCAGACTTTTTGGATTTATAAAATAATTCAGATAAAAGCGTAGAGTAGGTGCTTTCAACTCTTGATTCTGAGAAGGCTTCGAGGACTTGGAATTGTGATCCAATAAGTCCTCGCAAAATTTTTTAGCTCCTGTGTCTGCCAAAAGGAATGAAGTCTGACAGATTAAAAGAAAAAAAAATAAGGCCTTCATATTCTTCCTCGATAGCTGCTCTCTTTAGCTAAACACCAAAGAGAGCAGGACATATTTTTAGACTAAAGTTCGGCTGGTGCCTGGAGTAAGTAACGTAACTGATCCAATTCTGACTGAAGCGTCTGCTCATCAGCGAGGGTAAATAGTTCCGAAACCTCTTCATCAGTAAAAGTCACAACCTTAATACCTTTCTCATTCTCCTTAACAGCCTCGAGCTTAGCTTTTGCCTGAGAGTACACTTCATCAAGAAGGTATGAAGGAATAGTTTTGAATTGATTTTGAGACGGTTTATCCGCGTCCAGGAGAATCAATCCGAGTCCAAGATTAGGTTTCGCGCAATTAAATTGGCCATATGGATCGCAATATAAAGAGTCGAATAACATAATGATACCGCTACCTGCTGCTAAAGAGCCCAACATGATCCCAATTGGATTCATCGTCGCAATCAAAATAGCTCCTGCCTCAGCTTTTTTTGTAGGAGTTAAAGTCGCTGCAGTAATAGTTAGAGCAAGCAAAATACTAGTTACCATTTTTTTCATACATAAGCCTTTGTTGGATATTGTCCCTAAAGTTGTGCAGGTTATCTGCCCCTACTTTCCGAGACGTTGTTTGTAATGAAGTCACAATAATTGAAATTTTTCTTTGATGCGCAGCCGGTGCACCTTTTACATCGTTGGGGAGATTTTATTCAAAAGTGACTATGGCTAAATTTCAGAAGAGTTGAGTTTTAACAGCATGAATGAGCTATTAGCTTAATCAAGTAAGTATTTTTTTAGTCTTTAAGTTTTTAAGTCTTTTGTATTGATCTTTTTCTTCTAGGTTTAGTTCTGAGTCTTTTATATTAAAAATAGCTATCGGATTCAGTTTAGCTCGGCGAATGAAAGCTATGGTTTTGATCTCATAGCTTTCTTTGGATTTCTCTAGGTAAATTATCAAACATCACTTTTAATTGGTTCTGATCTAGATTTTTGAGCATGTCGTTTGGCTACTCACAACTTCTTCTACACAAATTTTCGCGCCCTTATATTCGTGCAAATAGAGATTTTGTAAAGCTTCAGCTCGTGATGCTCCAATCTTACTAACTCTGAAATGATAGTCAGAGCAAGTGGCAGTACATTGCCACAATTGTTGAACAACTCCACAAGTTTTTGCTCCTTCTGCAAATCCTCTTTCAAACGCAGACATTTCCTGACTAAAAGCAGAAGTCGCCAAAGTAGAAATTAGCATTCCAAAAATAATAGTTTTCATAAATATTTTATCCCCAAGATATTGTCCTTGAGTGGTACAGGTTGTCTGTGCCTACTTCAGAGAAGGGTTTTAAGCCTCTCTCTTACTCTTTATTTATTTCTTATAGCGGGAAATTGAAATGTTTTCTAGTTGGGCAAATGGGCAGTTTTATATGACTACACTTTTATCACTTAGAAGTGTGTACTTACTTTAAAACTAAGTTTCAAAGTAATGGATCGAGGTCCCACTCACATTCTTTGTTCGATCCAGATCAAAAAGTGCAATGACTTCCGTTCGGACACCTGGGGAGATGTTAAAGATCACGAGATCACTATGTTCAGTAATTAAGAACAGTCCCTTTCCGGCACCAGCTTTACCTTGATTGATATTAAAATTTTCGTCATGTTTTTCATAATTATTTTCGAGGTAGTCGACGATGGTTTTCTTTGAGAACGCCCCGAATGGATCTTCTACTGAAACGGCAAGGAAAAGTCCGTCTGTGGCAATTCGTAATTTGGCCCCATTCTCAACCTCAAGTTCAGCCGGTAAGCTTCTATTCCTTGAGTTGTAGAGCTGGTTTCCCTGTTTATCTACAGGAGCATCATAGATGGCATTCATGAGAAGCTCCTCGATTACAGTTTCGCATCTTTTTAGGATACTACTTCTTATACCGAGCTCAGAGAGGTGACTCAGGGCCTTCTGCGATACTTCCTGCCTCTGGGTCGAAGAGGTGATTTCAAGCTGCTTAATCTCCGTACCCCAATGCAGATATTTTTCTAGGCCAAAAATATCACCGGTGAGCATCTTTTTAACTGTGGATGAGATGGACTTCACGTTGAAGGCCCGGTCTTCTTGCCTTTTGGCAATAATACTAGAAATGAACTCATACTCTTTGAGCCGCGATACGTGGCTTGAGGAATCCTCTTCGCTTAGGAGCACGATCTTTGATTTTGGCGAAAGTGATCTTATGTCAGAAGCCAGCTCAATGAATTCGGCAGCGATGAAGATTATATTGTAGTCATTTTTTTCTAACGCCTGTTTTCCTTCCGCGATGCTATGACTGAACTGCGTCTCTACACCAGTGCCTCCAAGAGCAATTTTAAGGAGACTTAAGTACCGTGGACTCGATTCCACGACCAATACTTTTTTTCCGGCCAAGCTTTGATTTATGGGAGCATAATTTTCTAGTTTAAGGAGAGACTGATTGACTCGGTCTATGCTCCTGCGAGCGCTTTCGACCTGCTCAGGGGCAGGTGCAGTTAATTGAAGAAGATGGAGAGATGTCTGGATCTCTTGTTCACGAAGAGTGGCCAGATTTTTAATAATCGAATCATTCTGGCGGTAAACGTCTTCAAGCCGCCTTAAGCTGAGGGAAACCTCGCGATTGCGCTCTTCTAATTCTTTTGTCCTTTCAATGACTTTTTCTTCAAGCGTTCTACTTAGTGTTTCAAATTGTTTTGCCTTGAGATTGGTGTACTCAAGTTTTGAAACAAGTGTCAGGCAAAGTATATTGTAGACATGGATTTTGATTTCAGGGCGCTGCTCATGAATATGGACGCCTGGAATTTTTAGTAGGCGAGTCCGAGTTGTAGCAATCACATCGGCCGTGCAGCTCGTCCCTGAGACGATACTCATCTCTCCGACGATATCTCCCTTACGTTTTAGGATCGATACGACCTCACCATCAATAACGACTTTTAGGCGCCCCTCAAGGATGATGTAGAGGTATTCATTAAGCTCGCCCTGGCCTAAGAGTTTTTCATCCGGAGCGATAATAATTTCTTCAGCAAATTTGATCAGATCATCCAATAAAGGAATTTCTGGGACAGCATCTAGAAGTTCTCCTAGGCCCGTGCGGAGTTCGTTAGTAAGATGGAGAATGTCCTGTTGTCTTTTTCCCATCTTTGTCATTTTTAGGCCTCACGAGATTTGCTTGATACTTTTAATTTTCGCTCGGATTTCTATTATCAACAAGGAGTTCTTACTTT
Organism: Bacteriovoracaceae bacterium; assembly: GCA_040399915.1. Classification (GTDB taxonomy): domain Bacteria; phylum Bdellovibrionota; class Bacteriovoracia; order Bacteriovoracales; family Bacteriovoracaceae; genus Peredibacter. The sequence goes on from JBBARE010000007.1 coordinate 18,258, forward strand.
CTCCACTTTTTTAAGTAGATCTGTTGCACTCTTAACTGAATTTTTTTGGCAGGAACGAGATTTGAAGAAGCCGAAGTAAAACTAATACTAAGACCGTCGGGAGAGAGGCTTGGTACGTAAGAAGCACTATCCCCCTGAACCCCAGTGGAATCTCTTGAAACTAAACTGATAGTACCGGTTTGAGTATCCTTAATAAAAATGTCAAAAGTACCATTAGTATCGCCAACGACTAAATTTGTAGCGTTTGAACTAAAGGCAACGTATCGACCGTCAGCAGAGAGGCTTGGAGGACTAGGCGGGTTATTTCCTAGAACTCCACTTGAGTTAGCCGAAACGACACTGATAGAACCGGTTTGCGTGTCCTTGATGAAAATATCATCAAAGCCATTCGTATCACCCGCTACTAGATTGGAGGCGACTGATCTAAACGTCACGAAGCGTCCATTGGTAGAGAGCTTGGGCCAGGAAGAATCATTATTTCCCAGAACTCCACTTGAATCACTCGAAATTAAATTGATAGTGCCTGATTGGGTATCTTTAATAAAAACATCTTCTCTTGCATTTGTATCGCCCACCACAAGGTTAGAGGCAAGTGAGCTAAAGACAACAAAGCGACCGTCGGCAGATACGCCTGGTTTTTGAGAAGAACCATTTCCCTGCACTCCACTTGCATCCGCTGAAACAATGCTGATGACGCCCGTTTGAGTGTCCTTAATAAAAATATCACTTGATCCATTGCTATCACCAGCTACTAGACTCGAGTCTTCTGAGGTGAAAGCCACGAAGCGTCCGTCGGCAGAAAGACTTGGTTCAGTAGATTGACTGTATCCTTGAACTCCACTCAAATCACTCGACACTAAACTAACGATACCCGTCTGAGTGTCCTTGATAAAAATATCACTGGTTCCATTAGTGTCACCCGTTACAAGATTGGTGGCATTTGAGCTAAAGGCAACATAGCGACCGTCGGCCGAAATACTAGGGGAGTAAGAATCACTATCTGCTTGAACTCCACTTGAGTCACTTGAAACTAAATTGATCACACCTGTTTGATTGTCTTTAATAAAGATATCAATAAACCCTCCGGCATCTCCTGAAACTAAATTCGAGGCTTCGGATACAAAGGCAACATAACGACCATCGGCAGAAAGTGTTATTGAATAGGATTCTCTATTTGCATCATCTCCGTCATAAAGAGGCAGATTAATCGCTTCAAGCGGCCCACTGCTTTTCTTGTAGATCCCGTAACCAGGATCTGTTCCTATCCCCGTAGCAATAATCTGAGAGCCAAATAAAGAGCTTCCGTCACCAAGAAGACCGAGCCAATTTTGAGTTGGCACCAATAATGGTCCAGTACCGTCGAATGAAATAAGCTGAATGGTGCCGTTGTTTTCATCAATCTTATAAGCATTCTGGGGCGACCCACCATCAGAATTCAGCTGCTCTCCACCGAAAGTCAGAAGTTGATAGATAGACCCATCCGAAGAAACTCCGCCAAGAGCCACACCAGTGTAAAGTTGATTACCATTTTCATCCAGAGAGACTCTGAGGGAATCCAGAGTAAAAGTATTTATCTTATACACATCCGTGATTCCATTTGTATCTGAAGAGTCCAGTACGGCAGAGCCGGTTTCAAAAAAGAGAAATGATCCATCTTGAGAGAGCTTTAAGTTTTCGGCAGGAGCATCGAAATTGACATACCCCCGACCTTGGATCATTTTGATTTCGCCAGTGACAGTGTCTTTGATAAAAACATCTTGCACTCCATTGATGTCACCTTGAATTAGATTTGAGGCGGATGATTGAAAAGTCACATAGCGACCATCGGCAGAGAGGCGAGGACTCGAAGACGAGCTATTTCCACGAACCCCTGTTGAATCACTTGAAACTAAACTGATCGAACCTGTTTGAAGGTCCTTAATAAAAACATCTTCCGCTCCATTTGTATCCCCTGGTACGAGATTGGATGCCTCAGAACGAAATGCCACATAACGACCATCATTAGAGAATATCGGGTTCCAGGAATGACTATTTCCAACGGCACCACCTGAGCTTCGTGAAACTAGAGCAATGGTACCCGTCTGAGTATCCTTAACAAAAATATCAACATTTCCGTTAGTGTCGCCATTCACTAGATTTGAAGCGGCCGACCAAAAAGAGACATACCGACCATCGGCAGATAGACTTGGACCAGCTGAAACGTTATTCCCTTGTATTCCAGTTGAGTCAGTAGAAACTAAACTAATCGCACCAGTTTGAGTGTCCTTAATAAAAATATCACTGTTTGAATTTATATCACCGGAGACTAGAGTTGGGGCATATGAGTAAAATGCAACATAACGACCGTTGGCAGACATGCTTGGGTTACCCGAGACACCATCTTGTTGAATTCCATTTGAGTCACTAGAAACCGAGCTCAAGACACCCGTCTGAGTATCCTTTAAAAAGATATTTGGGCGACCAAAAGTATTACCTCCCCAAGAACCGCTATCGTAAGTAAACGCAACATAACGACCGTTGGCAGACAAGATTAATTCAGAAAACCCTCCAAAATCTGGTTGAACTCCGCTTGAGTCAACAGAAACTAAACTAATCGCACCAGTTTGAGTGTCCTTAATAAAAATATCCCTGTTTGGATTTATATCACCGGGGACAAGATTAGAGGCATTTGAGTAAAACGCAACATAACGACCGTCGGCAGAGATGGCCGGACCATCAGAGGAATCATCTGCTTGAACTCCACTGGAATTTGTCGAAACTAAACTGATGGAACCATTTTGAGTGTCCTTAATAAAAATATCTGTAGTACCAATGGTATCACCTGCAACAAAATTTGAGGCAGATGACGAAAATGCCACATAGCGACCGTCCGCGGATATAGACCATGAATGAGAGGGACCATCAGGTAGCACCTTTGATCTACCAACCATCTCTGTTGCACCTGACAGAGTATGATGAATGAAAGGTTTAATCTCATTAGAAAGAGTGGTCCCGTCAATCAGGTTAGTTGCCGACGAATTGAAACTAACCGCCAGGCCATTCCCTGATAGAGATATTTCTAAACTAGCACCGTCCAATTCTGTACCAAGAGTTGAGACCGAAACTCGAGTAGGGGTTGATGTTAGTGTATCGAAAATAAAAGCATCCATGACCCCATTCATATCTCCTGCAACAATCGTTGGATCCCCACTTGTGAAAGCGATTTTTTCTCCGTCATCAGAAATATCTAATTCTCCGATAGGGGAGGCAATGGGAAGCCTTACGAGAGATTCGGTTGCCACATTGTAGAGATAAATGGCCCCACTCGTTGCACCAGTTGATGCAAGGTTTGTCGAGCAGCTCGCAAACACTACTGTCGATCCATCTCGGCTTATTTTTGGTTGATAAGATTCACAATTCTCAAGAGCATTTCCAACTGCCTTTGATACGATTGATAACTCTTGGGAAGAGTTGTCAAAAAGGTAAACTCTCTCTATTCCAGCAGCTCCCAGTCCATAGGTAGCATGACTAGTAAAAACAATGTAGCGACCGTCTGAGGAGCTTGAGAAGCCTTCATGAGTTGTAGTGTTCACCAATAGATTTGGGATAAAAGGAACTGTATTATTTCTTTCAGTGATTAAGCTAACAGGAAAATTATCATTAGGTGTTTGTAAGTTTGAAGGAGCTATCGGAGAAACATCAACTTTGATTCCACAAGCTGAGATGATGAGCATGAATAAAAGACTTTAAACGAAACTGAGTTTCATGGGTACTTTATCGACAAAATACACCCTGATCCTTAATGCTTTCACTGGAATGGGAAAAGTCCTTAAAGAACGGAGCGAACTGAAAAAGTCAGGTTGTGTTAATTACTGATTGTGATTTTAAGATATTGAAATGATTGAATAAAAAAGCCATGGTTTGATCCATGGCCTTTTTTAATATTTTTAGATTAGAGATTTAGGTCATTAATAATTTTTTTACTAAAAGCATTAAAGTTTAACACTTTAAATTCATCACCATCTTTACAAAGTGTCTCTGATTGATTGGCGCTAATTATGTAATCAACCACGGATTTTTTAATTTGTGTTGCCTCTTCATCGCTGTAAAACTTAAGATCAATTTTGTCGTTCAATTTCTCTTCAAGCTTTACTGACAGTTTATTGTATTTAGTTGCAGTATGGATCGCTTCAAGAACACTGTAGAATGTATTATTTTCTGTTACCTCAAATAACCTATCGCCAAATTTACCGTCATTAATCCTTGCAGATACAGTGCCTCCAATGATACCTCCGATTGGTGCAAAGACAACAACTGCTCCCGACGTTGCTACAAGTGCAGCCCCACCGATACCTACTCCTCCAACGAAGGCAGTCCATGCAACAGTATTCTTAATGTTGCGATTTGATCTCGCTCGCTTTTCAGCTTTTTGGGTGTATGAATTTACACAGTCAGCAAATCCATTAAAACTAAAACTTAGCACCAGTAGCCCTAAAATAAATTTTTTCATAAAAATCAGATTTTTTTAATGAATAGATCGTAACTGAGATATTGTTCAAACGCACAGCTCGTGTATGTCTTTTAGGTAATTAATGAATCTCATTCAAAATTGACTACACTGAAAGATCATGGTTTCTGGAATCTAAATGAGTGCCTGAAACTTTATGTCCCCAAGTTTAATTCCTCTTTCCTGCTGGATATCTAGGTAAGTCTGACGAGGATTTGGGAACGTTTTGAATTTCAAAGATCCTAGCTGACCAAGTTTTCTTGCCCAAGCGTAATGAGGGTTTTCCATGAGCTTTAACTCCACATTCGTGAGTTGATCATCGGGCGTATCTTGAGATGCAATAAGGAAATAGTGCTTTTCATTACCATTGTGGGCAAGGAGGAAGGTAAAATCTTTTGGATAGAGCTCAGAAAGAATTTCGGCGACAAAACTTGCATTTAATTTCTCACCAACCATGTCACTGAACTTGTTAACACGGCAAACGAATTCAAATTCAACCGTTTGGGGTGCTTCGGTCAGAATCTTAACCTGGTCATGAGTCCTATATCTTATGAACCCACCGCTTTGAGATAAAACGAGGCTATAGACCATACCTTTTTCTATTTCACACATCTTATAAAGCCTCGAGTCCTTTTCAAACTCGTAATAAATAAAATGAGGCAAAGGGAGGTGTCCGTTTTTACCAATCAAAGGCAGAGACATAGCAAACTCAGTAGAAAGAAGACCTTTTTTTTGGATGGGAATCTGTGGAAAAGTTTCTTTAAGTCTCTGGTAATCACTTTTTGAAGCACCGTCGCCCCAGCATGAGATGAATTTTAAACCTAAGAAAACGTGATTCACTTGAAGATCGTGTCTCTTCTTTTTTATTTCATCGATAATGACCAGAAGATAGGAAGGACTCCAGATAGAGATGATTTCAATTTCAGATCCATTTTCAATAAAATAATCAGCTAGAGCAGACCTGAAGGACTCTGAATCCTTAATTTTCTTTAGACCTTTAGGTATGCAGAGTCTATTTTTGAGAAAGAGTCGTAAAAACCAAGGCAGGTACTCATCATCTTCTTTCTTGTGATCAACATTAGGTGAAATGCTTAAAAAAATCGTATGTTTTTTAAAATGGTAGTGTCGTAAAATATCATGCATCCAGATCATAAATAGACATGAGAAATGAAAAAAAGATCTCGCGGAATGAGGAATTATTTTTTTTGCCCCTGTACTTCCGGATGTCGCTTCTTGAAAAACTGGTTTTCTGGAAAGGGCTTTTCCTTTGGAAACAAAATCTACGATATCGTCATAATCTGAAATAGGAAGATCTTCAAACTGTGATGCTCCAAAAGATTTTTCCTTATAATGAAGAATTGTCATCGCCTCGCTGAAAAGTCTAAGCCGTAAATTTTCCTGCTCTTTTAAGAGATTTTTCGTCGCCCATTTAAATCGAATCCAAAAAGGCCATGAAAGAATAAGAAGTACCCATCTCATGAGCTTCTGCCTATTTTCAAAATTGTTTGAACCGGAAGTATGGTGTTCTCTCTAACGTTACTTCCCGGCCCTAGTACGCTACCTGCGCCAATAAAACTGTTACTCCCCACTACAACTTTAGAAACATAGAGGAGCTGTCTTCCTTTTTTTGGAGTGATGACGTGAGAAATAAGAGATGTTCTGTGACCAAAAACGATCTTACTTCCAATTTCCAGAAGTCCTCGGTCACAGATTTCAACAGTGGGGGACCAGTAGACATTCTGACCAATCTTTGACCCCCATAAGCGAAGCCAACAAGAATAGAGACCAGGAGCACTTCGAAGAATATTCTCTAACCAAGGTAAATCATAAAAGGGTCTTTGAAGGCAGTAGCTCGCCCACCAAGGACTGAATCCATTTTCCAAGTCTGTGAAGCCATTCTTTATTTTTAAGAGACGATTCAACCCTGGTGGAAGAAGGTAGATCCAAGCAAAAAGTATGGGTAAGAGAATCCAGTCTCTCATGGAAAGATAAAATAATCCCATGGTCACGAGATAAAAGAATAGTGGAAAATAGGTAAAGATTAGTCCAAGGAAAGACATACTTTTGCACATTCCTGAGCCGAGTGAGCACGGAAAAGTCCCCGCGCCTCAAGGCCATAAAGTAGAGTTCCATCAAGGTCATGACTTAAAAGTCGTTTCACTCCCTCCAGAGTTTTTTGAGCGCTCAATACTCCTTCACATTCCTCGAAAGCAGTAATCAACTGCTTCTTAGTGAGGCTCCCATGGTGTCGAGCAAGAGTCCCCACACAAGTCTGAGGTCCCAATTGAACCATTGATAGGAAAGTGGTTAAGAGCTCCATCATGGCATCAACATCCCGCTTGTGACCTTGATGTAGTTTGTAGTGGGTGAGTCCGGTTGCATGGTGACGGGCCTCATCTTGGAGAATTCTCTTCCAGAGAGCTTTTAAGTCATCATCTCGACAATAGCAGAGTAGGTCGCGGTAATAAGTCATGCCCCAACCCTCTAGAACAACCTGAAGGAAGAAGACCATGAGATAAGAATCTGAGGTGGAAACAATGTCTTTTAAAAGCCTGATGAAAGGTTTTGCGTTTTCGTCGGATTCTTTTTTGTGAAGGAAGCGCTTGAGTTCAAAGTAATGCTCAACTTCATCGGTAAGAATTAGACCATAGGCCTGCTTCACTTCTTCACTATCCTCGATAAGAATCATCTTTGAGGCAAAATCAAATCCACGCTTTTCAACTTGAAGTGCTTCTTCCAAGAATGACTGGGAAATATCCAAGAGGATATCCCTTTTGTTTTCTTCGCTTGATTCATTAAAGGCACTAATTTTATTCAGACCAAAGAGATCCCCACCCCAATACGGGTTTGCCGTCTGGGCCTCGCTTCTTAGCCCCCTCGCATTTAGTCCTGCAGCTATAATCCTAGAATACGTCACACTTTCTCCAAAATGGGGGATACGATTTTCTTAGTTTTGATCAGTTTAAAAAGTGTTTTGCATGAAAACTTAAACACCATTCTTAATAACCAGCGGGAATCAAGTCTACAAATATTTGCTAACTCAACGCCTTTGGCATAATTGGGATTTTTTGAGATGAAAAACTTTATTTCAGGAATCATCATCACTTTGTTGGTAATAGGTGCCACATGGTCTCCGAGAGTGCAGCCAGTTTTTGAAGGCGATATAAGACCGGTTTCTGGATCATAGTCAGCCCCGAATTTAGAACCGGCTAGAGCATCAATTAATGCCTTTTTATCAGAAGGAGTCGATTGATCATGTCGTGGCCAGTACTCAACAGCATTTTTTGCCATGATGAGGTAGGTTTTAAATCCCATAGTGATAATAAACCAATAAAGTGGCGTAAAAGGGTGCCTGAGTTTCCAGCTAAATACTTCCTTCATGAAAGCTGTATGCAGAGCTTTCTGCCCCCAATAGTCTTTATCAATCATCGTGTCACCGGAAAAAAGAACTCCCACCTTTTTCCCTTTCACATTTTGGAAATAGAATTTACAAGCAGAAAATCCCTGTATTGATTCATCACCACTATCCATACCAAGAAAGACATGGGTTTTTTCATTCAAGTCACGATCAAATTCAGCTCTTGTCACATTATCATAATTTGACCTGTAGATTTCCCACATGTCTTCCAAAACAGTGGGTGCGATATCTTCTACTTTATAAGTTTTAACAATCAGTCTTTTACTTCTTTTTTTCATAACTTACTCACATCCTAAATTGAATTTTTCTGGTTTTTATTTCTGGAATTATTCCGCCTGTACACGAGTGCTCAAAAGCTTTGAGAAAAGTATTCGCCGGTATATCAGCTTCAACACTAGTAAAATCTCGTCCACTAAATTTTCTTATACACTGATCCTGAGCTTCTAGTATGACTTTATCTTGGGCCATAACTTTCCTGACTAAAAACTTGAGGAAAGGCTTCAGCAGTATGGACAGTGGTGATTTAAAATCCATTCGCATAAAGACATGCGTTTCGTTTTCATTTTTTGGAGTTACCATGAGCAAGGTGACATTGTGAAATGGTCCCATCCAGTAGTCGACTCTAATGGTGTGGGGCCCAATAAAACGATCGATGTGCCGAACCTCACCACTTGGAAGAAATCTCATGGCATGTGATTTCGCTTTCTCGGGCTCAACTGTTTCAATAGCGATTCCATTTTCCTCGCTGGAGATTGTCGCATGGACAGCTTTGGCGTCTTGAGAGTTTCTGAAAAGCCCATCATGAACCCAAGCTGTATGAGTACAGTCCACTCCGTTTTCAAGAATCAGATCGGGAGACGCCTTCAACAGATTTATTAAAGAAAAACTTTGATATTTTTTTGGAAGAGGATAATCTGGAGCTTCTTCAACTGGAGCCTCGTTAAACGTGAGCCAGATATAACTATCTTTTTCAACGCATCTATAAGTCCTCACTTTGCATTTAGGGACGCGTTCATTTTTTATACTAGGAACATGGGTGAGAATACCTTCCTCATTAAACTGCCATCCGTGGTAAGCACATCGAAGACCATTTTGTGTCATCGCTCCAATAGAGAGAGGAACATTTTTATGGGGACAGCGATCAAGATAGACCACAACAGTTCCTTGATAGCGAATAAGAACCATCGGGGTATCAAAAAACTCACGAGCAAGTGGAGAACTTGTGACTTCTGAGGAGAATGCGGCAACAAACCATGTATCTTTACGCATATTTCTCTCCGTTAACCCCACCTGGCCATAGAAGATCCTTAACCGGCCTTGACTTACTCCACATCACCCAATCCGAAAAACGTATTGAATGCTCAGGAGTATAATCCAACTTATGAAGATCATAATGAGCAACGGTTGGGTATTCGTGGTGCACTGAGTGCAGATTAAAATTAAGAAAAATGAATCGATCAATCAGGTGTCCAAAAGTGATACTACGGCAGAATTTATTATGATCTTTAAAAGGTCTTACCTTTTCTCCATCTGATTTATAAAGTGGTAAAGCAATATGCTGGCTTAAAAGAAATGGATCACTTAGAACAAGAAAAAGTACCATGGAGAAACCATAGATCTTTAAAAACAGTCCAGGTGCGAGGATCAAAAAGGTTAAAATATAAAACACAAGAATAATTTGGCTGAGATGGCTTTGCCAACGTCTCTTCCTATCTGGCAAAACAGAACTCATCCGGATTGGATTCCAGAAATTAGTCAACGCATGAGATAGAGAAAAAACGGGTATCCATCTCCTCCAGCAAAAATCAATAACCTTTAGCCAAGCTCCCTCTAATGGAAGGTCAGGAGCTTCATTAGCAGAAGGATCCTTTTCTTTCCAACCAGTCCAGCGGTGATGAATGTTATGATGATGTTTCCAACTGTAAAATGGAACTAATGTAATAAACGAAGCAATGTGACCTGAAATAGAATTTAATAATGAAGCTTTGAAATAGGCATCGTGTCCGCAACTATGCAAGATTGAAAACCACGACCACATAACTAGACAAAGAAAAATATCACCAAACACCCATAGGATTAGGTTCTCCTGAAGAATCAATACCAAACTAAACATCGTCATCAGGGATAGAATGATGAGAGAAAGAAAAGCGCGTAAATTTCGAGGACGAGGAATTTTAGTATACATATGATATTGTCCCAAAAGTGGATATTGTCCCTAAAGTGGTGCAGGTTCTCGGCATAATTTGTGAGACGATTGTATGTAATGAATGGATAATAACTGAAATTTTTCTTTGATGCGCAGCCGGTGTATTTCTTTTAGGTGATAGATGAATCTCATTCAATGTTGACTACGGTTTTCATGCTGATTTTCTAGACACCTGTACTTAAAACCAAATTCAATTTTGAATAAAAATTTAATTAATTGATTCATTTCATGCAGTAGTCTTTTTTGAATATTCACTTTGCAGGTCTCATTTCTGGCCTTTGACTTGCTTCAACCTAACCAAGTCATTTTAAATTGCCCTAATTAAGGAGCTCCTGTGAAATTTTTCTTAAACGTTTTGATGGTCCTTACATTTTCATCTGTTTCTTTTACGACCGCGATAGCACAAGATCGAAATTCCATCGGATTTAAACCGATCGATGCCAGGGCGCTGTCATCATCTCAGTTCTTTGAACTTCATGAACCTCGTATGCTGGGTGATGCTCAATTCAATGTCGTACGTGTTTTATCTCCATCAGAGGCACAGTTAGGTATTGTGCAAGAGAATGGAATATTTTTTAAGACAATGGAGGCACGCTCAGTAGTTCTCAAAAATGGGAAAATGGCTCTCGATCTTGACGCTGGACCTCAGTTAACTCTGGACCCGGTTAAGATGTCCCTTTCTGGTTTGGGGGATGAAGTTCAAGTTGCACAAATGAATGTATTCGAATCTCCGATGCAGCTAAGACCTGCGATAACGGGTCTATCAAAAACCCCTGAGGTTTATCTTCTACAAAACAATATCGCCTTTCATGGTAAGAATTTTAATAGCCTTCGGTTAGTCAAAGAACTCGACAAATCCTATTCGCTTTACTTTGGTAAAGCACTTCCAACGAAGACTGATCATCTGTTAAATGAACTCGATGCCATGGTGATCAAAAATATTAAATTTACATCGACAAATAAACGCTCATTGATCGCCGATGGAGTCGTCCTTGAATTGTTAGATGATCACATCATGATTAATAAAGTCAGGGTCGATGCACTCCCGTATCGATCATTTCGCAATGATAATGGCCATTATTTGACTTCAGGTTTTAAGAAGATGGATCCCCAAACTCTTCAATCATTAAAGGCGGCCGGGTTTAAGCAGGTTCATTTTGCGAAAAGTGCAATTGTTGCTTTAAGTCTTATAAGTAATGTCATGTCTTTTCTCCCAAGTAATAATCCCTTTGCTGTGGTGAAAGGATTAAAATGTGAAGGACTGGCAGAAGGGACGAAAAGGATTGCTTGTAGAAAAGAGAATCTCCTCAATCCATTTAACAACGTCGTTGAGTGTACAGAAATTCTTTACTCATGGGAGCTAAATAGGGAAGAGGATCTTTGCGCAGCTAAGCTTCGTGGCTATTCATTTAGAGTTGAAAATAGAAAGGGTTATAACTTTCTTAAGACTCACGGATTTATGAATAAAAGAGGCAGTAACTACTTTCAAAATTTGAAGCTTAAACAGAGAAAAGAAGTCTTGAGAAAAGAAATGGGAACAGAAATTATTGAAACAACTGAAGAAGTCGTTCCACAAGGTGAGGATCTAACCTAGGGGTTTAGTCATGTGTGAATTTAGTCTAACGACGTTGTGACATTTTTTTAGACGGGACGATTAGTATTTCCGTTCGAATGATCTCTCAGTATGAAGCTCCTACAACACTAAAAGGAGAACGTATGAAGGCCATTTTGATGGGATTAATGTTTCTAGTCACGTCAGTTACGAGTCAGGCGGCGATGATTGAGATTGAGGCGAGTTTCAGTCTATCAGGTGAGGCTATTGAATTAGATTCGCAAGAGGCCAAGGCACAAGGCTGGCAAATTAAAAAAGATAGGCATGGGGATGACTCATACTATATGAAAATAAAAGTTCCCTCTTCTAAGCTTCCTATAACCAAAAATCTAGGTGAAGCTCAATTTGGTATTAGTGCTAAGGGTGTTGTGGACTTGGGAGTGTCGATCGGGGATGCCGATTCTACTTCTTCAACGTACTTATATCTACCCATGTCTGGAGCAAATCTAGTGCCACTCCCAGCACCGCTTACTTTAGTTAACAGCAGCGGTGATGGCGCTTATAGCTTTAATGGCGAGCTAAAAATTAAGGTGACTCCAAGATAGTTTTTTTTCTGAATAAGTATCACTAAGAGATCCTTTCTAATCGGAGGATCTCTTTTTTAAAAACTACTTAAAATATTTTTTAAGACTTCTTTTGCCTGCTCATCTTGCTCTTGTCCTACTGCCGACTCTAACATGGATTTAATCTTCTCATCGCTACCTAAAGCACTTAGAGAGCGGTAACACTCTACGCGTACACCAACCTCAGGGTCACTAGTGCAACTCTTGAGGGCCTCTAATGTTTTATCATCTTTAGGCTGATACCTCATGGATTGGGCGGCCACGATTCTGACGTCAGTAAAATCATTTTCGGTCAGGTTCGAATAAAGTTTTTCTCTTGAATCTTCGTTCTGGTTAAATCTTAAAGCGTTTACTGCATTTTCCTGGATAACCTTACTATCGGACTCAAGAGCGTCATCAATTTGCTTATCGAAGGCATTACTTTTTGAGTTCCCCATTGAGAGAAGAAGAATCTCTTCCTTGCGGCCTTGCTCCGCATCTGAAGTGGATTTTGCTTTCTTCCATTCTTTACTTATAAAATCTACAGTCGATGGGTCGCCGTCTTTTGAGATGGATGAGCCCAGAGCAAGTATTGATGAGGTAGATAGATCAACGTTTTTGCTGGTTTTGTATTCATTTGTTAAAAACTGTTTTGATGCTGCAGAAAGAGCGTAGGGGGAGATCGCCAACTCATTGAGGACTTTAATTTTCTCATCTTCAACAGTCGCCGGGTTATTGTAGATTTCAACCATAGCTGCTTGAGACTGAATAGACCCTTCATAACCAAAGGCCCCAAGAATCATATTCCTTGCACGGTCACCCGAATTAAGGGACAAAAATCTATTTTTGTAATCATCGATTAATTCAGGGTTTTTTTCTAAATTCTGGGCGAGGTCTAAAAAAGTTTTTTCGGTTTCTGAGGCACCCATCCCGCTTACCTTATCAAGATCTTTGAGGATGGATTTTGTGTCCTTTTCTGACTTCTTTGAATCGCCTTTGGGCTTAATAACTGAAATGGATTTTAATTCCATAAGAGACCATCTCTTGGGGAGTTTCTTTTTTAGTGCGCTAAACTCAGGTAAGGCTGGATCCTCATCTATTTTAACCCACCCAAACTCAGATTTTGATTCTTGTTTGTCGGTCACTGTACCGCTACTTTCAATCTGCGCCAAAAGCTCCAACGTTTGCGCCTGGGGAAGTGCTACGACTTTATTCCATTTCGTCGCTGCTTGCTGCCTGTTGGTTGACTTCAGTGCAAGATCTGCTAACGGTCCAACTCCCGCCGACGCTGTTCTGGAAGGTCCACCCATGCTTGAAATCGATTCGTATGACGCCTTGATATCTGCGAAATCACCATTTTGGCCGATGGTATAATTAACATTGTAGGGCTGTCCTCTGTCGTCCTTTTCGGTGACAGTAAATGTTCCCGTCTTTTCAAACTCAGCGGGGATGGGACGGAGGGTTTGGTCAATTAAATTAAAAGTAAATCCGATTTTCGATTCGCTATAGTCGTTGGTAGAGAAGGCTTCGATGACTTTTCCTTTGGGCTCGATAATAAAAAGCAATCCCTCTTTATCCTTTTTTAGAACAGTCTTTTTAGTTGCAGCATCTACAAGAGCATCTGGGTTTGAAACCAAAGAACTAAACTGTGGCATGACATGGAGAGCAACATACCCACTCTGGAAGCCATACGAAAAAACTTTAAGGTCGCCGTCCATTGTTTGACTTAGTTTTTTAGTTCCCGAACCAATCTCAATGCCGAATCCGCTCTTGAAATTTATTTTATAAAAACTATTTTGAGTAAATTTGTAGTCGCCTGTCACAAATTCACCGGAAGTGCGAGGGGCATTCTGTTCAAACTCGACTGATTTAATCATCTTTCTTTCGAGGTGCTTGTTTTGGTTAAAAAACTCCTCCGAACTTACCGTCTGTTTCTTCTGCCCAAAATAGTAGGCAGTTAGGGCAGATAATAAAATGAGCGAGAGGATGATTATTTTTTTCATACAAAATTGTAGCCATACGGAGTTTGAAGGCAACACAAAAACTCATCAAGGATTCATTTTGAAGGTAGTTACCTAAAGTCATTTGTGACTTTATAAGGCCCATTTTTTTTTTAATTTGCCTTGCTTTAAATAGATTCCCCCCAGATCATTTTTGTGAGGTTATTAATGAAAAATTATCTTCTAATTTTTATTCTGGTTTTTTCCCTTGAGCTAAATGCACAAGGAGATCAAACCTCTACAACTCCCCCGGCAGAGAGTGGAGATTCTCTCTCCTGCTTTGGAATTTGTGACGAATTCACCAAATGGGCACGACAATACATTGATAAATTGACTGCCGGTGCCCAGAAGAAAATCGATAATTACGTTTCAATGGCCGACTTCGATATGGGGTCAGCGAAATTCGGAATCAAAGGGAATGCGGATTTAGGCCAACTCAAGTTGCCTTCCTATAATTGCGCCAAAGGTGATGGCGGAAAACTTGGTACGGGCGACTTTGGTCTCAAGCCTAGTTATAAAATCCACGGTCTCATCTTTGGGCAGTCAGTGGATATTGTGGATGTACGTTTATCGGGTAAGCAAGAGGGCTATACGACTACGGCCCAAAACAAAGACGATAAGGGCATAAAGCTACAAGTTAAAATTGTTGGTATTGATGTTCTCAATAAAAAGAATAAGGGACCCACAGGCCAACTAGAAAAAAAAGCACCCACAACTGCTACAACGACACCGACAACCCCAGCACCAAAAAAAGATTCTGATTTCCTACCACCAAAGCCAGATAAAAAAGGTACTGGAGGTAAATTTTTAGATATTGCCCGAAAAATCACAGATAATGGACCTATGCCCCGTGTAGACATTATTCCTCCGGTTCTTTACGTAGGAATAGATGCTGGGTTTCATCTTTCAGCACAGTTGATGTTTACCTATGGTGTGACGTCGCCGTTTTATAGTTATCGAAGCACGACGGTATTTAATAAATTACCACTTAGTTCTTTGGAAGGTTTTTGCGAGAGTCCCCCTGGTCCTACAGATACCTGTACACCGAAGTCTGTAACGACTTCATCAAGAAGCTCCATCTACGATGATATAAAAAATTCCGTAGGCGTAATAAAAGACAATGTTAATTCCACAGTCAGCTCTTTTGAAAATCTTCAAAATAAGGCCAAAGACGTTAAAGTTAAAAAAGCTTTCAAAGATGCTAAGGCGGCCTACGAGCATAGCCAGGAAGAAGAAAATGCAGGTGACTTTTGTAGTAACTTATCGAGTGTTCTGCGTCCCGTACAAGAGCTTGGTGACCAAGTTCAGGGAAGTATAGAAGCTGCCAAAGAAACCCAGGCGAACGTCAATCAGCTAGTGAATTCAGTAGGTGCACTTTACAAACAGTCTGAGCAAGCGGCGAATCTCATTGGGGCCGTGGTAGATGGAAAATTTGAAAACATACCGGAACTGACTGCTGATGTCGCAGTTCGGTTAAATGGAAGAGCTTCCGCTTGGGTTCAAGCTCTGCTTATTTTGGATGCAGTTGTTGCCCAGGCATACGGAGGGCTTGAAGGAAGAGTCGTTTTAGTTGATGCATCCATGGGAATTGGGGCGCAATTATCTACGAAATCAAAGTATCTGGATTTTACGTCAGAGTTCACACTCCTGAGACTCAAGGCCAATCTTGATGCTGTATACGGAATTAAGTCGAGCCTTTTTAATATTCCTGAAGGTCGTAAGCCCTTACTTCAATTCCCAGGATACATCACTCATAAAGAATCCGTGTTTGCCCGCTTAGATTTTAGACCAAATCCAGGCCAGAATCCGTTTGTTTGGTGCGGAGGAATGTTTGGAAGTCCAGATGATCCCGCCAGATGTAATGACACTCCTGATGGATTTTCGGAAGTTGCTCTTGGGCTTGCCTTACACGATAGAGTTACCAAAGAATACCTAGGTGAACCCTCTCTTGATCTAGATGCCGGTTGTTTAATATCAGATCTTAGTGGAAATATTATCGCTACAGGCAATGGCAGAGGAAATTGTGAATCCAACTTCCTATCACTTGGAAGTGAATTTGTGAAAACTAAGCTTGCTGAAGTTTATAGAACACAACCGGCACTGTTCCTAAGTTATGCAAGAGACAGTGGTAATAGGTTCAAGTTTGGACTCAATGGTGTAGGCAGGAATAATACAACGACAAGACAAGATCCTTACACATCTCAACCCGTGCCTCCTGTCACATTTAATGAAGAGAACAAAACTGTTGTTGTAAGTGATTTTTATCCAAATGATCCTTATTCTGAAAATCCTAATGATTGGATTTACTCTATTACGAATATGGGAATTAGTTTCATCAACAAAACAACAGGTGATGTTGAAGAAGCGGATCGTACGAAAGATGAATTTCAAATTTTTGTCAGTAAAGAGGGAGATCAACTTGATACATCCACAGAGGGCGATTATAAACTTTTCGTAGGTGATATTATTGGGCTTCCAAATAAGCAGATTGTTGATCTTGCAAAAAATTATAGATTAGGAGCTTGTGTTCTTGAGACTGATAATAATGATGAAGATAGACTTAAAAAGATTTTAGTCCGTAATGTAGGCTATCCTAAATTAAATTCTGATGTATTAGATGCCATCGCAGATGACCAAACTCGCAAGCTTGCGATTGCCGGTGATTTAAATACAATTCTTGAACTAGACGGTGCTGGATGCAATGAAGTCCAAGGAAATCTTGAAGCCTATGCTGCTTGTCAATTACGTAAGGCCTTTGCGGAAGAGCGCTGCTTTCCTAAAGACAAAGTCATCGAACTTATTTTCATGGCAAATTTAACTAACGAAGAGGCTTGGGGACTATTTAAGAATAAAGAAATAAGCGGTGTTATTCGTGAAAATTTCGAAAATTATTCTGAGAATATTTTTCGGACAAACACTCGAATGGAGAGCATACGCTATTTAGGAGATAACACCTCCAGAATTGGTTTTGAAGAAATTTGTCCTACCGATTATTTTTCTGAAGGTGCGTGTTCTACAAATTCTGGAGTCATGCCGACAAATACATACGCCCCAAGTTCAAAAAATCCAACTTGTAAAGTTGAGCCAGATTTTCGTGGTTATATGCCATCAGGATCGGTACGACAGCAAGGAGGGCTAAATGGGACAAGTGGATTCTCATCCAGACAAGGTACCTATGTCCCGTCTAACGGTCGGGAGCATTTCCTAGAAACGTGCATCTCGTATGAAAGAGGCGATGGAGCCAGATATGTTGCAAAACAATCCCTCGTCCTTCCGTCTTTTTCGGAAATCCTTTCCATCACACCGAGTCGTTCCACAAATGACCTGGTACATTTTCCCTATACTTTAATAGGTAATACTAGCCAAGATTATGCAGATGCAAATGGAGCGCCTAGATATGCTGGATATTCAGAGGAAGCTAAGCTAGAAGCAAAAAACTCCATCATTGTCCTCGGAAAAAAAGTCAAAGATTGTGTAATTGGAAGTGAATCTGAAAGTTGTTCAATCATTTTAGGTAGCTCCCTAAGCATGGCCTCATCATCGCAATCTGAATCTTCAAGTTACTGTAAAGTAAAAGTGGGGGATAACTTTCTCGAAAATATTCCAAACATTAAAGGGAACTCATTTGAAGGTTGTCTTGTCGAAGGCGGGATGACTGATCTGAGCTTGTTTTGTAATAAGCATCGATCTGAAATCTTTGGTTCTACAAATTCAACAAGTTTGAGTGAAGACATTAAGCTTGTTTTTTACGATCGCTCTCATTTAGTTGCTGCAATTAATAAAAAATCCTCAGATAGTGGGAATGAGTTTTCCTCATCAATACAGACGATGGGAACTTGCCGACGAGATTCAACTCAAGTTGGTGCAACAATTGTTGGTATAAAGAACGATTCACAAAGAACGGAAATAGTGACTACTATTGCAACACCTACCTCTTCATATGGTGGTACTTTACCTCCTCCCGTGATGAGTTTATCTGAGAATCCCCCTTATAATGCTTTAATCGATGATCCACTTGCTGAAACCAATTGTGCTCTCTTAATTGGGACAAGCTCTCAGAAGAAAAACTTTTCTCAAACCTTCGCAAAAGTAGAAAAAGAAGTTTGTAGTTTGGGTTCAAGTGTTAGTGATATGAATCGGTACAGCGCTTGCTTAACTAGAAATAACCAAAAAGTAACTGAGTTCATCAATACCTGTATTGGTGAAGGTGCTGAGGATATAAATCAGTTTTGTAATACTTTACCGAGCGCATTTATAACATCTCTTGGTCTTAATCTTAATGTGAATAATCAGCTACAACTCCAGGTTGTTCCTACGAAAGATGAGACTTCGACTGGTAATTTGAATTTTGAGTCAGCGGCTTCTGCCGTTTCAGGGACAACGAACTCATCCTCTTCATCGTCTCCGTGGATTAAAACCTGTACTCTTTCACCACAGAAAATTGCGGCCGTAGCGGGGAGTAACTGTGGAATTAGGCTCACTCAGGGATTGGATGTAAATATTAAAGTTTCTCTCCCTCTTGTCCCGCTGGATCCTCCTCTCTCAGGTCTTCATAGTTGTGGTGGCTCAATCGAGAGAAATCTTTTGACCTCGAATTTCAACAATGCAAACTCTGTATGGTCTTTAAATCTTGCGCCAGATGTTAGGCAAAATAGGTGGGTGACTTCTTTATGTGAGGGTGTAAATCGGATTCCGCAAGCGATTCTTCTATCCAGCGAGCGAAACTTTACAGTGAGCTATGAAGGAGTTCCTGATTCCATTTTATTTAATTGCAACAGACCTACGCTTGATCAGACACTTGCAAATCAAAATTCGGACTGTAAATTACTTTCTTGGCTTACATTCAATGATAGTAATAATGGTCAGCACCAAGAATTCCTGGCCATTAGTTCAACTGACACGAACAATAATTGTAGGGATGAATTCATCAATGCAATGTCTTCGCCATTAAAGAGTGTCATTTGTGAGACGAATAAAAAAACCTACTCAAATACTTTGGGTCACGTAGAAAGAGTTGTTGCAGACAGAAACCGTTTTCCGCTTAATGCCTACAGTTCTAACCCAGCATCTTTTGGAACTAATATTGCTTTTAATTATAATGGGGGAGCTGCAGACGACGTCGAAAATCCGGCCAGTGGAATTTATGAGTGCGCGTTTTTATTAATCCCTACAAGACCTGATGACTATAGTGTTTGGAAAAAAGGTGGGTCGATTCCTAGTTGGGGAAGCGCTGCTCATCCTGTGAGAATGGTCACAACTGACGAGTTTAGAAGTTTTGATAACGATTTTGGATCAACTGGATTTGAGGACAAAGATTCAATGGCATGTGTAAAACAATCTCACTCCGTTGGACCTTCTAATTCTGTTGGAGTTACTCCTCTTGCATCTCGGATTGATGGCGTAGATAACATCGACGATGGAAGAAACTGCATGCAGCTTATTCCTAATCAAAAAATACTTTTTGCAGGACCAGGGGTCACTGCCATTCATAGATTGCCTCTCAATTCAAATATTACGAGTCAATGGTGTAGTACAATTTTATCTCAAACCGATACGGTTCAAGGCAAAGTCATCAACCGTACTGAAGCTGATCTTCAAGGTAAGGTTAAAGTTTGGATTAGAACAACTGATGCCAGTTCTAATATCATCGGTGGAGTTCCTGTAGTTAGGGATGAGCCAAGCTTTGAGTGTAGTGTCCCGAGCTGTAATGTACGTGTTGGTACCATAGACAACTATCTTGCCCCTGAAATGGCACTTTTGAGTACTAAACCCACTAATCTTGAATCATGCAGAGGGCTCATTCGAACTTACACCTCGACGAGTTGCTCAGTTCCGTTAGCAACAGATCAACCTTGTCCATCTGATAAGATTGTCCCAAGTATGCTTTGTTCGAAAATTGCCCAAGACCCATCTCTGCCTTCAGGAAATGTGTCTGTCGTTTTAAAATTTGGTGAGACGCTTGAGAGCGGGGCGATGGCGACCTGTACTGTCCCAGCTAAGTCTTGTCAGATGGCCTTAGTTAACGACTTTATTCCTGGAAGACCTCTACGAGTGACTCCTACAAATCTCCAGACAGTTCCAAATGCAACTTCGATAGGAAACTGTGATACCTTGATTAGAAATATTGAAAGTTCTCGCAACGACGACCAACCTGAACCGTCTCTTTGTTCATCAGAGCTTGCTGCTACGGCAACTGTCGATCGAACTAGACCTTACTCACTCATTGCTTCTTATGGCGGCACGATGAGAGAAATTCGCAAGTGTCCTTTAGCGCCTAAAATTTCTGAAACTCCATTTGTTGAAAATGGTGTCTTGAAACTTAAGCACACCGTTACTGTGGGAGACACGCAATTTGAGGGAATGCTCGCTTTCGTGTACCTCGAAAGGTCGACGCTCCCAGCTTCAGACTGTACCTCACCATCACTATCATACGTTCCTGTTTATTCATCAAACCTCGATGATCGCACTGAAGGTGGATTTATTGTTCCTACAACTAATCAGATCGGTACAGCGACGACGCTTCCAGGTAAGACTTATTGCTTGCGGGCTTGGTCTGGTCGCGCAGAGGACGATATCAAGTCAAATGTCCCTCGAAACGAATACTTTAAAAGTCCAGTTGTCACCACTCGGATGGTGGTGCCTGCGCGCTGTGAGATTGAAGCTGATATCGGGCAGAGCTTAGCACGTATTCTTGTCGGTACTGGTGGAATCACGGCCCAAGGAGTCTTTAAAGGTAATTTTGCAAGCGTTGCTGGTGCTGATAACTATTACAAGTCGATGAGCTCTTGCCTAGAAAGACTCACAAAACTAACTACTGATCCTGATGAGGAAGCTGGGGCAAATACCATCTGTACTATTCTTATCGAGCAGAGTGGAGAGCTTCCGACGAACAGAAGTTCTTTACTCACCAGAGTTAAATTCGGAGGAGAACTTGTTAATCTACCAGCAGGTATTGAGCAGTTGTGTGTAAGAAACGCAGCCGCGGCCATTCCAAATTGGGGCGCATCAACTCTCAATCGCTGTGGTCTAACTAAAACCACTGACAACGATGAAGTGGAGTATAAGCTCAATCCAAGTAAGTTAGCGACAGCTGACATTTGGCCTGTTCAAAGAATGAGATCAGTCGTTAGTTATTCAAGAAGTGCTTCAGGCACAGTCACTCCATTGTATTTTGGAACAACTCAAATCATGCCTTTGATTGATACTTATTCGGAATGTCAGAAACAGACGTTGAAATTTAAGGGAAGATCTTGTCAACTTGATTACACAAACTGGACTAGTGATAGTGGTTCGGATTCCACAGTGGGAGTCTTTATTGACGAGCGCTGGCCGGTAGATCCAAGCTGTCAGTACCCAAGCATTTTCCCTTTAAAAGAAAATAATATTTCGGGTCTTGTGAGCTGGATTGATACAAGCTTTCAGCAAAATATCTTCAAAGATCAAAGCTGTAAGCTCAATGCTGTCTCTCAGGATAACGTTCTCTGCTTAAAAGATCGTTTAACTAATGAGCTCTTTAAAGTGCTTCTTGGTCAAACTCGTTTTCCAAAATATGGTCGACTAACTGATGATAATGTTCGTCCTGAACGCCACCATTTGTTAGTTGATTCTAAAACTGGTAATGGACTTTCGGGACGCATGAGTGCCAAGGTCGTGGGCTCAATTTTTGTTGTCTACCGAAATTCCCCAGCTCCGCTCTTTAGTACACCGTTCACAACGGCAGCGTTTCCTATGGCCGGCGATAACGGTACAGGAAGACCAAACGGTGCTCACGGATTACTCCATGGAGATAATCAGCATTCACCGGCGCCAGTTTTAAGATCTAATTTCAGAGACAATGGATTTGATTTTGCTCAGAAGTGGGTCTTTCCAAAACCATCCAATTACCGCATCTATAACTTCAATTTATCAGAACCAATTAGAGTAGGAGAGGTCGATTACTTCCTTGGTAGTGATAGAGGAAGTTTAAGTCGTCTCATTAACGGTGGAGTTGCCGAGGTGCTCATGTACGCTAACCCTCTTGGTCGAGCACAGATTGAGCAAATCGAAGGATACCTCGCTTGTAAATGGGGTCTCCAGAATGATCTTTATCCGGGGCACCCTTACCGATTAAGTGTCTGTGATCCTTTGATTGATTCAAGTGGTCCGATCAAAACGGATGAGGTGATCAGTGAGAATACTCTGAGTGCGAAGGATCCTGTTTCTCCGACCATCGTTGTAGAAAAAGGAAAAGAGTTTTGTGGTTCAGTCGTTGATACGACAAAACTAGTGTTTAAAACATTCACCCTTGGTTTTTGCAAAGAAGATAAGTGTACCGCTTCAGATGTGGCCTTTAAGAAGAGCTACACTATAAATTCCGGTGAAAAGTTTAACTGGGTCACGAAAGAATTTGTAGAAGAGTTTGGCCAAGATCTTATTGATGGAGCTCTCGCGCGGAAGCAGGATTTTATTCCTGCAGTGATATACTTAGATGAAAAACCGATTGCGACTTCGCTTTATTTTAACTCGAGTGATGCGCAGGTGAGTGAGGAGTGTGGGTATGGGAATTAGAATTACTTCCTTACTTTTACAAGGAACAATCTTTTTAAGCTTGTTAAATTTTTCTTGGGCTGATCCTTTTACGCCACCTAGTGGTTGGAAATTGGCCGATAATTTGATTGGTTACCCAATTCATAGCCAAGGTGACCAAGGAACTTGTTATGCAAACGCACTCGCTGTCATAATTGATTCGATCATCAACAAACCACCCAACAGTGCTGGTCTTTGGGTATCAAGTCCAATCGCTCTAGCCGCAGCTTATGCAAAGACACGTATAATTGTAGGCGATGATGTATTTCCAGGTGATGATGTTACTTCAGTTGCTCCAGCCGATCTTTTAGGACCTTTCTCCCTCGGTAGCAGTGTTCGAGCTTGCCCCATTGCATCGACATTTCGTATAAACGGAGGAGATGTCTGTGATACTTTTAATAAACTCGTTGAAAATAATTTTGTTTTAGCAAGTCGAAAAAACCTAGAAGCTCTCTTTCAGCGTAAAACACTTTTTGCTTTACCAGGTAGAGCTTGGGGGGGAAAACTTGCGGAATTGGTGGATGGATGTAGGGTTGAACTTTCACATCAGCTTTCTAATAGGTCAGTCAAAGATTATCTTATTTCACCCTTACCCAATGATTCTTTTCCAAGTTTTATGAGCTCTCGTTATACTTCAAAGTGCCGTGAATTTATGAGAGAAATGACAAGTGGCAAGATGAAGTGGCAAGATGATGTCGTTCTCGGTGTACAAGTTGGCAAGGGAACTTCTTTTTTCACCGAGTCTTGTTTTCCACCCTTAGTATTGACGACAAAAACCGATACTTGCACCGGAGATTCTAAAAGACAGCTTCTTGCTTTCTACTCAATGCTGAGTCATCCCCTCCATGGAGTAGATGCTATAGATTCTTTTGCAAAGACCTTCGCAACAACATTTAACGGCAGTAACGATTTACAAGGGTATAGTTGTCATAACCACATCGTTCCGATTGCCTCGAATTTAGTCAAACGAGAGATATTTATTGATAAGATTAAAAAATCAATTGATGAAGGTATACCTGCCGGGATCTCTATCAATACGATCGAGTGGAATCTAGAAAAAGAATCTTTGAAAAGCCATGGCCAGCACGCACTAGCTATTATTGGATACAGAAATGCAAATGGTATTTCAAGGTACCGTATTCGAAATTCCTGGGGAAATCAACGGGGTAAAATAAACCTTCCAGAGATCTTATTCGATTCAGTAACTGGTGATTTTGATATCGCTGAAGAACTGCTTTTAACTGGTATGTATGAACTTCAAATTATTAAGAAATGATTTTGATTTTGAAAGGAAAGAAAAACTTATGAAAATTTTTAGTATTTATTTCGGATCAGCAATAGGAGTTGAAAATAAATATTAATAAATTATGTCTCCATTTATTTTTCTTTGGAATCGCCAGTTTGCTACTGAGTTTAACTCCGCACGCAATCTATGATCCCGAAAAACCTCTTGGGGACTCAAAATAAAATCGTGGCAATTGCGAGCGGTGAAGATGAGAGTCCTGTTTGTTCACCTGGAAATGAGGTTTATGTCTTCAAGCAACCTAAGGATCTATATGAATTATTGGTTACATTTGGTTGCCAACCTTCTGTTAAACTTCTTTTCGTGGTACGGCAGGATTGGTTGATTTTGGATGAAAATTTACGGAACAATAATGAATATTAACTTTTTTGCGATTCTTTGTTTGGTTTTTTTAGGTTTACTCACTTCCGAAATGAGTTTTTCTCAAACAAAAGTTTGTGATAAACCAATCTATACTGTTTGCTCAGTTACCGTAAATACTAAGCACGAAATCCAAACATTGAGAGAGTTCTTAACCGGTAATATTGAGGGCACGACTTCCACCGATGGTTGTATAGCTTTTCATGAGTTTGTGCAAAATGGTCGCGCCACAACACGGGAGATGCTTGAATTTGTCCCCGGTGGTAAAGACGCTCCAAAAACCACGTGTTCGGTTTTAATGATTTCAGGACATCATGATATGTATGACATGAGCTGCACAACTACTAATACACAAGGTGTTTGCGATCGAAGAAATAGCATTATTTATTCTGATGATTTCAATGATAATAAAATCTCGCCGTCTGGCTCTCTTTTAAATCTAGCTGCACTTTCAAGATCTAATGCTGTTTGTCCCGATTTCACGTCCACTAGGCCTTTAACAAAGTCTTATTCAGGCTAAGGTCTGCTCGGCACTGATCTGCTAGCTACTTTTTTATTCTCATGTAATCTCTTTCGTGATGATTCTGATGAGAATCTTGTCGCAAGTACATATCTTAGTGCACCATCTGACATAAACTCGACTAAAATACCCCTGACTTTTAGAGAGAGAACAACTTTTCTATTTCATAATTCTGCTGTGATTTTTGGATTTGACTCTACAGCTGCACCTGGAAGATTTACGGCACCTATCACACAGGAGGAACTAAACGTTTTTGAAAAATCTAAAGTAAAAGGGAGTAGCTTGAGGGTTTTTCTCAATGGGCAGTTAGGTACTAGCTACCCTGGAGGAGCAAATAAGTTCACTTGCTGGCTAAATGACTTACGTAAATATAAAGGTATGGATGTATCCGATGAAGCCAAAAAGAGCTGTGGTCATTTTAAAAATATAAAAGCTTGTGATGAAAGGATTAAGTTAGATTGTAGCAATCTTTTAGCTGGAGATTCTGACAAGGATGATAAAAACGCAAGTGGTTCAATGGTGAGATGTACTCTTCCCCATCAGGGAAAATTAAGAACTGATTTATTAGTTGAGAAATCCAAATACTGCAAGACACGTGAGAATTTTTTTAATGATTACTACGCTGCGAGGACTATTGATGACAAACGATCAGTGACTAAAAAATATAATTTTTTACTGCATACACCCAATAAATTCTACTCCGGTCTAGATGGTGCAGGGTTATTGTTCCCTCGAAGGGATGAAAATTTTAGGGGCTGCTATGAGGTACCGGAAAATGCTAGTGGTGCATCGAGACGCTCAGATTTGAGGAGAGTTGAGTGCAATGACTATGATGCAGAGACTGAATTAAATTATTTGTATTAAAATTCAATTTTTGGCTTAGTTAAGAAATGCGTTTGCATGTAGACTAAAAAGATTGTCTATTAATAGTCACAGGCATCCTGGGTTAAAATTTGAGTTCTCACACTTAAAACTTAACAAAGGATTTTCCAGTGACTGAAAAACAGTATCTCATTTCAAGAAAATTAAATGTTCTAGATTTTGCTGACCAGATCAAAAACAACTCAGAGACGACTCGAATTTAGAGGAACTCCAGTAAGCGGAAATTAAATCAGAATCAAGTAGGGGAATCAGAATATCTTGTCTGTGCAGTTTTAATCTACGCCTTTATAAATTTCAGAGCATCATAGATATATAAGACATAGGTCAGCTCATTTTCTTAGATGCCAGGTACAATGACACTAGGATTCGGAGCATCTTTTATTTTATCTAGGAAACTCGAGTTATTGTTCGGGTTGGTTACCGTCATAGCGTAAAAAAATGATCTTAAGTAACTCATCCTTTGGTCGAAATCACTCCAATTCGAAAGAACAACTGGCGTGGCGCATGATTTGTTAAATTTATCTTTAATTAAAGGATCAACTTTATCTAGAAGATTAGCAAATCCATTCGCCAGAATCATCGCCCTGTGATCGCTCCCAAATGTGAAGCCGGCCAAATAGGTTGCCAATGTTGAACAAGATTCAGGACCAAGGACGCATTTAGCAGCTTCGGTTAATGATAATGGCAAGGCTCTTTCTAAAATCTTTTGTAATCTTGATTGTTCAGAAAAACCAATATGAACACTGCTTTCAGCTACCAAAGTGATAAATTTTTTTGCGTCTGTTGCTGTCTTCTGAGCTTCTAGAAGTTTTCTGAAACCATCATAAAGGTAGAACTTTCCGTGGTGTCCTGGAGTTGCACGGTTTTCTGCTGTTTTAAGTGATTCCAAAACAAATTGACGTTTCAATTCTTTTTCAGCATCTGTTAGCGCATAAAAACCCCCTCCGCAAAACTCACGTAAGAAATGTCTGCCAATTGGAATTAATTCAGAAGCTAGAATGAAATTACCGGCAGCAAACCAACGTCTCACATCTCTATCGACAAAAGCTGAGGCTGTAGCATTAACAAATCGATGGGTACCATTTTGAGTATCCTGAAGAATGATTTTAGAATTTAAGTAATTTTTATCAATCTGCTTTTCGACGTAAATTGCACCTCCCTCAACCATCGTTGAGTCTGGAAATCTATGTAAAGTTGGTACAAGGCATAAGCTTAGAGTAGCGTTGCAAAAAACTTTTGTTACTTCGTGATTCATTTTATTTGAAAGACAGTAATTAACTGGTTTACCGTTTCTAGTCGTTTCACAAATCGCATCGACTTGCAAAATATCCACTTTAGAAGCAATCACTTTACCGGCAGTGAAAGATGCCCACGCGCCTATTGTGTACCATGTATTGATCTCAGGATAGGCCTGTGAACGTGGGGACCCATCTGAATCTTTTTTCAAACAACTTGTCAGCATTTTCCCGATTGAGTGATAGCCTTGGTTTATCTTTTGATTACGATCAACGGCGGCAGATTCATCGAATCCACTTAATTCTGAATCAACATTTAGAACTCCATTTAAATAAGATAATTCAGATTCCGTTTGATTAAATAATGTAAATGGTTTTATTGGTTGAAGTCCGGTACTGATGTCATGAAGTCCTCTTGAAAGTACGACGTTGAATTTCTCTCCTACATCGAAGTTACCGCTAGAGGCGAGAACGAACTGTAAATTGAAGAGGCAGCCAGCTATAAAAAATATCTTAATCATTTTAAGTCTCCACCGCTTGTTGTTAGTCCAACATAAAGGGTGGATTGAGAAATACAATGATCCGAATACCAAATTATCTAAAATTGAATCATCTCCATCATCTATAGTTTTTTTGATCTGTTGATGAGCATTAAAATGAGCTCAGGAACTCAGACTTTCCAGAGTATTGCCAACTTTTCTACACATTCCGATCAATTATTGTTTTACGACTAAGATCACCAGGTAGGAATTCCTGTATTCAGTGTTGTGTCTAAAAAAATACAAATTTAAGCCTTTCTCGTTGCTACTGTTTTTGCTATCTAGTTATATGTCAAAAAATTTAGGTAGTCATAACTTGAAAAAAATTGTTTTTTTAATCTTATTAATTGGATCTTTTTCCTCGTGGGCACAAACCCAAAATCATCAGTGTATGTCGGTATTAAGTCGTAATTTTACTCATAACATGGCTGTATTTTACCTTCGTGCAAAAGAGTTGGAAGAATATGATATTCTTAATGGTGATAATGCTTTGATCGTTTTGGATGTTTTATTAAAAAAAGAATGCTCACATAGCGTTGAAGGCTTAGGTCAAGCTCTAGACGTCGAATGTAAGTCGTTTGGAGTGAATGTGGTTTGTGAAGTTCGGACTCCAATTGGCTACTTTCTCATCCATCGGGGTTCGTTTGGGCATTTTGAGCACTCAGTCGTTTGGGCACGATGGGACTAGCTCTCTAAGATTTATAATTGCGCATTCTTTATAAAGTCTTCCTTTGAGCTCATTTCTCACAGCATCTACTCTTCTTGTGTAAAAATAGACCAAAATTCTTTTATTTCAAGCTGACCCAAATAATAAGAATTGTTGTAGTAAATGAGCGGAGTCGCTGAAGGTAGATTATCCATATTGAAAGTTTCTGCTTTCATCTGCGCCTCCGTGAAATAATTTTTTTTACACAAATTAAAATCAAAGTTTTTATTTGGATAGTAGGTTTTAAGCGCTGCTTGAAGGTCGTCGGGCTTAGCGTACTTCCAAATTTGATCACTAAGAATACTTAGGAAAAAGTTGGTTCTGTCCTTTTGAGTAAGGCAATAGGTGTACCTCACGGCCTCACAGGCAGCAAAAGATGAGTCATCGCTTGTAATGTCCTCACAGCTTGTATTGGGGATATAAGGAACGATCATGATTTTCATTTTTTTTAATCGGTTAAACGCTAAAAAGTTCTCCATATGCTCCCGACAGAATTTGCAAGTCGGGTCGAGATAAAACACGATTTTTGAGTCTTCATTTGTGATATTCAATAGTTTTTGAAACTCTAAGAGTTCCTCTTTTTTCTGGTTGGATTCAATAACCTCGATTTGATCAGAAACTTCTATTCTTGAAATAAGCTCATTGAGTCCTTCTTTTATTAAAAAACTTATTGATACAAATAGGATCCCGATAACAATCAGGTATTTCACATCAAAGCTGTTTTTTGTTTTTACCCCTCGAGCGATGAGAATCGTGAATATAATGTTAAAGATATGAAAACTGAGACATAAATGACAAAAGCTTTTCTCGACGAAGAAAAGGATAAAGAGATAAATGAAGCTAACAATTCCCGAAATAATTGAAATGAAAAATCCGCGGTTCAAATCTAGTGAGACTAAAGCGAATATTTTAAGGACATAGAGTAGAGCAAATAATGAAACGGGGAGTGAGAAATAACTCGAAAATTGAGATTCGAATATACTTTCGCAACTGTTTTTGATTGAGCAGTAGTTATAGTTTAGTCCAGAAGGAAGAATTTGCTGATAGTACTGAAGAGTCAGTGCGGTGCTGATGGCAAATAAGATTAAGCCTATGAGTTGAATAATGATCTTGTATCGCTTACTCACCCAGATAGAATTTTCCAGTTTTTCCTCTTTGCATCAATCTGTCGTTATTTAACTTTACTCTTAAATCATACTTAGCATCCACCAATTTTTCAATTTCTTTGATGTCACCTAAAGCGAACAAGCGATTAGCGGATGTGTTTTTTTATGTAATGAATCGCATAGGTATTATTCTCTAATAATTCTGCCTTGACCCAAATCTTCCCATCTATACATCGATGTTTTGCTGAGTAATGGCAAGCTGTACCCCAGGAATTGCGGATTAAAAATTCATCCGTTTTTTTGTTATAGTCAGTGACAATAGAAGCGTGGTTTTTACAAAGATCTCTTTTACCAGGTTTGGCATAATCTCCGCTCTTTGCCCCTGCATAATTTGGGTCATGCAAAAATCTAGCACAATATGAGATCGCGACCGGGGTTTGAAGATTTAACTGGATTTTAATTTTTTTCATCAATTCGCCGCTTTTACTGCGGTCAATTGTGTATTCAGCACAATTGGTCTTTTCATCAATGTAAATGCTTTGTGAGTGCCTAAATTGAGGCATTTTTAGAAGGGCAGCTACAACTGCTGAAGACATATTATCTGGGATGTAGCCTTTTGGTTGCTTATATTGAGACTTTGAAAATGCAGCATAAAAAACCTCAAAGTCAGGGTAGGTAAGTCCGAATGTATCTTGGGCCGCAAATCTGTATCTGTATTCAAGTTCTTCATAAAATGAATAGTATCGTGAACCCCGCTCAGGCCATTTAGTGAGAACTGGAAATTCTTCAGAACCCGATAGATAAGAAAGGAGTATGCTCGGATTGTAGCAACCCCACGTTGTGCCGCCATTTCGCGGAAGACAGTCATTCATTTTTCCTACCATCAGAGTGTAAAACTTTGATAAGGAATTTTTGGTGAGAATGTTTGTTATGTTTTTCCGTACTGAAGGACCGTCAATTAAAATATGAGATTGCGATGTACTTCGTATCGCCTCACAAACATTTCCTCCCTCTCTCAGGGCACCTGCAGCGTCAGGGTTTAAAGAATAATGAAGGGCCACTGAGTGCGGGGAGAGTAAAACACGGACAGAATTCTTTCTGAAATAGTTGTATTCAAGAAGGTAGCTTGCTGAATAAGCGTAGCACAGTCCTTCGCTTCCTTGATCTCTCATGGAAACGGCGTCGTCATAGGCTTTGAGCCCTTCAGCAAATGAAAGATTAGATCCAAAAAAAGACATAAATAAGGCGAAGACAGCAGAAAAAATCAGAGCTTTCAAAATGATTTTCCTTTAACTTTTAAAGTTTTAGTCTTCCTTCTTTTTTGATTCGACAGTAATTTTTGACCAACTTTCTTGTACGGTTTCTCTTTTAGGATAACTGAACTTAAAGTTGTAATCTTGAATGGCATAGGGAAGAAGGCTTTCTGCGCGCTCCTGAATCTGATCCCTAAGAGAATTCATTTTATCTTTCGGAAGAAGTTTGAAATTCACATCAAGACCAAGATGCATCACATAGATATATTCATCTTTTACCACCAGGGTATCTTGATGAAGAAAATCAATAACTTTATTTGTATCAGGAGTCACATACATTGTAGCATCTCTTAAATCATCGGCCCATTGACCAGTTGCTAAAATCTTTAAAAAAGACACTCTCTTTTGATCTCCGTCGCCAATAAGGTTTTTGGGGATTTTAACCCTCACCATAATGTCATCACGAGGTTCTATGCTGGTCGCAATCTTAAAAAACTCTAACGCAAAATCTGCACAACCAGAGCCTTCTCCTGCCGGAACATCTTTGTTGCCGCCATAAACATTATAAGACCCCGATTCAATCCAGGTTTCCAGAAATTTCATGCCCATCTGGCACCTGGATGCTGATGTCGGTATAATGACAGTGGTTAATTTTTTGTTTTGTCTAGCGAGTTCAATTTCTTTACTTGTCTGTTCTGCACTCTGAAGATTTCCTGCAAAGTTATAAAAGACACTTCCTAAACCAAGCTTTTTCTTCAAAGTAATTTTATGAGATTCTTTTTTGCTCATTCTCTCCATACCGGTGAGAATGTTTTTTACTCCATACTCATTCGGTGTTTCACAATTAAGCTCAACGGCGAAATGTCCTATAGGTGCATAATCATTTCCAATGGAATTCAGTCCGCTTGTAAGGGCAAGTGTCCTTGGAGATTTCCAATTAATTCTAAATTTTGGAGTAATGACATGAACCTTGAGCTCATTTTTAAAGGTACTCGCCATAACTGAACCGCTCAAAAGGACGGCAACACCGAGGAGCGGCCACATTCTTTTATTCATCTCATCACCCTGATATTGTCGCTAGGTTTATAATGACTTGATGATAACTGGTTTGATTCTATGGTGCGCAGCCGGTATATTTTTTACAATCGAGTGGGAACTAATATTCAAGAGTGACTAGGAGTAAAAGTCAGGTTTATTCATTTATGACTCGAGGGTAGGTTCTTTTGAACTTCAATGCTTAGTTTTTCTTTGATTTGGTCGATAGAAGAAAATCTAAGAAAAGGAGACATCGATGAAGATTATTCTCTGCGCTCTGATAGGCCTATTCACACTATCAGCTTTTGCTGGGCCTCGGCCAATTAACCCAGCAGCTTCAACATGCGAATGTGCTGGTTCCGTTGTCTCAAAACAAAATGTTTTAGGGATGGAAGCCGCTCACAGCAACATCTGGATTGAGCTCTCAAATGGTGACTTTATAGGCCAATATACGATGTATTACTTGCGTTCTATGAATGGCACTATTTCCAGAAGATGGTCACGAGGTTCAAATTTTCCTGAAGGCTTGTGGTTACGAACGGTGAACTCTTCAGCGAATTATTGCCAAACTTCTGTTCCCGCTCTCCACGGATATCCCTTGGGAAGTTGGATATCGATGCCACTGAATATTCCGAGAGGATATAAATATGGGGATGTCATCATAGATCGCAATGGTCAGAGAATACCCCTGGTTTGCCCACAATATTACTCTTTTGATAGAGCTGCCGGATTATGTTTTTCGAATGTGCCAGATAGGGTTTCGATTTTTAAACCTTTGGGTTCTTGCACTAATAGAAGGTCAGAACCTCGCCAAGTACGCTCTAACTAAAGGGGAGACTTGAATGGTGTTCTAAACACCATTCAAGTCTCCCAGCATATTTTTTTCATCTGAAGCTTTCGCTTCCTTAATTAAATTTGAAAATGAAGGCCATCAACAATCAGAGTCGTGTTCTCTTCGCAGTCCATTCCTTGCAGGCCGTCTCCATTATACTTTGCATTTGCTTTAACTCCATAGGGAGTGAGGAAAATAAACATTTGAACTTTCTTTCCATCGCTTAGACCATGGTAATAAATACCTTTGTCTCCACTTCGGCTCGTAAAGTCTTCCATCGTAATTGAGTCAGCGTGTGCAATGACGGATTGTTTCCCATTGTTTGGGTTGTGTTTAACAATCATTAATTCAGATGAAGAAGGTCCAAAGTCTCGGTTTAAAGCTGCGACTCTATAAAGAATTTTAGAATCGACCTCATCACGCAGATAGCAGATGTACTCAGCCTGGTAAGCTTGACCTGCAAATGCAGAAACAGAACATAGTGCCATTAATCCTAGTAGAAGAGATTTCATCGACTTTTCCTTTTATTATTTGGATCGATGAGTAAATAGCAGAAAAATTTCTCAGATGCACATTCGTTGTATCTGTTACTGAGGTGAGAAAATTCTATTCAAGGGTGACTATGATTGAATCGGAGAGGGGTTAGAGTTATAAACTGACCGACTACAGTGGTGTTTTTTTCAGATAGAAACCACTCACTCACGCCTCAATTCAATGAAATACAGACAATTCTTTGAGTTTCCTTGTGAACTGCCTTAGATCTTTGATCTAAGGCAGTCATGCTCGGAACATTAATTGAAGTTGGTCAGTTCTAATCTATTTGGGGTCGAAGTTAATATCGACTCCATATTTGGCTCTCATTTGTTCTTCATCAGCTCCTACATACATTCTCTCCTCTCCATGCATATCCGAGCAAGATTTTCTGAATAACTCATTCAGCACTAAACCTCGGTAAGGCACACAGTTGACGACGGTACCCACACCGTAGATCCATCTTTTGCAACAGATTCCACTAAAGCGAGCGTTGATAATCTCTTCCTTTGCTTCTTCCTCAGAAGGACTTGAGAGCAGGACTAATCTTTTCTCGTCGATGCCCTGTTCCGCAAGAATTTTACTAACGGCCAAAATGGCGTCTTCAGAGATTTTTTCATCTAAAGCTTTTGCTTCGTTCATTTGCACAGAGAAAACGAAAACCATCATCATTGCTAATTTCAACATACGTACCCCTTTTTGACTTTTTACCCGCAAATCTATTTAAAAAAGGGATTTTTTCTCATGCAAGGCTTATTTGTAAGTCTTTGATCTTTGGATTAATTCTTATTTTGATTTTAACTTTCAGATTAAGATGACAACTTATTTAGGCTGTTCTTTCTTGCTAAGGATCAGGTGATAACCCGCCAAAGCCATAGTCTGTGCTAGGTTGATCGGGGAGAGGATCCTGGTACTCAACTTTTGAAGAACGGAAATCACTGAATTTTTTTTGAAGCTGAAGGCCTCCACTAAACATCGCACCACCAAGACCGATATTGAGTAAATTTGAGATGATCTCTTTTCTGATCTTTTTTCGGCCCTTGATGGCATTTTTTAGTTCAGGCGTATGGACTTCAATAAGATTGACAGAAATTTCCAGATTCTTGATTCTTTCTTCTAGCGGGCCTCTTTCATTTTTAGGCAATGTCATTTTCTCGGTATTAAGGTCAGCGATATAGCTTTTTAATTCCGATTGAAAATTAAGTATTTCTTTTGCTGCTCTTCCAGCACTGTGCTCGCTCATGCTGGATAAATTTGTGGCAAGCCCCATACTGCCGCTTACGACTTTTAAAGCTCCTACTCCCATGAGCGCAACTGGGAGGGCAGGGAGTGCCAGGATGCCTGAAGCGATGATACCAGCGTAGCCAGCGATAGAAGAAATTCGTCCTAAAATTTTAGCGGTCTTTTGCCATCTCTCTTTTCTGTGTTTCCAGACCTCAAATTGGCAAAACAGTGGCTTTAAATCGGGGTTTTCAATCATTAACTCGGCTTCGATACTTGGGAAGAGAGCGAGGTATCTTCTGATCTTACTGATGGGATCTTTGGGGCCTTTGTAGAAGACGGCCATATGGGCCTCTCTGATGGCAGAGTTTAGCTCCGTACTATTTTCTTTTTCAGCAAACTCAAAAGCTTTCGAAAAGTTTTGTTTTACTTTTTCTTCGATTAAATTGAGGAGATAGTGGTTGATCGCCGCTTGGACATTTTTTGATGTTTCAAGGACTTCTCCGGATACACCGACGTATGTTTTAGAATTCTTAGTTTCATGAGATCTTTTTGCAGAGTAGTCTGGTGCTACCTCTTGAAAAGTTGTTGTCTCTTCAACGCAATTTGAGCTCATGGACTCAAGATCTTCCAAACCCACGACTAAAATATCGCCACATTTTTTTTGATACTTGCTCTTTCCAGCTAGCGATGAGTCCGATGAGTAGGCACTGAGAGTGATTAAAAGGGCGAAGATTGAAGATACTATTTTAATTTGAAACTCCCGGACTTAGAGTTGTTTGTCTGCTGGAGACGGGACGTGGATTTGTTTGAGAAGCAGCAGTCTCTGTAAGATCTGGAGTTCTAAAAATTCCCGGGTTCCGGAAGTCTCTTCTGATGAAATAGGAAATTTGGGGATTTAACACGTTCGACGAGGGCCTATAAATCCAGCAAGAGTTATCAATAAGCTCTCCACCAAAGTTGCATCTTCTATTTGAGGCCTGATAAAACACACCTTGATTATCGAGAGCACTTGAGACGGAGTAATTGATCCCAGGATAGAGCATAGGATTGGGAAGAGGAAATTGGTAAGCTCGACAGATGTTTCCTATTCTTGTTTCATTAAATGAGCATTCCCCATTTCCCCGAGGTGCTGTGAATAAACCCATGAGACTCGTGCTATTTTCGACCCAGTAGGTTTTTGTTGAATTGATAACCTCTCTTGGGATAACGAGGTTTGATAATTCGCAAAAGCTTCTTCCTGGAAGGGGAACTCCTCCATAAGGGCAGTCTTGATAGTTCACTTTACCGTAAAGAATTTTTTGAGAACTCATATCTAAAAAATAACCAAGGCCCGCGAGGGGAACCACTTGTGCTTTTGGAAAGCTTATCACCTGGCAGGCGCCATCGATCATGGTTTCTCCCCGAGCACAGCTTATTTGATTTCGATCTGCATTCCCGAGGTAGAGATTTATCC
Organism: Bacteriovoracaceae bacterium; assembly: GCA_040399915.1. Classification (GTDB taxonomy): domain Bacteria; phylum Bdellovibrionota; class Bacteriovoracia; order Bacteriovoracales; family Bacteriovoracaceae; genus Peredibacter. Next base: position 54,066 of record JBBARE010000007.1, read on the forward strand.
AGCCCACGCACTCATGTCCCACGTCAGCGTTTCTGACTCCCCAGGAATTGGGTGCACCCATGTATTGATACTCAACTGAGTCGATATTTGATCCACTAATCCAGTAGCCAGTGTTGTTGCCTTCGTCAGGTCTTCTGTTTCCCACAGACGCCCATTGACCGTATGTGGGTCTCGCCGGTTTACAGTACTTTTGAATAAGGTACGCCCCGTATTCAGTTGCCGTGCCGTTTTGAGCAATCCAATGGAAGCGGGGATTAATTTTTGATGTTCTCTCGTTTATAGCGCGAGCGGCAGTTCTCGTTGCAGGATTTAAATTTCCCATCAAAACTCTCGACATGGTTTCGTCGGCCGCAAGGGCGACTTGATAGGCATTGGCACCTTTGGCAGGAACGGTTTCCGCGCTAATAACAAGGTTGGCGTCTAAGATCAGGGACCCTGAAACCATTGATTGAAACATCGGAGAGTTGATTCGGTTAAGGTCTCCATCAGAAAACCCAATGTGCCTTAAGACCCTATAGAGTTGGCCAAGAAAGGTTGGCCCCATTTCACATCTGTTATCAAACTCAGTCCTACTGTATTCTTCGTCACTCACAAAACTCGCCTGCGGAGCGGGTGGAGCGCAAAGATTATAAAATCCGTTGACCTTTGGGTTATTAGCAATAAATCTCAGCCACTTTTCCGCTCTCACTCGATCTCTGGTCTTTAAGAGGTACTTCATCACCCCATTACCCATATCCCGGCTAAAGTAGGGCTGACCTCTGTACTGGCCTGGGTATCTTCGAAGATAGTTGTTACGGTACCAGGCACCTGTCTGAGGATCCTGAGAGTCGGCGATGTCATGGCAGCGATCCATATCGCCAGAGCTACAAAGCCAGCCCATCCCACCAACGGCATCCCCGTGATAATTACACCCGCCTTGAAATGACGAACAAAGACCCACTTCGCAGTATTCATCTAGGACGTAAGTCCCAAAAGTTGATCTTCCAGGAAAGCAGCTTCTCACTTCATCATGCCTGAAGGGAATCGCGTAACTTTCTCCGGGAGCTGGTCTGGTACTCGGTTTAGGAGCACAGAGTGTCCTGGCTCTTATTTGTTCTCTTAAGATGGTGAGTGCTCGACGAGTTTGGTCAGTCATTGCCTGAGATTCCTGAGGCAGTCTGATCGATGTTGCAGGACAATTACACTGAATCGCTGACCGATCCAGAACATGAGAACTGAAATCAATTTGAGGCATAACAGTCACATTCGTTTCATAACAGCCTCTGTAAGTTGCAGAGTAGTTAGAGTAACTTTTGTGCCCGTCTGGGTACTGGTAAAAGACGCCTTGGCAGTTATTGGGAAATTCGCTAAAGGCGCAATGATTTTGGCAATTAACCTGCCATCCCGCGTGCGCAGAAGAAATAAGCAAAAATAATGTTAAAAAACTTAGTCTCATTCCCAGGAATTCCCTCACGACTTAATTGTAACAGATGGAAGAGAAAAAATTGAGCACGGCAAAACTTTACCTTGATTTAGTCAAAAATGACTATTGAGTAAGTCCTTGTTTTACACGAGCTAACATTATTCATTTATGACTCATGAGGTAATCGAATTTAAGAATTTTTATTAAGGCTACCGATCAAGAATTTAGTGATGAATTCGTTTAATAATCTCTCAACAAGTAAAAGAGGTAGATGATGAAAAAAAAATTGGCGGTTCTTTGTCTGGCCTTCGCTTCCAGCGCTTTTTCTCAAGACTGTTCTAAGTTACGCCCCATCGACATCGATTACTTAAAATCTCTTTCTGAGTCAAAAGAATGCTTAGACGATAAATTCGAATTTGTTATCAGTCACGAGTTTGGTGAAATTCTTCCATTGGAAAAGATGAGTGTGAATAAAAAAGATTTTAAAAAATCGGTAAAGTTTTCTGGAAATACTCTTGTCGTGAATGGTCAAAAGCTCAATGCTTCTCGTGTTTCTGTCTACACACCTCCATGTAGAATCGAGGTAGATAATTCACAAATGCTTCGAGGTGGAGGATTTACGCCCCTGAGTTGTAATAACCAATTACGATCTCTCGATGTTTCAAAAGAATTAAGTCTTTCCGAAGCGTTGGCAGCCTATGAAGAATTGAACTCTCCTTTTTATAAAAATGCAGTAGCTTCGTGTAATGAAAAAGCGAGGGTGACTTTAAACCAAAAAGTTGAAGAGTATGTAAAAAAGAACGGTGGTAAGATTGCCTCATCTACTTCTAGCATGAGCAACGTGACAGAATTCGGAACTGAGAAGAAAGATTTTCTTCTCTTCACAGACGTTGAATATAAAATTAAGGAAAATCAAAAAGAAATAACTCTTACTCTTTCGTATCCTTTAGTTGATAAATCAGAGCTAAGCTTTTCCTCACCTGAAAGTGATGCTTTTGGACAACCCATACCCCCATTCTGAAAGATCCGGCATGGTAAAGGTTAATGTCTCGACAATGGAAAAATACAGAAAATGGTACTCACACGAACTTGGAGAAGATCAATTTTTTAATGGTCAAACAGCAGTTCTTTATAATGGCAAAACGAAGAAAAAGGTTTTTGAGATCGATCTAGATAATTTTGTATGTAAGGACGAAGTACTCTTTAATAAAATTGAGGCAAGTCTTGGTCTTACTGACACTACGGTCAGAGAGAATCCAAAGTCAGATCTCAAAGAGGGTAAGAAACCTAGGTTCGGCCTTCAGAACACGTCAGCTCAATAGTTTGCAATTTTTCCTCTGGTTCTCCCTCAGCACGGGAACCAGAGGTTTAAATTACCTTACCCGAATAAGTAATTACTACATACGATGTGACGTTTTAATACGAAACGTTGTATGAGACTCGTAAAATTTATTTAGGGGCAATACGATCAAAAAGCTATTTTTTGTTTTCTTTTTCTTATCCATTAATCTTCGCGCGGCCGAATTTTTTCCCACCAATTACACCGGCACAAAAGAAGAAGTCCGTGATCTCTTTTCAAAACTTTGGAGCGACTTTAAAAATTTTGACAATTTTCACTGCTACCGACGGGCGCATATTTTGTCTTACCAGATGAGTAAGATGAATATTAATTCAATGAAAGTCTTCTTCTTTAAAGGTGAATCTTTAAAAATGCCCATGGGCTGGTATTATCACGTGGCTTCTATGATTTACTACCGAGGCGAGGGTGTGGTCATGGATAAAGGTCTTTTTAAGGGCGCTATTGGTCTCGCTGATTGGTTGGATGCTTTTGGAGAAGGGAAGAAGTGCCTGGAAGTTAAAAGCATGAATGAATACCGCGCTAACATGAAATCTGAGCACTGCCTGTTTATGATTGTTCCGATGTATTATTACGGTCCTCTTGATCTTGAGGAGATGAGTTCTCATTCATTTCACCGTGAGGATCTTGAGGATATGCTTTTTTCTCTGCCGAGGCGCCACCGAGATGATTATAAACTCCTCTACAATACTGGTGTTGAGTGAATCAAATTATTCCCAACACTAGCTTACTTTTATTTTAAACCCTGCGATGTAAGCTTAAGGGTTTCATCGACTTAATCTCATCTGAAATTGGAATCAGCTTTGCTCATCTTCTTGGATGAACAAACTATGCCAAAACCCAAACTACGCATCTCGCTTTTGACTTACTCTTTTAAGTAATTACGAGTATATGGCGATGTATGGCAAAAAATGGCAATTAGTGCTAAGATTATAAAAGGTTGAGAGTGGTGAAAAATCTCAAAAAAAAGCAAGATCCTCGTAGAAATGAAGCGAGAGATATAGGGGTAATCATTGATTGTGAGGAAATCGCAATTTCTGTTTTTCCTCCACCTCGAGAACATGGAAAAGCCCACTGCCATGTGACTTCTAAAAAAAGTCGAAAAGTAAAAGGGCAAAAATCTGAGATCTATCCAGAGGTGAAAATTTTCTTGGATGGTTCTGAAGTCATAATTGTAACTGAGGGTTTTTCTAAGCGAGATATCCAAGTTATTAACGATCTTATTTTTAATGACCCAGAAAATGGTGTCATTTCAAATGATGAGTATCTCCAAAATGTATGGGAGGCCTTACATGGTGAATCCAAAGAAAGCTAAAATCAATGCGGCCCTTAAAAGGATTCCTACGAACAAGTTAGGCGATTACGATATATTATCAATTGATCTTGCTGAGCAGGTTGGGAATCTTGAAGACAAAAGTAAAATTACAATTCGATTGGATCTTAGGGTGCTAGAGGCTGCCAAACGTGAAGCTGAAAAGTTAGGTGTGGGGTACCAGAAGATAATTAATGATAGATTACTTGAAATGTATTCTTTCTCAGAAGCTTTGTATCTTAAAAATAATTCTTCGATAGAGTTTGATGCCTTAAGTAAGCAAATAGAAGAATTGAATAAAAGACTTAATAAAGTTGAAAAAAAACGCGCCTAAACCCAGGGATAAGTTAAGCTTAGAATTTTTAGGGACCGCAGAATGCGATCCCTTTTTTCTCTCTGAGGTTTAATTTTTCTTTCTTGAGTTGTATCCACTTACGCATGGATATCCGCAAGTCTCGTACGTATCACCATCTTCTATGCACATCCCATACTCGTCGTATAGGGCACAATCCACTCTCTGCATACAAGCGTAATCTCCTCGCTCAGTGCAAATGTATTCATTTGGGTAAATGTGGTCGTATATTGCAAGCACGATTAATCCCACAAAAATGAAGGCAAGAACACTTTTCAAAACAACATCCCCGTTCCAGCTCGCACCACTTGCATAAAGACCATCGCGCTTCTCCCAAGCGAATTGACTTAAGTTTTTTATGTCGTCAAATTGATGAAGGCTTGCCTGGAAAACAATCACCTCTTTAAGCTTTGGATCAATCACCTTTTCGAGGAGAATCTCTTTTATATCCTCGTTTGATAGTCCCTTATTTTTTAGCTGCTGAAGTTGATCTTGGAATTGGTTCATCATTCGATTAAAGACTTGATTGTCTTTCTGATCCCATTCTACCGTCAGATCATACTGAAGTGAGTTTAAAGCGTACTTAAATTCATTTTTAGTATTAGCAAAAGTAGCGGTGCACATGAATGCAAGAAACAGTGTGAAAAGCTTTTTCATCGTAACCTCCTGGGTGTGGATGGAACTTAGAGTTTAGTTATTTCACTGTCAATTAAGCGAACGTAGCGAAGTCTATTCTTAACGAGCTCCTAATAAGATTATTCAATGATGACTTCTTATTCATCTATTAATAAAAATCTTTAAGAAGAACAAACTTTAAAGCCAAGTATTAAAGATTCGACTTGCGATTGCAAAGTCTTAGTCATCATTGAATTCGAATGAATCAAGTGAAATGATATTTGATTGGAGAAAAGCTCAGTGCTTTTTTGCTAACTTCCTATACAGGTGATCACTAATAAAGAATTCAATTATAACTAGAAAATAATTAAAGCGATACATATCAAACAGTAGTCTTTTTTGAATTCCAAATTCCAGGCGTGTTTTTTTGGCCTCTCGATTGCTTCATTCAAATTAAGAAATTCAAACAACGATCACTTAATGTGATCAAAAAAGGAGATTTTATGAAAATGACAATGATCGCAACTTTATTAGCACTTATGACGTTACAGACTCAGTTTAGCGCCAAGGCTAGCTCTGTTATCGAAGACGCTAGCGCAGGCGAGTTTATCAAAGCTGATCGATGTATTTCAGGTGCTGCTTATAATTTTAAGCCACAGAAACTTGCTTATCACGGTGATAAGCCACGTAAACAACGAATTACTGCGTTGACCGGTGTAGGTTTAATAGCCCTTGCAGTAATGGGAGGTCCAGTAACTGGAGGAACTGCCGTTCTGTGGATAGTAGGCACTGCTGTTCATGAAAAATTACCCATCAATCAAGGCCAGATGAATGCAGCAAAAATTTTAGGATATGCTGACCTTCAGAATACTATTCATAGCGACAATGAGTATTTAAAAGGTAAGTTCGTTCGCTTTGAAAAGTCTGTTAATCGTAAAAGAGAAAAAGATGGAAAACGTGCCTTAACCTCTGATGAAATTGTTGCGGAACTTAATAGAATGAACGTCGTCGGTGAAGCTTGTAGGGGAACAAAAGCCGTTAACATTTTTTCCGCTGGTGTGAACATGAAAGAAGCAGTTCAAGGTCTTATCACTCGTCGTAAGTTGGTTAAGCACATGCGTGAGCTGTAAACAAAAGAATTTGGCGGAAGACTGGAATGAACACTTCAAATCTTGAAACTATTATGTAATTCATTGAAAGGGGTACCTATCCTTAGAAAGGAGGATACCCCTTTTTACTATTTAATCAATGTGCAAAACATATGGAATCTATCACCCCTAGAAATTCTTAAATCAGCCGGGTCTTCAGATAGAAAGCTATTAGAAGAGCTACTCGCTAAAATAGTGTTAGCCCCTTTTTTTACAACAGTGGTTAGGTAGCCGACATTTCGAGAAAACGGGTCTTCTTTATCCTTAAAAAATGAACTTTGATAATGTTTGAATCTTGGTAAGGGTTTACTTGTTCTTCGCCGTCTTTACCTAGAATCATCTTATCTCCATCTATGACAGAAACAATGATCTTCCCTTTACCTCCACGAGAGATACTGGGAAACGTAGACCGTTCAACAGATGTGCTCATCTGATTTGTTAGCACTGCCACAACATCTCTTTCTTCTCCAGATGAGTAAGAAATGTAACAGTCGTATGTGTCCGCAGCGGCCGATAAAGAACTCATTAAAATTAATGCAGAAATTAACTTTTTCATAGTTGTATCCCTTTTGAGCACTTGCTCTTTTTTAGTATAGGATCTTCTACTGATATTTTTTTATTTTTTGAACTGAAGGCTTCTTGAAGGATACTGTTTACAGCTTTTCTTCAAATGCATTCATTTAAGAATACTAATTGGTTTCTTTGTCTTGGCTTTACGAAGAATCGATATGCCTTGGAATGGATGAGATAGAAATTACTTCATACTCATTTATCATTCCAAGGCAACTTCGGCGGACAAGGACCGCAAAAGGATATGTTTATTTAAATTTTAGATTTCCTAGCTGCTTAATTGAGCTGATGTATTCAGAGGAGTTCTCTACTTTAACTTTGTTTGGACGTGCACAATAGTTGACGAGGTCCGGGATATAGTCTTCTTGACCGGCGGTTAGTATTCCCACAACCTCACCAGTTTTTGAATCAATCACTGCAGATCCTGAGTTACCACCAAAAGCATCTAGATCAGAAACATAGCCGTTGGGTCCAATACGCTTGATTTTACCATTGGTTGTTATTTTAAGCGGTATCCCCGTCGGATGACCGAGCATTGTAATGTCGTCATTGAGATTTAAGTTTCGAGTTGAAATCTTAAGTCCTTCGGCAGGATTCGGACGATCTAATTTGATCACTGCAAAGTCGATATCACCAAAAAGACTCTGGTTAAGTCCTTGCTTAACGATGGATTTACATCGGTAAACGTCTTCTCGTGCAACTGTCGTCTCGCTTTGCTTGTAAGATGTATTCTTGAAATTAAAAACCCAGTAGTTCTCGTTGCAGTCTGCTTGGTTCATTATGCAGTGGCCAGCAGTTACGAGGGTGTCTGGGGAGATAAGAAACCCCGAGCATCTTGCAATGCTCATTTGCTCTGAGAAGCGCTCGTTCCTACAAAGAGCTAGATCTCCCTCTATGATGGGTGTTTCTGAAAGTGGCATACCGTACAAAAAGATAGATGGGCCGTTTGTATCAATGAGCACTGAACTTATTTGTGCTGCAGTTGAATGAGAAATCTTTTTTAGCATCGCGGATACTTCGTAATACTCATAACGGTCATCGCTGCCATAAATCACTTTGATAGAGGCGAGTCCGATTTGAGAACTCAGAGCAATGAATAGGCACAGAAGTAATTTAGATAAAGTCATGATGGTTTCCTTTCAATGTTTATTGAATTGAAGCCATAACTAGTCATCCTAAAAAAAATAATTAGTCAGCTTTGAATACGGGATGTTATCAAAGTTTAAACTCTTTAGACTTTTAACCCTTTTTGGAATTTGATTTTTTTGTTTAACACTCATTTTCAAATATTCAACATTGAATAAATCCCTCAGAATCCGGCCATAATCCGAAAAAAATACACCGGCTGTGCGTTACACCGAAATTCATCTTATTATTTTTATGATTAAAACTTTCAACTTTTTGGAACAAAAACATTCGAGGATTTATGAAAAAAATAATGACTTTTTTTTCGGTCTGTCTTTTTATTCTTTTGGAGTACTCGTGACTCGGTTGCTACTCCAATAAATACAGTGTTGGATTAGTGGTGGAGCAAACTCAATTCGGAAAACCTTGAGATGCTCGACTATTCAATAATCCTGACGACTTCTTCAAGGGTGTGTTTATCTAAAAAATCTTCAAGGTCATCTAAAACAACACCTCTGACGAGCTGAGAATGAAGAATCGTTCCAGAGAAGTAAACGCCCACATGATGAATACCAGTTCCGCCTTTCCTGTGACAAAAAACGAGATCGTGATCTTCAATTTCTGAAATCGCAATAGGTTTGCCTAATTTTCTTTGATCTTTAGAGTTCTTGGGAATTTTTAAGTTATGGACATCGAGATAATATCTTTGAGTGAAGCCGGAACAATCAATTCCATCTTTAGTTATTCCACCCCATTTGTAAGGAGTTCCAGTCCACTCAACGAAAAAATCGATGACTGATAGGTTTTCGGATTTTGGTGCAAGAATTTCATGAATACCCGTAAGTAGCTTGACCGAGTTCACATGGATCCAGCCAACAACATTATCCCATTTTTTTATGAGATAAAACTCAGAGTGCTGTCCCAGAACCTGAATAACCTCGTCGGAAGTGACCTGGCTTTGACGAACCTTATTTTGCTCCTGGGGTGAGAGAGCAGGGTAGTTAGTATCGGGGATCCTAAGCATATCTGTTAGATCTAGGGCGAGTGCAAATTGGTCTTTTATCCATTCGTTTTTATCAATCCACGGAGTCTCTGATTTATTCATGCCATTCCTTTTTGATAGGATTATGAAAAGTGAGGAGTTAATCAATAAAAAAAAGACCTTATTTAAAGTCATTTATGACTAGAGCTTAGGCTTTCCTGCGATTCTACCGAAAAGAGACTCATTGTGTGGATCGTTTTATTAATGAACTCGCTTTTGGTGTTTTCTCAAAGTGAGTCGAGTCTTATTGATTCTGTGAAATTTGCTCGTCAGATTTTAGAGAATCCTATGGCTTCTGATCCAAATTCAGGCGCTTGTTTTGATGGAAGCCTTAAAGTGGGTTCCCCAAGTGAGGTCCTTTCTTGCTCATCAAAAAGTCAACCATCTGCGCTTTCTGATTTTTCAACTTTTAAACTTAAATTTCAATCTCTGAGTGAGCTTCCTCCTGTCTTTAAAAATAATCTTCCAGGATCAATTCTTGATGGGAATACCCATGGTGGCGTGAGTGTTGTGGTGTCCCTTCCTAATGACAATAAATTGTTCGGTCTCTGGGGGATACTATTTGGCGATGATGGTGATGATTTTGGGTACACACACGGCTCTAAAATTGAAGTTTCTCGTACCTCTAGCACTGGGGTGACGACGACTCTTTTGGGATCTTCTGACCTTTACACAAAAAGAATTTATTGGTCTCCGGATAATCATGTGGATGCACAAGGCGTGAGTCATGTTTCTCAGGCCTTTACCAATGATAATCTTGTCAAAGTCGTGATGGACAATAAGGCTTCTGGAAAGCTTCTTTACTGGAAGCTTGGGGCCGGATGGCAGAGGCTTGATAGCAAAAATTTTAAATCTCCCTTACTCGCTTCAGGCCAGCAGTTGAGGTGGCATAAAACTCTTCAAGATACTATAGGTCCAGATTCAGCGATGACACCGATCAACAAATCTTCGGAGGATAACGTGAGGGACAGTTACCAGCTTGAGGCCTTGCTGGGGATTCAGAATAATTTTGTTTTTGGAAGTAGCTGCAGAATAAAAACTTACGCAGAGGTGAGTGGAAATTTGGCCCCCATAGGGTCAACGTATCTTAAGGCCGAGGCGGGGACTTACTTTTTTTACCAAAAACCCAAAAGTCGAACGGCCTTTTTTGCTGGAGGGAGTGGCAGTGCTACCAAGTCTTTAACCGCCACAACCTATGCAGTCGAACCCCAAATTGGAGTTCAAAGAGGGCGAGCAACATTAAGCCTTATCTACTCTCAATCCTTTAATGAGCTCGATAACTATGCGGGGCTTAATGATAAGCGCCAACCCCGTGATCGTCATGGGCAGGCAATTGGAACACCTTATATTGATCCCACGATGACCATTAAGCTTGGTTTTATCATCGGCCGCATGAGGCCTGGGCGATAGAAAATAAAATTTAAGGACTTACTCTTAGAAGAGATTCTCGTCTGATCTTCATTATTTCTTCGGCGGTAAATTCTTTCCAGCTAAATTTTGGGTTATTCATTTGAGAGACTTTTTTGATGGTATCTCTTTTTTGGTAAATGCCTCTGAAATACTCCTCCAAGCGCTTTTCAAAACCTGAAGTTGAGGCACTCATGCCTAATGCTTTTTCTGCGGATTTCATCTCAAGCTCCAGGGCAAATTGCTCCCCGCTTAAGAAGGCCTGGTTCTTTTTCCATTTCTCATGTTGATTTACAAATCTTTTAGCGGAGGCGATTTTTGAGATTAAGTCCTCTTTTTTGTATGTCACTTTTTGAGAATTCTTTTGATTAAAGCATCCTAGATGCTTTGGTTTTAATTTGAACTGATCTTCGGCTTTTTGAACTTCGCGTCTGATCCAAGGATTGGTGAGGATGGATTGGAAATAAAAATCTAAAACGGTGTGGCCGTAAACAGGATCAATCAGTGAGTTGTGGCCTAATCTCCAATTCGCGATGGATTTAGGCATCGCTAGACCTGTTGATTTTGAAAAGCCCAAAATCGACTGAACCCTGAAGGCAGGATTAACTTTTTTATCAAGACTAAGATTTAATCCAAGGTCTAGCTCGCTGTCTGAAGCGACTGATCCGATGAAGTGATAAAATAAAAAGTTTCCAACGTGAGAACAGGGGATATGCCCAAAACTTCCTTCTGTCCCGCACGCTGACTGACTTGTGTTCCAAGGGCTCTCATCGTAGAGGGCCTTATTAAAAGAATAACCAATTTCGGCACAGCAAGCGTAATTTGGGTCCGGATTTTTTTTCAGAGTGTATTCACCAATGTCTTTATTAAGCTTGGCACCCTTTCCCACACAGAACCAAGATTTCCCCTCAAGAGTTGATCCTCTTCTTTCGGATTCAACTAAGCGCCGTAGGAGATGCTCCTTTGGGTATTTAACAAGTTCTGGCCCGTTCTTACTGGGTTTTCTTTGTTGGCATTTAAGGCCCCTCATGAGGGCAGAGTCGTGCAAGTTAGAGGTAAAGGTATCCACATTATTGGGGCCACTTTCATGAAACCCAACAGCGATCGCGAGATACGGGTCAATATCAGCGGACACGGCTCGTGCTATCGCCGCTTTGAGTTTTCTAGTTGTGGGGAGGTTTTGGTTCCCTGTGGTCCCAAGATGAAAAGCTATTGGAGAGGAATAGGGGTAGAGAAGGATGACTCGTTCTTCAGCTGTTTTTACGAGGTAATCCTCTGGAGAGTTGGGATCAAGTGATCCTCCTTCATCTACATTCGTCCACGCTGGCAAAGGTGCCTGGGAGAAGTCCGTGTGAGTAAAATCTTGGATTCTCTTTTCACTGTCGCAGGTAAAGGAGATCTCTGAAGCGTCGGCACTTAAGACAACGATCAAAGACAAAAAAGGAAGAAGGAGTTTTATATTCATATTGGAGATCAAATTAGCAAGATCTGACTTCCAATTGTGAATAAATTTGAGCTTAAGTCATGAATGAATGATCACGGTTATTTTTTCAGGGTGATTTAAGTCTAAAAATAAAGTGACCTTCGATAAGACCATTATAGCTAACTCCGCCTATATTTAATCCCTCAAAGTAGTGTGGCGCTACTTCACTACCAGTTTGGTATAATTTCTGAAATGAGCCGCTTGCATTAATTGCAAGAAAAGACGGAGCATCAAATTTAGGTTCAATGAAAGCCGTCTTAAATAAAGGATTAGCGCCCGTTTCCACGTAGTCCATGAAAAACACCGAAGACGTAGGCGTTAATCCTGTTATCTGAGCAATATTGTAATAAGCAGTCAAATCCACTTCAGCTTCATTCACCAATCCAATGATGACTAACGAGGCATCACCTGCAAAAACAATTTCGTCTCCTGGTTGGTCGTCAATCGAACTTGCATATAGATCGAATCCGTAAGAAATACCGTTTTGTTCAAATGTTGGATTTGATTTTTCTCTTTTGACCGTATTAGCTAGTAGGGGACCATCCATAATTCCAATTTTTGATATTGATCCATCTACTAAGGCGATGTCTAAGACCCCATCTCCGTCGAAATCTAGAATGGTAGTACCGTTATAGTCTGCATTCCATCGAAATGAGTTAGTCCCATCTTTTTTGTAAATCTTTGAGTAGGCTATATGGGAAATAAAGTTAAAAGATCCATTTGCAGGATTTCGAAAAATTTCAATCGCCGTATCGCCATCGACTGTCTTTGAGGTCATCAAAATATCTGTTTGCCCATCTTGATTGATGAGATCTCCAAAATCTAAGCTCGCATAACCTTTATCCTCATCTCCCGATGTGAACGTAGTTGGAATTGAAATCGAAAACTCAAGGTCTCCGTTCACATCGATGGATAAGATATCAACAGCTTCGTCCGTGGAGAGTAGAATAATTTCTTTGAGTCCGTCTCCGTTAAGGTCATGGGAGTATGCTTTAAGATAAGCAGAACCTGATCCCGAAAAATCTCTATCTATTGAGTTCGATGAAATGATAGGACCTGTAGAATTTAAACTCCCAAACTCTATGAAAGTCCCATCTTCATTTATACAAATGATCTTGCTAAGGGATGCTTCATAACCTGTAAAACTTCCAAGTTTGCATTCTGGCGGTGTGCCACCAGTGTAGGCTTCAAAAAAAGTTTTAAAGGAAACTGACTCAGTATTGCAACCTGCCCCATTACAAGCGCGAATAGAGAAGGAGAGTTCTTGATTATGATAGCCTGTAAGTAATGTGCCTGAAATAGAGCCAGAGTTAAGGCTCAAGCCTGGAGGAAGTGATCCGTTTACTATTTGTATGGTCTGTGGATTTGATCCACTCGAATAAGTTACGAAAAATGGGCGAGTCGTAAATTGTCGAATGGGTATGTCTGGCATACTGAAATTCACTCCAGACGGTCTGACCTCTATGACATCTAAACTAAATGTTGACTCTGAGGCTCCTTTAGAATTTTCTGCCCTAACTGTAATCGTTTGACTCTCAACCGCTGAGGGAGTTCCAGAAATAGTTCCGGAAGTCTCTAAAGTCAGTCCGGCAGGTATGGTACCAGAAATGACGGAGTAAGTGAGATTTGTTCCCGAAGTAATAGTTCTAGAAATCGAAACAGGTCTGTCTTCGGTAAAAGTTCCTCCGACATAATTAAGTCCCGAAGGTGCAATAGGTTCAACTGTTAGTGTGAATATTCGTGATGAATTAAGGCTACCATCCGTAATAAGAAAAGTTATGTCTGATGTACCGATAGCATTAAGCACTGGAGTAATAACAGCGCTGCAATTTGGCGTGGTTCCGCTCCAGACGACTGCCGTTGCTAAAACTAAAGCCGAATTACTACTTGCCATAGACATTGAGCTTCCGCAGGTCAGTGGTGAATCTACGTCACTAACAGTCACGCTAATACTTGGTGTGGATGTATTTGTATTGATTGTTCTGGAGCTTATTGCTGCCATAACAGGAGCATCATTAACCGCTGAGATTGTTAAGCTCACGGGAGCAGAATTTGATGTCAATGAACCTGTGGTCACTGCGTAGTTAAAGCTTGCGAGGCCATTATAGTTACTCGTTCCTCTGACTCCCACAGAACAAGAACCAAGTGTACAGGTACAGGCAGTAGAGATTGTAATATTCGTAAGACCAGAGATCGAGCAAGATGAAGCTATATCTCCCTCCACATCAGAGTAAGATAAATTGATGATGGAATCAGTGTCTTCATTAAAAGCAGCTGGAGTTAGTAAAACAGCGACTGGAGCATCGTTAACTGGAGTGATTGAGAGAGTAGCAGTGGCTGAGTTTGAGGTCTGACCATTTGAAGTGACAGTGTAATTAAAGCTCGCTGACCCATTGTAGTTTGAAGTGCCAGTGATTCCGACAGTACAAACACCTGAAGTACAACCGCAGCTTTGAGTGGCGGTAACATTTGTGAGAGAGGATAAAGTACATCCTGTTGCCTGGTCTAGTTCAGGGTCTGAGTATGAAAGTGTGATGATGGATTGAGTGTCTTCGTTAAATGCGGCCGGAGTGATGTTTGAGGCGATAGGAGCATCGTCAACTGGAGTAACCGTCGCAACAAATGAGCTATTACTTGTTGAGTGTGAATCGTTAACAACCAAGGTTATAGTCGCTATTCCACTTTGATTCACAACCGGTGTGAAAGAGATTGTACAATTCGGTGCTACGCCGCCAACAATGAGTGCACTATTACTGATGACGGCCGTATTGCTCGATGTTGCCGTCACTGATCCACTACATGTGAGAGTATCGTCAGTGTCTGAAATATTGAAATTTATAATTCCAGAACTTGTGTTTTCATCAATTGAAAAATTGCTAACTGACGAAATCACGGGTCTGTCGTTAACAGTGAGATTAATCTGAGTGGAAACAGTATTTCCGTTTGGAGCTATTGCCTGAATTGTAAATACGGTGAGTGCTAAATTTTGTGTCGGCGTTCCAGTGATCGCACCCGTCGATGGATTTAACGTTACACCGGCGGGAAAAATTCCGGTTGTTGTAAAATTTGAAAAGCCTGGAGCACTGGTTGTGGGAATGAGGTTAATAGTCGAGGTATTTTTTGAGTATGTTTCCGGACCTGTATAAGAAAAAGAAAAAGTGACGGTGGAGGCAGGACTTATTTCTTTAACACTTATATCAATACAGCCTGACAAAACTGTCAGGATGGAAAGAAGGTAAATGTGGAAATATTTATTCATTAGCTTTTTTTATAATGTTTATTCTATTAGTTTATCGACATTTTAGGGCCTGGTCTTTAAGGGAAAAGAGGTTGGGAATGGAGTTTGTGGTGAAAAACAGCTACCTCTTCATCTAGAGCTTAAGATGAGACTCACAAATAGCTAAAAGGTCGAATTTAGCAATCTTGGTGTAGTCATAAGTGACTAGATTTATTGTTTTTTTGAAGCGATGAGAGCGTCATATCACTTTTTTATTTTTCCTATTTGCCTGATTGAGCTCACATACTCGTAAGCTTCTTCACTATCTTCTCTTCGGGGTCTTGCGCACAGGTCTCTGTAATCAACGACGTAATCTGACTGCCCAGCTGTGAGGATTCCCATGACTTGACCTGATTTAGCATTTACGACTGCTGAGCCTGAGTTTCCACCAAAAGCATCGAGGTCAGTGATGAAGCCGTTTCTCCCTAATCGTTTGATTCTGCCGTTGAGTGTGATTTTCAAAGGAAGGCCTGACGGATGACCAAACATGGTGAGTTTGTCTTTGAGATTGATCTTCTTTTGAGAAATTTTGAGTCCTCCAACACTGTTAGGTCTGTCGAGCTTTATGACAGCATAATCAATAGGTCCTCCTGGGTTGTCTTGAAGTCCTTGCTTAATAATTTTCTTGCACTTGTAAACATCGTTTTTATCCACGGAATTTACTACTTGTGAGGTATCATTTTTTTTAAAATTAAAGACCCAATAATAATTGCGGCAGTCTCGTAAGTTGGAAACACAGAGGCCGGCAGTGACCAGCGTATCAGGAGAAATTAAAAAACCAGAACATCTCGCACTACTTGTTTGCTCAGCGAATTTTTCATCCCGGCACACAGGGAGATCTCCATCTAGGAATCTTGATTCAAAAAGTGGAGTGCCGTTGATGATAGCGCTTAATCCCTTTATTTGGATGAGACTTGAATCAATCTGCGCAGCAGTTGAGAGAGGCTTTCTGAAGGATGGGATTGACCTCAAAGAAATCAAATCTGTCATCCTCGCCATATATTATTTTTCCAGAGGCGAGAGCAGAAAAGTTAAGACACACTAATTAGAGCACAGTTAAGGTCGATTTGATATTTTTCATTTTTTTCCTTTTTGATAAATGAGCTTTTAGCTTATCAAGAATTGATCGACTGTAAGGTTGAGTTTTTTACCAGCTTAAGCACAGAAAAATTCATCTATGACTTTAAATTCTGAAACTACAGTCTAAAAGCTTTCTGAATTACTTTCCAGTTAGTCTCAAATGAATACGAGACCTCGTCTATTGAAAAAAAAACACCCTAAGTAGATATAAAACACTTCACTCCGTGATTCCCTTAATATTAGCCATTAGAAACAAACGTTCTAACAGTTGGGGCAGATACTGTCCGCCCTTTTTGGGAGAATATTCAACATCAACTGAATTGAGGATTAACATGTGGGCACTTACAACCTTAAAGAAAAATGTATCTTTTTCTTGCAAGATAATTTTATTTTTCTTCACGACCACAATTGCTTCAAATCTTTTAGCAGCTGAAAATTTTGAGCTTCATTTTAAAAATGGTGGTCTTAGTCAGCAGATGATTCAGAATATTTACTCCCTTTTTCCAGAGCAAATGAAAAAAAACCTTGGTCGTATTGAGGTTGAATTTATTAAGATGATGGACTCTAAACATAATGGAATTCACTATTCATTTTTAAAAAAGATTAACCTAAACCGTGAGCTTCTTAACAATTCTGACAAGATGACTCGAGTTTTGGCCCATGAAATCGCCCATGCTTACGACTCAAAACTAGGGATAAGCTCAAGTTCTGAGTTTAAAGTAACTTTTAACTGGCACGGAAGAAAAAATAAAAATCAATACAATGAAGCTTCAAGTGACCCTTACGAATTTAAGAATAGAAAAGAATCTTTTGCTGTTAACTTTGAAAATTATCTTTATGAAAAGGATTTCAATTGCAGAAGGCCCAGTCTTTACAATTTTTATGCAAGACTTTTCGATATTCCCGCCGCCAAATGTAATACCAACACATTTTTAGTTCCAATTGTTTTATCGTCAGGTGATGTTAAATGGACAGATCTAGGAAAATTAAAAATCAGTAGTGTTCATTATCTGTTAGCGGCAAATGGCAAAGAAATGATGAGTCGTTGGGGACATTCATTAATAAGATTTGTGGTTTGTGCGAAAAGAGATAAAAATGATGAGAAATGCACAAGGAATCCTTTCGATGATATAATCCTTTCTTTTGCAGCAGATACCGGTGGAAATTTAAATCCGTTAAAAGGTATTGTTGGTGGGTATAATACAACTTTGCACTTTCATGATTATCATTCAGTCAAACATGAGTATCAAATATCTGAATCTCGAGACTTAAAAAGCTACAAATTCAAAATCAACAATAATACTATTCAAGATTTTATTTCAAAGGCGACAGAGCAGTACTGGTCTTATAAGGGGAATTACAAATTCATCACCAATAACTGTGCTGATGAAACATTTCGCTTCTTCGCTTCCGTTATGTGGTCCTCCAATCTTAAAGAGAGAACACAGACTACTCCACTTGGACTTTATTCCGATTTGATTAAAGAAAATATTATGGAAGAACATCAGGACGATGAAGAGCAACTTGTAGCAAAAGGACTTGTTTTACCTCGTAAGCAGTTCTTCCTAAAGAGAAGCTTATTGCAAATAAACAATATCTTGGAATTAGATCTCAACGAGAAGGGAATTGAATTTCTAAGTTTCACTGAAAGTGCAGAATTGATAATGCCAGAAATTCAAAAATGGAAAGCTATGAATCCAAATGACAAACAGTCTTTAATACTTCTTGCAGCCTTTGAGGCGGTTACCGAAGAACTTAAGTTCCAAGCGATTGAACCATTAGATGCCGCCTTTAAAAAATATCTTTCAAATCAAAAGGATTCCTCCCAAGAAATAAATGAAGTTTATCGCATTAAAAAGACTTTTGCCGGAATCCCTGTTGAGGGTGAAGTAGAACTCATCAACCTTAAACGTTCTGATCGTATAAAAGAAAAAGTTGAAATGTTTAGGATTAAAGAGGGATATGAAATAAATAACTTAGTAAGTGAAAAAATCAGAGTCATTAATCACTTGCAGGAAGCTATTTTTAACTCATTAACAATCACGGACATATAGGCGCTGTCATTAAAATAAATGCTCTAATGAATAATCATTAGACACAACCAAGGATAGATTTATGAAACACTTACTGCTCGGTTTACTTTTGGTATCGGCAACTTTTAGCCCACAGAAAGCTTCTGCTGGAGAAACAGTTGCCATGGTCGTAAGCTTCGGATTTTTTGGTTCACAGATTCTCGGGACCACATTCGGCGTTTCCTCTGAAGGAGATGTTGATGTAAATCAAGATTTGAGACAAGATGCTAGAGAATTTATTATCTCTAATGGAGTTCAATATTCAGAACTTTTGAATAGAATGGTAGAAGTGATGAAGGATCATGAACCTGGTATTACTGAAGAAGAAGTAGCAAATCGAATTCTTTTAAAGAAAATTATAATTAAATAAATTAGTAAATAACATCTACCTTCGGCTACGGATTGGCCGACGAGGATGCTTGATCTCACTAAGAATTTCTTTTTTTCGGGACAATTGAAAAGTCGGTTGACTATTTTTGGTTCAGAGAATTCTTTATGTGAAGTTTTTTTAGCTGACTATTTCGAATAGAGCTGGTTTTGATAAAAGACCTCTGATTTTTTAAATTCACCCCGAGTTTACTTTTTTGATTTTAGAGATGTCGCTTATCACTAGAAGCATCAGCTTTTGCTGATACTTCTAGTGAGAATGAAAATGCTGGAATCAATGCTAAGAATTCGATGGGATTTTTTTACCTGAGGTAGGGTATGACAGGATTTTGAGTAGTACCGGCACCCCAGACCAAGTCAAAATCAAAACTTTCAGGATATTCACCTTCTCCTTTGCCGGTGGATACAGCAAATAGAGGTTTTATTGTATAGGAAGGGGAAGAAAGAATTGCTGGTGGTTCGGATACTCCGTCGTCTATATCATCAAAATAAATCATGTCTTGAATTTCAGTCAGTCCCGTTGTCGTTGTCATTGATGGAGTGAACCAATGATAATTCGTAAGAATCGGGCTTAGATTTGCAGTCGAGTCCTTCATCGTAATGTCGCTTGAGGCGATATTTCTTTTTATCTTTGTTTTAAAACCAGAGGCCCCTATGGTTGCCGGAGTCCCGCATGGTGCAGCGTCAGAGTAACTACCAAACATACCTCCAATATGAAAGGCAGCTCCTTGAGTCGTTCCTGAGGGGATAATATCGCTTGCTGGAATTGGTCTTGGTGGTGTTGGACCTTTTGTTGTGATTGTCATACGTGGTTTTATAATGTTGTCGTAAATTTCAAGTGCTGTCCCTTGGTTAACACTAGCTGTTCCACTACCTACAGAGCATATTCTTGAATAAGTGGACATCAATCCACCTATGCTACTGCATGTATTTTGATCAGCTTCAGGACTACATTTAATTTCACCTTCAACAGTATTTCTTTCAATTGCGACTCTCCCTCTGTCGCAGAAATTACCTGAACTACAGTAAGGGCTAAACGAGAAAGGAAGTTTTTGTCCTATAGAACCAAGTCCTGATACGTGTCTGTAGCCCTCGAGAACAAGATTTATATCGTTCCCTCTCACCATGAGGGATGGGATGTTTGGGTCATCTAGGAATGCTTGATGGCCAGCAGAAGACCTTGTAATACTTCCCCCCCACAAACCTCCACAATTTGTAGAGCACTTCAGCGATCCGGAAACTGCCTGATTCAAGAGACCGAAGCGGTAGGGGAATAAATTCATGGCCTGGTTTCCATCACTTCCCCAGTTAGTATTTCTCATCGTACCAAAGACCCCTCCTATATTCATAGTGGTTGGAAGGTTAATAGTCATCTCAATGGTGTTATCTTTTAATCCACAGTAATAGGCGTCTTGTGTGGTGCCTGAGTTTGTCGTCGTTTTAAGAAATTGTGCTTCTAGACCACTTTGCGCGGAACAGGTGTAGGGAGATACGCCAAAGTCTCCAATCAGTCCTCCAATACCTCCGCTGACTAAAGGAGCTGCCTGGGTTTGTGTGATTGTAGGAGGATTGAAAATGAATTTTGACGAAGAGTTTGAGATTCTTCCAACATGGACCCCTGCTATTCCACCAATCTTTGCATGTAGAGGGATAACTCCAGTTACATTTACAGTGAGCTCACTTCGTGATCCATAAATACTATTGGTTGCTCGAGTTAAACTAGTGGATGTAAAATCTGAATTCGGTGGAGTTAATTGGATTGGAATTGAAGATGCTCCAATAATTCCACCCACCACAAGATTATTCAAAGTCCCTACAATTGGATTTGTCGATACAAAAGTTCCTGATGTGCTTAAATTGACTATCCCAGATATCACATTCACATTATGGATGAGAGTTTTTCTATCTTGGAGAACTGTATCGGTCTGAATGTCACTACTAGCACTAGTCGTAAATGTATTTGTGTCATTGTTTTTATTAACACTCGTGATCGCTCCCGCCAAAAAGCCAAAAGCAACGGCAGGGTTATTTTGAAGTTCTGTCACGCTGTTATAGTTTGAATTGGCAGCGATAGTTAAGTCCGCAATTGGTTTTATGAAATGTATGTCTTTGATTAAGAGACTTCCCATAGCGACAGAAAATAATCCAAATCCTTTTTGATTGTATTGATTTCCATAAGTGCCTAGTCTGTAGAGAGAAGTTCTACTCGGAGTTACATTCGTCAGGGTCGGTCTAAAGTTGAATATCCCGTAGTTTGCACCGTCGAGTTTTGCCGTAATCGTTGTTGTATTAATCCCGAGGCTATTGTAGTTTGTCCCTTG
This sequence comes from Bacteriovoracaceae bacterium, assembly GCA_040399915.1. Taxonomy (GTDB): domain Bacteria; phylum Bdellovibrionota; class Bacteriovoracia; order Bacteriovoracales; family Bacteriovoracaceae; genus Peredibacter. The sequence continues at coordinate 75,016 of JBBARE010000007.1, forward strand.
AATTAAACCAAAAGAGCGATTTTCTCGAAGTGTAGCCATATCGATATGACCACCTAACTTAAGATAGGTATAACGATTCGCAAATAAATCATACTCCATAGCTTTCTCGAAATCTTCAATGTCACATAGAATGTAGGGTTTTAAACTACCTCCAATTGAGTCTGAAGTATTATTTCCTGTTCTGTCAGTCGGGGCGACAGTATACGAACGAGGTCTAAGAGAATTGATCGTTATCGGAGAGTCATCACACACTGAGAGTAAATTTTGTCTGATGTTGACTTGTTCTATGTACGCAGAGGATCCGTCTGGATTTATGATAGCAATGTTGTCTGTTACGGCACTGGGTGAACCTATTTCCTCGGCCAGCTCATTGCCAAAGCTACACTCAATATATTCAGAACTGATTACAGAGATATTTCCACAATTGACTGGTCCAATTCGAATAGATGTATCTCCTTCTGCTCCAAAACCATTTTCTGAGCCTCGGCTAAAGCCCGTACCTTTGATAAGTATTCTTTGGCCTCCTGTCTTTTTTATTTCATTTGCTCCTAAAAGAGTCGCAGTGATTCTGTTGTCCGATGGAAAATTCAGTTTAATAATTAACTCTTGAGTATTTCCTGCGACATCATTAACTACGATTCGGTAGGAAATATATCTGAGCTCCTGTTGTGGGCCAAGCAGATTAGACAGAGTTATTCTATTTGGAGCATTCACAGCAGTTGCATTTTCTGAAGAAACTATTTTTGTGAAACCAGTGTTGCCAGATCTTTCTGAAAGTAGCTCAACCAAGGGAGATTTATCGTCTGGTGAAGTTGCAGATAGGCGGTACACAAATAGATTATTAAGCAGCAAGTTGTTTGGTGTGATGTTGTCTTTTAATGTAAAAGAAATTGACCATTTCTTCAGCTTATCATCACGTTGTGTATGTGAAGCAGAGGCTAAAGTAGGTTTTGTAATGTCTTGAAGTTTAATTTTTTTAACAAAACCGTTGCAACTTCTATTTCTATAGATAAAAGAGTTACTGAATGATGAATCTCTGGCGCAGACTGTGTAGTACTGATCTACACCGTCAGTTTGCCCAGGGTCACTCACTGTCAAAATTCCAGATGGAGGATTTTTGCTATCAATTGTAAGTGTTTTGACTAGATTAACCAAAAGTTCATTAGTGTCTGGATCTCTTGAAGTATCACTAAATGGTTCTCTGGAATTTGAAAATTCAAATCTCTTTTTCCGGTAAACTTCATATGTAATAGATGCATCGTAAGGCTGATTTAGATAACTTAAAATGTCGGTTCCTGGCTCATAAACTCTTTGATCGATAAATTGATTATCAGTGGCCTGAGAGAAAATTAAATCTTCTTTTTTTGTCTTATCATTAAAAACTGAATTTAATGGCGAGACATGAATCGGGCTTGTCAAATCTTGAGTGATAAAAGATTTAAATCCAGTTGAAGTTGTATGGGGAGTACTCGTTTCAGTTAACAAAGAGTTGTAAGCCTCGACTTTTAGGAAGTAGGTTTTTCTCGGCAAGAGATTCTCTACGGTGCAACTATTCTGATTTTGGCAATTTCCGTTACATGGACACGTTTTAATTCTTGTGAGTGACTGGACATTATTTGGATTTATTTCGTAAATAGTGAATCCTGCATAGTCACTATTAAACTGAGGATCCCAGGCAAAAGTCACTACCCCAGATCCTTCACTGTCTGGATTAACCCTTGCTGTCTGAATTCCAAAAAAGCCACGGGGAGGATCAATATTGTTTGGTAAAACCAACATCTTCTTTGAAACTTCTCCGAGATTCGTACAGTTTTTTAAAGATCCAGAAATCAAAGCAGGAGAATTGGCCAGTCTATCTGAATCGTCACAGGCCTCAACGAAAGCATAGACTGTATCAGATGAAGTAAGTCTGAAGTCAATGTTCGAAATCTCTAAAAAAGAAGAATTAATGTTAGTAACAGATATTTCCTGTTTATTGACTGAGGTTGCCTCATCAAATGTAAGACTGTTTTTCCAAATTTTAATTCTATACTCAGATAAATCGTCACTCGGGCTTGGGTCCCAGGCGACTTTGAGAAATCGCTGAGTGACGCCTTCAGAAACTGAGCGCGTCTCTGGAATTAAACTTCTTATTCCGGTAAATGATGGTGCCGTTAAGTCTTTAGTCCATTTATTTTCTGCTGTGTGGGGTGATCCTCGTCCGCCAGATTTATTACCTGCAGCATCTTCTGCATAAATACAAACCGAATAGTTTGTCCGTTCTTGAGCATTGATGGTGCCGATGACTTCTGTTCCTGCGGTGTAAAGATCAGCACGAATTGTTAGGTAGGGAATTGTCGCATTTGTAATTTCACAGGCGCTCGAAGCTGTAGAGGGAAACTTACTAGACTTGACGTAAACTTTGTAAAAACTCGCTCCAGATGAGGTCGAAGGTTGTGATGAAATGGCATTAAATTTATAGGTAAGTTTTAAATTTTCGGGTGTACCTCTTTCCAGGCTTGTAATCCCTGGAAACACAGGCGGCGTAAGGTCTGAAGTTTCGTAAGACATACCGAAAATGGGGGTCGATTTATTTCCCGATGGATCTGTATCTACAATAGCAAAATGATAGTTTGTGTTTTCAAGAACACCCTCAAACCTAAGTTCCTGAGGAGGAGCGTGCCTTTGACTTGATTGGACTGAATAAGACTGGATGGCAATGTAATCATCTAAATTGGTTGGTGCCACTTCTGCCGTGCTGATATAAAGAGTCCTCAAGCTGAGTCCACCATCTCTACTTGTCCATGGAGCAGATATAATCAAACTTTTATTATCACTTGGAGTGACTTTTGTGATTCGTCCTGATTTTGGTGCACCTGTATCTGGAGTCTTGATGGTTGCTATTGCCTCATTTGAATCGCATAGGCCTTGAAAGGTGCAAGCCTTTACCGCTGCGACGAAAGTAAGTTCGTCTCCTAGATTAAAAATGTTCTTAACGAAACTTCCCGACTTAACAACTGTAGGGGGGATAGAAGTATCAATGGTTGGGCCTGCATTATAAAAAACTTTATAGTTATCAACTGCAGGGTTTGAAGTCGACGGAGTTTGCCATTCAATTTTTCCACCAGAGTTTCCAACTAATGAAAATTTTGAAATTCCATTAAATGTAGGTGTGTTAATTCCAATAGTGTAAGCAGAGACTTTGCTTTCACCTTCTCTGATTTTATTAAGAATCTTGGCCTCACAGCGGTAGCTGTATGAAACCCCTTCAATAAGATCCATATCGATAAAAGAGTAGGTTCCCCCAGGGTCAGAAAAACTTGCAACCTTAGTCCCGTTTCGATAGATGTAAAATTCAGAAGCATTTTCAGGAATTTTGAACTCCACTTTAATTCGAGCGTTGTCTACCGCTGTGGCAGAGACGCACCCGGGGAATCCCTGAGTGGCAGGGTTGAGTATGTCATTCACTAAATTCGTGGGACTAGATGATCCAACACAGCTCGAGAGAATAATGAGTGGTGCTAGTACTCTAAGTAATAGATGTGTTTTCATGATTATTCCTTTTCACAAGGCTCTTCGGTTACTTCTTGGAGGAAATTGAATTGATAAACTACTAAGTCACATTTGAATTCGAAGACTTAGTCAATTGTGACTTTCCTGGAAATATGTCATTACAACATGATATAAATAGGTATAGGAGCTTTACAATGAACTTTTCTCTTCCTCTCGGACTTTTCGGTGGTCTAGCACTCATGGCCCTCCTGACAATGAGTGAAATGAAGAACCCTCTGATCATGGGAAACCTTCATGGTATTTTGATGGTTTTTGGAGGGACGTTCGCGGCTGCACTAGTATGTTTTCCCTTCAATCACTTATTTAATATGTTTAAAGTTTTCTACAGGGCGCTTAGTGGTAAACAAAGAAAAGACACGCTGGCCATTATTGGTGACTTTAAAACTCTTGCTACTAAGTTATCTGATGGTGAGGCGCTAAATGCCATCCAGGTGAATTCTTTAAATCCGTTTTTTAAAGAGAGTCTCAAGCTTTTAGAAGAAGATACCCTCAGTGATGATGAGCTCTCCGAAGTTCTTTCTAAGAGAATTGAAATTCAGCATGAATTCTATCGAAAAGAAAATAATACGTTTAAGGTTCTCGGTAAATTTCCCCCTGCGTTTGGTCTGATTGGGGCCACGTTAGGGATGATTTCTTTACTGCAAGGTTTAGGTTCTCCTGATGCCTTTGAAAAATTGGGCCCTAGTATGTCTGTCGCTCTGACAGCTACTTTTTGGGGACTGCTTTTGGCGAATATGGTTCTCATTCCTATCGGTGAAAAGCTCTCTCTTGCCAGTGATCAGGATTTAATTATTCGCAGAATTGTGTGTGATGGAATCTTGCTTCTTAAAGAAAAGAAGCACCCGATTTTAGTGGAGGAGTTTTTGAATAGTTACCTCTCACCGAAAGATAGAAATCAGGTAAAATCTAAAGCATGAAAAAGTACCAGCATAAGCAGCACGAAGAGGCCGAAGAAGGTGAGGGGAATTGGTTAATCTCTTACGCCGATCTTATGACACTTTTGTGGGGATTCTTCGTAATCATTGCAGCTTTTTCAACTCCTGATCCAACCAAGTTTGAGAAGCTAAAAAAGAAAACGGCCGAGTCTATGGGTGGGAGTTATTTAAACCCCTTCAACAAACTTACTGATCAGCTAAAAGATGTTTTCAAAGAAGAAAATATAGAGCACATGAAGGTTGAAGTTTTATCAGATGGTTTAAAAATCACTTCCTCTTCTGCTTACTTCTTTGATATTGGAAAAGCCAAGTTGCATCCTAATGCTTCTGAAGTATTAAAGAAGCTTGCAAAAGTGATTAGAAGTTCCTCTCAGTCCGTTATCGTTCACATTGAAGGCCACACAGACGACGTTCCCATTAACAATAAAGAATTTCCTTCGAATTGGGACTTATCTCTGAGCCGTGCTTCGGAAGTTGTTAAGTTGTTTGAGACTCAGGGAATTGAACATACCGCCTTAAGGCCCGTGGGTCTTGCTGATGTAGAGCCCGAATTGAGGACAGAAAATTTAAGTGGAGCTGAGCTTGAGGCCGCAAGATCTAAAAATCGTCGTATCGTCATCCGCTTAACAAAAGTTCTCATCAGTCATTCAAAAACTAAAAGTGATAGCCCAGCCCCATCAAAATAACTCGCCCTGAATAGTTTATCCTGTCATCGGTAGATGCTTGAGTGAGAATGGGGTTTGATATTTCAAAGTTTAAGTCCCATTCTGTGTTAATTCGATAATCAACTCCAAGTCCGATATTATAATTAAAAAATGTCCCTTTTTCTTCAATCTCATTGTTTGTAATTGAGGGGTTTGTCCCTAAGAAATAGTTGTATTGTTTAACTTCACCAAGACCATAAGCAGACCATCTTTTATAGCTGACAGACTCGATCTCCTTTGTCTTTCGAACAATGGGAACTCCTAAATGATAGAAATAGTATTTTGCACCCATCTTTATTCCCCACAATGAAACTCCTCCTTCCTGTTTTGCTGGAAAAAAATCTGCTCCAAGGTAAATGGCCAAGTGAGGCTTAAGAAAAAAATTATAAGTGAACTCTGGGGCTCCAGTACTTTGAACCGTACCTCCAGCAGGGGTTGCCTGAGATGTGGATGTGAAGCTTGCCATGCCAAGCCTTGCATTGAGTTTGGTAGATTTGGCCAGGAGGTAGTCAGAGCAAAATAGTAAAGTAAGGCCTAATATAGGCATATATGACTTTTTTAATACAACCATCAAGAACTCGCTCGTTAGTACCGATAAAATAGCTACATGGAGAATTTTAAATGTTCAACAATTCCATAATAGCATTACAGTTACTAATTTTAATGTCTATAGCAAGTTGCTCGATTTGGTCACAGAAATCAAAGCCGCTTAAAATCACAAGCTCTCAGGAGAATGCTGAAATCTATTCTTCAGACAATAAACTCCTTGGTAAAACGCCTTTTACGATGGAAGAATCTGAGATTTTAAAAGTTGCTTCAAATGGTGTTTTTCAAATCACAGTCAGAAAAGATGGTTATCAAGATCAGTCTTTGGCGATATTTGTGGGGGAAATTAATGAGATCAAAATTGACCTGAAGGTACTTAGTGATGATCACTTTAATCAATGGGTTCTTGGAAGTTATTCACGCCAGGCCAATGTAATGATCAGAGACTTGCTTAATTACCAGGGGCTCATTTTCCTTGGTGATTATGATACCGCGAAAACAAATCTTGAAAATTTTCTTAAAGTGAGACCAGGTCTTGGTGCACCTTATACCATGTTAGCAAGTATCGCTCTCAAAAGCAATGATCCTGTGCTGGCCAAAAGTTTACTCCTTAAAGCACTCTACTTAGACCCAAATGATCTAACTGCTGACAAGATGTTAGAAAACTTAAATGCAGGGGAGGCGAAATAGTGATGACTATTAGATTTTGCTTACTCATTCTTTTTTTGTTTGCAGGATCAACTCTTGCCTCTTCAGACAAACTAAAAGAGTCTATTTCGGCAGAAACTAAAGGCCTCATTTCAGGATTCCTAGGGGATAAGATTCAGTTTAGTTTCTTGGTTGAGGTTAATAAAAAAGTTGATCCTGTAAAGACAACGACTGAAAAAAATAAAAATTTTGATGGTTACTTACCTCGACCTATGGTTTCCCCTGATATTTTTAACCCCGTTGATTATACGGTTAAAATTAAAGTCTATGTTTTTTCTGAAGTTGAGAACATTGAGGAACTAAGAAAAATCCTACAAACAGGTCTCTCTCAATATCGCCCGGCCATTTACTTAAATATCGTTCATGGGGCGATATCAAAAAAGGAAGAGCCCAAGAAAGAAGAGTTACCTAAAAAGAAGATAGTAAGTCCCCCTAAGGAACTATCCACTTGGGAAAAAATCATCAGTTCTCCCGAACATATTCTTAAGCTCGTTTTCATTGTGAGCGCTCTTCTTGTCTTTTTGGCGTCATTTCTCTTTTTGTTACTTAATTTGAAATCAATGGTTAAAAGCATTTCAGATTCTATTAAAGACGGGAAGAAGGTGACTGAAACCAAAAACGATAAACAGGATTATCATAATAATCCTCTAAAGGATAATGTTGATTTTGAAATAGCGAGTTTAGAGGAAACCATCATTCAGGATCCAATCATTTTTTCTGATATTTTGGATCACTCTGCCCCAAATGATATCGCTGGTTTTAAGGCCATCCTTTCATTAATCGGTCAAAAATCTCAGCTTCAACTGAAAGGGCAGCTCAGACCTGAATTCCTCAGTGAGGTCTCGGTCTCTACCCTTAATCCGTTGTCCGGAATGGAATTAAAACTATGGTTAAACAGACTACTTGAAAGAATAGGTCTAAAGAGACTACTCACTGACGGCTATTATGAAAAAATCATAGGTCAGGAACGCTGGGCAAAACTGAAGGCCCTAAAAGGAAAGGAACTCAGAGCTATTGCTGCTAAGTTAAATAGCTCTCTAGGATACAAAGTGATTATGGATCTTTTAGCTCCTGACGAACGAAAAATCCTGGTAAGTGAAATGAAAGGCGAGGAGTGGGGACTTTTATTGTCGGAGCGGTTCAATGACAGTAATCAAATTAGCTCTATAGCAGACACAATACTTTCACAGGACCTGGTCGATGATAGTGTGTTTGACCTACCTCCTTGTATTCTTCTCTCTGCTGTCGACATGGTCAAATCAGCTGATTTTGAACAAGAAGATGAATTAATAAAAAGCATTTTTGGAGACAATCAAGAGATGCTCGGTGAATTCTATAAACTCTATCTTCCAGTATCTCAGCTTCAATCACTTGATGCGGGAGTTGTGAAGTCTGCCTTTTTAGCTACGAGTAATCAGCTCAAGGCGCAGATCCTTTCTGTCCTACCTTCTCAACAGTATAAATTTCTAAGTGATTTTATAACAGAAGGAAAGGCCAAGGTTATCATTCTTGATTCTGCTTCAAAACTTGCAAAATCTGATGAGAAAATAATTTTGGAATCAAGAATGGTTGCTAAAGACTTTATCCAAAAAGTGAACAAAGTCTCAAACACAAAATCAAAGTCCAAACCTCTCAAACTGGTCGCTTAGTCTGCAAGGGCCCTTTCAAGTGCTCTGAAGTAATATTCAGGTAACCCAAGGTACGCCCTTGATTCAAAAAGTTTGATCAGCTCCTTTGGCGAGCCCGCTTTATGATGAAGAATGGCCCAGGCAGATTCATTGGCAATAAATAAAATTCTATCTAATTTGATAGTAAATTCTGCGCTACTGTTTTCCTGAGCTGCTTCTTTTGCAATTAAGTGATGGTTGTAGATAATATCGTCTACCCCGCTGGGAATGCCACTGTTTTGAGAAATAATAAGAGAGGCCCTTAGCGAGTGCTCTTCCACGATTTTCTTTTCTTCCTTACTTAGCAGTGCAAAATCTTTTGAATCCCTAACAAAGATTAAGTGAGGAGGAACGCAAATATCAGAAAAATAGGATGCGAACAAAAGTTTATTTTTTGCCTCCATTTTATTAAGAATATTTAGTTCATCCACCATAAGATAAGAAAAATAAGTTGAAAGTTGGATGTATTTATAAACGTGGTTGTATTCCTCATTCAGGAGGAGATGCTGAATGTATCTATAGCATTCATTGTTGGTAGCACTTTTTACCTGGATCTCAAGCTTTTTAATTGAATTAAAGCAAATATCGATAAGATTTTGATTCAGTCCGAAAACGGACACGAGTTCTTTAAGGGTCAAATAAACTCTCGAAGATTTTTTGGTATCTTCATCAAAATTAACAGAAGAATGAAATGTTTCTTTTCTTAATGATTCAACTAAAAATTTAGAGAACTTTTTTGAATCGTTCCGCAAAATTAATAATTCTTTCAAACCTTTGTTTATAAGCGTCATCACATAGGTTAAATCTTCATTTTGATGATCATGAACCTTAAAAACCCTTTGCCCTACATTAATGAAAAGATTGATCGCTAGGTTTTCAAAATGAATAAAAGCATGTGAGGGGAGGTTAATGTAGGCGCCCTCCACATTTCCTGCCTCGTCACCCTCTTTAAGGGTGGATAATAATTGTTTATAAATATCTTCTTTGCTTATTTGATCATTCACTAGGTTATTCTATCTGATTAACAGAAAATTCATTTAACTTATCCTATTCAAATATGACTAAGGTCTTTTGTTAGTTTAATTAGAATTATGATTTAGTAGAAAACTAATAGCAGGGAAACTTGAAAATGAATGATTTTTATAAAATCAAAATCCTTGTTGTTGATGATGAACCAGAAATCACGAGCATGTTGAAAAAGTATTTTTCACTTTGTTCTAAAAAGGTGGTGGTCTATACAGCTGCCGATTCCAAGCAAGGCTTTCTCAAGCTTCAAAATGATCCGGTCGATATCCTCATTTGTGACCTCGTTCTGCCTGGAAAAAGTGGATTAGAATTTATAAATATGATCTATTCTGATCGCTTTATTAAAAAACCTGATCAGACTTTTCTTATGACTGGTCGTCTTGATGCAGACGGTTTTGAGTCGACGAGTAAAAGAATAAAGCACAAATTAATCCAAAAACCAATAGACCTTGATGCACTTTGGGCAACCATCCTGAAGATGTATCCTAAACTTGGGAAAATGCCCTAATTGAGAATTTTAAAATCCTCTATCCTTTCAAAGTGTTTTTTATTGTGGGATATAAAAAGACAACTTTGTTTTTCAGCTTTTAAATATTGCATAAATTCTTTTAATTCATCCAATTCGCAATAATCTAAGAGTGAGTCGATGACGGTAAGTCTGTTTTTTGATTGTGCTAATTTATTTTTGATTTGGGTTATGGAATTTTTTGAAAGATAGTCTCTATTGCCATCTCTGTCCAGTACGAGAACAGGAGAGTCTTCAGGAATCATTTCAACCAAGCCTGAGTCTTGTTTTATTGTTTTGCTTATAAGCCCGATTAAAACTTCAGTTTTATTCCTGTCAAATGAGTAAAGAAAGTGTTGTTCTCCATGCTCAAGGGCAAGGTTGCAATTATTGAGCTTGATATCCGTATTTTTCAACCCAAAGTTTATTTTTGAAAGTTTTAAGTTTTTAAACGTAGGATACTTTTCTCGTAATTTAAAAAGGTTGAAGGTTTCTAAAACTTTTCCAAGTGACTCTCTTAATTGAATGGTTTCGCCTATCTTAAAACAGTTGCCGTTTAAATTGCTGATTGTTTTAAATAATTCAAAAATGATAATTGAAAGGAATGTTGAATCACCACTAAAAGAAGAATTTGAATCTGTCATTTTCCAAAAACAGGCGCCAATGTAAAGGAGTGCCCATGAGAAATCTAAAAGCAAAGTAGGGATTATCGAGTTGTGGAGTGTCGCTGATAAAATTGGCCAATACTTATCAAATAAATTTGTGAGATTTTTTTTGAATTCATCGAGTCTTCCAGAAACAATCCAATCGAGCTGTCTCTGCATTAAAGGGAAGGCGACACTCTGACATTCGGTTATCTGCAACTCAATCTGACGCCTTAATTCAATATGCTTTCTAACAGATTTATATAAAATGAAAAGATAAAAAAAGTAAAAGAAGGCGAGTAAAAATTTTGCTTCTCCTAACTCAATAATAACGACAAACGAGTAAAAAGCTGACGTGGTCAGTAGCCAAAATGTTGGCACTAATTCGTGGATGTAAGTTTTTCTGTAACCATCGATCAGCGGTAATACTCTAAACCAACTGAATCTTATTTTTTCATCTTCTAAGCTCATAATCGAAGTCAACAGTTGTTCGTCTTGATTTTTCTCCCATCTTGCAAGGTTCATCTGTCTCAAAAAATCCCAAAGACAAAGCGTAAAAGCAAAAATAATAAAAGTGAGCCCTTCTTCATGCCTAAGGGTGATGATTCCTCTTGAGTTCAAGCTAAATAACTTAGTAGACACAAAAAGCAGAATTGTTGAAAAAAGCAATATCACAAGAGCTTCAATCGTTTTGCTCTTAAATTCTTTGTTAAGTGATGAAAAAGTGAGGTCCATACAATTATTCAAATTTTGTCATCAGGATATCCAAAAGGGGACACTGATGAAGTATGATTTTGACATCTAAATTTTGAGGGTAAACGATTGATTCTTTGCAGTCCAAGATCACAATCCTTTTTGCTTTATCTGAAATGTTAGCCTCACATTTTTCATAACCTTTTGTTGAAATCAAACTTACTGACATGTCTTCATAGGCAAGATTCTTCCAGTTGTTTTTTTCGCTTATGGAGTAAGAATTTTGTTTTTGCTGATTTAAAGAGGCATTCAGAGTGACATCGAATTTTAAAAAAAATAAGGAGACACAACTTAGTATTGTTATAGATGCAAAAAAGAAATAAAATAGTCTTGCCATGAGGGCCTGTACCTATGATTAACGAAAAGCCGCTTTTAGAGATATTATACCCAGAACTTTCAGCAACTCATACTTCTATCGATGAAGGTGAGGTCTTACAAATTTCTGAGGGATGTTTGGCGCTTTTAAATGAAGGCTTAGTTTTAGACATTGAGAAGCGTCAAATTTTAAGCAGTGGAGATGTTTTTATCCAGGGGACTACAGTTTCCTGTTTAAAACAGTCTACTTTTTCAACTTACAATATCTCCTCATTGAACGACCCTTTGATTGATAAGCTTGGAAAAAAACCGTCTCTTATTCATTTGGCGTCCATTTATTTTGAAAGTGGGTACTCAAAAAGAAAAATCCTTAGTGCCTTTTCCTTAATTGACCTTGAAAAAGAGGAGAGCTTTGTATCGGGCGCTGACAAAAAGATTCTCGAGGCCCCTGATTTAACTCCGAAAGCGTTTCCTAGAAGCAGTTCTCAGGTCTTGTCTCTTGAATCCTTTTTACCCATGATTCTTTTTTTTCTGGTTGGTCTTGGCTCGTTCATCGTTCTGGTTTCCCAGCCTCTGATTTTTACATCTGGGGGATTGTCAGTATCCCCTAAAACTTTTTGGGTTCTCCTTGCCTCTGTATGTATTGGTACACTTGTTGCAAAAGTTATCGTTTTTTTTTCAAGGTCGAAAGAGTCTACAGAGCGATTATCTCAAAATTTTAAATCAATCATTCTCCAAATGATTGCTAGACCTACTAAAGGAATTACGATTGGTCGTCTCATTTCACTTTTAATGTTTTCTAGGCAGACTTTAAATTTCAGAGACATCATGCTTCCTTCTCTTTTTTTTACCTGTCTGGTTACTGTTTTCTGCCTCATCGTTTACGTGCCTGACTCGCTTTATTTCTTTATTCCATGGCTCGCCATCGTAAGCCTATTATTTTTTGTTTTAGAATATGTTAGTCGCAAAAGATACCTCGTGGTGTCTGGAAATCGCTCAAAAATTGATAACGCCGATTTTGGTCAACTTCACATCAGTGATTTTAAAAATTGGCTTGATGCGAGGGAAAAGCATTCAAACACATCGAATATCTTTTACAGTTTCCAGAATCAACTGAGTGTTATGAGCATGATTGCCTTTTTTTCATTTCGTTATGGGCAGTCATCAAACCTCTACCTAGAAGTTCTTCTTTTCCAAATTTTCCTTCTCACTGCTTTACAAATCTCAAGGCGTTTACCCATCTTAAAAGCCGTTAGTACCGAAATGAAACAGGCCCAAATGGTTTCATCCATTAAAACGGAAGTTCTAGATATCGATTTCAATAAAAATTGGAACGGGCAGAGTTTTATGGTGGAAGAAGTAGGGACAGAACAACGGTCTTATAAAGACTCTTTTTTTGTTCAGAGCGGAAAAACATATGTTTTTTCATTTCCAGATCTTGAAGTGGCCGAGGAGTATTTTCTTTGTTTTTGTGGTATCCGCTCTATTGAACATTTTAAGGTATCCTCTGGCGCTACTTCTTGGGCATCAAACGTAGAGTTTTCGACAAAGGTCGCCTTTTTTTCTCCCGACCTGAAAATCTCCTTTGATCGAATTATTGACAACATTCTTTTTAACAGAGAAAAACCTGAGCATTTTGATGAAATTATTGAAATGCTTCAAATTAATAACGATCTTTCAGAGCTTGGGCTAAGTCTTTTGAGTAAAATAGATTCAACACTATTCATTCCCTTTTCACTTCGCATGAGGATTCTCCTGGCGAGACTATTTCTCGATCAAGATAGAACGATCTGGGTCTTTAGCCGGGTTGAGGCCTGCTTTTCTATCGAACTCTGGAATAAAATCCAGTCTTATGGCTTTAAAAAAGGGAAGATCATTTTTTGCTCAGGATTAGACAAACTTTACTTTAAGAATACCGATACGATATTCTATTTTGATGATTCTTATAGACTAAGCCAGGGAGCGTATTCTTCTTTGGTTGGAGAATTTGGCCCTCAATTTCTTAAAAGGTACAACAATGCTTAAGTTCACCTCTGTTTTTGTTCTTTTTTGCCTCGTCAGCTGCAAAAGTTCTATGCCTCAAAAGACGACCTCTAAATGCCTCCAAAAAAGAGGGATCATTGAACTTGGAACAAACCGAGTCAAATCTAAAATATATGAATACAACACTTGCCTCAATCAAGTTGTGAAAATCAACGATAGTTTTTCCGAGCCTATCGAGTTTAGCGATACTTTCGAATTTGATTCCCGCGATACCATTACTATTTCACCGGTAGTTTTAAAGAAAGGCTTAGATCACATTAAACTTCTGAAACTAAAAATGGATGGACAGAAAGTTGAAAAAATCTCAGTCATTGCCACAGGAGTCTTCAGAAAAGCCTCAAACACTGAACGTTTTTTTAAAGATATTTTATCTTTAGTTAACTCATCGCCAGTTCTTATTTCAAGCTTAGAAGAAGCAACTCTTGCTCTCGATGCAGTTTCATTTGGCAACCCTGCCAAATCAATTTGTGTCTGTGATATAGGCGGTGACAGCATGCTACTTGCTTGTAAGTCCGGGGACAAGTCGGCCTATGCTATCGGTCTTCCAGGCTCTCAGGTTATTACGAACAAATTAGCTATCTCTGATGGGTATCGTCCACTTGATACTAGACTCGCTTATTATGAACAAAATTTTAAAAACTCTAATGTCACTAAAGTCAGAGATTTTTTGAAAAATTTTCCGTCAACCCAGCTTTATGGCATTGGGGGAGTACACGAGCGCTCAATTTTAGAGACCTTAAAAGTCATGAATAAAAATCAACAGAATTCTTATAATCTCGCTGATGTCACGAGTCTGTATGATATTTTTAAAGGAGCAAAGAAAAGCTCGTTCACCGGTAGTTATGGGAAGAATCAGTTTTTGAACGTTGATCTCGTTCTTTTTACGATGAGATATTTAAATATTGATCTCATCACAGTCGCTCAGCAAAAGCCGCTTGATGCTTACATGAGAAAAAAATAAGAACTGCTCTAGTATACTGGTGTTGTGGATTTAAATTTATTCCCAATACCAGCATACTTTTATTTTAAGCTCTGCGATGTAAGTTCAAAGGTTTCATCGACTTAATCTTTCCCCAAATTGGAATCTGCTTTGCTTATGTTTTGAGATGAACAAACAATGTCCAAACCCAAGTTGCGCATCTCCCTCTGCCTTCATCCGAGACGGTCATTTTCATCGAAAGGATGATTCAAAAGTGATTCAAAGATTTCGTTGTAAAAGTTGCGGAACTCGTTTTTCGAACGCGACTTTTGCAGAAGCCTTTAGGCAGAAAAAAAGACGAATCAATTATCCACTTTTAAAGTTTCTAGCGTCAGGTATTTCGCTTAGGCGCTCTGCCATTCTTTTAGGGGTCCATAGAAATACAGTGGAACGAAAACTGCCGTTTTTGGCGCGTAGGTGTCGAAGGTTAAATCAGAACTCACTTGATAAATTTAAGGGCCGAATTCACAATATACAACTTGATGATCTCATCACAAAAGAAAACTCAAAACTCAAACCTTTGAGTATTTCTGTTTGTGTGGATGAGGACCGTCGAAGGATTCTTGGGCTTGAGGTTTCGCAGATCCCGTCATTCGGGCATTTGTCAAAATTTGCGATAAGAAAATATGGCAAGAGAACTGATCAGCACGCGGAAGGACTTAGCAAATTGTTTAGTAAAATTGCCCTCGTCGTTTCATCTGAAGTTAGGGTTAAGAGCGATGAGCATCAGAGGTACCCTGGTTTTATTTCTACGTACCTTCCCAAGGCTAAGCACCTTACTTTTAAAAGTGAGCGAGGTTGTGTTGCCGGGCAAGGGGAGCTCAAAAAAGTGGCTTTTGATCCACTTTTTATTGTGAACCACACCTGTGCATTACTTAGAGCTAACGTGAATCGCCTCATTAGAAAAACGTGGTGTACGACCAAGGATCCAGAGAGGCTCAAAGATCATTTAGATATCTTTATGTATTTCTATAATGAAGTCTTGCTTGTGAAAACCTCAACACCACTTTAAGAGGGCAGTTTGAATGGTTCTATGATAGCTGAAATTTTTATTTGATGCGCAGCCGGTGTATCTGTTACAGACGAGGAGAATTTATATTCAAAGCTGACTATGAGTTGATTTCCTAACAGACCAAAGGAAGACTCAAAACTTTTTAGGTTTTGAGTCTTCCTTTACGAGTTTTAGCTTATTCGCTGATTCTGTGTGAAGCGCTGTTGGTTCTTTCTGCTACTGAAGATACAGTTGGTTTTGAGGCTACTGGGTTAAAAGATGCATCTGACTGTAGTGCCGAGATTTTCTGGAAAACTTCTGCTGAAGTTGAACTTGGGAGCTGAAGAGATCCTTTTTTAAGTTCAGCATATCTTTTAAGTTTACTTAAGTTTTGATTGCTCACTGTTGGATCTGCTAAATTTAGATTGAGAATCATTTGTACATCGGCTTCACCTTCAGTTCCAAAAGTAGCTGTGCTTGCGACGTATCTTTCCACTTCTGATTTATCAAATGCTCTTCTTGTTTGGGTCTTCAAAAGATTGAATCTTTCCTGGCCAATCATTCTTAAACCGAGTGGGCGGTTACTCGTTTTTGAAATTTGTTTTGCACGAATATAAGCGCTACGACAAAAAGCACTTGGTAACTCAGAGAAAAACTGAGTTTTTTCATGCTCAGGTCTTTCGTCTTCTTCAATTGAGTGGTTGAGACCTACTGTTCCACACTTTAAATTCTTTCCGCCTGTTTCCGAAAGATCGACAAATATTATTTTCTCAATCTCAGTATTGGCGATGAAAGTTGTTCTGCTTCTTAGAGTTGCAACATAAGCAGAAAGTCCGCAAGCATCTCTATTGAGTGCATCTCTTAATTGAGCTGCTGCATTACTTACCATGTTGTTGGTACACATAGTTGCCTGCGAGTAGCCTCCCCAACAAGTGCCCACAGCTTTAGGACCCGAAGGCCAGACCACGCAACCAGTAGAGTCCCCAGTCGAAGGGTTTTTTGGCCACCCATCGTGTCCAAATGTCCCTACTGCAGATGTGCGTACATAACGATCGCAAAAACATCTTTCACAAAATGATGCATTTTGAACTCTACACTGTCCTAGCGCTGAATCGCTTGCTGAGGCCAAGTCGTAAAGCTCTTGATCCGTCTTTGCGAGAAGTGTGTTTTTGTATTCCTCTGTCGTAAGCGATAGAGCTGATAAAGATGAGATTAAAGAGATAATGATCACGATAAATTTGAAGTTCATGCTGCACCCCTTGTTGTTCTGAACTTAAGTTAAGGGGGGATTTCAAAATGCAACGCTGAATTCACTTTCATTAGCTTTTTAATGGTTTATGCAGTTTAATCTAGTCATGTGGCGACTATTTTATGACTTAATGACAACAAAATCTGGCAAACAATCTGGCTTTGGACTAGTTGAAGTCCTTATGGCCTTTGGTTTAACCTCTGTTCTTGTACTAGCTCTCATGAAAATGATGGATTTACAGACAAAACAGGGAAAAACGGCTGCCTTAAATAACGAAGTCCTTAATATTCAGAGACTTTTTCAGACAACAATTACGGACGATATAGCTTGTTTTTCAACTTTTGGGGGAATCGCCCCAAATGATGAAATTATCCCGGCGATTAAAGTCACATCTGACTTAACCAAAAAGCCTTTTGCAGAGTCTGGTGAGGTTTTTGGCCAATCGGGAATCACGATTAAAGAGATGAAGCTGCTATCCCCAGCATCTGCGCTTGCAGCGGGTCTTATTAAAAATGATTCTTATTTTTGCAAAGACAACGAAGGGATATGTACGGTTTGGTTCAAAGTAACTATCGAAAAAAATGGCAAAATCTACGGAGGCAAAGATAAGACCTTTTATAACTTTTTAAAAGGCAGGTTTGCGGAAGTTAAGATGATAAGTGATTGCAGTCAGGAAGAGGCGGTAGAGGCCTGTAGAACAGTGGCCCAAGCTTCTGGTTCCTCATTTAAGGTCGAGCCGGAAGTTGAGACTGACCCAAGTGGTGAGCTTGTGAGAAACGATTGTCCGGCCAATAAGGGCAGAATTATTCAATGCTCAGTTTACAGCGATTCCCAACCATTAGTTGAGTGTCTTAATTAGTTCATAGCTAAAATTACTCCCCTATCTAACTTTGGTTTTTGAGAAGTTTGAAAATTTCGTTTTCGGATAGATCTTCAGTTTCAGCGAAAGTCCTAGGCCCTGTTTATCCCTGGGAGAGAATTGCACTAGTCAGAAATGAATAATGTTTATTTAAATAATTCTATTAAAAGGACGTACAGCTTCTAGATGATTCAAAGGAGATTTATGAAACTGCTTGGCGTTGACGAACTAAACATTTTTCTAAAAAAAACAGATACCCCTGCATTTCTCAAAGAGAATGATCTTCTTGTTTCCTCGAGTTTAAGCGAGTTATTTAACGCCTGCGATGAGCGAGTCTTTAAAATTGTTCTTGCGATCTTCTCTGCTCAGGAAAGAGATACGGCCCATCGTTTGAGTTACGAAGTAGCACATCTCATTGCGACGAGGTACCTTCCCGCCGATCGCTTTGTTCCACAAGTGACCTCGTTCCTCAGTCAAAACTTGGAGCGACCTTATCTTTCGCTATGGGCATACCTAGCTAGGTCCCCCTCTACCAATAAGCGCTTTCTTCTGAATGGTCTTAAGAATTTGTTAAATCAAAAGGCTTTTGAGACCGCTAAGATTTTTGAAATTTCAGTACATTCAGTTACGGATGATCTTCTTGAAACCGAGCTTGTGCATTTAGCACCTTTTTCCTATTACTTTTATGATGACGGATCTATCGATCAAATCAAGATCTGGAAGAAGCTAAGTCCAATCTACTTTTTACGAGTCGCCTCTGATTCTTTTCTGTCTCCCGATGAATTTAATGAAATGATATTCTTCTCCAAGGTCCAACCCTTCGACGTTTGGTATACCTATGCTGAACCCAACATCCAGAAGCAAATTGAGGCCCTTCAAGAAAATAGGAAGCGCCTTAAAAGTTATGTTTGAGATAATGAATCACTTTTTAGGTGAAAAAAAACTGTCATATAAGGTTAAATCTAAGTCGGCCAGTGAAAGTGCCATCTTAAGCATTTCGCCGTCATTATCTTTTGTAACACCAGCAGCGTTGATCCTTCTTCTGCTTAGACCATCATCGTAAAAAATGTCTCCATCTCCGCTAATGGTGAGGTAGGAGAACACGTTCTCTCCATTGGTAAACTTATCATTCCAAAGTGTGAGCCTGAAGCTTCCATCGGATTGAATAGGAGTTGACTCGATCGCTTCTAAAACGTGGATCCAGGTTGAGTTCTTAACGGATATCCATATCATGGTATTTTGTCCAAGCGAGGAGAAAATATCCACCTTATCTTTCATGACGATAAGTTCTTCATAGGTTGATGACCTAAAAACTCCTGTTAAGAGTTCATTGGTGCCTGTTCCGCGTGAAAAATTTTTCTTCTTCCACTCCTCCAGAATTTCTTTTTTAAGCATACGTATCAATAAAACGTCGGAGTTTAGTTCTCTTAAGTTTTTAAATACTGGAATGACAGTCGGGGAGTAGGACCTGATGTTTTTTACAAGGTCTCGATAGAAAGCGACGTATGCCTTTGGCTCTCTTGAGCGATCAGGAATAAGTTGTGCGGTCAAATTATTGGGATCAAAAAAAGCGAGGAGTCGAAACTTTCGTCTAAGAGATGCAAAACCACGGCAAAGCCCTAAGTCCACTTCAATTAGATCCAGAAAGTCTTCTTTCTTGTTCACAAACGAGAAGTTTGAATCTTAATCGCCAAATCTTTGAAGAGAACTCCAGGAGGAGAGTTTTAGTAACTCCATATTTTGAGGAGAAAACTCTTCCTGGTATCCTCGGAAAGGAATTTCATTTTTCGTATAGCGATCAACAATAGCTGGAAACGTCGTGAGACTTTGGCGTTTCAAAGGATTCGCAAAGGAGTCCAACCCAAAAGATAGAATTAAAACAAACAGAAAAGTTTTTAACAAAGAATGTATTTTCATCCTGCTTTGTTACATCATTTCTGATTGGTTTAAGCTTTCGATGAAAATTTTTCAAGATTTAAGTCATGTCTGAATATCAAGATTTTATTTTAGTGATCTTTTACAACCTCAGAAGTTTTTTAGATTTCTGAGGTTATAAAAGCGAGCTTTGAAAAGTTTTTCCGACTTACATGCTGATCATCTTATTTGCTGCATTTACATTTGCCATCTCATCGGTGACTTTTCTGTAAGTCGACATACGGAATGGGGGAGTGAATCTAAAATCCTTCACACCTTTAACGGGGATGTCTAGACGACTTGTAATTCGGCGAGAATTTTCCATCCAATTAAAGACATCTTCAGCGATATAGAAAACGCATCCTTGAGTTTTACACTGTTTAAAGATTCTGTTTCCACTTTCCTTACGCACTAATTTAATGACTTCTTTAATGTGGTCTACCTCTTCACTAAAATACTGACATCTCCAACCTCTACCAACCATACAATACCTATTCTCCAATGCTCCAGTGGAAGTAATAAAGGAACTTTTAAAATACTTTGCTTTTATAGCGGTTGCTAAATGACCATCCAGTACAAAAAGATTTGTTGCCGAATTCTGATAATTTTTTCTTTGTTTTTCATTTAGTCGTGATGAGTGAATAGTACGATATCTTTTTTGCGCATTGCGTTAAGACACTCAAAGTCTTTCGTCTTTATCCGTTTCCTCTTTTTTTATTCATTCATGACTTTTTTGCGATCCCTATAAGTGCGATTTTCTAACTGTTACTAGGGACTTTCGGGATGGGTAGATCATTGGTGAAACCAGACGACGGTCGTCATGGTTAAGTTTGATTGAAGAGCGGGTGCAAAAGTAGTTACTCTCTAGGTAGTACTTTCGGCATTCTATTCTTCTGAATTTCAATCTCTTTTTGCAATGTAGCTTCTGACTTAAACGCGAGGGAATGGGCAATGTATGGATTAAGTCCGTTGGGTAGTGGTTTAAGTCTGAGTGATGAGAGTTTAGTTAGAACACATTTTTTTAAATCATCAGATAAGAGTTCATTTTTAGCGACTTCAATTTCTAATACCGCACCATTTTCTTGTACCTTAAGAATGAGATCTATTTTACCTTCCGAAACTTTTGGTTTTGTTGTCAAAAAAGCGCGGTAACAACCTCCAATAGCATCACCGAATTCTCTGATATCCATTGCCACTGAGTCTTTGTATTTTTTTTCTGATTCAGCGTCTAAAACCTTAGGAGTATGGCGTGCGGGTTGATTTCCAATGATATACCCACTTAAAAAAAGGATAACACTAGAGAGTATGACGATGATGGATGTTTTCAGGTCAAATTTCATAATGCCACATTCACTACTTCGGCCGGAATTATGACAGCACTACCTGCGGGGTTGGTTCTTACTTTCAAAATTTTTCCATCCGTTACTGATGTTCCGTTACTAGCACAAATTCTGAAAGTGTAGTCTGTATTTGGACTGAGTACGACTGATGAAAGGGTTGAAAAGGTTGTTCCTGCTTGGACAAGGTCAGTAGTTCTGTTGCAAGCTGCTGGGGCAGTTGTTCCATTGATATACTTAATGACATAGTCACTCGTCGTCCCACCTGGGTTTTGCCAGCTTAGCGAAATAACAGTATCACTACTTGAGGCCAAGATTTCAGTAACATCAAAAAGGCGAGCGTTGTTTCTGAATACATAAACGGCTCCAGAGGCAGACATTGTGTTATTAGTGGGTGCACTAGCAGAGTTTGTAATAAAATTTTGATTACTTGATTCGCTAATTGAACTCACTGCAATGGTATCTCCGCTAATAGATACCCTATTACCAAAAGTATAATTGTCTCTAAAGTTTAGAGCTTTTAAATAAGCATCTTCAACCCAGGCTGATCCGTTAAGTCGATACACAAGACTTGAACCACTTTCAAAACTATTGGTTGCAGGAAAAGAGATTCCCCCATTCACAATTCTTCCCGTGGAGAAATCGTCTTCATCAACTCCTACGACAAGGGTGTTTCCTTTAAGTGAGACTGTTTGGCCAAATCTTGTATTGGCGAGAGGGGCACCGTACTTTATATAATTTTCAAAACTCCAAGACGAACCTGTTTTTTTAAACGTATAGACGGCCCCGCTTTGAGGGCTTGAGTTATCGGAGCTAGAAACGTTTGCTATTCCGATAGCATTACTATCTTCCAAAGGGGCACCAACAGCTAGTCGGTTGTTACTAATACTCACCGATGTTCCGAACCGATCTCCAGATTCACTGTTAGGAGCTTTAATGTAAGCTTCTTGAGTCCATGCTGTGCCATTTCTTGCATAGACATAAGCGGCACCACTTTCCAACCTTGTATTATCAGCACTTCCAAGAGGAGTAATTGTCGTTTGGTTGCTTCCCTCGAAAGAGGCACCAACGGCGAGTAAATTTCCTTCAAGAGAAACTGCAGTCCCAAATTGATCAAGAGAGTCTCTATTATTTGCTTTAATAAGAGCTTCTCTTGTCCAAGTTCCGGCAGCACTTCTTCGATAAATGTAAGTTGCACCCGAATCTGGAACAAGTGTACTCAATGTAATAGCTGTACCTGAAATAATGGATGTTCCATTAAAGTCATCTTTGGGAACCCCAACGGCGAGAGTCTGATCACTTAAAAAAAGCGTAGAGCCAAATAAATTCGAGGCTGAGTTGAGTTCAGCTTTTATAAAAGCTTCACGTGTCCAGGTTGTGCCGATTCTTGAATAAATGTAAACTGCACCTGAATCAATCGCTGAAGCTCCGCTGCCGGGGACTCCGCTTATGGTGATTGTTGTTTGAGCACTGTCTTCGTTGGGCGAGCCGACAGCGATTAAATTTTGGGAAAGTGCGACCGAAGTTCCATAATTATGATTTGCGATATTCGAATCTGCTTTTAAAAAGGCTTCTTGTACCCAAGCTGAACCTGTTCGCCTAAAAACATAGGCAGCCCCAAAATTTCCGTCAACTACATTGTCGCTAGTTGTCGTCACAGTCCTAACACCGGTCACAGAGCCATCTTCCCTTGGGGCACCTACAACGAGAGTGTCTCCATCTAGGGCGATTGAACTTCCAAACCAATCACCTGCATCTGGATTACTCGCCTTGATAAAAGCTTCTTGTCCCCAGCCAGTAAGAGTAAAATTAAAACTATCAGTTGCGCTTAATGCACCATCTGAAACGGTCACGGAGATTATGGTTGTCCCTATAGCATTAGGAGCGAGAGTAAGGGTAAGTCTGCAGCCAGCGAAATTGGATTTTGCAATAGAGGAGATGATGTTCGAGTTTGAATTCGTTACATTTACACTGGTCGAGCAATCGATGAGATCGAGATCAATATCACTTGGAGAAAAATCTACATCATAAGTTGAAACTGAATTTGATGTAATCGAGATATCAGCAATAGCAGGAAAAGTAGGAGCATCATTAACTGGAACAATATTGTAATTCATCGTCGCTGCTGAGGATGGACCATCATCATCAGTTACCGTAAAATCAAACTGCCCAAGACCATTAGCATTAGGATTTCCTTGAATGGTAACTCGACAAACACCGGCACCATCACACGCACAAGGAGTGGAAATAGTCGCAAAGAGTGGTGCTGTGGTTGAGCAACTAGTCGCCAGGTCACCTTCAAGATCGATATAGTTTAATGTAAAAGTTTGAGAGGTGTCTTCGTTAAAGAGAACAGGAACTAAGACGGTTGTCACTGAAGGGGGATTACTTAAAACGGTGACTGAAAAATTTGAGCTGCTGACATCTGTTCCATCAGTCACAGATAAAATAAAATTTGAAACTCCAGAAAGACTTGGCGAAGGCAAGAGATTTAAAACACAATTTGGAGCAGTTCCAGAAAGACTCATATTTAAATTAGTAAAAAGTGCAGCGTTATCTCTTGTGATTGAAACCGAGCTAGTGCAACTTAATAAAGTATTTGGGTCTGTAATCTGAAAAGGAATAGAGATAGGAGAATTGATATTTATAAACTTAGAATTAATGGGAGATATGTAGAGACCATCAGCAATTTTACTAATGGAGCTAAGTTTTGCCATCTGGCCGTTACATGCTGAAAGTATCAAATTCTCATGACTCTCTTATCGGACTTATTAGGCTATTTCTTAATAAATCAGTGAGCGTAAATCTTAGTTGACGCCTTTGGTTTGTGCAGGCAACTACAAGGAATCTCGAACAAGCCTGGTGAGGCAATGTTGATATTGAGTCTGCTTATCAACGTCAGTTTAATAGAAAACGGTAAATGGTACGCGAGTGCAAAGGTTCTCCGGGATGTAAAAGAGTTGAAGGAAAGTTTCGATGGTTGGGCGAGTCCGGAAAATGCTGTGTTTCAAGGCATAATCCATCATGCTTTTCGTAAAGATCATTTTTTTTTCCTATGAGCGACCCATCGAGGAAATTACCCGAATAGAACTGAAGTCCTGGCTCAGTTGTCAGGACTTCCATGGTTCGGCCACTAACTGGTTCATGAAGTCGTGCCGCGAGTTTTAATGAACCATCTGTATCCCGAAGTATATAGTTATGATCAAAGCCAAATCCGACCTTGACACTCAAAATATGGTCACCAATTTTTTTCGGACGTGTGAAATCCATTTCAGAGTTTTTGACATGCCCTATTCCACCAGTAGGAGTTAGGTTATGATCTATCAAAGTATACTCATCAGCATTGATCAAGAGTTCATGATCGAGAATTGAAGATTTATTGTTACCTGATAAATTAAAATAGCAGTGACTTGTGAGATTTAGGGGAGTCGTAGTATCTGTTGTCGCTACATAATCGATCTTTAATTCATTATGCTCACTGACGGTGTAGGTCACCTCGACACTTAAGTTTCCCGGGTATCCTTCCTCTCCATCAGGACTTAAGTAAGAAAGAACAAGAGCGTTCATTTCTGGTTGCTCTTCAATATTCCAGATGCGCTTATCAAAACCCTTTAGTCCGCCATGAAGATGATTGGGTCCATTATTGATGGCAAGTTGATAGGATTTTTCACCAAGGTGAAATTCCCCGTTTGCTATTCTGTTTGCGTAGCGTCCAATGAGTGCACCAAAGTAGGGGTGCTGATCTGTGTATCGAGCAGGTTCATCAAATCCAAGAATGACATCTTCTATGACACCGTTTTTGTCTGGCACCTTGATTGACGTAATGATCCCGCCCAGATTAATGACCTGTATTTCCATTCCTTGTGAATTTGAGAGAATATATTTTTTGATTTTCATGACAGGATCGTTGCCTTTATTCCTGTCCGCATACGGTATTCAGCGGTGACGGCCTGTCCGATGCGGTCAGCTTCACCATTTTTTGTGACAGCAACAACAGAGCCTCCAAAACCTCCGCCTGTGAGCCGCGCCCCAAAGGTCATTTTATCTAGTGAGCAAAGCTCAACCAGTAAATCAATCTCAGGAATTGAAACATCATAGTCATCTTTCATTGATCTGTGAGAGGCATAGAAGAGTTCTCCGAGATAGATTAGGTCACTGTTCTTTAGTGACAAAACAGCTTCATGAACGCGGGCATTTTCTGTGACCACATGGCGTGCCCTTTTCATAAGAAGCTCTGGTAAATCTTTTTTTTGTAAATCTTCGATTGATATATCTCTTAGGTGTTTAATTTCTAAGATGCTACAAGCTTCTTCGCATTGAGCGCGTCTTTCATTGTAGCCACCTCCTGCAGACAATCGATGAGAGATGCCTGAATTAATAACCAGTAAATCCATCTGATCGAGCGGTAACTTTATTTTTTCAAAGGTAAGGTTATAAGTATCCAGAAAAAGTGCTTCTCCTATAATCGCGAGACTACACGCCATCTGGTCCATGATTCCCACTCGTGCTCCAACAAATTCATTTTCAATTTGCTGTCCAATTCTCGCCATTTCAACGGCGCTTAGATTTAACTCAAAAGCTTTGGTGATAGTTTTCAAAAAGCTTATCTCAAGTGCCGCACTTGATGATAAACCGCTCCCTTCGGGCATCGTTGAATGTATAGTGGCCTCAAATCCAGATATCCTATGTTTTCCTGCTGCCAGTATTTTGGTTGCCCCCTGCAGATAATCAACCCAGGAACCTTTATGTTTTTCATTTCCTAATTCATATGAAAAGTACCTGTCTTTGGAGCTCTTAAGAATAATTTTTCTATCCTTACGTTTTGTTAAAGTGACCTCTGTAAATTGAGGAATGGCCGTCGGAAGGACCCAGCCGCCATTGTAGTCCGTATGCTCACCAATTAAATTGACTCTACCGTAAGCACGCTCAATGAAAGTTTCATTCATTTCAAACCTCCACTTTTACGGCCATAAGCTCTTCTGCCTTTTCTTCAGGCAAACTATCATTGACAAAAACTCCCGCTCCTAATTCTGTTCCTGCAAGGTATTTAAGTTTGTCTTTTGTGCGATAGGGAGGAGTTATTTGAAAATGAAGATGAGTGTCCGGATGTTCTTCTCCATCTGTGGGCGCTTGGAACAAGGTCATTAGATAGGGAAATGGTTTATCCCAAAGCTTATCAAATTTCATCAAGACGGTTTTTAAGACAAATGCAAGATCATGCATTTCTTCTGCCGATAGCTCATGTAAATACGCCTTTGCTTTTTTTGGTGCAATCCATGTTTCATATGGATAGCGAGCACAGATGGGTATAAAAGCTATGGCATGTTGAGTTTCAACCAGCACTCTTTCCCCTGAGAGGATTTCAGAGTTAATCATGTCTTCCAAGAGACCTATCTTATTTTTTGAATAAAACTCATGCATTGATTTTATAATCTGTGCTTGAACAGGAGGAACGAAAGAGTAAGCATAGATTTGTCCGTGCGGATGATGGAGTGTCACACCCATTTCAATACCGCGGTTTTCAAAGGGCATGACGTATTTTATTTGATCCTTTGACCCCAGGTCTTTGGTACGATCCGCCCATACTTCTAGAACAAGTTTTATATGAGGTAAGGGGAGGTCACCTAAAGATGTTTCTGGGTCTTGGGTGAAAACGACAACTTCGCAAACGCCGGTTGCTGAAACAACTCCATCTGCAAGATTAAAGTTCATGCTGGGAAATAGATTTTCAAAAACAGCGATATCGTAATCTCCTGCCGGCATTTCAGTAGGAAAATCTTTATTGGTTGAAACGGCAAGAGGCGAATAATTTTTCGGAGGAAGAAAGGTCCGGTTTTGGCGGTGACTGGCATATATCACCCATTCCAGGCGTAATGGATGCCAACGCATATGAGGAGCTGCTTTTATATCTTCGTGTTTGGGGTTAGTCGGGAGAATACCTTCGGGAATGGGATGTCTCGAAAAAAGATGAAGAGTGCGGCCGTCAGGTTTTTTGAGGGTCTTCTTATACATGGCCTCAATATATGTCATGAGTACTGGCCAGAAAATAAAAAGAGTAAAATGACCGCGTTAGAAAGAAGTAATAAAAATAAGCGAGGCAATAGAAACGATTAGCCATAAAGACAGGCCGAAGATTAAAGGTCTAAGTGCAATTTTTTTCATGGTCGGTAAATCAAAATTTAAACCAATAAGAAAAAGTGTCAACGTAAATCCAAATTTTGAAATCATGCCAAACCATGAAGAGTATGGTTTTAGGAATTCACTGTAGGTGAAAAGGATTGAGGCGATTATAAAACCCAGTATAAACCAGGGAACTTTCATCGCTTTCTTTGATTCTTTTTTCAGATAACTAAAAAAGAATGTCACTGGAATTATCCAAAGTGCCCGTGTGAGTTTAACTGTAGTCGCCACACTAAGCGCCTCAGTCCCATACGCCGCAGCCGCGGCCGTAACGGAACTCGTATCGTGGATTGAAAGTGCTGCCCACAATCCAAAATCTGCTTGTGATAATTCGAAATAGTGACCAATAAAAGGGAATGAAAAAATGGCAAAAATATTTAATAAAAAAACTAGACCCATTGCTATGGCAATCGCTCCTGCACTTGCTGCAATAACAGGTGCAAGTGCCGCAATTGCACTACCTCCACAAATGGCAGTTCCCATAGTTATGAGAAGGGATTGCTCACGTTCAAGTTTTAAAAATTTTGCACCGATATGTCCTAAAATAAATATCGCTAAGAGACTTAGAAAAGTGATAACGAATCCATTGACTCCCACACTCATGACCTTATTAAAATCTAATGATGCCCCTTGAAAAACAATACTGACTTGTAGAAGATAGGGAATGGCAGCTTTGACGGCACTTGATAAGGTAGAGTTTCGACCTGCAAGTGGCGATAAAAGTATGCCGATAGTGAAAGCAATTTGCGCTGTCATTTTACCCTGTTGAATAAACTTCATTAGTCGAAGAGAATTAACCTATGGATAAAGTTAACATTAATCAGCTGTTTGATAAAGAAACATCAACTTTTACTTATATCATCGCTGATCCCCAAACGGGAGATGCCTGGATTATTTATTCGGTTGTAGGCCAGGTTGAAAGGGATCTGAAGTTTCTTTCTGATAATAAGCTTAAACTCAAACTTATTTTTGAAACACACGTGCATGCTGATCATGTCACTAGTGCTGGATTTTTAAAAAATTGTACTGGAGCAAAAATAGGTGTTTCAGAATTTGCTAATACAATCGGGCAAGACCTGACTCTTAAAGATGGAGTTGAAATTGCCTTCGGTGGAAGGCTTATTACTTGTATTGCGACCCCTGGTCATACGAACAGCTGTATGTCCTATTATTTCGAAGGCAATCTTTTTACTGGTGATGCTCTCTTGATTAATAGTTGCGGTAGAACAGATTTTCAAGGAGGTTCTTCTGAAAAACTTTTCCATAGTGTACGCGAAAACCTTTTCAGTTTGCCAGACGATACCGTTCTATATCCAGCTCATGATTACAAAGGATGTTTTCATCAACTCTTGGCATCGAGAAGAAAGTTAATCCTAAGCTTGGATTGCCTATTTCAAAAGAAGAATTTGTATCGATCATGGCGAGTTTAAATCTATCGCCACCCGCTCATATGAAAGAGAATGTACCTCTAAACCTAAGATTCGGAATTACTTCCTCTGAGACAGAAAAGAATTAAGGACATAATTTATACTTTTTTAGATCTATTCCCGCTTGGGTAGGAAATTTCAGGCTTAAAATCTCTGAACTTCTATCACAGTAAACAAGCAAAACTTGAGATTTGATGGCCGCTTTTGATTCAGGACAAAGACCAGGATTGCCATCACTGTCGAGAAATAAGCTTGAAGTCATCGTTAGCATGTTCGCAGTTTCAGAAATACGCCCTGGAATATTTGATTTAAGACATTCTTCAGTCCACTTAGGTGTGCCGTAATAAGGGTCTTTCGACTGCTCAAATAATAGAATCAAGTAATTTCTCTGGTTGTGAAAATACTTTAAAGCTTCGCTTCTTGAACTTACAGGGATCAGTTTGATTTGGTTTCCCGGTATAGACTTAACTTCTTTGATTAATTTTTTCTGAGACCGTGAGGCGCATCCACTTATGATAAGTAAGAAAGCTAATAATACTTTAATCATGCGTACAGTACTTTTCAACAATTGGTTGGTCAGTTAAAGATGTTGAGACTATTTCAAAAGATCCCATCTCCATACATTCTTCTGACTTTTTTGGGATGACGATTACAAATTTTTTATTATCTGCTGACATGAAAATCGCAGGCGCGTTTGTTTTTTTTGTTTCATCTTCAAGTATCGGTTTCATTTCATCAAGTGTTCCCTGAAAGAGATGCTTTCGAAGGATGTCATTAGTGACCATTCTGATTTTAGTGTACGCAGAGGGAACGTAGGGGATAATTGTCTTAGGTAACTTTTTTGTTGGGATCCATTTGTATTTGATTTGGGCATTCACGTTTACAGAATGGTGGTTAGCAAATTTTGTATCTTTGACAAAATCAAATGGCTCAGAAAAAACATCGCCGCGATTTTCAACAATTGTGTGGCATGCGTAGCAGGCATCCTGAGTTATTTTTGGATCTTCAGGAAAAGTTTTTCCTTTAGAATCATAGAGCCCATAACCCCAGCCGCCAGTTGTGGAATATTATTTCTTATTTTTCACCATGATTTGATAGCGACGAATTCCTTTAGGAACAACTGAGCTTACAAATTGTGGATCAGAAGCTGTGTGGATTCCTGTTTTGGCCAAGACCGCCCCATCTGGATAATCAGTTCTGCCGGCCTTCAACGTTTTAAACGCAAGCTCATTAGCGTACGTAAGTCTCATCTCTCCAGTGTCTTTCCTGAAGCGAATTGTGACCAGTGACCACTTTTCTGTAAAGCCCTCATATTCTTTTTAGGAGATTCCGTTCATTGTGTCTTTTCCGTAAAAATCCTCAAAGGCAAAAGAATTAAAGCAAAAAAAGAAAACTATAAATTTAATCATAAAAACCTTTTATGTTTATTTCCAATGATCTAAAAATGAAGAAAGGTCTTGTGCTTTTATTTGTTGGGTCGGATTATAAACGTCATTTGTCATGTGAGACCACGGAATCACAGCAAAAAAGTCTTTCTTCTTTTTTGAATAAATATAAGTTCCGGTCATAACATCAGAAAATAACCATGTGTCTTTATCGAGCTCTTGAATCCCGCCGCAAAAAGCAGAATAAAACATACTTTTTGGTGTCGCTTCAAATTGATTAACGATTTTCAAATTTGATGGTTTTAATTCCATGATCGCCGAGTGTAGCAAAAGTGGTCCCGGGCCTTTGCCTTCAAAATCGATTAGTCCTTTACCTGTTACAACTAGATTATTAAAGAGCAGGTAATTTCCCTGTGATGTGACCTGAACATCATGCATGCGCGAATGATAAGAAACTTTGGGCTGCTCGTGATGAAGAACTTTTTTTAGATTCGAAGAGAGAATAAAAAAACCAGAGCCTGTACCGTTAACAATATAGTTCCCTTCTTTTAAGTACGAAGGATGATCTGTCCCTGATAACTTAGGAATTTCGTAAAAACTATTGAAATGCGAAATCTCATTTTTGACCTTGAAAATTTCTTGCAGTGTGAGTGACATTAGCATTGATTCACCCATTAAACCGGCCTGCTGAAGAATTTCTCGTGCGATTTGTTTGTGGAGAATCTTTCCTTCCAGGTCAACAATTAATAGACTATCCTGGCGTATAGGTGTCTGTTTTACATTAATTAACTCAGAAGAAATTGCCAGAATTCTTTTGCCATCTAAAGACAAATTAACCTGGTGGTGAAAATGTCCAGGTATTTCCCAAACGACTTCACTTTTTTTATTTATTAATATTAAATGATTATCTGTTGCGGAAACGATGCTCCCATTTTCCATAATGATGCATATTTGTCCTGGGAATGTTTTGAAAGTTCTCCCATTCATTTCCCTAATCGTACATCCATTTATTAACTGATAATTTTTCAGTTCAATTGAATATGAAAACGAAGAATTGAGTAGCATAACAAAAATGGCGAAAATTCTCATGGACATAAAACATAATCCTTTAAACTCAGTGCAGGCTCTGCTGGATACTTAAACTCCAATATTTCATGACTCCCTTTACAATACAAAATTAAATGAACCCCTTTACCAGCATAAACTGAATCAGAACAATTTCCTAAAGACCCGAAATAGTCCATATAAAAGTAAGATTCCATGCTGATATGTTTTTCTTCTTCTTTGATTGGTCCAATATTATTTTCCGCAAGGCATTTCTCACTCCATCTTGGCCGAGCGGTAAAAGGATTTTTTGATTGTTCAAAAAGTAAGTTCAAAAACTTTTGTTTTTTTTCTAAATATTTTTTTGCATCATCACCAGATGAAACGTAAAAACTTTTGATACTACGATTTTTTATGTTAGCAATTTCCTGAACAAAGGTGTTCTTCTTCTGTGCAGTCGAGCACCCTTCAAAAATCATTAAAGCGAGTATGAGGAATTTTGATGGCATATAGCTTTTATTATATTCCCAGTACCTTCTTTATCCAAACTATATGCAGGTCACTGTTTTTGCGATGAGTTATTAGCCTTTTGTCTTTCATTTGCTCTAGTAATATTCTTCCATTATTCATAAAATCTACTAATGTCAGCTTCAAACAAATCCAAAGAATTCTTGAAAATTGCTCCACAATTTAAACTGGGTCACCTTGTGACTGAGGAGTTTCATCCTAAAACAACTGAGCTTTCTTATCTTGTGCATAAAGATGTGGCAGAAGCTTTAAAACTTCTCCAAGAAGTGGATTTTGATGCCATCAATCTTCTCAAAACTAAAGTTGATGATTTATGGGATTTGACGACAGAAATTCAGGACACTTTAGTAAAAGGCCATAAAGTATTTATGTGTGGTTGTGGAGCAACCGGAAGACTTTCCCTTGTCCTTGAAACTCTCTATCGTCAGAAATTCGGTCAAAGTAACGAAGTATTCTCCTACATGGCCGGTGGAGATTTTGCTTTAATAAAATCAGTTGAGAGCTTTGAAGATAAAACGGAATACGGTGAACGTCAGCTTCTCGAATTAGGTTTTGGCAAAAATGATTTATTGCTTGCTTCAACTGAAGGTGGGGAGACCCCATTCGTTATTGGTTCGGCCAATAAAGCTGCAGCAGTTTCAAGCCGAAGACCCTATTTTCTTTATTGCAACCCTGATGATGTTTTGATGCCTATTAATCGTTCTAAAGATGTACTTGAAAATCCAAAAATCAGGAAAGTCAATTTGTCAGTTGGACCGATGGCGATTTCAGGCTCAACTCGCATGCAGTCTTCAACTGTTTTGATGTTAGGCATAGGAGTAGGACTTCTTTTTAAGCATAAATCTAAAGAAGAATTTAAAGTCTTTTATCTCGATTTTCTCCATCGTCTTTGCCTAACTCATTATGAAACGTTTGCTCCCTTTACTAAACTGGAGGCAAAACTCTATCAGGACAAAAAGTATTTAAACTATGTGACTGACCCCTTTCTTGCGATCAGCATCCTCACTGATACGACAGAAAGGTCTCCGACTTTTTCTTTAAAGGGGTTCGAAAATCGACTCGATCAAGACGGGCAGTATGCTCTTTCGTATTTATTTATTCCTGAAGCACAGACAGCGGGTCAGGCCTGGAGTGAACTCTTGTGGCGAACACCACGCCCGGTAGAGTGGAAAGAGCTTGATGGAAGAATCAGCGGAGAGCGTTTGTTTGGCTTTGATATCTCCAAACAAGGTCAGAAGAATCGCTCTCTTCATATTCCGACGGAAGAATTTAGTATTATGTATGATGAGGGTCGAGTGACATTCAAGTGTATGGAGGAAGAGGCGATTTTTGAATGGGGAAACGAGCCACTCTTCAATCATCTGATGGTGAAAATGATATTAAATGCGCACTCAACTCTTATCATGGGACTTCTTGGACGCTATGAAGGCAATGTCATGACGTGGGTAAGACCATCCAATAATAAGCTTATTGACCGTGCTGCCCGGTATATCATTGAGCTTTTAAAACAGAAAAATAAGTTTCCCACTTACGAAGAAGTTGTTTTTAAGATCTTTGAAGAAATCGAAATAGTGAATGAAAACGAACCGGTGGTATTGAGAGTGGTAGAAAAATTTTAAGCGACTAAGACTTTTTATCCGTGTCGTCTTCTTTCATGCCTTTTTTGAAATTCTTGATGGATTCACCAATTGAAGCACCTAGCTGAGGAAGTTTCTTTCCACCAAAGAAAATAACAACAATCACTAGAATTACCAACAACTCACTCATTCCTAAACCCATCATAAAGACATCCTTGATAACTTTATTCTATTAATAGAGGCGAGAAAGGTCCATTCCGTACTTTCCGGGAGCATAATTTGCCATACGAATTTTTTTCATTTCCTGGAACTCTTTTGATCCATTACTCATTGAAGCGAATGGGAAGATGGCTATGCCTCCGCGGGGAGTAAAGTCACCCATGACTTCAAGGTATTTTGGTTTCATAAGTTTGAAGAGGTCGTTACAAATTTTCTGTACACAGTCCTCATGGAAATCCCCGTGATTTCTGAAACTGAAGAGGTAGATCTTTAACGATTTAGATTCCACCATTTCATTATCGGCAATATAGTTAATAAAAATCTTGGCGAAGTCTGGTTGACCTGTTTTCGGGCACAGAGAGGTGAATTCAGTGCAAATGAAGGTGGTCCAGGCGTCGTTGTCCGGGTTTTTATTTGGAAATTTTTCCAGCACTTCGGGGGAGTATGTTTCAGGGTAATTGGTTTTCGTGTTGCCCAAAAGGGTTACGCCTGAAAGTTCTTTACCCTTACGACCTTCACTCTTAGATTTTTTTGCCATTGTCTAATCCTCTGGGACTTTTTGATTCTAGTCATTTAGGCCCTTTTATGACAAAAAGTAAGGACTCTTACAACACAAAGTAGCATATGGCAGAAAAAATCAAAGTTATTCTAGGTCAGTTAGGTTCCCCAAAAAGCGCTAAGGTCTCAGATGTGCGTTCATTTCTTAGGGAATTCCTTGGTGATCCCCGGGTCGTGGATATCAATCCTTTTGTTTGGAAACTTATCCTAAACCTCTTTGTCCTTCCCTTTCGCCCAAAAAAATCGGCGGAAGCCTACTCTCGTATTTATGAGCCAGAGGGTTTCCCTCTTGTCACCAATACTAAGAAAGTCGCCGATGCCGTGAGACCTCTTCTGGATTCAAACCTCGAACTTAATCACGCCTTCCTGCTTGCTTCACCTCGTGCTGGTGAAGTTTTAGATGACTGGGAAAAAGAAGATATTTATACACGTGCTCAAAAAGTTTTGGTTCTGCCGCAGTTTCCGCAATACGCTGAAAGCACGATTGCTTCTGTGGTTGATGCTTTGGGTTCTGAATTTAAGAAAAGAGTCAATCTTCCGTCCTTTACAGTGGTAAATTCGTATCACCGCTCGAAAGCGTTTATTGATCATTCTGTTCGCAAGATTCATGAATCTCTTGCTGCTCATCCGGACATGAATGAAATCGTGATTTCGTTCCACGGAATTCCTTCTCGTCGCGCGCTTCAGAAAAAAGATCTTTATCTGCTTCATTGCCTTGAGACCTATGAACTTATTAAAGAAAGAATTGAATCGAAGATTCCAACTTCAATGACGTTTCAATCCCGCTTTGGATCTGAAGTCTGGCTTGGCCCTTACACCGATGTGACGGTCATGAAGAAAATGGAAAATGGCGTAAAAAATATCGGTGTTTATTGTCCGAGTTTTGTTGTGGACTGTTTAGAGACGACAGATGAAATTGGCAATGAACTCGGTCATGAAGCCACAGAGATTGGCGGGAAACTCGTTCATATTCCATGCTTAAATGCTGATCCTGAGTGGATAAAAGACTACGCCCATTTTATCAATGTTTACGCTAATGGCTCTGAGGCCGACAGGCAAAATCTCTTTTACACAATTGATTCCAGAGAGAGATACAACTCTACGATTGAAGAACAAATAAAACACGCTCCTGCAAAACTTCCAGCTGAGTCAGTAAAGATTTTAAAGCTCATGTTCCTTACCATGTTCATGGACCTCGTTGGCTTTTCTATTATCTTTCCGATGTTCCCGGCGATGGCAAAATATTATCTTGAAATTGATAGAGATAACTTTTTCTTATCGGGGATGATGAGTCTTATTTCCAATATTCAGACCATTTCATTAACTGCTGACGGTACTCCTCAAATGACAACGATTGTTTTATTTGGTGGTTTGCTCGGGGCCCTTTACTCATTACTCCAATTCGTAGCGGCCCCTTTTTGGGGAACTGTTTCGGATAGAGTAGGGCGACGACCCGTCTTACTCATTTCTGTCTTCGGATTATTTTTAAGTTACGTCATCTGGTTTTTTTCAGGATCATTCACTCTACTCATCATCGCTCGCTTAGTTGGGGGGTTGATGTCAGGTAACCTTTCTATCGCTTCAGCTGTTGTCAGTGACATCACAGATGCTAAAAATCGCTCTAAAGGAATGGCGGCGATCGGAATTGCTTTTGCTTTAGGGTTTGTTTTTGGCCCAGCATTGGGTGGAATTCTTTCTATGTATAACCCGATTGTTGATTACCCACAGTTAGCAGCTTACGGCATTAATCCCTTCTCAACACCGGCGCTTCTCGCCGCACTTTTGAGTTTTGTTAACTTCTTTACCATCTGGAAATACTTCCCAGAGACTCTTAAACCAGGAAATAAGGCCCATACGGAAAGAACAAGTAATCCGTTTAAATTACTTAAGCCGTTACCACTTCCTGGCATCAATCTTACAAACTTTGCGTACTTCTTTTTCATCACAGCTTTCTCAGGCATGGAATTCACCCTGACGTTTCTTGCTGTTGAACGTTTGGGTTACACTTCGATGGATAACGCTTACATGTTTATCTTCATCGGTTTTGTGATCGGTATGGTCCAAGGCGGATACGTTAGACGTAAGGCTAACCAAGTCGGCGAGCGTAAAATGAGTTTCCAGGGGCTCATCGCGATTGCACCTGGACTCGTGATTCTTGCTTTTGCGAATGCGGGCTGGATGCTTTACGCAGGATTATTTTTCCTTGCTCTCGGTTCTGCGATGATTATTCCATGCTTAACATCTCTTGCTTCGTTTTATTCACCTTCAAATATGCAGGGACAGGCTCTCGGTATTTTCCGTTCTCTCGGTGCTCTAGGGCGCGTGATCGGTCCGATCTACGCTTCACTTGTGTACTGGAAATTTGGATCGGTGAATGCGTATTTGATTGGGGCCGTTCTTCTTTTTGTACCGGCCTATTTAGTGAAACGTTTACCAGAGCCACCTAAAAGAGAAGAAGCTTAATCGATTGTTGGTTTCATCTTGTGATCCATGGCAAAGATCACAGCGTCTTTAAACAGGAGCCAGAACTTATCTGTTTCCTGTGGGTTTGAGTTTGGTAGTTCAAGTGTGTAGGTCGGAATATGATTTTCTTTTCCGGCCCAGTTCCCAAGACTTCCGGGAAAAATCGGATAGTTTGAAACCTTGTACCCAGAAGATTTTTTCGACATCTCCTCAAGTAAGGCTTTTGCCGGCTGCCCTGATTCCGCTCTGAGAGATGGTCCGTCGTAATCCAGAAGTGTCAGCGGAGCATGAACCGTAATAACCTTGTTCGGTTTGTAGCGCTTAATAAGATTCATCTGAAAAATAGTTTCCTGCTCAGATGCAGCTCTGGGGCCTGGAAATTTTCTTTTATCTTTTTTATAAGCAGTAATCCATTTTTTATGAGCATTTGCTTTCCAATCAAACGTTGGAAAATTTCTGTTTACATCAACGCCCGCGCTATTGGTGCGAGTGGGTTTTGGTTTAAAAAAAGAATCTGGAGTTACCAGTGGAGCAACGACGACCATTTTATCTTCAAAAGTGTGGTTGAGTTTTAGTTCTCGCAGTAAGTCCCAGCAAAATTTCACTGGCGTGATCTCATCACCATGAACGCCACATAAAATGAGTGTTGTGTTTTGAGCTGCCGGGGAATCTTCTTTACCAAATGTTGTCCAGATAAGAGGCGTACCTGCAGCCGATTTTCGAACATTGATCCACTCGTATTGATTGCACTGAACATCACCCCATCGATAATCTTTAAATTTCTGATCGAGTTTTTGGCAGAATTTTTCGACTTCAGGATTTAATGCATAGGCAGGGGCCGTTGTTTGCGCATTTGCAAACGCTATCAGAGAAAGCATAATAAAGACGGATTTTAAAAGCATGAATCCATCTTAGTGAAAGATCAAGGAACTGTCTTTATGAATAAATTTTGCGTATTTGCTAAAAATAAAGAGACCTATTTTATCAAGAGACTGACTGAAGAGGTCGGAGATGTACATCTTTTTGATCCGTGGTCTGACCTAGAATTACCTCAGGCCGAGATCACTATCGTCAGAACCACCGGAGTCTACCGCAATGACCTCGATCTCTTGGTGCTAAAATCACTTCCTGCGGTAAGCGTGATTAATTCTCATGAAGTCCTTACTAGATTTAGATTAAAAAACATTCAGTACTTCTGGTTTGAAGAAAATGACTTTCCTGTTCTTCCCTGGATTCAAGTCAAAGGAACAGACCTTCTTACGGTCGAAAAATTTTTTAGACTCTATCCTGAACTGGTAGTGAAACCGATGGCCGGGCAGGGTGGTTGGGGAATTGAAGCCCTTAAATGGGAAACTTTTAAAACCTGGAAAAAGAAAAAAAATGGGGATGAAGATTATCTCCTTCAGCCACTTGTTAGGAATGCAGTTGAGTACCGGTATTTTTTCATCAAAGGACAGAAGCCGATTGTGCTAGAGAGAAAAGCTAAAAGTGGAATAGCAGCTAACTTCAGAAAAGAAGGTGAAGCAAAACTTGTGACCTTCCCTGCTGAACATCAGGCGACTATTGATAATGTTATTTCAAGGTCCGGTGCCCATTACGGAGCACTCGATATTTTGGTCAAAGATGGTGAGCTCTTGATCCTCGAACTCAACTCGACACCCGGTATCGAGCAAGTTGAGAAGATTTCTGGTCACAATGTAATCCGGGCTTTTTTGGACAGCCTTGCGAAATAAGGCTCTTAGCTTTTACTGTATGAGAAGAGTAAAATGTTAGGTGGTTACGCCCGATAATCTAAGAATGCCACAAAATTGAGTCAATTTATTAAAGTTAATCCCTTTTAATCCGATAAACAGATAGTTATTTGCGATAAATGGGAGCTTTCCATGATGACCAGTTTTTCAGAATTTAAATACTACCAATCATTTCGTGTGACGGTTGAGTCGCGCGATGATGTGCAGTTTCTGGTTGAATATGAAAATGAAAGTGGAAAATTAGAGTTCGTAGATAAAGTTAAATTAATGGATGTCAGCTTAACTGGCCTAGGTTTCACGACAAAGTTTCCATTGCCAGTAGGATCATCTCTGAGATGTTCACTACAATTTAAAAGACTACGTTTTGATTTTGGTGTTTCTGTTGTCAGAGCTTTCCACGACGTGAATTCTTCTGAAGCTGAAGCGATGAATTATGGTGGAGAGCTTGATACAGAAGACTACACCAATATGAAGCGCTTCATTGAACAATACATCCAAAGCTTACCACCAGAACGTTTGAAAGATAGCTTAATCCAATTGGCCCTTACTCAGCACTTTGCATCTGAGAAAGAGGGTTTTGAGATGTTCTCGCTCCTTCTTTCACTTTTTAAAGATATTACACAGTTTGGAAATAAAGAAAAATTTGTTGAAAGCATGCTGGAAGAGATCGTGCGTATCTTAAATGGTCAGCGCGCTTCCATCTTCCTCATTAATACGGAAACAAATGAACTTGAAGCTGTTGCAGCTTTAGGGATTGAAAAAGAGCTCCTTAAGTTTGATTACCGTAAGGGAATTGCCGGTTCAGTTTTCACAACGGGTGTATCACTTAACATTGATACAAAAACAGATAAAGTTCGCTTTTCAGAAGAAATGGATAAGACAACTGGTTTTGATACTCGTTCAATTATTTGTTCTCCGATTACAAACCGTGAAGATAAAATCATTGGTGTTATCGAAGTTCTTAACAAGCGTAATGAAGACCGATTTACAGTGGAAGATGAAAAGACAATGAAGGTTCTGGGCCTCATTCTATCTTCAGTGTTTCATCACTACAGCCCGATGTCGGAAAAATCTCTTATTCGCCGGTTTTCGACTCCGTATGACCGTGAGTACGCCTGGATTGGTCGCTCGACTCAGACTTCAGAAATCAGGAAAGCGATTGTTCGCCTAAAAGATATTGATTCACCGATGATAATTTGTGGTGAAGCTGGCGTAGGTAAAAAACTTTTTGCCCGCATTGTTCATAATGAAGGTAAGCGTGGTCTTGCTCCATGCTTTGTGATTTCTTGTAAAGGGGTAGATGAAGCAAGTCTCACAAAAGAAATATTTGGTGGAGAAGGTAACAAGAGTAGGCTTGAAGAATGTGTAGGCGGAACAATCGTCTTTGACGAGATCACGTTCATGCCAGTTCATCTTCAAATGAAACTCATGAGCATCTTAAACCAAAGAAGAATTCCTGGGTCTCATATTTCACTTGATGTAAGAGCAATCTTTACCACAAGTAAGAATGTAAAACAGATGATTGAAGAAGAGGGATCATTTAATCCTGATCTTTATAACTTCATGAGTTCATCTGAAATTAATATCGAGCCGCTTCGTAAGCGTTCGCTCGATATTGATGATCTTCTTTCAACATGCCTTCGTAAGGAATGCCGTAAGCAGGGACTTCTCTTGAAGGATTTCTCTGATGTTGTGAAAGAGCAATTGGTGAACTACTCCTGGCCAGGTAACGTTTCAGAGCTAGAAAAAGCTGTAGAGAAAGCTGTGCTTTATAATCCTAAAGCACACGTCATCACTGATTTAGGAAATAAATCATCTCCGATTATTGATTTGACGAAGACGGTGAACTGTCTTCTTGAGAATATCCCTCATGCTGATGACCCAACGATTCCTTTGAAAGATCGTGTGGCATTGGTTGAGAGAGAAATGATCCTAGCTGAAATTAAGCGCCACAAAGGCAATAAATCAAAAGCTGCTTCAACGATGGGGATCTCACGTGAGGCGCTTCGTAAAAAAATGCTCATGTCAGATGAGATTATTGAAGGCCTGAAAAATCCGGGTAAAGCACCTGCTGCCTCAGTGGCCCTAGTCGAAGATTCAGAGAAAAAAGCTGCTTAATAGGTTTCATCACACTTCTCTGGCGGACGGCGAGTCTAAGCAGGTTGTCATAAATGATACTCTGCTTACAGAGAAGTGTGATGGAACCCCTCTAGTTTCCCATCATCTCTCCGATAAGCCCCAATATAGATCACTTCATACGGGGTACATTTGCAACAGTTGGGCATACTTCTTGCCAATTTCAGGATTATTGATCTTCTGGACATTGCGGCCGTAGGGCTCATTGTTTATCGCTTTTTATTAATCGTCCAAGGAACTCGTGCGTATCAGATGTTATTTGGTATTGTTGCACTTGCCATCCTCTGGTGGATTTCTCAATACTACGAACTTTATTCCCTCAGCTGGATTCTTCAAAACTTTTTTGATTATCTTTTTATTATCCTGATTGTTCTTTTCCAAGATCAGATTCGAAGTGCACTGGTTTCAATTTCAAGTACTCGTCTCATTGGCCGCAATGGTCGCTCTAAATTTGATCAACAGATTGAAGAAGTCGTTGCAGCTTGTTCTGCCTTATCTCGGGAAAGAACTGGTGCGTTGATTGTTTTTGAAAAAAATCATGGACTCTTGAATTATTCTTCATCCGGTACTCGCCTTGATTCTCGCATTCATTCTGATATTATTTATTCAATTTTCCAGACTAATTCTCCTCTGCACGACGGCGCAATTGTTATTTACAATGGTGTGATTCAGGCCGCAGGTTGCTTCTTACCACTTTCAAAAAACGTAGAAATTGATCGCCATTACGGAACTCGTCACCGTGCTGCTTTAGGTATTACTGAAATCTCGGATGCTGTGGTCGTCACAGTATCTGAAGAAACCGGACGAATTAATATTTGTTACAATGGAGTTTTCCATTACATGGAAAACGAAGAGTTGCTTAGAAAATATCTCCGTAAGTTCTTGCTTGAGATTGATAAAGTCGGAGCTCTTGAAGTTGTGTCTGGACGTGCCCCATGAAGATGCGCGGACGGATGAAAAAGCATTCGCTTAAATTTTTTTCTGCTTTCCTTTCCATTTTTCTTTGGATTTACGTTTTGAATTCAGAAAAAGTGAAGTTTGAAAAAACGGTTGCACTCGAATATATTTTGCCAGTTGATATGATGTTTGCGCAAAGGCCCGTGCAAGAAGTGACTTTTACGATTGAAGGGCCTCGTGCTTTCGTCAGAACAGTTGCCGAAAGAGAAGACAAGCTTGTGATCGATCTAAATCGCGCCAATGCCAGAAGGCAGCTTAATTTTAATGTTGATATCAATCCCGCTCAATTGAACCTTCCTTTTGGTATGGTCGTTGAACGCGTGCTTCCACGAAGACTATCGATTCGGCTTGAGAAAAAGGCGAGTAAGATTGTTCCACTTAGGCTCCAGTTTTCCGGAGCGTTGCCGGATAAGCTCACTCTTAATCAAACAAGCTTGGATCCAGCGGAAGTCGAAGTTTATGGGCCAAGATCATTGATTAGTCCTTTAAAAGAACTCCCAATAAAACCCATTGAGCTTGAAACATTGCCTGGGTTAGATCAGATTCCGGTGGAGGTTCAGTTAACGGATGAACGCCTGACGTTGACTTCGGGCTACGACATTAAGTTCAGCTATCAGCTCAAAGCAGCAAGCTCGAACTTTACATTAAAAGAAATCCCCATTCGCTTTCTTTCTGAGAAGCGTAAAATTCAATCTTCGATCAAATTTGCTGAGGTCAAACTGCTTGTCCCTGAGAAGATTATTAAAAACCGATCAAATGTATCTTCCACTGTCCAGGTCTGGGCGGACATTCCGGAAGAGGCACGCGGTCGCGTTGAAGTTCCCCTAAAAGTCGTCTTACCACCAACCATCCATTTGCTAGAAATCTCCCCTAAGACCATTATTGTGAATATCAAATAAAATGGTATATTTAGATCAAGTCTTTCATTCTTAAAGCGGGTCATTTATGTCAGGTCGTAAATTGTTCGGTACTGATGGTGTACGCGGCAAAGCTAACACTTATCCTATGACAGGCGAAGTTGCTTTTGTCCTCGGTCGGGCTGTGACTAGTTATTTCCAAAAAAACTTATCGCGAAAACCTTTAATCATCATTGGCAAAGATACGCGACTTTCTTGTTACATGCTTGAGCAAGCATTCTCTGCTGGTGTTTGTTCCCAAGGTGGGCGTGCGATTTTAACTGGCCCACTTCCAACTCCGGGGGTTGCTTTCGTTACTCAGAGTATGCGCGCTGATGCTGGGGTCATGATTTCTGCCTCTCATAATTCTTTTGAAGATAACGGTATTAAAATCTTTGATCGTACCGGACATAAACTTCCGGATGAAATTGAACTTGAGCTTGAAAAGATGGTTCTTGATGCTACCCATATTCCCGTCAAATCCGGTGAAGAACTTGGGAATGCTAAACGCCTAGATGAAGTGATTGGCCGTTACATTGTTCACACTAAAGCAGCTCTCTCGCCTCAATACTCGCTTGAAGGCTTGAGAATTGTTGTTGATGGTGCCAATGGTGCCGGTTACAAACTCGCTCCAACTGTTTTTGAAGAACTTGGTGCAGAAGTTATCTCACTTGGGAATTCGCCTAATGGCATTAACATTAATAAAAACTGTGGTGCTCTTCATCCACAACTGTGTGCCGAGAATGTGAAAAAATACCGCGCAGATCTTGGTGTATGTCTGGATGGCGACGGAGACCGGCTGACAATTGTTGATGGTTCTGGCGAAGTTATCCAAGGCGATAAACTTATTGGTATTTGTGGAAAATTTTTAAAAGATAATCAAGAAATTGGTCACACCAAAGAAGTGGTGGGAACAGTGATGAGTAACTTTGGTCTTGAGTTCTATTTAAAAGAACACGGACTCAATTTTATCCGTACACAAGTGGGCGACCGTTACATTGTTGAGCACATGAGACAAAGTGGAGCACTGTTTGGAGGAGAACCTTCAGGGCATTTGGTTTTTAAAAAATACTCCACCACTGGTGATGGAATTTTAGCTGCCCTCAAAGTTATTGAAAGTATCAAATTCTACGATCGTGATCTGGTTGAGCTTGCAAACGAAATTGAGCTCTTTCCCCAGGAAATGAAAAACGTCAGCGTCCATAAAAGAATTCCTTTCGATGATGTGCCAGAAATAAAAAAGGCAATGTCGCAAGCTGAAGCCAAACTGGGCAAAGAAGGAAGAATTCTTTTGCGCTACTCTGGGACTGAAGCTTTAGCGCGAGTTATGGTGGAAGGCAGAGATCAAGCACTTGTGAGTACTCTGTGTAGCGAACTCTCAGATGTAGTGAAAAAGTCATTAGCATAAGGACGATATGAAACTCGCACGTTTAGGTGTCAATATTGATCACGTCGCCACTCTTCGCCAACAGCGCGGGGAATTTTATCCTGAGGTCACTAGGGCCGCAGAAATCGCTCTTGCGACAGGTGCACAACAAATAACGATTCACTTGCGTGAAGATCGTCGCCAC
Source organism: Bacteriovoracaceae bacterium (assembly GCA_040399915.1). Taxonomy (GTDB): domain Bacteria; phylum Bdellovibrionota; class Bacteriovoracia; order Bacteriovoracales; family Bacteriovoracaceae; genus Peredibacter. The sequence continues at coordinate 118,435 of JBBARE010000007.1, forward strand.
ATCCAGGACCATGATGTGCCAGCTGTACACATTGTTTGTAAGCGCATGGGGCAGCTCTTGAATTTTGAAATGGGATGCTCAGATGAGATGGTGAAAATTGCGATCCATCAAAAACCAGAATGGGTTTGCCTTGTGCCGGAAAAAAGACAGGAAAGAACGACTGAAGGCGGACTCGATGTTATTGATGCTATCAATTTCTTAAGAATTAAAAAAGCGTGTGAAGATATTAAAGCGGGAAGCCCTAAAACAAAAATTTCTCTTTTTGTTGAATCAGACGAGGACGTCTTAAAAAAATGCCTTACCCTCAAAGCCGATGCAGTAGAAATTCACACTGGTGAATACGCAAAAGATTTTTTACATAAAAAGCCTTTAACTGCTCATTTCGAAAAATATAAAAAAGGTGCCGCTATCATCAAAGGCGCTGGCTGGGGTTTCCACGCTGGCCACGGTTTGACTTACGATTCATTAGTTCCCCTCTTGCAGGAGGGAGAATTCGAAGAGTACAACATCGGTCACTGGATTATTTCCGAATCAGTTTTTATTGGTCTTGGGCATGTGATTAAAGAAATGCTGACAGTTATAAATAAATATCCACTTAAGTCGTAGGTCTATATGAGAATTGTTACTCAAAAAGAAATGAAAGAACTCGAAAAAGTTGCTCAAACGACTTATCACTTTCCAGAAAAATTAATTATTGAAAATGTCGCACTTCTGGGCGCAAAAGCGATCGTTGAAAAACTTGGACCTGAAATTCAATTCGGAGAACTTATCTTCATGATCGGCAAGGGCTTCAATGGCGGATCCGGGCTTGCCATCGCCCGTCACCTTGCTTCAATGGGACATGAGACCCGCGCTTTTTTATTGTTCGAGGAAAAAGACTGCTCACAAGAAGTAAAAGATCAGTTAAAAATTGCTAAATCTTACGGTGTTCGCACTGTTCATATCGATGAAGTTTCAGCTCTAGAAGGCTATTTTCAGCAAAACTCTGCTCCTAAAATTATTATTGATGCTATTTTTGGAACAGGTGTTCGTTTGCCTCTCTCTCACTTTCTTTATGATGTGATCAATCTCATTAATCAGGAAAAGGCCTACACTATATCACTCGATATTCCGACGGGAGTGGAAGGGGATAGTGGTCTTATTCAGGGAAATGCCATTCAGGCAGATTTAACGCTGGCAGTGGGGTTACCAAAACTCGGCTATTATCAGGCGGAAGGTGCACGTCTAGTTGGTGAAGTTGAAGTTATTCCTTCAGGTCTACCGAAACAAATCATTGATAAAAATGGTGATAAATTTTTAATTGATAAAGATTTAAAAAACGATCTTCCTCCTGCTCGAAATAAGTTCGGTGATAAAAAACTTTTTGGTCACACTCTTGTGATCGGCGGCTCGCACGGACTAACTGGGGCACTTGTGATGACCAGTACTGCTGCTCTAAAAGTGGGCGCAGGGCTTGTGACGGCCTCGACTTGGGAGCCTCAGTATAATGAATTTCTCGCACGTCTCGCGCCTGAAGTGATGACGGGTTTTGTGCCAAATGATCAGGCAAAGTGGACTAAGCTGATTAAAGATCTCGATAAATACGACTCAATCGTGATTGGCCCAGGCCTTGGTCGCTCACTCAGGTCGCGATCTTTGGTGCTTGAAATTCTCAATAACTTTTCAGGGCCAGTTGTTTTAGACGCAGACGCGATAAACGTTTTAAATATTAAAGATGACGGCGAAGTTTTTAAACTTCGAAATGCTCCAACCCTCATGACTCCTCATTTTGGAGAGTTTTCACGCTTTACTGGAATTCCGCTGGAAGACGTTCAGAAAGAACCCTACCACTATTTAAAAGAGACAATTGAAAGAATAAATTGCTCCGTTATTTTAAAGGGGCCTTGTACGTATCTTGGTTTCCCGAATGGAAAAACGTTTTTTAACTTTTCACCTAATGATGGAATGGCGACTGGTGGAGTGGGGGATGTGTTAGCTGGAATTCTTGGCGGTCTCATCGGTCAGGAGGCGAACTTAAAGAAACGTGATTCACTCTATAATATATATGAGAATTTAAACCGCACGATTTTAATGGGTGTTCTGATTCATACTTGGTCTGGAAAGTATGCGGCCGAAAAGTTTGGAGTAAGACCAATGTCTGCTACCAGTTTAATTGATGCTTTTCCTGAGGCGTTTAAAGCTTTGGATGAGTTACTCAGGGATTAGTATGAATAAAAAAATCATCCGTGAGTGGAAGAAAGTTTATAAATCCGACCTCTCTTATATTGTGTACGAACTTAAAGATTTGGCGAAAGTTCCTGCAATGATTATTTTAGAAGGTGATCTTGGTGCTGGGAAAACAACATTTGCGCAGGCGTTTATTGGTGAGAATGAAACTCTAAGTCCGACTTACTCGATTTTATCTGAGTGTAAAAATTTTCTTCATGCGGATTTTTATCGAATCGAGAAAAACGAAGAAATTTTACAGCTTGAATTACCCAACTATCTTGAAGACAAACAATACTTCTTCGTTGAATGGGGACTAAAATACGCGCGACGGTTATTTCGTGAACTTCCCGAAAATTATTCTTCTTATTTATTAGAAATAAACATCAATGAAGGACTCACTGATTCCGCGGTAGGACCCTCACGAAACTTCTTTTTGTACTCGATTGCGGATGACTAACTAAGTTCGTCGGAATATTTTGCCCGGAGACATTTTAACACCGCTGCTCTCTTTTGCGTCTTTCAAGTTATTGTAATTAATCATCTTTGTCCTCTGCATGGGCACCTCCTCAAAAAATAGAGAATTGTTTCAGATTTAAAAGTTGACGTGAGAAAATAGAAAAGGTCATACTATTTAGGAGATATTTAGTCTGGATTGTTGTGAGCGACATTTCAGAATTTAAATCTCGCGGGTGACAAGGATGGTTTCGTAACCCGATCAAAATTTACCAACTTTTTTGGATTTATGGAGGAAGACAATGAGACTTACATCTAAAGGCCGTTACGCAGTCCGAGCTATGCTTGACCTAACTTTCCACTCAAACGGAAACCCAGTTAGACTACAAGAAATCTCAACAAGACAATCAATCTCTCTACACTACCTTGAGCAGCTTTTCAGAAAGCTACGTACAGGTAAAGTAGTTAAGTCAGTTCGCGGTCCGGGAGGAGGATACGTCCTTTCTCGTTCACAGGACGAAATTTCGATTAAGGACGTCCTTGATTGTGTTGGTGAGAACATCAACCCAGCTCGTGACATCCTTGGCGTACCATCATCTGGTATCGAAATTATGAAAGACGAATCGGGCAACGATATCAACGCGATCGTTGATACAAAAGAATTTAACCTTACTAAAGGTTATTTCGAGAACCTTGGTACGATCATGATGGATTATCTTGCTACTACATCTCTAGGTGACCTTGCTCGTAAGAGCTCTGGCACTTTTACTGATGCAGGCACTGCTAATACAGCTATTCGCTCTAATGTTGGAGAAATGAACCAGTAATATTGGTTCCTCCCCAAACGAGTGAATCTCGAACGCTTATATCTTGATTTCAATGCAACTTCGCCGCTTTCTCAGTCAGTCTTAGACTGGTTTAAAAGCGGCGAAGTTATTTTCGCCAATCCCTCAAGCCAGCACTCAGATGGCAAGGCCGCCAGAAAAAGTATTAATGAATCCCGCGCGCTAATTTATAAGACATTCAACATGTCTGAGCACACGAGCAAACTCTTTTTTCATTCTGGTGCGACTGAGGCGATTCATACGCTCGCCTACTCATTCGCCGAAACAGCGAGACTTTCTGGTAAAGAACTTCTGATTTGTTACTCAAAAGTCGATCACTCGGCGGTAGTGTCACTCACAGAAAAGTATTTTGGTTCTCACGTAAAATTTTTAGAACTCAAACGTGATAAGAATTTGCATTATCTTCACTCGGAAAATGCTGAGATCCTGAGAGATAAAAAAGAAAATAATCCAGAACTCATTATTCTTTATCATCACCTATGGATTCATAACGAGACGGGACAAGTTTCACCGTTAAAGGATCTTGCAGATTTTAAAAAAATCCCTGATCTCTATATACACGTTGATTCAGTTCAAGCGCCAGGAAAAATTCCTGACTGGAAAGAGCTTGTTGTTGCCGATGTGTTTTCTTTTTCTTCTCATAAATTTGGAGCATTGAAAGGGATTGGTTTTTCATTGGTAAAAAATGAGATTGCTTTTCATCCCTTTATTTCTGGTGGAGGTCAGCAGGGTGGGCTTCGCTCTGGGACTGAAAATATCCAAGGTGTAAAATCGACGGCCCTTGCCCTTTCCGATTTGTTAAAAGTAGATGTCTTAAAAAATGCCGAAATACGGGCAAAACTTTTGATATTTATGCAAGAGAAGCTCAGTGGAATTGGTGCTGTCATTGATGATGAAAAAATGGCGAGCAATACGATTTACTTTTATTTGAATGATCATTCTTCAGATATTGCTCTGGCGCTTTTTGATGTTCACGGCCTCGAAATTAGTGCTGGAAGTGCATGCTCTAGTGGTTCCGCTAAACCCAGTGCCATTCTTCTTCAGATGGGTTTAAATGCAGCTGCCAAAAATGGTCTGCGATTATCCATGGGTTTTGCTGTCAATGAAGAAACTTTTAACAAAATCACCTCCCGCCTCGAATCTGTTTTCAATAAATTACAGACAAAATAAATATTTCTTCAGAATTGACCTCTGGGCTTTATAATCCTCATCTATGGGAATGCTAGATCGTATTAAAAAACGTCAGATTGATGGATTTAAAGAATTTGTCATTAATATGGAAACCACCGGAGCAACCAACCGCGCTCAAATTTTCATTGCGGGAGTTCTCGAAGACCCCATCTACATGAGCTATGTGATGAAAAACATCCGCACCTTCGATGATTTTTTGCAACTTGATTCTGGTGATATCGGTGCGGTGTTGACGGGGCAGGAGCAAGTGCTTGGACTTTTTGCTAAATGCGTCTTTGGTTCAGATGATTCAGAAATCATGGCGCTAGAAAGTGTGATCCCAAAACATCTTTCAAAGCTTAAAGATGAGTTGGGTTATTTAAAAGAAGTGACTCCCGCTGAAAAAGAGGGGGCGAAATTTTATCTTCTGAAGGCGGTCCGTAAAATGCAAATTGAAGAAAAAATCCATGGCTTTCACTGGAGTCTTCCTCCGCAGGATGTTTACTATCCCAAGATCAATAAAGACGGTCTCGTAAGTATTCATTTCGAAAGTGGAGTCCTCGCTGCTGAAGGTTTGTTTTCTAAGGGAAAGCGTATAGGCCCATGGCGCCACAATTATGATAGAGGGTCGATACTGGCAGAGGGCGATTACTTTGATGGCCTAAAAAGTGGAGAGTGGGTTTTTTATTACAGTAACGGGAACATTAAATCCCAAGGCATGTATAAAGTAGATTTAAAGCAGGGACTGTGGAAAGAATGGGACCGAAACGGAGTCATGAGTGAGGTCGAATTCAATGAAGGGGTAAGGAAATAGTTTTTTTGTTATTCTTCTTCGATATGCACGTCATCTGAAACAATCACGCCGTCTACCATCGATTCATTCTTGTCTTCAATAAAACCAAACTGAATCGGCTCTAGTCCTTCGAACTCTTCATCAAAAGCGATCGTGATCGTGCGTGGACAAATTTCCATAAGAGTATTTAAGTAATAATCTTTTCCGAAAAGTGAAATCGCCTGATCATCTTCACTCACGTGGCGAAAGTCTCCCTCATCAATGAGAGGATTATGAGACGTGTTTTTTACGATGATCGCCCCTTGAATTTTTTCTTTAGGCAGATCTTTGGTCATTCCCCAAGTCGCTAGTGGGAAAAAATCCAAATGGAATGTTGAGTTCCCATAGGCGAGGCGCCTTGGGACCATTAAGCGTGACATAAACTTTCGAGTGGTCTCATCCTTGGCCTTACGCGCGAGTTTTTCGGCGAGCATGGGATCTTCAATCCGGATGATATAGTGGCCTGGATGTTTGGTTGAGCGAAAGAGAACGTAGTTAAAGGCGACACTGAAAAGAGTAAAGAGCTTCTGCTGGTCGAGATGAAGATGCCTAGCCGGTGACTCCACCAGGGTTTTGACGGCTTCATAGAGGGTTGATTTATCTAGATCCTTCTTATCTCTCATACGGAGAAATTTCGTTTAAATTACCGGGTTTGGCAACAAGCAAAACCGCAGATATGTCGGGGAAAAAAATTGACGAAACACGCTGCGTTCAATTAAGATGCAGGCTAAATTTTCTATTTAAATTATTTGGAGTGCAAATGATCGACAAAAACTTGGCGAAAACCAGAAACATTGGTATTTCGGCCCACATCGACTCTGGTAAGACAACGCTGTCTGAACGTATCTTGTTCTACTGCGACAAAATTCACAAAATCGAAGACGTTAAAGGCGGCGGCGCCGGAGCTACCATGGATCACATGGAGCTTGAGCGTGAGAAGGGTATTACGATTACATCAGCAGCTACAACTGTTGAATGGACTGGTATCGACGCGAAAGGAATCACTTTTGCTGAAGGTGACCAGAAGAATATCAAAGTAAATTTAATCGATACTCCGGGACACGTGGACTTTACAGTTGAAGTTGAGCGTTCCCTTCGCGTTCTTGATGGTGCGATTCTCGTTATCTGTTCGGTTGCTGGGGTTCAGTCTCAGTCAATCACAGTTGATAGACAAATGAAGCGTTACCGCGTTCCACGTCTTGCTTTCCTTAATAAGATGGATCGTATGGGTGCTAACCCGTATAACGGCGTTAAAGCTCTTCGCGAAAAACTAAACCACAATGCAGTTCTTATGCAGCTCCCTATTGGTGCCGAAGAGAACTACAACGGCTGTATCGATCTTATCACGATGAAGGCTTACTACTTCGACGGCGATAATGGTGAAACAGTTCGTGAAGAAAAAATTCCTGCTGAACTTCAGGACCAAGCTGATAAAGCTCGTGAAGAAATGCTCGACGTTATTTCAGCTTTCGATGACCAGATGATGGAAGACATCATTGAAGGCAAAGAAGTGACTGAAGAAAATATCCATAAAGCAGTAAGAACTGGTGTTAACTCACTTAAGTTCACTCCTGTTTTCCTTGGTTCTGCTTTCAAAAACAAAGGTGTGCAGCTTCTCTTGAATGCTGTTGCTCGTTACCTCCCTTCTCCAGTGTCATGTGAGAAGCCGAAAGCAATCGATTCTAAGTCTGGAACTAAAGTTGATCTTCAACCAGATCAAGATATGCCACTTGTTTGTATGGCGTTCAAAATCACTGACGAACAATTCGGTCAGTTAACTTACACTCGTATTTATCAGGGTAAACTCACTAAGGGTGACACTCTCATCAATACTCGTACTAAGAAGAGAGTGCGTGTTGGTCGTATCGTTCGTATGAACTCAAACGATCGTGCCAATATCGATTGGGCAGGCGCTGGTGACATCATCGCGATGATCGGTGTTGACTGTGCTTCAGGGGATACATTCGTTGCTGAGGACGGAAACGTAGAACATCTTTCATGTGAAGGAATGCACGTGCCTATCCCGGTAATCGAGCTTTCAATCAAAGCTAAAGATAAAGAAATGCAAGCGCGTATGTCGAAAGGTCTACAGCGCTTTATTAAAGAAGATCCTACATTCCACCTTTTCACGGACGAAGAGTCTGGTGAAACACGTATCGCAGGAATGGGAGAGCTTCACCTTGAGATTTATGTTGAGCGTTTAAAGCGTGAGTATAAAGCTGAAGTAGAAGTTGGTGCTCCACAGGTTAACTACCGTGAAACCATTCGCGGTGAAGCTCGTCTTGAATACACGCATAAGAAGCAGACCGGTGGTTCGGGTCAGTTCGCTAAAGTTGCTGGTAAGATGAGACAATTATCGACAGAAAGAAAAGAACGCGAAGATCAGGTCTTCCGCTTTGTGAACGAAATTAAGGGTGGTGTGATTCCAAACGAATTCATCCCATCGTGCGAAAAAGGCTTTATGGATGTCATGAACAAGGGACCACTTGCTGCATTCCCTGTGATCGATATCGAATGTTTCCTACAAGACGGTCAGTACCATGACGTGGATTCATCAGATCTAGCGTTCCGTATTGCTGCTCGTATGGCCCTTCGTGATGCTATTAAAAACGCGAATCCAGTTCTTCTTGAGCCAATCATGAAAGTAGAAGTTGAAACTCCACAAGACTACCAAGGTTTCGTTATTGGAGATTTATCTTCTCGTCGTGGTGTGATTCTTGGATCTGAATCTACTGATACTGGTGACGCCGTTATTAACGCTCACGTTCCACTTTCAGAAATGTTTGGATACGCTACAGTTCTTCGTTCAGGGACAGCTGGTAAAGCTGGATACTCAATGGAGTTCGCAAAGTATGAGCAGTGTCCTTCTCACGTTCAAGAGAAAGTGATCGTTGCAAGAAAAGAGAAGTTAGCTGAAAGAGCTGATTAATCTGATTTTAAAAATTTGAATTTTTAGAAAGGGCCAGTTTTGAACTGGCCCTTTTTTTTGTTGGTTTTGGTTTGGTAAAAGTCGTTCTCAAATTTAATGTGCGCATTTCCCTTCTTGAGCTTCGAACGAGACCACCGCCATTCGCTCGCGCGAATAACCGTAGTCATTGATTGGAGCGGGTTATAAAGCTCCGAACTCGTTTTACTGCTCTGTAAAACGCTCAAATGAAGAGGTCGAGATAATTGCAAAGCAATCGTCTGACCCAAGTCCGAAGCAGTGAAAAGGAATCGTAGGGAAAAATATTGAGGACTTCCTTTACGGTTTAAAGACAATGTCAGTGCCACCTTGACCTCCATTCCCCAGAATCATCTTGCACCTTGCCGTGCATTAAGCGCAAGTAATTCCATCTAACAATTCTGGTCAGTTTCTTGCATGAATAGCCCCATCAGTTATTTTATTGGGGCCACTTTGGGGGTATTTCATGAAAGCGATGATCTTGGTTTTTTCACTTATGGTTTTAGTATCATGTGGAAAAAATAATGAGTCTGGGAAAACAAATACCATTTTTCCGCAGAATAGTGACGCCTATACTGATTCTCAAATGGAGCTAATTCGCCAAGATTTTATCCGTGAAGGTATGCAGGTACTGAGTCGCTACGATCGAGAATTGAAGGATATGTTTGGTCTACGTTCAGTGGGACTTATTCGCGGAAGGCTTCGTCATGAAAATATTGTTTTAACTGAGGCGCTCATTTACGGTGATCTAAATATCATCACTCGCTCTACAAATAGAAATGCTCTTGTGACTTTATACATAGGTAGACAAGAAGCTCAATTAAGCTGGGCGCCTTTTCACCTATCGAGAACAAGTCTCTACACGCGACTTGTGATGCATGAACTTCTTCTTCTGGGCGAAATTGATGACCGAGACTTCCTATATACAAACCGCCTTCTCGGCCACTAAATAACAGAGGGTTCTTTACAAAGCGCCCTCATCATATTAGTTATACTTATACATTGGATAAGGTAACGATATGATTGAATCTTCACAACTCCACGCGCTCATTGCTCTGTCCCATAATGAGAACATCTCCAAAGCTGCTCAAGAGCTTAATGTCACTCAGTCTGCAGTTTCTCAGGCACTAAAAAATCTTGAAAATAAAGTCGGCTTTCCTGTGATCACTCGTCAGGGAAAATTAGTCACGTTAACTGAAAACGGCATGAGACTCGCTAAGGTTGCTAAGCAATACTTAAAACGCATTGAAGAAACAATTGAACAAATTCATCTCGAGAATCATGACATCAAAGGCAAGCTCCACGTGGGCTCGCTCTATGGACTTGGGAAAACCTGGTTGTCTTCACGAATGCTCGATTTTTTATCGGCTTACCCGGAGCTTGAGGTCAGGCTCTCAATGGATTTTCCTGAAACGATTATTAAGAGATTTGAGCAGCATGAAATCGATTGTTTGATTATGCCAGAATATTTAGTACCTGCGTTCGCTGACAAACTTGAACTTCATTCTGAATTTACGACTCTCGTTTTCTCGGAAAAATTTAACATCACAAAGACGACTGACCTAAAAGAAATTTTAAGTTTGCCTATTATTTTTTATGAAAACAATGATCCCAACTTTTATCGCTGGTGCCGCGAGAAATTTGGTGTTGTCCCGAGAAATATCAGACCGCGACTTGTGGTCAATTCTTTTGGGCAAATGCTTCAGGCCGTAAATGAAGGGCTTGGAATTGCCGTTGTTCCGACTCACGTTTTAAAGCGTTCACATTTTAAAGCAAAACTCAAAACAGTCAGCAAAGATTTTGAAGTCTTTAGTAATAAAGTAGCGTTTGCATTTCACGCCGACGAGGCCCAGAGTTATAAAATTAAAGAGCTATATAAATTCTTACTTGAAGCTGCGAAAGATCTTTAAGCTTTTCTCAACTCCACTGGTGGAGGAGAGGTGCGTTAAGTTCTCTTAACTAAAGAACAATATCAATCACGTCGTACATATTGCCAGTAAACGGCCAGTAGGAATCTTCTTTTAATTGGCGCTCTTCGCGTTCCCAAAAATACAAACTTGCTGCTGGATACGCGTATCCAAATTGATAAGCAGTTGGGTTTTCCCATTTCGAAAATAATTTGAGCTCAGGATAGTTTGTTGGAAGCTCTGAGAGGTCCTTAATCAGCGCCTTTGCTTTGTCGCGGTTAACTTTTGCAAACTCAAAGTTTTTTTCTCGAATGGCAAGTGCGTGGTTGTGGCGGAGGACATTGATTTGAAGCATGGTTTTAAGTTCATGATCTTTAATGCCATCAAGCAAAGGAAGTTCAGCGAGTGATTCTTTTAAAAGAATCATTTCTTTGGCCAGCTCTTCTGGCTTTTTGCTTAAATCATTCATCGTGTTCCTATCATGGATGCGATGTTTTTGAGAAAGCTCGTCCTGCAGATTGGCAGAGGAGAGCATCGCAATCACGCCGGCATTTTTGTACCAGAGTGATTGGTAATCCATGATTTTTTTCCAAGCATCAAGATCTTCGCCTAAAAATTTTAGTCCAATCATCGGATCAAAGTTGTACTCAGAATCAGTCTGGAGAGTCAGCGTCCAGTCAAAGAGCCAGTAACCCAAAACGTGTCCGCTGGTGAAATTAAGATGCCCTTCGATATTGTTTTCTGCGAGGTATTTAAAGTCCTCGGTACGTGTGCGGAGATAGTCCGTGAGAAAGAGCGGAACATCAACGTCCATTCCGACCCAATAACTTGTTTCAGGATAATACCAAGTCCGGCGTTTTGATTTTTCTTTCAGCATAAAATCGCGAATGCCGTGAAATGTTTTATTGCCATACATCGGTGCCTTATCATCATTTAACCCATAGAACATTACTGTGTGTGGAAGAATACCGACCGTGTTTTCTGTGAACTGAGGAAGAAAATTATAATTTCCCCATTTCTCCGAGACTTGATTGGATGAAACGTGAACTTTGGTTAAGAGAGCGACCTTTTTAGTCTTAGCAACTTTTCCAGCGAGATTTAACCAGCGCATGGTTTTTTCATAATCAGTTGGAGTGAACTCAGATGTTCCGCCTTCGAGTACAACGTAGCTTAAGGGGAGTGCTGCAAAAAGAGCGGTGAGGCCTTCTGTGATTTTTTCATCAGAGCTCCAACCAAAATACGAATCCCAAAGAGAAAGGAGCTTGTAACTATTTTGCTGATTGAGCGCAATCCCAAGCGAGGCACCTGTGTATATCTGAAGAGCTTGTGCCAGGCGAAAGTGCGGGCCCATTTCTGCAGAGATAATCTCAAGAGGCATTTGCAGCAAAGAGAGATCAAAAATATTTTGTTGATTACGCGCGAGCCATCTTACCGTGGCATCAGCGACTAGTGCCTTGTTTTGAAAAAAACCAGCGATCCATTCATTAGGGTGAAGCGTGTGGAGATGAAAGCCGCGGTACTTTAAAGTCGGCTTCCATTCCCAGGTTCTACCGCATAATGTTTTAACTGTTTCTAGTTTTGGTGAAATTTGTCTCAGTGGGTGAGGGAAGAAGAAACCCAATTCGCGTAGACCCTTATAAAAAGCAGAGGTGCGTTCATTTTCAGGTGAAGAAATCCAAAGTGTCATCTGACCGTTGTTGCACATAAATTTATTAAGAGAGCTATCTTCCACAAATTTAATGTCGATCGAGTTTTTTGGAAAACCAGCTTCATCCTGAATTTTAAGAAAGTCTTCAACGACCACTCCATAATTGAAGGGCAGCGCCTTCAGAGGAGCAGGAAAACTGGACGCAATTCCTTTGAGGGATAGGAAAAGAGTACAAATAATAAGGATGCTTTGCATAACACTCTCAATAAGGGTTTGTTAAAGATAAAATCTATAGGAATAATAAGAGTACGTGAATTTTGACCGAAAAAAAATTGAATCTGAACTTCCCCCTGTTTTTTCTTCCATCCTGGAGGAATTATTCACCCATGGACTTGTTCCCACTTTAGTTGGCGGATCAATACGTGATTTCTTTTTAAAAGGAAGCTTGGGGAGTGACTGGGATATTGAGCTAGGTCACGAGACCTTGGCGTTTAATAAAAATCATTGGAAAGATCTCGGTAAAACGCTCTCAAAATTTGGGAAGATGACGTTTCTTCCTTACGATATCATTCGAGTTGAAGTTAGTGATTATCAATTCGAATTTTCCCCTCCTAGAATTGAAACTTACGATTCAGATGGAAAAGGTCATTCAAACTTTGATGCAGAGTTCATTTTTAATCTTCCTTTTTCAGATGCTGTGAAAAGAAGAGATTTCACTATCAATGCCATGGGTGTTAAATTTAAAAATAAAAAAGAGTGGGAGTTCCTGGATCCTCTTGGAGGTCTCGCTCATTTAAAAAGTAAAATCCTTCATCCCGCGGGGCCTGATTTTTCAAAAGATCCTGTAAGATTTTTACGTGCTCACCGTTTTGCTCAAAAGTTAAAATTTTCTTTTTCCCCTGAATTAAAAAATCTTCTAATTCAAATGCATGTTGATGTCATTACTCCGCTTTATCTGTGGAATGAAATGCAAAAATCTGGAGATCCAATAAGTTTTTTAGAAACTCTGACCATTGAGAAAGCATCTCATCCGGGACTTCGCCTTCCATTGGAACTGACTCCCGAGAAATTTCAGGAGCTACGTCAAACGATTCATGATTCCAAAAAGCATGAGTCATGGATGATTGCTCTTGAGTGGATTGGAGTTTCGTCAGAATCTTGGAGGAACTTTTTTTCTTTAAGTTCAGAGAGCGCCAGAAGAATCGGTCGATGGGCGGAGTCTTCGCGTCTTTTTCAAAAACTTTTACCTGAACATTTTCAGGGCGAATTTGAAGAAGTCAGAGCTACTGACAATTTTGAAAAACTTTTCGACTGGTACTTTACGACCAAACAACTTCTGCAAAAAAATCCGGAATTACCCCTTTTAAAAATGATTGAGGACTATCTTCCAATCTGGATATATCTCTACCGCTTTGAAGCGCCAAAAGATGTGAAGCATATTGATCCTCCGCTTAGAGCGAAGTATCAGGTCTGGAACTTATGTCAGCGCTTATAGGGCCTTATGATCCATCGATGAATGAAGAAGTGCGCGAAATCTTTTTTGAGAGCTCGACCAAAAAATCATTTAAGGACGCGGCTGACAAAGAGGTGTTTTATGAAAAGTACCTGGGGTTTTATTTGCGCCATTACCCAGATTTGGCCTTTGTTGCCGTTGACACTCGCGTTCTGGGTTATGTCGTGGTCGCTCCAGAAAGTGAAGGGGAAGAGCTCACAGCGCTCCAGCCTCATTTAAAAACATTTGCTGCCTTTTTGAGGGATTACCCAGCTCATCTCCATATTAATTGTCATCATGAATCTCGTGGTCTGGGGCTAGGAAGCCGCCTTATTCTTGAGGTCGAAAAAAAGCTTCAATCACTCAATATCCATGGGCTGCATATCATGACGGATAGTAACGCGGCGAACAAAAACTTTTATAAAAAGCTTGGTTTTGACTTCCAAACAGAGCTAAATTTTCAGAGTTCTGCCATCCTTTTCATGGGTAAGAGTTTGGCAGACGATAAACTTTGACAGATTTGGTCAAGGAATCCTAACCTAACTCTAACAAACTCATTTCTGGTAGGTTTTTGTGAAGACATTTTTTATCACTCTTCTCTTCATTGCGGGCACTCTCAAGGCCGAAATCACTCCAACCGCACGTCTTAATCAGAGCTTAACTTTCAGCGATGATATGCAATTTGAAAATCTTGATCTTGCTATTGAAAGACAACTTAAGTCTTTTGGTGTTCGAGGTCTTCCAGGAACAGTAAAGTTCGGGACAACAGTTTATCCAAAATCTGTTCTTAAAGATTCATTGCTCCTTCTTCAAGTTTTAACGCGTGATGCTCGCGAGTGCTTAAAATCTAATCCTGAATCGGTCTGCTTGAATCTGTTTAATGCTGAAATTAACGCTCGCTTTGCTTTTTACGTACCAGTTCCAGGTAAAACCGAAGGCGGTTATCTTTCGAAAAAGACAACTCAGTTTACATCGTACTATTCACCTGATCTTCACGGATCAAGAGTTCCAACAGAGCGTTTTAAACGTGCCATTTACAAAAGGCCCGAGAATCCAGCTGATCAGAATTACACTCGTGTAGCGATTGATTACAAAGGTGCTCTTGTAGGCAAAGGTGCTGATATTTTTTATGTGGAAGAATCATTTTATGATCTTTATCTTTTACACGTTCAGGGTGGTGGTCGCATCAACATCACAAATCCTGATGGTTCAACTGAAATGAAATACCTTTCTTACGACGGAAAAAATTCACAGCCATTTCAGATGATTTATAAGTACATGCTCCAAAAGGGCTACTTAAAACCAGGTAACGCTGGCATACCGGGACAGCGAAAATTTCTTGAAGAGAATCCAAATAAGGAAGAAGAAATTTTTGGTACATGCCCGTCGTACGTTTATTTTAAAGAATCCAGTGAAGAGCCTGTAGGGCTTGATAATATTCCACTAACGGAAGGCCGTTCACTCGCCATTGATTCTCGTATTTATAAGACTATGGGTATGATTAACTTTGTTAAAACCATCAAGGCGACTCACGTTGGTGAGGATGGCGCTGTTGTGAAAGCTCCTTTCTCGCGCTTTTTTATCTCTCAAGATACGGGCGGAGCGATTCGTGGTAACGCTCGCTGCGATCTCTATATGGGTTACGGTCCTCTAGCGGAACTCACTGCTTACAATATGAATGAGCAGGGTGAGCAGTACTTCCTTATTAAAAAATGATTACCTTCTTAGCTGCCTTTTTTTCTTTCATCGCTCTTTCTCAGGAGATTACTCCGACTCAAAGAGTGATGACGTCCATGAATTTTGAAGACGATTTGGATTTTAAGCACCTCTCGCTTGCCATCAACCGACAGCTTGAAAATTATGAACGAAGAGCTCTTAAAGGGACCATTCAATTTGGGACGAAGACCTACCCAAAAACTGTTTTAAAAGAATCTCTGCTCCTATTAAAAGAGCTTGCTACTGAAGCCGAAGCTTGTCTCAAGGTTTCAAGTCGCGATGCTTGTATCGCGGACTATTCAGCAAAAGTTAACAAAAGTTTTGCTATCTACCGGCCACTTCCGAAAGAATCGGAGCGGGGTTATAAAGAAACGAAAACTTACTTCACATCTTACTATACACCAGACTTTCTCGGATCAAGAACTCAAACAGCTGAGTATAAAAATCCTATTTTTTCTCTTCCAAATACTGAAGCGGAACGAAAATACACTCGGGTAGAAATTGACTTTGACCGCAAGCTAGATGGAAAAAATCTTGAAATCATGTGGGTCAAAGAAACGCTATTTGATATTTATTTTATGCACATCCAGGGTGGGGGAAGAGTTGTTTTGCCAGACGGAACATCTACCTATTTAAGTTACGCTGGGAAAAATGGGCATAAGTTTGAATTTGTTTCTAAGTATTTAATGGACTCAGGTCTTATGGAGCGAAGTAAAACTAATTATTTTACGCAGCGTGCTTTTTTGGAAGAGAATCCTCAGCATCAGCGAGCGACTTACAATTCTGCACCCTTCTTCATTTATTTTACTGAAACAGCTGTCGAGCCTTACGGGCTTGATAGTATTTCTTTGACTGAAGGGCGAAGCCTTGCCTGGGATAATACGATTTATAAATCACTTGGTGTGATCAACTTCGTTAAAACTGTGAAGACGACTCACTTGAATGAGAATGGTGTGGCGGTAAAAAAGCCGTTTGGACGATTTTTTCTTTCGCAGGATACGGGCTCTGCCATTCGCGGAAATGCCCGCGCAGATCTTTACTGGGGATACGGAGAAGAATCACTTTTTGTAGCTGGGAAACTTCTGGAGCTTGGTGAGCAGTACTTTCTTATCAAAAATAATTAGTGAAGACCCTTATCGTTTGATTCCTTCATTTCAGTTTTCATTTTTCGGTATTCTTTTATTTGCTCAGCATATTTTTTCTTAAATTCGTTCTTAGCTTCGTAGTGTTTTTTTAATAATGCCTGAAAAGCTTCTTTGTCTTTTCCATCTACGTCGTTAGTTTTTCTAAATTCTTTAGTCTCTAAATCCATCTGATGATGCATTCTCATCCTGCGGTAATCAAGATCGTCGATTAATTTATAGACCGAACCATAGCGGGTGAGATCAGTTGGTGAGTAATCCTGAGGAAGGCCTGATTCAAAAAAAGAATTTTCAAATTCGTTTTGAACT
Organism: Bacteriovoracaceae bacterium; assembly: GCA_040399915.1. GTDB lineage: Bacteria > Bdellovibrionota > Bacteriovoracia > Bacteriovoracales > Bacteriovoracaceae > Peredibacter. The sequence continues at coordinate 135,101 of JBBARE010000007.1, forward strand.
TGTGCGGGTTTGTTTTCTTCTTGAGATGTTGTTTTTTTACCATTCCCATCCTGCGTTGTTTTATCCTCGAAGAGAACATAAAACGCTGCCATGAAACCAAAAAGGAGTACGAGGCTTCTCAAGCCGGGTTCTCTGAATCAAAGAACGCGACTTCAATATCTGCTTTGTCTTGTTTCAATTTATTCATGAGGGCGATGATACCAAATCTTTCAGTTGCATGATGTCCACCGGCAAAATAGTGGATGCCTGCTTCAATGGAATCATGCCAGTTGTATTCTGATATTTCTCCTGTGAGATAAGCATCAAGCCCATCTTCCATCGCCTTTGACCATTCGTTATTAGCACCACCGGTGATAATGCCAATTGAGCGGATGAGTTTTGTTTCATCTGGAGTCGCAAGAATGACAGGATGCTTAAGGAGCACTTCGAGATTTGTTTTAAGAGTACTGGGCGTGATTGGATTTTTAAAAACGCCTTTAATGCCTAAGGGCTGGCGTTTATAAGTGGCAAATGGTTCGAGGTTTGTGAGGGATAATTGTTGAGCGAGTGCAGAAGCGTTTCCCACAATTGGATGGGCATCTAAAGGCAGATGGTAAGCAAAGAGATTTAAGTCATTTTTCACGCAAAGCTTTACGCGTTCCCCCCAGCCACCAGTGATGGTGCGTGCGCCCTGATGTTTCCAGAATATTCCATGGTGCACAACCAGTCCATCTGCGCCCCAGGCAATTGCCTTTTGCAATGAATCCTGAGTGGCAGAAACAGCGAAGGCGACGCGCTTTAAGGAGCCTTTTCCTTCAACCTGAAGACCATTGGGTGCGTAATCCTCAAAGAGCGCCGGAATCAGAAGGTCCGAGAAGTATTTTACAAGGTTAATTTGCGACTCGCCCATGGTGATTCCTTTTCAATTAGACTCCATTTTAATACAATTTTCTCGTCTTAAACAAAGGATTCCACTATGAAATTTAAACCAGGTCTTGTTTATGGAAAAGCTCTGACTGAGCTCTACCAATATGCTAAAGAAAATAAATTCGCGATCCCGGCCGTGAACGTCGTAGGAACAAATTCTGTTAACGGAGTGCTTGAAACGGCGAAACTTGTAAACTCACCAGTCATCATTCAGTTTTCAAATGGTGGTGGACAGTTCTTTGCAGGAAAAAGCTTAAAACTAGATACTGATAAAGCAGCTGCTCTAGGGGCAATCTCAGGCGCTCAACATATTCACATGATGGCGCAAGCTTACGGCGTGCCTGTGATCGTTCATACTGATCACGCAGCAAAAAAACTTTTGCCTTGGATCGATCACATGCTTGAAGCAGGTGAAGCTCATTATAAGGCGAATAAAAAACCACTTTTCTCGTCCCACATGCTCGATCTATCGGAAGAGTCTCTTGAAGAAAACGTTGAAATTTCGGCGCGCTACTTTAAACGCATGAACGCTATTGAAACTGGAATTGAAATAGAGTTGGGTGTCACTGGCGGCGAAGAAGACGGTGTTGATAATTCTGATATTGATAACTCTAAACTCTACACTCAACCGGAAGATGTAGCGTATGCCTTTTCTCATCTTCGCGAAGTAGGATCAAATTTTTCTATCGCAGCTTCATTCGGTAACGTTCACGGTGTTTATAAGCCGGGTAACGTCAAACTTAGCCCCGAAATTTTAAAAAACTCAAACGAGTTTGTTCAGAAAAAATTTAGCACTGGTGCTAAGCCCGTCTCTTTTGTCTTTCATGGTGGCTCAGGCTCCCTTCAATCAGAAATTCGCGAAGCCATTGATTACGGTGTGATTAAAATGAATATCGATACAGATATGCAGTGGGCGTATTGGGAAGGAATCAAGAATTTTTACGAAGATAAGAAAGCCTACCTTCAAGGTCAGCTTGGTAATCCAGAAGGTCCAGAAGCACCTAATAAAAAATACTATGATCCACGCGTTTGGCTTCGTAAAGGCGAAGAGACTTTTGTTAAGCGTCTCAAGATCGCTTTCGAAGATTTAAATAACATTAACCGAAACATCTAATCCTCTCAGAGGCCTTGGCATCAGGGCCTTTGTTTTCCACACCGGACCTACAATGAATCAAGACATTTTCGATTGGATTTTACTCCTCGTGAGGTGGCTCCACATCACCGTTGCGGTGACGTGGATTGGAACATCGATTTTCTTTATGTGGCTTGATCGAAGTTTCGAAAAAAATGCTGCTTCAAAAAATCCTGGTCACGTCGGTGAAGTGTGGATGGTTCATGGTGGTGGTTTCTATCACGTTGAAAAACTTTTAATGGGTCCAACCAAAGTTCCAGAACGCCTGCACTGGTTTAAATGGGAATCCTACTGGACGTGGTTAAGTGGTTTTACCCTCACTGCACTTGTTTACTATACCGGCGACGGCATTTTTCTTTTAGATGATATGGTTTCATCCATCACTTACTGGCAAGCTGTGGGGCTTGGAGTGTTTTCTATTTTGGGTTCATGGTTTTTCTATGACTGGTTATGGGAAAGCCGCATGGTAAAAGGACATGATCTTCTAGGCCACGTGCTGACGATGGCGTGGCTTATTGGAATGACTTATCTTCTTTGTCATACCTTGAGCGGAAGAGCGGCCTATCTCCACATTGGTGCAATGATGGGGACGTGGATGACAGCGAATGTTTTTATGCGAATCATTCCTCGTCAGCTCAAAATGGTTGAAGCCTCAAAAAGTGGTGTGCCTGTTAATCAGGAATGGGGCAAGAACGCTAAGAACCGTTCGACTCATAATACCTATTTCACACTTCCTGTTATTTTCATCATGCTTTCCAATCATTTTCCTAATACCTATGGGCATGAATACAACTGGCTCATCCTTTTATTTATGACGATGGGTGGAGCGGCCATACGTGAATATTTTGTCGTGAGATTATCAAACCCACAGCGTTCAATGACCGCCGGAGTATTCGGGATTGCCCTTATAACCGGTGTTATTGTTTTCTCAGGCAAAACGGCCCAGGGTTACCAACAGGTGAGTGCTTCTCACACGCATGAAACTCCTAAAAGTGAAGTCATCAATAAAGCACCTGAAGTTAATGAGGCGCTTGTGGCTAATATCACCCCAGAGATTTTAAAAACGAATAAAGTTTATCCCGTTAAAGGGGTTGTCTCGTTTATTGGTGATGCTCCCGTTGGCAAGAAATTAAATCTTCCCTCTGGTTGTCAGAAACCTGGTGCAGGTGCTGCTTTTTCAAATGAAGTGATTGTGAGTAACGGTAAACTTCAAAATGTTCTCATCACCGTCAGTGCTTCCCACATTAAAGGATCATTTAGCGATGTTCCCGCTGAGGAAGTTATCATGGATCAGCGAGGCTGCATGTATCATCCTCGTATTGCCGTTGCCCGTGTTGGTCAGAAAGTAACATTTATAAATTCAGATCCCATTTTCCATAACGTGAGATCGGTCACAAAAGAAAATGAAAAGTTTAACGTCGGGATGCCGAAGAAAAATCAACGTGAAACAAAGATCTTCAATAAACCTGAAATGTTTTTACAAGCAAAGTGTTCTGTTCATCCGTGGATGGGGGCCTATGTTGCCGTCCTTGATCATCCCTTTTTTGCTATCTCAAATGAGTCGGGTGAATTTACATTGCCGGCACTGCCTGCTGGGGAATACAAGCTTGAGGCGTGGCATGAGGTTTTTGGAAAACAGACTCAGACTATAAAAGTTAATGAAAATTCTTTAGATTTAAATTTTAGTTTTAAAAAGTAGGACACATGATTAGTACACACATTTTAGATACTACAAAAGGTGTTGCTGCCAAAGATGTCACCGTGATCTTAGAGCAAAAAAATAACGACTCATGGACCGAAATCGGGACAGATAAAACCAATGCTGACGGACGCATTGTTTTTAATTGTCCAAAAGTCGCTGGTATTTATCGCTTAACTTTCATGGTGGAAGAGTATTTTAAAACGGAGGAGCATTTCTTCATGAATACTCCGATCATTTTCCATATAAAAAATACTGAACGGAAATACCACGTACCGATGCTTTTAAATCCATATGGCTATTCTACATACAGAGGCACTTAGTTTGAAAAAGTCTGATATTTCTTATTACGATGATTTTTTATCGCCTAAACTCAAGGCTGATCTTTTAAAGAAGGCGATTCCCGTGTCTGGTGTAGCAGGTCTATTGCAAATGGGAGAAGGCGGAGGTCTTGAAAACAAAGAATCGCTTAAATTTCTTTGCGATCTCTATGAATCAGTAAAAGGCGAACTCAATATTGTTCTTAATCGAAGAATTCGTGACAGAAAATTTATCGATGAAAGGACAAAGTCTCTTGCTGCCTTTAATCAAGAATTTAAACGCGATTATCTTTCACCGGATTATCAAACTGTTTTTGGTCTTGAAGACGGCGAAGGTCGAATTGTTATAGGACCAAAAAAGGAAAATTATTGCCAGGAGGGAGGAGATCCGATCGGACTAATCCCTGAATTTCTTCGCGGCAATCACGTGACTCTTTTTGGGCCGCCCGATAGTGCAAAACTTTCCATTAATGCCATAAACGCTTATCACCGGAAGCTTAAAGATGAGCCTGCGATTGTGGCAGAACTTCTCTCGACTCATGAATCCCTTCCCAAATGGGGAGCTGATGATGAGGATTCAAAAACACCACTGCGTGAAGATTTAATTTCTGCCGGTGTGAATCTAACCGGCTGCCTTGATGGAACGCTTTCAGTTGATGATGGGAAAAAATATGAGCTCCAAAAAGAAAAGTTGTCCTTACCTATAAAACGCTTTCCGGGACTCGCTCTTCCATCTTTTTTTCTCTTTTATCATGAGTCAGCAATCCCTCTTCATCTGTATGACTTTGCCCTTCACATGTTTAAAAACTGGCATAATCCCAAAGCTTTGGTTTTCTACGTTCCCAAATTAGAAAACGAAGAAGAGGCCCGTTACATCAGAATCATGCTTGAGACGACTGAGAAGATGATCCAAAAGCTTCATCCTGAATATGTGATCGGTTCCATTCGCCTTATGATCGTTCTCGAAAATCCGCGTGCGGTCTTTAGAACTCACGAAATGATGGATGAACTTTATCCGTATTTTGTGGGCGCCTCATTGGGCTGGCACGATTACCTTGCTTCTACGGCGAGGCTCTTTAAAGAAGATTCCCATTATCGCATTCCAGTTAAGGCAGACCCGGATATCGTTATTAAATATATTAAGGCGTCTCATGATTTGTTAGCTCAGGTCGTGGGTTCTCGTGGTGGAATAAAAGTCGGGGGAATGTATGGCATTCTTCCAATCACAACTGATCTCATGTCACCCTCTTATCAGGTGACAATGAAAGGATTTATCCGTGATGTTGTGACTCAAATGAAGAGGCACCTCACGGGTTTTTGGGTTGCTCATCCAGACTTCGTTCGCCTTGGGCTTGCCTTAGTTGAAGCTTGGAAATTTCATAAGCATGGTGATTCTAGTAAACTTGAAAAATTAGTGAAGTCACTTTTAAGTGAAGAGCATCATCAGGAGATTCTGGGCTTTATTCATGGCCAGGATATTCAGGGCCTCGATAGAAATGATCCGATGTATGCAAGATCTCTCATCGTCGCTGACATGAAAGAATCAACCTACATCGCAAATAACCACCCCGATGAAATTCGTTATAACGTTTTCCAGTCACTTCAATATCTCACGGATTGGTTGTCAGGAAACGGATGTGTTGCTTTGCCGGCACTCGTGGCAAAAACTCCGGTTCGAGTGATGGATGATCTGGCAACGGCAGAAAGATCCCGTTGGGAAGTCTGGCATGAAATTCGCCACGGAAGATTTTCTGTGGATGAGTTTTTAAAAATCGCTCACGAAGAGTTTAATTTTATTCGTCGTGATCTTTCAGACGATAAAAAAATTGTTCAAGTGAAATGGGATGAGCGCACAGACAAATGGTATCCAGTTGCTATGAATCTCATGATTAAACTGATGACGGATCATGAACCGGTCGAGTTTGCGACTCAGTTATTGCTACCTTTCACGATGACTGATGTGAGACAGGCAACAGACCCTTGGAACTATGTTTCAAACCTTGATCATGAAAAATTTAAGATTAATGATCGGATCAAGAGATTCAATTATTTCTTTGAAATATGTGGAAGCTTAAAATTTGCACAAAAAATGGCAAAACAGATCGCTGTCGATACTAAGGCCGCAGAGAAAATCATCAAGGGATTTGAAAAAGCGGATATTTTAGAAGCAGCATCCTTTCATGGTGACATTGGTCAAAGTAAAAAGACTTTAGACAAGATGGCCTCCGCGGAGCAAGGATCTGTTCACTCGGATGAAAAAGCTTTAAGCGATCTTGGAAAAGAATACATTAAGAAATTTGGAATGAAGTTTCTGGTCTCGGCCGCTGGAAAATCAGGACCTGAGCTCCTTTCAATCCTTAATAAAAGGTTGCAGCACTCTGAAAGCGAAGAAATAGAACTCGCCAAATCTGCTTTGTGGGAAATTACTCAAAAAAGATTTAATGCTCATCCCATGAATTCCCTATTTTCTGATATTGAGAGTGCATATAGAAAGCATGGTATTAAAGATGCCCAAATAACAATTATGACGAGCTCCCATGATCATCAGTCATTTGCGCTGGGAAATGTTTCTAAAGACACCTGGTTTGAAATGGCGTCTTTAAGTAAGCCTGTTGCAAGTGCTTTTGCTATTGAGTATTTTCGCTCAAAAGATATTCCCCTTGAAACAAGTGTGCAGCATTTACTTCCAGAGCTTGAGCTTGATCCAAGAGTCACGATTGCTCATCTTATGAGTCACTGTGCGCTGAACCTTCATTACGTAAATGGCTTACCCTTAAATAAAAAGATGCCAGACATTGATAAATTTTTGAAGGGCAATGCGGAGTACGGGTATGAGCCGGTTAAAGTGGTGAATACTCCGGGAGAAAAGTTTCAATATTCGGGTGGTGGATTCTTAGTTCTTGAGCATCTTATTCAGAAGCTTGAAGGGCGCTCGATTTTTAATATGACGAGACCATTTCTTGATTCCTTAGAGATGGAAGATTTTAGTTTTGATCAGCTGACTCTTACCGGTCAAAGCTATGCTCATGGACACAAAGATAATGGCGAAGAAGTCGAAGGAACACGCAAGATGTTTCCGGCCTTCGCAGCTGGCTCGATGGGAACATCACATGCGATGGCGCATTTCCTTGAGCACCTGGAAACGGCTTATCACGATCTCAAGGGATCTGGTGGCATTAGTCACGATACTGCCCGCCTCATGCTTTTTGGAACTGATAAAGGTTGCAAGAAGTTCATGGGATGCCTCATGGGTCTCGGCATTTTTATTGCTGAGGCCGGTGATAATCGATTCATGATTCATCAAGGGGCCAATGACGGTTTCCGTTGTATCTTCCTTCATTGTTACACTGGTCCCGATCGTGGGAAGGGTCTTGTTGTTTTATCTAACAGTGATTTGAAAGGCGTTCTCTTTAATGCTGAAGTCACTCAGTTGATCCTGAAAGCTTTTAATATGAGTGGAATTGATTACGATAAGTTCAAGACTACTTTTCCTGCTGACAGAGTTCCGCAGGAAGAAATTGTTAATACTGGTTATAAAAATCTCATTTTCAATGCTTTCATTCCAACCAGACCTGAACCTATTGTTGATAAAGGTCCGGCGGATCCACTTGCGAAATACAATCTTTGTTGTGGTGGTGTGGTACTGGAAGTTTCAAATGAACTTTTTGCTCAGGCCGATAACTTATTGAGTGATCATCTTCCCAAATTTGATCCGGAACTTTTCGGAAAGCAAGGAAAGGTTATGGATAGCTGGGAGACTGTGAGACACAACCTTTTAGGCGTTGATACTCTGACTTTCTCTTTGAAGCAACCAGGTCCTGTAAAATATGTGCTTCTTTCAACCAAGTATCACACAGGAAATTTTTCACCGGTAGTGAAACTGGATGGAAAGATTAACGGTGAATGGAAAGAATTTTTACCGAAGACAAATCTCACTGGTCACAGTGAATTGCGCATCACTTTACCTGAAGCTACCGGAATAATGTCGGAAGTAAGAGCTTCAATGTTTCCGGACGGTGGTTTCACACGCCTTGGTTTGTTTTCTGATCTTCCTGAACCCCAGAAGAAGAACTTTGACGGGCAATGCAGAGTTTATGAAGAAAAAGTTCCAATGACTGTAAAGCCATTGAACATTAAATACGAAGCGACTGCTGCAGAAATTAAGAAGAACTGGTCAGTGGTTTCTGGTGAGTACAATAACGCCTCGGTTGCTCTTGGTGCTACCGTTCTCAGTGCTACTGATGAACATTATAGTCCCGCTGTTTCTGTTTTATCGCCGTTTTCGCCAATCAACATGTTTGATGGAATGGAATCTGCCCGCAGTCGTACACCTGGTCACTGTGAAGAAGTAGTGATCAAGCTTGCGAAGGCTGCTAAGGTTCATCGGGTAGAAATGGATTTCAGTTACTTTGTGAATAATAACCCACTGGAAGTTTCAGTGGATGGATTTGCAAACGGCAAGTGGATGCCGCTCATTCCTAAAACTAATGTCAAGGCCTTTGCTGGTAATAAACGGGATTTTGAGATTTCAAAAGAAGAAGTTTTTGAACAGATGAAAGTTCAGACATGGCCGTGTGGCGGGATGAACCGCTTTAAGGTTTTCTCTAAATGATTACAGTTCAGGAAGCCACTCATTTAGTTCAAAAGCATATGCCTCATTGGGTGATGGGAACTAAAGAAGTGCGTGCTGACAGGGACTATCCTCCTTTTAATCGGGTCATGATGGATGGAATTGCCCTTCGTCTAGAGGATTACGACAAAGGTCTTCGCGAGTTTAAAGTTGAAGGCGTGTGTGCTGCTGGCGAAGCTCAGAAGAGTCTGAAGTCAGGCTGCATGGAAGTTATGACCGGAGCGGTTTTACCTTCTGGATGTGATTTTGTTATTCAATATGAACATTTGAAAATTGAAAATGGTTCAGCGAAAATTATAGTAGAAGTTCCTCGGGCTAAATTTGACTCTGTTCATCTGGAAGGGTCTGATTGCCATAAAGGTGAAGTTGTTCTTGCTGAAGGCAGGGTCTTTAATGGATCTCATGTCGGAATTGCAGCTTCCATGGGGGAGAATTTTAAATCGTCTTCTCCCAAGGTGATGGTTATTTCGACAGGTGATGAATTGGTGGAAGCTGATCCACTTCCACATCAGATTCGTCGCTCGAACGCTTATGCATTAAAGGCGTCTCTTGAGCTTCATGGATTTATGGATGTGGTACTTGATCACCTGAGCGATGATGCCAAAATGGTCGCTGATCATTACCAGAAGCATGCCTCTCAGTTTGATATGATGATCTACTCCGGCGGCGTCTCGAAAGGAAAATTTGATTACCTTCCTAATGTTTGGGCCGACATGGGAGTGACGAAACATTTCCATGAAGTTTCCCAGAAACCAGGAAAGCCTTTGTGGTTTGGGACTGATGATAAAAGAAATACTGTGGTTATAGGTTTACCGGGTAATCCTGTTTCAAGTCTCGTTTGTCTTCATCGTTACTTTCTTCCTTCAAGAAAAATAAATGTCAGGGTTCAATCTGAAATCCAGGTTAAAAACAAGCTGACTAATTTTATTCCTGTAACAATTGAGTTTAAAGATGGAATTTGCCTGGCGACTCCACTAAAGATCAAAAACTCCGGTGAGTTCACGGCCTTAAGTGGCAGTGACGGCTTCATTGAATTTGACGGTGTGGCCTCCAGCTATTCCTTCTTTCCTTGGAGGAATTTCTAGTGCTTATTGATCAACATGGTCGCCGTATTAAAAAGTTAAGAGTGTCGCTTACTGATAAGTGCAATCTTCGTTGTCATTACTGCATGCCTGTTGACCAGGTGTTCATGGATGAGTCGAAGTATCTTCCGGTAGGTGAGCTCGTTGAGATAGTTTCTGAGCTTAAGTCCATGGGGCTTGAGGAAGTGCGCCTGACAGGTGGAGAACCTCTTATGCGTAAATCATTTTCTAATATTGTGAATGAACTTGGGAAATTAAATCTGAAGAAAATTGGTCTTACTACTAATGGTATTTATCTCGATAAGTACCTTGAGGTCCTAAAGGCCAATCGTGTTTTCTTTTTAAATATAAGCCTTGATAGTTTGAATGATGAGAATTTTAAAAGAATCACACATGGGAATCACTTAAAAAAAGTAATCAGTAATATCCGCCTTGCTGTGAAAGAGGGCTTTGTGGTCAAAATTAATACCGTTCTTATGAAAGGTATTAATGATCATGAAATCCTCGATTTTGTGAAGTTCTCGGAAGATGAGTCGGTTGAAGTACGATTTTTGGAATTAATGAGAATCGGTCACGCCCGCCCTGAACAAAATGAACAATTCATTTCAGCCTCTGAGACCATGAAAGTTATGGGGCCGCTCAAAACTGTAACCGTTCCTCATGATTCAACATCTTTTAATTTTGTAACGGTAAACGGCGGACAAATTGGCTTTATTGCCTCTGAATCGCAGCCTTTCTGTGGGCAATGTTCCCGCTGGAGATTGTCGGCCGATGGGATTTTGCGGGCGTGTTTACTTAAAGACGATGGTTTGTCAGTCAGAACAAAAAATAGATCAGAAATTTATCAGGAGCTTCTTGGAATGAAACCCATTTCAAGACCACTTGAAGTATCGCATTCAATGAATGCGATCGGAGGTTAATCGTGCTTACTCATCTTGATCAGAATAATAACCCTACGATGGTAGATGTGACAGATAAGTCAGTTTCAATCCGTATGGCAGAAGCGGAGACAAAAATTTCATTACCAATGGTGATGAAAGATTTTTTTGTGGGAGATGAGCTTATATTGAAGAAAGGTCCGGTTTTTCAGACGGCAATCATTGCAGGCACCATGGCGGTCAAGCGCACTCATGAAATGATCCCCTTTTGCCATCAGATTCCGGTTGAGAGCTGTAAGTTTAAAATTTCAGTTACTGACATGGTGGTCACAATATCTTGCCGGGTGAAAACATCGTTTAAGACTGGTGTTGAAATGGAAGCTCTTCATGGAGCTATGGTAGCGGCGTTGACTATATATGATATGTGCAAAGCTGTTTCACACGAGATGGTGATTGGAGAAACGAAACTTGTTGCAAAGACAGGTGGCAAGAGAACAATTCTAAGCAGTCCTACTTATGGGCTGGTTTTGACAGGTGGAAAGAGTTCACGCATGGGTGAACCCAAAGCTCTTATGAATTATAAAGGGAAACCTCACGCTGAATATATTCATGATGTTTTGGTTAGATTTTGTGATGAAGTTTATCTCTCTGTTAAAGAAGGGCAGTGGGCGGGGACTTCACTCTCTGATTTACCTGCTATCGCAGATATTTACGAAGGTCCCATTGGCGGAATGTTATCGGCCTTTGAAAAACATCCTGAAGCAAACTGGATTGTTGTTGCCTGTGATCTTGTTCACTTTAACGAGAAGACTGTTGAGAAGCTTCTGGCGAATGCTTCAGATAAAGTGGCGACTTGTTACAAGAATTCGGAAAAAGATTTTCCTGAACCTCTTTGCACGTTCTACACCCCGAGTTCTCAGGCCTTATTTAAAGATGCTTATTATTCAAACGTTACCTGCCCGGTAAAAGTTTTACGAAATGCTTCTGTTGAAATGATTCTTCAGGAAGAAGGAATTGACCTCGCCAACATCAATACCCCGGAGGAGCTTCATGCCATCAATTAATGTGAAGTATTTTGCTCTCTTGAGAGAGAAGGCCGGCGTAGAAAGTGAAGAACTTACTTTTGAAGGTACATATTTAGAGCTCTATAGCTTTTTGTCAGAAAAATATAATTTTGATCTTCCTGGAGCGATGATTCAGCTGGCCGTGAATGATGAGTTCTCCAGCATGAATGGATTGGTTGCTCAAAATGCGAAAATTGTTTTCATTCCACCGGTTGCTGGAGGCTAATGTTCTCAATCAGTAATACATCCTTAAACCGCGATGAACTTCATTCTGCTTTATCAAATGATAAAGCTGGTGCGATTGTCGTTTTTGAAGGTTGGGTGAGAGATCATAACGAAGGGAAACTTGTTTCAAGCCTTGAGTACCAGGTTTATCATGAACTCGCTCTTAAAGAAGGGCAGAAAATTCTGAATGAGGCCCGGGAGAAGTTTAATCTTCATGGGATTATCAGTGTTCATCGTGAAGGGCATTTAAGGCTTGGTGAGATTGCTATCTGGGTAGGTGCCACGGCTTCCCATAGAGATGATGCTTTCAAGGCGACTCGCTATGTGATTGATGAGATCAAACATCGTCTTCCGGTGTGGAAGAAAGAGCATTACGTAGATCAGAAACCTGAATGGGTATTTTGTCGTCATCATAGTCATCATGTGCATTTTGAAGAAAATGATTATTACGCTAAACAGTCGAGTGTTGTTAATCAGTCAAAACTAAGAGCAGCGAAGGTTTTAGTTGTTGGTGCCGGAGGTCTTGGGTGCCCGGTACTGGTGAATTTAGCATCGGCCGGTGTAGGCGAAATGACGATATTGGATCCCGATATTATCAGTATCAGTAATATTCACCGCCAGACTTTGTACTCGCCGAATCTTGTTGGTGAGAAGAAGGCCGTCGTTGCTGCGACTAGAATTCTAGAATTGAACCCATTTATTAAGGTCACTGCTGTGGTGAGCTTAGTTGAGTTGAAGCATATTCAGCATGATCTGGTGATTGATTGTACTGATAATATGGCGACTAAATATTTTCTCCATGATGCTTGCTTCAAGCTTCGTATTCCTCTTATTACAGCGAGTATTTATAAGTCTGAAGGTCAAATCCGGACTGTGCTTCCGGGTAGTGAGCACGGATGTCTCCGCTGTTTTTCAAAAACAACTCCAGATGATTCATTGTTAGGGAATTGTAATGATTTTGGAGTAGTGGGTGCCACAACTTCGGTTGTTGGTTCGATACAGGCGAGTGAAGCCTTGAATTTTCTTTCTACCGGGAAGAATGCAACTCTCGGGCATACCCTTTATCTGAATTTAAATGATCTCTCCCAGATAAAAGTTAAAAATACTGGTACTGCTTGTTCTGTTTGTCAGGGTGATGTTGAAATTTATCATTCTAATCTGGAAGTAACTGGTGGCATGGAAATTTTGGATATCAGAAATCTTTCGGATGAGGAAGTGTTTCAGATGAAACCAAGTGGTGTGGCGCTTTGTTGTCATCGTGGTGTTCGCAGTAAGAAGCTTGCTTTATCACTGCGTGAGCGTGGCCACAAAGTATTTTCTTTGAAAGGCGGGGCATGCTCGCTGTAGTCTTCCTTTGTATTGCATTTCTATATGCGACAGTAGGATTTGGCGGTGGCTCTTCTTATCTCGCGGTTCTTGCCGTTTCTAATATTCCTTTTGAACTCATGCCTAAACTAGGTCTCATTTGTAACTTACTGGTTGTGAGTGGGGGATGCTTTCATTATTACATAAAAGGGCATTTCAATTCGAAGCTCATTCTTCCATTTGTTTTAAGTTCTGTGCCTATGGCATTTCTAGGTGGGATGTATCCCATTAAAGAAGAAACTTTTTTGATGTTACTGGCAGGAAGCTTGGTGTTGGCGGGAGCGAGATTACTTTTCTTGAGGAAGCCTACTGAGGGTTACAATCATATTCCATCAAAGACTGTTTCAGTGATTGTCGGTGGTCTTCTGGGACTGTTATCCGGAGTCGTAGCATTGGGTGGAGGGATTTTTCTCTCTCCACTGATGATGAATTTAAAATGGGGAAAGCCCAAAGAGATAGCGGCCACTGCGAGTGCATTTATCTTTTTGAATTCTTTTGCGGGATTAGCGGGACAACTCACCAAAGGAATACCTTCTGATTTGTGGGATTATTGGCCGTTGTTTATTGCGGTGATCGTTGGTGGTCAGTTGGGGTCTCGGGTGGGAACACATCAGTTGGTTTCACAACATCTGGTTCAAAGAGGGACAGCGATTTTGATTTTGATTATTAGCTCGAGACTTTTATACAAACTTCTTTTTTGATTTTCGCTAACCGATGCCGGCGTCGGTATCATATAGTGTCATTCAATTCTTAAATTCCTGCGACGTCGGTTAAACAGTGCGTCATCGCCACGGTTGAACTAGGCATCATCTCTTACTTTGAGTAACTCGGCCGCAATACTTATGGCGATTTCGTAAGGATGGTTTTTTCCAATCGGTAGACCAATCGGAACTCTTAGTTTGTTGAGAAAGTTTTCATCAACACCCATTTCTTTCAACTCACGTTTAATCTTAATCCCTTTCACATCACTTCCCATAACTCCAACATATGGACAATCAGGCGCGAGCTTTGAAATCTCAAGAAGAATCGGCACATCGTGAGCGTGCCCCATGGTCATACAAATAAAAAAACTTTTTGGATCAAGGGTTGCTACCACTTCTTTGGGAACTGGATGATGAATGGCCTTTACGCCCTCAAGTTTAGAAACCCATTCTTCGCGGGAATCAACACATATCACATAACAATTTAGCTTTGAAAGAACTCGTGTCAGCGCCTGGGCAACATGTCCCGCTCCAAAAATAACAATCGGCCAGTGAGTTTGAGAGTAGTGTTCAAACAAAAAAGTCGATTCACCACCACAGCTCATGCCTATATCTCGTTGAAGATTCCAGCAAACAGTTTCTGGTGGTAAAACGGTTGTTGATTCTAAAATGGTCTGTGCTTTTTTAATCGCAGCTGCTTCTACTTTCCCGCCGCCTACTGTTCCAGAATGAAGACCGTCTTTAGTGACAATTATCTTTGCTCCGGGATCTTGGGGAGCTGAGCCTCGAGTGGTTGTTAATGTCACAACGACAAACGATATTCCACTTTCAGTTAACTTTTGGCAGTTTTCAAAAAGGTTCATTCCCATGATTTAAATCTGTCAGGCATGATGGCACGTAAAATATTTTCACTGGTCGCAGGAATTCTTATGTCAGGATAAGAATCTTTGTAAAGTGGAAGATAAGACAGAGCATTATTGATCGCCGTCCAGGCCGAGATAGCAAGTAAGAGAGGCGGTTCTCCAACAGCTTTTGTTCCACGGACGTTGGCGTAATTTTCATCATTTTCCAAAAGTTTGATATTAAATTCCCGTGGCGTATCCTGAACACTTGGGATTTTGTAAGTACTTGGTGCATGGGACAGAAGAAATCCCTGATCATTGTAGAAAAGATTTTCTGTGGTTACCCAACCAAGTCCTTGCACATAGGCACCAGATATCTGACCCAGGTCTAGATCCTTATTCACGGGACGACCTAGATCCATCAAGATATCAGTTCGAAGAACTTTTACTTCGCCGGAAAGTTTATCTAAACTCACTTCAGTACAAGCTGCCCCTTGAGTGAAATAAAGAAAGGCATCACCTTCGCCCGTCATTTTATTAAATTCAATTCCTGGTATTTTATAAAAAGAATAATCAGAAAGAGAAATTCTGTTTAAGTAAGCTTCAAGGATCAAATATTTAAATTCAATTTTTTTATCCAGATGCTCTGGATGGAAAACCCATCCGTCTTTAAATTCTATACCAAAGTACGTGGCGATCCCTGATTTCCAGTCTGCCCCGGCATTGGGATCATTTTCATTTAAATGGGGGTCATTCAACACAACTTCAGGTTGCGTCCCAAGTCCGGCCGTTTTAGATGCCCATTTTTCCTTCGGGATATCTAAAAGCTTTAATGCTAGTTCTGATAAACGCTTCTTTATTTTTCGAGAGGCGAGAAGGGCAGCAGCTCCATTTATATCTGTGCCTGATGAGGCCGCCGTCGGGGAAGTATTCGCGTTTTTATCAGTTCTTGTTGGCATGACTCTGGCATCAGTGCGGTTTAGACCAAATTCTCGAGACACCATTTCCGCAATCCGGGCATTTACTCCCTGACCCATTTCAGTAGCACCAGTGGCGATCTGAAGAGTGCCATCATTGTGGACAATAACTAAAGCATTCCCTTGATTAAGGAATCTCGTCGTAAATGAAATACCGAATTTTACTGTTGTTAAGGATAGGCCCCGAACAAAATCTTTATTTGTTTTATTCTCTTTTTCAATTTCCAGCCTGCGTTTTTGGTAATCACAGTCTTTTTCCAAATTATTTATAAGGCGAGCGAGATTGTTATTCTTGAAGAGTTGGTTGTAATGAGTGCGATTTCTTCCACCTTCATCAGAGTAGAGATTCATCTTTCTCACTTCTAGCGGGTCACGTTTTAGAAAGTGAGCAATCTCTTCAATAATCTTTTCAGCAGTCGCTACACCCTTAGGTCCACCGAATCCACGGAAGGCCGTATGCGAGTGATGGTTCGTCTTACAAACCTGTCCCACGACACGCATGTTGGGGATGTAATAAGAGCCATCAGAGTGAAGCATCGCTCTTTCCATAATCGACGTGGAGAGATCAGCATAAGCGCCTGCATCTGAGAAAAGCCTGATATCCATGGAAAGAATGTGCCCGTCATTATCAAAGCCCACTTTGTATTCATTTTCAAACGGGTTTCTTTTTCCCGTCATGATCATGTCATCATCTTTTGTGAGGCAAATGCGAACGGGTCTTTTTAATTTTCGGGCAGCAAGTGCGGCCATGGCTGCAAAGGGAGCGGCCTGGGATTCTTTTCCACCAAATCCGCCGCCCATGCGTTTAACCTGACAAACGACATCTTTATCCGGAAGGTTGAGAGCGTGGGCCACGACATGCTGAGTTTCTGTTGGATGCTGACTTGAGGAATGAATTTCAATTTGTCCGTCTTCTTGTGGGTAGGCAATTGAGACCTGGCTTTCAAGATAAAAGTGATCTGCACCTTGAATGATGATTTTACCTTCAAGTGTATGAGGCGCGTTCTTCATGGCATGATCGACTTCACCCCGTTCAATTTTTCTGGAATCGATAATGAAGGATTTTTGTTTTTTTGCCTGGTCAATTGAAAGAATAGAATCAAGGTCAGTGTATTCAATGACGATCATATGTTTCGCTCTTTGCGCCTGTTCCAGAGTCTCTGCGACGATGACTGCTATTCCTTCGCCAGCGTATTGGACTTTATCAATGGCAAGGATGGGCTGATCTTTAAAGATTGCTCCCCACATATTGTGAGCAAAATCACGTCCCGTAAATATCTCAACTACACCGGGCATTTTTAAAGCTTCAGTAAAATCAATTCTTTTAATCAGAGCGTGAGCGCGGGTTGAAAAGAAAACATCGCAAAAAAGTTCATTTTTCATCACCGGACGGTCATCCACAAATTCACTTTCGCCAGCGACATGGGTATGAGCATAATCATGAGGAAGTGACATTACACAACCTCCATGAAAAATTTTCGGAAAAGATTTTCAACCATCACGTGGCGGTAGGCAGAAGTCGCTCTTACATCACTTAATGGATTAAATTCCGTGTGAAGAATTTTGACTGCACCGTCGATATCTAGAGTCTGTTTTAAATAGTCTTCAGTTTTTGTAAAACGAAGTGGTGTGGCGGCCACTCCACCAGCTGCAATGATAATGTCAGCGATTTGTTTTTTAGAATCATCTTTCCAGTCGATTTTTATGGCAAGGTTCACGGCCGATATATCGAGATCCTTCCGATTGCTATTTTTATAAAACCTGACCGAAGAGTCCTTAGCAGGCAGATTAAATTTAATCGCCGTCATAAGTTCACCGTGAACTAAATTCGTTTTTCTATAAGCTAAAAAAAACTTTGAGAGAGGAACTTCTCTGGCACCAGCCGGACCAGTTATACAAACAGTCGCATTCAAAGCGAGCAGGGGTGGCGGCGTATCTCCAATAGGGGAGGCCGTTGCTACGTTACCAACAATTGTTCCAGTATTTTTAATTTGAGGGCAGGCAAACAGATCAAGGTAAGTGGCAAATTCTGGAATCTTATCTTTTATAAAATGCCTGAATTCCGTATGAGTCACTCGCGCACCAAGCTTAACTTCATTTCCTGTTTGATCAATTTGATAAAGGTCAGAAATAAGGTGGAGGCTTAAAATGTGGGACAACGTTATTTTTCGTTTATTGTGAACGACACCCAAATCAGTTGAGGCACCCATGATTCTTGTATCGGGGTAGAGCTTCAGAAAATCGGTGGCCTCTTTTAAGGTCTTTGGAGCAAAAAAAGTGAATGCAGGTGTTTCAATCAAAAGGCTTTCAGAAAAAACAGCTTTGAGATCTTCATCCTGTTTGTCTGAATAAAATCTTTCTTTTATAGATTCACAAGCTTTGAGATCTATAGAAAGTGCAGCATTTATGATCGGCTGGTAACCCGTACAACGGCAGAGGTTTCCGGTCATGCAGTTTTTTGCTTCTTCTACGCCAATTGAGAGATCTTTTTTTGAAAGTTTTTCTTCCACAAGACCAGTTAATGAAATCACAAAACCCGGTGTACAAAAGCCGCACTGACTACCATGGCAGTTCACCATGGCTTTTTGCGCTTCATGAAGGTCTTCGTTATTTTTCAAGGCATCAACCGTGACGATGCTTGATCCATCAAGTTGAGCGACTAAGCTAATGCAAGAATTAACCGGAATATAGTTATCTGAATCGACACCTTTAACGTGAGGAAAGTAGCGAAGAACAGAACACGCGCCACAATCACCTTCAGCGCAGACAATTTTTGTGCCGGTAAGACTTTGATCGTACCGAAGGTAATCCCCGAGCATCATCGACGCCTTATCAGCGCCAACCTCATGTCGCTTTCCATTTAAATAAAAAACAATTTTATGTCTCATACTAGCCTTTGCGCTTTACAGCAAACTTTCATCCTTAATTGCCAATATTCTCTCCTATGACTATCATGTTGTGAATGAAACAAATCCAATTAATTGAAAAAATCCCTAAGGCCGAACTCCATTTGCACATTGAGGGAACTCTAGAGCCGGAACTTATGTTTAAGCTCGCCCAGCGAAATAAAATTCCTCTTCGCTTTAAAAATATTGATGAAGTCAGAAAGGCCTATGACTTTCATAATCTGCAGTCATTTTTAGATATTTATTATGAGGGCGCCAAAGTGCTTGTTCATGAAGAGGATTTCTATGACATGACCATGGCGTACCTCTTGAAATGCCGGAAAGATAACGTTGTCCATACCGAAATCTTCTTCGATCCTCAAACTCATACTGAACGCGGAATTTCTTTTGAGACAGCGTTAAATGGGATTCACCGGGCACTTGCAGATGCTAAAAAAGAGTTCGGCCTTTCATCTCATATCATCATGTGTTTTCTTCGCCACTTATCGGAAGAGGATGCGTTTAAAACCTTAAAAGAAGCACTTCCTTTCAAAGATAAAATCCTGGGAGTGGGGCTTGATTCAGGCGAAGTAGGGCATCCGCCTGCAAAGTTTGAACGAGTTTTTGCAGCAGCAAGAGAGGCAGGTTTTTTAACAGTCGCTCATGCTGGTGAAGAAGGTCCGCCCTCTTACATTTGGGAAGCCTTAGATCTTTTGAAAGTTAAAAGAATTGATCATGGTGTGCGCTCGATTGAAGATGAAAAACTGATGACAAGAATAATTGATGAAAAGATGCCTCTAACTGTATGTCCGCTTTCAAATATCAAGCTTTGTGTGTTCAAAAAAATGGAAGATCATAACTTAAAAAAACTCCTCCAAAAGGGAGTGATGGTCACGATTAATTCTGATGATCCTGCCTATTTTGGTGGTTATATGAACCAGAATTTCATAGAGGCAAGTCGCGCTTTGGATCTTTCAGTGGATGAGATTAAAACATTAGCTTCGAATTCTTTTTCAGCTTCATTTTTACCACAAGCCGAAAAAAATAAATGGATAAAAGAAATTAAAGAGTGGTAAGTCTCCTCACACTTATCGTTTGTCTTTTGATTGGCGTGGGTCTTAAATTTGTAAAGACGATTCCCGCTAATACTCATTCAACTTTAGGCACTCTTATTTTATATGTGCCACTCCCAGCGGTTTGTCTTCTTTCCCTGCCTGATCTTCAGTGGAATTTATCTTTATTGTCCTTGGGGCTTGTCGCGTGGATTATTTTTGGAATGGCGTTTTTTCTTTTTAGGTTTCTCGGCAAGAAATGGGGATGGGACAGGGATCTGATTGGATGTCTCATATTAACAGCAGGTTTTTGTAATTCAGCCTTCGTAGGATTTCCGGTTATTGAGGCGCTTTTTGGTTCTGAAGCTCTCAAACATGCTATCTTTCTTGATCAGGCAGGAAGCTTTTTAATCGTTTCTAGTTTTGGGATTTGGATAGCGCTTAATTACTCCGCAGGCAAAATGCGAAAGCGCATTCTTTTTAAAAAAATCCTTTTGTTCCCTCCTTTTATCGCTTTTTTAGTTGGTCTTCTCGGAGGTTCTTTAGGCTGGCGCGCTGAAGGTGTCACACGCGAAGTACTCGAAAGGCTTGCGAATTTATTAACCCCACTAGCACTTATTTCAGTCGGGCTTCAGCTTCACTGGAATGAAATACGCCAGGAGTTTAGGTTCCTCGCTTTAGGGTTATCTTATAAATTGATTGCTGCCCCGATGGTTATTTTTCTTATTTATAAACTTATGGGAGTCGAGAAAAATATTTTTCAAGTTGCAGTGATGGAAGCGGCGATGGCGCCAATGATTACCTCAAGTATTCTTGCTGCCTCTCATAATTTACGACCAAGACTGGCCGGAATGATGGTAGGTGTTGGCGTGCCTCTCTCATTTCTTTCTCTAGGATTGTGGTATACACTGCTGAAATTTCTTTAATCTGATCTTAATACTCCAACCAACATCTTCTTACATTAATGCAAGTTCACTGGCCCCAAATCCTAAATCTGTCACGATAGTTGTAAGAAAAAAGTAAATCATGGAGGATTTATGAACAAATTATCGCAAGGATTGCTACTCGCAACCCTCATCGCATCACAACCTGTACTAGCTTGTACAAAAAATGGCGAGGAAGGCTTTCTTCCAAAAAATAACTTCAATATTCCTGTGTCAAAAAGCTTGAGAACTGGCATCACTGAAGCTCAGTTCACAGCGGTCATTGATCAGGTTGAAGCGATCTATTCACCAATCGTATCTGAGTACGGTGGAAAACTAGAAGTTGTTCGTAAATGGACAGATGGAACAGTGAATGCGTACGCTGAGCAAGTGGGCGACGTCTGGAAAGTTTCTATGTTTGGCGGTTTAGCTCGTCACAAAACAATTACAGCTGATGGTTTCGCTCTTGTTGTTTGTCATGAGCTTGGCCACCACATCGGTGGAGCTCCAAGATACGCAGGCGATGATTGGGCCTCAAATGAAGGTCAGTCGGATTACTTTGCGACTGTTAAATGTCTTCGCCGTGTGTGGCAATCAGAAGATAACGCTGAAGCCGTTCGTAATATGACAATTCCTGCTTTCTTAACTAATTCTTGTAAGACTCAGTGGGCAGATAAAGCTGACCAGGATCTTTGCGTTCGTGGTGCCATGGCCGGTGAATCTGTTGCAAAACTTTTCGCCTCTCTTGGTTGGAATTCAAAAGTTCCAAAATTTGATACACCTGATATGAAGCAAGTGACTGCTACAAGTGATAGTCACCCGGCTACTCAATGTCGCCTGGATACTTATTTTCAGGGTGCAATGTGTGAGAAATCTTTCAACGAAGAAATTGGTCAGACAGAGGAAGTTTCTGGCACGTGCCACGGTTCAACTGGCCAGACAATTGGTCTACGTCCGCGTTGTTGGTTTAAGCCTTCTCTTTAATTTTTAAATCTTACTTTCTGTCAGGCCCTTATCTTAGAGCCTGACATTTTTTTACTGCACAGAATCCCGATCATTAAGCTCCAACCAACATAAACTTACTTCATCTGATCTTTATGGACGTCAATCCTGAATATGTCAGAATTAGGTTAAGAAGCGCTTTTATTTTTAAGGAGATTAGAAAATGAAAAGTTTAAAGCAAGGATTGCTATTGGCCTGTCTTATCGCAGCCGTTCCCGCCATCGCCTGTACACCAGACGGTAAGGAAGGATTTCTTCCAGAGAACAACTTGAAAATTTCAGTGAACGCTAAAAGACTTGGCGGAATCACAGAAGAACAGTTCTTTGCTGTCATTGATAAAGTTGAAACACTTTATTCTCCAATCGTAAAACAATATGGTGGTGATCTAGTGGTTGAGAAAAAGTGGGAAGATGCCACTGTAAACGCATACGCTCAGCAGTCTGGCAAAACATGGAAAGTTTCTATGTTCGGCGGATTAGCTCGTCACGAGACAATCACTGAAGATGGTTTTGCTCTCGTTGTTTGTCACGAGCTTGGTCACCACATTGGTGGAGCTCCAAGAAAAATTTCTGCATGGGCTTCACCATGGGCATCAAACGAAGGTCAGTCAGATTACTTCGCCACTCTAAAATGTCTTCGTAAAGTTTGGAACAATGATAACAACGAAGAAATCGTTCGGGGCATGACAGTTCCAGCTGCTCTCACGAAAGCTTGTTCTGAACAGCATCTTTGGAACGCTGATTTCTTTACATGTGTTCGAGGTGGTATGGCGGGTAACTCTGTTGCCAGACTTTTCATGATGCTTCGTAACTCAACAGTTGAGCCTAAGTTTGACACTCCAGACGCTAAAGTTGTGACAAAAACGGATGATAATCACCCTGCGACACAGTGTCGCCTAGATACTTATTTCCAAGGCGCTCTTTGTGAAGTTTCAATGAATGAAGACGTAACTGCGTCGACAGAAGTAACAGGAACTTGCCACGGCACACTTGGTCACTCGATCGGTTTACGTCCATCTTGTTGGTTTAAGCCTCTTGTAAAATAAACTTTTCTCGTCTTATAGAGGCCAGGTGTAAACCTGGCCTTTTTTTGGTCAATCTTTCATCTTCTTACAAATAAAAGTAATTACTGACGGATTAAGTTAGTCATTTCTAAACTAATACTCTGAAGAGAAACATAAAAAATCTCATGGAGTCATAATGAAATTCTTAGCAACGACACTTTTAGCCCTTTCACTTACTGGTTCAGTACTAGCTTGTTCTGAAGATGGTAAATCTGGATTTCTTCCAGACAACAACCTAAGCATTCCAGTTGGGTCAAAAGCTCTTGGCGGTATTACTGAAGCTGAATTCAATGCTGTTATTGATAAAATCGAAGGTATCTACGCTCCGATGGCCTCAAGAATGGGTGGAAATCTTAAAATCGCTCGCAAATGGACTGACGCAACAGTTAATGCAAACGCAAGTCGTGTTGGTGCTTGGAATGTTAATATGTACGGAGGTCTCGCTCGTCACCCAGCTATCACTGCGGATGGTTTTGCTTTAGTTCTTTGCCACGAAATTGGTCACCACATGGGTGGCGCTCCTAAGGTGGGAGGTCTTCTCGGTCTAAACCGTTGGGCATCTAATGAAGGTCAATCTGATTACTTCGCTACTCTAAAATGTCTTCGCCACACTTTTCTAAACGATAATAACGCTTTTGTTGCCAGAAAGTTAAAAGCTCCTGCGACTCTCGTTTCTGCTTGTAGCAAAGCATGGCCGAATAAAGACGACCAAGCGATCTGCGTACGTAACGGAATGGCCGGCGCTTCAGTTGCTGGTCTCTTCGCAGCTCTTCGTTCTCAGCCAGAAGCAAAATTTGAAACACCTGATGCAAAAGTCGTTTCTAAAACAGATCACGCTCATCCAGCTCATCAGTGTCGTCTAGATACTTATTTCCAGGGTGCATTATGCGAGAAGACATTAAATGATGAAGACGTTTCTCAGAAAGATGAAGTGACAGGGACTTGTCACGGATCTCTTGGATTCAAAACTGGTCTTCGTCCACTTTGCTGGTTCAAACCTTCAAAATCTTAATTAGCAAAAAAAAAGCCCGGTTGAAACCGGGCTTTTTTTTTACCTGCAATCATCCTGATGACGGTCTGGCATATTAGTACTTTGAGAGTGAGAAAAGTTAAACCCTCTGATCTTGGCCGTGATTGTTTCAACCATTGAAACCTTGCAAACTGTTCCATTAAGAAAAGTATGCTTCGTTAAAATAACATTAAAATTAACGGTCTCATTTCCAGGTCGACCTTGAATCACATCTTCAGGGATGGCAGTTTCATATGTCGACATACAAGGTGCGCCTGAATTTTCATTTCTGTGATCCAGAAAAGTGATGTCAGCAAGCGAGGGAATAAAAACTTTCAAAACTTCCGAGCCGTAACCAGCGCGGGAGAGTTTCATATTGGACTGATCGATGTTTACTGAAAGGTTAAATTTCTTTGTTGAAAGAACCGTTTGAGCAAAAGTCGAGGAAGAAAAGAGAAGTGTAGCAAGCAGTAGCGTTTTCATAAATGACCCTTTGTTTTGGTAACCAAAAGATACTCGAGCTCAACTATTATTTAAAATAATAATATTTTATGTATATTATTAATAATTATGATACCAAGCCCCTACGACATTCATTATTTTCATGTTGTTTCTGAAACCTTAAACCTTTCGCGCGCTTCTGAACGCCTGGGAGTTGTGCAGCCCACTTTATCCCAAGCGCTCAAGCGCCTCGAAGAATCTGTCGGAAAACCATTATTTATTCGAAGTACTGGTGGACTCACTTTAACTCGCGCAGGAGTTGAGTTCCTTGCAAAATCCAAAATTCTTTTTGAAGATTGGGAACGAATCACCAAAAGCATTAATGATCTCGATCATGTTCCTTCTGGAAAATTCACTCTCGGTTGCCATCCTTCGGTTGCTCTTTATTCCTTAAATTTTTTCATGAAAAACTTAATGGTTCATCCCGATCTCGAAATTAATCTATCCCACGGACTCTCTCGCGAGATCACTGAGATGATTATTTCTCGAAAGGTGGATATTGGACTAGTGATCAATCCGGTTAAGCATAACGATCTCGTACTTAAAAAATTGTGCTCAGACCGGGTTGGCTTTTGGAGCATGCCTAAGGCTCGAACGGACGTTTTGATTTATGATGCCGGACTTACTCAGGCGCAAACCCTGCTCAGAAAAAATCTCGATTTTAAAAAGTTCATCACGAGTGGAAATTTAGAAGTGATTGGAGGTCTTGTCGCTAGTGGCTGCGGCGTCGGCATTCTCCCGGAAAGGGTTGCTAAACGCTTCAAGGGACTAAGGCCCTTCGCAGATAACTGGTTCACCGATGAGCTCTACCTCGCGTACCGTGTGGATGCTAGTAAGACTGCGGGATTTAAGGCGATCACAGAGGCCATTTCAAAAGCGAAAATCTGAACTCTACCGGTGGAGGAGAAGTGCGTCAAGAGAATGAAATTATTCGATGTAATCTGAGTTTTTGAAGAATTGAACGTCTGGATTTTTTTCCATAGCAAGTCTCAAGTCCCATTCAGTTCGGACAGCAAAGCAGAGACGCTTTTCTTTGTCTTCCATGATGACCGATGAGTAGTCTTGAGCAAATTTTTCTTCCATTTTTTTGTCAGAGAATTTCAACCAGCGCACTCCGGCCCAGGCGACAGGTTCATAAGAAGCTTCAACTGAGTATTCGTCTTCGAGACGGTACTTCACAACTTCAAATTGTAGAGCACCAACTGCGCCGAGCATTTTTTCATTTGTATGGCGACGAATGAAAAGCTGAGTCGCTCCTTCTTCCGATAGCTGTGATAAGCCTTTCTCTAGGTGTTTGGCCTTCATCGGATCTTTCGCTGTGACTCGCATAAAGAGTTCAGGCGAGAAGCTTGGGATACCTGTGTAGCGGATCATTTTTTTACCCATCGAGAACGTGTCACCGATTTGGTATTTTCCCGTGTCGTAGAGACCGATGATGTCGCCCGCGAGAGCTTCTTCAGCGATGTCACGATCACGAGCCTGGAAAATAAGCGGAGTCGCTATACGAATCTCTTTACCTGAGCGCACGTGATAAATTTTATCGTTTCGGTCAAAGCGGCCTGAGCACACACGCAAGAATGAAATTCGGTCGCGGTGTTTGGGATCCATGTTCGCCTGAATCTTGAAGATGAAGCCGGTGAATTCAGCATCAGTAGGTTCTATCGTTATGCGTTTGGCACCTGAATCGTATGGAGCAAGAACAGCTTCACGCGAACGAGGTTCAGGAGCAATTTTTGTGATGAGATCAAGCGTTTCTTTCACACCAAAGTTTTTTAAAGCAGAACCGAAAAAAACAGGAGTCTGAATCCCTGCTTGGTATTCATCCATCGAAAATTCAGGAATGAGAGTTGCCACCATCTCTAGTTCTTCTTTTAGTTTCTCGACCAATGCTGGCCCAATCGCCTCTGTCAGTGATGGAGAGTCTAGATCAGATGCATCGACGTATGAAGGTGCGAAAGGATCCTTGGAATCTTTGAAGCTCAGGATTTTTTTTGTTTTGAAATCGTAAACACCTTTGAAGTCGACCCCATTTCCTACCGGCCATGTCATCGGGATACATTGAATTTTTAAAATCGATTCAATGTTATCAAGAAGGGCAAAGGGATCCATCGCTTCACGGTCAAATTTATTCATGAACGTCACGATCGGAGTATCTCGCATACGGCAGACATCCATGAGCTTGATCGTTTGTGCTTCCACCCCTTTGGCAGAGTCGATCATCATCAGCACAGACTCAACGGCCGTTAAAGTCCGATACGTATCTTCTGAGAAGTCTTTGTGTCCAGGAGTATCGAGTAGGTGAAGAGCTCGGTCATTATATTCAAAACTCATCACAGATGAAGTAATCGAAATCCCACGCTGCTTTTCCAGTTCCATCCAGTCGGACTTTGCATAATCACCGGACTTTGATTTCACCATTCCCGCTTCACGCACAACGCCCCCAAACCACAACAATTTTTCAGTCATCGTTGTTTTACCCGCATCCGGGTGGGAAATAATGGCGAAGGTACAACGTGGCTTAAAGCTCATGGATAGTGTCCTGAAAAAGTTCGGCTAAAGGCGTAAAATCTTGATATCAGTTAATGTAAGAAATGTATATTAAATACGTCTGTCGCTCTTAAGAATTAATTCATCTCACTGTAAGAAATTTAATGCCTACAATATTAAGATGAAGACTTCGAACGAATTTATTTTCTTAGTATCATTGCTCATCACTCTCTTCATGGGGCTTCTGTCGTACCTGTCATCAAAGAGACATAAGCAAGTAGAGTTCACTCATTTGTCAGAATTTTGGGTGTCTCTTTCAGTTAACGTCCTCACTTATTACATCTTTCGCGATGGCAATCCACAAATGATCTCTCTGTCGATGATTGGGTGGATCTGGCCCTTGAAAACATTCCGCACTGTTTTGGATGACATGTCACAGTCAAAGGTCATGCACCGATGGCAAGTTATCGTGCTCGCTTTGGCCGCTTTTATATCCGTAGCACTTGGTGGTTATGGATATCCATTTCAATACTTTACTCTTCCCTTTTCTCTGACAGTGAGTGTGATAGGTCTCATGGTAACATTTGAAGCTTTTAAAAAAACATCAAAAGATCTTTGCACTCCTCTTCACTGGGCAACTTATTTTTTTATGGGACTTCTTTTTATTGAGCGCTTCTCTTTTCCTTTTCTTCGTTTGAATGTTGATCTGGCGTTGTATCCGCCTTTCATTTTGCTTATTTCCCTCGCAGGATTAGCAGGATCAAGCTTGGCCGCCTTTATGGAACTTTTAAAAAATCAATTAGATTTATCGATTGAGGAATTGGCGAAAGATAGAAACGATAAGCTTCTCGGGCAGTCAAAATATTCTGAACTAGGGATGATGTCTGCAGGAATCGCGCATGAGATTAATAATCCACTCGCAGTCATTCAAGCGCGAACGACTCAGCTTTTAAGAATTTATCGACTGCCTGACAAACAAAAAGATCTCGCTGATGGTCTTCAGCAAATTCTTTATACTTCTGAGCGAATTAATCGCACTATTCAAGGAGTCAGAGAATTTGTTCATCAAGATGATAAAGTCCCATCGACTGAAATAAGTTTGAAAGATCTTTTTGATGATGTTTTATCATTCACAGGGCAAAGAATGAAAAATCATGGTGTGAGTTTGCGTTTTTATGGTCTTGAGAAATATTCTGTCTATGGAAATAAAATTCAGGTTGAACAAATCATTCTTAATCTTCTCAATAACTCTTTTGATGCTATTGAATATCTTCCTGATAAATGGATTGAAGTTAGTGCTCACTATCACAATGATAAAGTACAAATTTATTTTAAGGATTCAGGTCATGGCATTGCACCGGAAATTGCTTCCAGGATCATGGATCCCTTTTTTACGACAAAAGTTATTGGTAAGGGAACAGGATTGGGTCTCGCTCTAGCGCGTGGAATTGCAGAAAAGCATGGGGGAACACTTGAGTACTTAAGTGATTGTCCTCATACAACCTTCATGCTCACACTTCCACGATATTCCCACGAAACGTGGGAACCAAAAACCGTTAGTCCTTCGGACAGACCACTTCATTAAAAAGATCCCCCTCGAAAGGGGGATCAATCAAAAATTAGATCGTATTTTGGTGAGTCTTAATGATCTGTTCGCACAAGTCACCCGGAGTTGAGTTTCGAAGCTTATGAGCGTCAACACGGTCAGGAATGATGTCCGGAAGGTGGGCAGTGATCTTTTCAGTTAAAACTGGGCTTTTGTTCGCCTGCACTTCATCCACACGGTCAATTGGAGTAAAATGCGGAACAGTTTTAAGAACTTCTGGATTCGAATTGACAAGTTTTAAGATCGTTTCTACGACACCAACAAATTGATCGAGTTCTTCTTTTGAATACGTTTCAGTTGGCTCAATCATAAGACCATACTGTTCAGGAAAAGCTACCGTTGGAGCATGAAAACCAAAATCCAAAAACAGTTTTCCAACGCGGGCGATTGAGTTTGTTTTTGGAGTTCCCGAAGCTTCAATCTTTTTGAATGTCTCTGGAGAGAGAGTCAGAATAAATTCATGCATGCGAGGAGAACTGTCTGCATTCAGGGGAAGAGTTGGGTAACTCGCAGAAAGTTTATTGTGAAGGTAGCGCGCTGAAAGCACAGCGACCTGGCTCATTTTACGAACACCATCAGCTCCGAGTGCTTTAATATAAGTGTAAGCACGGATCTTGTGAGCGAAATTTCCGTAGTGACGGTGGAATGATCCGACCGATTTCACCGGACGAACAGTGTCGTAGACGCCGTCTTTTTTAACGATCTGAACTCCAGGCATAAAATCAAGTAAGCGATGAGAAACTGCCACAATGGCATCTCCCGGACCGCCGCCCCCGTGAGGAACAGTCCATGTTTTGTGAAGGTTGTTGTGAACAGCGTCTACTCCAAGTTTATCCAGGTTAACAATTCCCGCTACAGCGTTCATGTTAGCACCATCCATATAAACAAGTCCGCCAGCAGCGTGGATGAGCTCACTCATTTCTTTAAACTGAGTTTCAAAAATTCCCGCCGTGTTTGGATTTGTGACCATGACACCAGCGACTCGATGACCATCCGTTTTTAAAAAATCTTTAATCTGCGATAAGTTCATTTCGCCATTCGGTTGGGCCTCAATGGTATAAATCCCGAAGATTTTCCCATCAACGACTTTAGACTGGTAACCCGCCATTGTTGCAGTCGCAGGGTTTGTCCCGTGAGCCGAGCGAGGAATGATCACTACATTTCGAGTGTCGCCTTCACCACGGTCACGGTGATAACCCTGAAACATTTTGATTCCCACCAATTCGCCCTGTGCTCCGGCAACAGGTTGAGTGGTTACACCCGGTAGACCTGTGATCGCCTTAAACTGCTCTTGAATCTCATAAAGAATCTCAAGCGAGCCTTGTATATCTTCGTTTGGTGCTTCAGGGTGAACATTTGTAAACCCAGGTAAAGAAGCTGCGTAGTCATTGATATAGGGATTGTATTTCATCGTACAAGAGCCCAGTGGATAAATACCGTCGTCTGGTGAAAGATTCTGATTACCCAATCTTTCGTAATACGAAATAATATCTTTTGAAGTTAAGCGTGGAATCTCCGGTGCATCTGTTCTCATCATGACTGATTGAATTTTTGGAGCGACCGTTCCATTTTTTGTTTTTTTAAACATTGTTCCAAAGAAGGCAATCAGTTGATCAACTTGTTCTTCAGAATGAATGTCAGTGAAGCTCATGAGAAGAAGATTGTCACCCGCAATTTCCGCGTGACGTTTAGAAACATCGACTCCTACTTGAAAGCCGGCAGCACTTGCTTTATGGATGAACTCTTTTGTGTTTATTTCTAATTTTAAGGTAAATTCATTGAAGAAGGCAGAGCCTTTAAATTTTAATTCCACGCCTTCAAACTGAGTCAAACCTTCTGCTGCCTTTTCGGCGAGGCTTCGGGCAAGTTTTAACGTTGCTTCAAAACCTTCATCACCACGTGCAAGCATTGAAGCTCCGGCAGCAGTTGCGATAAAGGACTGGTTTGAACAAATATTTGAAGTCGCTTTATCACGGCGAATATGCTGCTCACGAGTTGAAAGAATAAGGGCCTTGCAATCACGTCCCTTAAGATCCTGGGTTTTACCAACGTAGCGACCTGCAGTTGAACGGATCGAAAGTTTATCCTGCTCATTATAGCGAATGCCAAAAATACCAAGACCCGGACCACCAAAGTTTGGGCCAATGGCAAGGTGTTGCCCTTCGGCCACAACCATATCGGAACCCTGTGCGCGTGTTCCGAATTTTACTGGCGCCTTAAGACCACCATGACCCAAAAGCATCGGATCAACCACGGCAATTGATTTAATATTATTGGTTGAACATAAATCAACAATCTCATCTACAGCCTCAAGATTTCCTAAGTTATTTATCTGAGGAAAGGCGACAGCAGCGATTTGTGGAGTTGTATTCAAAAGACGTTTTAACGACTCAATATCAAGTTTACCCGTCTGAGGGTTTACTGGTGCACGAAGGATTTTCATTTCAGTTTCACGCGCCTGAGTTTCAATCACTTCAAGGTCGCCCGGGTAGAGGGTATTTGCCACAATAATAGTGGTTGAATCCTTCACCAATCGGAGTGCGCAGCTCATAGCTTCGTACAAACAAGTTGATCGGTCATATAAAGAGGCGTTGATACCCTCAAAACCAGTGAGCTGTGAAATTAAAGATTGATAAATCCAAAGTGTCTGAAGAGTTCCCTGTGAGCGCTCAGGTTGGTAGGGTGTATAGGCAGTTGTTAAGCGACGAATGTTGCAAATGGGCCCCACCACATCTGTCACTTTATATTGAGGCAAGCCATCACCTAAAAAAGAAATTTTTATTTTATTTTTTTTTGCGACTTCATTAACCTGCGCAATCAGTTCTTCATATGCGAGATGTTTTGGCATCGGAATGGTCTTCATTTTTACATCATCAGAGATGTGCGAATAAAGATCTTCAAGCGATTTCTCGCCAATCACTTTCAGCATCTCATGGATGTCTTTATCGTCAGCACCGATATAAAAAGGTTTTAGTTCGCGTTTAAGTTTTTCAGGATGATAGTTGAGTGGTGTGTGTGTGCTCTTCATAGGTGTTTCCTTAGCAGATTAACGGCCTTGTTTTGATCATGTTAAGCCTACCGTAAAGATTTGTTAAGAAATAAGTGTGGTAAAAAGAGGTTGGTATCTTATACTTTTTGAATGATCAAACTGCTCAAAGAGGGAACCTGGCTTCAGTCGGAAGGACCTGAATTTCAAGCGCTAAATAAGTTTTCAGGAGAGCAAGGGCAGAGCCTTGTTTTTGAGTGGATAAACGGTCAGTTTTGGCTCCATTCCGATATTCCTAAAGAAAAACCTATTGGCATTGAAATTGATCGGGAACTTGTTAGACATGAAGAGTATTTCAAAAAAAGTTCCTTGCAAAAAGAGCTTCTCGCCCGTGCAGTAGGGGTCAAAGGCGCTTACCGCCCGAAAGTTCTCGACCTCACTGCTGGAATGCTTGGGGATAGCCTTCTCCTATTAAGTTTTGGTTGTGAAGTTTGGGCAAGTGAGCGCCACCCAGTCATCCGGTTTCTGATCGAATCCGCTTTAAAAAACGCTAGACACCCACGAGTCCAGCATTTTCATTTTAAGGGCAGTGATGCGCAGGCTTGCCTCGCTGAAAAGCTCCCCGTAGATGTGGTGTTCTTTGATCCTATGTTTGAAGACGCCAATGAAAAGACGTCCCCGAAAAAAGAGATGCGTATATTTCGAAGTCTAGTTGGCGCTGACGCGGACGCAGAATCGGTATTTGAAAGGGCCTTAGGAAACAAACCTAAGCGACTGGTCGTGAAAAGACCTAAACAATCTGCTTACTTGTCCCAAAAACCCGACGTGGAATATATCGGCAAATCAACTCGATATGATGTGTATTTTTCAATCTAAAAAGATTAAGGTAGTCGTCTAATCTGGAGACCATTCATGACAAAACAATACGATGTCTACGCCATTGGGAACGCCCTCGTGGATATGGAATATGAAGTTCACGACGAGTTTTTTAAAAAGCATTCCATCGACAAAGGTCTGATGACCTTAGTGGATGAAGAAAGACAAAATACTCTTTTAGATGCCTTGGGTACTGCTCCCAAGAAGCAGCAGTGTGGGGGATCAGCCGCAAATACGGCGATTGCGACTGCCCAGTTTGGCGCCACGACTTTTTACTCTTGCAAGGTCGCTAAAGATCCCATCGGTAATTTTTATTTTCAGGACCTCCAAGATAATGGTGTGGATTCAAATCTTCAGCACCAAGATCGTGAGGAGGGAATTACAGGTAAATGTTTAGTTCTCATTACTCCAGATGCAGAACGCACGATGAACACATTCTTGGGAATTACCTCTTCGATTGGAAAATCGCAGGTTGATCCTGAAGCCATTCGTTCTTCAAAATATATGTACATGGAGGGCTATCTTGTCGCGTCTCATACTGGTCGTGAAGCGGCCGTGCATGCACGCCGAATAGCTGAAGCAGCAGGAGTTAAAACAGCTCTAACTTTTTCAGATGTTAACATGGTGAAGTTTTTTAAAGAAGGCCTTCAGGAAATGATCGGTGAGGGAGTTGACCTTCTTTTCTGCAACGAATATGAAGCTTGTGCCTATACTGACTCAGGATCACTTTCGACAGCGAAGGAAGCGCTAAAAAGAATCGCCAAAACATTTGTGATAACTTTAGGTGAAAAAGGCGCAGTCCTCTTTGACGGAAAAGCTTTTATCGATATAGAACCGTTCGCCGTGAAAGCAATTGACAGCAATGGTGCCGGAGATATGTACGCAGGTGCATTTTTATACGCCATTACTAACGGGCATGATTTTAAATCAGCGGGACGTCTTGCTTCAATGGCCGCAAGTCAGGTCGTTTCTCAATTCGGGCCACGCTTAAAAACGGAAGTTGCCTTAGAAATTAAAAAGAAAGTTTTAGGATAGGAGTTCATCATGTCAGCACAATACCTTCTCATAAAAAAAGTCTACGAAACAAAACCTGTTGATCAGACTGTTATCGTCAAAGGTTGGATTAAATCTCTTCGTCAGTCGAAGAAATTTTCATTCATGGTTGTTAACGACGGTACCACCCAGAAAGATCTTCAGATCATCGTTGATATGGGCATTGAGAATTATGAGGAAGTCATTAAGCTCACGATCGGCTCATCAGTTGAAGTTGAGGGATTAATCGTCGCTTCTCAAGGCAAGCAGCCAGTAGAGATGCAGGGTAAGCGCGTTCATATTTTCTGTCTAAACGGTGAAGACTATCCTCTTCAGAAAAAAGAAACCTCTCTTGAGTATTTAAGAGAAATTGCTCACCTTCGCTCTCGCACAAATACTTTTTCTGCCGTTTTTCGTCTCCGCCATGTGCTCGCTCAGGCGACTCATGAGTTTTTTACCAATGAGAGCTTTGCTTACCTTCATACTCCGATCATCACAGCTTCAGATGCTGAAGGTGCCGGAGAAATGTTCCGCCTTTCAACTCTTAATATGGATAAGCTTCCACGCACAGATAAAGGTGCAATTGATTTCAAGCAGGATTATTTTGGTCGCGAAACTTTCCTTTCTGTTTCTGGACAGCTTGAAGCGGAAACATTTGCTATTGGTGGACTTGGTCGCGTTTATACTTTTGGACCAACATTTCGTTCAGAGAATTCAAATACCGCTCGCCATCTTTCTGAGTTCTGGATGGTTGAACCTGAAGCCGCTTTTAATACTTTGGAAGACAACGCCACCCTCGCTACCAATTATGTGAAACACCTTATTAAAACATCGATAGATAAATGCGGTGATGAATTAGAATTTCTCGCCAGCCGATACGCTCCGGACAATTTGAAAACTCTTGAGCACGTGATGACTTCACCCTTTGAAGTCGTGACTTATACAAATGCGATTAAAATTCTTCAGGAAGTTTCCAAAACCCATAAGTTTGATTACCCGGTTGAATGGGGAATTGATCTTCAGACTGAGCACGAAAGATTTTTAGCTGAACAATATTTCAAGCGTCCTACGATCGTGACTGATTATCCTAAAGACATTAAAGCGTTTTATATGAAGCTTAATGAAGACGGTAAAACGGTTCGCGCGATGGATGTTTTGGTTCCTGGCGTAGGTGAGTTAATCGGTGGATCTCAACGTGAGGACAATTACGACAAGCTCGTTGCTCGTATGGAACAGATGAAAATGGATACGAAAAATTACTGGTGGTACCTCGATCTTCGTAAGTACGGCTCAGTTCCTCATTCTGGATTTGGTTTGGGATTTGAGAGAGCTGTTATGTACATATCAGGAATGAGTAACAT
The DNA here is from genome assembly GCA_040399915.1 of Bacteriovoracaceae bacterium. Taxonomy (GTDB): domain Bacteria; phylum Bdellovibrionota; class Bacteriovoracia; order Bacteriovoracales; family Bacteriovoracaceae; genus Peredibacter. The sequence continues at coordinate 169,705 of JBBARE010000007.1, forward strand.
CCGTGACGTTATCCCATTCCCGCGCACACCAAAAAACGCTGAATTTTAATTACATCACAAAATTCTTACAAGGGCTAGGTCTCGTGTCCGCACGAGACCTAGGTCGGTAAAGATCGGTATAAACTTTCTAAGTTGCCTCAGATCCGGTTTTTTCTGAAACAAAATAATGAATATCATTTTTTATAAAGGGAACACTCTCCCGCAAGAGCAATCCTTTAATCCGGGTCTTACCTAGAGTAAGTCAGTGAGAATAAGCTTTTTGCAAAACTGCTCAACTGTTTGAAATAACCTAAATATCCGATAAATAGTCTCCTCCCGTAGGAGAGGAATGTGGGCATTACGGATTTTTTAAGAATTTTTCAGTGGTATCGAGGACAGCTTCGAGAATTTTTGCCATGTAATCGTAGTTCATGCGCTCATCCACCACGTCACAGCGAGCGTGGTAACAAGGGTCAGCGTCTCCACCAAAAAAGTTTTCCGAAATCACGACGGCCGGAATATTATGTCTCCAAAACGAAGCGTGATCAGAGCGACCTGTGCATGTTTTAACGACGGTGAGATCAAGTCCCAGAGTCTCAATTGATTTTTTCATCTCGTTTGAAATGACTTCTGAACTAGCTTTAGCGACATTCCACAAAAAGGGTTTGTCACAATCAATGAGGTGAAACGAACCATCGTTTTTTGAATGGAAACCCATCATCTCAAAATTAATATTTCCAATGATGGCCTTTTTATCAACGATCGCTGCCACATAAGCATCTGAACCTTTAAGTCCATTTTCTTCGCGGTCAAAACCCAAAACTCTGACTGTGAAATCGTAATCTTTTTTAGCAAGTTCACGAGCAACAACTAAAGCACCAATTGTTCCGGTACCGTTATCATTGGCGCCTTTGTTTCCGACTGAATCAATATGAGAGGAAATCACGAGAACTTTCTCTGGATTTTTTATTCCCTTTTTTTCTGCCACAAAATTTGTACCAGTACTAAAAGGATGAAGACTTACTTCAAAACCTATTTTTTTATACTCTTCAGCAAGAAAGGTTCTTGAGATATCAAGGTTCGCATTCGATTTACGCTCAATACTTGCAAACTTAATCAACGCTTCTTTAAAGTATTCCATATCAACGCGTTTTGGAGCTTTGAAGAACTTGATACTTTTTGGGAGCATGGGTGCTTCAACCTGAACACCTAGGTAGGCTTCATAATCATGGTGCCAGTCATGATCATCATGAGCAAAGGCATTTGTTAGGGTCAGGAGAGTGCTAAAAAGTATAAGTTTTTTCATTATCATTTCTCTTAGAGTGCGTAAGCGTTTTTGAGTTCAAGATAGATGCGTTCATTCATATTACCAGCGCGTGAACACATAAGATCCGTGATATCGAGTTGGTAATTAACGTACTCATTTGTCGTGACGTCGTAGAACTCATGGTAGCAATCCGGTAGACCGATCACGTGGCCAAACTCGTGGCGAATCGTCCACTGAGACTCATATTCCTCAATCGGCTGGTTTGAATCCATGACGATTTCATTTCCACCAAGACCGTTTACGTGAGGAACAACACCTGGCTCAAACTTTAATAAAGGACCATTGGCATATGTCCCAAAGTTAATTTTCATCGCCCAGTTTTCCCAACGGAATTCATCCTCAATATTATTTTTTAGATAAGGGATAAATTTTGGAATTTCTGGTGTGTTGAATGGAACAACGGCAGTGTTTCCTGACCAGTTAATATCTGAGCGACGGGCACTAACAGGGATTTTAAAAAAGTTGTCCCATGTTTTTTTCGATGCCTTGATATGTTTTGTGTAAAGAGCGGCGACTGTGTTTTTTGTGAAAGCGTCTGTCACTTCTGACTTACATTTGTTTAAGTTTGAAGTTGCATTCAAACAAACAAGTGTTAAAGCTTCTTTGATCGCACTTATCTGAGTTGCCGGGATAATTGTGACATCACGAAGCTCAGTTTCAGTGATCTTGTTTGTCATGAGGTAGTAATAACCGCGTACATCTTTGTTCGCGGCACTTACGTAGTAATAACGATAAACATCAACTGATTTATAACGAGCGGCACTCTGGTAGTTACGATCTACTCTGCGAGCAAATGTAATAAACGTTTCATCATCCAGCGGAATTGTTCCAGGTAGCTCAACTGAAGAAACCAAAACGTCTCTCATCGAATGTGGAAGATCACTTAGGATTTTTGCAGTATCTGTTTTTATAATCGCTGGAGAATATTTATTTGGCTTATCAATAGGAATTCCACGGCGAGTTGTTGCCGACGTTAAGCGAATAGCTGTCTCTGCCGTACGACCAGTGTTTACTTTTGCAATCCACTTACTTAAACGCTCACCAAGTTTTATCGCACTCTCAATTGCTGGGTCATCAACTTGTTTTGATTTATTGCTTGAACTCTTTTTAAGAAAAGCGCGGTACTCATCTGAGCTCATCTCTAAATCAAGATGGAGAGGCGCACTGAAAACAGTCGTTGCAAAAAGGAGAGACATTAAAAGTGGCAGTTGTTTCATCTATTTCCTCTTAGTATGACCTTTATGGGCCAGTTTCGAAAAGTGTAGGACGATATGATGAGGATTGTGAATATTATTTCGGTCGGGTTTGGGTAAAAGCTACCTTTTTGACACGTATGACCAGCTAGGTAGAATGAAAAAATGAAAACAATTCTGCTGCTTCTTTTTGTTGTCACCGCTTGTAAAAATCCAAGTATTGAGAATCTTAATCCTCTCTTAAATGAGCAGAATTCTGCTTCAAAAGAAGACCTCTCGGTTGTTCAAAATTACATGGATCTCGTTAATGATCACCGCCTCGATCTTGGTCTTGATTCTCTTATTTATTCTGAAGAGATAGAGCGCAAAGCTGTTGAACACAGTCAAAATATGGCGAATGGCTCAGTGGCGTTCGGTCATACGGGCTCAAGTGCTCGCTGCTCATCGATCATGACTTCCTTGGGTCCTGCAAATCTATGTGGTGAAATAGTAGCGAAGGGACAAAAGACTCCTGATGCCGTATTTGCTTCATGGATGGGCTCATCTGGTCACAGAAGTAAGATTGAGAACTCTCGCTATACGCATACTGGTGTTTCGGTCATAAAAAATGACAGTGGTGTAAGTTTTTGGACCCAAATTTTTCTTGAAGTATACTAGTTAGCTTTGTCACAATATCAGTATGAAAATATTAACAATTTTGCTGCTCCTTTGTGGACTTGTGTCTTGTGGCAAAGACTCTTCAGAATCTGAATCAATCACGACCATTCGTCCTGTTAAGCCTTCAGTATCAACTGAAAATTATTTTGATATAGTTAACAACTACCGAGTTAAAATTGGTCTTCGACCTTTTATCTATTCACCAACCATAGCTGAAGTTGCTTATGGCCACAGTCGATTTATGTCCCAGGGCTACGGCCGCTTCGGTCACGGAGGCTGGCGTAACCGTTGCTCGAGACTTCGAAATGATATGCGCGCAAATCTTTGTGGCGAAATCGTGGCGATGGGACAAAGAACACCCGAAGCTGTGCTTGAGGCTTGGCTTAATTCTCCCGAGCACCGCTTGGCGATTGAAAATCCACGCTACACTCACACAGGCGTCGGTGTGGCCAAAAATCAGGAAGGCAGACTTTACTGGACTCAAATGTTTGTGGAGTTATAAGAGAAGCTTAAGCCCCTGGGTGGCGAGATAGCTTTTTCCTACGCCTAATGTCCATTTTTCACATCGATTAATCTTCAAAGTTATAAAGCTCTTTTTACAAAAATTTCGTATGAGGTCCAATCCACATTCGAGTTGCAAGAGGGACGTAAATTCATCAATCACCGAGATTTTAGTCTGATCGTGCTTTTGCTGATTAAAAAGTACATACTGAATCGCATTTTTCGTTTCTTTCAAGCTCCTAAGAACATGCAAGTGATAGCGCTCCAACTGTACTTTCCCTTTTTTAAGACCTTTTGCAAACGTCACAGTCAGCGACCTCATTCCTTTCGTTAAGGTATCGTTGTGGTCCGCTTCAATGATTAAGTGAATATGATTTGTCTGCATTGAAAAATGCAGCACTCTTAACCCATGAGACCGGGCATTTATAAAACACTAGTTTTTGGAAGCAGATGATATTGAGAAGGAGTAGTGAGATTAATTCAGAATTGGTTAGTTTAGCTGAAGACTCATCGAGCTTGTGCCATCCGCGCGTTTACTTAAAACAAGATTTACTGGAAGTGCGTTGGTGAGAGACTTAATGTGCGAGATAATCCCGACCATGAGTCCGCGAGTTTGAATCTGCTGAAGCATATCGAGCACGTCTTCAAGTGATTCCTGATCAAGCGTTCCGAAACCCTCGTCAATAAAAAGAGAATCGATTTCTGCCTGACCGCGGGTCATTTCGGCGAGACCCAAGGCCATCGCAAGTGAAACCATGAAGGTTTCGCCACCAGAGAGTGTTGAGACTTTTCGTTTTCCACCTTCGCGGAATTTATCAAGAATAAAAAATTCAGGAGTCATTTTTAGCGAACGCGTTTGGTGAACAATCTCATAGCGTCCCTGACAGAGCTTCTGGAGTTCATCGTTAGTTTGTTGAATGAGGTTTTCTTCAACGAGTGAAAGAACAAATGTACGGAGTTCATCTTTTCCTAAAACTTCAAAGAGGCGCATCTTTCTAGCGAGCGCATCACTTATATCTTTTGCTTTGAGTTCCAAAAGCTGAATTTTATCCTGCAGTTTTTCCCAGTCAGCGAGGCGAGTGCTTACACTGGCGAAATTCATGCGGCACTGATTCGTTTGTGTTTTAGCATTTTCTTTTTCTGTAAAAAGAAAATCCTTAAGTGGGATAAAGAGCTCACGAGGGGAGCCGAAGTTTAAATCGAGATCCTTTAAGCGCTTGAGCTCTGGTTTTAAATTGTCAGCTGAAGCCATCTCTTTGACAGCATGAAGTTCTTTTGAATAATGAATGTCATAGTCTTTTGTGAGTTCATCAAGCTGATAGAGGCGTCCTTGAGAATCCTTCAAGACTAATTCTTGTTTCTTTTGGTCTTCCACTTGACGGTTCCAGGCGTCGGTTGCGAGTTTGGCAGCAAGGTTAATTTTTCCAATGAGATCAGACGCTTTTTCACCCTTGAGAGATGTCGTTAATTCAGCTTTAAGTTCATTGATTTTTTTGATCTGAACATCCTGCTCGGCTTGAATGCCTTTTAACTCTGAGGTTGTGCGATTCTTCTGATCTATCAGGTAAGACTTTTCCTGAGTGATTTTTTCTAGTTTTGCCTCGATCTCTAAAAAGCTATTCAAGTGGCGGGCTTCAAGTTTTAATTCACGAATGGTATCGCGGTTAATAATTGAAATAATGGTTTCTAGCTTGACCGCCAATTCTTTTAAACTTTGATCCTTTGAGTGAAGCTTTGATTCCTTCTCAGTCACTTCCGATTTCAATTTGGCATATTGCTCACGAGTTTTTTGGAGCTCATTTTTTTTCAAATCGAGTTCTTTATTTAAACTAGCAAGTTCCCAGGACTGCTTTTTAAGAACTGAAAGTGCTTCATCAAGCTCAGTCAGGGTAGGAAGCTTCTCATCTCTTAAAGCTGAGAGTCCTTTCCATTCAAGCTCTTTTGTTTTTTTTGCTTCCGATTCAGAAAGAATGCGTGATTCAAAAAGCTCACTTTCTTTTTGTGAGTTAAAAAGTTTTTTGGAACCTTCATCAAATCGTTTCCGTATAGATTTTAAATCTGTAGCAGCAAGCTTATCTTTGAGTTTATTCCATTTGCCAGCATTCACATTGGATTCACAGACTGGGCAGTTCTCTATTTTTTCTTTTAAGGCATGATCAACGCAAACTTCGGTTGCATTTAAGACCTCCTGAAGTTTTAGAGTCGTTTCAAGGGGAAATAGTTCTTCGGTTGTCTTTTGAATAAGAATTTTTAGGGTAGCTGTCTTTTCATTTAAATTCTTTATTTCAAGTTCAGAATGATCAATTCCTTTCTTAAGTTCCTGCGATTTTATTTCGGCTCGCTGTTTTTGATCAATTCTTAGCGATAAAGCTCTTTTCTTTTCCTCTGACTCTTTTTCAAGCTCTTTTACATTGGCGGGAATCGCTTTGATTTTAGTTTCAACAGTTTCAAATTGAAGTTTTAATTCTTTGCCTGAATCTTCAAGTTCCTTAAGTCTTTCGGCCTTGCCTTTGACTTCCTCCTGCAAAAGATCTTTTTCCGTGAAGAGGTCAAAAAGAGTTTCAAAATGCGGACGTGCGGACTTTAATGACGGCAAGGAGAGCTTTAATTCCTGCTCTGAAGATTTTAAGGCTTTGAGTGACGTTTCTTCTTCCATCACTTTGACTGTGATTTTTCCATCCAGTGCAGTCATACCACTTACTGATTCATCTGAACGCTTTTTAAGTTTTGTCCAATCTTCCTCAAGAAGTTTCAGCGTTTCTTCTTTTTTTAAGTAGGTTTGAAGAAGAGGGAGTTCGGTTTCCTGATCTTTTTTCGCTTTTTGGTAATTGTCATTTAAGAGTTCACTCGCTTTAAGCAAATGATTGTACTTTGTTGTCTCAAGCGCCATGTCGGCCTTAATGTTTCTTTTTCTGTCTTCATTTTCAGCATATTTTCGATGATAAGTTTCAAGACTTTCAAAGTGATAATGAAGTTTTTCAACCTGTGTGCTTAAAGACTCAAACCTTTTTAATTCTGCTTCCAAGTCTTTTTTCTGCTCTTTTAGTAGGTCTCCTGAGAGTGTGTCGCCTTTTAAGGTATGAAGCTCAATCTCGAGATCATGTTTTGATTTTTCGAGTGCTTTTTTTTCTGTTTCAAGTTCTTTGGAGATATTATCGAGCATTTCACCCGGGTAGAGCTTTTCTAAAATATCCCGGCGGTCTTTAAAAGTAGAGTTGAGGAATTTAGCAAACTCGCCTTGATTTAAAATAATACAGCGACAGAACTGATCAAAGTCGAGGTTTAGTAGTGCTGCACAAGTTTTGTTCGATGCCGTTTTTTGTGAACTAAATTCAGTTCCCAAAATTTCATAAAGCTGACGTGTCGGTGACTGAGGTGTGGAATAAGGCTCACCGTTTTGTTTCAAGACTCGCGCTCTCCAGTCAGCGAGATAATATTTATCTTTGACCTGAAAGATGAGTTCAATGAGTCCTTCTTTTTCACCAAGTGTCACGACATCAACCTGATTGATATTCTTTTTATAAATCTCGCCGTAGAGAGCAAGTCCCAGGCAATTTAAAACAGAAGATTTTCCTGCTCCTGTTTCTCCAGTAATGGCAAAGAGCGGGGAACCTTTCTGAATTTCCAAAAAGTCGACTTCGTGTTCACCTTTAAGCGAAGCTATATTTCTGATTTTAAGGCGAATGAGACGCATGTTTCACCTTATCGAGAAGGGCCGTGAAATCGGCCTTCAGATCTTCCGGAATCTCGCTGGCATTAGGGTATTTTGTGGCATAAAACTCTTCAAAGAGTTCTAAAGGTGAGAGTTCAAAAAGTTTGTCGTTTCTTCGTTCTGTTACTTCCACCTGCTGATAGAGCGGCATGTAAGAAAGAAGCTCACATCCCTTTTCATCAAGAAGATTCTTTATTTCATCAATGAGACCAGTGCGCGGACTTTTAAGCTGGATCTGAATTTCAACCATAGGTTTTAATTCTGTGGTCACAATAATTTTTTTTATATCATCCCGGTATTTTTCTTCATTAGTTTTAATAATGAATAAATCACGCATGACCGGTATCGGCAGAATCTTTGATGATAAAATTCCGTCTTTTTCATCTATCAAAACAACCGATTTTCTGGCCGTTTCAGAGAAGCGAAGGGGAATAGGGGAACCAGAATAAAAACTCTGCGCTCCAATTTTTTGCGGTTTATGGATATGGCCCAAGGCCACATAATCAAAACTTTTTAAAATTTCAGAGGGAATTGAATCCACTCCACTGAGACTTATGACTTGCTCTGAGCCAGCGGCTTCAAAAACACCAGCAAGATGGTGAAGCATTAAGACCTGTGGCAGTGTACGTTCGCGCGTTAAGTATTTTTTAAGAGCTACGACCGCGTCGCCCTCCCCTTGTGGAAGAAGTTCATAAGAACGAAAAAAGGGAATTGCACACAGATCAATATTTCCTACTCGCAACCAGTGGTCGTCTGGTTTTTCAGAAAGCTTGCCCCAGACTTTCACCCGGTGGGGAGAAAGAATCTTGGAAGGTGCTTCCAAAAGAAGACCAGAATCGTGGTTACCCGCGATGATCATGGTCTCAGTTTTTGTTTCAACTGAAACCCGGTGAAGAAAATTATAGAATGTTTCTAAGCTTTGATGGGGTGGTGTCGGAGTATCAAAAATATCGCCAGCAATTAGTAAGAGATCAATTTTCTCTTCGATCAAAGTTGAGAGCAGCCAGTTTAAAAAAAGTTCGTGTTCTGGTGAGCGGTCGAGTTTAAAGAGTCTTTTCCCAAGATGCCAGTCAGATGTGTGAAGAATCCTCATTGATCATCTCGGTGGGCGATTTCTTCCCTGATTATTTGGTTGTCCACCACCTTGTGGACGTGGTCCTTGATTACCCTGAGGACGGTTTTGATTTTGGTTCGGGTTTTGATTGGGATTCGCCCCTTGCGGGCGAGCGCCTCTATTATCAGGACGCGGGCCTTGATTTTGATTTCTGTTATCCGGACGAGGTCCTCGATTTTGATTGTTGTTTTGGTTGCCTTGGTTACCTTGCGACGGACGATTCTCTCGTTGACCTTGAGGTCTGGCCTGAGGACGACTATCACGGTGATCGCGGTCACCGCCAGATTCGAAACGAGTTCTGACCGGTTCATTGTAATTCACAGAATCTTCATCATCATCGAGGGAGTCTTCATCCGAAGCTTTATAGAAAATTTCTTCTTCTTCATCCGGTGTTTTTACACGCGGCTTATCGGAATGAAGTTCAGGGACTTCAGGCAGTGAGTAACCAAAAGTTTTCTCACCAAAAAGGGATTCAAAAATACCATCAGCAAAAGACTTTCCTTTTTCTTTGTAAGTCTTCACTTCAGCTTCAAAAGCTTTCACTTTTTTAGCTGCTGATTCATCCATGCCGATCACTTTATGAGTTTCATCTGAAACAGATTCAAATTCCTTAGGGAAATTGGCCGTTTCTTTATCAAGCGTTTCATTATAGTGCTCAACCACGTATCTCTTTCTGATACCTTTATTAGTCATCATCACAAACTGTTCACTGAGTAAGTGTAAGCGATCGACGCGACCGATTTCACCTGTGTGAGTAGAAATAAAGTCGCCTTCTTTGGGAAGACGGGCGCGCTTCTCGCGGTAAACATCGTCTTCATACTGAAGGCAACACTTGAGCTGTCCGCACACGCCATTGAGTTTTGAAAAGTTAAGAGTGAGATCCTGATTCTTCGCCATTTTAATACCGACGTTTCCGTATTTTGTGAGAAACGACGAACAACATAGCTCACGTCCGCATGGGCCAATACCACCGATCGCTGCCGAACGGTCACGCACGGAAATCTGGCGAAGTTCAATGCGGGTTTTTAGTTTTCCGACGAGATCACGAACGAGGTCTCGGAAATCTACACGCGCTGGGGCGATGAAATAGAAAACAGCTTTTTTACCAAATGAGGTGAATTCCACGTGGGTAAGCTGCATATCGAGTTTGAAATCTTGGATCAGATCATTACAGATATTTTCAGCATTTTTTTGCTGGCGGTAAGCTTCTTTGTCTTTCACGACATCTTCTTCGCCGGCGACTTTTGAAATACTTCTTACTGGAAGCATCGATTTATTGAAAGGCACTTCGTACGGGAATGAATTTACGTAACCCACCGCCATTCCACGATCGGACATCGCGACCACTTTCTGGCCGTATTCAATTCTTCTTTTGCCAATGAGAAAAGGAAATGAACGAGAGTTACCTGGGAAGCGGACTCGAACAAAGCGCAGAATCTGGCCTTCTTTGAATCTAGTGTCTTCCCGGTTTTCACTTTCTGCCGATGTTTCAGCATCCGTTTCTGATGTGTCATCATCAGATATTATTTCGTGCGTAGGAGGGAGCTTTTCCTCTTCTACGTGTTGGTCTGTGGTCATCTGATTATATTGGGAGAAACGCCGTACTATGTCAACGATTCCATCAATTTAGACGAGGGATTACGTTCTCCCGGAGGTAAGAATAAAAAAGCGACCATTTTGTTGCGGTAGGTTGATGAAAGACTTCCATTTCCTGAAAATCCTTAAGCCAAAGTCCCATTTCTTGTTTTGGTGCGGGTTTATCGACTTGTTCAGACTCCCAACGGATCATTTCATTCACCCAAAAAGCAAGATCTCGCTCACCGCGGGCGTAAGTTTCCAAAAAGCGCGCAAGCGTCATTTCTTTGAGGTCACCCATCAATTCATTCCATTCGGAAGAATTGTGAGGTTCTGATTTAGTCGGAAGTCTTAAATGGATGGCACGGGAATGAATTGTTGGGAGGAGCTGGCCACGACGTGGGTTAAGTAAAAAAATGGTGGATTGTCCCTGCGGTTCTTCAAAAAGCTTAAGCCATTTGTTAGCGACCACGGTTGTTATGCGGTGAGACTCAGTGATAACAGCAAATTTTCTTTTCGCCATGACCGCACGAAATTCAAAAAACCTGTTGAGCGCCTCAGCTTCTTCGACTTTAAAAAATTTATCGTTTTTATCATCTTCATCCACATCAAGATTTCCCATCACAAAAACATCCGGGTGATCCATGAGATTGGCGAGTGTCTGTTTATGACCTTCGACTTGCTGGTAATAATCACGGATGAAGTTATGGATGAAGTGAAGAAGAGCTTTATGAGAAGTGTGGGCCGGAGCAGAGGTTTCTACAATATAAAAATGTCCTAAAGCCTCAGCAGCACCTTTTTTAAGGAGAATATCATGCAGGTTCATTTAATAAACCTTTCCAGATCTTGCCTGATTTTTTCTGTGACTTCAGAAGGTGTCTTCTCAGCATCAATTGTTAAAATTCTGTCCGAGAAAATCTCTGAAAGTTCGCGGTAACCATCCACAAGATTTTGATAAAACTCTTGCTTCTGCGCTTCAAAATAATCTTTCTGATTTCCACGCGCCAGTTGTCGCTGCATGGATGTTTCAAGAGAGATATCTAAAAAGTAAGTCCGGTGAGGAAGTAAATTTAAGGGATCATGCTGATGTAAAGTTAGAACTGTTTCATAACCTAATCGCCGAGCTTTTCCTTGATACGCTAGAGTTGAATCAATATAGCGATCAAGAATCACTACAGATCCTGGCACTAGCAAGAAAGGAAGAATTTTTTCTTTCAAAAGTTGCGCGCGGCTTGCGAGAAACAAATGACATTCAGCAAGCGGGTCAAGAGGTGTTTCCGATTTTAAAATCGCTTCGCGTAGTTTTTCACCAAAGGCGGTTCCCCCTGGCTCACGCAAAGTGAGAACGCGAAGATTTTTTGCTTTTAAAAAATTTTCGATTTCCTGAATTTGGGTAGATTTTCCTGAGCCTTCGATTCCTTCAAGAGAAAGAAAAAAACTGCCAGGCGTTTCGGGATTTCGGTAAAAAGATTTTATGGAGTCAATGGAGGTTTTCACCAAGCAATAGTATTAGAAGTCTGATACTTCTTCAACTACTGGTTCTGACGGTTGGTTGACACCATTCATAGCGGCATCAAGTGAGACATCCGGTTGAGCATCGTTACCGACTAAAGAATGTTCTTGAGGTGCCTGTTCTGCGTCTGTGACGGGGCTATCAAGAGGATCTCTCTCTACCTGGTGGTCTTCCTGAAATTCATCGTGGGTTTCAATATGAGTTGGGTAGCGTGAATCATTACTGAGTGACATTGACGGTTGATTGTAGCCCACACTTGCTGGGCTTCGATCTGATCCTGAAGGCATTTGCCCTCGAGGCATACTTCTTTTTTTAGGTCCGCCGTCTTGTGCCTGAATTTCAGCGGTCTGAGGAAGAGGTTCACCTTCATCAGTTATCATTATATAGCCAGTCGTTGCAATAGTAAGAAAAATGGCCGCCGCTGTTGGCATCATCCATTTAATTCCTTTTGAAACTTCTGTTTTTTTCTCAGCTTTCAGAGTCATTTCTTCAACTTTAAACTGAATCACGCGCGCTTGGTTGTGAGCAATGTGTGCCATCTCAGCAAGCTCATTCGTTGTGTTCGCGTGAGGAGTATCAAGCTTTTCAACTAAAGCGAGTTTTGCTTTTTGAAAGCTTGATTCAAGAGGAGCAATCGGTAATTCATCCGGAGCGTGAGTTCGACGATCAAAGCCTTCAAACTCAAAAATTTTCTTCCATGTCTCACCATCATCAACGGAGATGTGATCAGTCATACCAAGAATATTCATTTCAATTTTTTTATCAACGTCATGAAAACTTAAAGGCCCGACTTTTAGCCCAGCGGTCATCACCCAAAAAGGTCCTTTGTGCTGTTCAACTTTGACAACCTGGGGGGCCCGACGCTGGAAAATGGCATGATTCCAGAAGGGCTGCATTTTCGGATCGTCCATGCGTGAGGCCTGGGCGTTTTCAAAAAGATGCTCGTTATCGTGGACGTAATGTTTTAAGGATTCAGTTTCATAGGGGCCAAAGACAATTGAGTCGATGCGAACAAGCCATAAATCAGATCCTTCAAAGCCCATCTCGGCAATTGTTTGATCTGAAAGTGGTTGTAAATCTATTGCAGCGACCATAGTAGTCTACCTCTTAAATTCTTTTTCGGTGCACAGAGGCAAAACCTTTAAAAAAGTCGTGGTTATTTATTGAGTCTTTTGACTAAGCTTTTCGCGAGGAGCATACTGGACTCCTAAGCAAGGGAAGTTACGTGAATATGATCGAGCGAACCACTCAGATAAAGGACCGGTTTCTTCAATATAAAGATTGGGAAGACCGCTACAAAGAGCTCATCCATTTAGGGCGGGATCTTGCCCCTTACCCGGAAGAAAAACGGGATGAAAAATATAAAGTGAAGGGCTGTCAGTCTCAGGTCTGGCTTTACCCGGAATTTAAAGAGGGCCGCGTTTATTTTTTCGCAGACTCTGATGCACTTTTAGTTAAAGGTATTGTGGGGTTACTTGTTGGTGTTTATTCAGACGCCACACCGGATGAAATCCTCGCCACCAAACCAGAATTTTTAAAAGAAGTTGGGATCACGGAACATCTTTCGATGAATCGCTCTAATGGTCTTGCGGCGATGATGAAACAAATGCAGATGTACGCCGTGGTTTTTAAATCGATGCAGAAGGTATAGTCATATGATGCAAAGTCGCCCGAGAAGAAATCGCCAGAATGAAGTCATTCGCTCGATGGTGAGAGAAACTCACCTAAGCCCGGATCAGTTTATCGCTCCGTTATTTGTGATTGATGGAAAAAATCAAACGATTCCTATTAAATCGATGCCAGGTCAGTCACGTCTGTCGATTGATGAAATGATCAAAGAGGCCAAAGAGCTTTATTCATTAGGTGTAAAATGCGTGGCGCTTTTTCCAGCGATCGATGACAGATTAAAAACGCCTGATGCTCGTGAGGCCTACAACCGTGATGGATTAAATGCGCGGGCCATTCGTGCGATCAAAGAATCTGTTCCTGGCATGCTCGTGATGGGGGATATAGCTCTTGATCCTTATTCTTCAGAAGGTCATGACGGTTTAGTGGATCCGAAAACCGGTGAAATTTTAAATGATCCGACTCTTGAAATTTTGGCCAAGCAAGCTTTGTGTGAAGCCGAAGCTGGTGTGGATATTATTGGACCCTCTGACATGATGGATGGGCGAGTGGGATACATTCGTTCTGCCCTTGATGAATCTAATTTTGAAAATAAATTAATCATGAGCTATACCGCTAAATATGCTTCTGGTTACTATGGTCCTTTCCGTGAGGCCCTTGATTCTGCTCCTAAAAAGGGCGATAAAAAAACCTATCAGATGGATCCGGCCAACTCGACAGAGGCTCTTCGTGAAGCCGAGCTTGATGCTGCCGAGGGTGCTGACATTCTGATGGTAAAACCTGGTCTTCCGTATTTAGATATCATTTACCGCTTAAAAGAAATGTCCACTCTTCCTATTGCTGCTTACAACGTTAGTGGTGAGTACGCGATGGTAAAAGCCGCTGCTCAAAACGGGTGGATTGATAATGATAAAGTGATTCTTGAAACGCTCACGTGTTTTCGTCGAGCGGGTGCAGATATTATTTTAACGTATTTTGCCAAAGAAGCGGCGAGACTATTACACAAATGATGAAAATAGGTTTGGGAGTCAGTCTCCTTTTGAATTTAGTCCTCGCTTACTTCGTGGTTAATAAAAAAACTGAATTCGTGGAACGGGAGCGCGTGATTATTGAAACCCACGCAGCACCCATTAAAGTGACAGAGACAAAGAACTCTTCACCTGAAGCGAACAAAGCGCCTCCAAGAAAAGAAGACAGTCCTCCTCCTATGTATCCTCTTGAATCTCAGGAATTTCAGGAGGCAGGGGAGCAGATGGAGTCGGATCGTGTTTCGTTTCTTACAGAAAAGCTCGGCATGACGGAAGAAAAAATAACTCAGCATAATAAAATCCGTGACGAATTTTTTAAAGAAACAACCAAGTTCTGGCAGAAAAACCCCATGGGGGAATTGAGCTTTAAAGAGCGTAGGTTAATGCTTGAGATGGAAGAAAAGTTTCACGCTCGCCTTGAGAAGCTTCACGGTAAAAAGAATTGGGAAAAGTATCAGAAGTATCGCGAGCAATACAACATGAAGGGCTTTAAGCAACAGTCCGAGGAGAATCGTCCGTTTATTTTTATGGGTCTTTGATAAAATCCACCGTATAATTTTTCTATGCATATTCTTCTTGTCCGCTTCTCCAGCATGGGAGACGTGGTCCTTCAAACAGCGACAATCAATTGGCTAAGAGCTCTTCTTGGAAAAGAAGCTCACTTCTCTTTTGTCACCTCTCAGGAATTTGTTTCGCTCTTAGATTCCCATCCCGAAGTTAAAACCGTTATTGGTTTTGATCGTCGGAAAGGGGAAAAGTGGAAGGATCTTGAGAAAAAAATTGATGAGCTTGATAATAAAGACCCGATTGATCTCATTTTAGATCTTCATGCCACTCTTCGCTCTTTTCGCTTGAAACTCTCTTTCTGGAATATCCCGGCCCTCACGGTTGATAAAAGACGTTGGGAGAGATTTCTTTTAACAAAAATTAAATCTGTAAAACTAAAAAAGTTTTTCGATAAAAAAATCTTTGGGCTCGAACCACAGGTAGAACGAATCATTAAAGATTTTGAAAGTATTTTTCTAGATCCACGTGGAGCTCGCCGAACTGTGGATTTTAGACGTGGCCCGCATCAGGAAATGACTTCACTCGCAGGTCCCGAAGCCTATTCTCTTCCAGGTCCCTATGTCGTCATTGCTCCTTCGGCTTCTTTTTTATTTAAGCGCTGGCCTGTGAATTATTTTGTGGCCCTGACTCAAAAACTACTTAGTGAAACGGATCTTCATTTCGTGGTGCTTGCCGGACCAGATGATAAATTCTGCGAAGCCTTTAATGACATAAAATCGGATAGACTTCATAACCTGCAAGGGAAAACAACCTTAAAGGAAAGTATGAATGTGCTGGCAGGTGCAAAACTTTGCATCGGTAATGATTCTGGGATGAATCATATTGCTGAAGCCTACGCTGCTCCAGTGATCACGATTTTTGGCCCCACTGATCCTCGTTTTGGTTTTGCTCCTCATGGAACCAAGTCTCGCACACTTTCCAAAGAGATGTTTTGTAAACCTTGCTCCACCACAGGTAAAACCGCTTGTTACAGGGATCGCCATTACTGCATGGAAGCTGTCACTGTGGATGAGGTTCGCCAAAACGCTCTAGAGCTTTTGAGGTCCTTGTGAGACCACTAATCCTGGTTTTGTTTTGGTTTGTATACTTCCCTATAGTCTGGCTTCTTCACTTATTTTTATTTTGGAATAAAAAAGTGGAAGACCGTGAGAGATTTGAGAAAAAAAATAAATTTGAAGCACTGGCTCATTCCTTCAGAGAAAAAAATGAAACGGCTGATCTGTGTTTTGAATTCTCATCAGAAGGGGAGTATCAGCAGATTGCACCACTTGTGGATGATGCCTTAAAGCTTGGAAAAAAAATTGAACTCGTGTTTTTTTCACCGAGTGTTGAAAAAGCGGTTATGAGGCTTGCGGCGGCTTACCCAAAACAGATTCGCTACCTTCGGTTCCCACTTGTCAGGCTTTTTCCTTTTTTGCCCCGAAGATCATTTTCCTTTTGGGTAACGGCAAAAAAACTCATCATGGTTCGTTATGATTTATTTCCAGAGCTTCTCCTGTGGTCGCTCAAAGAAGATCATGAATTAAAAATTGTCTGGATGACGTTTAAAAAAGAGCGCTCAAAAAATCATGGACCATCATTTTGGAAGAAACTTTTTTTAAATGCTTCGAGTGGCATTGTTTACGCAGGTGTCCCTGATGAAGTCCAAGGAAGCGCTCTCGGTTTTGCAGGAAAAAGTTTTGACTTCAGGATTGAGCAAATTAAAAGACGAATAGAAAAACGAGAAGATAAGTTTCGCTCACAGTTTGTTTTTTACCCTGATTTTAAAAAACATGTGGAGAGTTTTCCAAAAAATAAATGTTTGATTTTGGGTAACGCCTGGCCGAGTGATTTATTCCTTTTAAAAGATCTTCCGCAGGATGTGCTTTTAGTGATTGTTCCTCACCAGTTAAGTGATGAGATCCTCGCCCTTTTTCGCGAGGGACTTGATCATCTTGGGCGTGAAGTCTTTGAGTGTCACGAGGGAACTCAAGTCATGAGACCGAGCTCGACTATTTTAATCAACAAAAAAGGTATTCTGTGTGAGCTGTATGCAGACTTTTCTTACTCTTATGTTGGTGGTGGATTTGAGGGAAGCATTCATTCTGTTTTAGAGCCATTAGTTGCTGGATCAGCACAGATTGCTTGTGGTCCTTTTCATCACCGCTCAACTGAATACGATGTGGTGGTGGATCTTGGGAAAATGACCGAGGTGAATACTCCGGAACAGTTTTTAACTTGGCTCAAAAATCCGCCCAGTGATGCTGATCATGCTAAAATGAAAGCACTCTTTAATGGCTATGAATCGTGTCGGGAGTTTGTGATTTCATGTTAAAAAACAGGTATCAGGAAATTTTAGTTGGTATGGGGCTCATGTCGCTCGTGCGCGGAATTATTTCTTTACGCCGAAACCGTACGACACTTCTCATAGATGATAAACGCTTTTGTATTGAGAGTTATCCAGGCCTTTTTTTATCTGAGCTTGAAATTCTATCGCTTATTCGTATCGGAAAAAAATACGAAATCCCGGAACTCATTGATCTTCGCCAGTTTCTTTTGGAAGCAAGTCTTGATCTTGTAACCCTTGAAAGAAGAGTTAAGCTTGGGGCGAGTCCATTATCAAACATCAAAGAAATTCTTAGAAAATACCCAGAGCTTTTAGATTCAACTGATCTTGATCAGGTCTATAGTGAGCAAGAAGATGAGTTCACAAAATATTTTCTTACGGAACTTGCCCGCTACGAGGGACAAAGTCATGAAGCGAGTATGCGCCCCAAGGGTTACCGCTTTGAGCTTCAGGGACCGAAGTGGTTAAAAACCATTTACACTCGCTTCGGTGAATTCATGAACCAAGAGTATCAGGATTCAAAAAGTTTAAAGTTTGGAAGCTTCCTGCATCTCTTAGGTCTATCGGCCGAAGAAAAATTAAAGACAGGTCTTGGTGCGGAAGAAATTCCGTATTATTTTTTTCGAGCACTTTCACCGATCTATCGCTTGCAGGATTTTTTCCTCGCCACTCAACTTAAGCGCCGCTTAGTTCTTTTGGGTGGTGATTATAAAGAAAGCTCTGTTCAGTTCTGGCAGTTTCATGAAAATAAATTTGAAAATTTACTGCTCGAGAGTTTTGAAGGTGTTATCTCGGGTGATAAAGTTCTTTTCTTTTCTCATCTTCCGGAAGAAGTTCCCTTCGGGATTCGTTCTCCCTACGGTGTATTTAGAAAAACGCAGATGACTCCGGCAAAAAGAATTACCGCTCCTTTTCCACCAACGTCTTTAACATTCATGGCGAACTCAACTGAGCTTGGGTCTGAGCGCCCATTCCGGGTTCTCGCTTGTGGAAGTGAATTCTCTTATTATCACTGGCCTTATCCGGAGGTTCCGGGATCAAAGCCAGAGTTCTATGACGGAGATTTAAAAGAAGCGTTCGCCGCGGACTCTAGTTTCTTACCTTTTTCGAGCTCAAATGTTGAAACCGGGCATTCGGGGAGTGTGAGCCTGGACCTTCGCCCGCTTAAATGTGATAAAAAGCATGAGGCGCCCTTATTAAAGAGACTGCCCATGGAGATTGCGGTGTCTGACAAGCAAATTCAAGGGTTTGAGTACTGGGGACCTTTCAGGTACCGCTCATTGGGACTTTTGGCCCTCT
>JBBARE010000008.1:0-182966 GCA_040399915.1 Bacteriovoracaceae bacterium
CTTATTTTTGGCATTTACTACCTTGTATCTCTAAGCCGAAACTTTCTGGTTTATGGAAATCCCATGATCGGTCTTTTATTCTTGGTCAGTTTATTTTTTCTTACTATCGCCTGCTATATTGTCTCCTCACCTCTTTATTACCCGCGTTTTCATTGGTGGGAATATGATTTCCGTTTTCGAGCGGATATCAGGTGCTGGGTTGAGGTTGATGGCAAACAATTCCGAGGACGTCTTTCGGACTTAAGACGAGGAGCCGCTTGTCTTGAACTTTTCAACACCATGTCGGTAGGCCACCCTATCCAAATCAGTGTAGAAATTCTCAATCAAAACTTTACTCTTTTCGCAGAAGTTAGATCAAAACGCGAACCAATCATTGGACGCTCAATTATTTATGGAGTGAAATTCATCAACTCTGACCTTGAGCAAAAACAGGGTTTGAAGTTTTTAACCAATTATTGGAACGAAAGTAAAAAAATTAAAATTAGAAACAAATTCGCTTCTAACCTTAAGTCCTAATATGAATCTCACACTTTCAGATCATTTGTGGTTCATGACAATGGCGCTCGAACAAGCCGACCTCGCCTACCGTGCCCAAGAAGTTCCAGTCGGCGCTGTTCTCATTTCACCAAATGGTGACGTACTTTCAAAACAGTATAATTTAAAAGAATCCCATTTTAACCCAACAGCTCATGCCGAAATTCTTGCGATCACTGAAGGTGCAAAAAAACTTCAAAACTGGCGCCTCTCTGACTGTACCCTCTATGTGACCCTTGAACCCTGCCCCATGTGTTTAACTGCTCTTGTGCAATCCAGAGTTAAGCAATGCGTGTTCGGTGCTTATGATGCCAAGGGTGGGGCACTGAGCCTTGGTTACTATCTTCATCAAGACAAGCGTCTCAATCATCAGTTCTCAATCATAGGCGGTGTTAAGCATTTCGAATGCTCGAAGCTTCTTTCCCAATTTTTTAAAGAGCGTCGAAAGTCCTATCTCCCCAAGAATTAGTTGTCTGACTCGCGGCACACATGTTAAAAAGTTTCTTCCGGAGATGTGTCAGAGCGGTCGAATGAGAACGCTTGGAAAGCGTTTAATGGTGAAAGCCATTCGAGAGTTCGAATCTCTCCATCTCCGCCATTTTCAAATTAATTTATCTGCAGTGGTATGGTTCAAAGACTTCCGTTTGGATTCCAACTTCACCTTTGTAGCGATAGATATTCTGCGTAATTCCCATTGGGTTGCCGGATTTATCCCTAAAGAGCGACCAAGCTCCCTGATTTTGAAATTGAATTTCAAAAAAACCCAACTCATAATTTTTCTGGTTGTCGATTTTTCCAGAATCAAAGATCAACTTCATATCATTGGCGATCTTAGCTTCCGGCAAATAGACGGTTATCTTTTGGTGAACTTGATTTAAAGATCTCGGGAAAAATCCGACGACTTTTCCTCGGTTCATGACTTTTATTGAAACTGCTTCCCTGGTCTCATCAACAGTTCTCTTTATCGTAAGTCGGATCCCTTGCTCACTTTGACAAGTGCCAGGGACAAATTTAACCTCATCCAATATTTTGAGAGATTCCGAAATCGCCTTCTTAGAGCTGATCTTTTTATTAAAAGAAACAATAGTCAGATCCAAGCCGTAGTGATTTTTTTTGAGAATTGGCAAGGCGTTGCATCCAAGGACTGCCAGAAGATTGAGATTCGGATGAACGTTTTGTAAGAGATCCTTCACGTTTGTCCCTTCCGAGTCAAGAATCATGTCTTCCTGACCTAGTCCAGCTTCAGCGCCAAAACTGTTGGCGTGGGAGATCCAAAAGAGCGCTTTATTCTCAGGATTATGTGCTTCCCGATAGAGATCTTCCTGAGTGGCATTTTGAAAAAAAGTAACGGGAAGTGAGTGATTGTAGCTCTGTTTGAATTGCTTAAGTACTTTTTGAGCAACATCTTTTCTTAAAAGACCAGATTTTCCTTTTAAAGAAATAAGAACCACGGCCCTGTCTCCTGCAAAACTCATCAAAGAGAAGCTAAGAAAAAGAAGGACCGAGATTAATTTCATTTTTGTGTAAGAACTTTAATTGTTAATTGTGCTGCCACCCTAAGAGTTTCAGGAGACAGAGTATCCTTGTATTCGCTCCATAGATAATCGATGTCCGCTTTAGTTGATGTATCAGAAACTCTCGATTCAATTGTTTCTTTAACAATGTTGAGTTCTTCTACTTCAGTATTGTAAATAGCGATGTCTTCAGGAGAAACAGCAAGAACCTTAGATTTCTCGAGCGGAAGCTGACTGAATTTTAAATCAGCCTTTTTCTCATCCAGAATCACAAGTCCAACTACGGCCACTGGAACGCTAAGAATCATAAAACCGATAGCGCTGTACGATCCTGTGACATTTGCCACAATCGCGCTAATGGCAAACCCACTAACTCCTGCTGCAGTTACTACCCCACCAACTGTCCGTACTGTTCTATTCTTAATAGCGATAGCTACAGCCGCTTCAGCTTTAGGCGTGTTTCCGATAAAGAAAGAAAGGGATAACAGCAATGCTAATAAAACTCTCATGAATGCTCCTTGATTAGGCCATGGTTATACGTTGAGTCCGGAACCCAGGAGGTTTAATTATGAGAGACTTGTAAAATTTTCAAATAAACCAGACCTTTATCCATTCTGGCCTGTGCAATAATTTCATTTAGTTTCTTATGTTCTGATACGACAAACCTTCTGTTAAAAATCGTAAGTTCATCATTTAACGTAAAATATTTTAACTGCCCTATTTGAATGGTGTGGGTAGACAGAGATGAAGCTTTGTTAGGTGACTTAAAAACACATGATCGCGGTACAAAAATTGAGCGTTATCTTTTGAAACAACTTGAGGTTTCTAAACAAATCATGATCACCGAGAACTAAGACTTTTGGTGCGACTCATCATCCTTTACAGAACTAGCTAGGGCGATTAATATCACACCCGGCAGTCTGTCTTAGATGAGCATTTCGCCGTCAACTCCGCCAGGCCAGGAATGGAGCAACGGTAGCGGTTTGGGATGTTGTGTTTAGGTTCAGGCTGCTGCTAAAAAAATCCCACTCATTAATTTAGTCTAGAAAGCTGTTGTTTAATTGGACCACACTCGCAAGTTATTGACTGTTATAGGGGCAAAATCTCAAAAACCTAACTCGTTCTGTTAACTTCTTACATCAAATTTATATGCACTTTCCCTAGCAGTTGCGCCATGACTTAGTGTTCCCAGTCCCCTATTTTGCGCTTTCAAAACCCAAAATTTTTGGAGAGTTATGGCATATCAAGTGCTGGCCAGGAAGTGGCGTCCAAAGCAATTTGAAGAAGTTGTCGGACAAGGCCATGTGACCCGGACCCTGCAAAATGCAATCAAGCAAGACAAGCTTGCTCATGCGTATCTTTTTACCGGAACTCGCGGAGTTGGAAAAACTTCTATTGCACGATTGTTTGCAAAAGCTATTCGTTGTGAAAGCCGCAAACCAGATTTCAATCCATGTCTCGTCTGTCCTTCATGCAAAGATATCGATTCTGGTAGTTCAATGGACTACACAGAAATTGATGGAGCCTCAAATAATAGTGTCGATGATGTTCGTGGCTTGATTGATAACGTTCAATATCTTCCGACTCGTGGAAAACATAAAATATATGTGATCGATGAAGTACATATGCTTTCGACATCTGCGTTCAATGCTTTGCTAAAGACATTAGAAGAACCACCTGCTCACGCGATTTTTATACTCGCAACAACTGATCCGCACAAACTTTTAGGAACCGTTATCTCTCGTTGTCAGCGCTATGATTTTAAAAATGTCAGCGTTGATATTTTATCTCAGCATGTGACGACGATTGCGAAAGCTGAAGGGATAACACTATCTCATCCAAAAATTGCAACTAAACTAGCGGAGCTTGGCAAAGGTTCAGTTCGCGATACGCTTTCTATTTTTGATCAGGTTCTAGGTCTTTCTGGAAACAATGCTGTGACCGAAGATTCTTTAACTCAAGCCCTGGGTCTGGCCGGTACGTCTGCAATGAAAGAACTTCTTTCAAGTATTCTTCTCGGCGATCCAAAGACGTGTTCAAAAATCTATAAACAACTTATTGATGAAAATATTGATCTGAAAAAACTTGGCGATCAGATTCTTGATGGCTTTTACCAGGTTATCAACTTTATAGATGAACAAGCTGTTCTTTATAAAGAAGAAGTTTTGGCGGAGAATGCGCTTAAAGATATTACGATTGCAGAGCTTTTTTGGATTTATGAAAGCCTTGTGAAAGATTTTGGTTGGGCGTTTACAACGATGAACCCTGATAAGGTTGTTCTCGTTCTTTTACAAAAGATCTGTTTAAGACGCTCCATCCTCACGGGAGAAGATGTAAAGCTCGGAGATGTGCCACAGGGCGAAGGTCGTCCGCTGGGAAAGCCTGAAGCGGGGACTGCTCAGACTGTAGTAGCTGCTCCCAAGAAATTATCCAAATCGTGGAATGATTTTTTGAGCTACTTACGTCAGACGTCTCCGGCAACTGCAGCAAACCTCGAGCATGGTAATCTTTTGAATGGATTAGATACGGAATCAGTACCATTAGTGATTCAGGTCGCTTTTCCTGAAGACGCTGGAGTGTTTAAAGAGTTTTTAGATGAAAAAGATATTTACGCCAGGTTAAAAAATCACTTGGCCGACTTCTTCGAAATTGATATCGAGAAGATCCAGTTTAAGTCGCAGATACTTAGTCATGAAGAAAAGAAAGATAAGAACTTCAGAACTAAAGTTGAAATCGATGATGAAGTAAGAAGTAATAAGGAAGAAGAACGTCGTCAGAAAATTTTGAACGACCCTTATGTTAAAGAAGCAGAAAAACTTTTTAACAGCAAAATCGATAAGATCATTCTTAAAGAGAAAGAGTAGGAGAAATTATGAACATGAACAATATGATGAAACAAGCTCAACAGATGCAGGCAAAACTCGCAATGCTTCAGAATGAACTTGCAGATAGAGAAATTGAAGCTTCTGCCGGCGGCGGAATGGTTACGGTTAAAGTCAACGGCAAACAACAGGTGCTAAGTATCTCTATCAATAAAGATTGCGTGGATCCTAATGATGTTGCAACTCTTGAAGAGCTCGTTTTCACAGCTGTTAATAAAGCAATGAAAGATTCTCAGGACATGGTTCAGCAAGCGATGTCTAAAATTACTGGTGGCATAAACATCCCGGGACTTTTCTAAATGATTCAACTTCCTGAAGTGATCAAAAATGCAGTTGAGGCACTAACCAAACTTCCAGGCGTAGGAGAAAAAACTGCGTTTCGTATGGTTATGAGCATGACTCATTGGAAAGCACAGGAATTAAATAGTGTAGCTGGCGCGCTTTCTGATCTCAAGAAATTAAAACTATGTGAAGAGTGCGGCATGTTTGCAGATGATGACCTTTGCACTGTTTGCGCTGATGGAAATCGTCAGTCGGCAAAAAATCTTTGTATCGTTGAAAATGCTTCTGATCTCATGGCAATTGAAAAGAGTGGAAATTTCAAAGGCGTTTACCATATTTTAGGTGGCGTTTTGAATCCTCTCCTTGGAGTTGGGCCAGACGAACTTAAAATGGATGAGCTCAAAAACCGTATTATTGAAAAAGATATTACGGACATTATTTTAGCTTTAAATCCATCGGTTGAAGGTGATGCAACTTGCTCATACTTCAAATCGCTTCTTCCAGATTCGATTCGTGTTGATCGTATTGGTTTTGGTGTGCCGATCGGGGGAAGTCTGGAGTATTTAGATCCGATGACAATTACGAAAGCTTTAGAAAATAGAAAGAGATATTAATGAAGTCCCTCAACGTTGTAGATAAAATGAAATTGATTCTTGAGCCGAAACGGGCAGGAATCAATGCGCGTCTTTTCGTAACAAGAGAAGACGGCATTACCATCTATGATTCTATTCAGAATCAAACAACGACTTCTGTGTCAGCACTTGTAAGTGGCGTATGGCAAGCATCCGAAGCTTTGATGGGCCTAGCACACCCAAATCAAGACGTGATGGAGTTCAGATTAGGTTTTGATACTTCTTCTCAGGGTATCTACCTCATGCCTTTTTCACTCAATACAAAACGCTATTTTCTAGGTGCGATCTATCAGGACTGCATCAATCCGGGTCAACTTAAGCGTCAGGTTGTGATGATTAAAGAAGAAATGGATCGTCTTTTTGCTAGTGAGTTCGTTACACCTAAAACCAAAATCCAAACGATGGGCCGGGAAGGTTTCCTTTTCCAGGAAATTACAGACGCAGAAATTGATCGTCTCTTCTCTGCAGGCGGAATTTAATATGTCATTTGTCAATTATCATACCAAAGAAGTTAACTGCAAGATTGTCTACTACGGGCCAGGTCTTGGTGGTAAGACGACTAATATTCAATACATTTATCAGAAGACGAGTTCTCAGAACAAAGGTCAGATAATTACGTTGAATACAGAAAACGAAAGAACTCTGTTCTTTGATTTTCTTCCCCTTGATCTTGGTGAAATCCGCGGATTCAAAACACGTTTCCATTTATATACTGTTCCTGGTCAGGTTTTTTACGAAGCAAGTAGGAAACTGATTTTACGTGGCGTTGATGGACTCGTTTTTGTGGCTGATTCACAAGTTGAAAGAATGGAAGCCAATCTTGAATCGTATCAAGGTCTTGAGAGAAATCTTGCTGAACAAGGTTACGATGTTTCCAAAGTTCCTATGGTCATGCAGTGGAATAAAAGAGACCTACCGAACATTGTTCCTGTAGAAGATCTACGTTTTCAATTAAATAAAAGAAAATTCCCGGAGTTTGAAGCAGTGGCGACAAACGGTCAGGGCGTATTTGATACATTAAAAATGGTTTCTAAATCAGTCCTCCTTAATATTAAGGGTGGATTGGAATAGTTTATATCTCGAATAGGAGTTAATTCCCATGGCCGAAAAAGTAAGAGCACTCACGAAGAAGCAACTTGAGACACTTAGAAATAAGCTTCTTGAAGAAAAAAATGGTTTAGTTTTCAGCGATCAAGCTGATTCTGCTGACCTAAGCCTCGCAGTACCTGCCGGTGGAGATGATGTTGAACAATCAATTACTGATTACAACAACTCTCATTTGCTCCGTTTCAGAAATCGCGAAGTTTTCTACGCAAAGAAAATTGAGAAAGCATTGAAGTCTTTCGAAGTTAATGAGTATGGCCTTTGTTCTGATTGCGGACAATGGATTACTTATAATCGCCTACTCGCTCGTCCGACAGCTGAAATGTGTATTATCTGCAAGGAAGAATCTGAGAAAGATGAATCAAATAGTTTTGTTGGTAGACAATCCAAGTCCCTTGGAAAAGTTGTCGACCTGACTGGAATGATGGCTTAGGAGTCTTATGCCTGACATTAAAGTTGCGATCATTGGCGGGAGTGGCATCTACAAGTTAGATGCCATCAAAGTTAGAAGTCAAATTAAAGTCAGTACACCTTTTGGTGATCCAAGTGCAGAGGTCATGGAATGTGAGGTTGATGGGCATCCCTTTTATTTCCTTCCACGCCACGGTCACGGTCACCACTTGACCCCAAGTGAAGTTAACTATCGCGCTAATATTTTTGCGCTCAAAAAACTTGGTGTAACAACTGTTGTGAGTATCTCAGCAGTTGGATCACTCCAGGAAGAATACGCCCCTAAACATTTTGTGATGGTCGATCAGTTTATCGATTGGACTAAAGGTCTTCGCAAAAGAACTTTTTTTGATAACGGTGTTGTTGGTCACGTTTCAGCCGCTAACCCAGTTGAATTGTCTTTGCAAAAGCGTCTCCATGATTCATGTCAGAAAGCTGGAGTTAAATCTCACCTAGGCGGAACTTATATTTGTATTGAGGGCCCACAGTTTTCGACTAAAGCGGAGTCAAAAATCTATCGTGGCTTTGGAGCTTCAGTTATTGGTATGACCAACGTACCGGAAGCTTTTCTAGCAAAAGAAGCAGGCATGGCGTATGCAACAGTTGCGATGGTAACTGATTACGATTGCTGGAAAGAAGAACACTGCACGGTTGCTGAAATCATGGACGTGATGAAATCAAATTACGTGTCGGCACAAAAATTTGTTAAAGAAGCGATTCCTGATTTGGTTAAAAATCCGACCAAGTTCACACCTGAAAATGAGTACGCTGTTATGACTGATGCGTCTCTTCACAAAACTTCACACAAAGAAATCCTCGAAGTTATCCTTAAGAAATGACCGAATACCTTTCGCATTATTCAGTGATGTTAAAAGAATGCCTGGAGGCCTTAGAACTTGGTTCTAAGACTTCAGGCTCGCTTTTATTTGCTGACCTAACTTTCGGTGCCGGAGGACATACCTTCGCGCTGTCGGACCACGTTAATGGTTCTACGGTTTATTCCACAGATCAAGACCCAGACGCGCTCAAAAATGGAAATGAAAATATTGTCCGTAGGGGCAAAGAGGGGAGTGTTCAGTTACTCCCGATGAACTTTAACGAGTTTCCAGCTTGGTGTGAAAAAGAAAAAATGCACGGAAAGTTTGCCGGAATTTTAATGGATCTTGGAGTGAGTTCTCATCAGTTTGATAAGATGGAACGAGGCTTTAGTTTTCGTGGCGATCATCCACTTGATATGCGCATGAATTATGGCGATAACAACATTCCCACTGCCGCTGATTTACTCAATACACTATCCGAAAAAGAGATCGCTGATATCCTGTTTAATTACGGAGATGAGAGACTTTCTCGTCGTATTGCTGCCAAGGTTTGTGAACTTCGTCAGAAGAAAAAAATCGAGACAACTGGTGAGCTAGAAGACATTTGTTTTCATGCTTATCCACCGAAAGATCGACATGGAAAAACACATCCGGCGACTCGCTCTTTTCAAGCTTTAAGAATCGCTGTTAATGAAGAACTTACCGTCTTAGAAAATACCTTACCAAACCTGTTGCCCTACTTAGCAGAAGGGGGAGTTTTAGCGGTTATCAGTTTCCATTCTTTGGAAGACAGAATTGTAAAACACACCTTCAAAGAAATAGTGGAGAAAGAAGATTTTCCTGCTATCATTTTAACTAAGAAGCCACTTACAGCCACGGAAGAAGAGCTGTCACAAAATTCTCGTTCGCGAAGTGCAAAACTTCGATTACTCCAACGAGTTCAACCAGGGAGGGTTGATGGCACTAAGAAAAAAAGGTACGTTCAAGTTTAACAATCGCTTATTGGAATTTCTTTTCAATCCTAAAGCTCTGCCTTTTACCCTTACCTTCACTACTCTTGCTGTTTTATTTGTTGGTTTTCGTATGAAAGGAATCGAACAAACTTATCTCTTGAGTTCAATTGAATCAGATATTCATAAAGCAACCATCCGTAACAAAGAGCTTAAAGCACAAAGAGCGCGTGAGATGTCGGTACCTCGGTTAAGAGAGCTTGCTGTTAAATACGATCTCAAAGAACCAGGCCCTGAACAAATTATTCTCATTCCTTAGGTGTCCGTTTGAAAAATAGGATTTTTTTCAGCTTTATTGTATTTGTGTTTTTATTCGCAGTTGTTGTGAGTAAAGCCTTCTACATACAGGTTGTGAACAAGACCCGTTTACTCGCTTACGCTAAATCACAATTTATTCGCGAAGTGAAAGAATACCCGAATCGAGGAAATATTCTCGATCGTAACGGTAGTCCGCTCGCCATTAACGTCCATGTTTATAACTTGTTCACAATTCCTAAAAATAAAAACGCCGAGTTTTATCAGCAGCTAAAAAAGCTATCAAACATTGTGCCAGAGCTTCCCTATCAAAAACTAAGAAGTCTCGTTCAAAAACGTAATCGTTATACTTGGCTTGGAAGAAAGATTCATCTTTCTGAAGATCAGTTAAAAAAAATTAAAGAACTTGATGGGATATTCTTTGAATCCCACTCACAACGCGTTTATCCGAATCGCGAATTATTAGCTCAAACATTGGGCTATGTTGGAATTGATAACACTGGACTTGCGGGAATGGAGAACAGTTTAAATACTGAACTCAAAGGTAAACCTCAAGTCGTCAAATACATTCGTGACGCCAAGGGGCGTCCGATTAAGTATGAAACTAAAGCCTTTCAACTTTTTTCACCAG
The DNA here is from genome assembly GCA_040399915.1 of Bacteriovoracaceae bacterium. GTDB lineage: Bacteria > Bdellovibrionota > Bacteriovoracia > Bacteriovoracales > Bacteriovoracaceae > Peredibacter. The sequence goes on from JBBARE010000008.1 coordinate 10,113, forward strand.
ACGTTCATCTTTCAATTGATAAAGACATTCAGGGTGCCTTGGAGAGTTACTTAAAAGATGCGGTTCATTTGCATAAAGCTTTTCGCGGCGGAGCTGGTGTGATGGACGCTGAGACTGGTGAAATCCTTGCTATTGCAAACTATCCGACTTTTGATCCAAACCAGGCATCAAGTTTTCCACAAGAAAACCGTAAGCTTGCTTTTGTGACCGATCCATTTGAACCGGGATCAATTTTTAAAACACTGACGATTGCATCGGCCCTTGAAAACAAAATTGCTAAACCTGAGACAAAGTTTTTCTGCGAATACGGAAAACTCCGTGTCCAAAATCACTGGATCTCAGAAGCTGAAACGCATGAAAAATTTGAATGGTTAACTGTTTCAGATATTTTGAAGTTTAGTTCTAACGTTGGTACAACAAAAGTCGCTTTCAGTTTAAAGTATCCAAAACTTCGCGGAACGCTCGATAAATTTCAAATTGCTCAAAAAACGGGTATTGAACTTAAAGGTGAATCAAAAGGGATTTTGAGTTACAAGGCAAAAGATAAAGTTCGTCCGCTCACACTAAGTAATATTAGTTTCGGTCAGGGTGTTGCGACGACTGCCATACAAATGCTTCGTTCTTATGCTGCCATAGCTAATGGCGGATACCTGGTTAAACCGACGATGATTAAATCTGATGTTAGCCAGCTTAAACCAGAGAATAGAATTATTTCCGAAAAAACGGCTACTGAATTAACTAAAATGTTAGTATCGGTAGTAAATGAGGGAACTGGAGATAGTGCACAGATTCCTCACTACGAAGTAGCTGGTAAAACAGGAACCGCTCAGCGAGTTTCACCTAACGGTGGTTATTCAGGATACATCGGAAGCTTTGTTGGCTTCCCGGTAAATGTGAATCGTAAGTTTGTGATTATGGCATATATCGATAATCCAACTGATAAAGGGTATTACGGCGGTGTGACCGCTGCTCCAATATTTAAAAAACTCACTCAGTATATTCTTTATAAGAAAAAAGATTTTGCTCAGTTTGCAAAGTATGATGAAAAATCAAATACTAAAAATCTTGATATCGTAGGTACACAACAGGCGCAAACAACAAAATTCTTCGCACCAGGTTACATGCCAGATTTCTCAGGCCTTGATAAAGCAAGTGCCATGGTGATGGCAGAAGAGCGAAACATAGCAATTGAAGTTAATGGGTTTGGTGTCGTAAAGAGACAATCAATCGCACCAGGAACAGTCATACCAGCTGGTGCTAGTCTACGTCTTCAATTCGAAGCTCCGACTTATGCTGAATGAGATTGATTTAAGTAAAATTTCAGATATTCACTGGAAAACCCAGGATTCAGATTCAGATTCAATTCTATTCTATAAAATTTTAGGTGATGAAAAATCCAAAAAAGTATTTGAAGAAAGAATTCAGACAGCTAAGTTTGGTTGGTTGATAGTTAATGTAGATCATCCTTCAAGACCTAAAAATAGTTCCATCCTTCCAGAAGAGAAGTGGCCTGAAGCCCAAAAAATGATTCTTGATAATCTTTATCCAATGCCACCACTTAAATTGTTTGCTCTTACAGGAACCAACGGTAAAACCACAACTGCGGATTTAGTTCTACAGTTAGGAGAGTTGTGCGGAAAGAAGGGAATGAGTATTGGAACTCTCGGAGTACGATCAAACCATAAAACAATTCTTGATTTTGGCTTAACCTCTCCAAGTTTTATTGATCTACGGAAATATTTAAATCTTTATGGGAAAGATAAAGATTTTTGTGTGCTCGAGGCGAGTTCACATGCCCTAATTCAAAATAGGTTGCATGGATTGAAATTTGAGATGGGAGGGTGGTTATCCTTTTCTCAGGATCACCTTGATTATCATAAAACGATGGATGACTATTTTTCTGCGAAGTTACTTCTTGCACAATACTTAAAAGATAACGGAAAGATTTTTGTACCTACAAATCAGCAAGATCTTTTCAATAAAATCTCGGCCAAAACAGCGAAGGCTGAGAGAGCACGCGTCATTGAACAGTCACTTCCATTGTTCTTTTCGACAAAATTTAACCGAAATAATCTCGAAGTCGCGGTCGCTATTGTAGAAAATGGTTTGGGCGTTGTTGTGTCGGATGTTTTCCATAAGATCATCCCGCCAGATGGACGCTTTTATATCAAACCATACAAGACGAATTTTATCGTTGTTGATTTTGCGCATACGCCCGATGCCCTCGATAATATTTGTCAGGGAATCAGGGCGGCTTTTCCTAATCACAGTCTTAAAGTTCTCTTTGGTTGTGGTGGTGATAGAGATCGTACGAAGCGTCCTCTCATGGGAAAAATTGCCGAGACATGGGGGAATGAAATCTATGTTACAAGTGATAATCCCCGTTCTGAAGATCCGGCGGCGATTATTGAAGACATCGTCCAGGGTATGTCTTCAAAAATGATCTGTAAAATTGCTGAGCGACCACTCGCTGTGCAAACAGCGTTTGCACAGTTAAAAGAAAACGAGATTCTTCTTATCGCGGGTAAAGGTCATGAGGATTATATTTTGATTAAAGGTGTAAAACATCCTTACAGCGATATCGGTGAAGTTGAAAAGTTTCTTGCAAGGAAAAATGTATGATTAATTTGGCACTCGTGAGTAAATGCCCTTCTGTTTTAAAAGATATTTCAATTTCTGAAAGACTTAATTTTTATACTGATACTAGAAAGTATCATCAGCCTGGCGCCTTCGTTGCCATCCCTGGTGCAAAAGTTAATCCACTAGATGTCATGTCAGATCTTTTAGGGAAAGGATGTCCGATCGTTTTTTACCAGCAAGATGCTTCGAATGATGAAAAGGTAAAAGCACTTAATAAATCATATCCTAAAACTCATTTCGTTCCAGTTACTGATAGTGTGACTTTTCTTCAAGAAATTTCTCATTTTCATATCAAAGAATGGAAAACAAAAAATTCTCGAAACACCATTTTTGCAATCTCAGGTTCAAACGGCAAGACGACTCATAAGGAAATGTTATCCTTCATTTTGAAAGAAGTTCTTCCTGGAAAAGTTATTGCTACGGAAAAAAACAACAATAACCATCTCGGAGTACCACTCACTCTTTTAGGTGTTTCTGATGAAACAGAAATCGTTGTGCTTGAACTTGGAAGCAATCATCCTGGTGAAATTAAAGTCCTATGCGATATTGCTCAACCAACTGCTGGACTTACGACAAATATCGGTGCCACTCATCTTGAGTTTTTTGGTGACGAAGAAAAAGTTTTTGAAGAAGAAGCTTATCTTTATTACGCTATAAAAGATGTGACTCACGGCAAAGGTTTTTATCTCATCAATACGGACGATTCATTTCTTAAGCGACTGTCGCCAACAGCTGGATCCATTACTTACGGTGAATCATCAAACGCCATGGCGAGAGTTTTATTTCAGGAAAATAGTGCTGAAATACATGATAAAGGGCAAAGCCTTGTTGCTCTTAATTCTCATATTACGGGTAAACATAATAAGCTCAATCTCATCACGTGCCTTTTCATCGCCACTCACTTTTATCCCGAGCACAAGCTTCTTTTTATTGAGGCGTGTAAAAACTTTCGTCCGACAAAAAACCGCTCAGAATGGATTCTTTTCGAAGGTAAATCTGTTTATCTCGATGCTTATAACGCGAACCCTTCTTCCATGAAGGCCGCTCTGGCCGGATTTAAAGAAAGTGTTCTCGAGCAAGGATTCAAACTCTCAGAGAGTTGCATTGTGCTAGGGGACATGAACGAATTGGGTGATTCAACTCCCCAGTATCACAATGACGTAGGTCAATTTGTGAAGGCACTCGGCTTTCCTAACGTCTACTTTGTGGGACGTTTTGCTGCTCACTATTTGAGTGGAAATCCAGAAGGTCACGGTAAAGAATCAAGTGCAAGTTTCAAGAGTGAGTACCGAGGGGACTGCTTGAAGAAATTTTCTATCCATTTTATTAAAGGCTCGCGCTCTTTACAATTGGAGTCACTCTTCGATATAACTTAAGTTTATCTTTTTTAAAGGGATAAACATGCTGTATCATTGGCTTTACCCACTAAGTCAAAGCCATCACTTTCTCAACGTCTTCAAGTACATCACAACACGTTCATTCATGGCGTTTATTATCGCTACGGCTGTTTCTATTTTGTGGGGAAAACATTTCATTGCGCTCATGAAGCTCAAACAATTCGGCCAGACCATTCGTGATGAAGGACCTGAATCGCATAAGAAGAAAAAAGGTACACCGACTTTTGGCGGAGTTTTTATTTTAGGGAGTGCCGTCATCTCGTGTGCGATCTGTGGAAACTTTGTTTCGTTTCCTTTTATCATAGCTTTATTTGTGACCATTTCTTATTTCTTTCTTGGTGGTCTCGATGACTACCTGAAAGTTTTGAAGAAAAACACGAAGGGTGTCAGTGCACGCCAAAAACTTCTTTGGCAATTCTCAACTGGGCTTGTCGCAAGTTATGTGATGATAAAATGGGGCGTTACTGATTCTCAAATCTATATTCCTTTTTTTAAAGACCCTGTGATTGATATAGGATGGTTTTATGTTCCTTTTGCTGCGTTCGTTATCGTTGGTTCTTCAAACGCACTTAACTTAACTGATGGTCTAGATGGTCTAGCGATTGTGCCGACCATTATCTCTGCTGCAACGCTTGGATTTCTCGCTTATCTTGCTGGCCACATCGAGCTTTCAAATTATCTTTTGATCCCCCACGTACCTGACGTGGGCGAACTATTAGTGCTGGTGTCTGCCATTATTGGTGCAGGTGTTGGCTTCCTCTGGTACAACGCTTATCCCGCAGAAATTTTCATGGGTGACGTAGGTTCACTTTCTCTGGGTGGATGTTTAGGAACTATCGCTGTCCTTACGAAAAATGAATTCCTCTTCGTTCTTATCGGGGGAATTTTTGTTATTGAAGCTGTTTCCGTTATTCTCCAGGTGGCCTCTTTTAAAACTCGCGGAAAACGAATTTTTAAAATGGCACCTATTCATCATCACTTTGAACTCACTGGCCTACCTGAGACAAAAGTGATCGTGCGATTCTGGATCGTGAGTCTGGTTTTTTCCATTCTTGCACTTGCTACACTCAAACTAAGATAATTTTAAGGAGTTCTTATGGAAAAATATAAAGGAAAGAAAGTTCTGGTTGTAGGCCTAGGCAAAACCGGATTTGCTTTGGTTCATCTTTTCACTCAGTGGGGATGTGAGATCAAAGTGACTGATATTAAACCGATCTTTGATCTTAACAAGCAAGTTAAGCGTCTCAAGAAGATCAACCCGACTCCCACAATGACATTGGGTGAACACAAAGATGAAGACTTCATTGATGCAGACATCATTGTTTATTCTTCTTCTGTGGACCCACTTCTTCCGCAAATAAAAGTGGCGCGCGAGCACGGTCGTAAAGTTTATTCAGATTTTGCTTTTGCGTATGAAAATTGCACAAAGCCAATCGTTGCTGTTTGCGGAAGCCATGGTCGTACAATCACTTCTCATATGATCGGATACACTCTTAAAATTGATAAGAAGAACGTTTTTGTTGGTGGTACTTCTGAAGAGCCATTCATCAATTTTCTATCACTTCCCAATAAAGAAGAAATTGATTACTGCGTAATCGAAGTTTCTCCTCAGCAATTGCAAACAGTCGAATCGTTTAAACCTGTTTTAGCTGTTTACCCAAACCTTGAAGAAAAAAATCTCATGGGTCGCTTTAAAACTTCAGCTGAGTATCTTGATACTGCTTTGAAAGTGGCAAGAAACCTTGGACCTGAATGCTTTCTTGTTGTGAATTTTGATAAACTTGCTTCAAACTCAGTTCTTAGAAGCTCTCAGGCACAAACTTTTTGGTATTCTAGAAAATCATTCGTTACGATGGGTGTAATCTCTGAAATTCAGGGAACACACTTCCACGATAAGCGTATCCACTCAAACATTCATTTCCATTCGGAATACAAAGTGACTGACATGCGTATCGTTGGTGTTAATAACCGCGAAAATCTCATGGCGGCCATTACTGCTTGTAAGGCACTCAAAATTTCAGACGCTTCCATCCAACACTGTATTGAAAAATTTCCTGGTATTCCTCACCGTCTAGAATTTGTTGTTGAGAAAAATGGCGTTCGCTTTTACAACGATTCAAAATCTGAAACGATGGATGAACTTAAAGTTTCACTTGAAGCTTTCAAAGATCCCGTCATTTTGATTGCTGGTGGTAAAGAAATCGAAGGCCTTCCTTTTGATAAATACGCCAATATCATCAAAGAAAAAGTGCGGGTCCTGGTTCTTGTTGGTGAAGTAAAAGAAAGCATGAACAGAATCCTGGGTGATTTTACTCAAACATACCTCGTTGGTTCTTTTGATGAATCAGTTCTCCTGGCTTACCAAAAGTCTCGCACAGGAGATACGATTTTGCTTTGTCCGGGTAATGACGGCTCTGATGTGTTCCGTGATTTCGAAGAAAAAGGGAACTACTACAAAAAACTGATCTTCCAACTCTAAATGATTATTGCTCCGTTCGGGGCGCTTGCGTTACACTGGAAGAAAGACCTTCTTCCAGTGGAAACAAATGACTGACAATACAAGACTAGAAAAGTTAACTAATTATTTCCTGATCAACGTCTTCTTCCTTGTTCTGTTCGGTGTAATCATGGTTTTCTCAGCAAGCTACATGTACGCAACTGAGAACATGGGCTCGAGTTATTTTTTTCTCATTAAACAACTCATCTTCATCGCTTTAGGGCTCGCTGGTGCCTTGGTCTTTTCAAAATTAAAAATTCTCTATCTCTACAAACACGCTTACAAAATCAACGCTTTTTTTGGTTTTCTCGTTACCTTAACTTTGGTTCCAGGTTTAAGAGTTGTGATCAAAGGATCAAAGCGATGGTTAAATTTAGGATTCATGAATCTTCAGCCTGGTGAATTCTTAAAATTCACACTGATGCTCGCAGCGATTAGATACTTCGAGAATTTTAATAACTACACTCCTAAACAACGTGTGATTTATTTATCGGGTCTTGTTTACCCACTTGCTGTCTTTGTCCTACAACCGGATTTTGGGACGTTTTTTATTGCATCTCTGATCATCGGATTTATTGCTTTCTTGAGTTCATTTCCAAGAAAGTATTTTTATTCTGCTCTTGTTCTCGGTTTTATTGGTGCTTTTGGAATTTTGATCTCAGCTCCTTACCGTGTGAAACGACTTCTGACTTTCCTTGACCCATGGGCCGATCCTCGTGGAAGCGGATTCCAGGTGATTCAATCATTTCTAGCTTTTGCGAATGGATCTTTTTTTGGGCAGGGATTAGGAAATAGTAACGAAAAACTATTTTACTTACCCGAAGCGTATAACGATTTTATTTTTTCGGTTGTCGGTGAAGAGTTAGGTTTCATTGGCGTTTTAGTCACTGCTTTAATGTTTGTGAGTTTCATTTTTATTGGTTTAAAAATGTCGATCTCACTAAAGTCCAGAGTTGGAAGCATCATGGTTGCCGCTATCGTATTCGCGATTGGTTTTCAGGCGTTCATGAATATGGGTGTTGTTCTCGGAGTTCTTCCAACAAAAGGTTTAAACCTGCCTTTCATAAGTTATGGCGGCTCTTCTATGGTTGCCAATCTATCGGCTCTTGGACTCGTGTTTGCTTGCGTGAAAATTCAACCAGGGGACGCCAAAGAAGTTAAGGCAAAAGGTAAGCAAAATCCTATTGGTGCTCTTAAAAGTGCGTTTAATTAAATGAATAAAGCAGTTCTTGTTGCTGGCGGTACTGGCGGTCATATTAATGCAGCACTTGCTATTGGTGAGGCTCTTTCCTCTGAAGGTTGGAGCATTCAGTATCTAACAGGGAAAAGACCTTTAGATTATAAATTGTTTAAAGGGCAAACAGTACGTCATCTCGATTCAAAACCATTAAGAACTAATAATCCGTTTCAGCTAATTAGTAATATCGTGATGAATTTTTTTAGTTTCTTTTCGATTCTTGTTACATTTTCCAAACAAAGACCAAAGTTTATCGTAGGAGCTGGAGGGTATGTATGCGGGCCAACTTTACTCGCAGGCTACTTACTTGGGATTCCCGTTTTTATCATTGAACAAAATGCTGTCATGGGTTTAACAAATAGAATCCTAGGTTGGATATCAACAAGAATTTTTGTTCACTTCACTAAAACACAAGGGTTATCAGAAAGCCTTGCCAAAAAAGTCAGAGTGGTTGGAAATCCAACTCGCAAAGCTATTCAACCAACTCCGGTAAAGGTTTTTGACGGTGAGTTAAGAGTTTTAGTTTTTGGAGGAAGTCTTGGGGCTTCACAAATAAATAAAGTTATCTTTGATATTTTAAAAGCACCCGCAGTTGAAAAACTAAGTATTCATCATCAACTTGGCGGTGATTTAAAAGCACCCGATATAAAGTCGACTGCTCACTATATTCCGATGAACTACATCGATAATATGCAGAATGAATATGAATGGTGTGATGTGATTATTTCCCGCTCTGGTGCCAGTACCGTGTCTGAGTTAGCGATAATCCAGAAGCCTGTTTTGATCTTTCCTTATCCTGCAGCAACCGATAATCATCAGGTTTATAATGCTCAAATTTTTGCTAAAGAAGCAGATTTTACAGTAGAAATTTTAGACCCCAAATTATCACACGATGACTGCGTCAAACGGACTCAGGAATTTCTAGTCAAGGCTTCCCGACAGGAGTTAAAGTATTCTAGAAACCCCTCTAAAGGAAATCATACCTGCGATGAGGTTTTAAGAGAGATTAAAGCACATGTTGGGATGGCTTAAGACAACTAAACTTCATTTTATTGGTGTCGGTGGAATTGGAATGAGTGGGATTGCAGAAGTCCTGCTTGATCTTGGGTATAACGTTTCTGGCTCAGATCTAAGCTCATCTGCCGTAACGGAAAATTTACAAAAAAAAGGTGCTGAAATTTTTGTAGGACACAAGTCCACAAATGTTGATGGTGCTACTCTTATCATTTACAGTTCAGCTATAGATACGAAGAACCCTGAAGTTATTCGTGCACAGGAATTAGAAATTCCGATGATTAGACGTGCAGAAATGCTCGCTGAACTCATGAGATTAAAATTTGGTATTGCTGTTGCTGGCTCTCATGGAAAAACAACAACAACGAGTTTAATCGCCACTATCTTTCAGGAAGCTAAATTAGATGCTACTCATATTATTGGTGGGATCGTAAGAAATCTTGGTGGTAATGCCCGCAAGGGTGATGGCGAATATCTTATAGCTGAAGCGGATGAGTCAGATGGTTCTTTTCTTCTTTTAAGTCCCATCATGGCCGCAGTTACAAATATTGATAATGACCATCTCGATCATTATGGAAGCGAAGATAAAATTGTGGATGCTTTTGTTGAATTTGTTAACAGGCTCCCTTTTTACGGCAGAGTTGCTTTAAATGCTAACGATGTTCAGTCGGTAGCCGTGAAACCAAGAATTAAGCGACCAATTATTTGGTACGGAATAGATTTAGAACAGGACGTAGCTGACTATGTTGCAAAAGCAGTTGAACTCTCTGCCTCAGGCACGCAGTTTGACCTTTATTATAAAGGCAAAAAGATCTCCCGATTTAAAACTCATCTCATGGGTTTTCATAATATTTCTAATACTCTTGCTGCCATTTCTATTTCACATGAAACGGGTCTTGAGTGGGACGTTATCCAAAAAGGCTTACTAAGTTTTCAGGGTGTCGGACGTAGACTAGAAAAACTTCATGAAAAAGGTCCTTTTGTTGTTATAGATGATTACGGACATCATCCGACAGAAGTTAAAGCGACCATTTCCACATTAAGACGTGTTGATGAGAGACCTCTTTGTGTCGTCTTTGAACCTCACCGCTTTTCGCGCACTCAAAATTTCTGGAAAGAGTTTCAGGAGTGTTTTACGGGTGCTGATGAATTATTTATTACCCCTATTTACGCTGCCAGTGAAAAACCAATCGACGGGATAACGTCGGAAGCCTTAGTAAAAGAAATGAAAGCAAAAGGCATCAACGTGACTTTTCTTTCATCACTTGATGGAATGAAAGATTTGGTCGAAACTCGCAAAACTAAATCAGGAGTTTTCGTGACTCTTGGTGCTGGTGCCATTTCAAAAAAAATCCGCGATATAGTAAGCGCCATATGAGTTTAATCTCAGAAATTAAAAATATATCAGGCTGTGAATTCCTGGAAAATCAGGACCTCACAAGCTACACAACGATGCGCCTGGCCTCTAGGGGTGATGTTGTCGAAGTGAAGTCAGTAGAAGCTTTGCAGGAACTCTTACCTCTTCTAAAAAAGACGAATAGAAATTATTTATTAGTAGGTTGGGGGGCGAACCAAATTCTTCCTGCTAAGTGTACAGAACTCATCATTCATTTAGATTTTTTATTCGATCTAAGCTACCTCGCCACCCAAAAAGATGAATACGTCCTTCCTGCATCAGTTGGACTTAATTATCTGACCGCTCATGCCGTAAAATTTGGACTCAAAGGTTGGGAAATTTTCACAGGTATTCCAGCTTCACTTGGTGGCGCCATTTATATGAACGCGGGAACAAATCTTGGGGAGATTGGAAAACTTGTCACAAAAGTGATGTTGGTAACATCTGATGGTAATCTCCGTGAAGAAAAAATCACCAAGGAAAGTTTTAGCTATCGTCATAATCATTTTGTAAAATTGGGGGAAGTCATCGTAGGGGCAGTCATGGTCCACGAAGGAAATGATCCTGCCATTTCTGAAAAAATAAAAGACTATTTAGAATACAGAAAAAAATCTCAACCACTCGCTACCAAAAATTGTGGATGTGTTTTCAAAAACCCCCATAAAGAATTACAGGCCGGTCGTCTGATTGATCTTATGGGATTCAAAGGTTTATCCGTAGGCGGTCTGCGAGTTTCTACAAAACACGCAAACTTTATTGAGAACACAGGAAGTTCAAATTGGGATCAATTTGAAGCTATCGTTGGAATAATAAAATCCAACATGGATACCTTCTATGGAATTGAGTTTGAATTGGAAGTAAAAATCCCCTATCATTAAATCATGTTGAGATTAATTTTAGTATCAATCACGATCCTCCTTCCTTTAACGACATTGTCTAATGTTCCCGACAAGTTTACTCAGAATAATATCAATTACCGGACTTATTTCGGCGAATGCCCTTCTAAATCATCTGGAATGTTGACTCTTATTTTGATGAAAGAATTCGAGAAATCTCATTCGTTAAAAGACGTTAAAGAGAAAATGATCAGCGAAAAGCTCGACGAAAAATACTTCCTAAGTAACTACCGAATTTCATACAACCCGGTGATAAAAACACTTCGAATCCATCTCGATTGCCCGGAGCCGCTCGCGAAAGTTCAGGTTTATAAACCAAATGGTGAAGAACATTATTCTGCGATTCTTGGGGATAATGCTAAGATGTACGAGCCTCACTATGAAAATTTAATGAAGGCCGAAAAGAGACTCACTCATCATTTGCCTCTTCTTGCGATTACGACAGAACAACTTGAAGGAAGTGCCCCTAGTGATGTCGCCGTTTTCATTAAAAAAATGGAAGTTGATTTAAGAAAACAAATATCAGAGATTATAATTAGCAAAAACAATGAGTTAACAATAATCTTTGCTCTTGGTGGAAAAGCCACCAGTGTTTTCATGGGTGCTGAGTTGTGGGAAGAAAAACTCACGAAGCTTGCCAAGATTGTAGGCTACGTTGGTAAGAATAAACGCTACCCAACCAGTATCAATCTCGTGAATAGCAAAAAGGTTGTTGTCAAGTTTTCTGACAAAACCTAAAATTTGGAGAAGGCGAAGATCGCCAGTTTTTAGTCAGAATGAATCTGCCCTCTTCTTTATGAAGAGTTTTTGAGAAGGGAATCTCATGAGTACCAAAAGTGTTATCGTCGCTTTGGATATCGGAACGACAAAAGTCTGTACCCTTATCGCGCAAAAATCCGGCAAAAATTTAGAAATTTTGGGAGTTGGTTCTCATCCCAGTCACGGCCTTAAAAAAGGTTCAGTCGTAAATATTGAAAAAACAGTTGAGAGTATTCGGACTTCAATCGAAGAAGCAAAACTCATGGCAGGAATCGAAGAACTTGATTCAGCAACGATCGGTATTGCTGGTAATCACATTTTCTGCTTCAACTCTTCTGGTGTTGTTCCTGTTAAAAATAAAGAAATCAATCAATCAGATGTTGATCGTGTGATTGAAGCTGCGAAAGCAGTGTTGATTCCATCTGATCGTGAAATTCTGCACGTTATTCCACAAGAATTTAAGGTGGATAATACTGTTGGAATAAAAAATCCGATCGGAATGTGTGGCTCTCGCTTAGAAGTGAACGTTCACATTGTTACAGGTAAAACGCCTCTTATTCACAATCTTGTAAAATGTGTTGAGCAAGCAGGTCTTCTTGCGAATTCAATTATTCTTCAACCAATTGCTTCCTCTCGCTCAGTTCTTTCAACAGAAGAAAAAGAGTTGGGAGTTGTTTTGATTGATATCGGTGGCGGAACAACTGATATCGCTGTTTGGAAAGAGGGAAGCCTCCTTCACTCTCAGATTATTCCCCTCGGTGGTAATCACTTTACTAACGATCTAGCTGTGGCACTTAAGATCCCTCATAACGAAGCTGAAAGGATCAAACTGACCCACGGAACGGTCCTAAAAGATGCCCAGCAAAACGATACATACCTCACAGTTCAGGGCCTTTCTGGCACCAGACCTCGCGAAGTTTCATTAAGTTTTGTGGGCGAAGTCCTTGGAGCTAGAGCAGAAGAGCTCTTTAAAGTGATCAATGAGATGGTGTTGGAGAAGAACTTGCAAGATGAGATTACTGGCGGTTTTGTTTTAACCGGCGGCGGAGCTCTTATTAAGAATTTACCTGAACTTGCAGAATATTATTTAGAGAAACCAGTTAAGCTTGGTTATCCAACTGCATTCGGGGGCATGACAACGGCCATGCAACATCCAAAATTTTCAACTGTTCTTGGTCTTCTTCAGGAATCTCAGCACGCTTCAGAGGCTGTGACTCGAAATGAAAAAGTACAAGACGAATCAGATATGTTTGATAGACTAGGTAAATCTTTAAAAAACGTTTTCAAAGAGATTTTTTAAATTTCGGAGGACCTGCTTATGTTCGATATCGCCGACAACCAAAACCAAACGACCACTGGTGCCAGAATTAAAGTAATAGGTGTAGGTGGAGGCGGCTGTAATGCTGTAAATACCATGATCCGTGCAGGACTTACTGGGGTTGAATATATTGTTGCAAACACTGACTCTCAAGCTCTTGCTGCTAGTCTCGCAACAACAAAAATTCAATTAGGTGGAAACGCTACGAAAGGCTTAGGCGCAGGTGCTAATCCTGAAATCGGCCGAAAAGCTGCTATTGAAGATTATGAAAAATTATCTGAACTCCTAGACGGTGCTGATATGGTTTTTGTTACTGCCGGTATGGGTGGAGGAACAGGAACTGGTGCAGCTCCAGTTATTGCTAAACTTGCTCGTGAAATGGGTGCCCTCACTGTTGGTGTGGTTACTAAGCCATTCATGTTCGAAGGTAAAAAACGCTCACGTCAAGCTGATGAAGGAATTCGTTCTCTTGAAGAATCAGTTGATTCACTTATTTGTATTCCAAACCAGCGTCTTCTTCAACTTGCGGGTGAGAATCTATCACTCGTTGATACTTTCAAAGCAGCTGACGAGGTTTTATTAAATGCTGTTCAAGGTATTTCTGATCTGATCAATAACACTGGTCTCATTAACGCGGATTTCGCAGACGTTTCTACTGTAATGACTAATAAGGGTTTATCTCTTATGGGAACAGGAACAGCTTCTGGATCAGAGCGCGCTCTTAAAGCTGCCAAACAAGCTATCAGTTCACCACTTCTCGAAGACGTATCTATTGACGGTGCTACTGGCATCATCATTAACATCACTGGTAACTCAAGCCTCACAACTTTTGAAACGAACCAAGCTGTCACATTAATTATGGAAGCTGCTGATGAAGATGCCGAAATTATTTTCGGTACAGTTATCGACGATACAATGGGCGAAAACGTAAAAGTAACTGTGATAGCTACTGGTCTTCTCTCTGCTAAGAAAGAAGCATCTGCTGGATTTGCAACTTGTGCATCTGCACCAGTTCAAACTTTCAAAGCACAAATCATGGAAGCTGCACCAAAGTATGAAGCACCAAAATACGAAGCGACTCGCTCTGAAGAGACTCCTGTTCAGACAAAAAATACTGACTACGCTGTAAAATCTGAAATCACTTTCGATCTAGAAGGCACCAAAGAAGAAATCATTGCTCCTAAAGCAAAAATCAATTGGGCCGAGAAGCTTCAGACTGCAGCCTCTAAATACGAATCTCAAAAGAATTTTGAGCCAAACACAACTTCCACTTCGGCGGCCGCAACTCCGGTTGCTCCTAAGGCTCCAGCAGTTGCTGAACGCCAGGAATATTCACATTTTGATAACTCTGAGACGACTCAAGGTAATTCAACAGTTCAAGCTGCTCAAAACCGTGAGAGTAGAATCAAGTCTATTGCTGAAAAACTTGGATTCTTTAATTTTGACGAAGATGAGTTTGATACTCCATCGTTCATGAAGAAAAATGATCGTAATCACGATTCACAAATCTAAGAAAAAAAGCCCTCGAAAGAGGGCTTTTTTTATCTCAACATGCTATCGATTGTCTGACTTAAGTTTCCCTTGGATTTGCCTTCACATACTTTAGACCCAATTTTATTCAAGTCGTCCCGATGAAGATAAGTATCCATTCCAAGTTCTTCTTTATTAAACTGTTGATAGCCATATTCATAGAAATTCGGTCTGCAGTTGATTGAAGTCGCCATTAAGTTTTTTAGCTGCTTAGCAAAGTTTTTCTTGTGATTAATGCGTGCATTTTCCGCAGCTGTTGCAAGGATAGCTGTTGGGATTTCTATTTTTACATTTCTTAGCATCGGTGCCAGATGAGCTAGATCCGGATCTGAAGAGGCTTCTTTTTTTAAAAAATCTGCCGCCTGTTCTCGAACTGAATTTTCATAACAATATTTATTTTCAATTGAATCAAAAGCAACACTACCTGTTTGCGAAAGTGTAGTAACTGCAAGCACGCTACAGCGGTTAGCAATTTGAGTCAGTTCGGCTTCAGTTGGAACCCAATTCGCAACTTTCTGCAGGGCTTTGGTCTTCAGGCTACTACTAAGCCTGTCGGGGGATTCACAAGCTGCCTGAGAGGTATATTCTACGTTATCAAAGACAAGTTTCTTAATAAGGTTATATTTATCAGGACTCAATTCTTTGAGCGCCTTGGGATTGTAGCGATAGGCCACTACCGATTCTGCCAAATCTTCCCATTCGTTTGTCTTGCCATACTCAGAAATAATCGTCTCGGGTTTGGCTGCTGTTGGATAGCTCACACTTTTACCATTTATGATTTGAGTGGATGTGGTCCAGCCAGAATTTTTCATCCACAGTGGGCTGTCATCTAGTTTTGTTACTCCGGCGATTGCATGACCAAGTTCATGAACAACGGTAGATCTCTGCTGTTCTTTCGTCTGATTATTCCAAAGCTGGAAGACAGTGATGACAGCATTAGCGAGGGTGCGACCATTATCAGTTTCTCTGGCAGCGTGAATGAAAGTTTTAGATTGCTGGATAGGCATTACGCCATCGGGAAAATCAGAAAGGGCCAGTAAAACAATATCAAGTTCTTCTTTTTTCCAGAGCGATGCTTGAGTGGCTTCTTTTATTATATGGGAACCATTCATTCCATAACGTCTATGCATAAAAAGAAGTTGCGGTCCGACATCATTCCCAAAAATCTCCTTAAGGGCACAATCCACTTTCTTACAAGCTGATGAAAAAGTTTTTTGTCTGTTCGGCATCGGAGTTCCAATAATATCCACGGCAGACGTCAGCAAACGGAAACTTTCAAGGTTCTCAGGGGATTCATTCTCAAAATTAATTCCATGAATGTTATTCGACATGCTAAGTGTTGTTTTATTGGAGCTTAACCATTGATTCATTTCTTCAGAGCTAAATGGAGTTTTGCGGGTACAGAAAGCCTTTTTAATGTTTTCGTCAGAAGCTGCTTTCCAGTCGATTTGCTTTTCCAGATTAACTAAATCGGCCAGCTCAGGGTGAGTGATATGTTCGCAGTTTTCCTGTGCAAACGCGCTGAAAATGAAAAGCAGACCCAAAAGTGAGAGCATCATGGATGCTTCTCCCCGGGAGTCCAGAAGGTCATGGAATGCAGGCTTTTTGCTTCGTTGTTTGCAAATTCAAGCATAAGCCCCTGTTCAGGCAGATCAATTGTTATATAGCGTCCGGCCGCATGAGAAGCTGAATTCATTTTTTCAGTTATTTTATCTTTTTGTTTAATGGTCAGTTCTGAGTAAATTTTGGAAAAGAGTTGAGAGTGTTTATCTCTGAGTTTTTGATCCGCCTTTAAATAGACGTAACTTAAATTTTCATCTTTAGTCCCGATGGTCAGGTCATTGGATTCTGAGAAATATTTCAGGAACAATGTATTTTTACTTTCGTTGATAATCTTTGATTGGAATTTTTTCTTAATCTCTGAAACTTTCGAATCGTTGTTTAAAGAAGAAATGTCTTCCGGAAGAGATTTTAAGATTTCATTTCTAGTTTCCAGTTCTTTGAGTGAAGCAAGGCCCTGGTAGCAGCAGAATAATGAGAGAAGAAAAATAACTTTGAATTGCATGTTAATCCCAGAGAAGTTAATCACTTATCGGAATTTACAGGCAAAGCCTTAGCGAAATAGTTAAGTTTATAGAATTACTATAGGTCAGAGGTTAAATAACTCATATCCCGTTCAGTTTCACACTGTTCCTCTTCACTATTTGGATAAGAACAAAATTCTATAGAAGACAGATCAATCGCCCTTAATTGTTTGTCAGTATAGGCTCGCTGGCAGGTAGAGGTTTCAGTTGTTTGAAATTTTTGAGTGCTATTTACTTCTCCGTTGATGATCAATGTTCCTGATGAAGTAATCTGCATTTTAGAATCACAGTGCGGCATCCATAAGTTTACTGTAGCATTGAAAGATTGTTTTTTAATGAACTCCATTTCCGGATCTCCAGACACTGGCATCTCTTCAGAATATTGAAGAAGCAAATTGTCTCCAACAACTTTACCTTTTCCCGAATCCAGAATCTCTTTGAGCTCTTGCTGAGTATTCTCACTTTCCATCACAACCTTTTTGATTGTTTCTTTGGTAACAAGATCTTCAGTTGTCAGGTGTTTATAGGTTCTGTTGCCATCAATATTGATAATGATCGAAGTTGTTCTAGTATTGAGAGGAGTTGTTCCAAGCATGTTACTGCTTTTTGTGAAATCCAATGCGAAATCGCTTCCCTGTTTTTTAATGTATGCCACCGTTCCTCTTTTAGTCGAAAGGCTTGAAGAATATAGGCCGACTGTCTTTGTGTTGTTGGGAATTGTGCTTCGGCTGCGCATGGTATCGTTACACGAAACGATTGAAGCGAGAATGATAAGTGGGTAGAGCTTTCTCATATTTGTCCTGTTGTTTTTAAAAGGATAATTTAAAGCCGTTTTGGTTTCCATCTGATAGGTAATTACGACAGGGGTGTCTATTTAAATGACACTCCTTCGTAACATCCAGCCACTTCCCTTGTTTTTTAAAGGTTAAAAGAGGTATTCAGGAATTTAATTCGATGATTAAGCGTTCTGGAGATTTTCTTTAACTAAGCTTGCGTCTTTTGGAATTGCGAAGACCACAAGATAAGTTTCAATGTAATCCTGGTCTACGTTAATTTTATAATGAGTTTCAACGTAGGTCGGGATATCTTGTTCTTCAAATAACTTTTTCTTAGCAGCGTATAAACGCACGCCACCTTCAGCATCATGTGTTGAGGTTTTAACTGTCAAAACTTCTTCCCAATCGTAGCGCATGACCAGTGGTATGTGCTCTTTGCAAAAATGCAGAGTCTTGTACGGCTTGATGCAAGCTATGCAGAAGAAACGCTCACAAATAGCGCAGGTTACTTCACCTGGCTCTTCACTATGATTTGGGCAGAAGAGATCTGGTTTTTTAATTTTAATTTTTTCAAGGTCTTTAATCCGTTTGATTATTTCCGGATGAAATTCGGTTTTTGAAACATCAGGATGGGGAGCTTCACCAGATATCTGTGGGACTGGAGCAGTGACTGTTGGATTGTGGTTTTGATTCTGATTATTAAGTAACTTGAAGACTATAACGGATAACAGTCCAATCAGGACGACTAGTAAGAAGAGCACAACGATAATAAGGATGAGGGCGGTATTATCCATCTTTACTATTGTAAATCATCTCTCATTTATGGCTAGTATAAATGAACTTCTGTCACGGGTTTGTAGCCCAAATGGAGATTGTAGAATTGGCGTGTGGAAATTTTGAGCTGATCCTTGAAATAAGTCTCATCTCGCGTCACTAAATCCTTTCTGATTTGCTCAAGAAGTCGCTTCTTCAGGTTTTCAACCAGGTCATTGGCCATTAGCGGTAGCCCCTGTGTTGAGACTTCCATTTTTCCCATAGTGCGGTGGTAGCTCACAAAAACCGCCCCTTGAGTCGCAAGCTTTCGACGCTGACTAATTTGGGTTTTCTCAATCTCCAATGCCTTGCCGTGAATGATTCGCGGCTCTTTTGATTCATGTTCTGTGATTTTGATGTTGTCATCACCCAAGATCACTTCATTATAATTATAGATCAGGTGTGCAGAAACTTTTGGATAACAAGTCTCGATGAATTCATGATGTTTTTTTAGAAAAAAAGATTCTCCGTGAATAGGAAAATAGAAATGAGGAGTAAAGCTTCTGATTAAAAGATGAAGATCTTCTTTACCAGGATGCCCAGATGCGTGAATGAGGTGATCACTGCCCGTAATGATACTTGCACCAAACTCAGTAAGCTTATTATAAATGCGGTAAATCTTTTTTTCATTTCCTGGAATAACTTTTGAACTAAAGACAACGAGATCCCCTGGTCCCGGTTTGAAGTTGCTATCTTCTCCGTAACTAAAGCGTCTCAGCGCCGAAAGAAAGTCTCCCTGACAGCCAGACAGGAAAATAAGCATTTTTCCAGTTTGTCCTTTGACTTCATCAGGTTGAAAAAAATCTTGTAACCTAAAGTCACTGTGGTCCGTTTCACTAGCGGCTTCCATATATGTTTTAAGAGAACGGCCCATAATGACAATTTTTCTTCCTGCTGCCTTACCCATCTTAGCGATAGTGTTCATACGGTGGACGTTTGACGCAAAAAGAGTAATAAAGATTCTTGTTTCACTGCGCTCAAGAAGAGACCTGAGATCTGCGTGCAAGTCCCCCTCTGCCGTTGTTTTTCCATCATTTAAAATATTGGTCGAATCCATGAAGTAAGCCGTCTGCTTACAATCAGAAAGAATCTTTTGGATCCGAGAGAGATCAATTGGACGCTCGTGCTTGGAATACAGGTCAACTTTAAAATCTGAAATGTAGAGAGCTCCCCAATGTCTGTCTTTAGATCTAATGATCAGACCGCAGGTTTCCGGAATAGAGTGGTTAACGTGAACAGGAAAAATATCTACGCCTTTAAAGCTTAGCTCTGAAAGAGAATCGTAAAGAGTGTATTTGAATGTAATCTTATGCTCTTCAAGCTTTCTTCGTATTAAGTGGAGAGTGAATTTACTGACGTAAACCATTGTTTCAGGAAACTCTTTTAATAAGTGGGCGAGAGCTCCAATGTGATCTTCGTGTCCGTGAGTGATGATAATTGAAGTGAGCTTAGACGAATCAAGCAAAGAGAAGTCTGGGATTAGGTAATTAATGTCGAAACATTCTTCATACGGAAAAAGCATTCCGCAATCAATCACGATCTGTTCATCTTTTGATTGAATGAGAGTCATGTTTGAGCCGATTTCTTCGACTCCTCCAATAGGTAAAACGCTGAAATAGTTATTTTTCAAATGATCATCCCTTAAAGCCCAAGCCTAGCAAACCAGACGTGAAATGGCATTGGCCTTTGGCATCCTAGTTGCACCTTGTTATTCCAAATTAACAGTATTTGCAGAAACCAACGTTTTAAACTGTCCAAACTTTGGAGTACAGATCATCGGCGTTTTTTTATTCTAAATCGCTTGGTGTGAATTTTCTGAAATTTTAAAGTCGAGCATCTCCCGAATTTTTGCCGCAAGAATTGAAGCCGCAACATCCGTCTCTTCTCCGACCGTAAAATCAGCGAACTGTTTTTGAGGATCAAGAAATTTCTGATACATCGGACGAACTGTATCGTAATACTGAGCAATCACCGACTCAAGCGAACGCCCTCGCTCTTTAACATCACGATGAAGGCGGCGTGTGAACCTAATATCTGAATCAACATGCAAAAAGCATTTGATATCCAAAAGTTTTCTTATTTCCTGATCGTAGAGCGAAAAAATTCCCTCAAACAAGACAACCTTACATGGGCCTATGACTTCAAATTCATCCGTTCTTGTTGATGTTGAAAAGTCATAGATAGGGCACTTGATAGAGAGACCTTTTTTTAGTTCAGTGAGGTGAAGACGAAGTAAATTCCAGTCAAAAGCATCTGGGTGATCGAAGTTTACTTTGCCATTTATTTTGGGAACCGTTGGAAGATAGTATGAATCCATGTGAAGGAGAGATGAGTCTGCGTGGTCGATGTTTTTCATGACCTTTTGGGCAAAGGTCGTTTTACCAGAGCCAGAGCCGCCTGCTATTGCGATCAAAAAGATATTTTGTTGCATATAGGGATTGTTTACTACCAAACGAGACTCCATATGCCCAAGAAAACCTTTTAAAATGTAATTTTTTTAGCCTCACAGATGGCCTAGTCTGGGTTATAAACTCCCTTTCTTAAAGGATTTTTATGGATTCGTTCTGGATCGTCACACTCTTTCATTTTCAGCCATCTGCGTCCGAATGGAGCACTATTGAGTCCATGGCGATTAACGATTTTGAGACTCTTGGGATAGAGGAGTTTTCCCTCAGTGAATCTGAGGTTGATGCTATCTTGGGCGAGCGTTCTTATTCAGGCGGAGATCTTCCACAAGACGTCATTGACGAAGTTGAAAGTCGAGTTTTGAAAGCGCCAAACAATTACCGTTTCTTCTTTGATGATCCTGAAAAAGCAGAAGAGTTTCTGAAGAAAGTGAAGGTCTCTTTTTTGTGTGAGTCGCAACTTGAAGAGCATCAATCAGAAGATTGGAATGCTGAGTGGAAAAAACATTATTCACCGATTAAAGTGAATGACTCCCTTGAGATCATACCTTCTTGGAATAAAGATTATAAATCTCTATCCCAAAAACAAATTTATATTTATCCAGGCCAGGGATTTGGTACTGGTAGTCACGAAACAACCTTTTTGTGCCTGAAACTTTTTACTGAAAATGTATTACAAGAAAAAACCAATACTGTTCTAGATTTTGGTTCAGGATCGGGGATTTTGGGACTTGCTGTCTTTAAGTTTTCTCCAGATGCCAAAGTCGATTTTTACGATATTGATCAGGAAGCAAATAAAAACTGTTATCAAAATGCAGAAACAAACGATTTGCAGGATTTTTCCTTTCGGCTCCTTTTGCCAGAGGTAAGGAACAAACTTTTAAAAGAATATGATGTGGTCTTCGCCAATATTCTGGAAAACATTCTGATTTTAGAGCGAGACGCTTTAATTGCTCATACGCGGCTCAATGGATCGTTGATTCTATCTGGTCTTTTAAAACATCAGGCCAAGGGGATCATCGAAAGTTATTCCCAAAAAGGGATGAAGCTCATTAGTCATGTTGAGAAGGGTGATTGGACGGCGATTCTTCTCCGAAAGGAAAAGGAATGAGAGCACATTTTGAAGGCTATTTAACTGTTCAGCCGGATTATGTCTTAAAAGATGAGGCTCTTCATCATTTAGTTAATGTGGTTCGGATTGAAAAAGATGACGAACTCCTTTTACTTAATGGAGCAGGTCTTTTTGTTGAGACTAAAGTCCAGATGATATCAAAACGTGAGCTTCATCTTAAAATGACCAAGACTTATCACGAAGAAAGACATTTTATTTTTGACCTCGCTTTGGCTATGCCCAAACGTGAGGCTTTGGAACTTTGCTTAAAAGAAGCTACTGAGCTCGGGTTCAGAAATATTTATTTAATTCGTTCTGATTTTTCACAGATGCGGATGCCAGAAACGGAGCGCATGGAAAAACTCGTTATTTCTGCTCTTGAGCAGTCTAACGCCCCTTATATCCCTCAGATTTCGGAAGCAACCTGGAAAACCATCCCTTGGGGAAATTACGCTGAGGCGCTTTTATTAGATTCACAGACCAAAATTGAGACCAAGACAGTTGTGCACTCAAAAGAGGCCGCGCGTCTTTTAATTGTCGGACCTGAAGGCGGTTTTTCGGCGCAGGAATTAACCTTTTTGCACGCTGAAGAAAGAGTAAAAGTTGTCAATTTACCAACACCGATCCTGCGTACTCCTACAGCAGTAGCAACTGGCGCAGGAATCATGCTGATAAGTTTGCTTAAATGATTCTCAAATTGCTATGATAGAGATGAAAAGGATACACCATGAATTTAGAGCAAATTAAAAATCAAAAAAATAATCAGATCATTGAGGATTTAGATTTTGATTTTAAGCCCATTACCTCTGGTTTAGGTTTTCATCATCAGAAAGCGACTGAGATTAAGCCAGTGATGACTGAGCGTACTGTGGCGGTCAGTCCTTTAACTCAACCTTACTCACCACTTAAAAAAGACATGAACGTTTATCAAAATGATCTTTCTCTTTTTTACGGTCAGAATAATTCTCAAGTAGCTGAACTAAATATCCCAGAATTAAAAATTCCAGAAAAAAAACATTTTCGTCTTGCAACCAAACCTCAAAGAGTATTCGCTTATCTCACGGATCTTTTTTTAATTGGTAGTATCCTTGGAATCGTTCTCACTGTTATGGCAAGAACAATCAGTATGGATCTTTTTGATGTTTGGTCTCAGTATCCAAATGAGATTACTCCGCTCGTTCTTTCTTTGTTTTGCGGGTTCTATTTGATTTATTTCTCAATTTTTGAGAAAGCAAATCAATCAACACTAGGTAAAAATCTTTTTGGGTTAAGAGTTGTGACAAAAAATGATTCTTCACTTTCACTTGCTTCACTTTTGCTTCGCTCAACAGTAAGTTTATTAAATTTTGTGAGTTTGGGATTATTTTCTTACTTTGATCTTCAATGCAAAATCACAGATTCTAAAGTCATTCGGATTGATTAATGTTTTCTGATTCACTGGCGAAATTTCTTAAAGACAACAAGGGGAAACGAATCGTTTTCACAAATGGTTGTTTTGATATTCTTCACCGCGGACATGTGACTTATTTATCCGAAGCAAGAAAACTGGGTGATCTTTTAGTTGTTGGTTTAAATGCTGATGCGAGTGTAAAAAGACTTAAAGGTCCTGAGCGTCCGATAAATAATGAAAAAGATCGTCAGTACGTTTTATCAGAATTAAAAGCTGTCGATTTTGTAGAAATTTTTACGGAAGACACTCCTCTAAGTCTTATCCTCACTGTTAAACCAAAAATTTTAGTGAAAGGTGGCGATTGGAAAATTGATCAAATCGTCGGAGCGAAAGAAGTTATTCATGACGGTGGCGATGTTTTTTCTCTCAACTTCGTTGATGGTTACTCAACAACCAATCTCATTCATAAAATTCAAGACACCTAATGCTTTATATCCAGATTTCTTATCAAAAGGATTTGGATGTTTTTTCGCTTTTTCATGTGAAAAATGCTCTTCAATGCCCTGACGATTTATGGTTTGAAGCGATTACTTCTTCGCTTAAATTGAAACATTCTGTTCTCATTCTTGAAGAAGAAATACTTTACCTTCCTCGGTGGGACCCGGCCAAGCGATTTGATAGCAGTGACAACTGGAGTTGGCTCGCTCCCAGAGGGCTGAGTCTTATTTCAGAGGCTTATCGTAAAAAAAGCCGAACATTTCAAGAATTTAAGATCCACTTAAAAAGCTCTAAGTAGTCAAAACTCCTCGAAAAATTAATTTTTCTCAAGTCACCAATACAATAAAGCTCAAGAATTTTATGACTCTTTCGATACGGAACATGCTTGATCATTGTGGTCAAGTAATATGGGTTTAAGATTCTTTTTCAAGGAGTACGTTGATGGGCTTAAGAATCAACACAAACATTGCATCCCAAGAGGTGCAACGTAACTTGAGGGTCAGCAATACCACTCAAGAGGCCGAGTTTTCCAAACTTTCATCTGGTAAGCGGATTACAAAAGCCGCTGACGATGCTGCAGGTTTGGCTATTGCTAAAAAGTTAGAAGCTGAAACGAAGGGTATGCGAATGGCCTCTCGTAACGCTAACGATGCGATCTCGATGATCCAAGTTGCCGAGGGTGGCTTGAATGAAACGAGTTCAATTCTGACACGTTTGCGAGAACTTTCTATCCAGGCGGGTTCAGACACTGTGGGTGAAGCTGAGCGCGGCTATCTTTCACTAGAGTATGAGCAACTTATTCAGGAAGCAGATCGTATTTCGAAGACTACTTCGTTTAACGGTCGTCCACTTCTGAAAGGTGAAGGCGATGTACTACAGTTCCAGGTCGGTGCTTATGGCGGCCAGGAAAATTTAATTGAATTAGATGCTGGGCAAACAGATGCCGGCGCAGAAAATCTGGGTATCGGTGGGACAAATGTTCGCGATAAGGCGGACGCCCTAAATAACCTCGAACGAATTGACCAAGCAATTAACAAGGTAAGTGCCTTCCGCGCAAACTTTGGTTCGGTTCAATCTCGATTATCGTCAACTATCAATAACCTTGATGTTGCGGTTGTAAACCAGGAAGCTGCACGTTCGCGTATTGAAGATGTAGACGTAGCAGATTCAACAGCCAAACTTGCATCTGCACAGATCAAGAATGCTGCTGGTACAGCGACACTTGCTCAAGCTAATCAGCTTGGCAATGCCGCACTCAGATTAATCGGTTAGTAGATAACGTACTCCGTATCTTGAAAACTAAACCCATTGCCTCCCGGCTCATACCGGGGGGCTTATTGGAGATTTATTTTGGCCAATGATAACAAGCTTAAAAAAGTAAAAGATGAATATACAATTCTGAGCTTATTGTTTGGTGCTAAAGATGCGGGTTCAGAAGTTTTCATCTGGAAATTGATCGGAAATTCCAAACGTTTAGGACAGGTTAGAATTGAATCTGTCAGAAAAGTTCGTAAAGATTTCTGCATCATTCCAGCTGAAGGACAAGACCGTTTAATTCAAGAGTTAATGGGAAGCCATTCTCACGTAGATTTGTACATTCCAGACTCTGGGACCTTACTCCGCTGTACGATCAAACAGACCGACGCCCCTATTCGTTACTATCTTCAGCTCCCAGAATTCGTAGCACAGGTTGATAGAAGAAAGGAACTTCGCCTCAATGTTGAAGGGGCTTCAGAAGTTAAACTTAGTTTCGGTAAATCCGTTACTTTGCCCAGACCAATGAGTCAGCATTTTCTCAAAGACTGCTACGATGTTAGTACCGGTGGCTTCTCGTTTTATATTTCAAGACTTGAATCGAAATTTTTTCAACTAAATGATCAGATTTCGATGGTCGAAATCAAGGCCGGCAAGTGGTCTACTAAGGTTGCAGCCGAAGTCGCTCATATTCGTGAAGTAGAACCAGATGAATACAATGGGCTTGCCTACAAAGTATGGAGAATCAGCTGTCGCTTTTCTCAAATTGATCAGGTGAGTAAGAAGTATCTTGAGAAGTTTATTTTTGAGCGGATAAAGGAGGAGCTTCATGCTATAAATGGTTAGCATGAAAATAGCCGCTATCTCTGATGTTCATATCAAGTCCCCTCATGATGAAGCTGATAAGTTGCTCATGACTTTTTTGAGTCATCCTAAAGTTGAAGAAGCTGATTACATCCTCTTACTTGGTGATATTTTTGATTTAATGGTTGGCCCCCACAAAGCTTATCTCCTGGGTTATAACCATCTCTTTAGTAAAATGACGGATCTTCAAAAGTCCGGAAAAAAGATTTATTTCTTCGAAGGTAATCACGACGTTCATCTTGAGCGATTATTTAGAAAAATCTGGCCGAATAACGAAGTCACAATTACTCAAAAACCGATTGTCGAAAGTATTGCTGGCAAAAAATATTATTTCTCTCATGGAGATGAACACGAAGTAGATAATATTTTTTATCACCGTTACATTAGTTTTATCCGCTCAAGACCACTTAAGTTTATTGCAGACCACATAATGCCCTACTCTGTTTTGAATTTTCTCGGTGAAAGAGCTTCAAAAATGTCCCGAAAGAATGGATCACGAAAGTTTGATGCTGAAGGTGTTCGCGCCAAATTTCGTAGTGGTGTACAAATCACGACAAAAGGTGAGTTTGATTTCGTTCTTGGGGGACATAGTCACGTCCAGGATGAATTCAAAATTCCCGGTGCAGAGACCATTTACCTTAATAACGGCTATGCTTTGAAAACAGGAACTTTCATCCTGGTTGATAATCATAAACCAAGTTTTGTTCAGTTAAGTTAATTGCGCCATTGCTTTCACTTCTTTTAAAACTAACTTCCCAAATATTTCCTTCACAGTAGATTCAGTACGGGATTCTTTATCTTTTGCCTGTATGTCTTTATTGACGATGATGAGAGCTTCAGCAAATTGAGCAATCTGTGGTAAGTGGGTGATAGCGATAACTTGTCCATGAAGAGCGACTTCCGCTAATGCTTTACCAATACAGGTTGCCGTTTCCCCGCCGATTCCCGTATCGATTTCATCAAAAAGGAAAATGCTGATAGAATCGTGGCTTGATAAGATTTGTCTGAGGCTTAAAAGAATTCGGGAAAGCTCACCGCCAGAAGCAATATCTTTAATTTTGAAAAATCCTTCACCTGGATTTGTTTCTGCGATAAAAAAGGCGCGAGATATTCCTGTTTCTGTTAATTCTTCAAGTTTCTCCAACTCGAGTTTGATCGTTGCTCCATTCATTTTTAATGTGCGAACACGCTTGGAGAGTTCGTCGCCAAGCTTTTTAGCAAATTGAATTCTTTTTGAATGAAGATTCTTGGCAAGGTTCTGCAAAGTTTGTCCGTAGGTCGCAATTTTATTTTCTATTTCATCGAGATTAATATCCAGCGCTTCAAGTTGATTTTTTTCTTTCATAAAATCAACTTGTGTCTGAAGAATCGATTCTACCGTTCCCCCAAATTTCTTTTTAAGTTTCTGGTAACTATCCAGACGATCGAGAACAGTCTCAAGATCTGTTGGATCAACTTCCATATTGAGTTTGCGATCTATCTCATCTTGCAAAAGATGAATCTTGTCATCAATCTCTGCAAGAAGATCAATCTTATCCCCAAAGAGATCAGGATTTTTGGCAAAGAGATGATTCAAGAATTTCATCTGACCAAGTATACCAGAATTCCCCTCGCCACCCTCAAAGCTTTCTTTAACTTGAAAGCAAAGCTTCTGAGTTTTTTCAAGGTTCACCATAATATTTTTCTTCTTCAGGAGATCTTCTTCGTCCTGGGAGGATGCGTTTAATTTCTCGATCTCCTGAAGTTGAAAATTTAAATAATCCAATCTCTGTTCCCTAAGGGACTTTGAATGAACTAATTCGGCTTGTTCTTTTTTAATATGCTTAAATTCTTTGAGCCTATTTTGGTATTCAAAAATCTTGTCGAGCTGTTGCGCAAAGTGATCGAGCAGATGTAACTGATATGTTTCAGAAAGTAGTTTCTGGTTTTCAAATTGCCCAACAAGGTCAATAAACTTTCTGGCAAATGAAGAGAGAAAAGTGACCGTACAGGTTAAATGATTGATGTAGTTCTTTGTTGATCCATTTTTATAAATGAGTCGCTTAATAATGATTTCGTTTCCTTCAATAGGAAAACCTTCTGCTTCAAGGAAAACTTTTACTTTTTCGTCAGCACAATAAAATGAGGCTTCAATAAGCGAGAAATCTGTCTCTCGGCGAACAACTTTTTTATCGGCCCTACCGCCAAGTATGAGTTGAAGAGCATCGAGAACCAAGCTTTTTCCGGAACCAGTTTCCCCGATGATGGCGTTGAAGCCCGGTTTAAAACGGATGGATTGATTTTTAAAAGTCGCAAAATTCTGAATGATGAGATTTTTGAGATAGAAATGAGCGTCCATAGTTCCTCCGTACTATCTATATTACGGATAATTTACGGACGGTCAAGCAAAGGCGTACTTTTTCCGTAGGACCAGTTAATCTCTTTTATTAACGATAAATTTTTCGCGAATTGTTTCAAAGTAGGAACGATCAGGATTCTTGATAAGAGATACTTTCTTCACTTTCGCGTTGTTGATTCTCACAATGTCCTGTTCATCAATGTTAATCGCGACCTGACCATCAAGCGTTAAGGTCACTGAATGATGGGGCGGAAGGATTTTGACCACAATAGGGGCAGTATCTGGAATAACAAAAGGCCTGTGAATCAGTGAGTGTGGACAAATTGGAGTTAAGACCAGGCCACGAACATCAGGATGAACGATGGGCCCGCCAGCTGCCATGGAATAAGCTGTTGAGCCAAGAGGAGTTGAGATAATAATTCCATCTCCAGCAATATTATAGATGTGTTCCTCGCCAAGCTCTGCGCGAAGATAAATCATGCGAGCGATATCGGTTTTTGCAAGGACAGCATCATTAAAGAAATAATCCTTAAAATGGGTTCCACCCTTTCTCTCTACTTCTACGTGGCACAGTGGTTTGATTGTTATTTCAAAACTCCCATCGAGGATTCCACCTAAACGATCAAAATACTCATTCTTATTAAATTCAGTGATAAAACCTAATCGACCGAGATTAATGCCTAAGACTGGGATTTTGGAATTGATTCTGCGACAGGCACCAATTAACGTCCCGTCACCACCAAGCGAAAACATGATATCAACTTTATTGTGAAAGTTTCTTGAATTCCAAAAAAGAAGATTATCAGTTGATTTGGTTTTGAAAAATTTAAGGACTCTTTCTTTATCTTCTTCGCGAAAAACAATTTGTCTTTTTCTTCGTAAAAGCCAAGAGCACAAATTTGGGAGAATATTATAAAACTCGGGCGTGGAATTGGGTTTTAAAGTTATACCTACAATTTTTAACGCATTTTTTTTCATAATCATTCCGTCATTGTTCGCATGGCCTGTTCGAGGTCATCGAATGGTTTATTAAGAAGACGACATTGGTAGGCATTTGCCCGTGATAAAACTTGAGGTGAGTTATAAGCTGTCATGATAACAAATTTCTGACTGATCTGTTCAGGTGTGAATTTCTTTTTAGACTCTTCAATAACATCGAAGCCTGAAATATCCTGAAGCATAAGATCACAGATTATCCGATCATAATTATTGTTAAGAATTAAATCGATGGCGATCTTACCACTTGCTGAAACATCAACTTTAAGACCTTTTCTTTCGAAAAGTTTTTTCAAAGATTGCTGAATTAATATTTCATCTTCAATAATCAGAATTGTATTCATGTTCTTGGTAGTGTCAGCCTGAAGTGGGCGCCTTTACCGTTATTATTAACCAAATATTCTAAATTACCACCCATTTTTAGGGCGAGATTACGGGATAAGACTAGACCAAGTCCAGTACCCTGGGTTTTGGTGGTAAAAAAGGGCTTAAAGAGCTGAGAGCTTTTATCCTCCAGAATCCCTGGGCCGTTATCTATCACATCGATAAAGACGTTCATTTCTTGAGTACTGATTAGGAGTTTGAGCTCCTTTGGTGATTCCATATTCTTCATTGCCTGAGCTGCGTTGACGATCAAGTTGAAGATAATCTGAACCACAAAGATTAAAGGGACATCCAAAAGTAGTTCTTCTGATTCATTTTGAAATTCAATCGTTTTCCTGACTTCCCTGCCTTCACTTTTTGAAAGGACGATAGCCTCATCAATAATCTTTTTAATTGTGACTGGCTTACTTTCATTTTGAATCTGATAAAGATTTGAGAAGTTCTCGATAATCACTTGGCAGCGATTAACGTTCTTCTCAATTTCGGCCATAATTTCTTTACTGTCAGTATTCACATCCATCATTCCAAAAAGCTGAGAGCCAAGCTTAAGACCGAACAAAGGATTACTTAGTTCGTGTCTCAAAGTATTTAAAAGTTCACCTAAAAGTGAAATTCGTTGAAAATGGAAAAGGTCGAAAGCATAATGTCGCAGCTCATCGCTATCATATAGATCAATTGAAAAGGGACCTTTGACTTTTTTATTGAAGAAAATGTCTTTGTCCTGAAGCTCACTTGTATAGAGATCGTTCATAAAAGACGAACCACTCACCCCATCTCTGATTCTTAACGGTAAAGGAAAGTCTTTCAAGCACACCCTTAATTCAGATATTCTTTTATCAGAAAATTCCTGATCAATTAATCTTTCAAAATGTGGTTGCAATAGATCTATGCATATTTCAAACAGCTCTATTTCATCTTTGCTGTAACTTAGAAAATCATGGCGGGAAACAATGGCAACAAGACTATACTTTTTAGACATGACTTCTTTAGCGAGAAAACTTCCATTGAATGGGAGGTTCATCATTGTGAATGCTTCAGAGGTAAACGACTTAATTTTTGATTTTTTAATTGAATTAAAAAAAGTATTAAACTCTTTGACGTCCACGAGTCCTTGCGTTTTTTCAGTACGCCACAATATTCCCAGAAGCTCTGCTTTGGTCTGACCCTTCAGGTGAAGAATAACGAGAGAGCTTTCAAACTTCTGAAGAAAGGGAACATCCAATAACTTTTCCATCAAGCTACGAAGACTGTGTGATTCTTTCGAAATCAAATTCACTTTCTTAATAATTTCATCCCACAGATCTTTAACGTTTTCTCCGGGGGTAAGTGAAACACTAGAAAAGATTTTCTTTTCAATGTTTTGTGTCGTTTTGATGAACCCTGCAAAGGCTTCTGTTGTTGAAGTCCGAAGAGCATGTTCTCCATATGCACCATCAAGAATCGCTTTAATATTTTTATGATAGTAGGGAAAATCACAGTGCTCGCCATTAGCAAAGTTGACCCATAGCCTGTCGCCCTTTTTAAACAGGGAGAGTTTGGCTGATGCTTCTTCGCCTAGTTTAAAGCGTGATAGATCAAGTGTTTCAAAATCTGAAAGGATATGAGGATCAATGAATAGTGTTACGTATTCAGTAGTTTCTTTGTCTTGGGGATTAGGTCTATTTTCCACTGAGTTAAGTTATCTTTTAATTCATACTTAATCAATTCTTCAAGTGCTACGTAATCTTGCTTTAGTTGCGCCTGATTCATCCCTTTCATAACGAATAAAAGATGAATGTGACTCTCTTTAATTCCTGCAATTGTGAGTTGCTGGCGGGACATGATGATTCTAGATAACAAAGTGGTTAATTCAACGAATTGGCTTACATCGGTAGTAAGTTTAGTGATCTTGCGGTTCCAGTAAAATTCTTTATCTGCTTTAAATTCACCGATAGTCTGAATGTCGAAGATAATATCTGATAAAAACTCTAAGGTTAAACCTATAGTGTTTTGTAGGAAGTCCTGATTATAAGAAGGAGACGTCATCCCTGACATGCATTAACCCTTGTTACGTATAACTAAAGGTTAACTTCGTTTATCCTCAATGTCACAGAAATTAATTCGCCCAGCGCCTTAAGTGCCTGGTGTTCTTCAGAATAGGTCAAAAAACTTGCCTGAGATTGATCAGTTAAAGTCTCACCATGATTTTGACCGCGGCGTATGCGGTAGAAATCAAGAACGGGCCTAAGGAGCGAATGAGACTGTGCAATTTGGTCACTTACGCGATCAATTTCCTGCAAGTTTTTTAAATGCCCTTCAATCTTTCCACCATCTGCGAGTTCTTTTTTCGATTCATGGTAAATGGTATCGATTGAGACCATGGCATAATCATGCAAACGTGTATATTTTGTCAGGACTTCATTCTGCGTTCTTAAAAGTTCAATCTGTGCTTTATTGCAACTGGTGATTTCTAAATTGGTATCAAAGAGATTTAACAAGAAATTCCACAAGACAACATGAGCTTGATAGAAAGGATAATTTTCATCGCTCGTATTATGCGATTTTAAAAAAGCCCCGAAAACATTTTCGTGTTCAACGGAATAAACTGAATATTCGATATCATTATTAATTTGTCCTCCAACTTCTTTTTCTATGAAAGGAAGGAGAACATCTGCTTTAAAAGTACCACCGCGAGAACTTAGATAGAGGTGACCGGGATTGTAAGGTACGAGATTGAATCCCAGAAAACTTGAAGATAAAAAAATACCTCTTCCTCCTGCCTCACAAAACTTCAGAGATTCAAATGTAGTAGGACCAATATAAAGCGAATGAGAAAGATCTGACATGAGATCAACTTCTGAAATATCTTTCAGTGGATAATTAGGATAGCTCAGAGACAGTTCATGAATAAGTGATTCTTGTTCCTGTGCAGAAAAGAGATGGAGAGCTGTTGCACCGAAAACTATTTGCCTGATATTGGTTCTAGTGTGCTTGGCCTGAGAAACACTTTTTATCCCAAGAATATTTCTGTAAATGTCCTGTAGGTGAAAAGTGAGGAAAGGTGCCTTAGCTTTTAAAGTCATAAGATAGGAAGACCAGGGATCTTCCACAAAAGTTTGCCCGTTTTTTGTATACGGCCCTAGCTTTTTATCAGCTGAGACTTCTGCATGAAACCTCCAGCTTCTTTCATTCAGAGAGAGATTGATACTTATGTCAAAATGATGACCTTGAATTTTACTTGGGTCTATTATGATTCCTGTAATAACGGGATGGGATTTAGCGTAGACAATCTTTAACGATTCCGGACTAACCAAAATTGTTAATGAGAAATCCATTAAGCTTGATTTGTTTTTTTCTAGAAACTCGATTGTTTCGAATAAAAAATAAGCATCATCCTGTTGAATGATCAGAAGCTTTTTCACGCTTATTTCACATCCGTAAGGTTGTAACCCTTGATGTTTTCTTTAACAGTGACAGTCTTTTCAATGTCCTTGCGTACTTCTTCCTGATATTCCTGAAGTTTAACAACAAGTTTCTCATCTAACTTTTTGATGTAGTCAATCTGGCGATTCATCTCTGAACGAATTTCAGAGGGAACCTCATTCCAATCTATTTCACGCGACATTTGATCGATAACACCAAATAAGCGTTCGCGGTTGTCAGTGAAGTTTTCAAAATTAATATCTTGAGTGAAATCTTTAGCAAGGAAAGCTTCAGTCAAAGTGATAGCCTTCATCACAAATTCAGCAAAGAGATTTGTAAGTTTTTCCATTACGCGCTCTTCGAGTTGCCGGTCTGGGCTTGTGCCGTCTTCAGATTTTTGATTGCTTCTGTCCAGCCATCATAAAGTGTGTTTAAAACTTTAAGACAACCTTCTAAGTGAGATTTATCGATTTTGATGTTTGCTTGTGTGCTTGAAAAGAGAATGTAGTCATAAAGAGAAGCAAGCTCTTTGGCCACTTCGCCACCAACTTCGAAATCGAGACTGTTTGATAGCTCAACAACGATGTCCTGCATTTTTCCGATATACTCGCCTTTTTTCGCAAGATTTTTCTGCTCAATGGCTTCAATGCCCTTTTTGCAGTTTTTAATAGCAGCTTGATAAAGCATGAGAAGGATTTGTTCCTTGCTTGCAGTTTCAACAGAAGTTTTTTTGTATGCACCTAAACCGTAGCTCATTTGTTCCTCCTACTTACTCTCGCTTAAAATGTTATCACAATTGCATTGCGCCCGGAGGGGCGGCAAATCCTGCAAGCCCAGCTCCCTGACCCTTGATTTTAGAAATGGTCTCTTCTAGTCGGGCAAACTTTGCTTTTAATATTTCTTCTTTTTGAGCAATCATTCTCTGACGAGTCGCAATCTGTCGGTCGATCTGGTTGACTTGAGATTGTAGACCGCTTTTACGAGTCGTAAGAACACCACTTGGTTGCGCAAGCAGGCCTTTGGCAGTTTCATCGAGAATGTCGATAAAGCCGTTCGTCTTTCCGCCTTCAACTGTGTATTTACCTGTTAGAACCTGTGCCACTGATTTGTAATTTGAAGCAAGGGCAGACTCAAACTTCGCCTGATCAAACTTTAGTTGACCATCTCTTTGGAAGGTCACACCAAGATCACCCATTCGCATTGGACCTGTATCGGTATTAATTGAAGCAAATACGGCAGAACGAATACGGCTTTCAATAGTCGTAAGAGTTAAGTCACCACCAAGAGTTCTTGATGTATCAGTTTTTTCATCGAGAGTGTTTTGCTCTTTAATAAATTTTAAAACGTTGTTCATGTTATCAATTAAGCCGCCAATCTTTCCGCCGATCTTCTGAACATCTTCACTGATTTCAATATTGATTTCTTCGCCTGGTTTAGCTTTCTTAAGATCAATCGTAACCCCAGGAATTAAATCGGTAATCTTATTGGATGGCACTTCAATCTCAAATCCATCAAGCTTTACTTTGGCATCCTGAGCTGGATTTTCATTTTCAAAATAAAGATCAACTTCACCATCAACTAAGTAGAGATA
This sequence comes from Bacteriovoracaceae bacterium, assembly GCA_040399915.1. Taxonomy (GTDB): domain Bacteria; phylum Bdellovibrionota; class Bacteriovoracia; order Bacteriovoracales; family Bacteriovoracaceae; genus Peredibacter. The sequence continues at coordinate 44,703 of JBBARE010000008.1, forward strand.
AGGAAATTCAACTTTGTTATCATCACCCGTTTCTGTCATGGAGATCATAAGCCTCCATGGTTCATCTTCACCCTTACCGTCGTTGACCACGGTTGCTTTCATGCCAAGATCTGGGTCACCATTGATGAGTTTTGCAATTCCAGATAAAGAAGCACTCTTTTCATCAACGTAAATTTCTTTTTCTTCACCGTTCGGCTGAACAGCACGGATGTAACCCACACCAACGTATGTTTTATCTTTGTCTTCAACACCATTACTGATAGCGGAGGATTTTTGCGCGAGGGAAATGACTTCCAGATTATATTTACCGGTATCTGCAATATTTTTATCGGCCGTGACTGAGATGTTTTTATTATCACCAGTGTTAATTGATAGTTCTCGTAAGCTTCTGGCATTTTTATTTTTTAAAACTTCACCGCGCATGCTTTCAATCAAGGTCATGAGTTGACCGACGAGAGCTTTTTTATCTGTAATTTTAGTTTTACGATTTTCCATCTGCTGAACAGGAATTTTTTCAGCTTCAACAATTTGTTGAACGATGTCCTTAGGTAGACCTGAATTGATCGAGCCGAACGAAATCCCCAAATCTTTCCTCCATGAAAGAAAGCGACCAAAGATGGCCAGACGGTTGGAGTCGGGTTTTCATCATGAGAACCCGTTCTAAATGTATCATGGGCAATATTTGTCGCAAGTGGGAAGAAAGTGAGCTACGATCAGAGAGCATTGGAATGAAATATGAAAAAGAGAGAAGGTGAACAACTTCCCTCTCTCTTTCTCAAGTCTAGTCTATAGGTCTGAGACATTTCCTAATGCCCCACTGTTCTGATCGGGTAATATGGAAAATACTTTAGCGAAAAACTCAAACATTATGTGGGAAAAGTCGAAGTTCTTTGTAAATCGACTACTTATCTATTTTTCTTTTTTGCTTTTGCCCGTCTGGATCCAGAAAACCCTGCAAATCAATATCTTCGTTCAGAGCTTACTCATGCTCGCTTACCTGATGTTTATGGCAGGCCAATGGTACTTACTCGGCAAAGAAATTGATCACCGCTTTAAGATCTATTTCCGCGCTAATTCAAGTATTGACCGTGTACTTTATAGAGTGATTATCGGCAATGCCACGATGATGCTGGTTTTTAATCTGATGACTTTTATTCCAGAGAGTGTGGTTCGCCATTTCTTTTGGGGATTCTTTGTTGTTATAGGGCTTTTTTATTCGTGGCCCACCCGTGGAAAGATTATTGAGGAATCTGTTTCGACTCAGTTTACTGAGTATAAATATCTGGATGCTTTTGAGAAGACCGTTTTGTTTCTCACGATTGCGATGTTTATTTTCAGTATGCCGAGTTTTCCGTTCCTTTCAAACCTTGAGACGTTAAAACTCATCGTTGATCCAGAAGAAAAGATGCATGGTCAGTTCTGGAATTATCTCCATATGAATTTCTATCCCTTCCGAAGATTTCCCCACCTCGTGAATCTTGGGTGGAGTATGCACTTTTATTTTATTAGTTTTAGCTTATATCTTTTAGCCTTCTATGGAATCATGCGCTTTTTTCTTTCAAGACGCTTATGTATTTTGGGGCTTTTCGCTCTCATTTCAACCTGGTCATTTTCATTGTTTTTGAAAAAAGACCCTTACCTTTGCGTTACCACCTGCTTTTCTGTGCTGTGGGTTTGGTCTATTCTTTGGTGTATTAAAAGTTCCACTTACCGATCGGGTCTCATGTATGGGCTCCTTTGTTATGTGGGCGTGGTCATGAATTTTAACTATGTTTTTTTATTCCCCGTGGGCTTAGGACTTCTGTATTTCTTTTTCCTAAAAGAGAACACAGATTGGTACCGCTCACAGTTTGTTAAATACACGATGCTTGGGTTGTTTCTCATTCTGATAACCATCATCACGCATATTGATCTGCGCTTTTTTGAGCACGCTTTCACCTTTAAGCAGTTTGGTTCTTACTTCACCGTGATCCTAAAGCGTAAAGCCTTTTATGCGCTCTCGTTTATCGGTTTGATCTCCCTCCTGATCATGAACTTCAAACCGCAAAGAAAGACTCTCACGGCCCTCACGCTAGATGTAAAACGCTTGCGTGAATTCTCAATCCTTGTGATTTGTCTCGTGGTTTTGAGTCTAACTGTTGAAAAAGATCTTGCTCAAAGCTTTGGTCTTTTATGGTTTGTGGTTTTTCTTTGTATCCTTCCGCTGGAGTGGATTTTCCAATCGATTTCCCGCCTGCGTTCGAGGAGAAATTTCATTTATCTGGTTTACGTCATCATGTGCTTACTCGATTCCCACTTCGAGGGACGCATTAGAATTCTCTACAATTTCTACCAATCACCTCCGGATATAGTTGAGCTAATCAATCGTGAGCCTTGAGTTAAGAACTTAGATTTACTTACTTTTTAAAGAATTGTTTTGCAGCGTTCGAGCTTTGGTTGCTACAATTAACTTAAGAAGCGAGAAGTGAATGGATCACTTCATCGGCAATCAAGGAGGACTTTTGTACAAGGCACCCTTAACCGCCACTGTTTTCAAAGATTTCTCTGCCCTTTATTCTCATTTCTCGTCCCAAAAATCCCAAAACCTAGACCAGCCTTTCGTTTACGTCGATGCCGACGGAGTGAAGCTCGTGACTGGTGTTGTGGGTGAGGAAAACACAGCAACGGACGGTGTTTTCGCTCTTTCAGTGGCCGGAGATGGTTGGGTTGAAATGCTCGCCATGTATGAAGCTGGTTAACTAAGATTGGGGAAAACTAATCTAGTCAACAAATCTTACCAAAAATTTCAGAAGGGAACCTAGGGGTTCCCTTTTTTTATGTTGTTGAATTTAGAGCTGTGGAGTGTTGCAATGTAAGAAGGGTTCAGTTTTTTACAACAAAAAAGATTGTGGAGAACTAGGGTCTTTTTGTGGATAACAAAAGAAAAGTCATGAATTATTTAACAAAAACGATGTTTGAAGAAATCGCTGGAATTGATGCTCTTGTGCGTCAATATCCAGAAGCTGACAGTTCATTTAAGAATGACGGCTCTCCTGTGACAAAGCTTGATCTTGCTTTGTCCAAGCAGATAGAGCTTTTAATGGAAAAATTTTTTCCGGGTGTAACTTTTTACTCAGAAGAAAATTATTCTGATTGGAAATTTCCTCTGATGGCACTTGATCCACTCGATGGAACACAAGAATACATTGAAGGCCGCGATGAATGGGCGCTCTCTATTGGTGTTTTTGAGACTGAAAAATTCTCTGGAGAAGGTTGGGTTTATAATCCAAAAACTAAAGAGCTGTTTGATCACGGTGATAAAAGTTACTTCATTAAAAAAGCAAAATATCGTGGAGAAGTTTCAAGATCAGAGTGGAAACAAGGCCTTTTTACAAATAAAAATTCTGTGAAGTATGAAGTTGGGCCAATGGGAAGTATTGCTTACAAATTAGGAAGACTCTCAGCTCACAAGTGTGACTTCGTTGTAAGTCTCAGACCCAAAAATATCTGGGATATTGCCGGTGGAACTATTCTTTGTCAGGAAGCAGGCTATAAATTTTATTCTCAAGGTAAAGAGGTTACTTCCGTGCAGAAACTTTACCAGTCGCCTTTGATTTGGTGCCACCCGGAGATGTTCGCCGAGCTTTCAAAAATTTATCCTTAGAGACGCAAATATCTTTTAGATTACAGAGATCGCATTGGGGCTTTCGAGCATTACAAGTTCTGCGGCCAAGAAAAATGAAAAGGTGGGAAATATCAGTCCACTGATCATTGGGAAATAACTTCATTAAATCAGTCTCAACTTTCGCAGGATCTGTTTGTTTTGTGAGTCCCAAAAGTGCGGCCGTTCTTTTCACATGAGTATCAACAACGATTCCCGTATTGATGTTGAACGCGTTTCCTAAAACCACGTTAGCAGTCTTTCTTCCAACTCCCGGCAATTCACTTAACTCTTCCACAGTGCGAGGGATTTCGCCTTTATGTTTTTCCATCAACATTTGAGCGCAACCGATAAGACTCTTACTTTTATTTCGGAAGAAATTAACACTTTTTATGATCTCTTCCACATCATCTAGATTCGCTTTCGCCAGTTTTTGTGGAATGGGGTATTTTTTAAAAAGCGCCGGAGTCACCATGTTGACTCGGATATCGGTACATTGAGCGGAAAGAATTGTTGCTAGCAATAACTCATACGGATTTGAGTGATTAAGCTCGCAATGAGCGTCTGGATGAGCTTTTTTTAGTCTCTCGTACACGAGGGAGGCGAGTTCAGTTTTTTTCATGGCACGATCCTATCAAAGTTGCTAAATAAGGGTCATGGGAAATTTTAAAGTAAAAGATCACTATTTTAATAAGGCAAAGGCAGAGAACTTTCTTGCCCGCAGTGTTTATAAATTAGAAGAGATCGATGAAAAATACAAAATCCTGAAGCCTGGCATCCAAGTAGTTGACTTCGGTTACCATCCTGGATCGTGGATCCAATACGTCAGCCGTGTCATCGGCGATAATGGGATCGTGGTCGGAATTGATATCCGAGAGTTAAATAAGCAGCTTACAGGAATTAAAAACGTCCGCGTTTACCAAAAAGACATCTTTGATGTTCATGATCTTGCCCAGTTGGGAGTGGAAGGTCAGTTCGATGTCGTCTTGTCTGACATGGCGCCAAATACTACCGGGATTAAATCCCTGGATCAGGATCGCTCACTTAATCTCGTTGAATCCGTTTTTGGACTCCTCCCTCGGTTCTTAAAACCCGGTGGAAACTTTGTCATCAAGGTTTTTGATTCTCAGTTCGCTCAGAACTATTTAAAAGAGCAGAAAGGTCTGTTCAATGAATTTCATTTTTTAAAGCCCAAATCTACCAGAAGTGTCAGTAAAGAATTTTTTGTCATTGGAAAGAACTTTAAGGCATAATGCTTTCATGGTTTTCAAGGATTTAAACCGCAAAGTTTTATTTGCGCTGAGCTTACTGTCTCTCGCCACCCTCCCTGTGTGGGCGAACCTCAATTTCATAAAAGATAACTCTCTGTTCTTAACACCTGCTGCGAGTCAGCCAAGTAAGCCGATTCATCAGGCATCGATTAAGGCAGAGTTCACAAAGATTATTTCAGGTCATCAGAGCTGGGTTGATCAGGTTGATTACGACAGTTCAAAATATAACGTTCAATACACATTCAATACTGAGCTTGAAGATTTTGTTAAAAAGCAGCTTTCCCTTTATCGTCCCGACTATACTTCAGTCGTTGTGATGGATAATGAGACCGGGCATATCCTTGCCGCAGTTGATTACGCTCGCCAGAAGAATGTTTTTGGGCGCGACCTTGCGTTCACCAACTCACATCCAGCAGCGAGCATTTTTAAGGTCATCACGGCTGCAGACTTGCTGGAAAATACTCATATTAAAACCGATACCGAATTTCATTTCACTGGGCGATCAACAACTCTTTATCGCCATCAGTTGAAGGATCCCGGTGGTCGTCAGCGTTGGATTAGAAGCCTTGATTTGCAAAAAGCTTTTGCCACTTCAAACAACGTTATCTTCGGACGAACAGCCATTGAGAATCTAACTCCCGCTGGTCTAAAAAAGATGGCAGAAAAATTTGGATTCAATAAAAGACTCGTTGAAGGAATCAATCTCGCTCCATCAGTTTTTAATCTCGCCCAGGATCAATACAATCTCGCCGAATATTCTTCGGGCTTGAATAATAAAACTCTCATGAGCCCGGTTCATGGAGCAGTCATTGGTTCCGTTGTCGCTAACGGTGGTGTGTTGAGATACCCTGTCGTGATTAAAGAGCTTAAGGGAATTAGCGACAGAAAAATGATTTACCCGCCGCTCAAGCGAAATGAAGTTGTTCTCACTCCGCGAACCGCCGAAGATATGCGAACGCTCTTCATGGGAACTGTATCAAATGGAACCGCTCGTTCATCTTTTCGTCGTAGTAAATACCTTTTAGAAAAACTTGAAATCGGCGGGAAGACTGGAAGTCTTACGGGTGGTGAGCCCTATGGTAAGAGAGATTGGTTTGTTAGTTATGCAAAATCGATAGAAGATAAAAATGATAAGGGTATTTCAATTTGTATCATGATCGTTAATCAGAAAAAGTGGTACATCAAATCACCACTCTTAGCGAAAAACATCATGGAGTTCTACTACTCAACCCTATATCCACAGAAAAAATAAAAGGTGGACTCGATGGATGAAAACTCAACTCCTGAAAATAGTCAGGCAATACCGGTACAGGATACGGCAGGTACAGCTGCTCCTCTGATTTCAAAGAAAGATAAATTTATTAAGGAAGTTAAATCATTCACCTTGATCATTCTTTCTGTGTTGGTATTCAGATCAGTCCTTTTTGAACCATTTAAAATTCCCTCTGGTTCAATGATCCCAACGTTGCTCATTGGTGACTTTATTTTAGTTAATAAATTCTCTTACGGATTTAAAGTTCCTTTCAGTGACTGGTTCACTGATCCAGTTTACATGACTGGTCTAGCCCAGCCCAAACGTGGTGATGTTATCGTTTTCAAATATCCTAAGGACACAAATCTCAACTACATCAAGCGCGTTGTAGGTCTTCCTGGAGATACAATTGAAGTTATCGATAAAGTGGTTTATGTAAACAATAAGCCTATCGAAACAAAAGAGATCGACGGTAAAGAAATTCTTGAAGACATGGATGATCGTTACAAGTCTTATCAGTTTAAGTTTATGGAAACTAAAACTGGCGAGCAGACTCACATTTCACAAATTGATACAGGTAATGATTATTTCGCTAACTATTATAAATTCACCGTTCCCAAAGATAATTTCTTTGTTATGGGTGATAACCGCGATTTTTCAGCGGATTCTCGTCGCTGGGGAACTGTTCCTTTTGGACATATCAAAGGTAAAGCGATTATGGTTTGGTTCTCACTTTCTGTGCCTTGGCCATGGAGTGAGGATGAGCAGGAGTCATGGAAGTTTCGTCCATGGAGAATCGGGAAAATTATTGATTAATTTAAAAAGGCTCTGAAAAAGAGCCTTTTTTATTTTAAAACGATTTTTGTTTCACCATCATTCCCACTTTCGTGTTGAGTAGGAGTGAAATCTCGTGACCGTTTTAGATAGTCTCTGAGCCAATTTTTCAAGACCCCATCTCCGTGACCATGAATGACACTTAAGTAAGGTATATCCCCTGCTAAAAGATCTCCCAGCGATTTTTCTACAAGGTTCTGGAATTCAGACAAGCGCATGCCTCTGCAGTCAATTTCAAGCTGACTATCAGATGTTTTATCAAAACTTACACTGACTTTCGCTCTGATCGGAGCTTTCTTTGAACGACCCAGTGTGCTTAGAGGTACGGTTATTTTAATCGGGCCTTTGGCAATGGTCACTTCCCTCCTGCGAGGATCAACTTGCTGAACTGAGAATTCCTTTTTTAAGACGTGGGAGTAAACCATGTCTCCAGCTTTAACATCAGTAATATCCATATCACCAACCGGAATTTCTTCCTCTGGTGGTTCTTCAATACCGCGAAGTTTATCAATCTGAGCTTTAAGCTGATGAGATTTATCATCGATTCTTTTTACTTTTTGAATTTCGTTTCGTTTAGCCTCTTCAACCAGGCTTCGGGCTTCATCTAAAATTTTGTCAACTTCATGGCGTGCTTTGATGAGCTCTTCCTTCATCCGAAGATTAAGAACTCCTTCCATAGCACCTTTCTGATTTTTTAACTCAATTTCTAGCTGGCGAGTCGTATTTAAGATTTTATCAAGTTCAATTTGTTTTTGCGAAACTCGCTGAAGAAGGGTTTCGTAACTAACATTTTTATCACTGAGATGTGATATTGCTTTAAGTGGAACTTCTTTAACGCCCTCGTGACCTCTGGATAGTATTTTGAAAATATCTATCGCCATTGAAGCACCCGGAGTTCCCCACTGAATTTTATAAGTAGGTTTCATGCTGGTAGTATCAAAGCCCACGTGGCAGGAAATATAATTTCGGTTCTGATGAATCAATGTTTTAAACATTTGATGGTGAGTAGAAACCACAATGTGACAAATAGCTCGCTTATGAAGTTCATCAAAGTAGGCGAGTGATAATGCCGAAGCCTCATCAGAGGAAGTAGAATTAAAAATTTCATCAATTAAAATTAGATTGGATGGAAGGATATTTTCCATGAGTTCTATGTAGTTCTTCACTTCACCCGAGAATGAACTGAGTCCAACTTGCAAATCTTGTAAGTCATTTCCAAAGTAAAAAAGACCTTCGTATGGGTACATCTCAGCTTCTGCCGCAGGTACGAAGAATCCGTGATAGAAAAGTAAGTACGCTAATGTGACTGATTTCAGAAATACTGTTTTACCGCCGGTGTTTGGGCCGGAAATAACAATACCGTGATGATCAGAGCGACAATCAGCACTGTTTTTTATTGGATTTTTAATTAATGGGTGAAAGAGTTGAGTGAATTGAAACCCCGGCTCTGGACGTATGCGTGGGCATTCAAGTCGGTAGCGCGTGGCAAACTCTGTTTTTGCTAGATAAAAATCAATTCTTTTGATGAGAAAAAGTGAATCCCTGATGAGCTCTGGGAAGTCGCCAAGTTGCCGTGAAAATTTCATGGCAAGCTGATTAATGATTTCATCGACTTTAGCAATTAATTCGAGCCTGCGATTACAAAAATCTCTTACCTCAAAAGGCTCCACAAAAAGAGTCTGCCCTGATTCTGAACGTGAAACGATTAAACCTATATCTGATCTGTAAGAATCTGATCTGACAGGCACAACATAGCGGTCGTAATGAACATCGTAACTATTGTATTGAAGAATTTTTTGGTTATATGAATTGTTAATCCAATCTTGAACGGTACGACGAATCTTCTCTTCAAGTTCCCGTAAGCGCTTATTCAGATCGGCAAGCTCAGGATGACGATCGTAGTGAACTTCACCGCTACTATCTACGAGATGCCTGAATTCTTTTAAAAACTTTCGCTGAATAGGCTGAAAATCAATGGCTTCAATTTTTTGAAACTCAGAAATCTTAAACGAAGGGAGTTCCTGTTTCATAAAATAAGCAGTTTCTACTAAAAGAGTGACCCGGTTCAATTCGCTGAAGGAAAGGACACCCTCTTTTAAAAGATAATTGATATGTCGTTCCAGAGAATCATCTTGAGGTAGCTTATTAAAAAGCTGTGAGATGACCTGACGGTAATCGTCTTTAAATTCCTGAAGATAAGTTTGAGTACGAATCAATTCAACCGAAAGTTCATCCCATCGTCCAACATAGACTTCACTCGTTAGGGCCTTCTTATTGCTCTCAAAATAAGCAAACTGAGCTATAATGCCCGAAAGGACATCCCATTCGACTTGTGTGTGGTGCACAGTGTGCTTGGTGGAAATGAGATTAATTGTCATATGATCCAATACTATCTTGATTTAGAAACACAGGTCAAAAATATCAAAGAAATGTCGCTCTCCCAAGGGCAAATTCAGAAACTTTATAGTACGGCCTTCTACATTTCTATATCTGTCCGCTCCCCTGGTAAAACGTGGCATCTCTTTTTTGGACGGGGTGCGGGAAATGAAGGAATGTGGCTTCATGATTCTCCTCCTCCAGCTGAGTTACGCAGAAGAGATAATTTTCTTGAATATTTTAGACGTCACTTAACTTCATGCAGTTTTCTCGATGTATCGCTTGATAAACACGATCGAATAGTAAAATTCGATTACCAAAAATTTGGTGAAAGACAATCTTTCCTTTGGTTTTGGAAAGGTCGCAAATTTTATTTTCTTCATTACTATCAAGAACAACCTGAAGCCCCCTTTAAGCTTCTTCTTAGTTGGCGTGGTAAAGCTGTTGTTCCCGGAGTTCAGCTTACCGATCTGTATGACTATTTTGATGAAATCGGTCGCCATAAAGATATGAATCATGACATCTCCTCTCCAGAGATATCATCAATGGAAAAACTCATTCAAGATGAACTTAAAGCCTCGAACCTGAAAGATATGACTTCAGCTCCTCATTTTTTACAGAGAAAAAAGGACAATATTGAAGATGATTTGCGTCGAGCAAGACAGTGGGAAAAACTTCAGTCAATTCTTGATGAAGGTAAAGAACTAGATATGTATGAGCTCAAAGTTGGAGATCAAAAAATTAAATTTGAGGGTGAACTCAACCCCTATGAAAAAAGAAATTTACTTTTTCAAAAAATCAAAAAATTAAAACGTGGTGAAACTATTTTAACAGAGCGATTAGGAAGTGTTCAGGAGCAACTTGCGGGAAAAAATCTCGCTCCCGTCAAACAATCCACCATTCCAATCGTTAAGCCGATTTGGGGTGAAGAAAAAACACTTCAAATTCAAGCTCCCAAAGCTTTGAATGATGAGTTTAAGGTTTTTATCTTGGAAAATTGTCAGGTCGGCGTAGGCCTGAATGCTCAGGGAAATGATCAGCTTCGAAATAAATGGGCTTCCAAAGATGATTATTGGCTACACTTGGATGGCCTAAAAAGTTCTCATGCCATCATCAAAGTACCAAATAATCAGGTGGTGACTGCTGAGACGCTCAATATGGCGGCTTCAATAGTTGCCCATTTTTCTCACTTTAATGATGATTGGATACCCATTATTCATACACAGGTGAAAAATTTGAAGGGTGTTTCAGGGGCCGCAGGTATGGTAATCTATAAAAAAGAAAAACACCTAAGGTGTCCAAAAATAAATCTCGACCATTTGATCAAGGACTGAAATGAAGGCTTTAATTTGTTTACTTTTTTTTGTTACCAGCGCTTTCGCCCAGGACCCTGCAACATACTTGAAAAGTTTTGATGCCAAAATTTATAGCTTAAAAAATAAAGGTGTTCAGGACTTTGTTGTAGATATCGAAAGTTCTAAACTCACTAAACAAATGAATGATCAGCAACTTTTTGGCAAGATCGATGAAATTATATTTAGAACATACTGGACTGCCAAACCTGAGCGTTTAGCGATTGAAGTTTTGGGAATGCCTGAAGGTTTCAAAGAAATTAAAGAAGATCTCAAAACCAGCATCATTTTAATGATGGACAATCTTATTCCACAAACGTCGGCAGAGCGTTTTGCTGGTTATAAATTTTCGGCGGGGCAAAACCCAAAACAAATCGTTGCCACTGATTCAAGGGGACTTGCCCCAATCCCATCTTTTACGCTCAAATTTGATGCTCAGGATAAACTGGTAGAGGTCCAAGGTAATAAACCTATTGGTAGTTTCGAGGTTCGGCCAGTCTATGCAAAAGAACCTTTTGCAGGTGGGAGTTGGGTTTTAACTGAGCAAACGACAACGACAAATGAAAACAACCAGACATTAGCGATTAAAAAAGAGCTTGATTATGGCAAGTTGAATGGAATTGGCATTCTTACTCAGGTTGCAGTGACGACGACTCAAAAATTTAATGCGCCTGAGGCAAAAGCTGCTTCGGTTTCTGAAACTCTTCATTTCAAAAACTACAAAATCAATGAAGGCGAAGCATTGAAATACTTTTTGGGTGAAGCCAAAGCTGCCCCTACGCCGGAAACACCCTAATCCGATCAATATACTTTATTTCGGCTGTACCACCCTTCTTTCTTGAGTGTCGTTCGTTACAAGTTATAATAATCTAAATAACTTTGTAGGTATACCTTGCGATCACTGGCACTCTCGAAAAGCGGAATTAACAAATTCAGCAGCCATCAATTTGAACTTAAGGCTTCAGACTTTGAAGACTCCATAAAATCGTTACCACCAGGTGAGTGGTGTCTCATGCAAATTGGTCAGAATGAAGTCGCCATTGGTTTTGTAAATCCTTTGATTGAAGAAAAATATACTTGCGCCCAAATTGTGTCGAAGATTCCAATTGATGAAATAAAAAATTTCTCCGTCGAAGAATTTATTTTAGGGAAAATCAAAAAAGCTCATTCGAAAAGAAAAAGAATTCATGGTTATGAAAAGAATTCCCGACTTTTTTATGGCGTAAGTGATGGGTTGCCTGGATTAATTATCGATCAGTTTGAAAATGCCTCGATTATTCAAATTAATACGGCCGGTATGGATCGTTATAGAGAAGAAATTAAAAAGTTTGTCTCTTCACTTATGGATTCACCTGCTTATTTACTAGATAATGGCAAGTACCGTGAAAAGGAATCGTTACCGACTTACACGACAGATACTCTGCCAGATCTTAATGTCCTCGAGAACGGATTAAAATATAAAATCCGATCTGAGGTATTACAAAAAGTTGGGTTTTATTACGATCATAGGGAAAATCGTCTTCAGCTTATGAATGTCATCTCTCGCATGAAAGCCGTACCATCAAGAGCAGTAGATCTTTTTTCGTATGCAGGTGCCTGGGGAATGAGTGCACTAAAGGCTGGAGTGAAGGAAGTTCATTTCGTTGATCAGGGAAATTTTAATGTTGAAGTGGAAGAATCTTTAAAACTAAATGGCTTTGAAACCAGAGGGTCTTTTCATCGTAGTGATGTTTTTAAATACCTAGATGAAAGTATCCAGAAAAATAATCTATTTGATCTAATCCTTTGTGATCCTCCAGCTTTTGCTAAGAGCATGCTTCAGAAGCCTCAGGCGTTAGAGGGGTACAGTAAACTTCATCGTAAAGTGTTCAAATGTCTTAAGCCGGATTCGCTAGTAGCTTTCTCTTCATGCACTCACTACGTAGGTCATGATGAGTTTCAGAAAAACATTCTTGAGGCAGCAAATAAAGAAAATAGAAAAATACAATTGATTTATAGCGGCTTCCAAGGTCTAGACCACCCTGTGATGTCCCTTGATGATCGTTCTAATTACATTAAAAGTTATTTTTATATTGTGGAGTAAATTATGGTTTTGCAGGAAAAAGTTCATGGCGTAATTAAACAGGCGAAAACAGTTATCTTTGGACAGGACGATCTTCTTGAGTCTATTGTGGCTGCCCTCGTGTGCGAAGGTCACCTTTTGATTGAAGGTTTACCAGGACTAGGTAAGACATTGAGCGTCTCAGTCATGAGTAAGCTTTGTGATCTTCAATTCCAAAGAATTCAGTTCACTCCTGATTTGCTTCCCTCAGATTTGATCGGAACAATGATGTATAACCAGCAGAAGCAGGAATTTACAACAAAGTTTGGTCCAATTTTTACACAACTCGTTTTAGCAGATGAGATTAACCGCTCACCAGCGAAAGTTCAGGCCGCACTCCTTGAAGCGATGGCCGAGAAGCAAGTTACTATCGGGGATAAGACTCATAAACTTCCGTCACCGTTTGTTGTTCTTGCGACTCAAAACCCAATTGAACAGGAAGGAACCTACAATTTGCCTGAAGCTCAGCTTGATCGATTTATGATGAAAATCTCAGTTGATTACCCAGATTTCGAAGCTGAGAAAAGTATTCTTGGATTGCGCTCCTCTCAGCTTGATTTAAAAGCGACGATCAATCAGGATGATCTTTTTGCTATGAAAGAAAAAGTAGACGCCATTTATGTTGATGAAAAAATCAAAGACATGATTATTAGAATCGTCCATGCGACCAGACCTGGCAGCAAATACTTTCCTAAAAAATATGATGGGGCAATTACCGCTGGAGCATCTCCTCGAGCTTCGATTTGGTTGTATAAAATTTCTAAGTTTAAAGCATTTATGGATGGGAAAGATTTTGTTTCTCCGGATCATCTTCTTTCAATTGTTCCATCTGTACTCGGACATAGGGTTATTCCATCGTACGAAGCTCAAATTGATAAACTCAATACGAGGAATTTAGTTGCAACAATTGCGGCAAGCGTGATTTAAAAATGAATTTAAAGGAAATCGAACGGGTCGTTGGACTAATCCAGACTCACATTTTCCGTAACTCAAATGCCTACTCGACAGGTATGTTGAAATCTCATTTTCGTGGATCTGGTCTGCAGTTCAGAGAGCATCAGGTTTATGTTCCTGGTGATGATGTTCGATTCATTGACTGGAAACTCTCTGCAAGATCTCCTAATGTTTATATTAAGACTTTTGAAGAAGAGAGAAATGTTGAAATAGTCATCTTTGTCGATCTCTCCCATACCTTACTTTACGGCTTTGAAGGTGTTTCAAAACTTCAGGCGATCATTGAAATTGTCGCCCTTCTCTATATTCTCGCGGGCCAGACTCATGATCTCGTACGAGTAATTATCTGGGGCGAAAAAACCATGAATCTTCCTCCTAAAAAAGGGAGAGAGGGTCTTACACTCTTCATTTCATTTTTGGAGCGAATGGGTCTCTTGGACGCTGATGGGAAAGTTATTTTGCGACAAAATGGTGCTCTAAATACCCATTCCGAAGAAAGTAAAATCGCTCAAATTAAGGCCTTTCTTGCACGTCGCAAGGAAGTAATCTATCTCGGTGACCTGAGTCTTGTTAAGAACAAAGACGCATGGGGAAGAATTCTCGATAAAAAAAACATGCATTGTTTTCGCATTTTTTCCCCCGTGGATAAAAACGCGGGCACGCCCTTCCTTTTCAAGGTAAAAAATCCACTGAATGGAAAAGGCATGGTTCGTGATCTAAAGGGAGCGGAAACGGAATCACTATTTTTTAAAGAACGATTTAAAGAAATTGGCGTTCATGAAAGATACCTTGAAAAATTTGTTAAAGAGTTAGTGTGATTAGAATTCTCATCATTTTTTTCTTATTCAGCTCAACCGTTTTCGCTTCTGCGCAGATGCGGTTAGAATTATCTTCATCGGTTATCCAGCAGGGTAGTTTGATTGATGCTGTTATCCGTCTAGACGCTGCTTCCGTTCAAAAAGTTGAATTACAAAAGCTAAAAGGCATTTCGCTTGCCGATACTGTTTATCTTTATCAGGTTTCCCCCCTCATCAGAAGTGGTGATAGCTTCGAAGCTGAAGCTAAAATTATTTTTCTTAAAGTCCCCGAATCTAAGCCGGTCATTCATAAAACTGAATCCCATGAAATTTCTATAAATTGGTCAGATGTCGAAGTTCAGCCGACTGAGGCGCCTGAGAAGTTTCTTTTCGGACAATTTGAAGTTCCTGGACCACTACGAGTCATTGAAATTTTAATAGGACTCTTGGCGCTGGGGCTAATTGTTTTTGGAATTCTTAAATTCCAGAAAAAAAATAAAACAAAAAAACTTCTTCGTTTAAAAAGAGCAGAATTAAAAGAAAAAACCATATCGGCGCAAAGCTACACGGATGTCGTTCAATTATGGCAAAAGAAAGCCTTGTTGATAAAAGAATTTCCACATCTCGTTGATCCAATTAAAGAATTAGAAAAAGTCCTCTTTAAGTATCAATTCAAGCAAAACCAAAGCGAAACGGAAAAAGCTGAAGTGATGAAGGCTTATCGTGAATTTATAAATCAAATTCAGGGAGGGTTTAATGGAATTTAAACATCCTCTCTTTGTCTGGTTTGGAGTTATGGCTGGTATTATTTGGGCCCTTGATTACTGGAAAGTTTTTCAGAAAGCACAGCTCTACTTTCCTCAAGGACAAAGCCATTATGCTTGGTGGAAAAAAGCCCTACGTTTTGCTTTGTTCATCGCAGGTGTCATTGGCTGGTGTTACTTAAGTTATTCATTGATGCAGCCTAGGAAGCCCCAGAAATTCTCACCAAGCAATATTGAAGTTAATGACGTCGTTCTTTGTATTGATGTCTCACGCTCAATGCTTGCTGATGACATTAAGCCTAATAGGCTAGAAGTTGCAAAAGAGCGTATCAGAGAATTCGCCCGTCTTCGTCCTACGGATCGAATTGCTATTGTTATTTTTTCTGAAAAAGTTTTCACGCTTTTGCCACTGACAACTGATCCGGCCTTGGTGGATCAGGTTCTTGCCGAAATATCTATAGGGTATTTAGGTAGTGGTACCAATATCGGTGATGGTCTTGCTTTAAGTGTTGCCCGCGCCGTGAACAGCGAAACTAAAAATAAAGTGATTGTTCTTCTGACTGATGGTGTCGCCAACGTTGGAACACTTACACCACTTCAGGCAGCTGAAGAGGCAAAGAAATTTGGAATTAAAGTCTATACGATTGGTTTGGGTACTGATGATGATGCCAAAATACCGGTGGGTAATGGTGCTTTTGGACCTCAGTATCAGTTGATACCCGGTGGTTCGATTGATTATAAAACACTTAAAGAAATCTCAGATTTAACAGGTGCCAAATTCTATCCGGCTAAAACCGAAGGCGCACTTAAAGAAATTCTGGATGATATTCAAAAACTTGAAAAAACTGAAATCAAAGTTAATCAACAGGTCGTTTATGATGAAAGATATTACAGCTATCTTTTCATCGGCGTTGCCCTCCTTTTTGCAGTTGAAGTCTTACGTAGGATTCTTCTTAAGGATGTAACATGAATTTTAACCAGTTAAGTTATTTACCCGGAATTGTCGTTCTTTTTGCAGTTTTCGTGGTCATCGTTTTCCTGATGGAAAAAAGATTTTTTAAATTTGTAAGAACTTATTGGTTTTATAACCGCAGCATCTTCAGTTATTTCTCATCATTACTTTTTCTTTTAGGTATGGGCGCTCTGCTTGTGAGCTTACTCGATATCCGGGGACCAGAGGAAAAAATGAAGATGACAGTACCGACAGATAGAACAATTATCTTAATTGATACCTCTGCCAGTATGCTTGCCGAAGATGCCAAGCCAAGCCGTTTACAAAAGGCTGCCCTTATTGCTAAGCACTTTGCTCGCAAAGCAGCTGGTCATCAATTGTCAGTCGTGGCTTTTGCTGAAGTTCAGAAAAAAATTGTCCCATTCACTAATGATCTTGATTTAATTGATTCTCGGCTCGATAGCTTGAAGGGCCTGCGCAATCAATACGGCTCTTCTGCCCTTAGTGTCGCGATTCAGGAAAGTATTCAGTATTTCAGAGAAACTGATGGAGAGGCACGAGGTAACATACTTGTTATTACCGATGGTGAAGAGACTGCAGAAGGAATCGACTTTAAAGTTCCCAAAGATGTTAATATCGCTCTGGTTGGTGTTGGGACTGAGCAAGGTGGACGAATTCCACTCGATGACGGAAGAGGCTTTCGTTTTGGTTATAAGAAAGATCGTGGTGTAGACATCATTACAAAATTAAACGAGAATTTTTTTAAAGACGCTGTCGCTGATATTCCAACTGCTAAATATTGGTTAACGAATAGCTATTCCCTTCCCTCTGAAGAGATTCTTGAATTTTTTAAAGGTGAAAAGATTAAAGGAAATGAGCAGCAAGATATGGTTATCAAACCAGTCCTAATGGAATGGGTCGTTATCCCTGCTATCATACTTTTGTTTCTATCTTACTTTTTTAAAGCAATAAAAGTTTTCTCTTTAGGACTTCTTCTTCTGATATCTCCGCTACACGCCCAGGAAGCACAAGAGGTACCAGACCTTTCGCCTGAAATTATTTCTCGCCTAGGACAACTACAAAAAGGCGATTTAAGTAACCTTGAAAGAATAAAGCTCGCTGATGATCTCCAAAAAGCGGGAGCAAAGGATGAAGCAATCGCTCTCTATCAGGAGAATCTTCCTCCAAAAATTGATAAATCTATTCCACCAGAGGCTTACATTAATTACGGAACGGCCCTCCTAGAAAAAGGTGATGCGCAGAAGGGCTTATCTATCTACCAGAAATTAGAAGACTCACTAAAAAATTCTGAAAAATCAAAGAGTATAAAAGAGATGATGGATAAGAACGTCGTTTCGTTCTTTAAACAACAAGAACAGAAGAAGAAAGAAGAGAAAGAGAAAAAAGAAAATAAAGATAACAAAGACCAGAAAGACGACCAGTCTGGCGAGAGTAAGTCACAAGATCCCAAAGACGGTAAGTCGGGTCAACAGCAGAAAAAAGACCAGCACGGTAAATCTGATGAGCAGAAAAAAGAAGAGCAAAAGAAAAAAGAGCAGTCTGAGAAAGAAAAGAAAGAGGAAGAGAAAAAAGATAAGCCAGAAGATGAAGATGATAAAGAAAATAAAGGTCAATCAGATGAGCAGCCTAAGCCTTTACCTCCTAAAAAGTTACCGGCCAAGCTCAAGCAGCTCATGTCTGATGATCGTCAACTGCAAATGAAAATGATTGAAAATGGAACCAGAGAGCTTAATAAGCGAAAGTCACGAAAGAGCAAGGATTGGTAGTATGAAATATATTTTATTAATTTTCATGTTAATGACTAGTTTGTCCGTCTGGGCAAATGAAGTAAAAATTGAAATTAATCCAACTAAACCAGTTGCAGGTGAAGTCTTTCAAGCTTACTTTCGGATATTTAGTGAAATTGATGATGAGCCAGCGATTAACTTTAGCCCTTCCAATGTAGAAGTTGTAGGCAAGTCAAATCAAGGTATCTCTACTCGCACGATCTATGCCAACGGAAAGTTAACAATTACTCGTGAGATGACCCTTGTCTATGACCTGGTCGCTGCAAAGCCCGGGACTTCCTCTTTAAGAGATATAACGGTCCAGCTTGGCAATAAAACGATACGACACCAGACCTTAACTTTTTCAGTGCTAAAAGAGCCAGAGGTGATGGCCGATGTATTTGTCATGACCGATGTTCCAAAGAAAGAACTCTTCCTAGGTGAAGGAATTGTTGCTCGTTATTACTTATATAGCAAAGTTCCTGTACGTAATCTTGATATCAAAAAATATCCTAAACTTAACGGCTTCTTAAAAAGATTTTTACAGGAGCCTGAAAGAACGGAAAGAGTCGCCGTCGATGGCCAGCTTTATATGCGAACTCAGATTTATGCAGCTAAACTTTATGCTGAAAAACCAGGTGAGTTAAAAATTGATCCTTTGCAATTATCTGCGACTTATCCAAGTTCTAGAGGTTCAGACCCATTCGGTGCTTTTGGTATGAACCGAGACATGAAAACTAAATCCATTTCTTCAGAAACAATCAAAATTAACGTACGACCTTTACCAGAACCAGTTCCTGTTCACTTCACTGGTTTAGTTGGCAAACATGAATTTCAGCTACAATTTGGTCAAAGCCGCTTAATAGTAAATGAGCCACTTGAAGTTAAATTAACAGTCGCAGGAGTTGGTGCGCTGGAAAACTTAGAAGCACCTAATCTTATTTCTCATCCAGGACTTGAAGAATTTGAATCAAATGGCGATTTAAAAATTGCTGACTCCGAAAATGCCACAAAAGTTTTTGATTATACATACCTCGCAAAAGAAAATTTTAATCTTCCATCAAAAGAAATTACGTTAAGCTACTTTGATCCTAATTCTGAAAAATATGTGGCGACTTCACTTAATGTTCCTGAACTCGTAGTTGCCGGGGGACAACCTGGTCAGGCAATGAAACCTGTAAAAAATGATGGGCCAAGTTCTCCTAAGCCGCAAATAACCACTAACCAGGTTCGTGATCTTGCGGCACCTTTGACATTGGAAGAATGGCCATGGAAGAAATGGTTACCTCTCGTAAACTTCTCACTAGCTGCCCTAGCGATCCTGCTAACCTTAGGATGGATGATTAAGACTAAAAAAATCACCGCTGTAAAATTTAGCGGGAATATTCCTGCAAGTTTTAAGTCCGGAGATTTTAAGCTTAATGAATTTGTGAAATGGATGACTCCTCTCATCAGAGAGACTGGTAAATCGCCACTTGTGATCATAAAGGAGTCGCCTTTGCCGGATGAGTCTAAGCGATATTTTATTGATTTATTAAACGCAAATGACTACAAGGACTACTCGGCACGTAAGTCTCAAATGGAATACAAATATCAATCAGATCACTTTAAAGAACTTGGTCGATACATAGAGAGAGCTAGAAATGAAGATTCTTCACAACCTTCTTGATATCCCGCAGGGAAAAGACGGCTGGCCTGCTATAGGACTTACTATCGGCAATTTTGATGGTGTCCACTCTGGTCATCGGGAATTGCTTAAGAAAATTAAGTCTGAGTGTCAGGCAAAGAATCTTTTATTTGTTGTCGTGACATTTGTCCCCCACCCTCAGAAAATTCTTCAGCCAGATAAAGATCGATTTCTTATCAGCAGTTATGAGCAAAGAAGAGAACTCTTAAAGGGTCTTGGTGTAGATATTCTGGTGGAAATGAATTTCACACGCGACTTTAGTACTCTTAAAGCAGAAGACTTTGTTTCGGAGCACTTACTTACTTATCCAAATCTAAAAGATTTTTACCTCGGTTATGATTTTGCTTTTGGTGCCAATAAAGAAGGCGGTCACGATCTTGTGAATGCTATCTGTCATCCGAAAGGTGTCGAGGTTGAGATTCAGCCGAAATACGAGTTAAATGGAAAGCTTGTTTCAAGCAGCATGATCCGTGAAAGACTTTTAGCAGGTAAGATTGATGAAGTTGAAGCTATTCTACAAAGACCATTTCACCTCGAAGGTGTCGTCGTTAAAGGCGAGGGTCGTGGAAAGAAAATTGGTTTTCCTACGGCAAATATTCAAGTTTCCCCGGATTTGATCGTTCCACAAAAAGGTGTCTACGTTACTCGTACTATTTATAAAGGCATGACCTATCAGTCAGTCACAAATATTGGAAATAATCCTACTTTTAAGGATGGAACTCAGCTTCATATCGAAACAAATCTTTTTGACTTCAACATGGATATCTATGGCGAGATTCTTGATATTCAATTTTTGCATAAATTGCGTGATGAGCGAAAGTTCCCTACGGTGAATGATTTGATTGCCCAGATCAGACTTGATGTTGAATCTGCTAAAAATTTTCTTGGTATGAAATGAAACTCGGTCTTTTGGGTTACCCCATCACACACTCTCTTTCGCCAAAGCTCTACCATGATTTTTTAAAAACCGAATTAGAGTCGTATGACCTTTTTTCTTATCCTGACGCTTCAGGTGTTCCAGACTTAACCTATTTTTCTTCAAAATTAGACGGACTGAATATTACAGCACCCTATAAAAAACATTTCATCGATCAAATTGAAATCCAATCTGAATTAGTAAAAAAAATTGGCGCAGTTAATACGCTGGCATTCTTAAAGAACGGATCTGTTGTCGGAAGAAATACGGATGTAATTGCTGTTGTAGAGATACTTCAAAGATTTTTAACCAGACATCCCAAGTTGAAAATATGTTTGATTGGTGATGGTGTCATGGCAAACATCACTAAACTCGTTGCAGTTGATTTAGATATCCCATTGGTCCAATTCTCGAGGAAAAATCAGCATGATTTAGCCAAACTCGATTTGACCACAATGGGAGAAGATGAATCTCAGGTCTTGATTATTAATTCCTGTTCCAGAGATTACATTTTCCAAGGTCAAACCACAGGGGATGAAATATTCTGGGACTACAATTATTCCTTTTTACCCCACCAAAATAGTCTTCCATCAATGGTCAAGTCCTACCAAGATGGTCAAGAGATGCTCGAACTTCAGGCAAAAGCCGCAATCAAATTCTGGAAAGAAGTAATAACCTAATTTAAGTAGTGAATAATCCGAAAATGGATACATACTATTAAGGGGTTAATTAATTCATGATTCGTAAAGAGTTCATCGATATCGTTACTAATACTGGGATGGCCACTCTTAAAGAGATGCGTCGTCTTTCTATGGGTAAAGATGATGAAGTAAACGAATTTGAACTTCTCCAAATGCCTTATTTTGATGAAAATAAATTTGCAAAAATTTGTTCTGAAAAGTTTGCTATTACTTTTATTGATTTGCGAAATGCAAAAGTTCCGGTGGATACACTTTCGACATTAAAAAAACGTCTGGTTATTAAATATCGTGCCATTCCAATCCAGAAAACATCAACGAAAGTGACTCTAGCGACATTTGATCCAAGTGTTGTTGGTGAGGCAACCAAAGAACTTTCTGACGTATTTAAGAAACAAACAGAATTCATCCTCACAAATATTTCTTCGTGGAGAAAACTCTACACTGGTATTAAAGATTCAGTTGATGATCTCATTAATAATATCCAGGAAGTTACGGCCAACTCTGCAAATGAAGATGCTATCAAAGCAGAGGATATCTCTGATGACGTAGTGACTTTTGTGAACAGACTTCTTGCGGAAGCTTTCATTAAAAAAGCATCCGATATTCATGTTGAACCTTACGAAAAAGTCTTTCGAGTAAGACTCCGCATTGATGGTAACTTGGTCGAGGTTGCTACTCCTCCGAAAAGTATGATGGCACCAGTCCTTTCACGTTTAAAGATTATGTCTCAAATGGATATTTCTGAAAAACGTAAGCCGCAAGATGGTCGTATTAAACTTATGATTGGTGGTGCACCTATCGATTATCGAGTCTCATCACTTCCAACATTGTTCGGTGAAAAAATTGTTCTTCGACTACTAGATTCATCAAACCTTCAGCTCGATATGACTAAGCTCGGCTTCGAAGCTAAACAGCTCGAAGTCTTTAAAGAGGGTATTCATAGACCTTATGGAATGTGCCTCGTCACAGGTCCAACTGGTTCTGGTAAAACGACAACGCTCTATTCAGCCATGGCGGAATTAAATACGCCAGATACCAACGTTTCAACAGCAGAAGATCCCTGCGAATTTAACCTTGAAGGGATTAACCAGGTAAACGTTAGAAAAGAAGTTGGTCTGACCTTTGCGACCGCTCTTAAAGCGTTTCTACGTCAGGATCCAGATATCATTATGGTGGGAGAGATTAGAGACTTAGAGGTTGGTGAGATTGCAGTTGAAGCTGCTTTGACCGGTCACTTAGTTTTATCAACACTTCATACCAATGATGCTCCAGCTACTATTACGCGATTTCTTAATATGGGTATTGAACCCTTTCTCGTCGTTGCTGCTCTAAACGTTATTGTTGCACAACGACTATGCAGAAAAATTTGCATCAATTGCCGTGAAGAGAGAAAAGCATTGCCTGAAGAATTGATTGCCTGTGGTTTTGCTCCGGCCTCTGCAGAAAAAATCAAAGTCTACCAAGGTAAGGGATGCGAGATATGCAACAACACTGGTTACAAAGGCCGTGTGGCCATTTACGAAGTACTTTCAGTAACACCGAAAATTAGGGAGCTGATTTTAAGAAATGCTTCTGCTGATGATATTAAAAAGCAGGCGATTCGTGACGGAATGAAAACACTAAGAATGTGTGCCCTTACGAAGGTCGCTCAGGGTCTTACAACTCTGGAAGAAGCGGTCTCTAACTCAGCATCGGATCAACTCTAGGAGTAGCTTATGGCAACTAATGATAGCACCAGTACCTCCACCAAAACCAATGCTGAGCAAGGGATTGGAAATCTACAGATCCAGCAGTTGTTCAAAGTGATGGTGGATAATGGTTCATCGGATTTACACTTAACTGTTGGTAGTGCTCCCGGAATGCGCATCAGTGGTGATATCGTCCGGGTTAAAGTCGGAAGTTTAACTCCTGATGATACAAAGAGACTCATTTATCAAATTTTAACTGAAAAACAAAAAGCAGAATTAGAAAAGAATCTGGAGCTCGATTTCTCGTTTGGTATTAAAGGACTCGCTCGTTTTCGAGCGAACGTCTTTTATTCTAAAGGTTCAGTAGCTGCCGTTTTTCGCCAAATTCCAAGTTTAATTCCAGATTTTGAAGCCCTTGGTTTGCCGCCTGTTCTGCTTGAGATGGTAAACGTCTCAAGTGGTTTATTCCTGGTCACAGGTCCAACTGGTTCTGGTAAATCGACCACACTTGCTTCAATCATCGACAAACTAAATTCGAATTCTCCGTCTCATATCATTACACTTGAAGATCCAATTGAATTCGTTCATCAACATAAATTATCTTTGGTTAATCAGCGAGAAATTGGCGCAGATACTTTAAGTTTCGGTAAAGGGATCAAATCTCTTTTAAGACAAGATCCAGATATTGTTCTTGTAGGTGAGCTTCGAGATCCAGAAACAATTGAAGCTGCTCTAACCATTGCCGAAACTGGCCACGTTGTTTTCGGAACCCTTCACACCAACTCAACCATTCAGACAATTAACCGTATTATTAACGTTTTTTCGCACGAGCAGCAGGAACAAATCAGAACTCTTCTCTCTTTCGTTCTTCAGGGTGTAGTTGCTCAGCAACTTCTTCCGCGAGTGCCGAAAGGAAGAGCTCTTTGCCAGGAAATTTTGCGGATTACCCCGGCAATTAGAAACTTGATTCGTGAAGATAAAGTTCACCAGATTTATTCACAGATGCAAATCGGGCAGGATGAGACTGGTATGAACACAATGAACCAGCATATTAAAAAACATCTTGATTCTGGTATTATCACACCGGAGACGGCGATCACTTATTCAAATAACCCGGAAGAGTTGGCCCGAATGATGGGCTTAGCAAATGTACCCAAAAAGAGATCATAAAATAGCCTATGCCTAAGTTTAAGTACGTTGGATTCACAGCAGACGGTAAAAAGGTCGAGAACTCGATCGAAGCCGATACTATTCGTGACGCCAAAAAAATGCTCAGACGTCAAAATATCAGAACGACAAAAATTAATCCTCCTTCGTTTTTTGAGGCAGATCTTGGCCAGTTCATGGTTGAGAAGGGGCTTGCTCGTCCGTTCGGTCGAGCAGAGCTCATGCGATTCACAAGACAGCTCGCCATTCTGATTAACGCCGGTGTACCGATTCTTGAGTGCATGGAGATTCTCCACAAACAAGAACAAAATATGGTGCTCAAGCGTGTTGTAAAAAATATTTCCATGAGCGTTGAAGAAGGGAAGTCGCTCTTCGACGCCATGTCTTCCCAAAATGGTTTTGATAAACTTTATTGCGCTCTTGTTAAAGCAGGAGAAGCGGCCGGTATTCTTGACTCCATTCTGGTTAAACTAGCTGAGTTTTTAGAGAAAGCAGAGAAATTAAAGAAGCAAGTTAAGTCTGCCCTTACATACCCAGTTATTGTTGTTTTTGTTGGTGTTGTGGTTATTTTTGGTTTGATGACTTTCGTCGTTCCACAGTTTGTGGATATTTTGAAAGAATCAAATCAGAAAATTCCGTGGGTCACGCAAACAGTAATTGATGTTTCAAATTTTTTTCAAAACTACACGCTTCTTCTTATTGCTGGACTAGTCGCTGGTACGATGTTTTTCCTGAATTTTATTAAAACCAAAGAAGGAAAAGTCGCATGGGATAGATTTACGATGAAAGCACCACTCTTTGGTGCTCTGGTGATTAAAGGTAACTTAAGTGCATTCACGCGAACACTTGCAACAATGCTTGCAGCGGGTGTGCCGATTATTGATTCGCTTGAAATTTGTATTGATACACTTGATAACACTCAGATAGCTAAAGACCTTACAAAAGTACGCCTTGCCGTTATTCAGGGTAAGTCTATTACTGAGCCATTATCCCGCATTACCTATTTTCCTCCACTGGTTACCCAAATGATCAAAGTAGGGGAATCAACCGGTAACCTTGATCAGATGCTATTGAAGGTCGCTGATGTGTTTGAAGAAGAAGTGGAAGAACTTGTTGGAAATTTAACGAAACTTATTGAGCCTATTATCCTCGTGGTCTTAGGAGGTATTATTGGTTTCGTCCTTATCGCCATGTATCTTCCTATTTTCATGTCTGCTGGTGGGGTAGAGTAGGAATGTGGCGCTTTTTCATGGCATTTATTTTTAAGAATTTGAAAGATGCTGGAAGGTTGACTGAAGAGTACAGGAATAAGTTACCGTAATTCAGTATGGTGATAAATTTGATATATTAAATAGGAATTAATAACCGTTTTCGCTTTATTATAGTACCAAGGCACCAAGATCCCTTTGATTCTTAATATCAAAGCCAGATGGAGGTTTCTTATTAAACAAACTTTCAGTCCTCTTAATGGATTGAAAAAATGGGAGTTATCATGAGATCTTTTTTAAAGACGCTTAAGCGTCAAGACGGATTTACGTTGGTTGAATTGATGGTGGTCGTTGCTATTATTGGTTTATTGTCTGCTGTCGCCGTTCCAAACTTCAAAAAATACCAAGCAAAAGCAAAAATGTCTGAAGGAAAACTTCAGCTCTCGGCTCTTTACACAGCGGAGTCGGCTTTCTACTCTGACTACAACATGTACGCACAATGTTTAGTTTACATGGGCTTTGATCCCGGTCCTGAATGGGCCAACCGTTACTATGCTGTTGGATTTAACACGGCTGCAACTATTAATGGTTCAGCAACAACAGGTGCCTACGGTGCTGCAGTAAACTCTGGTCTAAATGCCGCTGACTGCCCAATTTCTAACGCCGGTGCCGCTGGTGCTGCCGCTGCTCAATCGAACACAAACCCTACTCGTAGTTTCCCAGCTGGTAAAGGGATCGGGTCTGCTATTGCAGCTGTTACTTATATTGATGCAACAGCAACAACTGGTGATCAATCGACTCAAGCTTTGATGACATTCACTGCAGGTGCTGGAGGAGTTATTTCGGTCGATCAGACCGCTTTCGCGGCTGTTGGTACAAGTTCTTATCTTGAAATCAACCAGGCAAAAGTACTTTCAGTTCGCAGAAACGGTTTCTAAATTTGTTAGCAATATATGTAAATCAAAGGGTGAAGAGAAATTCACCCTTTGAAATCTTACAAAATTTATTCTTCTTTGGTCTGCTGAAGTATCGCTACTTAGTCCGATACTTTAGAAATGTGTGTGGACTGTTATATTGACTTCCAGTCCTCTTAATGGATTGGAAAAAATGGAGTTAACATGAGACCTTTTTTAAAGACGCTTAAAAGGCAAGACGGATTTACGCTGGTCGAATTGATGGTGGTCGTTGCTATTATTGGTTTATTGTCTGCTGTTGCCGTTCCAAACTTCAAAAAATACCAAGCAAAAGCAAAAATGTCTGAAGCAAAACTTCAGCTCTCGGCTCTTTATACAGCGGAGTCGGCTTTCTACTCTGACTACAACATGTACGCACAATGTTTAGTTTACATGGGCTTTGATCCCGGTCCTGAATGGGCCAACCGTTACTATGCTGTTGGATTTAACACGGCTGCAACTATTAATGGTTCAGCAACAACAGGTGCCTACGGTGCTGCAGTAAACTCTGGTCTAAATGCCGCTGACTGCCCAATTTCTAACGCCGGTGCCGCTGGTGCTGCCGCTGCTCAATCGAACACAAACCCTACTCGTAGTTTCCCAGCTGGTAAAGGGATCGGGTCTGCTATTGCAGCTGTTACTTATATTGATGCAACAGCAACAACTGGTGATCAATCGACTCAAGCTTTGATGACATTCACTGCAGGTGCTGGAGGAGTTATTTCGGTCGATCAGACCGCTTTCGCGGCTGTTGGTACAAGTTCTTATCTTGAAATCAACCAGGCAAAAGTACTTTCAGTTCGCAGAAACGGTTTCTAAAATTGTTAGCGATTTATATAAATCAAAGGGTGTACTTAACTACACCCTTTTTTATTTGATATAATTTATTCTTCTCTGATCTGCTGGAGTATCGCTCGTTGATCTCTTGTTGATCCGGTACCGAAGAAATGTTTGTGGACTGTAATACTGATCGTTGTTCAAGATATAGGGTTCTCCATTAATATCTTTTTCATCACAATCACCTTTGTTGTTATTAAGACATTTTAAATCAATTTCTGCCTTAAGGGCATAGAGGTCTCTTGATAGCTTTTTCTTTAGCGTTTCATCTTTAGTCGTTGCATAGTGATGAAGAACCAGTTGAAACACTTCCTTCAAATCGATACCAGTTGTTACGCGAAGTTTGTTTATAATAGATTGTATAAAAACGGGAGCTCTAGGATTATTCACAATCTTTTCAAGATAACTGAGGCCCTTTGAGTAGTTTTCCATTTCGTAATAATTCAAGAATCCTGCATTGTAGTTCAGGACATAATCATCGGGATAGTATTTCAGGCCTTTGTCATAAATCAGGCTCGCGCCTTCAAGATCGTCCTTAACGATAGCTAAAAACTGTCCACCAAAGGCATAGTTTTCATAAAACTTTGAATCTAGAACTGAGATTGTATTGAATCGAAGGAAAAGCCAGCTATTGAGATCTTTCTTTTTATAGTGTTCAACATCAGACTCAATCAACGTTTGGATCCAAATAATATCGGTCAAAAGACGTTTATTTCCTGCACTGATATAAGTTAAAAGATTGTTATTGATGTTGAGGGCCGTGTCCTGCTTACTCAATTCAAGTACAGGCTTCTCATTTCTATGATTCAGGAGACAGGCAGAAATAAACAAAACCACACCGGCTGTTCCCAATGCAAACTGGCTAGAAAAAAAATATTTGCTTAGCTTCTTAATAGGCATAAAGTTAAATCATCATGATAAATTTCAAAAATGTAACTAAAATCTTTAAGTCTGATTTGCTTACTCAACCTTTCGTTGCTTTAGAAAATGTTGAGTTTAAAATTCCTGAAGGTTCCATGGTTGGATTTCTCGGAGCCAATGGCGCTGGTAAAACAACTTCGCTCAAAATCATCATGGATTTCATTAGGCCAACCTCAGGTGAAGTCGCATTCGGAAGTTCCCTTGGATCCAACAAGATGGAAATCTTTCGTAACATAGGGTTTCTACCTGAGAGACCTTATTTCTATCCAAACCTGACAGGCGAAGAATTCCTTATGTTCATGGGGGATTTATCTTCGATATCGAGGGAAGAACTCGCTACTCAAATCAAGAGATGGGCACCAAGATTTAAAATTGATCACGCTTTAAAACGTGAACTTAAAACTTATTCGAAAGGGATGCTGCAGAGGATTGGATTCCTTGCGACGATTATTCATCATCCTAAATTGATTATTTTAGATGAACCTCTTTCTGGCCTTGATCCTATTGGAAGAAAAGAATTGAAAGACGTGATTGTTGAAGTTCACAAAGAAGGAAAAACCGTTTTCTTCTCAAGCCATATCGTTCCGGACATCGAAGAAATCTGCGATAGAGTAATTTTCCTAAAAGATGGAAAACTCATTTATGAGGGCGCAGTGAATACATTATTAACTGGTAAAGATCATGATTTTGTAGTGATTCTTCAAGGCGAAAATGTTTTTTCATTTACAACACCATTTAAAAGTATGACGAAACTTCCCGATCAAACTGCCAAGGTCATTGTATCTGCGAAAAATAAAGACTCTTTTTTAACTGAGACCATTCAGAAACGTTTTAACATTGTTGGTCTTGAGCTTATTAAACCAAGTTTAGAAGAAATCTTTTATCATACTCAAGGAACAAAATGATTCTTAGTAAGATCAATTCAATTGCTTACTATACTTTTAGAGAGCTTTATAAAAGTAAGATTCTACTAAATGTCTTTTTTGTTGGACTCGGTCTCATGGTTGTTACTTATGTTGCAACTGAGTTCACATACGGTGTGCCTGAAAGGGTAGCTTTAGACTTTGGTCTGGGTATGCTTTCTATTTCGTCTATTGGAATTTCATTATTTCTTGGAGTCAGCCTTTTATCTAAAGAGATTGAATCAAGAACAGTTTACATGATCATATCCAGACCTGTTCCAAGATACGCTTTTATCTTGGGCAAACTAATTGGTTTACTGGGTATACAGGCATTAAACATTTTGATTCTAAGTTTTATGACTCTTCTTGCCAGCTATCTTCTTGGTGGATCTTTAACTTCACTCTTAGTATGGGCAATACTATTTATTTTTATTGAATCTGTTCTCTTGCTTCTCGTCGTGGTCTTTATTTCTC
The DNA here is from genome assembly GCA_040399915.1 of Bacteriovoracaceae bacterium. Lineage (GTDB taxonomy): Bacteria > Bdellovibrionota > Bacteriovoracia > Bacteriovoracales > Bacteriovoracaceae > Peredibacter. The sequence continues at coordinate 74,237 of JBBARE010000008.1, forward strand.
TGATTGCGAATAATATTTTATCTGTTTTATTTTCTGTGATCTTGCTTCTTCTTGGTCACGCTATCAAGGAAACTCAAGGAATTCACTTTGTACAGAACAGACAATATTTAAAAACGCTCCTTGATATTTACCATTTTATTCTGCCCGCTTTTCACAAGCTCAATCTTAAAGATTTTATTCTTTATGAAAAATCTTTACCCTTGAGTTATCTCGTTCCTAACTTAATCTATGGAATGACTTATTCTGTAGCATTGCTTTGTATGATTGTGGTTATATTTAATCGCAAAAATCTGGATTAAATGACTATTCTTCTAGCGATTTATTTTTTTATTTTTGGGCTTTTGATTGGAAGTTTCATGAACGTAGTTATCTTACGTTTACCAATAAAAAAAGATCTAGTTAAAGCAAGGTCTGCTTGTCCCCAATGCAGTACTCAGCTTAAGTGGTACCACAACATTCCATTACTAAGTTATGTCTTCTTGCGAGGAAAGTGCTCTTTTTGTGGAACTAAAATTTCGCTAAGATATCCCTTAATTGAACTTTTGGTTGGAATTATTTCTTTCTGGTTAATGCCTGAAACGCTCAACACTGACTCAATCGCCAATTTCTTCTTCTACTTTACAATAGCTTGTATTTTTATCTGCCACTTTATCATCGATCTTGAGCATCACCTTCTACTTGATTCATTGAACTTATATCTTCTTGCTGTCTTTCTATCATTCTCCGTCATCTACTTTCGTTGGCAGTATTGGTTAATTGGTGGAGCAATTGGATTTGCGGCCCCGCTACTCGTCACTTGGTTATTTTATAAAATTCGGGGACAAGTTGGTCTTGGTGGTGGAGATATTAAACTATTTGGTATTCTCGGAATTTTTCTTGGTCCTACGGGAGTTATGTTCACGATATTTCTCAGTTGTATGGTCGGGGCAATTGTTGGTGGAATTCTCATAGCATCAAGTAAAATGACAAAAGATAAACCGATGGCCTTCGGACCATCAATTCTACTGGTGGCAGCCTTTCAAATATTTTTCCCTCAATACGCGAGCATCGTACAATCTTGGTTCTTCTGATGGCATGAAGCACTAAATCCTTGATAACTCATTTCTAGTTTGCCTATAATTAACTAAGTTTATTTATCTATCAAAGACAGGGACGACTTTGGCAGGACCATCACTTCAAGATCAAATTAAGGACCTATTAGGAAAACTGAATCCAGGTGGAGTCGTTGGGCTTGATATCGGGGCACACAGTATCAAAGTGTGTGAGGTTTCTGGTTCACCCGGAAAAGTTAAAGTCGATAAATTTGGCGTCTTCCAACTTTCTGAAGCTGCGCTTATCGAAGATGAAGTTCAAAAACCATCTGAAATTGTTGAAGGAATTCTTGCCGCTTTCAAGCAGGCGGGTATTACTTCAAAAATAGTTTGCCTGGGACTCTATGGTCCGAACACAATGACCAAACGTTTGAATACACCTGAAGGGACGAAAGAAGAAATTGAAGACCACGTTCTTTGGGAGGCTGAGCAATACATTACATTTGGTGCTGAAGAATCGATGATTGATTTTCACATCCTCGGAGAAAACGAGGGTGGAGGAAAAGATGCGTTGGTAGCAGCAGCTAAAAATGACATCGTTGAAAGTTTTACTGGAATTTTAAAAAGTGCGCGGATGCAAGTAAAGGTTGTAGATCTCAACGTTATTGCTCTATCAAATATTTTTGAAGAAGTTGCAGGCAATAATTTAGATGAGTTTTCTCAAGGTACTTTGCTTATGGATTTTGGTGCCCAAAGTACCAAGATTGTTATTTATAAGCGCGGCGGACCAATTTTTACAAAAGAAATTCCCATTGGAGGTGGTTTGATCACTGAAGAAATTCAGAGGCAAATGGGAGTTAGCTATGAAGAAGCAGAAGATCTTAAAACCACTCAGGATGAAAACGGGAATCTTCCCGAAGAAATTTTAAATATCATCAATACTCAAGTTGATCAGCAAATAGCTGAAGTAAGAAAAAACATCAATTTTTACGTAACACAAGGTAGTGCTGAAAAAGTAAGCTACTGCTTTGTTACTGGTGGATCATCACTTCTTCCAGGCCTGATTGATAAACTGTCAGTCGTTGCCGGCGTTCCAGTTGAAAGGTTAGATATCTTTTCAGCAGTCAAAATTGACGAGAAAAAAATGGGAGATAACCTAGAACGGGTTGCTGCTATTTCTCCCATCGTCATTGGACTTGCCATGAGGAAATTTGTCTAATGATTAAAATTAACCTTAATAACGCTAAAAAACAGGTCGATATTTCAAATATCGGGGGCTTTGATTTTACAAAGCTTAAAATCAAGGCGTTACTACTGGTTATTGCGATCATTTACGTTCCTGACTTCATCCTTGTTCCCATGTGGGAAGAAGAGAGAGAAACAATTAACCAGGAGTTAATTGTTAAGCAGGGAAAACTTTCAGGTCTTAAGCGTCAAGTTGCTCAGTCTCAGGATATGGACAAGCAGATTCGTGAATTGAAAGCTCAGGAGGAAAATCTTGGGAAAAAACTCACAGCAGTTAAGCAGGCGATTTCTGAGAAAAAAAATCCTTCATCAATACTTCTCTACATCGCAAAAAATATGCCGCCAGAACTTTGGATCAAAGAACTTGAGATTAATCAGGAACAAATGATCATAAAAGGTGAGGCCCTAGACTATACCAGCATCGGAAATTTCGTTAATAGTTTACGTTCATCGGTTTTTATTCGTGAAGCAAATATTGCAAGCACTAGCAGCGCTGTTCGAGAATCTGATAAAAGAAGAATCGAATCATTCGAAGTTAAATTCAGCATAGCGAGATTTGACCAATGAAAGATTTAGTTAATAAATTAATTTCAAATACTCATATTTTTGTCCTCCTTTACGGCCTCTATGGCGGCTGGGTTTTGTATGATGAGCATATTGTTCAGCTTGATGATATTGTTAGCCGAGGGTCAGGTATCGAGGGTGAAATTGCAGCTGCGCAAAAGAAAGTAAAAGAAATTCAGGAGTTTTCGAAGAAAACTGAAGAATATAAAGTTCGAGTTGAAGAGGTTGCAAAAAATATTGAGTCAGTTCAGAAACAATTACCAGCTGAAACAAATGATACCCAGATTCTCACTTTCTTCCAGACTGAAATCAATTTATTGAACATTAAAGACGCCAGTTTTACTCCTGGTAAAGAAGAGCGAAGCACATACTACATTTCTAAAGAGTACGCTCTTAAATCACGCGGAACTTTTTTGCAGTTTCTCATTTTTCTTGAACGACTTGGTAGGGCCGACAGAATTTACAATATTAAAAACTTAAAACTTACGACTCCCAATGACAGTCAGAAAGGTCGATTCCAAATTATCTCTGGAGAGGGTGTAATTCAAGCATTCCGCTTCAATCCAGACTTCAAAGTGGATAGAGGTTTTTAATGATGAAAATACTCGTCCTCCTTTTAATTTTTTCTACAGGGGCACTCGCTGCCCCTGCGACAAAGGGTTTGCAAAACTTCTTTGGTGATAAAACTAAGATTGAAAATCCATTTAATCTTAGAGATCCGTTCAAAGCTCCTATGAATAAGTCGGAAGGCAAAACTAAAGGGCGAGGTTTCATTTTGTCGGGTAAGGGCCAGTATTCGAATATTGGTGAAACTTCACTTGAGCAGATTTCCGTCGGAATGATCAAAGTTGTTGGAGTTCTAATCGGTAAAGAAAGACGAGCGTTAGTCAATCTTGGCAAAGAAAACAAGCAAGTTATCATTCTCAAAGAGGGAATGAAAATAGGACCAGAGTCCGCCGAGCTCAAAGCGATTCTCCCGGGGGGGATTGTTTTAGTTGAGAAAATTGTTAATGTATATGGAGAGGAAGAATATCTGGAAACGGTCATACCCATTTCCAAATAAACCTCTTAAGGAAGAGAAAGCATGAAGAAAGGATTTTTTCTATTTAGCCTTTTACTATTCCAGTCTTATTCTGTGCTTGCACAGGAAATTAAAAACGTAAATTTCCTCCAGGATGGCGAGATCAGTAAACTAGTCATCGAAACGGACAAAGAAGATATCTTTGCCGAAAGATTTCACGTTTCAGAAGATAAACAAATTATCTTAGATTTAAAAAACGTCAAAGTTTCATCTAAGCTTTTACGCGGTATTGATACGTCGGAATTTCCAGGAAGTACTGTTTTTATTTCAGGTTATAAAAAGCCTGGTTCTACTAATGATGTGCGTTTTGCCATTCAATTACGTGATAACGTCCGTTCAATAATCGAAAACCAAGGCAAAACAGTTGTACTAAGTATTGAAAATCGTTTTGGCGTTTTCACAAAAAATAAAATTCGCGCCGGTGAAAATACTTCTCTGAGATCAGATGATGAGATTGAAGATGTTGTCGGCTTGAATGTTCCCAAGTCAAATTCGCTCGAAGATATTCTCGAAAACCTGACAATGTCTGGACCTAAGAAATATATTGGTAAAAGAATATCAATTAACGTAAGAGATATTCCGGTCGCAGATCTCTTGAACATGATTTCTGATACCTCAGGTTTCAATATCATCATTGATCAAGCGGTCAATGGTAGCCCTCCATTAACTCTGACTTTAACAAACGTTCCATGGGATCAAGCACTTGATACAGTCATGGGTCTCTCCAAGCTGGTAGCTCAAAAAAATGCTAATATACTCATCGTCAAAACCTTAAGTATTGCTAGCAAGGAAAGAGAAGAAGAGCTCGCGGCTTCCAAGCTTAAAGAAGGTCTTGAGCCTCTTGTAACAAGAGTTTTTCTTATTAACTACGCGGCTCTTGCAGGAATTGAAAAAATTGTCAAAGATTACATCACTAAAGATCGTGGTGCCATTCAAGTAGATGAAAGAACCAATAGTTTAATTGTTAAAGATACAGTTGAATCAATTGAACGTATTAAAAAGATCATCGAAACTCTCGATACACAGACGCCACAAATTCTTATTGAAGCAAAGATTGTTGAGGCTAACGAAGCTTACTCAAAACGTATCGGATTATCGCGAGGTATTTCTTTTGGATATGATCCTGTTCGTAACACCACGACAGGTTTACCCCTTGGACCGGGTTTTTCATTCAGTACTGCTCCAACGGCTAACGCTCCTGGTGCAGCAGGCATGACAATAGGTATTTACAAGCGCTTACTTAACCTAGATCTCAATCTTCAGTTGATGGAGTCTGAGTCCAAGGGACGTATTATTTCTACACCAAGGGTTGTAACTCAAAACAAAAAAATTGCAACGATTACGAGTACTGAACAAACAAGTTTCCGCGTTCAGCAACCAGCTACTGGTACCCAGCCAGCTCTTGCAACTTTTCAGAACATTAGTGCAGACTTAAATTTAACAGTTCTACCGCAAGTAACCAATGACGGTGCTATTTCGATGGAGATTAATTTAGCTAAATCTGCCTTTGGTACTAGACCAACTTCAGATGCTCCACCAAATATCACTCGTCGAAATATAACAACAAACGTTTTAGTAGATAACGGTTCAACTGTCGTTATTGGTGGTTTATATCAAACAGCTACACTCGAAACTTTTTCAGGGATTCCATTCTTAAAAGACCTTCCTCTTGTTGGCTGGTTATTCAGAACACCATATGCGCCAGATTCATCAAAGAATGAACTGATTATTTTCATGACTCCAAGAATTATGAACCAGGATGAGTCAGGCATGGTAGATCGTCAGGCCGCAAAGACTGGTTCTACCTCCAAAGATATCTAAAGGTGGGTTGACCCGTGCTTGGGAAAAAAAATCAATCTGCCTTACTGGCAAAATACTTTACCATGTACAAAAAGAATCCACGCTCGAGGGTGTTTGCACCTTTAGCGGAATCTTTTCGTAAACTTGGAATGCTAGAAGACGCGTATAAAGTCCTCAAAGAGGGAATTCGAAATCATCCCACATATACGCTTGGCTACATTGTTCTTTCTCATTGTTATTATGATGAGGGAAAATATGAATTGGTTTACAACACCCTTAGACCAATCATTAATCAGAATGCAGATAATATTTCTCTTCAAAAAATTTTTGCCCAGGCGTGTATCCATTTAGGTCATCTAGAAGAAGCTCTTGATACATTTAAGTATCTTCTCTTCATGAATCCCAAAGATAAATTTTTTGCTGAGCAGGTTAAGCGCCTTGAAGATGACTTAATGGTTGGCCATAAAAAGCTCAGTCTTGACCAACTTTTTAAAGCACCCAATATGCCTCAGATTTCTGAACGTCAGACTAGTTTTGATGATGATTGGGTACAGGTTGATTTTAATCGTCCACAAAATGAAGAAACAAAGACTATCCTTCAGGAAGTTAAAGCTGAAGAAAATCTGGATGATCAGTGGGTCATGAAGAAATCGGGTCTTGAAGACCATCCTCTTCTGAAAAACGAGACTATTGTTGAGAAGGGTCTTGATGATGAGTTTTATGCTGATGAATTTGAAGCCGAAGGTGACATCGATGATGTTAACGCCAGTTCAATTTCTTCTGACACTCCAATTGTTTCTCATACCCTGATTGATCTTTACTGCGCTCAACACTACTACGATAAGGCAATTGAGCTTCTTGAAAAAATACTCGAACTCAATCCTGAAGACATTGCATCAATTCAAAAGCTAAAAAAAGTTTTTCAGCTTAAAAAAGACAATTCAGGTGTTCAGGCCGATACAACGGAGCAAGCTGGACATGATGAATTGATTTCGATAATTGAAACTCAAGTGAAAGCAAAATCTCCAAAGGAGATGAAAGTTCAGGAAACGTTTGATCGGTTCTTGAATCTTGTTAAAGAAAAAGCCACTCACTACCGGTGAACACATGAAAAAGATTTTGATCATCAATGGACCCAACTTAAACATGTTAGGTCAGCGTGAACCTCTGATCTACGGAACTGATTCTTTAGATGACATCAGAGTGTGGACAGAAGCAAAAATTAAATCGAAAGCTAAGCTCACTTGGTATCAATCTAACGTTGAAGGTGAAATTGTAAGTCGGATTCAACTTGCTCATAATGAGAAGTATGACGCTCTTATCATCAATCCCGGTGGCTACGCTCACACGAGTGTCGCCATTCATGACGCTCTGAAAATCCTTAAAATTCCAGTAATTGAAGTTCATTTAAGCCAGGTTTATCAGAGGGAAGAGTTCCGTCATACTCTGTTGACGGCTAAAGCCGCCACGGCCATAATGGGCGGGCTTGGAAAACAGAGTTATTACATAGCGATACACTCGCTTACGGATTAAAGGAACATCTTCATGTACCAGACTACCGATTTTAGAAAAGGTCTTAAAATTGAGATCGAGGGAAAACCTTGGATCATCGTTGATTTTCAACACGTGAATCCTGGTAAAGGTTCAGCTTTCGTACGCACGCGTATCAGAAATCTTGAAACTAACCAGACGATCGAAAGAACATTCAAGGCCGGAGTTGAAACTGTTGGTAAGCCAGACATGGAAGAAAAAGAAATGGAATACAACTACTCCGATCAGGATGGTTACAATTTCATGGACCAGACAACTTTTGAAATGGTTCACCTAAATCATGATCAAGTTGGTGATAACAAATTTTATCTTCAGGAAAATATTCGCGTCTATATTCTGTATTATAACGGCCGTCCGATTTCGATCGAACTTCCTAACTTCATTAATTTGAAAGTCGTTCAAACAGATCCAGGAATGAAAGGCGATACGGCTGCCGGTGGTAACAAGAAAGCTATTCTTGAAACAGGCCTTCAGGTTAACGTTCCCCTTTTCATCAAAGAGGGCGAGATTCTCAAGATTGATACCCGTACTGGCGAATATCTTGAAAGAGCGAAGGTTTAATTTATGAAATTAGATATTCTGAGCATTGAGTCTCTTAAAGAAATCGTGAAAGTTGCTAAAGATCAGGGCGTTTCTGAACTTTCTGTCGAAGCGAAAGATTTTAAAGTTTCAGTAAACTTTGCAACTTCTGCTCCAGCGCAAATTCATCACGTACAACCCATCCAGCATGCCGCTCCAGTTGCTCAAATGGCTGCACCGGTAGCAGCTCCTGCTGCCAAACCAGTCGCGACAGACGCAGGCCTACATATTATTAAGTCGCCTTTCGTTGGGACTTTTTATGCTTCACCTTCACCTGGTAAACCAAATTATTCTAAACTTGGCGACAAGGTAAAAGCTGGTCAGCCTCTTTGCGTGCTTGAGGCCATGAAAATCATGAACGAAATTGATTCCGATATTAACGGTGAGATCGTTGAAATTTGTGTTGATAACGAATCTCTTGTTGAATTCGGTCAGCCACTTTTCAAAATTAAGCCTAACTAATGAAGACTGAAGTCAAAAAATTTAAAAAAGTCCTCATCGCTAATCGCGGAGAAATCGCCATCAGAGTTATCAGAAGTTGCAAAGAGCTTGGCATCGAAACCGTTGCTATCCACTCTACAGCTGATGAAGATTCACTTCACGTGAAAATGGCAGATGAATCTGTTTGCGTAGGCCCTGCAAAATCTTCTCTTTCTTATTTAAATATTCCTCAAATTCTATCTGCTGCCGAAATAACTGGCACAGACGCTATTCACCCTGGCTATGGCTTTCTGTCTGAAAATGATGAGTTTGCCCAGATGTGCGAGAAATGGGGAATTACTTTCATTGGACCATCAGTAAAATGTATTCAATCGATGGGTGATAAAATCGAGTCAAAGATCACGGCGAAAAAAGCTAAAGTTCCAACTTTAGAACCCATTCTTGTAAAAGATACAGACGAAGCTGTTATTAAGAAAGCTGTTGAGAAAATGGGATTTCCTGTTTTGATCAAAGCTTCTGCTGGCGGCGGCGGCCGCGGTATGAAACGAATCGAGAATTTTGAAGAGTTGTGGCCATCACTTTCTCGTTTGCATGAAGAAGCTAAAGCTGCTTTCGGTGACGGAACTCTTTTTATCGAAAAATATATTCAAAATCCACGTCACATTGAAGTTCAGATTCTTGCTGATAAACACGGAAACGTTATTCACTTAGGGGAACGTGACTGTACAATTCAAAGAAGATTTCAAAAACTTTTGGAAGAAGCACCATCTCCAGTTTTAACACAAAAAGTCCGTGAGGAAATTTGTGATGCAGCCGTGAGACTTGCGAAATTTGTTGATTATGATTCCGTAGGTACAGTTGAGTTCCTTTATGATCAAGATGAGCAAAAATTTTACTTCATGGAAATGAATACTCGCATCCAGGTTGAGCATCCGGTAACGGAAGGTCGCACCGGTGTCGATTTAATTTCTGAGCAGATTCGTCATGCTCAGGGTGAAGTAAGTCGATTTAAGCAATCAGATATTATTTTTAGAAACCACGTTATGGAATTCAGAATTAATGCAGAAAACTATAAAACAGGTATGCCATCACCTGGTCATATCACGCATTATCATAGACCTGGAGGCATTGGCGTAAGAACTGATGACTTCATTTACACTGGCTATACTGTACCTCCTTACTACGACTCTATGATTTCAAAGATCATTGTTCAGGCCGATAACCGCGCCAATTGCATTACACGTGCGAAGCGAGTTTTGGATGAAACAGTGGTGAGCGGAATCCAAACCAACATCGATTTACACAAAGAAATTCTGAACGACCCAGACTTTGTGGAAAGTAAGTTTTCGACCAATTATTTAGCGAAAAAACTCATTTAAAAGTATAATAAATCCAAGTGTTTAATGTGCCACAGGAAGGGGCATTTTGGAGAGTATTATCCAATTACGGCAAATGATGGCCGAGCAGAAGTATTTCGAGGTTCAAAGGTTAATTGAAGTTCAATTAACGTTGAAATCAGATAATCGTCATGAGTTGTTATCGCTTTATTTCGATAGCCTCCAGGCTCAGCAAAAAAAAATTCCAACAGTACTTTTACTTGAACTAGCAGAGTTTGAATCAGAATCACATCATCATGAATTAGTGCTTCAATATCTCGCAGAAATCAGTACAGATCTTTCTCAAAAGTATTTCATTCGAATTCAGAAGTTAATCATTGCTGCTGCTGAAGATAAAGGGCAAATGGATCAGCTTTATACTTTGCTGAATGCTTTCCTTATACACCAGTTTGAAAAACAGATTCCATTAGTTCCTGATTGGATTTCCGAAAAAATTGAAAAATACTTTAAAAATGATTTCATCTTAAAACTAAAAGAGCTAGCGTTAAGCTTACTTTTAAATAATTTCTCAAAGGCTGAAATTCTTACCCGCGACCTGATCACTTCTTGCATTGAAAAGTCTTCGCCTAAAGGGACAGCTTCAAAGCTTCTTTCGATTGGCGAAGTACTACGTTCTGGTGAAAACAAAGCTCAGCTAGAAATCTATCAAAATTTTTGTTTTATTTCTGCAGAAGGGATATCGGAAAAAAGTGATTACAAGAAAATCGTAGAGATGATCATCTATTTTGATGATTTTAAATTTAAGGTTTTGATCTTGAATCTCATGCATCAACTTAAACTTAAAAATTCATCCATCGAATATTCCTCCGCAATCAGGTTGAATCCAAATTATGACTTTGTGTACCTCGATAAGTATTTTAGCCACCTCAAAAGTTATTTTGTCCAGCCAGCTAAAAAAAATAAAATAATCACTTCCGAAATAATGACTCCTGAACTTGAACTTTCAGGGAAAGTTCAAAGTGAAATTATGTCTCCTGTTTTGGATGTTGAAGAATACGAAGATGAACAAAGATATTTCAATTTAATTAAATACCAGTCATACACTACCGATCAGCTCTGTGATCTTGCCGTAAGTTTTCTTCAGTCAGAGATGCCAAGAGTCGCGCTCAAAGCCTCAGAGCAGGCAATAAAACAATCTGAAAACGACAAAGATTACTTGAAGGGAAGTTACTTAAAATTAACGTGCTTATTACTTCTAAAGGATTTTCGCTCAGCACTCGATACATGCCTTGAGGCAATTAGCAAAGCTACAACAAAAGACGATGTCCTTTCATTCCTTTACGGGCAAGCAGAGATTTATATCAGGTTGAATCAAATGAAAGATGCACGGAAAATTTTATCCAAGATACTTTCAATTGATTCCAAATATCGTTTAGCAAAAGAAAGGCTAGATAAGCTGAATGAGATTTAAAAGCGTACTGGGAGCATTCTTGTTCGTTTTGCTGGCAAGCTCTATTGCCTTCGTTATCTTTATTCAGACAAAATCGTTTGGTGGCTTAGTTACACGTATTGTTTCTGACCTTTCTCAAAAAAAATTAGATACAGCTGTCAAAATCAAAAGTTTTTCAATAAGCGTTTTTCCTCCAGGTCTTGAGATGAATAAAGTTACTGTAAAGAAAAGAATCTCAGATATTGAAAGCTTTGAAGCAGAATTTGGTAAAATCGGCTTTTACATAAGTCTTATTGAAGTCGAAGAAAAGAAACTTAGCTTTGGTGAGATTCGAATAGTGGATTCATCTATTAACGTTACATTTCCTGAGAAAGATGAGGACCTTAAAGAAATAGATCGAGCTTTAATTAAAAAAATATTCGAATTTTCAGATATGAGTCCAGTTCCAATTGATACTCTTTTGGTGGAAAACACACGGATCTTTGCCAATCACGATTTACTTGAGGCCAAGCGACTAAAGCTTTTTAAAAAAGATGGTTCTTTTATTGCACGTTTTCATCTGGCAAATATTCAGCCATCGAAAGAGAGCGATTTCACTCTAGATGAAGTTTGGGGTGATGCTGAGATTTCACAGTCGGACCTTAAAATTTATCGCTTAAAAGCCCAGCATGACGTCCAAACACTTTTAATCAAAGGTAAGGTAAAGGACTACTACAAATTAAAAAATAGTGAAGCAAGCTTAAATGGCGAAGCACAGCTTTACCTGGCTAGCTTGAATCGTGATTTTCCAATGCCAGAGATGATTGAGATTGAAGATGGCATAGCTCAAGCTGGATTTGCTATTAGTTTTAAAAACAATCTTCTATCAGGCAGTACAGACTTATTTGTACAGAATCTAAAATCAAATGTTATTTTTGCAGATGAACTACGTACAAACTTATCCCTTAAAAATAATGATTTATCGATCGATAAACTAAGTCTCTTTTATAAAAATCAGAAACTCAATTTGCTGGAACCTGTTGTCGTTTATAATTTGCAAAATCGAACGTATCTCAACAGGCAGATGAAAGCATCTCTTGAAAAAGTTGAGTTAACAAACGCGTTAAGAATTTTACCATCATTGTCCTCTCTCCATGGAAGCGTAACTGGCGAAATCGCTTTCTCTTATAAAAACGAAGATCTTTATTTTACTCCAAAAAATAATTTTGTTGTTCAAAGTTTGGGGCTTATAGTGGGGACAGAAAAAGATCCTTTCACTGTCCTTATGATTAAAAAGGCAGTCTTAAACGATTCTCAATTTGCGGTAATCAATGGTGAATTCCAGATGAGCTCATCCATCCAACTCGCCAGATCTAAACTAGAGGTTGATGGTTTTGTAAGCAAGGACCGAGTTCAGTTTAATGTTCCAGATGCACAGGTCAACCTGGAAGATTTTGGTAACATCTCTAATCTCGATGTAAAAGGGGCTGGTGAAATAAGTATCCTCGTTAACGGACCTATTACAAATACAGTGATTAACCTGAAGGGAAAAACCAAAGGTTTTGAAATCCTGGGTTATAAGCTGGATGAAACGGAAAAAAATATTTCCGTCGAACTTGGAAACTCTGAAGTTGTGATCAACAAAATGGAATCCAAGCTTGGTAAAACAAATCTTTCAGGTACTGGGACTGTTAACTGGAAGACTGCTGAAATTGCACTCGGTATAAATTCTAACGATGCTAATTCAACTGATCTTGAACAAATTTTACACCCTATTTTCAAAGATCTTAAATTTTTGCCAGAAGATTTAGACTTTAAAGCGAAAATTGATGTGGATATTTTTGGACTATATCGATTAGCAGATTTAAAGATTCGCACGAAAGTTAGCTTCACTGATCTGACTGCATACGGAGAAAATATCAATTCAGGTTCCTTCGATATATCTCTTCTTGATCAAAAATTAGTCTTCAAAGATTTTGATGCTATGAAAGGCCGAGGTTCAATCACCGGAGATTTCGCCATCGGTTTGAAAGATAAAGCTATGAAGCTTAAATGCAAGTGGGAAAATCTAGAGCTTACATCCTTGAACATTATTAAAAGACTTGGTCTGAGTTTGAATTCTTCATTATCAGGTTCAATTGCCGGAGAGGGCACAACAGATGACTATCTGTTAAAACTTGAAACGACAGCCTTTAATACCAGAATACCTGGCTACGTATTTGAGGATTCCTTTGCGGCCGTAGATATCAGAAATGATCGAATAGGTGGAAAAGTTAATTTTTTAGGCAAGATGATCACTTCTGATTTTAATATCTCACTTAAAAAGGGGATAGCCTCTGACCTCAGGTTCAAGTTTATCACAGATAACATTAAGCCATTTTTTATTGCGATGTTTGGTCAACATCTTGAATCAGAAGATTTCTTCGGTAAAATTCATTTTGAGGGAAGTACAAAGTTTCAGGATGGCTTCAATAATCTTGATTTGACCGGTACACTTCGGAACTTGGCCTTTAGTCACCCTGAATTTAATGTTAATTATTCTTCAAAAAAACCTGATTTTCTGGTTAAAGACAGCGTTATTCAAAACTGGAACTTAAACATAAAAGAAAGTGACCTTTATGTTGTGACAAAAGGAGAGGGTGTTTTTGGAAAGAAAGTCTCCCTTGTTCACGAAGTTCATTTCAATTCAAAGCTTCTTGAGATACTTCTGGCCCCTGTTCTTTCAGCTGAAGGGTTTTTACGAAACATAGTCCGAATAAACGGCAATGGAACTGAGTTTGATTTATCTGTATCATCCAAAACGGCTGATCTTGATTTATCAATTGATGGATTACCATTTCCTTTCAATGATCTTAATTACAACATTGAATTTGCAGATAAAAGATTACAGATTCAAAATATAGCTACCACACTTGATAGTGGATCTGTTTCGCTCGCGGGTGATGTGTTTTTTGATAACAATCAGCCGGATGTAAATTTAAAATTTATTTTTGATAAAGCAGAAATACCTATTCTGGGGAAATCTGCAATGAACATTACCGGCGAAGGTATTATTCTTGGGAATAATTATCCGTATAGCGTTGGCGGAGAACTTGTCCTCAATAAAGCTCAAATTATTAATGAATTAAATGAATTTAGTTCTAAGTCAGCTGCCTTTTCACAAATCAGATTCTTACCCAAAAATCAGGAATCCGTTATTGGAAAACTTTTTGCTTTGAATCTAAATATTAAGGCAGATAATCCTGTCCGCATTACCAACTCACTTATGGATGTTGCCCTCAAGGGAGAAGTCAGGGTTTTCGGAAATCCGGCCAGACCTCGCGGGGAAGGTCGCTTATTTGCTCCGGTCAACTCATCAAGAATATTTTTTAAAAATAACGAATACCAAATTACCAGCGCCGACATAAATTTTAGTCCGAAGAAAGATATTAGTAATCCAGATTTTGACATCCAGGCGGTTACCTTTATCTCAACATTTAAAGTTTTCCCTAAAGCTTATGGAGATCTTGAGAGATTTAACTTCGACCTTACTTCAGAACCAGCTTTACCAAGAAATTCAATTCTCTCATTGATTGCTTTCGGATATACAGACGAGATTCAAAGCTCATTACGTTCTGATGACCAACAAAACCTTACTCAGGTAGGAGTTGGTTCATTTGTATTTGACCGTTTCAAGATCTCCGATATTTTAAATAAGCAATTTGGCCTTCAAGTGAATCTCGGAACTGTTATCGAACAATCTAGTACTGATAGTTTACTTTCAGGACGTTCGCAAGATGCAATAGCAGTACAGGGTGGTGCCCTAGGAAGAACTCGGTCAGCAACTAAAATTGAATTGAAAAAGCGTTTAGATGAGGCACTTACACTTTCTGTTTCAAGCACGATGGGTGGCAGTATTGGACAGCGCCAAAGTATGAATCTAAACTACGGTTTAACCAGAAAAATTCAACTTGAGGGTGTTTACGAATTACGTACTAACGAAGAAGGTCAAGAAGACGTGATTGATAACTCAATTGGTGGCGACTTAAAATTCAGGTGGACATTTAAATGATGACTATCCTGGCGCTGCTTTTAAGCATCCCATTTAGTTTTGCAGCTTCAAACTTCAATCTTGATGAAGTTAAAGTCACGTGTGCGCAATCCGTCACTTGTACTCAAAGAACTTTACGTTTCAAAAACTTGATTGGTGGATATCGAAGTCTTGTTCACTTAAAAGATACATTGCGGGTTATGGCTCCAGACGGTGGTTACCAGTCATTCAAATACCACCTTAATAAAATTGAAGACAAACACATCTTAGATATAAGTTTCGATATGAAGCCTACGATCTCAGAGGTAAATATTGGATTCACTGACAGGAATATTGAATATGACCCTTCACTTCTCCTTACCCTCAAGGAGGGTGACTTCTTTGAAACGCAAAAGCTTAAAGAAAGTATCGATGGTCTCAAGCCGCGATTAGAATCTCTTGGCTTTCCGAAAAGTTCTCATTCATTTGAAGTGGTTGAAAAAGTTGATCAGGTCAGTGTGAATATCGTCGTAACATTGGGGCAACCCAGAATATTTAAAAATATCAGATCAAATGCAAAATCCTCGTACGTGAAAGCTTATTTAAAGAAGAACTTTTTTAACCTTTATAATAAACCCTTCGACTTAAATAAATTTCGTAGTTACCTCGATGATGCTCAAAAAGAGTTATTCACGTACGGTTACTACCTCATTAATCTTGATTTCAATCCGATCATTAAGGGCAATAGAGTTATCTTGGATATCAAAGTCTCAAATGATCAGCTTTTCGCTTTTGATTTTAAAAATTTGATAAGAGAACACCGTGACGTACTTCATGCACTAGTGATCGACCTTTTTAGAAAATACAAACGACCGCTATCAGAAACAACCCTAAAGAATGCAATCCGCGAGCATTATCAGAACAAAGCATTACTTAATGCTCAGTTAAGAATCGAGCAGTCTGAATTTGTAAACATGTATAAAGAAAAAGTTCAGCTCTATAGAATTTTTCTGGATGAAAAATATAAAACGCGTTTAATTGACCTCTCTTTTTTTGGTAACTCTTATTTTACTAAAGAGCGCTTAAAACGAATGTTTGATAAAGAAGCATTCGAATTGGCCTCAATTAATTATTATGATGAAGAATACTTTTCATATTTTCAGGAGTACTTAAAGACTCAATACATTCAGCGTGGCTTTGTACAAGTACGTGTAGCTGATCCGCTCAAGATCATGGACAGTGAAAAGAAAGTTGCTAGTGTTGAATACAATATCATTGAAGGGCAACGTGCCTTTATCCGAAAAATTGAATTCGATGGGCTACCTTTAGAATTTGAAGATAGGATTTTGGGAGAAATGTCTAATAAAGTAGGTAACCCTTTTAATCCTATAACTATGGCAGAAGATATTAAACGTGTAGCGAATACGTTGCAGGAGCTTGGTTACTATTATGCTGAAGTTTCTAATGCAAATGAAAATGATCTCGTTAAATATTCTAAAACAGGTTCTGACGTTGATATCAAATTTAAGATTGAAACAGGTCCAGTCGTTAAATTAAATCGCATCCTGTATTTAGGAAATGATAAAACTCGTAAGAAAGTTATTCAAAAAAAGATCTCGCTTGAGCAAGGTGATTTGATTACCCCATCTTTAACGAGAGACATCGAAGCCTCTCTTTCAGCAACAGGACTTTTTAATTCAGTAACCGTAACTCCTCTAAGACATAATTCAAAAAATGCGGCGACTGATCTTTTAGTCAAAGTTTCCGAGCGAGAATACGGCTTAGTCGAATTAGCCCCTGGTTACCGGACAGATTTAGGACTCAAGCTCACTGGAACTGTGACTTACCAAAATCTTGGAGGTCACAATCGTTCGATCACTCTACGAAGCCAGCTCAATCAAAGGTTAAGTTACCGCACTATTGATCCAGACAGACGAGATGATGCTAAACAACTTCTCGAGCACAATACTTCTTTGACTTATAATCAGGGAGATATTTTCGATACAAAAGTTGACGGAGCTGCAGGGCTTGCCTATCAGACCAGACGTTTTTACGCCTTTGATGCCAACATCTATCGAGTAAACGGAACACTCACTCGTGATATCACCAAACGTCTTTCATCTTCGATTCGTTATCAATACGAAGATATTAAGCAGTACAACGCGACTCAGGCGATTGATAATGGCGCTTTCCAGATTGGGGCGATCACTCCAAGTCTGACTTACGATCTAAGAAATAGTCAGGTCAATCCACTTAAAGGTGCATTCTTCAATCTCTCGACTGAATTCGCAAATCCGTATTTTCTTTCTCAACAGGAAAAAGATCTAACGATCAATTACTATAAATTTATTTCTCGTAACCGATTTTATATTCCGTTTAAAAACGGAACTCTTGCTATTTCGTTAGTGGGTGGACTTCAAGAAAATCTCGCCAAGAGTAAACAGACTGTTAACGGGGTGGAGCAAACTGAAGGGTATATTCCCAACATCAAAGTTTTTCGCCTAACTGGTATGGATATTGTCCGCGGATTTACGGATGAAGAAATGAATAAACTGCCAAATGGCGGCGACATTTCTGATCAGCGAATTGCCAATAAGGCTTATCTGGCCAACTTTAAATTTGAGCCCCGCTACTTTATTAACGATAGCCTGATGGCCGGGGTCTTCTATGACGCGGGTCGCGTTTTCGTCGATACAGTTGATTTTGGAGAACTTAGAGATTCTGTCGGAGTCACTTTCAAAATTATCACACCCGTTGGCACCCTGGACTTCGACTACGGAATAAAACTCTTGAGAAAAAAGAACCTCAATGGTAGCTTAGAGGACCCCGGACGCTTCCACGTGTCAATCGGCTTCTTTTAATCCCCGAATTTTAAGAGATGCCTGAAGAGTTCTCGCTGGCCCTTAGCAAGCTGGCTTAGAGAGTTTTCTTGACGTGCGGCCGCAATGTCCACTATAACGGGACAAATTTTTATTAATTAATGGAAGGTTGATTATGATCACTCAAAGTTCGTATACGATCACTAAAGCCGAAATGGCTGACAAAAAGTGGTTCGTTGTAGACGCAACCGATATGGTTGTTGGTCGCATGGCATCTGAAATCGCGAAGATTCTTCGCGGTAAGCACAAGCCTCAATTCACTACTCACAATGATGCTGGCGATTTTGTTATCGTTATCAACGCTGAGAAAGTTAAGTTCACAGGTAATAAGTGGGACGAGAAGGAATACTTCTGGCACACAAATCACATCGGTGGGATTAAGAAGCGTACTGCTAAAGAACAACTTACTAAGCACCCAGAGCTCATCGTTTTCGAAGCGGTTAAGGGTATGCTTGGCAAGAACACTCTTGGTCGTAAGCAACTAACTAAGCTTAAAGTTGTCCTTGGTCCAAACCACGGTCACGAAGCTCAGAAGCCTCAACCACTAACTTTCAAATCACTTACAAGGTAATAGAGTATGTCTAAAGCAAAATCTTATGATCTTCACACTATCGGCCGTCGTAAAACTTCTGTAGCTAGAGTTTACGTTTCTCGTGGAACAGGCAAAATCCTGATCAACGCTCGAGACGTACAAAACTACTTTCCGAAGGGAACAAGCCGTTACATCGTTTACCAGCCTCTTAATCTTTTAAAGATGAATGATGCTTACGATTTTAAAATCAACGTCAAAGGCGGCGGAGTAACTGGTCAAGCTGGAGCCATCCGTCTTGGTATCGCTCGCGCACTTTTGAAGCTCGCGCCTAACAGCCGTGCTGAACTTAAGCTTGCTGGCTTCCTTACTCGTGATGCTAGAAAAGTTGAGCGTAAGAAACCAGGAAAATCTGGTGCTCGTAAGTCTTACCAGTTCTCAAAACGCTAAGATTTTATTACCGATTTATTCAGTATCCAAAAAGGCTCCGCAAGGGGCCTTTTTTTATGTCTGTCTACAATCTGATATTTGCCAGCGACGCACTCTTCCTGCATATTATTCGTTATGGAAAAGCACGATGTTGATTTTATTGAAATTCGTGGCGCCAGGGTTCACAACCTAAAAAACGTCGATCTCAATATACCACTCAGAAAAATGATTTGTTTCGCCGGCCCATCTGGTTCAGGCAAAACTTCGCTCGCTTTTCATACGCTCCTTACTGAATCTAAACGACGCTTTATTAATTCATTCCCTAACTCAATTAAGTTTTTTACTGAACGTCCGGCGGCAGTCGATGTCGATCAGATTTTTCCAGTGCTTCCTGTTTTTGGACTTCCACAAATCAACCCAGTGATGGGTTCGCGTGCTGTTGTTTCGGATGTTATGCGTCTGACAGATAGTTTGCAGAATCTTTTTTTTAGTTTCTCCAAAGAGCTTTGTCCGACTCATGAGTGCGAACTTGAAATACGTCCCGTTATTGAACAACTAAAAGCTCAGGCACCAAAAAATCAGGAAGGAGTCTTCACGATTCTTCTTGGGCCGAATGAGTTTCAGCGTGTGAATGGTGAAAACTTTCTCCCTCCGCGTTCATTTTCACAGAAACGTAAAACGGTCGATGCTTTTAATCCCGAAGATGAGTATTGGGAAATTCTGAGATTTAAGTGGGACAATCTCACGAATATTGAAAAGCGTTGGAAAGAATTAAAGCTTGATCAATACCAGATCAATTTTTATCTCTGGGGTACAGATTTTAAAAAGCCTCAGCTCTTAAATTTTCATTTCGAGAAAGTTTGTCCTCAATGTGATTTCGAATCAATTCCAGCTCCATCGGTTGCGGCTTTTTCTCCCTATAGTGCATTGGGGGCTTGTCCCAATTGTAATGGTTACGGAGCAAACCTTATTTATGATGATAAAAAGGTTATCGATAAAGATATGACGATCGCAGATGGTGGTCTTAAGCTTTTAAACTACGGTCCTTTTCAGGACGCTTATGAAGAGCTTTTAAAACTTTTGAAGAAAAAGAAAGTTCCACTTGATGTCCCTATTAAAAAATTACCGAAAGATTTTTTTGAATTAGTAGAAGAGGGGGCTGGTAGATATCCTGGCTATGCAGATCTTAAAAAATACCTTGATGGCAAAAAATACAAACCATCAGTACGTATTTATATTCGAAATCTGCAGAAAGAAGTTCAATGCCAGGTTTGTCATTCTTCACGATTAAATAAGAATATTCACCATTACAAAGTGAAATTAAAGAATAAGCTCTGGAGTCTCAACGAGATGATGGCGCTTACAATTGAAGAAGCATATCCCGTATTTAGTGAATCAAAAAATCTTACTACTTCCCATGAAAAAAGAATCTTTAGCGACATCTGTGAAAAACTCAAGATGGCGATGGAAATGGGTCTCAATCATTTAGCCCTTTTAAGAAAAGCGAAGACACTTTCTGCTGGTGAATATCAGCGTCTCCTCTTAATTAAGTATTTATCCTTCAAGGGTACGGATAGTTTATTCGTGTTGGATGAGCCTAGTTTAGGTCTTGCTGAAAAAGAATTATCAAAACTTTTGGAAGGTCTTCGTCAGATTATTGATCAAGGCAACACCGTTATACTGATTGATCATTCTGAGCAAATTCAAAAAGCGGCTGATCATCTTATTATGATGGGCCCTGGTTCTGGTAAAAAAGGTGGAGAGATTATTTATGAAGGAGATCCAAAGCCCTTCTTTAAAAATCGTGAGCCCGTAATTTGGGAAAAGAAAAAACTTCGCAATAATTATCCCGAGTTTATAGAAGTGAAAGCGCCTGAAATTTACGGCAAGCTTTACAGTGATTTTAAAATTCCGATTAATGAGATGACCTGGGTCACAGGACCTTCTGGGACTGGAAAAACAGCGAATGTCATTCGAGTGATGGCGAATACTCTCTATCATAAGATTCATGGAGAGTGGCTAGAAGATGACGAGTTTTCTACTAAGGGAGTTAAATCTTCAGAGAGATTTGAAGATGTGATTGTCATTTCATCTGACCTTAATCGATTCACATCAAGATCAAGTGTAGGAACAATTACTGAACTTTCATCAGTGATTAGAAAACATTTTTTAAAATTGCCTGTGGCAAAAAGTATGAATTTAAAAGAAGGTCATCTTTCTTCAAATTCAGAATTAGGTGCGTGTCCAAGGTGTGAAGGTCGAGGACAATTAACCATTGAGATGCAATATCTTGAAGATATTGTTCTTGAGTGTGAAGACTGTAAAGGTCTTAAAATAAAACCGCTCTATGCGAATATTTCTGACGGCAAAATGACTGTAGCTGAAGCTTATAATCTTCCTCTTAGTCAGGTGCTTGAGCGGATTCAACTGACTCCTAAATTCCGCAGAGTTTGGGAATATTTAAAAATATTAAATCTTGACTACCTCTCTCTTGATCGTGCGCTTAATTCGTTATCTGGCGGTGAAAAGCAGAGAGTTTTTTTACTCTCGAAGCTCTTGAAGAACATCCACCACTCACTTTTAATATTTGAAAACATCTCCTTTGGGCTTTCAGAAAAAGAACTTAAACTCCTTGGGACTTTTTTGGAAGACCTCGTTCAGCTTAAAAACACCATCGTGATTATTGACGCTTCTAGTTGTTTCAGGAGCTTGGCTCACTGGCAGCTGGAATTTGATACTAAAACCACGACTCTCGTTCCTCTCCCAAAGTCCTGAGTAAATAACTCAAGTTCTCGCTTCGAATGACCGACAAGCTTTGTAGGTTATATCGAGGAGAAGCTTGTGATTACTCGTCTTTTATTGCTGCTATTATCGTTCCCCGTGGGAGCGACGGTCTTTCAAATGCACACCATTGATCAGCAAATTAAGGATTCCGACGGAATTATCATTGGCCATTATCTTCGCAAAAAATCAATCAAACTTGAAAACGGATCACTTGCTACACAGATGA
This sequence comes from Bacteriovoracaceae bacterium, assembly GCA_040399915.1. Classification (GTDB taxonomy): domain Bacteria; phylum Bdellovibrionota; class Bacteriovoracia; order Bacteriovoracales; family Bacteriovoracaceae; genus Peredibacter. Next base: position 96,151 of record JBBARE010000008.1, read on the forward strand.
TTTTTAAGATGAATAAAGAAGTAGGCATGCAGTCTGAACTTTTTGGAATGGATGAGATTATCATTCACTATCCAGGAGGAAAATTAGGGGATCAGCATGTGAAAGTCGATGGGGTTCCTGAATTTGTTTCCGGAGAAAATGTTATACTCATGGTGAAAAGTAGCCAGGATAGATTTTGGGGCATGAACCTTGGATTTGGTTCTTTCAAGGTTATTAATTACGGAAACGAAAAAATGATTGTGAATACCCTTTTCCCCAATGATCGAAATGTTGGTCAGGTGAGGATGGAAGATTTTGAAAAGACTGTAAAACTCATCAAAAAATCAAGCTTCAAAATTGTTGTGGCGCCTTCATATCCGAGTGAATCAGACAGTGATGCTCCTCTCCGCATGCCAGCTTCTATCGAAGAGGGAAAAAACCGTGCCATTGCCTCAATTCCTGAAGGAGAGGAAAATAGAAAGGACCCTACAGAGTTTACTTCTGTCTGGCTGGTTCTCTTCCTTGCGATGTTGGGTGGTGTCTTCCGCCTGATGAGACAAAAAGAAGCCAAGTAAGTTTCCACCATTTCAATGGATTGAAATGTATTTTGTTTTTTTGCTGACTTTTTTTTCGTGCCTCTCTATGGCACATCAAAGCTCTCTAAATCCAGAGGGAAATGAATTATTTTGGTCGAATCCTGTTATTCCCATGGTCATTCAAACCAACACATCTGATCTTCCTCCGTCGACTGTTACCTCAGTTGTCCAGGCTTCAATGGCGCAATGGAATGTGAGTTCAGGCGAGGCAAGAATTAATTCTGTTGGCTCATCAAATAACGAAATTAAATTTTCATCTACGTTTCCTTATGGAAATGCAGTTATTGGCGTTACGGAACTTAGCTACAACACAGCTGGTGCGATTCAAAAAGCTACGATTATTTTAAATGACTTCTATCGATTTCACGCAAGCCCAGGAATCTATCCTCCTCGAGAAGTGTTTCTGGGTGATGTTGTTACCCATGAACTAGGTCACGTTTTTGGTCTTTCTCACTCTGAAGTACTAGATGCCAGTATGTTTTATTCATCATTTTCAGGACAGAGTACAGTTGCTTTTGATGATCAAACCGCCGTGAGACAAAAATATGATTCTGGTTTTGGTAAAATTTCTGGAGTCGTTAAAGGTGGAAATGATATCGGCGTTTTGGGAGCACATGTTCAGGCCATTTCCCGCAAGACAGGTAAAGCTTCTGCCGTTGTCACTGATGAAGATGGAAAATTTGAACTTGGTGGTTTGAATCTGGAAGATACTTATTATCTCTATACTTCGCCCATCAAAAACCCAGATTCATTACCAGGCTACTTTGCCAATGTTCAGGACGAATTTTGTCCTGCTTCATATATAGGATCATTTTTTTCAAAGTGTGGTCGTGATCAGGAAGGAAAACCTCAAGGAATTTCACTGACGAACAGTCTGCCTGAAGTCGATGTGGGAGCCGTTACCATTAATTGTGGATTGAAAGTTAATGAGGACTACAATGTCCAAAAATTGCAAACAACTGTTGCTCCAGTGACAATGTTTACTTACGATCCAAATAAACCAGAGAAAGTAGAGCAAGCTTTTGTCGGATGGTTTAGAAATCCATCTACATCTACTTTTTCAAACTCAGATATTCTCAAAGCTGATTACACTAATCTTTCAGGAGCAGGATCGCAGTTTTTAAAATTTTCACTCGTTTCTTTTCCATTTGGGACTCAACTCGAATATGAAGTCGATGTAAGAAATGCGGGAAGTAGTTTTGTGACAGGCCAGCGCACATTAGTTTACTCATCAGTCACAGACACCTACAGCACGGATTATGAAACTTTTATTCCGCTAAGTTCAATCGCTGTCAACAACATGCTGGAAATAAAAATCCGCTCTAAAAAACTTGGAACTACTTTTACGTCGCTGACTTTTCCTGCAGCTGATACTTTCAGTTCTGGAACCTTCCTCCCTTACATGGTCGTTGTGAGTCTTTGGGAAGAGGTCATGGGAGTCAAGGTACCGGTTGTGTATACTGAAGCGAATTTGTCGGATAATCAAGCTTGTCTTGATGCACCCTTTACCTTTGCTGTCAGTAAAGCCAAAAATCCAAGCGACGGCGCTCCAGCTTCAACTGATCAGGTGGCAGCTGCAGCCGGCTGCGGAACCATCGAACCTCCTAAGAATGGGCCAGGCTCTAAAATGGGAATGATGACCTTGGGATTCTTTCTTTCTCTGATCGCCACTTCTCTTGGTAAAACACGTAAGAAATTTTTGTCTTAACCCATCCTTTTTACTAAAATAATCAAGCCCATCCCCTTTATCAGGAGTGCTTGAATGAAGCTCAGTCTAGTTCTACTTTGCATGTTATTTGTAACACCCATTCTGGCGCAAAATTTAATGGAAGAAAGAATCTGGAAAGTTTCATCCAGAAAGAAATCAATCTTTCTTGATTCTGGTGTTTTCCATATGAATTCAAGCCTGAAAGATTCAAGCATCTCTGCGGTACGTAATTCTGTTGTTGCAGGCCGTGGTTACGAAAGAGTTGTTATTGATTTCAACACGCCAACAGTTCCAAAACTATATGGACACATCACTGAAAATAAAAAAATCAGTATCGATTTTTTTGATACGGCGATCGTAACTGGTCAGCCTTTGATGAAAAATTCGAAGTTTGTGAATGCTATCGATTTCATCAGTGTCGATGGAAAGACGATGACGATGGATATGACACTAAAAGGTAAATCTAGTTTCGATATTTTCTACCTGGAAAACCCAGGTCGCCTTGTAATTGATATTCGATAAAACAATAAGGAATAATAAATGGCACCTAAAGATAAAAACGCAAAAGCGAATACGCAGTCAAGCTTAGGGGAAGTCCCACCTGAAGTCGTCATTATTCCAATTGTAAACAGTCCGATCTTTCCTGGAATGATTGCACCAATCATTCTTTCTGAAGATAAGTACACACCAGAGCTTGATAGCTACCTTGGGAAGAATAACTACGTTGCTCTAAACTTAGTAAAGTTTAAAGACTTTGGTGACAACTCAGAAAGTGTTCTTCAGGAAATGGATGAGGAGAACGTTAATTACGAAGACGAAGAAGAAAGATTCTCGACGATGACATCGGGTTCGGACATTTCTCCAAAAGGCATCACTCCAAAAGATATTTATAAAGTTGGAGTTCTTTGTAAGGTCATCAAGAAATTAAAACTTCCAGATGGTTCAGTGAACTTACTCGTTCACGGTATGAAAAGATATCGTGCTGTAGAATACGTCACTGATTCTCCACTTCTTATCGCTAAGACAGAAGTCTTTAACGATATTCACGAGCCGGATGAAGAGCTTGATGCTTATACTCGCTCAGTTATTAATCAAGTAAAAAAACTTTCAGAGATTAATCCTTACTTTAATGAAGAGATGAAGCTAGCGATGTTGAACTCACCATCGCCAGGATCACTTGCAGATCTTGTTGCTTTTGCACTTTCTCTCGATGTGCCAGAGGCACAGGACTTTCTTGAAACTCTCATTGTTAAAAAGAGATTTGCAAAACTTCTTGTTTACCTGAAACGTGAAAAAGATGTTGCTGATATTCAGAAGAAAATCACAGACGAAGTTAATGATAAAGTTAATAAGTACCAGCGAGAATACTTTCTACGCGAACAACTAAAAGTTATTCGCAATGAATTAGGTCTCGATGAAGATGATAAAGCAAAAGATCTTAAAAAAATACGAGATGGCCTAGAAGAAGGTAATCTTCCTGAGGATGCGAAGAAAGCAGCTCTTGAAGAAGTAGAACGTCTCGAATCCATTCCAGATTCTTCTCCTGAATATAACGTTACAAGAACTTATCTCAACTGGATGGTTCAACTTCCATGGGATAAAAGCTCTGACGATAAAGTCGATATCGATGCTGCCCGAAAAATTCTCGAGAAAGATCACTATGGACTTGAGAAGCCTAAAGAAAGAATCATGGAGTTCCTCGCGGTAAGAAAATTGAAGCCAGAATATGACGGTACAATTCTTTGTCTCGCAGGTCCTCCGGGCGTAGGTAAAACATCTCTCGGCCATTCAATTGCGAAAGCTCTTGGTAGAAAATTCTATCGATTCTCACTCGGTGGTATGAAAGACGAAGCAGAAATTAAAGGTCACCGTCGTACTTACGTAGGTGCGATGCCAGGAAAAATTATTCAAGCCTTAAAACGTGTTGAGTGCAATAACCCAGTCATCATGTTGGATGAGATCGATAAGATTGGTAAATCATTTCAAGGTGATCCTGCCTCTGCCCTTCTTGAAGTCCTTGATCCTGAACAAAATAAAACATTCATCGATAATTATCTCGATGTTCCTTTCGATCTTTCAAAGGTTTTATTTATATCAACAGCAAACTATGTTGGAGAAATTCCCGAAGCTCTTCTAGACCGTATGGAATTAATTGAGCTCTCTGGTTATACGATTGAAGAAAAACTATCAATTGCTACAAAATGGGTTATTCCAAAACAGCTTAAAAAACACGGTCTACAAACAAAAGAGTTCTCACTGGGTGCTTCAGTCCTTAAAGCATTAGTTTCTGATTATGCTCGTGAACCAGGTGTGCGAGTGATGGAACAAATGATTGCAAAGCTTTGCCGTAAAGCTGCTCTTGAGAAAGTTTCAAATAAGCGATTCAAGAAATTTGCACCATCTGTAGCCGATTTAGAAAAGTCACTCGGAAGTAAGAGATTTGAAACTGATATGGCACAAAAACCACTTCAGCCGGGAATTGTAACTGGACTTGCGTGGACTTCTTTTGGTGGAGATATTCTCTTTGTTGAATCGATTCCTCTCAAAGGAAAAGGTTTCAAGCTAACTGGTCAGCTTGGTGATGTGATGGGAGAGTCTGCCAATCTCGCTTACAGTTATGTTAAGCGTGTTCTTCAAAGTCAGATTGAAGATGAAATTCTAAAATCTAAAAAAATTGTCAAAAAAGTAACCAAGAAAAAAACTATTCCAACAGCTCAGGTTATCTCGGCAACGACTGCTGTCGCTGCTCCTAATCCAGAAGAAGCAACAGACTTTCTTGCGACTCATGAAATCCACCTCCATTTACCAGCTGGGGCAACACCTAAAGATGGACCGTCTGCTGGTATTACAATGGCCCTTGCCCTTTACAGCCTGGCCACTCACCAGATGGTGAGAGGTGATGTCGCTATGACAGGTGAGCTAAGTCTTACTGGGAAAGTTTTGCCGGTTGGTGGTATCAAAGAGAAGGTTCTCGCAGCTAAACGAGCGGGTATCAAAGAAATCATTATGCCATGGCAAAATGAAAAAGATCTTAAGGAAGTGCCTGAACGTCACCGGAAGGGTATGAAATTCCATCCTGTGAAACACTTCGATGAAGTTCTAAAAATTGCTTTAAAAAGAAGATAGAAAAGAGGGGACTTAGGTCCCCTTTTTTTTGAGCATTTCTTGCCCATGTCGTCCTAATTTTTACCAATCAACTATCATTACACCAGAGGGGTTTTCCCGTCTTATTTCAGAAGGGTAGAATAATGAAACGGATCTTATTTCTTGGGCTGTTTTTTGTTACTTCGATTGTGCAGGCAAAACCAATAAGTGTTGATTGGGTTTGTCCCAGAGGATCGAGTCATAAAGTTTCGATCGAAGTCTCGTATGACGATCAGGGCAAACTTCAATTTTTACCTGATGTTTTTTCACAAAATAAATCAAAGACAGTAGCTTCAGATTTAAATGTCTGCATTTCCGAATTTCAAAAAAATACAGCTGCTCAAGTTGAAAGATTCAAATCATCAGGATGCCCATCATCGAAAAGTGACTTTTGTTATGCGTCAGTGAACTACGTCAATGAAAAAGTTTTTGAAAAAATCAAAGAAAGTAATCTTGTTAAGAAAAATCCCGGAATAATAGTTTCAGTCATTGGAACAGTAGCGTCTTCCAGCATTCCTTCTTTAGCAACAACCTCCAAGGCCTATCTAGAAGAAAAAATTGCTAAAAAAGAAATAAATCCGTCAAACCTAAGTCAGAGTTTTTCGTTCGATGGAAAAAACTACAAAGTTTCAGATTTTGATGATGTTGTTGGAGATAATATCGAAAATGTTTTTGTTAATCTAAATCGCGATGAGGCTAAACAGTATGCTCAAAACTATCTCGTTGCAAAGACTGCTTTTCTTAATGCCAATTCAGAATCTTCCCAACGCACACAGATTTTAAATAATCTAAATCAAATGTTCGGTTATATTTATGGCGATAAGGGGGCGGAAGAATTAGCCAAAATTCTTGAGTGTAAGCCAGAAGATAAACTGAAACCGATTGAAGACATCATAAAAAACATAGAAGATACGAACAAAGTATCTAAATGTAATGAGTTAAAAGCAGGAGAACATAAAGTCTTCCAGAAAGAGCATTCTAATTACTACTCTACAGGAAACTACACCCTCAAACGCAAGCAGGATGGAAACTATCAGGCGATATTAAACGTAAAATTTGTACAAAATACAAGTACAGCAGTAAGTCCTGCTACCATGCTCAGTCGCTCGCAAAAATGTCTCGCTCTTGCAGCACCACATATGAAAGGTCCTGATGGAAAAACTATTGAAATGGTCGTTCTTCCTCCTAATGAAATCAGTAAACTTCCAAACGATGAAAGACCTCAAGAATATCAGGTGAAGATCGAAGCTCCAGGCTTTGGTACAAATGCTGCTGCTTATGCCGAGAATGTTGATTGCGGTGTTATTACCCACGAGATGCTTCACCTTATGGGACTCTGTGATGAATATAAAGAAGATCGCCCACAGTATGCACAAAATAGCTGGACTTGCAGAGTTGTGACAAGTGTCCCTTCAGTCATGAGAGATACAGCAGCTTTTGATCAGGCGGTTGGTGGCGCAGTCAATTGTGATTGTTCAGGGCAAACATGTTTGTCGATCATGAATTCAACTGATGAAAATTTGAAAAAACTTTATACGTCAGCAACTATTAATGATGTCGTTAATTACCAATTCAGAAATAAATATTGCAAAGAAGATTTCATTTATAGTCCGCCTAAGGACTTAGCGAATTCTGATAAAGCTGTTGCACTCGAGTCTGAAACCAACACTAGGTTCAATTTACAAACTCGATACCTCTACGCTTCGACTAAATCTCCGTTTTATACAAATGCCTATACGAAAATAAAATGTACTTGTCCTACTGGCGATCAGGACTGCATAAGTAAAAAGCAGGAATTTATTAAAAAGATGCCAAGCCTTGGTGTTCAAAAATGGTGTCCTACTGGCTCAACACTGACAAGTAGAGACAGAGGCGAAAGTCCAAGAGGAGCAAGCATTAAAAATAATGTACTGACTCTTGTTTCAAGTCCTCAAATTCCAAGTCTTCTCCAGCCAAATCATTTTAATAAGATCCTTGAAGGGAACTGCCCTGGTAAATCAGATGGCTACCAGAAATGTGCTTCTTTTGCTTATAAGGGTGAACCGTGTGCAGTGCCCGATGTTTGTCGCGATGATAAATACTATCTAGGAAGTGAACAACAATGAAATATCTAATCCTAACCATTCTCTTTTGTACACAACTTCATGCAATCACCATTGGCCAATATATCAGCTCGCCAGATGGTAGTTCGGTTCAAGCTTTTAAATTAGCTGCCAAAAAAATAGTTTATGAAAAAAACTCCAACTTTTTTGATTCTAAAAAAGATCTTACTCTTGGGAACTTTGAAATGACGGGAGATGGTTCTTTAAGCGCAGAACGAGCAAAACTGACAGAGATTTTAGCGAAAGTAAAAATAGTTGATGATTATTTGCGAAAGAAAGATTCCAGTTTTAACGATCTCTCATCTAAAAAACCACATGAGTCTTTTCTTATCCTGAATTCTTTCAGAATCACCAAAGAGTCCGATCTCTACCCGGAACTTAAAAAAGTTTATGATTCACTTGCCTCAAAAAAATGGAAACACATTTCAGGAATCAAACTTTCGGATGATCTTAAGAATGTGATTAAAATTGAAAACGGTAAGGAAGTCTCAAAAGAAAACTTCAATCTCGCTTTTCATTGCAAACGCCAGGAAGCTCCGACCGTTTGTGGTTACAAGGATCTGGGAATTCTTTTTGTTGAGTAAAATCCAATAAAAAAAGCCACCCTGAGGTGGCTTTTTTTATAAGATCATTTCTTTTAAAATTAAAATTCGTCTGAATCGTACTCTGATTTAAGAGTATGCTTAACTTTACCAGCAGCGATCTCTCTAAGGGCAGTAACAACTTCTTTGTTCTTGCTTCTAACTTGAGAGTCATCACCTTCACGTAATTGCTTTACACGCTTAGCTGTTAAATGAACAAGCTCGTAACGATTTTCAACATGTTCTAAACAATCTTCGACGGTGACTCGTGCCATTTGAATACCTCATAGGGGAATTTGAATCCTTATTTTTAAAGGAGAAGGGGGTGGATGTCAAAGGAGTTTTGGCTTATTGTTGCGCGGCGCCAGCTTTTAGACCTATTAACCGATGAATCATCTCTGAATTGGGCGCATGGTCATGCAGGATACATCTCATCAATTTGAGTTTTGTATCTTTCCACCACTGGGCGACGTTTGATTTTTAGAGACGGGGTCAGGAAGTTGTCCGTTGTGAACTCTTCTGTAATGATCGAAAACTTTTTAATACTTTCGTACTGAGCGAGTTCCTGGTTAATTTCATCAATTTCTTTCTGGATTAATTCACGCACTTTTGGGCTTTGGGCGAGGTCCATAACGGAGCAATCCGAAGTGAGGTCTAGCTCTTCTAAGAGACTTAGAAACCGTTCTTTCTCAATTCCTACAAGGGCCGTGAGGTAGTTTTTCTTGTCTCCAATCACAACCATTTGCGAAATATGAGGCTTGGTTTTAGCGATATTCTCAATCTTTTGAGGCGCCACATTCTTACCACCACTCGTGATGATAATATCTTTTTTGCGATCCGTGATTCTTAAATAACCATCGGAAGTAAATTCACCAATGTCCCCTGAGTGAAGCCAGCCGTCTTTGATTGCCTCTGCTGTCGCTTCTGGATTTTTGTAATACTCCTTCATCATAGCATCGCTCTTAATCAGGATTTCATGATCAGGCCCAAATGAAAACTGCACATCACCCATCGGGCGTCCGACTGTTCCAGGTACTTGTTTGGCGAGAGGATTGAGTGAACAAGGAGCAACCGTTTCGGTCAGACCGTAGCCTTCTAGAATTGTTAAATTTGCATAACGAAGAAATTTAATAATGGCGACAGAGAGTGGTGCACCACCAGAAACGAAATAACGAATTCTTCCACCAAAACGATTGTAGATTTTTGAAAAAACAATCTTGTGCGCAAGTTTATATTCAATGATTTCTAAGGCAGAAGGAGAGAGATCTTTATCAATTTTAGCAAAATATTTTTCGGCAACAGCTACTGCCCACTTAAAGGCTTGTTTTTCAACTAGGCTTCCTGATGCAACCTGATCCATGACTTTTGAATAAATCTTTTCAAAAATTCTTGGAACTGCAATCATGATTGTTGGCTTAACAACTTGTAAATTATCTACCAACTTATCCACTGATTCAGCGTAAACAGCTTGCCATCCAAACGCCAAAGGCAGAAGTGAATCACAACGTCCAAGTACGTGAGATAAAGGCAAGAACACTAATGTTTTATCTGCAGAACTAAAAGCACCCTTAATGGTGGATTCAACGTTTAAAAGCATGGAGGTCATTCCATGCTGAGTTATCACAGCACCTTTAGGCTCACCTGTTGTGCCGGATGTATAAATGATTGAAGCATACTCTTCTGGTAATTGATTTTGGATATGGTTTTCAAAAAGATCTGAGTTTGATTTTAATTCATCTCCCCCTAATCTTAAAAATTCTTTATAGCTGTAGTAGGGAAACGAGTTTCTGAATTTTTTAAGAGTCTCTTCAGATAGATCATTAATCGAAACAACAAGTTTTAGATTCGTCCAATCTTTCATGACAGGGATGATCTTTTCCATCTGCTTGTCATTTTCAACGATCAGTACCGAACAATCAGAGTGTTTGAAAATATAATCAATTTCATTTGACAAATAACTTGGATAAATAGGAATCAAGCAGCTTCTTGAGCACATCGTTGCCATATCCACAAAGTGCCATTCTTTGCATGTTTGGGAAAGAATCCCTATTTTATCTCCGACATTTACGCCGGTTTTATGAAAAGCACATGAAAGGATTTCGATCGTATTTTTGTACTCTTTAAACGTTAGACTTCTCACTTCATTATTTTCAATCCAGCCGATCGCATTTCGATCGGGAGTTTTCTGGACTCTTAATTTTAGAAGTCTTCCTAGAGTACGTGGTCCTTGTAACATGACAGTCTTCCTTTTTTTCCAGCGGAGCGTCAGTCTATGAAACAAATCAAAAACTTAAGTCTTATAAAAGCTGGTCCAATACTTGCTGTATCGGCATACATGAAGACTGTCATTATAGTTTCTAAATGTCTTAGAGTCACTAAATTCAACTCCAGCGAGATGACCTATGAATTTCACTTCAAGGGGGTATTCGCAGGGGAATTACTAAGGAAAGTGATTTTGCAGGGAAGCCAAAATTTACACATAAAAAAAAGCGTAGAGTATTTAATGTATGTGCAAACCACTTCTGTAATAGATGGAACCCTCAAGGGAAAGATCCTAAAATCTAAGGTTCTTGATGAGTGCTGGGATAAATCTTAGTCGACGTTAATTGATACGTGATCACCAATCATAAATTGATTGAGTTCAAAGATTGGTGTGTCTTCTTTCTCAAATCCATTAACCATTGCAATCGCGGCTTCATCAGAAGAATGAAGAACTTTTAGCTCACCGATTTTAACTTTATAGTTAACTCGTTTTTTATTATCGTACGGATTTTGTACCGAGATAATTCTGAACACATCAACAATGCTGTCTTTTTTTACACCCTGACCTGAGCCCATGTTGATGTAATAGTTCTTTCTCATTATTTCATTATCAAAACCCATAGGTAAATCCTGTGCCATACTGAAAATGACATAAGAACGAGCTGAAGCAGCTTGGGATATTAAGAGAATGAGTAGGAGTAACGTTAACTTCATTGGATCCTCGCAGGTAAATCCATTGGACTTATCGGAGAATAAAAAGGGAAGTTAATGCCTATTTGTGAATTGACCATAGCAGCTGAGTGCCATGGTCGGAGAATGATTTATTTGCCTTGAACTTTAAGGTACTTAATATTGTTATAAATTATATCTGAGTAGCGGAAGTTCTTTAAGTAGTCATGATAAAGGATGTAATTACGGGAGTAATACTGCATCGACCACGGAAGATCCCGGTTAATAATGTCTTCCATCTTTTTCATCAATTCATTTTTTCGATCACCATCTTCAAGCTCGCGAAGTTCGTTAAACATCTTATCAAATTCAGGATTTGAATATTGAGAAGAGTTTGTGCCTGGTGGAAGATTCGCCGTTGTTAAGAGCTGAAGAACGTTCTCAGAATCTGGGTAATCGAGAACCCATCCGCCTTGCCAGAACTGAAGTTCTCCACTGCGAGACTTCTCTAAAAAAGCCGGGAAAGTATTAAGTCGAACTTCAACTTCAATACCAAGGTTTCTTAATTCCTGTTGAACGAATTCTCCCATCTGGCGTTTACGAGTATCTGTTCCGCGTACATCGTAGGTAAGTTTGGGAAGACCTTTTCCATCTGGGAAGCCAGCCTTCTTCAAATAATCTTTTGCCACTTCTAAGTCATATTTATAAGGCAAATCTGTTGACGGTGAATAACCTGAAATACCCGGAGGATAAATAGAGTTAGCTTTCTGAGCGATGTTGTAAGTGAAAAGCTGAATGTATTTATCGATATTCACGCCGTAGGCAATGGCCTTACGGAGATTAAGATTCTTCCCTATGACAGGATCCTTCATATTGAAATTCATCCACCAGTAAATAAGTGTGGGTGAAGCTTGAAGCTGAATATTTTGTCCTGTGATTTCAGATTTTAATTTTCCGTCTTCAGTTAAGGCCTGAGGGTATAAATCTTTAACCAGGTTAATCATGTCGATTTTTTTCTTCATGAAGTTCAACCAATCTGTCTGTGATTCTTTAATAACCACAAATCGAACGCTGTTTACGAACGGAATTTTCGCTCCGGCATCTTTAAGAAGATTATTTTCGTTTGCAAATCTGTCACCCTGCGAAGGATAAACAGACGTTTTATACTCCTCATTTTTTTTGAGTACGACTTCCTGAGTTGGTTTGTAATCAGTGATAATATAGGGACCAGTACCGGCGAAAGTGGCTCGAAAATCATTCTTTGCTGCCTTAATAGCTTCTTCTGGAATTGGAGATGTGAAATTCATCGCCATCGCCCAAAGAAGCTGAGGATAAGGTCTTACGAGTTCAATAACGAGAGTTTGATCATCAGGCGTACTTACTCCAGAAATGGACTCTGTGAAAAAGGCATCAAGATTTATTCCAACTTTTTCACGCCATTCATTTAGCCCTTTAATCTTTCCATCGACGACCCAGTATCCACGTGCGGTTGTTCCTTGAAACGCCAGACGCTTAATTTGTTGAACAAAGTCCTGTGCCTTAACTTCTCTTCCTTTTGAGTACAAAGAAGAGTCATGGTATTTAATGCCTTTTTTAATTTTGAAAGTGTACTTCAAGCGATCATTTGAAACAGCTGGAAAACCTTCTGCTAGAAGTGGGCGTAAAGTATAAGGACGTTTTAAATATTCTATTTCGTAAAGTGATTCATAAACTTGTGCGAGAGGGACGTAACAAACGGTATCGTAACAATTGACAGGATCAAGAGTAGAAACATCATCAGGGATTGAAATTTCAATGTGATCTTTTTTACTGGTATTTTTGGTACAGCCAATAACCGCTAAAAGAATAAGAATTAAAAAGGTTTTCATTTAAGTGCTCCTTCAACGGCCTTAATTAAAGACTCTGTTTTAGAAGCATCACCTGATCCCTGAGCATTATCTGGCTTACCACCACCGCGACCATTCACGATCGGCATGACTTGTTTGAGAACCGCAGAACAATCAATTGCCGTATTGGTGCGATGAGTTTTCATAATGAATGAAACTTTATCCGCTTCAACTGCATAGAGGAAGAGAACGCCTTTCGGTTCCTTGTCTACGAAGATATCTCCGAGCTTTCTCATGTTGCCTTGATCAGCAGAAGTTCCTTTGGCAACAGTAAGCGTTAAACCACCTTTGATAGGCTGTTTATTTTCAAACAAACTTTGAGATTCAAAATTTTGAAGTTTATCGTTTAGTTGCTCAAGTTGTTTTGCTTTATCTTTTACTTCAGCAAAAAGCCCTGTGATTTTCTCGAGTACCTTCTCTTCTTTCACAGAGAATGATTTTTCCACTTCAGTAAGAATTTTTGATCTGTGTAATAGGTAATTGATAGCATTCGTCGATGTAATAGCTTCGATTCGACGAATACCTGAGGCGAGTGATGTTTCTATAAGGATTTTAAAAAGTCCAATGTCGGCAGTGTTTGAAACGTGAGTTCCTCCACATAGCTCAACCGAAAAATCTCCCATCTCAAGAACACGGACTTCGTCCCCATATTTTTCGCCAAAAAGTGCCATAGCACCTTTCTTTGTTGCCTGGTCTTTACTCATATTCATCGCAGATACTTTTAGGGATGAAGCAACCGCTGAATTCACTAACTCTTCGACATGAGCAATCTCTTCAGGCCTTAAAGCTTCAGAGTGTGTGAAGTCAAATCGCAGACGTTCTGGACCGACTGACGAACCAGCTTGCTTAACGTGAGGACCTAACACTTTGATTAATGCACTTTGAAGTAAATGAGTCGCTGAGTGGTTACGCTTAGTGAGTTCTCTTTCCTCATGATTTAATTTTAACGTGTATGATTCTCCAACAGTTAAAGCATCAGCATCCGTTGAAATGTGAACATGAAGTCCATCAACCGGTTTCTGTGTATCAATAATAGTGGCGAGCTTACCTTCTTTTGAGTCAATTTCACCTTTATCACCAACTTGACCTCCACCCTCACCATAGAATGGAGTCTTATCGAAAACTAAATAGAATTGACCATCAACTTCCTCTTTGGCGAGAAGTTTAGCGTTCCCGGTTACTTCTTCGTAGCCAGTAAATTTAGTTGCACCAAATTTTTCTTTAATACCGTAGAAAACTTTTAGATTATCTTCCTGAACTTTAAACTTAGAACCTTTCTTTGACTGCTCTTTTTGTTTTTCCATCGCTTGGTCAAAACCCTTAGCATCAAGTTCGATATTTTTCTCGCGCAGAATCACTTCAGTCAGATCCAGGGGGAATCCAAATGTATCATAAAGTTTAAACGCCACTTCTCCGGATAACTTATCGCCCTTCTTAATTTTGGTGAGTTCCTCATTGATAAGAGAGAGACCGGTATCAAGCGTCTTACGGAATTTTTCCTCTTCAAGCTTTAAGAGCTTTTCAGATAAAGCCGCGTTTGACGCATTGTCTGGATACTCCTCACCAAGTGCTTCAAAGACTGCTGGAACGATTTTATAAAAAGAAGGTTCCTTTAATCCAAGAAGAGAAAGATGGCGTACAGCTCGGCGGATAATTCGTCTAAGCACATACCCACGGCCTTCGTTTGAAGGAATCACTCCATCAGTGATGAGCATTGTGCATGATCTGATGTGATCAGCGACAACTCTGAACGATGATTTTTCTTCTTCTGATTTTGTTGTGTAATAATTTTTTCCAGTCAGCTTGCCGATCGACTTCATAATCGGTTCAAAAATATCAGTATCGTAATTATAATATTTACCCTGAAGGGCAGCAGCTACTCGCTCAAGGCCGGCACCTGTATCAACAGAGGGCTTTGGAAGAAGCTTGCGTTTAATTTCATTTCCCTCTTTGTATTTTTCATATTGCATGAAAACAAGGTTCCAGATTTCAACATATCGACCTTCGTCATCAATTTCCTGGCAACCGGCCGGAACACCTGTGGACAGGGATGGGCCATGGTCGTAAAAAATTTCAGTACACGGACCACATGGACCCACGTCACCCATTTCCCAGAAGTTTGATTTATCACCAAGCTTAAAAATCTTTTCGCGAGGGACACCCATATCGCGTGCCCAAATCTCTAAAGCTTCATCATCAGATTCGTGAACTGTGACTAGAAGTTTTTCTTTTGGAATTTTTAGATCAACAGTTAAAAGTTCCCATGCAAATTTGATGGCATCTTTTTTAAAGTAATCACCAAAAGAAAAATTGCCGAGCATTTCAAAATAAGTATGGTGACGAGCCGTGAAACCCACATTTTCTAAATCGTTATGTTTACCACCAGCACGAACAACTTTTTGAATCGTGACGGCGCGCTTGTTGGCAGGATTGGCCTTACCTGTGAAGTTATCTTTAAATTGCGCCATACCGGCGACAGTGAAAAGAATTGTATTATCGTTATAGGGAACGAGACTTGATGACTTGTGCTTTTGGTGTCCGTTACGGACAAAATAATTGGAGAAAGCATTACGAATTTCTTGAGCGCGCATAAGACCCCTATCGAGTTAAAATTGCCTCAAAAGGGTACCACGGGTGCGCCGTGCCAATGTAGTATAAAAAGAAGGGTGGATTTGACTAACGCTTAGCGGCCCAGAAGGGTGCAAAGTCAGGGATGATATGTTTTTTAAAAACGTAAGTTCCGTCCGGTTTTGCGCGAAGGTCATCGTGGTGATTCTTCACTTCTGGGACGGCCTTGAACTCTTTCATTTTACTAATACTCGTCACACTTTTTTGAAACGACTGTTCTTCCATTTGGAGGAATTTTTTAAGAGCTCGCTCCATATTGGAGGTTCGTCTTTGAACAGCGTAGTCATGAGTAGTCCATGGATTATCTGAGCTACCGGCGTATCTCATCCACTCAGGATTCAAAATCAACTCAGGATTTTTCTCGAGTATATCTGTCCAAATGGTCTCCGGAGGCAAACGGTAGGCATGTAAGGGAAAAGTTAAAAGACCCAGAAGACTGGCGGTGCCTGCGCTGACAAAAACTTTTGAACCAAGACTCAAAACTGTAGTCTTCAAGGCTGCCTGACTCATTCCAGACGCTACCATCTTAGCGAGCAGACCACTCCCAACGGACTGGTAAGTTTTTACTGCGATATTTTTAATAGTTTCTTTGATGAGATTTTTCTTTAAGTCTTTATAAAAATAATAACCAATGTTTTTTTCATCCAGAACCTGATCCAAGTGAATATTCATTTCTTTTTCAAGATCAATTTTTATGTTTTCAGTATTAAAGACTTTCTCTTTTGGGTAGTTCGAAACAACATTATCTAAATCAACTTCTTTTAATTGTGATTCAAGCGATTGAACAAAAATTCTTTTTACTAAAAGCTTTACCAAGAGATTTTGGTAGTAAGGAATTTGAATGGTGCTTTCTTTGCGACCGGCTTCATATTCAAGGCCCGTCACCAGACGCTTAATTTCTGAATCAATTTGCTGTCTGTATTTTCCTAGGATAATAAAGTGATTATGCTTATTCTCCGCCATACTCCGCGGGTATTTTATTTTCTTAGAGATTTTGAAACTGCTCTGAGCGTGGATTGTAAATGATCCAAGAAGTAGGAAAAAAACAAAAATGGTGTTCATTTTACAATGCCTGAGTCTGATCTAAATTAAAGCCCTGGATCTGATCGTTTTGAACCACTTGCTCAGAAACTACTTCCTGTACCTCGACTTCAGAGTCTGAACCAAATGAGCCGACTTCGATATTACTTTCAGCAAGAACTTGTTGAGTCTGAATTTGTTCTTCAGCTGGAGATTGTGAAGAGAATCGTAAACGTGTTCCTTCAAGAGGACCGTTCGTAAGTGTGACCATGTAAGCGTTGTTATCAACCTGGTACATCATACCGGCAAACACTTCACCGTTAAGATCATACTCAAAAACGTTTCCAGTCATCTCTGAAAATGACGCCGTCATACCTTCACCGTTTGGAAGTGAGACAGCTAGATTTTCAATAACTCCGTTATTAGTTGTTAATGAACCGTTGAACTGAGCAGCTGGAAGACCAGTCTGCCACTTCTTCTGATTAACAACTTCTACGAGTGAAAGAGTCAGCTCTTCCTGAACAGCTGCTGCGGGAATTGATTCAACCGGAGCTGATGTTACTGAAGATACTTGTGCTTTAGCGATGATTTGATTCTGAGCTATTTTCTGCCATTTAACTGATGTTGCAACAGTGCGGCCTGAAATGGTTACGCCAAAAACTTCATCAAGGCGTTTTACGAATTTCATTTCAGTATTAGACATCTCAGATTGAGAGTTAATAACGACAGCGTTATAGGTTCCTGTAAGAACGAATAGACCGACAAGTGCCCATGTAATCGTCTTATTTTTGTTTTTTGATGAACCCATGTTATTTCCCCTGTGCCTTTTATAAAGCAAGTCAGGGGCCAATATTTAGGGCCTTAAGTGACGGATAGTTTGATGAGTAGTGTAGAAAGTTCAGGCACACCCACAGGAGTGTCTAAAGTTTAGACACTGTCGAAGCTCAGTACAAGTGACAGGAAAAGGTGGTAGGGCTAGGGTTACTTAAAGGAAGATAATATGAATAAAATGTTAGTCCTCATTATGCTCGTTATCGTCGCTGGGTGTGGATCAGATTCGGGGAGCGATACAACGCCAACAATCACAGACGTCACTTCTTTTACTGTTTCCAATAACGGTGCAACGGACTACGTTTTTAACGGTGTCAATGACCCGGACTTCACTTTCAAACGGGGAACAACTTATACTTTTACTATCAATACGCCCGGCCACCCGTTCTTCATAAAAAGTATACAGGGGGCTGGAGCTGGAAATGCTTTCAACGATGGCGTTACTAATAATGGCATAACTGCTGGTACTATTACATTTATCGTTCCTCTAACAGCGCCCAATACGCTTTTCTATAATTGTTCGGTTCACGGAAGTATGACTGGAACGATTAATATCATCAATTAGAGTAAAAACTTAAGTAACCAAGAGGTAAGAAAGATGAGTCTCATAAGTCTCAAGTCTTTAGTACTTGATCCAAAGACGCTCTTCTTGTTTCCTTCTCGATCTGAAGCCGACCCATCTGGATTGATTTTAATTCCTTTATCCATCATCTCTACAATTTCATCTTTGACGACTTTAGTGAAAGCATCATTTCCCTTACAGAAAAGTGCCATCTCCGAATTGTAGAAGTTTGAGCGATTATCGATGTTATATGTTCCGATCATCGCCTCGGAAAAAGTGGTGGCTTCGTAAACTTGAACTTTTGAGTGAGTCCCCCATTTAGCTTTTTTGATATTCTCATCAAGTTCGGAGTTATTATTGGTATAGAGTCCGTCATGAAGATAAATATTGATCCCTTTTCTCGTCCACTTAAAGACATCGTAGTAAAGATTAGCAGCAACGTAGACAGCATCAGTTGATGCCAGTGAATTTGTATAGATAGTCAGATCTACGTTTCTCTTTAACAGCGATTTCATGAGTTAATTAGATTTCTTTGTCGCAATTAAATAAGGTGAAGAAATTAAAACACTCTTGTCGACGGTGTTCAGTTTATCAAAAAGAACTTTACGGACAAATTTATATTTCATATCAAATTTAGGGTTTAGGCGCTGGTAGAAAGTTGCTCCTGGTGCATCCGTCACATAAGTGAGCTCAGGGCACACATACATTTTCTTTGAGTCGAGAATCTTTTTACCTATAGTCGCAAACTTTTATCTTGCAGCGGTTTCTTCCGGAGTTTCCTCTAGGAACGCAGAAGCCTCCGCCGTCTTTTCTTCAAAGTTTTTATTGGTTTCTTCAGGGAGCTTTATTCTCTCCGAGATTTTATGCTCAAAGTAAGCGTCGAAACTCTCGCGCATGATTTTTACAATCGGCCCTCTGACGTAAATGTCAGTATCGTGGAAGTTAAAATGATCAGATAAATCAAAGTAATCGTCACCAATGTTTCTTCCGCCAGTCATCGCTTCCTTATCATCAATGGTGATGAGCTTTCTGTGATTACGGAATTGAACGGTACTGATGCGCACCAGAGGTGCTTTATTGTAGTAGCGAACTTCTATGCCATATTTTGAAATCGCTTTCACATAGTATTCATTAAACACAAAAATTGGCTTTGATTTATCGATAAGGATTCGGACTTTTACTCCGCGTTCAGCGGCTCTAACGAGCTCGCGAAGGATGATTTTTCCTGCTAAATCAGCATTAAAAATAAAGTATTCAACTTCGATTGTTTTCTCGGCACGTCTGATCATTTCAAGTCTTAGCTGCAATGCTGCCATACCATCGTTGATCGACATGACTTCGTTTTCGCCTTGATCTTGTTTAGCATAGTAAGGGTGGGGAATACCGTCAGACAAAAGAGCCTGTGACCAGGCACTAAATGTGAGAACGAATAGAAATACGAATAATGCGAATTTCATATAATCCCTTTGCATATGTAAAAACTTTGGACACTAAAATAGTGTTTAATCGCTTTTAATCATGTGTAAGGAAACTACTGCAAAGAATTGGCCAACGATGGTGAACAAGCCTCTTTTAAAGCAGAGCTAATTCTTTCCATCTCAAAAGTGTGTTCGAGGTAGGGCGTGAAAGGACTTTTCTCACGATACAAAAGGTAAGTATCGCCGTGGCGATATTGATAAATTTTTGTCATATTTTGAAAATTCGAATCAACAACTTCCAAATCATAACCATTTTCAAATTTCTTCATGTTCACGACTAACCAGGCGTGGGCAGTGATGCCTTTCATCTGCAGTTTCTGATAACTAATATTGCCTTTAACTTCTGTTTCTTCGTAAAGATTATCCATCAACTCTTGCATCCATTCAGCTGATACACGAGTGCTTCCGCGTAATCCGCGTATCCAGGTAAATCTTAAGCCTTCAAACCGTTGCCAGGCGTCAAGCTCATTTTGAATTTCGTCTGCAAAATGATTACTGAATTCCAAGAAGTTTTTAAAACCTGGGATTTCGATAACGTCGGTAGCATTGCGAATTGTTCTGATAATTCTTTTTGCCGAAGCAACATCAGGAACTTGTGCCGAGGGATTATAGTGCGCAAGATAGAGGGCAGCTCGCTGAAACCTTGAGTGCCACCAGCAAACCCCGCCGTTGCGTAGTCCACCAGCATTTTTAAAACTCATGAGGTTTGTTGCATCAAGAGTGAGGTCTTTAACAAATTTAGGTTGTGAGCGGTCAGCACAAAATTGCTCAATGCCTTCTCCTGCAAACGCCTGCGAGAAGGAAAGTATAAAAAGGATAGTGATTAAAATATTCATGCACACTCTTTATATTAAACCGAAGGTCTGTGACTACAACTTCAGGTTTAATTATGGTGCAGATGGCGGCACTTCTACAAGTTTACTTGCAGGGACCAACGAGAAATCCACCAACGAATGAGCCAAGTGCTTTGCCGCTTTGATCTCTTGCTTCAACGATAGCAAAAACACCCATCCCGTCAGTCGCACCGATGGTATAAATTTTAGCAGATCGAATAAGCTTTAAATCAAGTCCCGCGCTTTGAGTGCCAGCGAGGATGGGATCCTCAGTTAAAATCATCGCGTGAGCAATAACTCTTTCAACAGGATTTAGTTTTTCAAGATCACTATCAAGGGATAGACCTGGGCGAACTTTATTTAGGACGACATCAACCGTTTCTGTGAGCGTGCCACCGTCTTGAGTGATGGCCGCTGTAAATTTATGATCACGCTTAAAGATTTCGATTTTCATCTGCACTTCAGAATCATCAGTTTTAAGGACGGTATCACAGCTCTTAATGAGATTAGCCTGAGCAGTAACTGAAAGAGTAAGCACTCCGATTGCCAGGATGATAAACTTTTTCATAAGAACTCCATAAGGTTTAATTGGCGCTAACCTAACATGCCAGCTAAGGAGTGTAGATAAGAGTCTGAAGATTATTCCGGTTGCATCATCTATTTTTTCAGCCCTTTTTTAGCATCCCACTTTTCGATTTTATCCTGGGCCTTGTGTTTCAACACCCATCTACCGCCAAAAGCTCGACTAAATTTGTCAACCTTTGGTCATCCAGAGCAGCCTGGGCTTCGTTGACTTTACGGAAGCCTGACTTTTTTCATTCGCACCTTACCTTTGATTTTAGCCCTTTGGAGTCCTGGCGAACAAGCTGACCATCAATCCCTCAGAGCATGTGGCCAATATTTACGGCCCTTAATTGGAAATACTTGGGTAAAGGAGTTTTTCGGCTTTAACCCCATTTTGGAAATAATTGCCTCGATGCATGTTTTTCTTATTCTAAATTATAATCATTAAAGGTGATTAACCTTTCCTTAATAAGGCTACCTATGCTTGAAGCCAATAAATTGATCTTCCCTTTCATGCTTATGCTGTTGCTCAGTAGTTGCGGCACAATTTCAAAAGTTAAAATTACATCCTCTCCGGACAAAGCCGAAGTGAAGGTGACAAACAATGATGGCGAAACGAAATCTCTAGGCATCACTCCGCTGGAATTAACTGGCAAAGATATTTATTCAAGTTCTTCCCGTATGAGTCTCATCCAGATTTCAAAAGATGGTTTTGAATCACAGAATGTTTTCATCGCTCAGGAATCGAGTCTTGAAAGCTACAATATTAATATTAAGCTTCGAACAAAAACTGAGGATGTTAAAAATCAGGACATTAAATCGCGACAGGAAAAACTAGCTAAGAACATTGCTTTGTCAAACAACCTGATCAACAAAAAAAGATATGAGGAAGCGGAAAGAGTATTATCTTCAGTAGCCGATGATTTTCCTTATGTGAGTGTTACTTACGACTTACTTGGAAACATTGCTTATCTCAGACGAGATTTCAGATCTGCGATTAATTATTATGAAAAATCATTTCAGATAAACCCTGAGAATTCAGAATCAAAAACGATGATTGATAAACTTAAACGTATGACGAACTCGGGTGAAATATGAAATATATTATTGGTTTATTTATAGCTTTTACTGGATTTTATCTGGCAAGTGAGCATCTTAACCAAAAGCTAGATGAGTACTGGGACTTCGTTGCTTTCTTTGTGGTATTTTTTGGAACTGCCGCTGTTATGTTAATTTCACGTCCTGCAGCACCCATAAAAATACTGTTTTTACGATTTACACAAAAATTTTTATTTTCGTCACCAAGCTTAAAAGAATCGGCAGATGTTTGCTGGAAAGTGAGTCTGAAGCGTGAGTCGATAAAAGACCCTAAAAACATTGATGAGCAAATCTTAAATGATGGCCTAGAACTAATCTCGCTAGGTTTTTCGAAAGAAAAAATAAACGAAATTTTGAACCAGAGATACTACCAGTTTGAAAACCAACTTATGCTCCTTTCTTCGTGGTTAAAAAGAAATGCAAAATATCCACCGGCCTTTGGTCTTGCAGGAACGGTTTTAGGACTTATTTACCTCATGCGAGGAATTTCCGCTGGTATCGATTCTAAAGAAACAGGTCTTCGAATGGCGGTAGCCCTTGTTGCTACATTCTATGGACTTATTATTTCTAACCTAGTTCTTAATCCACTAGGTGAATGGCTAATTGAAGAATCTAAAAAAGATCAGCAAAAATCTGAAATGGCGATAGAAGTTATTGGCCTCATCATCGACGGAGTTAATATTGTTGAAATTCAGGAAAGAATAAACTCTTACCTGGATCCTTCAGACAGACTCAATACTTTAAGTTTTAATCCTGAGGCCGAAGCCACATGAGTTTGATGAAGAAAAATCGAAATATTCATTCAGAAGAAGACTCAGAAGGCACCTGGGCTATTTCCTATGGAGATATGGTCACACTTCTTTTGAGCTTCTTTGTTATTTTTTACAACGCCGACTTTAAAGCAAAAAAAATTGAATCTCTTAATCATCATCTAAGTTTTGATCTTGAAAACCTTAAGCCCCTCTTGACCGGGTCCAGTACAACGAAATCTCAGACAAGGCCAAAAGAAAAGGCCAAGACAAACACTTCAAAAGAGTCTTCGGGAAGCGGAAGTTTATTTGTTGACGGTTTAAGTGACTTCAAGATTAAAGTTCACGAGGTTGATCAAAATCTCGTCGTTACTTTTGGAAACATCTCCTTTTTTGATTCAGGCTCTACAGAAGTAAAAAAAGACTCAATTGAAATCCTTAAGCTCTTTACCACTAAATACCTTCCTTATGCAGGAAAATATCAACTTAGTATCAAAGGCTTTACAGACAGAAAGCCGGTCAAAAAAATTCGACGAAGTTATAAAGATAACTTGGAACTTTCTGTGCTTCGAGCTGTTTCGGCGATGAGACATTTGCAAAAAGCAGGTATCCCTCTCAACCGAATGGAAATAGCGGGAGTCGGAGAACTCCGAACGATAGACAAAATTATCCCTAAATCAAACCAGCTAAATCAGAAAGAACTTGATGCACTTTCAAGAACAGTCATGCTTGTGATCAAACCAGAAAAAGAGAGTCAGCTATGAAATGGTTGTTATTATTCCTTACACTTTTATCTACAACTTTTGCTCTTCAGGCCCAAAATTTACCGGGCAAACACCCACGAGTCATGGAACTCGAAGATAAATTAACAGAAGAAGCTTCACTTTATTTTTCTCGCCGACATCCAAATGAACCGTTTTTTGCCAAAATTGAAGTCACACCACTAAGAAGAAATGTGGCGCAAGGTGCTTCTGGTGATAGTTTGCCTTATTTTGATCAGGATTCTGAAGAAATAGTTGATGAGTGGGATGATCCGACCACTCCATTAAGTTTTTTAAGAAGCAGAGTTGTTAAAGTTAAAGTTAATGTCTCTGTTCCAGAAAAATTTGATGATTTAAAAATTGCTGAAATTAAGCAAGAGATTCCGATTTATTTAAATCTTCTTCCAGGGCGAGACGAAATTAGTGTTGAGAGAAAATTTAAGCATATCCAGCCTGAAACGCCACACTACATCTATTATATTCTTGGCTCCCTCTTGGTGTCTTCACTGGTAATCGGGTTCATGGTGAGATGGAGTGTCTCAAAAATGAAGTCCTCTGCTTCTCAAACGTCTCCTGGTTCGGCTTCAGGTGCTATTAATACAAATGCAGCAATTAGCGCAAAACCAAGATCTTCCAACATTAAAGGATCAACTGCTGTTAGTGGTGAAGTTACTTTTTATGATCCAATTAAAACACTAGATATCGTCCACATTAAAATTAAACAAATTACGGACTCAGGGACATTTCCGACTCTTAAAGATCTCCTTTTAATGAGTGATACATGCCAGAAAAACCCAAAACTTTTAGGAACCATGGTTTGTGAGTTGCCGCGCGCGTGGCAAAAGACACTTCTTTGGATGGGACGAGACCAAAAATGGTTGGAAGCCTTCAGCAGTCCCGGACAAATCGGGCAAGAAGGATTAATACTTTTAGATCAGATGAGTAGGCAGCGAAATTTAACAGGAGGAGATCGTCAATGGGAAGATCTTTTAATCCAGGTTTGGCGGCTTGGCGATAAGGCCAATATCTTTTTCAAAAAAATAAACCCAGAACATGCCTTTATTATTTTGGGGCTTTTGCCCAAATCGATATCACTGCCAATAGCGAAAAAATGCTTTCCTGGTGCTTGGGGGAAACTCCTAGAAAACAAGCCTTTAAATGTGGTCATTGATACGAAAGTGATTGCTGATTATCTCGCCCAAGCCTTCGAAATCGCTCCTGCATTTGAATGGAAAATGGTTGAGGAGTATAATAAAGACAAGGAAATACTTAATTACCTTAGCCTTATATCGATTGAAGAAGAAAGAGATATTTATGAAACGCTAAACAAGGATTCTTTTATCTTTAGTGTAAGACCACCGTTTTACAAAGTTTTTGAAATGCAACAAACTGAGCTCAGCAGTTTGATTCAAGCTTTCTCGCTTGAACAATGGGCGCTTTCTGTTGTTAATTCTTCACGCTCCTATATCAAAGTTATTAATGATCAACTCGATGATAAACGTAAAATAATCTTTTCGAGTTATTTAAAAAATTATGACCAGAATCCACCTGAGATCGTAGACCAAGCACAGATTAGGCAAACGATTGCGTTGCATGCAGAAGCTACCTTCCTTAGTAAAAATGAAACCCAAGTTGACTCAGAAACAACCGAAGAGAGCAAAAGTATAAATGAAAAGTCTGCTTAGTTTTTTTATTCTTTTTTTATCTTTTGATGCATTCGCACTAGGGCGTATAGATTTTTCTTATGGCTTCTATTCAATTAATTCTAAGGCCGGCGAAAGTTCAACAACGACAACTGATGCTAAAAAATCAGCGTCCATCTCTGGGCCTTATTTATTTAACCTTGCCTACCTCGCACCTGTTACAGATAAAGTTCAATTAAACCTTGGTTACAGTGTTTTATTGGCGGATATCTCTGGAACAGATAAGGGATTTGGGGTCAACGTAGGATTTAATTATTTTTTCAATTCTTCAGCAAAAAATGAAAATTTTAAAAATGATTCTATTTATGTAGAGCGATTTGAATTATGGAAGCCCTACGCCGGACTTGGTTTTTACCAGCGAGATTTTCAATCTATTAAAAATAGCTTTGCTGGTTTTGGAGTTAATGGGGGAGTTGAACGCTACTACACAAAAGACATGAGTCTTAAGGCCGAGCTTAGGTATTTAAACCTGTCTGGCACCAATAGTTCAATTGCCACCGAAATCAATGCCATATTGGGTATCATATTTGTTATTTAGGAATCAGCGTTGAGTCTTAAGTGATTTAGTAACAGGGATTGTATACAGATGAGAGCATTAAACAGAATATTTATAATCACCTTAGTCTTGTTGACTTTCGTGTCTTGTAACGGTGCTGGAGGCGGAGCTTTCTCAGGACTCGAGTCTGCCCCGGATGATACGGGTGGCGAAGAAATTATTGAGCCAATTCTCATTTCATCCTACACACCGACTGCTGATCCCGTCGTTATGACGAATCAAAACCAGGTTGTATTTGGTATCGGCATCAATGGTAACGTTGGTGATTTGACTTATGAGCACGTCTTGAACGATTCAACTGTTCTTCAGTCAGGTGAACAACCTTTCTACAATTTAATAGGCTCCTCTCTCACCAACGGGCGCGACCAAACACTCACTATCAATGTCACCAACGGCAAAGCAACTGCTGAAAAAGTTTTTAATGTAAGAAAGAACTTTCCACCGGGTATTCTGGGAACGACTCCGGAAGCAGCTGGTGTTTCAATGAACTGCGGCGATGACAAAACATTTTCTTATTCTTATTTTGATGATGACAGAACTTTAGACAATCACCAAATCACTTGGATCTTGGACAACGAAACGGTATTGGCAACCACTCCCTTTGCTGAAATTGATAACACCCTGGCCGTTGTTCAACAGCACAGGCTTCATTACTCACCAGACTGTACTCGTGCGGGCTCACACAATCTCATCGCTAGAGTTTATGACGGGTATGATACGACCGAATACTCGTGGAGCTTCACTGTTAATAATCCTCCACCACTGCCTGGTGCAGTTCAGATTATTTCCTTTACTCCAACGGAGTCCCCGGTCGTTTTGACTAATTCAAATTCATCTACCTTTGGGGTGACCGTTGCCGACGGTTCTGGAACTGTGGGGTATGAATTCCTTCTTGATAACATGACTGTTCTCCAAGATGGCGGGACCTCTTTCTATACCCTCCCGGGCAACACCCTTCTTGCAGGCTTTCACTCTTTAAAAATTACCGCAAGCAATGGCATCACGACAGATACGAAAGTTTTCAATATCCGAAAAAATACTCCTCCAGGAGTATCCTCATATACTCCTGCCCTCACAGGTAACAACATCAGCTGCTCAGGTGGAGCGATAACTTTTGCGGCAAATATCGGTGACATTAACGGTGACGCTATTAGCGTTAAATGGATGCTCGATAATCAGCTCGTCACACAAACAACAGATTTTGTAACGACCGCTTCGAGCCCGACTTCGGCCTCACTCATCTATACTCCAGACTGCTCGAAAGTTGGTTTTCATAATGTGGAGCTCGTTTTAAATGACGGTTACGAGGAGTCGACTCATAACTGGACAGTATCTGTTAATAATCCGCCTTCACCTCCAAACGAAGTGGAGATTTTGACCTTCATTCCTACCATCAGCCCAGCTGTTCTCACTCGAACAACAGAAACAACTCTTGCCGTATCTGTTCGAGATGGTGCCGGAGCGGTTAATTATAAATTCATCCTCGATAACACCACAACTCTTCAGGATAGCTCGACACCATTTTTTCTTCTATCTGGATCTACTCTCACTCAAGGGCTTCACTCAGTAAGATTAGTGGCAACGAACGCTGTCTCTTCAGATGAAAAAGTTTTCTCCATCCGAAGAAACACTCCACCAAGCTATATCACTTATTCTCCGGCCCTTTCTGGAGCGACTGTCACTTGCGGTATGAACATCACTTTTGACAGCACAATGATTGATTTTGATAACGATACACTCTCGAAGACCTGGCTCTTAGATAATGCGGAAGTCACGAATGCAACTCCAGGGATTGTGATCTCTGACACTTCCAACACAGGTAAGCTCGTCTATACCTCCGACTGCGATGAGACTGGCTCACACACAGTGAGTGTAAGGACTTTTGATGGCTATGAAACTTCAAGCTTAAATTGGACATTTAACGTCATCAACCCCGCCCAAGAAACCCTGGGAGCGACCACTCCTTCGGGGTCGACAGTTGTTGTCTTATCTACCGATATAACTAAAACATTCACTGCTGCGGCCGCAATGGGTATTCCTCCTTACACCTTTAAATGGACTATAAAAAAAGCTGGCCAACCGGATGTCGTGAAGCTTACTCAAACGAATGTGAGTGCGAGTTCAGTTGTGCTTAACTCTTCCAGTGATTTAGTTCTTGGAGATCAAACTTTGGAAGTTGAATTAACTGACTCAAGCACAGCCAATGATCCTCTCGTTCCTGCCAAGAGAACTTGGACCGTTTATCGAAACCAGCGCCCTCAGATTACGAACGTGACGCCTGCCACTGCAGTGAAAACCAATGCCACGACATCGCTAAGTCTTTCAGCACTCATCTCGGACGCCAATGATACGTTCACGACGACTATTTCGCGTGGAAACTCCACCTGCACAAATCCCTCGAGCTGTGGGTTAAGTTCTGTTTCTTTGCCGTCTCTCACAGGTACTTTCTCAGCTAGTTTCCTTTCCGGCTCGACAATGCTCGGGGATAATCTTTTCACCTTAACAGTGCTTGACTCCTACGGGGAATCAAGATCCGCGACTTTTGATATTACCGCCAACCTCTTATCCAGCCACTGTAATAACCTTGATGCTGGAGAAATTTGTACCTTTATCGGTGCCCCTGGCTATGGAGAAGAGATTGATCTTTCTCAGCCAGGTGCTTCGATTCTTGCTAAAGTTAGACCCTATAATATGGTCCCTCATAATGTCGGACTTGCTCAGAAAAACTTCCTCATCACTGATGATTACGCCCACGTGGTTTGGTACTGGAATCGTAACAACTCATCCGTCCAATTAGGCCCTTACACTATTGGGGCCAATCAGTTCAAAGCGATTCTCGGTGTTCCCGGTTACGCGCAACAGATGGCGCACACAACGAACATTGGGACTCTCTCGTCAGATTTCCGATATTTTGACTTCACGACTGGAAGCATCTCGGCGAGCCGCCTGTCATCTTTTTTCCTATGTAATCCGTATGGTCTTGAAGTCCAGACTACTGGATCCGGGGCTTCGCAGGTTACAACCATCTACGTGGGTGAAGGGTGTGGAACTCATAGAATTGTTCGAGCCGTTTTTAATAACGCTAACACCGCTAGTGCCAATATCACAGTTAACCAAAACATCAACACCTACGGAGGCTGTACCCCGTATGATCTCGCTCGTGATTCTTCCAGCAACAGGCTTTATATCGCCTGTTTTTCTCCCTCAGCTTTGGTCTATCTTGATTTAAATAATGCCAATGCCTTCAGCATCACTGCTCCGGTCGCGCAGGTTCTGGTCGCCGGTCGAGGACAAGGTCCAACAAATCTTTATCCAGATGCTAACCCTGCGAGTGCTGCCTACACTGGAAACGTTATTGGTCTCAATAGTGATAGTGTCAACGGACTCCTTTATTTTACCGAATGGAACACTTGTCGCTTGAGGGCCTATAATCCGACTGGCTCCTCAGTCTCACTTTTTAATGGTGCTCTCACAGTTCCTTCTGGGGGCATAACCACTATTACAGGCGGAAGGGATTCTGGTGGAAACTGGTGTAATGGTAATCGTTTGGGTGATTACTCTTCTCCAAACACCAATCAGTTCGGATCCCCAAGAGATGTTGTGCCTCATTACGTGAATGGAGCACTCACAGGGTTCATCGTCACTGACTGGAACCAGCATCGCGTGACTTTTACCAATCAGACGACCTCAGGCATTACTCTCGGAAATCGAACGATTGCTTCAAATTTTATGAACGTTATCTTCGGTGTGAATAACGTGGCAGGAGCTTCTAATAACAATGGTGTTAACGCCGGAGGAAAAAATTCCTTTTTAAACAACCCAGGTCCTATTGCACTGGTCGATGGTACCCTTTTTGTGGCCGACTACTCTAACTTCCGAGTTAGATCTATGGTCTTGGATAACGGGGCTTTGACAACGTCAAATGGGACAGTCTCAACTCTTTTGGGCCAACTACCTAAGTTTGGCTACAATGAGTCACCTACGCTTCAATCAACTCAGGTTCAGCTCAATGGCCCAATGAACATGAAATATGATGAGACAAATAACCGCCTCCTCGTGTCTGACTATAACAACCGAAGAATCAGATCCATCAATCTAACAGTTGGTGTAGTTGACACTATTGTGGGTAACGGAAGTGGCAGCACACAAACGGCTCCTGCCTCGCCCCTTGCCGCCTCGATCCAAGGACCTCGGGATATGGACATCATCGACATTCAGGGGTCAGATTATCTCTTGTACGCCGATGAACAGTTCTACATCAAGGCCCTTAATAGTTTTGGCTTCACCGCCAATATTCTTGGAACTGAGGTTGAGGCTGGTCGTCTTAATAACGTTTCAGGAATTAATTCAAACACGAGTTGGGCGGGTGCTAACTTTGCTCTGTTTAATAATCAGCTGGCAGTAACAGCGCCTCATTGGTACCCAAGGGGTCTAGGAGCCGATTCCGCCACGGATTCAGTCTACATTGCTGAGTTCAGTGACAATTGTATTAAGAAAGTGGACTCGGGAGGAACTGTCACGCGCTTTGCAGGTACCTGTGGTCTTGCTGGAGATACGGCGGGAGCCTTTGGCTCAGCTCTTTTTAACCAGCTCTGGGATATCGAGATGGATCCGCTTTACCCGGGTAATTTCTTTGTCCTTGATCGTTCGCAAGCTCCGGACTCAAACTTAAAGTATATTAATACTCTGGCTTCATCTCGAAATATTTTGAGTATTCCTGTTCCGGGGAACCAAGTTGGTAAAATTACCCTCTCTACCCAGCCTCGCTATAGTACAGCCATGGCCGTCAATGAATCTCAGATTTGTATTGCTAACGGTGGTACCGGGATTGTTTCCGATCACGGGGTCTTCTGTTACTCACGATCCGGTTCCGGTAGCTTAAGCCTGTATGTTGGTAACCGAAATGCTCCAAGCTTAGGAACTAATTTTTTCAGAGGCCGCTCGCCTAAGTATACCGAAGATGAGGGAGTCGGCATGGGTTACTATATTGGTGGTGATCTAGTTGACCCAGTTAATATTCCGGTGCAGCTTGCTGCTCCTCAGGGACTTGCTTTCGATGGTGAAGGTAATCTTTATATCTCAGAAAGCTTAGGTCATACGATCCGGATGGTGAAGCGCTGGTACTAAAGAGCAAGCGCCAAGAGAAATTGGTTCAGGGCCGTCGTGACTTTGCTCGCATTAGTGAATGATAAGTTTCGGCGCCTGAACTATCTTAATCCTCATAGGACGACTGAGTCTTAAAATGGGTAGCGAGAGCTCTTTTCGCCTCATCAAAGCTATGACCTTTGGAAACCAAAAATCGCATCACCTTGTCACGGAGCTTGAATTTCTCTTTTGGGTCTTTAGGAATGTCTTTAGACCGAAGCTTTTTTAAAACGAGCTTTTCAACTGAGTCTGTATCCGAAAACCCGAGCTCTTTTTCACAGTCTTCAAACTCTTGATCTTCAAACTGAAGCTTTTCCATCGCTCCACGCTTTCGGATTTTATCTTCGGCTTCGCCTTTCATCATCCACTTGCGGATAAAGAGGCGGCGATAGGACTCTTCGCGAAGCAGACCTTTGGCCTTGATCTTTTCAATCGCTTCATTAATAACGTGAGGTAAATTCTGGCGCTTGGAACGAAGCTTTTGGCGAAGCTTGTGTTCGGAGTAATCTTGCCGAGCGATCAAATGAACGCAGTAGTTATAAACGCGTCTTACGTCGCCACACTCTTCCGCGAGCACAGATGTGCCTTTGGCCTTAGCGATTTCAGATTGCAGTTTTTCCAGTTCTTCGTTCATTCTTTTCCATAAAAAAAAGGGCCGCTCGAGGCGACCCTTCTGTTTTCAATTATTGAATTTTTGCTTTTGAAGCTTTTGGTGCTTTCTCTTCTTTGATCTCGCCCGTTTCCATATCGACTGAACCAGCTACGATCTCAGTTGATTTCTGGATTCCGTGTTTTACTAAAACCTTATTTCGGATTTCAGTCATGAGCTCTTGGTTATTCTTTAAGAACTCTTTTGAAGCCTCACGGCCTTGGCCAAGTTTAGCGTTGTTATAAGAGTACCAAGAACCAGCTTTCTCTACGATGCCTTCGTTAGCGGCAACATCAAGAAGATCGCCTTCTTTAGAAATTCCCTGGCCGTACATGATGTCGAATTCAACTTCTTTGAAAGGAGGTGCCACTTTATTTTTAACGATTTTAACTTTCGTGCGGTTACCGATCACTTCGTCGCCGTCTTTAAGAGCGCCGATACGGCGGATATCCATACGAACTGAAGCGTAAAATTTAAGAGCGTTACCACCAGTTGTTGTTTCTGGATTTCCGAACATCACACCAATCTTCATACGCAGCTGGTTGATGAAGATAACTGTACAGTTTGAGCGAGAAATTGAACCTGTCAGTTTACGAAGAGCTTGAGACATCAAACGAGCTTGTAGACCCATGTGTGAATCGCCCATGTCGCCTTCAAGTTCTGCTTTCGGTGTAAGAGCAGCGACTGAATCGACGATCAAAAGATTAACGGCACCAGAGCGCACGAGCATATCTGTGATCTCTAAAGCTTGCTCACCAGAATCTGGCTGAGAAATAAGTGTATTAGGAATATCAACGCCAAGCTTAGCAGCGTAAACAGTATCGAGAGCATGTTCTGCATCGATGAATGCAACCGTTCCACCAGCTTTTTGTGCTTCAGCAGCGATGTGAAGAGTAAGAGTCGTTTTACCAGAAGACTCTGGTCCGTAGATTTCAATGATACGACCTTGAGGAATACCACCAACACCTAAAGCAAGATCAATTCCGAGTGATCCAGTCGAGATTGCCGGGATTTTTTCAGCTGCATGAGCTGAATCCAGACGCATGATGGCGCCTTTTCCGAATTGCTTTTCAATCGTTGAGAGGGCCAGATCCAATGCTTTTTTCTTGTTAGCTGAATCCGTTGTGTTCGGGTGATTTAGTGACATGGGGTTCTCCTTGGCTCTATGAAAAAATGGTTTATCAGTGTGTGTTAATACTAAGACGCTAACACCCACCTTCGTTTTCGACAACGGATTTCCTGCAATTTTTACGGAAATCTTACGGATGTCTAATAAATTGAAATGTTAAGTGGTTTGCTGCAATGGATTATAAAAACTTCTGCGCCAACATGGTAATAATTCCTGCATAGAGCGCACTAATTACATCATCGGTTATGGTTCCGAAACCGTGGTGAAGACGATCGAAGTACGATGCCGGCCAGATTTTGACGATGTCAAAAAACCTAAACAAAGAGAACACTAAAAATAAAATGGGGAAATCGATAGTGCGAACAAAACTCCAAGTAATTAACATTCCGATGACTTCATCAATCACAATCCATTGTGGATCGTGCAGTTGATATTTTTTCTGCACATGTTCCGTCACAATGACCGCCGCCAAGTAGAGAACTACGATCAGCGCTAATAAACTATAAATATTGATGTTTATGTAATGCAAAAAATAAATGAAGGGAAGTGTCGCAAGGCTTCCCATAGTCCCAGGTGCTTTGGGAAATTTTCCAGTGTAAAACCATGACAAGAAAAGAACGACCGGCACAGATGGGGACTGAATTTTTTGCTCTTTCATATGATTTACGCTAGTTTGCCTTTTCATAACCTTAAACTTGATTCGTGAGATTGGCAAAATATGGTCCAACGTCCTGGTTATCTTGCTGATTACGGTTTTAACTGGGAAACATTTGATGTTGTCTGCAGTGGTAAATCGTCACTTGATGCTACTAACTACCTAACTGAACTCTACGATAAAAATCAAGTCGCTAACTTCTTATATGGCTACGGCTTTGATATTTCTGATCCGGTCGAAAGTGCTGAGCTCTTTGGTATTTTCCAAGAGGCCATGCAGTTCATCAAACGTTACTTTTTAAGAGAAGGTAATCCAGACGGACTCGACATGAGAGTTCCCAACTATCTTTTTTCAATCACTAATATTTCTGAGTTGTTTTTGGCAGCGACTGGACACTCAAGCTTTAAATTAAAAACAGAAGAATCTTTGTGGGCGGGAGTTGTGCTGAAAGTCATGCACACTATTCTTCACACAGATAAAGATCTCCGATACCGCTACTTCTCAACTATCCAGCAGCAGATCTTTGATCGCTTTTATAAATTCATTCACCGGGATGAAGAGAACCGTTTGTTCCTTAAAAATGAAACCGGCACAACGATTCCGTTGTATGATTTTCAGACTAAAGCGAAAAAGACCCGCGACTCGATCGTGATAAAACTTTTGCACAAACAAGAAAATGTCGCAGAAGAGCTCTTCGACAGAATTGGTGTGCGGATTATTACGTATAACAAGCTCGATGCCCTCCGCGTGATTAAGTTTTTACACCGTAACCACGTGATCATGATTAATAATATCAAGCCGAGTCGTTCGCAAAATACTCTGGTTGATTTGCCAATGCTCCGGTTGAAGATTTTTTCTTTATATAAAGAATCGATGCGTTCTCAAATGCCGGAAGACAGATTCTACCAGCGCCTGAATGGCTTGATTGAAGATTGTTCACATGTTAAAGCGAATAATGATAATCGTCACACACTTGAAGAATACCGCGCGATTCATTTCACTGGTCGACAGTTGATTAAATATCGAAATCCATTTATGCAGTCCTTTAATGAAGTAAGAAAACAAGCATTGAAGGATAAGACAAACCCATTGTCACAATCACTTCTTCACCTTGATACATCTCCTATTTCACGAGACGTGAGGTTCTTTTATCCCTTTGAAGTCCAATTAACGGATTACGAATCTCACTTAAAGAATACGCAGGGGGAAGCTTCTCACTTGGAGTACAAGAGATCTCAGTTGAAGTCAGCAATGAAGAGAATTTTTCGCCCAATTATCGAGCTCAATAATCTTAAGATCGACTAAGCGCCTGCTCGATAAAAAGTTCTATGCGCTCATTAACCATATGCGGGTAATCCGCTTGTGGAACGTGCGATCCGCCTTTTAAAAAATAAGTTTCAGAATTTGGCAGTAATGAGGCGAGAGTGTGCTGAACATGATTAGGGATAACGTTATCATTATGACCGCCCATAACAAGTGTGGGCATTTTCATCTGCTCAAGACTTCCCGTAATATTTTGTTTGGTCATTTCATTAAAGAGCTGGAAAAAAACATCCGCGCCTAATTGTCCCACTCGATTAAGATAAATTTCGATAAATTCTTTTGAAACTTTTCCGCGATTAAAACCAGTCGTATGAATGATTTCACGAATGAGGGGATTCATACCACTCGTTGACCAGATCCTCTTAAAAATATCAGGATACTTTTCTAAACCAAGGCTCGCGACTGGTGCGATGAATTCCATGAGGTTTGAATCAAACATCACGTCTTTAACATTGATAAAAGTTCCAGAAATAAGGACCATGTGACTAACGAGTGCTGGATAATCTTTTGCGAGCTGCAAACAAATGTTCACACCCATGCTGTGGCCTAGCATGATTGCCTTTTGAATGCCTAGAAATTCACAAAGATCGGCCACATCTTTTGCCATTTGTGCGAAGGTGATTTTTTTAACATCGTTTGCACCTGTTGACTGAAAATGCCCACGATAATCATGAATAAGAATTTGATAACCTTTATGGTCAAAAAACTCAGTCTGAAATTTCCAATGGTGATTACTACAAACTAAACCGTAATTAAAAACCAGAATGGGTTTTTTGGGATCAAACTTAGAGAAGTTCTTAACAAAGAAGATTTGCTCGTTATCGGAGGTTTTAAAAAAGTTAGCATCATTGTTTTTGAACATATTACTGCTTCATAAGCTTGGTTAGGCTTTCAATAACTGAAAGGCGGGGAGAGCTTTCATCAATAAGTTTGTTAAGCTTTGCATTGAGAATTGTCTTCTTACTGTCTTTCACTGTTTCTTCAAAACCAATGACACTTATTATTGTTTGACCGATTGTAATCTGATCATTAGGTTTA
The DNA here is from genome assembly GCA_040399915.1 of Bacteriovoracaceae bacterium. GTDB lineage: Bacteria > Bdellovibrionota > Bacteriovoracia > Bacteriovoracales > Bacteriovoracaceae > Peredibacter. The sequence continues at coordinate 131,800 of JBBARE010000008.1, forward strand.
AGTTTTCTGATCGCAGACGCGCGTTTACCGTTAATCAAAAAAAAATCAACACCTTTTTGAGGATGAATCAGAAGATCACGCCCAATAATTTCCAACATTATGTGAGTTGCATAAAGATTATTGTCATCAATCCATAAGTCGCCACTCGTTCTTCCCAAATAAATCTGATTCTGGAAGTACTTAAAGGATGAGATGACATTGCTGTCAGGGCTTTCTTTTATTTGTAAATTGATCATGGAGTCCTCCTAGATAGTATCGAGGATTTTCTGATCTTTTGCGAGTCTTTCAAAATGAGGAGCAAGGAGTTCCGGATGGGTTTTTTGGAGGTTATCAACATCCGCCACCACTTTCTCAAGGATTGCTGTGTGGGTCAGGAAGTTGGCGAGTTTTTTAGTCGTCACGGTTCCTGATTGATCTACTCCAAAAAGGTCGCCTTCACCACGGAACTTAAGGTCTTCTTCTGCGATCACAAAGCCATCGAGATTTTTCTCAATGACTTCTAAGCGACTGCGTGCTTCGATTGAAACTTCTTTATCGAGTACTAAAAAGCAGAAGCCTGGCTTATCACCGCGACCGACTCGACCTCTCAATTGATGAATCGAAGATAATCCAAATCGTTCCGGATTATAAATACTCATGATGGTTGCATTCTGAACGTTGATTCCCACTTCAATCACACTAGTTGAAACGAGGATGTTTACTTTTTTATCTCTAAAGGATTGGACGACTGCTTCTTTTTCTTCTGATTTCATTTGCCCGTGGAGCATATCAACTTTAAAACCTTTAAACGTTTCCTGATATTTCTTCAAACTATCTTTCACATTCTGAAGATCCATAGTTTCTGACTCTTCAATTGCTGGGAATACGAAATACGCCTGCTCACCCGTAGCTAGACGAGCTTTCACAAATTCAACATACTTTTCATAATTCACTTTTTCAGTGATGCGAGTTTTGATGCCCTTTCTCCCCGCAGGCATCATTTTGATAGAGGAAATATCAAGATCTCCATATTGAGCTAAGCTAAGTGTGCGAGGAATAGGCGTCGCAGTCATGATAAGGGAATGCGTTCCTTCACCTTTTGCTACTAAACGCAGGCGTTGCTCTACTCCAAACTTATGTTGCTCATCAATGATGGCAAGACCTAACTTTTTAAATTTAACTGTGTCCTGAAATAAAGCGTGCGTTCCGATGACGATCTCTGTTTCACCATCGATCATTTCTTTTAGCATCGCTTTTTTTTCTTTCGCTTTCGTTGATCCTAATAGGAGCTGCAGATTTAAAGCAGGATTCAATTGTTTGAAGGATTCGTAGTGCTGATTAGCAAGTGCTTCAGTTGGACACATAAGTGCGACTTGGAAACCACTCTTGTTTGCCACTCTCGCTGCCAGAAAAGCAACGATTGTTTTTCCACAACCCACATCTCCTTGAACCATTCTCATCATCGGGTGACCGGATTTAAAGTCTTTATTGATTTCTTCAAAAACTTTTAATTGATCAGTTGTGAGTTCAAAAGGCAGATGCTTAACAAGGTCATTGACCTTACTGTCATCGAGTTTAATGACGGGAGCATTTTTTCTTTTGATGAATTTTCTTCGGGTCTGAATTTTTAACTGATCAATCAAAAACTCTTCATAAATTAATCTTTCTTCTGCTGAGTCTTTCATCTTGGCATCAAAAATTTCAGCAGGTACCCGCCCGTGAATGATTTTAAACGCCTGACCGAGACTCATCTTAGAATCGTAACCAAGCTCAGGAAGAGTTTGTGGGATATTTTCCCACAAATATTTAGGAATCATCTCAATGATTTTTTTTAGAAGATTGCCGCTGACTTTATTAATCGTTGGGTACTCAATAATGTAGGCAGAGGCATTGGCCTCAATATCAATTAATTGCGGATTGATGACTTGTTTTTGCGCCTTGAATTCCTGTACCTGACCTAGAAATGATATTCGTTCAAAACTTTCAATTTGTTTTTTTTGATTCGGATAGAGATTGAACCAGCGAAGGCTCAAGCTCTCGGAGGACATATCATCCTTTAAAACAACGTAACCGTTGTACAGAAGAATGTTGCCTTTCCCCCTGCGTCCGAAGGCGGGCTTAATTTCACAATGAATGACTTTTCCTGAACCTTTGAAATATTGATTAAGGACGGCTTCCCGAAAAGGTTGAAGACCTGGCATTTTATGAATGCGAAGAGGGAGAATCCACAAAAGATCGATCAGCGTTTTTAAACCCGCTTCAGAAATTTTTTCAATGGTAGGTGATGGTTTCTTTCCGGCAGTCAGAGCTTCGAGGGGAGATTGCCAGTTGAGATCAACCGTATTTAATGTCTTGGACTTCATACGTAAGATCGCCTTTGGGTGCTTTAACCACAACTTCGTCTCCGACTTCTTTTCCGATTAAGGCTTTACCTAAAGGTGAGCTGTAGGAAATTTTATTTGGATCTGTCGCAGCTTCATCTTCGCCGACGATTTGAAAGGCCATTTCTACTTCTTTTTGATTATCGAAAATTTTTACAGTGGCACCAAATACGATCTTATCCAGTTTAATCGTGCTTGAATCAACGACACGGGCACGTGCAAGTTTACTTTGGACGTCAAGAATTCTGCCTTCAATGTGCGACTGCTTTTCTTTGGCCGCATGGTATTCGGCATTTTCTTTTAAGTCTCCAAGGTCGCGTGCCTCAGATATGGCCTGCTTAATTTGTTCACGATCAACTGTGATCAAAGTTTTCAGCTCTTCTTCTAAAAGCTTTTTGCCTTTAAGCGTCATTGGACTTTCACTCATATATTTCCTTAACTACTTCTTAAACAAAGCTGCTGCTTTTGCGAGCTGATCCTGTTTCTCTTTATCGGGGTTTGTTCCGGAAGAGCCTATCTTAAAATAATCACAAAAGTTAGCTTTCTCTTTATCCTGAACCCGGTCCGCCTGGGATTCCCGGCACTCATTATAGGCCTTCGAATCGTAGAAGTGACACATTTTGCAACAGCGAATATCGGCCATACAGCTCGGGCAAGTGTCCCGGCGTCCGACCATAATCTTGAATGTTTCGGATAAAGGTTTTCCGCACTTAAAGCATGAGAGGGACATTAGAACTCCTGGCCTACTCCGACGCCAGCACCCAAGCCATTTCGGGGATCAGTAGGAGCGAAGAAAATCTTCGGCGTATTGCGCTTGTTATACTCTTCAATCGACTTGAAAAGTAAATACTCATTATTGTATTGGTTCGTCTTTGAGATGAGATAACTAACAGCGATCATGGTCGCACCGCCAAATAAAAGGAAATTTCGGTTACTGACCGCACTGTTACTATCACCTGAACTCTGAAGGATACCGGCTATGATCATTCCCGTTCCAGCAGTACTAAGAGCTGCGCTTCGCCAGGTGGACCGGCTGTTATCTTGGTATTCGTTTAAGAGAGATTTTGAGACCTCATCTTTTTCTAGGTAATAACGAAGCCCTTCGCCCCGACTCTTGCTACTTACATCGACCAAGACATCTTGATAATTAATCGTTGCTACACGGCTACAAGTTTCCTCTGCCCAGCTGAGTGTGCTCACGAGTATAAGGGAAATTAAAACAGTCAGCTTTAACATAGGGGTAAATAGTTCTTGTTAGTTGTACGTTGGTACTCAGGGCATTTTAACTTACCATAAAATAAAAAGCGACATTGTAATTTATGGACATCATTAAAACCGGAATAGGAATCTCAAAGACGATTAAAAACGTTTCGCGTTTTCGTGAGATCTTAACGGTTTTAAGTCGCCATGGTTTTTCGGAATTAATTGTTAAATCAGGCCTCGATAAAGTTATACCGGGTTTTGTTTTACCCGCTAGAGTCTCCGAATTAAAAAACGAAGACCTCTCAAATGATGAATGGTGGCAAGTCTTTGGTGAACAACTAAGACTAAGCTTTGAGGAACTAGGACCAAGCTTTATTAAACTTGGTCAACTGATGGCAACTCGCGAGGATCTTCTTGAGCCCGCTCTCATAAAAGAATTAAAACTTCTTCAAAATAAAGTGAAAGGCATTCCCTTCGAAGTTGCCAAAAAAACCATTGAAGATAGTCTTGGGAAAAAAATCAGCGAAGTCTTTTTAACAATTGATGAAAATGCGATCGGTACTGCATCTATTGGTGTCGTTTATAAAGCGCAACTTCATAACGGCCAACCCGTTGTCGTAAAAGTTCGCCGCCCTGGTATTGCAAAACATATCATGACGGATTTTGAAATTTTACTTTTCATTGTTAAAAAACTTGAGCAAGTTTCTGGCGAGATAAAATTTTTGGGAATGTCCAAAATGATTTCGGACTTTTTCAAGAGCATGAATAATGAATTAAACTTCATGGTCGAGGCACAGAACTGCGAGCGCCTCCGTAAAAATCTTGAAGTTATCGATAAAGAGGGCATTCTTGTCGTACCGAAAGTTTATCGTGAATACTCATCCCAAGATATTTTAGTTTTAGAATTTTTAGACGGACGTCCATTCAACGAATTTCATTCCCTTGAAGAAGTGGGCGCCGATGTTGTCGCGAAAGTAGAAAAATCAGTTGAGCTCTTTGTTCATACCCTTTTAGCCGATGGTTTTTTTCACGCCGATCTTCACGGTGGAAACTTCTTCATCATGAAAGACCGGAAAATCGGAATCATTGATTTTGGATTGATGGGAACTCTTAGTAAAAAGAATCGCGCTAATCTCATTGCCATTCTTTATTCAGTCATCACTCACAATTATGACAATCTGGTTTACGAGTTTCTTGAGGTCGCCGAATATGAAAATATTCCTGATCAAGACGAACTCATCCGTGACATCAAAGACGCCATCTCTCCTTATATTGGCTTAAGTGTTAAAGAAACCAACATGTCTGAGCTCGTGAGAAATCTCATCAAGACACTCGGGAAACATGAGCTCTATCTTCCACGTGAATGGTTCATCATCTTCCGTGCGCTCATGACCTTAGACGGGGTAGGGAAGGGCATTGGTATTGATCTGAATATCTTCAATGTTCTTGAAAAAGATCTGCCTGGGCTTGTTAACGAGCTTCTGTCTAAAAAGAATGCTCAAGAAGAACTCATGTGGGTAGCTAAAGATGTGATCAGTGGATTGCGCATCATTCCGAAGCATCTGAAGTGGTTTCTAAAAGAAGTTTCCCGCAATAATTACTCAATTGAACTTCGCGTTCGTGATCTTGATAAAGTTTCGAAAGGGATCAATCGTTCCCTCTATGTTTTAGGTTTGTCGATTCTCGCCAGCATCTTCATCCTCTGTGGTTCGATTTTTGTGAGAAATATCAACGTACTGTCCATTTATGATGTGCCTATTTTAAGCTGGATTTTCTGGGCATTTGCCACTTATCTTATGGTTAGAATTGCAACTATTCGAAAATACTAGATGTTTTTTGGACCCTCCATTTTCTTCTAAACTATCTGTTAATTATCAGTCGAATTGCTTTAAAATTTCCCGATAAAGAACCTATGAAATACGTCCTTCCGGTATTTTTCTTTTTCATCACTTCGGCCAAAGCCGATTGCCGTCTTAATGATGGACGGGGAATGGTCAGCGTTCCAGAGGGAAGAGCGATCTCACTTTTTGATGAAGGTAAATCCCTTGCCACTCATAAAGTTCAGGATCAGGACGGGCTTAGTACCTGTTACGCCAACGCAACTTCAGCAGTTTTAAAATCAGTCCTCCCAAATAATCCGGACGTGTCTTACACTCACGCCGGTGTGCAGGCCTCAACCAATGGTTGGAGACAAAACTGGAGAAATCGCGCCGGTCAGTATGTAAACAAAGACGGTAATGATTTTACTTCCGGTGGATTTTTATGCGAAACAATCGCTGCGATGAAAACTGGTGGGGAGCATGTCCTACCCGGTATTCTGTGACCGAGGACAAAGATTCTCTGAATCCTTATGTTCAGGAAAGGCTTTTCAAAAATCTTGGATCTTATTTTGATAATCTAAACAAGATAAAAAACAATCCAGTCGAGATGGAAAAATTAAAAAATGATCTCACTCTTGCTGTTGAAACAATCAACGTTGAAAGAGCAGGGCTGATAGAATCTTGTAAAAAAGAAAAAGAAATAGATGAACCACAGCCAGTCTATCAAGCAGTAAGTGATTATCTGGCGACTGAACTTTTAACTCTTGATACAGATACTGATTGTAGCAAATCAAAACGTGAGCTTATAAAAGCACTAATGGAGCCTACTGCTAAAATTGAAGGCGATAGAGTCGTTGCAAAACCTAATGAAGCAACTCTCGCAAAATTTAAAAAAATAATCGATGATGATCCGGAACTTGTCAGAAAAATAAATGCTATCATGTATGACCGTGCCAATATCTCTGCTGAGGATCTGAATTCTGCCAACGCAACGATGGGTGCAGGAATCAGAAGGGCGTTAGCTGAACTCATCCCTTCAGATAGCCTGTCAACTGTTTGTCTGCAACCAGAAAGTGTTCCAACTGCAGCTGATATCAGCGAGAGCGGAAATCTTTTTATCAGCGGAATTTCTGCTCAGAAAGCGAGCCCCTGCCAATATATTATTGGCCAGGCGATTGAAAGTGATGAGCAAAACCAGTGTTTAGCTCCTGCTCAGATGGGAACAATTCTTTCCGCTATTGCTCCTTTATTTGAAGTTGGAAATGCTCTTAATGATTCAACTCTTGAAGCACTTCTCAGCACCGCAAATCGCAATGGTAATCAATTAAAAAATATTCTGATGCCTGGTTGTCAGGATCGCAAAAACCTTATTCCAATGAATAATGTCTCATGCGCAAGTTTTTCGATGTGTGATGAATCCAAGTACATCGATATGGATAATAATACTTACAACGGACCGGCCGGTGGTTGTTATGGAATGGAGCGCGCACGCAGTGAAATGAGACTCAGAGTCTTTAATGGTATCACTCAAGACCACGCGATCGGTCTGACAGTTTGTACAACTTTCATGAAAGATACTTCGAGAAAAACAGATTTTTGTAAAAAAGCTGGGTCTGGAGTGCCAAATCACGACAACCACGCCATGGCGATTTCTGGCTACAGATGTAATGAAGGAAAACTCGAGTATCAGGTTCTGAACTCATGGGGTGGACATTGCCCTGACAGCGGCAAAGTCGCCAATTCAGGCGTCAACTGTGAGAGGGATGAAAGCGACAATCCGACAGGTAAATTTTGGGTCAAAGAAGATATCTTGGTTGATAGCACAGTTGGTCTAACGCAAATTACACGTCAGACACCACCACTGAGATCAGGAAGATGATTAAAATTCTGATGCTTCTCGTTTCACTTAATGCCATTGCTGCCAAAGACCTACAGACTTACAAATTTGGAAATATGATAGTGGCGTTCGAAAAGGTGGATAAATTCACTGTAAACAGATCGTGCGTGAAGAGTGGTTGTGAAGCTTTAAAAAAAGCGCGTGAGTTCGAAGGTAAATATGTTTCAAATGATCTTTTAGTTGGCGGCAAGAATCCATCGGCGGTGAAATGCAAAACCATGATGGATGGAAAAATCATTATTGGTACAGACAGAAAAGGTAATGAACAAAGTTTTTGTTATTTTAAAGATGAGTCGTTTCTCCGTAATCAATAGAACCACAGTCAATTTTCCCAAATCCAGTCTTCATTTATTTTTAGCGATGTGACATTTCGTCAGTGATTTTCAATGCCTAACATTTTTTAGATCGCCCTGCACTTTTGCAGGAGTTGGCGGGTCTTCCGTAACTCCCCAATGAAGGGGAGCCTTGTTTACAAATGAGGTTTTGTTATGGAAGACGTAATCAGGGTACTTACCTTGGTTATTCTGATTTTACAGCTCGCTGTAATTTTAAGAGGCCAATAGGTTTTAGGGGGTGTGTATGAGCACATCCCCACCTGGTTACGCTTCTGGATTATAGCTAAAGTGAAATCTCGAAACAACTGCTAAAAGGTGCCAGGTAAGCGTGAAGGTTTCGAAGTTGAGTGAGTTAGATTAAGACATATACTTTACTTCGTACTTGAAAGGTCATTGAACATTATCGTTAAGAATCTAAAACCTATAAATAAGTTCCAACCTTTATCGATTGCCCAAAAGCATTTTATTGATACAATTATGAAATGAAAAATTTGTCAACATAGCCCTACTATTTCTTGTTAGTTCTCAAGCCTTCGCTAAAGACGAAATAGATCAATGTACTTACATCAATTCTCAAGCTAAATGCGAGAAACTAGTGGCTGATCTTTACAATAGTTCTGAGTCTAAGGCACCAGACGAGAACTTTCTGAAGAATAGATATGTCACTCAGTGGGATAGTAAAAATGCTCCCTTCGTATTTATTCCGAAAGGAAGTTCTATTCTCCCAATTTACTTAGGCAGTAATTGTTTGGGAAAAAATCAAAAGAAATGTCTCAATGAATCCATTGAGGAACATACTCAAATTTTCAATCGCGAATCCTTTGCTGAATCTTTAACTCAGGTTGGAAAATTTGAAAAAGAATGGGGTATTAGACCAGATCATACGAATAAAGTGACGAAGTATAATTATCTGATACGACAAAACGGAAACTACGTCATTGGTCTGTCTGAAGATGGATCACGAAAATTTTATTTTCTTATTAATTTGAGTAGCGGAAAATTTTGAATTTAAATTTCTTAGTAAAAACTTTGTGAACAGGTTAATCCAGTTCACAAAAAGCTTTAAATGCTATCTAGCCCAGATAAGAAGAGCGTCGGAATCTCAATCTCTTCAAACGCCCCAGGTCCAAAAACCCCTCGCAAAAAATCACTTGTCTCAAGCGAAAGCGTTTCATCACCATAATCAAAATACACTTCTTGTTTCATGATGTTGATGTTTCGAATAGCAAATTGCTGATTGGTTAAATTTAAAATGAATTCTGAAAATAATCGAAGATCACCTGGGCTCATGAAAAATTGATACTGAAGATTTTCACTAGGGACTAATTCTCGGGCCATCCAGACTTTGCCATACTGGCTGATTTCCTGAATGAAAGCGGGGATTTCTTTTTTTGAACCATATTCATAAATAATACCAGGAAGATCCTGACCTTTATTTTGAAAGTAATAGCTCTCAACTTTTCCGTTATGCTTTTGTAGGAATAAGTCGGCTGAAGTCACTTTCGCGAGATCACTCCAGTCTTTCTCGTCTCTAGTTGTTGTTAGAAATATTTTTGAAAAGCTTTCAAGATAAAGAGTTCGCACTTGTTTTTGCTCATCATCATTAAGCGTTGAGTATTTTGTCTTTATATAAGGAGAGTCAGTAATACCAGTTGAATATTCAAACTGCGTTCCACACAGGAAGAATCCAAACTTATTATAGAGCTTCTCGAGATCACTCCATAATAAGAAGAGAGTGGTGTCACTTCTCTTCTCTGCGAGTACATCCATGAAGAGAGTTTGAAAAATACCTTCACCACGTCTTGCTTCATCAACAGCGATGCCACCAATGAGAGTGATGGGATATCTTTTATTATTCACAGACAGAAATCGATCTTTCACGCCTATGTGAGCAAGCACGTTTTCATTCTCATCCAAGAGAATGAAACAATTGTGGTGATTACTCTTATCTATAAGAGGAGCGAAGTCGATTGCGAAGGAATTGGGCTTCTTATATTGAAAAGATTTTTCAATGAGCTTAATGGTGGCCTCAAAGCATGAGGGTTTTTCGCTTAACGGGAAAATGTTGCCCATAGGTAAATCTCCATAATTTCATATATTTAACCCCCTTTTTGAGGAAGTGTCGAATTATTTTACATTCAAACTAAAGTCTTTTGCTGCGCTGTCGAATAGTTACACATGAAGGCCACTAATGGTCATCATCACTACTCTCAAGGATTGAGAAATAGTGTAAGCCCAACACAGGAGGATTTATGGGTTTAAGGATTAACACTAACGTTTCATCGCTAAACGCGCAGAGAAACTTAGGAACGACACGTCTCGCTCAGAACAAAGTTCTAGAGCAACTCTCTTCAGGTCAGCGTATTAACCGTGCAGGCGATGATGCTGCAGGACTCGCAATCTCTGAAAACTTGAAAGCGCAAATTCGCGGTCTCGGTCAGGCAGAAAGAAACGCCCAAGATGGTGTGTCTTTAGTGCAAATCGCAGAAGGTGCATTAGCAGAAGTCGGAAACATTATGATTCGTCTCCGCGAACTAGCAGTGCAGGCAGCTTCTGATACTATCGGCCCAACAGAAAGAAAATTCCTTAACGTTGAATTTGAACAATTGATGTCTGAAGTAGATCGTATTGCGAACTCTACTGAATTCAACAGAGTTCCACTTCTTAACGGTACTGGTTCAGTTTTTGATATCCAGATTGGTACACGTAACGATCCTCTCGCTGACCGTCTTACCTTTGATGCTTCATCGGCCGACGTTAACGTAGCAGCTCTTGGTCTTAACTTAGCTTCTGTTTCTGACAAAATTTCTGCTCAGAACTCATTAGCGGCGATCGATCAGGCAATTCAAAACGTATCTGGTATCCGCGCTGACTTCGGTGCTCTTCAGAACCGTCTTCAGTCAACGATCAATAACATCCAGATCTCGAATGAAAACTTGTCTGCCGCTAACTCTCGTATCCGTGACACGGACATTGCGTCTGCAACGTCAGAGATGACAAGAACGAATATCTTGATGCAAGCAGGTACTTCAGTGTTGGCTCAAGCGAACCAGTCTACGACGAACGCTCTCAGCCTTATTAACGCCGCTTCTCAGGGGTAATAGAGCCTAGCTCTCACCCTGAGGCTCAGGCCTTAAGTACTGTAAGTTAATGTGAAAATTCCTGCAAAACTGTAGTGAGTGTGTAGGATAGCGTGAAAAATTTAAGGTTGATTTTTTTAATAACTAAAAAATTAACAACTATTTGAGCATGATGCTCATAAAAAGAACATGGAGGTTCACAATGCTAACAGGAGATTAAATTATGGGTTTAAGAATAAATACGAACACGTCGAGCATTGCAGCTCAACGTGCACTAGGAATCACGAAGAATAATTTGGACAGCAACCTTAGGAAGTTGTCCAGTGGTGAAAGAATAACCCGTGCGTCGGATGATGCGGCTGGATTGGCAATCAGTGAAAAACTGAAAGGTCATATCAGAGGTCTACGACAAGCGAAAAGGAACTCGGATGACGGCATATCACTCATTCAGACAGCTGAAGGCGGCCTCAACGAGATTTCTAACATCATTATTCGCCTCAGAGAGCTTTCTATCCAGGCTGCCTCTGATACTGTGGGAGACACCGAAAGAGGGTTTTCTAACATCGAATTCCAAAACCTACTTGAAGAAGTTCAGCGAATTTCTCAAGGGTCAGAATTCAACGGAAAGAAACTTCTCAATGGTTCAGGTGGAGTTGTTGAAATTCAAGTCGGGATCCATAACGATCCAACAAACGACCGAATTAAATACGATTCAACAACCACTGACTCTACTCTTGAAAGCCTTGGCCTCACTGGTGAAGCCATTGCAAACAAAGAAGGGGCACAGTTATCACTCGCTAAACTGGACGATGCTTTGGTACGTATCAACGGAACTCGAGCTAACCTCGGTGCTCTACAGAACCGTCTGCAATCAGCAAGTAACACAATTGCGATTACAGAAGAGAACTTTAGCGCTGCCAACTCTCGAATTCGCGATGTTGACGTAGCTTCTGAAACAGCTGATATGGCCAAGAATAATATTCTTGCCCAAGCAGGAGTCTCAGTACTGGCCCAGGCGAATCAGACACCGAACTTTGCCTTAAAGCTTTTGGCTTAATTACACACTCACTAACCTTCCCCCGAATGGGGGAAGGTTTTTCTTTTTCTATTTATCCAATCCCGATGCTAAAATAACGTTTATGAAAAAGACCATCCTGATATTTGGTGTCTCATCCTTCGTAGGATCCAATCTACTTGAGCTACTAAAAGAAGAATACCGCATCATCGGAACATACCATAAAACTCCAGTATCTATTCCGGGTGTTACTTGTGTTCCTTGTGATGTTTTAAAAAAAGATTATGTCTCTTTTATCACCTCCCGTTTTCGTCCGGATATCACGATCTACGCTATAGGGCTTAGCTCTCTGAAAGAATGCCAGCTTTCTGCTAAGCAAGCAGATGCTCTGAATTCATCTGGTGCAGTCAACGTCTGCACAGCATCTGAGCGCTATGGCTCAAAATTCATTTATTTTTCATCAGGATTTGTTTTTGGTGGTGCTGATACTGTTTATCGAGAAGGCGAAACGCCATTCCCAAATACGGCTTATGGGAATTCTTTATCCTCAACTGAATACTATATTCAGAGGTCATGCTTAAATTACCTTATTCTTCGTTGCTCAACTCTTTACGGACGAAGTCTTAATCCCAATCATTCAAATTGGTTTGAACACCTTCAAAGCTTATTTGCTAAAGGTGAGCCAGTTATCGTGGATGATTCCATTCACGTTGGATTTTTAGACATCCATATTTTAATTAGAGTCTTAAAAGCTACTCTGGAAAAAGAAGTGACCAACAGACTTTTTCACGTATCAAGTTCAGATTCGATGACTAGATATGAGTTTGCTAAACTATATGCAAAAATTTTTAAAAAAGACGAAACACTTATCCAGCGTACTAATGGAAAATTTCCTGTTGATAAAAATACGAGTGGTGATGAAAATCCAAATTATTACTACAGACTTGATACTTCGAATATTGAAGAATTTCTTAATACGAGTATGCCTAGGATAGAAGATTCCTTGATGCTCACTTATAAGCGTTTAAATGATAGTAGACTAGCGTGAGGAGTTTTTAACGAATTCTGAGAGATAGTATTTTACCAATGGTTCAACTTCCACTGGCTCACCTTGAAATCTCCAGGTAATAGTATTAAATGGGCCAACGTGAGCTTTGATCTCGTGGATAGCGTGGACCGATTGAGTTTCATTTGCAAGACGAGCAGAAAACAAACCGCCATTATTTGATAAAAATCCAATGCTAACAACATCTGGAGAACGACGAGCAACGATTAGCTTTAGAGAATTTCTGAATAAAATGAAGTCATTTACCGTGTTAGAAATTCTAAACAGTTTGATTGAGCGAGAATTATCTTTATTACTTCTGTACTGATTGAATAACGAAACATAAAACTCGAAACGATCTTTTAGTTTATTTACAAAATTCAGAGAAGACTCTTCAAGAAGTTGTTGAGTGTTTAAATGATCATTGAATCGAATAATCCCAGATTCCTCCATGTTCACTTCTTCAAGTGCCAGAGTTTCAATCCAGGAAACATTTTGATATTCATTGACGTTTATTGTGTCCATACTTTAATTGTTTGGTTTTGGACTAGTATCGTCAAGACAAAAATTTGTAGGGGCACTAATCGAGGGCAGTGAGAATCTGGGGACTAAGTCCATTTCCGGCAAGAGTTTTGCGGTGGGGCCTGATCATTTGAGAAATTTCACGTTTTAAGTTTCCGTCTATTGATTTAAAAATCGCTTAAATTTTGTTTTGCTTTTAGCGATTTTAATTCTTGAAATGCCTTCGTCATCTTTGATTTATAAAGCTCATTTAGTTTCTTAGAAAGATGTTCGTTTAATGCTTTTTTCCCAACACCAATGGAAGATCCGCTTTCTGTGTATTAATACTGATGTGCTTATCACTGAAAAAATAACCAATGTCTCTATTAGGTTTGAGTCTTAGACCATAATCAATTGTTTCAGATTTAAATTCCAACAACTGCGACTGGAGATGCAGCTGTAAATCAAGTTGTGATTAAAACGATGGGCCCAAAGGCGATTCGAAACACTTCCTTCCATCTGAGTATGGGGGAATTAACTTGAGTGAATTAGACGGGTGGAGGGTAACCATGCTCAACAAAGAAAAAATCAAGATGCGTAAATAAAGGTCCGGGGGAAGACTAAAACGGTTTCGCGCCCCTAGAAAACTAGGTGGGCGCAATTAGTAATCACTTTAGGCTTCTCACATTCTGGCCCAATACTGAGACAGGCAAGCATGCACACCATGATCAGGGACCGCTCCCGAAAAAAAAATCGTAGGGGCGAAACTTTATGGCTTCGCCCCGGACCCGAATACAATCATAACTCATTTTCTTTGCAACCGTCAGAGGCAAAGTTAGCAAAATAATTGATGTCTAAGTCAGCGAAAGTCAGTAAAACCAGAGACTTGTAAAAGTAAATGGAAAATTTGAAGATAATCCTGACTATGTGCGCTATAATAACTGAAAGAAAACGACAGACGACTAAAGTTTTCTCGCTTGATCGTCGATAAGACTCAAGTGTCCTTTAAGGGGGAAGTTATGAGAAACAAGCTTAAGGCTTATTTGAAAGATGAAAGTGGTCAGACTTCTACAGAGTACATTCTACTCGTAGCTGTTGCAGCCGCGATCGTTATCAAGTTTAAGGGTGCTATTACCAACCAGCTAATGGGTGAAGATGGTAGTGGCGGTATTCTTGGTAAGGTTATGCAAAAAGTTGAAGGCGACATCGACGCTGAACTATAGATAGTAGGTAAGGTTCACCTTGCCTACTATTTGAATAGTGGTAGCATTTAGCCATGAAACGCTCCAACTGCGGACAAGCTACAGTCGAATATATATTTATTCTCGCATTCGCCGTGATCCTCGGTTTCAATATCATTAACAAATTCACAGATTTTTTTAGAGATTCCATGGGCAACGTTAGCCACGTTCTCTCAACTCATTTAACGATTGGTGTTTGTCGATCTGAATGCTGGTTAGAGGGCTATTTCAATTCTTATTCTGGTGGACCATGATTCTATCAGTGGTTTTTACGGTCATACTTATTGAGCTTCTTACTGTCGCCTGGATTGATTTTAAGACAGAGAAAATTTCAAATAAGTGGATTTTTCTGAATACTTTAGCCGCATTAGGACTTCACCTGTTTGTCAGGCAGCTTTACCCCATAACTTGGGAAATCCTCCTTTTTCCTGTTGGCTTCATCGTGATTGGTTTCTTTCTCTACCTCCTTAACGTTATGGGTGCAGGTGACTCAAAGTTTTTAGCATCACTTTTTTTAATTATACCTCTAGAATTTCATTTCTTATTTTTTGAAAAACTTGTCTACAGTAGCATAGCTGTGGGTACAATATTATTCAGCTATAGAATTTTTAAAAATAGTTCGGATTTGAAAGCTTTTTTTGTCAGTCAATACTGGGCAGGGATCAGGAAAACACTTCAATCCAGATTCAGTTATGCACCGGTTATTTTTCTTGCATGGATCATGACAGGATTTAATATATGGTAGTTAGATCAGAGAAAGGTCAGACTGTTGTTGAATATATTTTGTTACTTTCAGTGGCCGTATCTCTCGTACTCACTGTTTATAGAAGCGAATCTTTTAAAAGAATTTTTGGTGAACAAGGAACTCTTGGTAAACAAGTTAAGTCTCAAAGTGAATATTCATATCGTCATGCAGGTCCAAAGGCGAATGCTGACGTGGTTGATATTGCCAGAGATAATAAAGACGGTGCCGCCCATCCTTCATACACCGATCCAGCAGCAGGAGGGACCAGATTTTTTGGACCCAAAACGGCTTATCCACCATGAAAATTAAAAATCAAGACGGTCAATCAACCATCGAATTTATTCTTACGTTCGCCTTTGGAGTGAGTTTCATTCTTGTGATATTTACGACGGCCATTAACTACGCAACTGGGTATCTCGTCCAGTACGCGACCTTTATGGCCAGCAGAGTTTATCTCACGCAAGATAACTTTAAAGGCATCATCGGATCGCCAGGGAGTGCTTTATCTGATGCGACTACTAATGCTGAGACAGCATTTAAGAGTTACAAACTAAGTGCTTTTGGAATTCCCGATAGTAATTTTAAAATTAATCCAGCTGGTGATACTGATGCCGGAAGCTATCTAACCGTTGGCGGCTATACTACTTTTGAGCAAAGTATCGATCCGATTGGAAAAGTCGCCGGACAGCAAAAACTCGAAATGGTTTCTGAGTCTTTTCTTGGAAAAGAACCGACAAGGGCCGAGTGCGCTACTCGCGTTTGTTTTGCCATGACTGGAAACGTGAATTGCGGAGGGGGAGGGCTTGATATCACTCTCTACGATGACGGATGTTGAAAACCATGAAAAATAACCGCGGTCAGGCGTTGATCGAATTAATCGTGTTTTTACCTTTGTTAGTCACTCTCTACTCAGTGATCGCTGGTTTTGCGAGCTCAATCAATGGGTCAATCAATCAGCAGAAAGTTACGCGAGCTTATTTCTATTATAGAATTCAAAATAACTCAAATATTCCTGCCCCTCAAAGTGGCGCCGAAGAAAATGGTTGGAGTCAGTTTGGAATGTTCTATATCGGCTGGAAAGAAAGGTTCGAAGGCGAAAATTTGCCGGTCATGCCTTGTTATAAAATCAATATCCCATTTAAGAATGAACCCACTGATAAATGTGAAGATAAGTATGATGTTCAGCAAACCACTTTTGTGAGGGTTGGAACGGTTTACGGTATCTGTGGTGCCACTTACGTTAATCAAAATAACGTGATCTCCATGGTTCCGGACAATACTGATGGACAGGATTACAACCTAGTATCCGAGCAGAGAAGTTGCACAATCGTCCAGTAGGTAATTTCGGTCATTTTGCTCTACAGTAAAAAAAATCTGATATTATTAAGTCATCGAAAATCCATTCAAAGTTTAGGATGAACAATGAATAGTCGCGCTTTTACAACCAGTCTAATTCTTGCAGGTCTCGCTGTTGCGATGATCTGGTCTTATATTTCAAGTCGTGAGACAGAACTTCAAAGTGATTACGGAAATCTTACTCCAGTCGTTTTTGCAAAAGAAGATATCAAAGAGCTTGAAATCATCGACGATAGAAAAGTTTATCTTAAAAACGTTCCGAAAAATTTTCAGATGCCAGGCCACTACAAGCGCGTTGAAGATCTTTACAACACAATCGCTGCAGTTCCGATTAAGAAAGATGAACAAATCACTGTTCCTCGAGTGACTTATCCAGGTGCTCAGTCCGGATTATCAAGACAAATTTCAATTGGTAAACGTGCACTTTCAATTCAAGTGACAGAAGGTCAATCTGTATCGCGACTCTTAAAACCAGGAGATCGCGTTGATATTCTCGCTCTTGTTGATTACGCCGCAGGAAAAAAAGAAAGACTAAAAGTTAAAACAGTTCTTCAAGATGTTCTCATACTTTCTACAGGTTTATTCGTTACGAACTCAGTACCTATCATTAACATTAAAAGTGGTGGTAACGAAACTCGTCAGATGAAATTAAATTCTTATACAAACTACAATACTGTGACTCTCGAACTCACTCCATTTGAAGTACAAAAAATGGTTTTTCTAGTTTCAGCCGGAAATGGAATTTATCTTTCACTTAGAAACAATGACGATAAAACGATTGAAAGAATCAGCGCAACAAGACTTTATGATGTCCTAGGCGAAGATGCAGCTGAGGCAAAAACATACTTTGCAGAACAAATGGCGAAAGAAACAAAAAGGACAGGTGCGGGTGGTCGTTAGATTATTCATGATCTTTCTTTCACTCTTCTACTTAAATTCTGGCTTCGCTCAGGATCCAGCAGCCACTTCGTCTTCAACTGCCGGGCCAGTCACTAATAAAGATCTCGAAGTTGCGATGGGTATTGATGTTGTTGAAAAACTTGAATTCGACTACAGCACCAAAATGTCAATCGGTAACGATCAGCTTCTCCGCCTAATTCTGGTACCTCAAAAAAAAGAAATCATTTTTAAAGGTCTTAAGCCCGGTAGAACGACAGTTCTTATCCGCGACAACCTTGGGGACATCCGTTTGCAGTACACTGTCGTCGTTACCGCTACCGGAAAATCAAACACTGTCTCTGAATTAAGAGAGTTGATTGGTGATGTAGAGGGACTTGAGATTGGGATTAAAGGTGGAAAAGTTTTTGTTGGTGGAGAAATAGTCGTTCCGGACGATATCGGACGAGTTTCTCAAGTGCTGGCAAGTTATCCTGATGTCCTCACGTTAATCGAGTTATCTCCTCAAACTCAAAGAGTCATCGCTCGCAAAATGAGTGACGAGCTCGCTAAAAACAATTTAAAAGATGTTACTGTTCGTGTTGTGAACAAAGTTTTCTGGCTTGAGGGTGTCGTTAGCAACAAAGAAAAAAAAGGTCTAGCAGTAACAATTGCTAAAGCTTACTTGCCCCCAAAAATTGTGAATCTATCAGCTAATAGCACTAGATATGCAACGGCCAACTCGGATGACATTATCGATTTTATCGCAGTTAACGAAAAGAAAGAGCCTCAGCCCGCTCCCAAGATGGTGAAGATTACATCTCAATTCGTCGAGCTTTCTAAAAGTTACAACAAGGTTTTTGCCTTTAAATGGGCTCCTCTCATGGGTGAGGATGGAAGTCAGATTCAATTTGGTCAGACTGCAGATGGAAATCTCACCGGCCGAGGATCTGATGGATCACTGAGTGCGACTATTTCAAACTTATTTCCGAAGTTGAATGCAGCTAAAAGTGCTGGCTACGCGCGTACCATTCAGTCCGGAATGGTTATCGTGCGTGATGGTTTTGAGCAGGGTGGTACGATCGTAAAAAATACAACTATTCCTTATGCCCTGGGTACAGGAGAGTTCACTAAAGCCGATAAAGCAACAGTCGGTTTAACTCTTGATGTGAAACCAAAAGTTTTGGAGCAGGAAAAGATCGAATTAGGAATTAATATTAAGGTGAATGTTTCAGTTCCTTCTGGGCAAGCTGCTCCTATCACAACAGAAAACTCTATCAGTACGAATGTAATTCTGAAATCTAAAGAGTCGGCTGCTATTGGTGGCGTAGTTCAGAACTCATCTGTTACTGACTATGATAACACTGGAAATGATCCTGCTCCTCAGCAACCTTCACAAGGACAAGGTGGTGGTGCAGGTTCTCCACTTTTCAGATTATATCGTTCAAAAAGTTACACCACAAATAAAAGTCAGTACGTGATTTTTGTAACTCCGGAAATTATTGAATCTGCCTCGGCAGGAACGGAAGAAATTAGAAGAAAATTCCGGAGAAGAGAATAGTATGGCCGGACACATAATTAGCATTATTGGTGGTAAAGGTGGAGTCGGCAAATCGCAAGTGGCTGCTAACCTCGCTATTGCCTATGCAGGTGAACTTCGCGCTAAAACTTTACTCTTAGATTTCGATCAGAAGGCCTGTGGTGATCAGAATATAATAACAGGTCTAAAATCAAAAAAAAATCTTAAAGAGTTATCTGAGTTTTCAGGCGCAATCGACCCACGCTCTATTCAATTATTTACTGCCGATCACAAAGCTGGAATTTCTTTTATTGGAATGCCCACCGAACCGATTGCTGCCAACCAGATAAATGAAGAAGGATTAGGAAAAGCTTTAAAGGCTATCGTTAATATTTATCCTTTAACAATTATCGATGCAGGAAGCGAGTTAAGTCCTCTTGCCTTGAAGGCGATGGAGTTTTCGACTCTCATTTTTATTGTCGCTTCACCAGATTTGTTGGCCGTGAACCAGTGTAAGCGAATGTATACAGATCTTGTTACATTACTCTTTCCCAAAGATATGATTCAAATTCTCGTGAATCAAGCTGTTAACGGTCACCCCGTAAGCCCTGATGTTATAGGCAAACAAATTGGTAAGCCGGTATTCCACGCGATCCCACGTGATGATGCGAGTTGTATAGCTGCTCTTTCAAGATCAACACCAGTAATGATTGGTGCTAAAGGTTCTCCTTTTGGGTCTGGTGTAACGGATTGTGCTCGAAAACTTATTCAAAAGAACGTTCTCAAAACGCTTGAAAAATTAAGTAAGCCTCAAGATAGCGCAGCTTCTCAAAACGGAGGAAAGTCCGCAGAAGCGCCAACTGATGAAAAAAAGAAAGATCAATGGACTGAATTAAAAAGTCGTATTCATAAAGCTCTCGTTGAAGAAATGGATCTGAAAAAGCAGGATGAAAACGATCCTAAAGCAAAAATCATTTTAAGAGAGCAAACAAAAAAAATGGTCGTCGAGTTATTGGGGAAAGAAGATACCAAAAACATTCTTCCTACTCGTGATGATATGAACAGAATTGTTAAAGAGATTCTCGATGAGGCCCTAGGACTTGGTCCACTGGAAGACATGCTTGCGGATAAGTCAATTTCAGAAATCATGGTCGTAGGACCCAAAAAGATTTACTACGAGCAAAGTGGTAAAGTTAAAAAGTCAGAAATTACGTTCACAAATGATCGCCAGGTTATGAACGTTATTGAACGAATCGTTGCTCCAATTGGTCGTCGTATTGATGAGAAGACTCCTTACGTTGATGCTCGATTACCAGACGGGTCGCGTGTTCACGCTATCATTCCTCCATGTGCAATTGACGGATGTTGTATCACGATTCGAAAATTTCCAGATAAACGTCTCGATTATAAATCGCTCGTAAAGTTTGGATCTATGACAGAAGAGATGGCCGACTTTCTACGTATTTCAGTTGAGGCGCATAGAAACCTTGTTGTTTCTGGTGGTACCGGTTCAGGTAAAACAACCTTAATCAATATGTTGGGTGGATTCATCCAATCAAATGAACGAATTATTACATGCGAGGATTCAGCTGAATTGAACTTTCCTCAGGATCACGTTGTTCGTCTTGAAACACGTCCACCGTCACTTGAAGGAGATGGTGAAATTGATATTCGATGCCTGGTTAAGCAAACACTTCGTATGCGTCCAGACCGAATTGTCGTAGGTGAGTGTCGAGGTGGGGAAACCTTAGATATGTTACAGGCCATGAACACAGGTCACGATGGTTCAATGACTACTGTTCACTCAAACACACCAAGAGATGCGATCAGCCGTTTGGAAACACTTGTTCAATACGCAGGTGCCGGGCTTCCACAAAAAGCGATTAAGGAAATGATCGCTTCAGCTGTTCACATGATTATTCAACAATCTCGTCTCGATGATGGTTCACGTAAAGTTCTCTACATAACAGAAATCGGTGGACTCCAAGGGGAAGTTGTAACTTTGCAGGATATTTTTGTTTTCAAACAAGAAGGTATGGGCAAAGACGGAAAAATCATCGGTAAATTTATGGCAACCGGATTTATTCCAAAATTTATCGAGACCCTTGAAAAGAAGGGATACAAAGTTCCTCGCGGACTTTTTATCAACAGAACATGATGAATAAATTAATACTATCTTTGGCCACATTAATAATCTCATCTTTAGCATTTGGCCAGACTCGCGCTCAGCCCAAAAAAGAAGTGAGTATCATCCTTGATATTTTGGGTGCAAAAGGCATTTTGATTGTTATTGGTACCGCAGTTTTTGTTTACACCTATGTCAACAGTGTAAAACTCTTTTCATGGATCGATGATCAAACCTATGGAACGAGAGATTATATTCTCAAAAAATTCGAGATCATGTTTATTGAAGTTGAGCCTCATAAAATAACTTGGGCGCTCTTGTTCATGTCTTTTGGAATGGGGATTCTCACCTTTTGCATAATCGCATTTTTAGGAAACATAGTTTTAGCGAGTGTTCTTGGAATTGCTGTTTTGTTTGTGGGCTGGAAAGCCCCAAAGCCAATTGTGGATTTCTTTGAAAACAAAAGAAAAAAAGAATATCAAGTTCAAATGGTAGATGCCTTGAATCTTCTCGCCAATGGTCTGAGAGCTGGTCTCACAATGCCACAAGCAATCGGAATGGTTGTTGATGAAATGCCTGCCCCGGTGAGCCAGGAGTTTAATCTTGTTCTTCAACAGGCCAAGATCGGTGTTCCACTAGATGAGGCCCTCGAGAACCTAAAGAAAAGACTGTATACAGAAGATAATGAAATGTTCGTCACAAGTGTCAATATTTTACGCGAAACCGGTGGTAATCTTGCCGAAGTTTTTGACACTATTGTTTTAGTTATTCGTGAACGAGTTCGCCTTCAATTAAAAATCGACACCTATGTAGCTTCCGGTAAAATTCAGGCCTACATTATTGGCGCCATGCCCTTCCTAATGATGTTGATGTTTGGAACAGGTGATCCTGATTACTTTCCAATGCTATTTGGAACTGTACTTGGAGTGGTCGCCTTAATCGTGATTGTGGGGATGGTTTCGCTGGGGATGTTCGTCATTTTAAAGATCATTGATATTAAAGTTTAGACGTATTTTAACCGATAGTGAGAATGGACATTATTTCTGTAAAAGGTGGATTTATGAAGTTTTTGAAAGGACTCACTCTAGCACTTGTTGCCATTATGATGGCTTCAATGGCATCCGCCGGGGTGAATTTAAAGAACGGGAATTTTTACATTTCCTATACTGATATTGTCGTTCCTGGCGGTGGTAAAAAACTAGAAATCACGAGAACTTATAACTCAAAATCAACTGAAGTCGGTTGGTTTGGATTTGGATGGGGTAGTGAATTTGAAACAAGACTTGAGCTATCGGCGGATGGGTCGATTGTCATTCATGAACATGGTTCAGGTGCAAAAACTCGATTCACTCCAAAAACCCCAATTGATGCTGTTGCAGCTTCGACTAAAATTGTAAACGAAATGAAAAAGAAGACAGCTCTCTCTGATAAGTCTGCCTCAGAACTTATCAATAAGCTTGCTAACAACGCTGAACTTCGCCACACATACGCTTTGAATTTTGGTGTCCAAGCAACCGTAGCTCCTGGAACAGTATTGTATTCAAATGATCGTGGCCCTCAGGAACTTCATATTACGAAAGAAGGTTTTCGTCGTAGTCACAGCGATGGAAAACAAGACTTCTTCAATATCGAAGGTCAATTAACTAAAATTTCTGATAAATCAGGTTATTTTGTAGGCTTCAATTATAAGAATGGAAATCTTGATTCAATTAAAGATTCTCAGGCAAAACAGATTTTCTTTTCTTGGTACCCAGATGGTTTAGCTAAAGAGATTTGGTCAGCTGGTGATAAGAAGACTCTTTATAAATACCAGGATACAGATCTTGTTTCTTCAAAAGACGTTGGTGATAACGTATATGAATATGGTTATGATAAATCCCACAACCTTTCATCAATTAGTTATGAAGACAAGACGAAATTAAAAATCGTCTATGATCCAAAAACTTTTTTTGTGACTGAAGTTCTAGACCGTAATGGTGAGGATACTAAATATCAATATGGCTCAGACCCTAAGAACCCAGATGATCATTATTGGACAATTGTCGCTAAGCCAGGCTTTGATGGTAAGCCAGTTGCCAACCGTTATGAGTACGAAATTAAAACGACAGCAGATGGTTCACGCTACACTTATAGAATTTTGACAGAAATTAATGGCATCAAAACTGATACAATTTTTGGTGACCATTCACTTCCTATGAAAATTGCCCGTGGTAACCACGTGACAAACTTTGAGTATAATAAGGATGGTCTTTTAACTAAGAAATCATCCACAAAGGGTGACTTCGTTAATATCGAATACGACGACAAGATCAATAAAATCAAGAAGGTTGTTAACAACGAAGGGACAACAGATTTCGAGTACGACCCTAAAGGTAATCTTGTAAAAGCTGCTAACAATCAGGGCAAAACAGTTTTCCTGATCTATGATAGCAAAGGTAAAATCTCAAAAATGGTTGATCAAGAATCAGCTTCTTCACGCCGCGTACTTGCTTTCAAGTATAATGCCCTTGGTAAGCCAGTTGAGATCGAAATGGAAAAAGTCGGCAAAATTAACGTTGCTTACGACAATTACGGGGAAATCAAAAAAGTGGAATCAAGTGCAGGTCATAAGATGGCGCTTCAGGTAACTCAAGCTTTTCAGAATCTTTTAACAATAGTGAAGCCTGCTGGCGTCAATCTGAATCTGTAAACAGGAGGATATATGAAGTCTTTAATTATTTTGTTCACACTCACTTTAAGTGCGCAGGTTTGTGCGCAGGCTTTTCCAAACATACCTATGCTCGGTCAGGATAGAGATCCGGTAGGCGGAGATAACAGCAAATGCTGCAAAACAGGAAGATGTCCTGATTTTGAAGTTTGCAAGCATACTCAGCTTGAGGCCGACAGACTGAACATTAAAGATAGCAGTGTAGCCTTAAAGCGAAACAAAGGTAAGAAAGGTTCTACATCAGCTCAATAAGCTCAAAAATTTTTCACACAAAAGGGGAGCCTTGAGCTCCCTTTTTTATTTTAACTGCCTAAACTTTAAACACTAATAATTCACTGCCTAAACCCTTTACACTCCAAAACCTGATATTCGTTACTTGAAATCCCAGCCGATTGGCACATGTGTTGCTTACAAATAAACAAAGAATTCAATTCTACGGGGGTAGTAAATGAAAAAATTATTGATCTGCTTATTAATGACATCGTTTCTAGCGAATATAGGTTTCTCAGCTGAGACATCAACTGATTGTCCGATGATGAGAGAAGCAAACGAAAGAAACAATCCTAAGGCCAACCTGGCTTCACTAAAGCCTAAGTCCAAGCGCAACCGTGGCGTTTCAATCCAGTAACAATTAATCATAAAATTCATTCAGCGGAGGACTTAATTTCCTCCGCTGTCTATTGTTTAGACGCCCTGAAAAAACTATCAACACTTCCTCCATTATTCACACCTGAATTCCATCATTTAGAATCAATACTAATGGCACGTATCTTGGATGTAGTTAGTTAATAACTTATAGTCCGGGGGGATTTATGAAAGTACTTCTTTTTGTCGTTTGTTTTTGTATTGTTTCAACTTCATTTGCTACTGAGGTCGAGACTGATTGTCCTGCCATGAGCGAAAATAGAGAAAAGATTGTGAAAGTGGCCACGCCTAAGCCGAACAGTAAAAAAGGCACCACCAGACAGTAATTAAAAAAGGAGCCTTTTTTAATGATTTTTGATGAGTTGATCGAGCTCTTGTTTTTCTTCCAACGTAATCTTTTCTTCTGGTTCTCCACCAATCTTTTTATTTGCTGAAAGTTTTGATTTAACTGAATCTTTAACCTTTGGGACAGAGTTATCAAATATTTTTTTTGAGTAAGCTTGAGTGCCCGCTAACGATTGTGCAAAGAATTCTTCTGTCTTATTTTGAGCAGCTTTTGTCGCAGGCGAAATGAGGTCATAGACATGTGAGAAAAGAGGTCTGTCGTTGACTGTTATTGACATGAGAAGAATAAACCCAATAAGTAAGCCAGCGATAGAAAGTGTTGTCTTGATCATAAAGCTCCTAGTTAAAAGCTTCGAGGTTATATTCTGTTAGAACATTAAAATTATTCTCTTCAAGCAGAAGATTATATTTTTGAGTCATTGATCTGAGTGAAGTATTGAGTTCCTTGGAAATCATACTTAGCTTTGGAGATGAGAGGTTAATTTTAAAATGGCTTAAATCCTCATCTAAAGAAATCTGGCGACCAATTAAGATATTCATAGATTCAACAAAAAGTGGAAAAATATAATTCCGGTCAGTTGCTGAAAGTTCGTGTCCATCAAGGCAAAGGTAACAAGTTACATTCCCTCTGATCTCACCTGATATCTCAAATTGAACTCTTAAATTATCTTTAGAATGAATTGGATTAAGGTCAAGTCTATGTATCAACCGTACATTTTGAAGGATCTTAATTTCTGATATTCTTACTAATTCGACAGGCTTTGAAACTTCCATGTTACTCCGCTTAGTTTATTTTGTTGATATGATTTTCTCCAAAGAGTCTATCAACTGCTGTTTCTGAATAGGCTTCGCTATAAAATCACTTGCACCAGCACCAATTGCCTCTAAAACGATATGTTCCTGTGAAAGTGATGAGATAACGATGACTGAGATATTTTCAAAATTTTGATTTATTTTTTCTGTTAACTCGATACCGCTGATTTCTGGCATAACGATATCTGTAATCACTATGTTTGGGCTCTTTTCTTTGATTACTAAAAGAGCAGCTTCAGCACTATTGGCCTCACCGACAACATTGATTCCTTCTTCAGTTAGCATCTTGCGGATAATACTTCGGGAGAAATCAGAGTCATCAACGATTACTACTTTCATATCTGATTTTTGATTCATACAGATCAGGATATCAAATTTACTGGACTTGAAAAGAGAAAGGCTCCTTTTCGGGAGCCTTTCTTTTAAGCTGCGACTTGATTTGTTTTTGGTCGGGGTCTCTTTTGCTTTTCTTCCTTGCGTTTAGTCTGATCAAGGTCAAGTTGACCTTTCCAGTCTACTAAAGCGATGGAAAGAACTTCTTCGATATTCTTCACTGGAATGAAGTTAATTTTTTTACGATACTGAGCTGGAATTTCCAAAAGATCTTTCTGGTTTTTCCAAGGAATGATGATTGTTTCAATTCCTGCTCTCATCGCTGCAAGAGCTTTCTCTTTAATCCCACCAACAGGCAACACTTTACCAGTCAGAGTGATCTCACCAGTCATCGCAATATCTCGACTGATATATGAATCAGTTAAAAGAGAAACGATAACCGTTGCTAGAGTTATACCTGCAGATGGGCCGTCTTTCGGAATAGCACCAGCAGGAAGGTGAATATGAATCTCATTCTCTTCGAAAACTTTTTCGTCAATACCGAGTTCAGCTGCATGACTACGAATGAATCCAAGAGCTGCGTGGGCTGATTCTTTCATAACATCACCAAGTTGACCGGTCAGCGTAATTCCACGACCTTTCATCTTTGTGGCTTCAATATGAAGTATTTCTCCACCTGCTGCAGTCCAGGCAAGTCCTGTTGCAACACCAACTTCGTCGTACTCACTCTGGTCTTCTCTCGAATAAAGAGGAGGACCGAGAAGTTCTTCTACAGTGGCAGTGAAGATGTGGGTTTTTGCATGATGACCAGAAGCGATTTTTTTCGCTACTTTTCTACAAAGCGCGCCCACTTGTCTTTCCAGATTTCTTAGACCAGCTTCTCTGGTGTAACCAGAGATAACAGATTCAACACCTTCATCGTGGAATTCAATGTGTTCATCAGTGATTCCATGCTCATCCATTTGTTTTGGAATGAGGTATTTCTTAGAGATTTGTACTTTTTCTTCTTGTGTGTAACCAGCAAGATTGATGATTTCCATACGGTCACGAAGTGGACCTGGAATTTGATCAAGAACGTTTGCTGTAGCAATAAACATGATTTTTGAAAGATCATAGTTTAGGTTCAGGTAGTTATCTCTGAAAGTACAGTTTTGTTCAGGATCTAGAACTTCAAGCATCGCTGAAGCTGGATCACCTTTGAAATCAGATCCAAGTTTATCAATCTCATCGAGAAGAATAATTGGATTGATAGTTTTACATTGTTTCATGGCCTGAATGAATCTTCCTGGCATCGCTCCTACATATGTACGACGGTGACCACGGATTTCCGATTCATCTTTCACACCACCGAGAGAAATTCTTACGAATTCACGGCCGGTAGCTTTCGCAATTGATTTACCCAGAGAGGTCTTACCGACACCTGGCGGTCCAGAGAAACATAAAATTGGACCCTTCGCTGCGCCACCTTTAAGTGAACGAACAGCAAGGTATTCAAGAATGCGCTCTTTAACTTTTTCAAGATCAAAGTGATCTTCATCTAATACGTCTTTTGCGTATTGAAGATCTGTCACTTCTTTTGATTCCTCGGACCATGGAAGATCCACACACCATTCGAGGTAGCTTCTAAGGATGCTTGCTTCAGATGAATCTGGGTGCATTCTTTCCAGGCGACCAAGCTGCTTAAGCGTCTCTTTCTCAGCTTCTGCTGGAAGATTCTTCGCCATAAGTTTTTCTCGAATTTCTGTGAACTCATCATTTTTATCTGATGAATCGTCACTCAATTCCTGTTTCATTGCCTTGATTTGCTCACGTAGAAAGAATTCTTTCTGGTTTTTAGCAAGATCATCTTTATTACGGGTTTTAAATTTTGCCTGTTGAGCAAGCACTTCTAGCTCAACAATCAAAACTTGATTGATATGACCTAGTCTTTCAACTGGATCAAGAATCTCTAAAACTTTTTGGGCATCAGAAACTTTCAAGTTAAGATTTGAAGCAACAAGATCTGCCAAACGACCAGGGTCTTGAATATCTTCAAGGACCATCAAAATATCCGGTGAAAGAACTTTCCCAAGAGAAATAACTTTTTCTAGATTTTCTTTTACTGTGCGAGCAAGAGCTTCAACAGTTGAAGGAGTTGCTGTCATCTGCTGAGATTCAACTTTTTCAACTTTAACTTGATAGTATGGTTCAGTAGCAACGAACTCTTTAATACGAGCTTTTGCTAAACCTTGAATAAGAATTTTAATTCTTCCATCTGGAAGCTTTCTCATTCTCATAATCATTGCAACAGTTCCCATCTCATAAATTTCTGATGGTGTTGGTGATTCAGCGGTGATGTCCTTCTGTGAAGCAAGGAGAATCAGTCTGTCTGTGTTGTTTAATGCTTCTTCGACTGCTTTGATAGAAGTCTCGCGGCCTACGAAAAGTGGCAAAATCATAAATGGGTAAACTACAAGATCTCGAACTGGCAGGAGAGGGAGCGTTTCCTTGAATTCAATCGCGTCGCCCTCATAATTCGTTACCATACTTTTTCTCCTCTAGCGTATGTCTCTTCCGTGAACATAAGTTACAAAAGCTAGTTCGGGATATTTACAGGGGCGCTTTAAAGGTATTTGATGTAAAATAAAGAAATATTTGAAATTTCTTCATCGAATATGCAATTCAATTGCTACGTTTATAGAGGTGATTTCATTTAAATTTACTTTAAATCAACAGCTTGAAATTCTATATAAAAAGGCTTGGTTATATGAGTGACTCAATTGGTTTAGTAATTCTTGCAGCTGGAAAGGGGACTCGGATGAAAATCGATACTCCCAAGGCCCTCGCAAAAACAGCTGGAAGATGTCTCTTAGATTACGTCGTAGATGCATCTTTAGATTTCGCAGCAGCTTCTTCTCTTAAAGCAGAGATTGGTTTAGTTGTAGGGCATAAAAAAGAACTACTTGAGGCTTGGCTAGCTGCTCATCCTGCAAAAAATCAGCTTAAGACTGCGTGGCAACGAGAACAAAATGGAACGGCAGATGCTTTGAAAGCATGTTTCAACGATCTTCCTCACTTTTGGAACTACGAATACACAATGGTCGCATGTGCAGACACACCTATGATTCAATCTTCTGAATTCTCAAAACTTTTTTCAGTGCTAAAAGCTCACCCTGAGTTGCTAGGAGTTGCCGCCACTTTTGAGGCCCACGAACCTAAGGGGTACGGAAGAATTGTTCAAGGTGCGAAGGGATTTCATATCGTTGAAGAAAAAGATGCATCTGACAGTGAGCGAGCTATCACTGAAGTCAATTCTGGCTTTTATATTCTTAAAACGAAACATGTAAAAGAGATTTTGGGATCCATTGATAATAAAAATAAGTCCGGTGAATTTTATCTCACTGATTTGTTTCAGGACAAATTCGCTGTAAAAGCAGTGAAGTTTCCCTCTGAAATCCCCTTCTTGGGGATTAATACAATGGAACAATTAGCAGAAGTAACTGGTCTCCTGCGTGCTCGAAAAGTTAAACAGTTGATGCTTGATGGGGTTGAATTTTTAAATCCACAATCAGTTCATATTGACCATGAGGTAAAAATTGGAGTTGGTTCCGTCGTTTATCCCAACGTCACTCTTTTAGGTAAAACGGTTATCGGCGACAGAGTTGTATTGGAATCTGGTGCGTTTATAAAAAATAGCGTTGTTCAAAATGATTCAGAGATACTGGCGAATAGCTATCTGGAAGAGGCTATGGTGCATGAAGATGTAACTATTGGCCCAATGGCGCGCCTTCGTCCTGGTGCCGATATTGGAAGAGAATCAAAAATTGGTAATTTCGTAGAAGTAAAAAAATCCAAGCTCGCAAAAGGAGTTAAGGTCTCTCATTTAAGTTATGTCGGCGACGCGGAAATTGGCGAAAATTCAAATATTGGATGCGGCTTTATCACGTGCAACTATGACGGTGCTAACAAACATAAAACGGTCATTGGGAAAAATACATTCATCGGTTCTGACTGTCAGATGATTGCGCCGATTACAATTGGCTCTGACGCATTCATAGCTGCCGGGTCAACTATTACTAAAAATGTCCCAGATAAGGGCTTTGGTATTGCCCGTTCACAACAAGTTACCACAGAGGGCGCGGCCAGCCGCTTTTTGAAAACGAAAAAGACCTAGGAGCTTTGCGTAAACCTAGTAAGTTCCCCCCCAAAATGTTAGATTTTAGCCCTAACTTCACTCTCATTTTGGAGATCTTATGTGCGGAATCGTGGGCTATTCTGGTCCAAACAATTCAGTGGGCCCAATTATCGAAGGCCTCTCTCGCCTAGAATATCGTGGCTACGATTCAGCAGGAATCTGTCTCAGAATAAATAATGAATTACAAATTCTGAAAAAAGAAGGAAAGCTCGATAACCTCAAAGAGCTGATAGCTACCGAAAAACCTTTCTCAACAACTGGAATCGGCCACACTCGTTGGGCAACTCACGGAGCAGTTACAACGGATAATGCTCACCCTCATGGCAACGAAATTTTTGCAGTCGTTCATAATGGTATTATCGAAAATGCGGGTGTTTTAAAAAAAGAACTTCAAGCGGAAGGCTTTCAATTTAAATCTCAAACAGATTCTGAAGTTTTTTTAGTTTTATTAACAAAGTTCTTTCAGCAAACGAACAACACTCTTCAGTCTATTTCAAAAGCATTTTCAACCATCACTGGTAACTCTGCTTTTGTAATCATGGAAAAAGCAACGGACAAAATTTTCTGCTTAAAAAGATCAGCACCATTAGTTGTTGGTGAAAATAAAGATACCCGAGAGGCATTTGTTTCATCTGATCCCTTTGCTCTAGTGGGATTTGCACCAAGGATTTATTTTCCTCAGGATAAAGTCATTTGTGAAAGCACCGTTACGGCAAGTGAAGTTAAAATAAACTTTTATGAACTTGATCTCACTCCTTCAACTCGATTCAAGTTTCAAACCAATTCCATGTCCATGGACACAACGAGCAAAGGCCCATACGAGCATTACATGCTCAAAGAAATTCACGAACAACCAGCATTAATTGATAAGCTAGCTGCCTTCTATATTAAAAACGATGGTCGTAAGGTTCTCGATGAACTCAAAGGTTTTAAACCTGATGGCTGGCATTTAACTGCGTGCGGAACTGCCTGGCATGCCGGACTTGTTATCAAAAATTTCCTTGAACAAATTAATCGTCAAAAAGCATCGGTCGATATTGCTTCTGAATTTCGCTACAAAAATCCAATTCTAAATAAAGGTGAGATCGGACTCTTTATTTCTCAATCAGGTGAAACAGCCGATACCCTCGCTTGTCAGGAACTCTGCAAAGAGAAAGGTATTCCAACCTATTCAATTGTAAACGTTGAAGGATCAACTCTTTTTAGAAATGCAGATAAAAACTTTCTCATTCATGCGGGGATAGAGATCGGTGTAGCTTCAACGAAAGCCTTCACCCTCCAGGCACTCACAGGCTTCTTAATGAGCCGTGCAATGGATGGAAGTTTAGATGATCCAAAACTCTTTACTGAAATCCAGCTTCTTTCAAACAGAGTAGCCGAACTTTGTGCAAGCTCAGATTCTATCAAACATGTTGCAGAAAAAATTTATACTAAAAAAGGATTCATCTTTACTGGTCGCGGGAAGTATTTCCCTATTGCTTTTGAGGGTGCTCTGAAATTAAAAGAAATCGCATACGTTCACGCTGAAGGATATGCTGCAGGTGAATTGAAACACGGACCTATTGCTTTGATCGATGAAAATATGGTGAATATTGCTATCGTAGGACCTGAACTTTTAGAAAAAACTATATCCAATGTTGAAGAAGTAAAAGCTCGTCGTGCGATTATTGTTGTCGTCGGACCGTCTGATAGTCCAGAGATCGAGCATCTTTCAGATGCTTATATCCCTCTCAACTTTGAAGGTCTTCCTAATCTTGGACCTCTTTATGTAAACGCCGCCCTCCAGTTCCTCGCTTATCATATTGCAAAACTTAAAGGCACGGATATTGATAAACCAAGAAACCTCGCTAAATCAGTAACGGTAGAA
Source organism: Bacteriovoracaceae bacterium (assembly GCA_040399915.1). Lineage (GTDB taxonomy): Bacteria > Bdellovibrionota > Bacteriovoracia > Bacteriovoracales > Bacteriovoracaceae > Peredibacter. The sequence continues at coordinate 163,802 of JBBARE010000008.1, forward strand.
TAATGAATTTAAACTTCTTGAACGAATCACAGAGACAGGCCGTTCTCATGACTGACGGTCCTGTGATGATTCTTGCTGGTGCCGGATCAGGCAAGACAAGAACTCTTGTTGCGAGGATCCAGTATCTTCTTGAAGAAAAAAACATCAGTCCTTTCCAAATTCTAGCTGTAACTTTTTCCAACAAAGCAGCGCGAGAAATGAGAGAGCGACTGGCGGTAAATACCAGCATCAACATTGGTGCCCTGAATGTAACTACGTTCCATTCATTTTGTGCCCGCGTACTCAGGATGGAAGCGACTTACCTTGGATTAAGCAAAAACTTTACCATTTATGATGACGGTGAATCGCAGTCGATCATTAAGGCGATTTTAAATAAACGTGGAATTAATCAAAAAGAATTATCACCTTATACTGTTGCTGCGTTCATAGATGGATTAAAAAATCTTGGGTACTACATAGGACTTACCCGGAATGAGGAAGTAGAAAAGTACGCAGAGGATAAAAGACTCTTTGATATCTTTCTTGAATACGAAGCTGAACTTCATCGCAGTAACGCTGTTGATTTTGGTGGGTTAATTACGGGAGTTCTTAATCTATTTAAATCTTTTCCTGAAGTTCTTCAGAAATACCAAAATAAGTTTAAATATGTTTTAGTGGATGAGTATCAGGATACCAACCGCGCTCAGTTCGATCTTATCCTTCAGCTCAGCCATATGACTCGCAATATTTGCGTTGTGGGTGATGAAGATCAATCTATCTATTCATGGCGTGGAGCCGATATTCGAAACATTCTTGAATACGAAAATGTTTTTCCAGAAGCAAAGCTCATTAAACTTGAGCAGAATTACCGTTCATCAAAAAAAATTATTGAAGCTGCCTCTGATGTCATTTCCCGCAACGTTGCCCGAAAGGGTAAGCAGATGTGGACTGATAATGATGAAGGTGAAGAGATAAGAATCGTTGAATGTCGTGATGACAGAGCTGAGGCTGAGTACGTTGGAATTGAAATCAAAAAACTTCATCAAGCTGGAGTCTCTTTAAAAGACGTTGCTGTTTTTTATCGTAATAACGCTCACTCAAGAACGATTGAAGATGCCCTTAGAAAAGAAAAGTTTCCCTACAGAGTTGTCGCTGGGATCAAGTTCTATGATCGTAAAGAGATCAAGGACATGATTTCTTATGTGCGCGTTGTTGTGAATAAGAAAGATTCACTAGCGTTCACTAGAATTATCAATACGCCTGCTCGCGGAGTCGGAGCAACATCACTCAGAAAGCTTGAAGACGAAGCTGTGAGATTACAAGTCTCTCTTTTTGAACTTGCTGAAAAAATCTCAGAATCACCATCTGATTTTAAACATCTCGCTTTATCCGGTAAAGTCCAGAGTGCGGTCAATCAACTCGTGCAACTTGTGCAGGAAGTTCAAATACTTGAAGTTCAAAATAATTCCCCAAGCTTCAGCTATGAGAAATTATTAAATGAATCTGGTTATTACGAAGTTCTAAAAGCAGATAAAAGTTACGAAGGTGCTGCACGTCTGGAAAATCTTGAAGAATTAATGAGCGCTATTAAGCAATTTGAAGATTCGGAAGAGGAGCCAAACCTAACGAAGTTTTTAGAGGCGATAACACTTGATACGACAGTTTCGGAGGATGGATCAACAGACCAGGTCTCTCTCATGACTGTTCATGGTTCTAAAGGACTTGAGTACCCTTACGTCTTTCTCATAGGAATTGAAGAAAATATTTTCCCTTCTTACAGAAGTCTCGAGCTTGGTCCTGTGGCGATTGAAGAGGAGCGCAGGCTTTTCTATGTGGCGATGACCAGAGCGATGAAACAATTAACAATTACTTTCGCACAAGGAAGATTATTGTGGGGAAGTATCAAATTTAATGGGCCCAGCCAGTTTTTGCACGAAATTCCTGATAAATACTACAAATGGGAATTTTATCAGACAGGCTCCAAGCGAGCCCAATTTGATAGTCAGCAGACTTATGATGATTTTGATCAATCAGTTGCTGCTCAGGCAGATGACACTATATTCTACAGAGAAACTGTGTATCAAACTAAACGTCCCGTCAGTACCGCTCAAAATTATCCATCAGGAAGTAAAATTATCCACGCTCTGTATGGAGAGGGGACAGTATTAGATTCAGAAGGACTGGGTCAGGATGAAAAAGTCACCATTCAGTTTCGCGATGGCATCAGAAAAAAGTTTATGGTTAAGTTTGCTCCCCTGCAGAAGGTTTAAATAGGATAAAAATGCGCATTTCTCTCAAAGTTATAGGACTTCTCTGGATCGGGCTTTTCATCATCATAGGTGGGCTTCTTTTTAATGCTTATTCTAAGTTAAAACCTGAGACTTTCATTGCGCTCATGACAGAGCAGGTTCAAAAAAATTACCCGGGCGCAAAATTAAACGTTGGAAAAGTTTCCTACCGATTCTCACTGGACTTTAATTTAACTCTTCAGGACATTCATCTAAGAAGAGATGAAAAGCTCCTCGGAAGTATCGGAGAAGTTGAGTTGAAAGTTCCTTGGTGGTTGCTTCTATTTAATCGCGGAAACGCTCACTTAAATTTAACTCGTCTTGATATCTTCATCGATCATGAAGATACGCAGGTTTTTAAAGACAAAAGTTCTTCCTTAACGAAAGGAACTAAACTTATAAAAGTTGAACTTCCAGACTACTTAACAGATGCGAAGTTCACACTAAGAGCAAAAGATATATCTATAAGGGATATCCATAATGCGCGCAGGTATTTTACGGTTTCAAAACTTTTGGTGCGTGAGTTCCAATATGGTAAAAATTCTGCCTTTGAATTAAATATACCTATTGAAATTAATCACAACGAGACAAAGTATTCATCAAATCTATGGCTTTTTGGCGATGTGACTCCTCAGCCAAAAGAATGGAAATTAAATTATCGTGGTGATTTTAGAACTAAAGAAAGTAATGATAAGTTTCAAATTGAGGACTTGGTCATTAAAGGGGTTTCTTCATTTTCACCTGCAACTCTAGCGATTACTTCCAATATCAATTTATTTATTGATAAAAATCAAATTGGAAACGGGAATTTTCAGGCTGGACAGGATGGTCTTTCAGTTCATCTCATGTTTTCTAAACTACCTCTTAGTTATTTCGGTTTTGTTTACGAAGAAGTTAAAAACCCTTATCTCGCGAAACTTGAAGGCGAAGCTGCAGGCGAACTGAAGTTTCAAAAATCATTTGAGGCACTTTCAACAGTGACTGGAAAAGTTTCTTTTACTGGAGAAATGTTTCTTAATGAAGCGACTAAAATTTCCGGAAAATGGCAAATTGGGTTTGTGGATAATCGCTGGGAAGTCTCGTTCATGAGCCCCAGAGGGGAAGCTAGTTTTTTTCGGCGCTCTGTTTTGGATATGAAGAAAAATAATCTCACACAGTATAACGAAGAGCTTGGATTTTCAGGTTTGGATCTAAATCAGGTTATCTTTTCTCTTAAGGCCTTACCTCAATTTATTTCTGATACTCCGACCACGTACTTCTCTACTACAATTTCCTATAAGCAGTGTATACAGGGTGATAAGTTGATCGATGGAAACTTCAGATATGGTCTATCTCCTGATCAAAAATTTTACCAAGGTAAGCTTGGTGATGATAAATCTTCATTTGAAGTGAGCTATTCAAATAAAAACTCATCTAACTCCATGGACATGAAGTTTTCAAAATTCAGCTGGATGCCAACTTACGCTTTCATGAACCCACTTTTTCAAGCAACAACAGGAATATTAAACGGACAAGTCGAGGGACGCTGGGGCAGTTCTTGGGAGAGTGGTCAATGGTTAATGCAGCTAAATGGAAGTGAGTTAAGCGATATTCAAGGCAAAATCCCAGACTTCCTCACTAAAACCTCCACATTTTTTGCGATAGATGCCAAAACAACTCCGAAGCAATCTCTCAATATTGCAGTTAAAAATAATATTGTAAGCTTGAATTCATTGGTTTTTGAAAACACAGAGTCTTCAAAAATCACAGGCTCACTTAGCCCAAAACAAAAATCATCTCTCACTCTTTCATATCCTAAGAATAAAAAGTTTAAGTCTTTAAAGAAGGAAGTGATCGAAGCCTATTGGATTCAAAAGGAAGAAATATGAGCCAAAGTTATAATCCTATTATATGGCAGAATGAAAAACTTCTCCTTCTTGATCAGAGACTCCTTCCAGCGCAGGAAACATTTGTTGAAGTCAATGACCTCAAAGCTTGTGCGCTCGCCATTAAAGACATGGTCGTGAGAGGGGCTCCTTGTATTGGTTTTACTGCTATTTATGGAATGGCATTGTGGATAAAAGCTCAGAGCCATTTAACGATTGAGAGCTGCCGCTCAGCTTGTGATGAAATGATTAGTGCAAGGCCCACAGCTGTTAATTTATCTTTTGAGGTGAATCGCTGTTTTGAAATTATGAAAACTTTTATTAATGAAGGCCGCTCAGTCAGTGATGTGTATAAAAAACTTGTTGAATTTGGCCACGCACAAGTTCACGAAAGCCATGATAAAAATACCAAGATGGCCCAGATCGGAGTCAAAGAATTAATTCAAAAAGTTGGTGATAGAAAATGGCGCCTCATGACCCACTGTAATACCGGCTTTCTTGCTTGTGGAAGTTTAGGAACAGCTTTGGGAGTCATTTCGTATGCCCATAAACTTGGAAAAGTTGAATATGTTTTAGCAGATGAAACACGCCCGTATATGCAGGGAACTCGGCTCACGGCATTCGAGCTAAGCAAAGAAAACATTCCTTACAGCATTGTTGTTGAAGGTGCGGCGTCTTATTTACTTTCTCACAATAAAGTCGACGCAATCTTTGTTGGTGCTGACCGCATCGCCGCAAATGGCGACACAGCTAATAAAGTTGGGACGTCTACACTTGCTATCGTTGCAAAACACTATAATGTTCCTTTTTATGTCGTTGCTCCTGTCAGCTCATTCGATATTACAATTCCGAACGGAAAACATATTGAGATAGAAATGCGCGCGATGAATGAAATTACAGAACTGAAGGGGATTCAATTGGCACCTCCTGGAGCTCAGTCGATTAATCCAAGTTTTGATGTCACTGATCATCAATTCATTACAGGAATTATTTGTGAAAAGGGTTTGATTAATCCTCAAAACATTGGCGAACTCGTAAAAGTGGTGAACTCATGATGACAGATATTCGAGCTTCAATTGATATTGGATCTAACAGCGTACTCTTGCTTATCGCTGATGTTTCGCATGGGAAACTAAAAGAAATAGCGAAGCGAAGCGAAATTACATCCCTGGGTAAGGAGCTGGATAAAAATAATGCCTTTCATGCTGATTCAATGGCAGCAACTTATGATGCTTTGAAATCATACGGTGAAGAATGCGATCGTCACCAAATTCCTCGGGAGAAAATTATAGCTACTGCTACCGAAGCTGCACGTGTTGCTCAAAATGCCGTTGAGTTTTTTGCGAGAATTGAGAAAGAACTAGGCATTTTAGTAACTGTTATTACTTCTGAAGCCGAAGCTTACTTTTCAACGAAAGGTATTCTTTTTGACACGAAGTTTGACTCTGATTTGATTACCATTATGGATATTGGTGGAGCCTCTACAGAACTTATAAAAGTGAATACTAAAAATTACCAGATTTTAGAGTCAATAAGTATGCCGATAGGCGCTGTTCGTTCAACCCAATGGTTGGAAGACGGACTTTTTGTTCAAAACTTACAAAAAGTTTTTCTGGATTTTAGGAGTGAGATTGATAAATTCCAATCCAAAGAGCTTTTTTGTGTCGCTGGTACAGTTACATCGCTTGGAAATATGTATCTTCAGAAAAAAGAATTTATTGAGGATGATGTTCATGGACTTAGTTTAAAATCCGAGGATATTGATAATCTATTTAAAAAATACTCGGATACCACTCCTGATGTTTTCATGGATCATTTCCCGTTCCTTCAAAAACGCTCGCAAAGCATCCGCGGTGGTCTCCATTTGGTTTATCATATCGTCCACAGACTCCTGGTTAAAGAATTAACTATTTCCACTTATGGGCTAAGATTTGGTACGCTATTGGAAGGACGTATTAAAAAGGAATTTATGCATGGAAAAGCTTAGCCTCGGTAATCGCTCTCTGATTTTCAAAGAAGGAGCGAAAGCAACTAAGCTTTATATCGTAAAGGGCGGTGAAGTTCTCTGCCTCAAGTCTTCTAAAGATAGATTGATCCCGGTTTTTTTGGCAAAAGAGGGAGACATCATTGGTGAAAGCGCCATGATTCAGGATTCTGCCCACACTTATTCAGCAATAGCCATGTCCCAAGTTGAGCTTTTGGAAGTTTCTTCATTTAGCTTTAAGCAGGTTTTCGCCAAAGCTCCTGAGTGGTTATTAGAATTAACAACGACTATGATTTCCAGATTCCAAAACACATCTAATCTTGTTGCTGAAAACAGAATGGTTCACCCATCCATCATCAGTGAAGATCAATTTACATCCCAGATTGAAATCGAGTTTAAAAACTTATTGGTTAGTAGAACTGAATAATTTTGTTACGGTGCAGATTCATAGCTAACTCAAGAATTTTCTGCTGAGCGCGGAAACATTCGTTCCTATTTGATGTTAAATCTTTCTGCATAATATCGAACGCCCTGATTGCCTGATCTCTTGAGATAAGAGAAAGAGCACGACGTTGATTCTTCACGTGCACTAAACTGAGTGCTAGTCCAAGAATCGCCGGCTGTACTTGTGAAACAACTGTCTTAAGACACTCTTCATCTAAATCCCAAATACTTTCAAAGGAAATACATGATTCGGTCAGCTCTTTTGCCAGAGATGGGTTGCGGTTACGTAAATTCTTGAGGAGTCTCGCTTTATCACCGGCATCCATTTTTTGCAGAAGCTCAATAACTTGCTTCTTACCGTTGATGAAAATTCCATTCTCTGGGTTCTTCTGGCTCATCTATTCTCCTTCCTGGATTACTGATGCGTGGGAGTATCTGACAACTAAAGGCTTAAGTTTCTAACTTAGCCTTTTCTTCTTCAAATTTTTGGCGAGCTTTCTCAAGATACTCACGTTGTTTTGTTTCAACGTTAGCAATTTGTTGCTCATTACTTAATTGTGTCTCACTTAAACGATCACTCTGTGAATGCTTGAGATCTTCCATAAGTTTTTCAAATCGTTGAGTCTCTTCCTGGATTTTCTTTGCATATGAGTTTCTGACTTTTGAGATCTTTACTTCTGCTTCACTCTTTTCTTTACTGATAACAACTTCGTAATCTTTTTTGATTTTCGCTACTTCTTTGTCGTTCTTTTCGCGAACCTGAACGACTTCTTTTTCGTAATTATCACCTAGCTTTCGCAATTCGAATGTCTGACGCTTGTTAATAGCTTCTTTTGTATTTTGGATTCTATTTTGTGTTGCTTCTGATATTTCTGACATAGACAACCTTTCCCTTTCTAAAAGCTAATGCCTTTCATGACATTATTTATTATCATACTGATATGTAGCTATTCACCACAAGGCAGGCAAAAAATGATGGGTGATACCACTAGAAAAGTTTTCATAGTTCAGGGCAAACGAACTCCTTTTGGAAAGTTTGGCGGCAGCTTGGGCGGAATGACTCCTGTCGATCTTGCAGTAATTGCTACAAAGTCCTTACTTGAAGAGACCAATATAAACCCCGAGACACTTGATCAGGTAATCTTTGCTAATGTTATTCCTTCCACTCCGGATACTTTGTATGCAGGTCGCCACCTGGGTCTCAAAGCTGGCCTTAAGATGGAAACGCCGGGTATCGTGATTAACCGCTTATGTGGTTCTGGCATTCAGGCATTGATAGATGGTGCGCGCCTTATCAGAACAGAAGAAGCTGAAGCTCTCCTTATTGCTGGTGCCGAAAATATGTCGATGGCGCCTCATCTTACATATGGTGCCCGCTTCGGTACCAAATACGGATCTCTCGCCCAAAAAGATCTTCTCTTGGATACTCTTTTTGATAAGCACGTTCAACTTCCGATGGGGATCACTGCAGAAAACCTGGCGCAGGAATTCACTGTTACTAAAGAGGACTCTGATCTTTACGCCTATGAGTCTCACCAAAAAGCAATTAAAGCTTATGAGGCTAATCTCATTCAACCAGAATTGGCCCCTGTTAAATTTGAAAGAATCAATTGTGTTAAAGATGAGCATCTCCGAGATGACGTTTCTTTAGCAGAAATGCAGAAACTAAAACCAACTTTTAAAAAAGATGGGACTGTTACCGCTGGTTCAGCCTCCGGAATTGTCGATGGTGCTTGTGCCATGATCATCGCAAGTGAAGCTTATGTAAAAAAACATAATCTTAAACCAATTGCAGAAATTATTGCTGGCGAAGTGGTGGGAGTTGATCCATCAAAAATGGGAATCGGGCCTGTTCCTGCTATTAAACGATTACTTGAAAAACAAAAAATGAAGATCTCCGACATTGATCTTTTTGAAATTAACGAAGCATTTGCTCCTCAAGTTATTGCTTGCCGTAAAGCACTTGAAATTCCAGCTGATCGACTCAATATTTGGGGCGGGGCAGTTGCTTTAGGTCATCCATTAGGTGCCACGGGTATTAAAATTACTTTGACCCTAGCACGTCAATTGCAGCATCTTAACAAGAGCTACGGAATTTCATCCGCATGTATTGGAGGAGGGCAAGGGATTGCGCTTCTAATTAAGAAAGTATGACGTTAACAAAAACTGATTTCGAACATTTTAAAAAGTGGCTCGACCTTGATATCAACTCGATAGCCTGGGAAGGTCGTTATGCAGAATCCTTTAGTGGATTCTGGGAATCCTTTTTTAAAGACCAAATCGAACACTTAGAACTTGGTGAGCGTTTTGATTATGCTAAAAAAATTGCAAAATCCGGGCCTCTGATTTCATGGCTTAATTGGTTGTTTGAAAAATTTATTGCTTTCTCTTTTATTCATCAAGGTCGATCAGTCAGAGAAATCTCATTTCTCTTCGATTTGCCTGAAAAATATATTTCTACAGTTCTTCGTGATCACATGATTAAAGTTTATCCGGCTTACGAAGACTTGATTAATGACAACTTTCAGATAAGTAACGTAAGTTCAAAAAACCTCTTCTTAAAGTTTGAAGAGATTTCTCCTATCTTAGGCCTTGAAGCCAAAGACAAGGGAACTTTTGAAGACGATATTCTTGCTCATATGGAAGTCACTCTTTATCCCGATTGGCCAAATCTTGTTAAAGAACTTAGAAAAGATATTCTGTCGCTCAAAATTGATTTTGAAAATTTAAAAAAGAAAACAGCCTTTAGAAAACAATTGAGATTTTTCCAAGAAGTTATCATCTTGTTATTAATCTTAAGTATCGTTGTCTTCGCTTTGAAGAATACCAACAAGTGGTACGAAGATTACCTCGTTAATAAAATTACTCTCTTTGAACCAAACTTCTTCTGGCTAGATAAATCACTTTCTTATCAAGAGCAGGACTTGCTAGCGAAGCAACAGATTGATCTCTCCAATAAAGAGCTTGAAGATTTAGAAAGAATTGAAGCTCAATCAGTTTTTGCTGACGAAAAATCAAATTCACGTTTTGACCCGGAATCAGACGTCGTTGTTTTAGATTCTGTTGAAGATGTTCCAAAAAGTTTTGTTGAAGCAGAAACAGAACAATCTGATTACGAAGAAAATAACAAAGGAGGCTATCGAGATAGTAGTTATGCCTCTTCAAATAAAAAGGCTTACCGAATCTTGATGGCGTCTGTGGACCCATCAGCTATTAGAACCAAGATTTTGCCTTTAATGAAGAGTTACGGCATTGCCCAAGTCGATAACGTGAAACCAGGCATGCAGATTCCAGGAGGCCTTTATTTTAACCTCCACGTCCCGTCAAAGAATTTGAAAGATTTCATGACCAAAGTCACAACCCTGTCGGAAGCTACTATCTTTGAGAGCCGCTCACAAGGCGGAGATCAGAACGGTAAGAACCGCGTTTTCATCTGGATTAAATCAATTTAAGGTTATTTTTCTTTGCCTAAAATCTCATCTAACAATTCAAATCCTGCGATCTGATTGTCTTTCCCTAGACCTGTTTCCCCGTCGCTACCAGCTTTTAAGTTTTGAAAGAGCCCAGGGTCAACTTTTGAAGCGCCGAGTGCAGCTTCTTCTCTTTTCCAAACGTTAATGTTTCGACCTGCACTTTGCTCTTTTCCATTAGCATCTTTTTTCTTGAGGGATAAATGACTGGTGATGATGTTATTGAAAAGAACCACCTGAGCAAGTCTAGAACGCTCTTCAGTCGCCTGTTTTGTCACTTCAAGAGCATTCGCTTGAACCACATTAGGAGTAACACCCTTGGCGACTTGTCTTGCTCCTAGCTTGTTATTGATCTGTTGTAGGGTAGCGAGCTTTTTAGCTTCATAGGAAGTGCCGATGGCATCCATGAGTTGTTGTTCATTCATCGTTTTATATTGATCGCCTTTCAATAATTCAAAAAAACCATTTTCTTTTAAATATTCTTCTAAGCTCTGCTCACTTTCCGCCAGTTTTTTCACTCGAGCCATTTCAACTTCACGCTTCAGTGTCAATTCCATCTCAACGTTATGCTTAGCTTTATCAAGATCCTCTCCCTCAGTGATGAAACCTTCACATTCCGCGAGCTCCGCTCTCTTGGCACAGTCTTCAGCTTTCTTTTTAGCTAACTCATCTTTAGTATATCCACCTTCGAGTACGTCAGAAGACGTGAAGTTTGTAAGATCATCAATTGTTTCGTTACCATTTTTTCCCGACTCGAATAACTTAATCGGCTGACCTTTCAAAGCTAGGTTCCCGAAGTCAGCATTGCTTGATGCCATTTTTACAAATTCTTCATCTACCTTTTCGACATCAGCGAGAGCTTTTCGGTAATCCTGAATTCTACCTTTTGCCAAACAAGCAGCCGCACCTATTGAAGCGTTTCCGCTTAACTTAACTTGCGACGTTATATTGTCGAGTGATTTTTTGGCTGTTGAGGTTTGGTATTCAGCACACAAAGGAACAATTAATTTCCCGCACTCAAGAAAAAAGTCCGACATCGTTTGAGAGTCCATGGCTTTCGTTGAGTCTGCAGTTTGTATACTGGCAAAGATTTCTTTATAGACTGCGCTCTTATCATCTGGTGCTGAGAGATTTGATCCAAATACGGGCTTCCCAAAATCATCCACGTTTTTAATTGTTAAATTGCCTTTTTGATAATTCTTCCAATGTTCGGAAAAGCTTTCTGCGTTCGAAGCAGCTGAAACTTTCGATCTTAAATCCTGAAAACAAAATCTCGAAACTTCATACAAAGCATTCTTCCCTAACTGAGAACGATACATTTCGATAAACGTTTTTTGATCGATATGTTTTTTATTTTTAAATTTCATCTTCTCTTTGAAATCGGCATCTTTTGGATTAACACCAGTCAAAGATTCATACATTTTATCAGCGAGATAGTTTTGAATATCTTTTAAATTTTTACTTTGAACTAGGCCATAGTGTTGAAGGTTCAATGCTTCCGATAGAGTTGTAAGTTTTTCTTTGCTTTTGGGTTCTTCAAGCTCAGTTCTAAAACAATTTTGGGCTTTTTGAATGGCATCATTTCTTGCTTTATCACTTGCAGTCGCATCAAACTTATTCATCTCCCTGCAATTTTTAAACTCACTGGTTTTTTCGAGCATCTCAAGAACTTGCATATCTTTAACGACAGAAACAATTTGTTTCCCGTCATCTGGATTTACAATTTCCTGAACCGGAGCAGTCTGAGCAAACACTCCGAGTGAAACGACAAAAAACGTGAAGGTATAAATAAGCTTTTTCATATGCTTATCTTATCGGAAGAACTGTTTTGAAGAATTACTGAGAAGTTAAAAGGTTAAAAATGTCATGAGTTTCAGCTACATAGCGTCGCGAGACATCCCGAAAAGCGCTTTAATCTCCCCCAATAATACGTGGCTTTTACCTAGGTAATACCACTGTCGGACGAAACCAATAAGCATCGCTACAAAGAATCCATAGGCAACACCTGAGTGAACAACCTTACTGACTAAACCAGTGTCGTAGGCTCCGCCGAGTAAGAAAGCAAGTGTACCTAAAATGAGTGTGAGTATGGTCCAAGGAATCGTTTGCCTTTTGGAGAGTTGAGATTCGTGAACGTAGCGAGAAACTTTCTTTTTGTAGGGTTCAAGATCATCTGGAGCCCTATCAAATAGTTCGCCTAAGTTTGATTCACTATTGAGTGCATTCCAAACGTTTTCAACTAAACGGGCAATGCCAATGAAGTAAAACATCACGAATGCTTGAACGAAAATTAGGTAAATGAAAACTGTGATCGACAAATGAATGTGACCGAGTCCGATATCAAACCACCCGAAGGCCGCACCCATTGTGAGACAAATTCCAAGAAACATGATGACTAATAAAAATCTAAGAAGATGGGCCATTAGACTTCCAATTTGGGCTTCATTTTGTTAATTATCACCATACATCTACCGCCTTTTTCACCATAAGGAAATCAAATGTCCGAACAAACTGGACCGACGAAAAAGATCTTAGAGAGCTCTCCTCTTTCAGGAATTGCTGTTCCAATTGCAATTATTTTAGTTGGGGCTTTCATTATTTTTGGTGTGACAAAAATGCTTTCTTCCGGGAAGAATCACCGAGATCTTGTTGAAGAGATGAACTCAAAAACTTTTGGAAACCGATGGGTCGCGGCCTATGAACTTTCCAAATTCTTGGCGTCTCAAAAAATTCCGGCAGAAGATATGCCATGGGTTATCGAGAATTTGTCTAACGTCTACGCAGAGTCGGTGGACTCGCGAACAAGAAATTTTGTTGTTTTAGCGCTGGGCAGCTTAAATAATCCGCTGTCGCTCAAAGTCCTCAACGCTGCCCTAGACGACCAAGACCCTCAAGTGAAATTTAATGCTGTGGTGTCGATGGGTAACATGTCTCAGGGTTCAGAGATTAATTGGGACAAAGTTGAAGCACTGCTTCAGCAAGATCAGGACCTTGGGCTCAAGCAGGTCGCTCTGCTCACAATGGCCGCTCATCGTCGTCCAAATACTGAAGAAAAGGCAATTTCTCTTCTTGGATCGCCAGAAAGAACAGTAAGATACGCTGCAGCAACAGTCCTTATTCAAAGCAAAAACCGCGAAGCGATTCCGCTCTTAGAAGAAATTCTTAATTTAAGATACGACGTTGCTCAAGCAAACGAATTAAACGGCGCGCAAGTTGAATCTCTTAAGATAAACGTTCTGGAAAATTTAGAAAAATCTAAGTGGAATGATTTGTCTAATCTTGTTCAAAAAGTCGAACAAGACGATACAAATGTTAGAGTTACGACAAAAGCGAAACAGGTTCTAAAAGTATTGAAAAATTAGAAGTTTACACCCATAATGGGGAAAACAAATGGCTCCCTGTCTAGCGCCAAATTTTGGCCTATTTTTTAAACTTACGGAGAATTTCTCATGAGTGAAGAGGCAAAAACCAGTCTTAACCGTCGCGAATTCTTCAGTTTTCTTGCTGTCGGTTGGATTACTTTCGGTGCTGCCACCGCAGGTATGGTGAGTCTAATCTTTAGATTTTTATATCCTAACGTTGTGTTCGAACCAGCCATGGACTTCATTGCTGGATTTCCAGAAGATTACCCTGATGGAGTTGATGAACGCTGGAAGAATGGATTTGGAGTTTGGATTTATAAAAAAGATGGCCGCTTAGTGGCTATGTCAAATATCTGCACTCATCTTGGATGTATTCCAACTTGGCTTCCGGCTGAATCAAAATTTAAATGTCCTTGTCACGGTTCTGGTTACTACGCCAGTGGAATTAATTTCGAAGGTCCTGCCCCACGTCCACTCGAGCGATACAAAATTTACAAAAATCCTGAAGGCCGAATCATCGTTGATAAAACAAAAGTGTACCGTTACGAAAAAGGTGAATGGAATACCGATGGCGCCTTCATCGAAGTTTAACTTTTTTCTTTTTTGAGGAAAATATATGTCAGAAGGTTTTGCTAATAAAGTTGCTAATACCCAAGTCTGGAAAGCTATTTTCCGTCATGGTCCACCAAACAATGCTCGTAACCGCGCAGCTGTTGTGGCGGGAAACGTGTTTCTTCATTTGCATCCGATCAAGTTAAAGAAATCGGGCGTTCAGCTTGGTTACACTTGGTGTATGGGTGGTCTTACATTCTTCGTCTTTTTAGCACTCACCGTAACAGGCGTGTTGCTCATGTTCTATTACCGACCAACAGCAGAGTACGCTTTCACCGATATTATAGGTCTTCGTGAGCACGTCCCTTTGGGTATCATGCGCGAACTTCACCGTTGGGGCGCTCACTTGATGGTGATCACTGTTTGGATTCACATGTTCCGCGTGTTCATGACTGGTTCATACAAACCACCTCGTGAATTTAACTGGGGTGTTGGTGTTGTTCTTCTTATATTAACAATGCTTCTCTCTTTTACTGGTTACCTCCTCCCTTGGGATCAGCTCGCCATTTGGGCGATTACCGTAGGATCAAACATGGCGAAAGCAACTCCTTTCGCGGGTCACGGCGGTCCAGGTGCTATGCTTGCTAAAATCGGCGACTTCGTCATGGTTTCGGATAAAAACGACGTACGCTTCCAGCTTCTTGGTGGTCGATTTGTGGGTGAAGCAGCTTTGCTTCGTTTCTACATTCTCCACTGCGTATTCATTCCACTAGTCACCGCTGTTCTCACTGCAGTCCACTTTTGGCGTGTACGTAAAGATGGCGGAATTTCCTCTCCATTATAAGTATTAAGTAGGATTAATATGATCAAATCAGCGGTTAACTTTCTCTCGGATCCTCTTTACTCGTTCACAATTTTTTGTGTTTTATTTTTTTTGGCGATGGTGAAAATAGATATTGTTGGAACGAAGAAATTCGGATTGTTTCTCCTCGTGGGAACTCTTGTCACTTTCGGTTGGATGGTAGCGGATCCTGTTTTCTACTCAGTTATTTCTCTTCCAGACAACATTCCTATTATTATCCTCAACGGATTGGTTTTTTGGACAACTTGGTACGCTCTTTATAAAGGACACCAAAACGATATTCGCATTGAAAAAGGTGAACAGCCGATTGAAGGTACTCCAGAAAACCGCGAAAAAGTTTGGGCATGGCCGAACCTTGTTTACACAGAATTATTTTGCGGAATTCTCTGTACAGTTTTCCTCATTGTATGGGCAATTTTCTTCAAAGCACCCCTCGAAGAACCTGCAAACCCGACGTGGGCGCCAAACCCAGCTAAAGCTCCATGGTACTTCCTTGGTCTTCAAGAAATGCTTGTTTACTTCGATCCATGGATGGCCGGTGTGGTTCTTCCAGGTTTGATTGTTGTTGGCCTCATTGCGATTCCCTTTATTGACGTCAATCCCAAGGGAAACGGTTACTTCACTTTTAAAGAAAGAAAGTTTGCGATTATTGGTTTCCTTTTTGGATGGTTGGCACTTTGGGTTTATCTCATCCAGGTTGGAACATTCCTTCGAGGTCCTAACTGGACATTCTATGGCCCGTTTGAGTTCTGGGATTTCCACAAAGTTGTGGCAGAAAATAACGTTAACCTCTCTGAGTACTTCTGGATCAAAGGCTTAAACCTAGGTCTACCGAAAAATATTTTTGTAAGAGAGATCGCAGGAATTATCTTTTGCCTGATCTACTTGGTGATTGCTCCTTTATGGATCACTAAGAAGTGGGGACAAAAAGTACTTAAAGAAATGGGCACACCTCGCTACTACTTAATGCTTTTTCTAGTGGTAGGAATGATGATTTTACCAGTAAAGATGTATCTTCGTTGGTTTTTCACTCTGAAGTACATTCTGGCGATGCCGGAATTTGAATTAAACCTTTAATAGATTTTTTATAAGGCACGATAAATGAAAAGAGAACCTGGAATGGCCTATGACACGAAAGTCCTGAATAAGGTCTTCGCTGTCATATCTATAGTTTTCCTCCTCGTTACCATCTGGATGGTCTTTGATGACTACATCCGTCCCTGGAAAGCTGTCCAAGTTAAAGCTTTGGATATTGAAAAGCAAAAGCTTCAGGAAAAGATTAAAGAAATTGATGGTTCAATCGACGGCAATAAAATTAAAGAAGTTAAGGCGAGAATTGTAGCAGCTGAAAAAACGATTGAAACACGCAAAGAAAAAATTGATAAAGTTAACGAGAAGATCATAGAGATCCAGCGTAAAATTTATGTGCAAAATATGATCAACGGTGTGAATGGATCGCAAGCATCTGCGTATCAATTCCAGTACGAGCACGCTCTCACGGAGAATCATCCTGAAGAGGCTAAAAAACTCAAAATCACTTTTGATGAGTTTAAGAAAAAAGAACTCGAGGGTAAGGATACTCTTAAAGGTCTCCTCGCTGAAGAAACTAAAGCAAATGATGAAATGAAACCTCTCATTGCCGAAAGAACGACGGAAGAAAAAGAATTAAAAAGCCTTCTCGGTGAAAAAGAAAGAATGCTTGCGACTTTGTCGACAGTTGAGAAGAGTCCTGTTTGGGCCTTACGAAATTCTCCTTTCATCGACTACCTAGATCCAACAATTAAAATTCGTCAGTATATAGTTCCAACTTCAACCAACGATTTTTACTTCCAACAAGTTCCAAAAATTGACCGTTGTACAACTTGTCACGTGTTCTCGGACAAGCCTGGCTACGAAGACCAGCCAAATCCGTACAAGACTCACCCAAAACTCGACACTCTCGCTGTTGGAGTAAACTCTGCTCACCCAGCTAAAGACTTCGGTTGTACTTCTTGTCACGGTGGTGTTGGTGACAGGGTGAATGATTTCAATTCACCTGCCCACATCCCGCAAAATGCTGAGCAAGAAAAAGAATGGAAAGAAAAATATCACTGGCATGAACCACACAAAGTTCCTCAGCCAATGGTTCCCCTTCAGCATACTGAAGGTATGTGTATGAAGTGCCATAAAGACCAAGAACGTATTCCTATGGCCGATAAACTCAATAAAGGTCGCCAAACAATTGAGAACTACGGCTGTTACGGCTGTCACAAAATCGATGGCTGGCAGCATCTTAAAAAACCAGGACCATCTCTCCAGAAAGTGACCGGTAAACTTTCAATTGAATTTATTAAGAACTGGATTTGGTCGCCTAAAGCTTTCAATCCAAAATCTAAAATGCCTTCTTACTTTAATCAGCCGAATAACTCGAAGCCTGAATTTAAGTCGAAGAATATGACCGAAGTTAACGCCATGGCGGAATATATTTACCGCACCTCACGCGAGTACAAACCATTCCAGAAATACGCTGGCGGTAGTGTTCAAAATGGTAAATATCTGATTGAGACTGTGGGCTGCGTAGGCTGTCACATGGTTGAAGGTATTGATCCTAAGTGGAATGCAGTCGGACAAAGAAAAGGCAACTACTTAACTGGAACAGGCTCTAAAGTTGATCCGGACTGGTTGGTCTCATGGCTTAAAAAACCATCTCACTACCAGGAAGATACTGTCATGCCTTCGTTCCGTTTGACGGATACAGAAGCAAACGACATTGCTGCTTACTTGTTAAATCTAAAAAATAAACAATTCGCAGATCTTCGTTTCCCACAATTAAATAAGACTCTTCGAGATGAAATTCTCGTTGAAGATTACTTTTCATCTTTTGAAACAGTAAAAGCAGCTCAGGCAAAACTTGAGAAGCTTACTGATGACGAAAGAACGATGGAGCTTGGAAAACGCTCAATTAGTAAATACGGTTGTTACTCGTGCCACAACATCAACGGTTTCGAGGGCGATCATCCACAGATTGGTCCAGAGTTAACGAAAGTTGGTTCTAAGCCTGTTGAACAATTTGGATTTGGTCAACAGAAGCAAGTTCCTCATACTCGTCAGGGTTGGTTGAATCAGCATTTAAAACTTCCAAGCATCTGGGATCTAGGTGTGCCGAAGCCATTTAAAGATTTAAACAGAATGCCGAACTTTTATTTAAACGATCAAGAAATTGAAGACATTGTTGGAGTTCTCCTTGGGCAAGTTTCAGATAAAGTTCCTCTCGCTGGAGTGAAGAAATTGACTGCAGGTGAGAAGCAGTATTACGAAGGAATGAAAGTCGCTAACCAGTACAACTGTTACGGATGTCACAACATAGACGGAATTGGTGGAGCTCTTTCTAAAGCTTTTGATGATCAGAACTACGGTCCTCCTTATTTGTCACAAGAAGGTTATCGCGTTCAAACTGAATGGCTTTATGATTTCTTGAAAAACGTTCACCCTATTCGCCCTTACGTTAAAGTTAGAATGCCAAACTTTAATTTCAAACACGACGAATTGAATAAACTTGTCGCCGGATTCCAGGGCGGATCAAATCAACCGACTTTTCAAGATGCTGTGACTATTGAATGGGAACCAGGTGAGAAAGAAGCAGCTAAGAAGATGTGGGCTGAACTCGCTTGTACAACTTGTCACACACTCGGTTTTACAAATGAAGAAGCTCAAGCACCAAATCTTCATTACGCGAAAAAACGTCTCCGAACAGAATGGATGGAAGCATGGATTGCTGCACCTCAGTCGTTCTTGCCTTACACCAGCATGCCAGCGTACTGGGATGATGGTTCAGGAAATCTCATTCCAGCAGTTGAGGGAGTTTTGGACAATGATCCGAAACGTCAAATTCGTGCAATGAGAAAATTAGTGCAAGAGTTTGGTTACGATACAAGTCCAAAACCATTCCCGAAAAATCAGTAAATCTCAAAGGCCGGAAGTTTCTTCCGGCTTTTTTTTTGCAAAAAATTATTTCTGTTATCTCGTTTTGTGAGTGAAAAACTCTGTTTTCGTATCATCTAAAAATTATTAATTTGATATCTTAAATTTTCCTCAATTCATCGTTGACAAACATGGGTATGATCCACTAAATTTACCACTCGCGAATTTATCAAGTTGGGGGTGTAGCTCAGCTGGGAGAGCGGTAGCTTTGCAAGCTATAGGTCGCAGGTTCGATCCCTGTCATCTCCACCAACTTTTTGATCTAAAGATTTTCTAAAAAAAATCTGGACGAAGAAAAAACGATCTGATAAAACGCATAGCTCTTTGACAATTAAATAACGATTAAAAGTTTTGAGACTCGCAAGAGTTTCAAGATGAGATGAGAATGGAATAAGATCA
>JBBARE010000009.1:0-159286 GCA_040399915.1 Bacteriovoracaceae bacterium
ATATTATCGGTGGAGCTTTATCTAAAACACATGATACGGGTTGGTTAGAATTTCGTTTAGTAGCAAATAAATACACTCTCTCAATTATTCATAACTTCATTCCTTCATTGCCTTGGTATATTTATTTATTAACACAAGCAGTCATGCATAAAAAAGTTATGAATGACTTTAGTCATTTTATTAAAAAAGAAGACAGTTCCTTAAAAATTAAGTTTTCTGTATGAGTTTGATTAAAAAGAAGCCCTTTGCGGAGCTTGTTTCATTCGATCTTTGCCAAGGGTAGCAAACAAAAGTAAAATTACATCAAGTTAAAGATCACGAACGAAGTGGTCATCTCGTCTCATCATGTACCCGAAAAGAGCATTGCAGAGAAAAATGAAAAGGTGCAGACAACTTCGCTTTACGTTTTAAAAATAGCTCCATAAGTGGATCATCTTTATCTGAGACTTACTTTATTGAACCACCACATCTCCTAGAAGATACGAGCCATCGGCCGCTCGACCAAGAATGGCGAGTGGCAGTGGTTTGCGGTAATTGGTCGGATCTTTAATGACTACACTCAGTGAGTAGTATCCGGAAACAAGCGACGAAGGTAAGGTAAATGAATCATTCACAATCCGGTCTGAAGTCTCTGGTAAAAACAGTTTCAAAATGATGGTTGAATTACCATTCCAGACAACTGACCCTGAAGAATTTTTTAACTGATAAACGACGTTCCAGTTTTCATAGACTGGAGCAATTCCAACATTTCGCCAAGCAAGTTGAACGTTAAGAGTTTTATTTGATCTTACTGTCGGAGTATAGCTCCCAGCATTTAACTGCAATCGGTAACCAGAAGCCTTAGAGGCGGCCCTGATATAGGTTTGAGCACAGGGAATGCTTTGGCCCCCACTCCAGTTTCCATTCCCAAATCCCGAAGCATGGTAGGTTCGAACTTCACGTTCAAGATCATAAAAGGCACAATCACCACCAGATGCCGCTGTCGTGGCAGAACCATTTGGCTCACCAATAATTGGAGCTTTTTTCCATTTGTTCATGATTAAAGTTTTTAGTGGGACTCCATTACATACCAAAGGGTTATCATCCACATAACCTAAGATCCATGAAGCGTTCGTTCCCCAGTTGTCTCGACGCCAACCAATTTCACCAAAATTATTTTTCGCCGTTGCGAGGTAACATGAAGCCTCATCAGGCACGATGTAGCGTGATGAAATGGAAGTCGCCGCAAATCCTCCCAATAATCCAATCAACTGAAAATTTGGAAAAGCTATGATATGAGAATTCACGATTCGAATTAAACTAGCTGCGCTAGGATTCGTTCCGGCAGGTGTACAGTTGCACGCATCCCACGGATAGTTGTGCCACTCACCCCACATTCCGAACCCTCGAACATCTACTCGACCAATTACATCTTTATAACGAATTCCATTATAAGAGCCAGTTTGAATGTGAGCGGCTAAGGCGAGTAACATTTTTTCCCACGCCAAAAGATAAGCAGGACTGTTCCAGTTTGGAACCCAAAAGGAGCCTTCGGCGGTGTTACTAACCGCCCAGTCTTTAACAGTTTCCGCTTGCATGCTAGTGTGGATATGAAGTGGGTAGCTAAGAGAGAATCCGTCTACTGTCAGAGTTCCCGAACAGTTTGTGGGAGGGCACATACTCATTATGGAGAAGTCGAATTTACGACCAGCATTTATAGCTGAATTAATTTCAGCATTAAAACGGGTGAAACTATAAACACCGGTATCATTTTCAATTTGCCCCCATTTGAAACGGGCAAAATGATCAAGACTTTGCTCTGGCATGCCTGCGATAGGAATTTCAACTGCGAGTGTACCTGTCGTGCCTAGCCAATAGTGAGCTCCTCTTCCAGGGGCGACGAGATCTGGATCAGAGAAAGGAATGGCATTAAAAGCAACGTATGTTTGTGTGGGAACAGACGCTACAACGCTCAATGTGACGGCCTTAGTAGTAACGCCTCCAGAATTTGAAGCCGTTATTGTATAGGAGCCTGAACCAATTGTAGTTGGAGTTCCGGAAATAATTCCGGTGGCTTTATCGAGACTGAGACCAGTAGGAAGTGAGCTCGCAGAATAGATAATAACCCGCCCACCGGATGAACTTGGAGAGTTATTAACAATCGCCACATTAACAGGATAGGAGGCAGTGTTAAGAGTATAACTTAATGCAGACGGGGCAACGTCATTTAC
Organism: Bacteriovoracaceae bacterium; assembly: GCA_040399915.1. Classification (GTDB taxonomy): domain Bacteria; phylum Bdellovibrionota; class Bacteriovoracia; order Bacteriovoracales; family Bacteriovoracaceae; genus Peredibacter. The sequence continues at coordinate 2,211 of JBBARE010000009.1, forward strand.
CACTAAAGAAATAGTGGTCGTTGAGTACCCTGCTGAATTTGAAGCCAACACACTAAAACTTGTTAAAGGCATGATCACACTCGGAGTTCCAGAGATGACCCCAGTCGTTGCATTCAGTGATAAACCCGCAGGTAAAACTTTGGCCGTGGAAGTTGGAGAGGTTTTCAGGGCATAACTCGTGATCGTTCCACCTGATGACGTAGGTGAATTGGCTGAAATCGCTACACCTTTGGTGGCAGTAATTGTGGACATGGAATAACTGAGACCACTAGGTGGTAAGGCTGTTGGAGCTGAAGAAGTAGCCGTGGCAGTTAGAGTGACAGTGGAGGAATATATTCCGCAAACTAATGTCAGAGATGCAGATTTCGCTCCTACGAATTGGGGTTGAGCGATAACACTAAGACCTGTGCAAGTTCCAGCGGCAGCAATACCTGTATTGCAACTGCTCGCCCCAATCAAAATAAATTCTGAAGCATTAGCACCAGTAATCTCGGCTTCTGTACAAGAGGTTAATGCACTCCCCGAATTAAGGACCGAAAAACTATTGGCGGCTCCCGAAGATCCCACAACGACACCACCCAGATTCACTGGACCGTTAGGATAAAAGTTTATAATCCCTGAGGAGCGTTCTGAAGAAATATTATTGCAGCCGACTAAAATAAATAAAAGATTGGCCCCTAAAATAGCACCACGTGCAAACATACAAAACTCCAAAAGTACTAGTTATTAATTATAAGCGTAAAATAAAGATGAAACAATATACCAGTTGATTGACACTTTTTCTGATGAGCTGAACAGATTTTAAACAGTTCCAAATCGAACAAATTAAATATTCTTCAGGGGGGGATCGAGGCGATTACTCTCTAAAACAACGGACTACCCCTCAGAGGGAAAATGGAAGATAGCGCTCACTTTCAATTGAATACAAATGCTTATCTTGCATTCGTAGCCAAAATAGCCACAACCAATCGATTTCAAATCATCTTGTGAATTTCCGCGATCATTTTTACTTTCACAAGACCTACTCTGAAGTTTAACTAGAGCTTTACGATGCTACGACAAAACTATTTGCATGTGTCGTCTAACCAAGGTTGTTGAAGCTATACCTGTCTCTTGTAGAATAAGGAAATTCACCTGACTGATGTTTTCTCACGGCATACCCTGGATATTTGCCCTACTTAATGGCCGAGATGAAGTTCTCTTTCGTCATGAGAACCTTCTTGCGGACATCAAAAAACTCGATATTTGCTCCAGTCTTCGTCTCTTTGATTTTTATGACAAAGGACTTTGGAATCCTTTTGATGCTTTTCTCGCCCTTGTATTTTCTTTTATCCTTTAAATCGATTATCAACTCTCCCGCTTTTAGCGCCTTCAACAAAAAGTCAAAAAGCTCTTTACCTGTTTTTGCCTTTTTACCGTAAAGGCGCCCAACGGCATTATTCCAAAGATCCATATTCTCACTGGGAACTTCTTTCGTACCAAAATTAAAATTCTTAAATTCGTTAAGTCGTCCCAAAATATCGGCAGTCTCTTCACCAAATTCCATGGTGTATCTCCCACAGACATAGGCATGCCTTAAAGCATCAATGTCATTATTGCCCAGACCTTTGGTATATTCGTCAAAAGAACCATCAGTCTTTTTTGGCATCGGTTTATATTGGGAATCGATTAGCTGATAGACCTCTAGTCTTGCCTCAAGCATCAGGGTAAGAATTTTTGGACCTTCCATAAACTAGATCTTCCCTTCAACTGCCAAATGAAAAAAGGCTCCGGCAATTCCAATGAAAAATGTCACAGAAGAAAGTATGAAAGCTATCGAAAGTCCAAAGAGATGCTTTCGCCTGTAGTGAGGAAACTTGTCGAAGTAAAAAAGAGCAATAATCGTAATCAAGAAAATTGGCATAATAAAAAAGCCTAGTTTTCCCAAAATAATGACTAAGCCTGCATTTAAAAAACCAAACATACTTCCGCAACCCAGTACATTTCTCCAATTGGAAAGATGATGTGGGCGTTTTATTAGAAGATATGCCATACCTAAGAGGAAAAGGATTCCTCCTACACATTTTAAAAGAATCATGCTCAAAGTGACTTGATGAAAGACTTGTTCCATTATTAATCTCTAAAAACATTACTTACACAAAAGTCGATCTTTTTGACAAAATGTCATGCTACAAAAGCACAACGAATTTCACAAAAGAAAAACTCGCCACCTAAACCGTAAAACATTTTTTAAAAAAGGCGGTACGTTTCAGAATCTCTTTTTCTAGAACTTTACCAGTCTTCATGTCCAAAAAACGATCATCAAACTCTTTAACTAATTTGGGAAGATGCTTCTCGATGTCATTCAAGAGCTTCATCGATAACTTGGGAATAACGTCAGTCTTTAATTCAATCTCAATAGATAACTTGTCAAAAAGTCTCTTCTTGAGTTTAGACCACATCTTCTGTCCACCAATCTTAAACGCAAAGTTCTGTCCAATCTCCTTATAGACTGATGTGGAAAGAAGATCATAGAAAGAAGCAAGGCGGATTCCATCACCTGTCTGCAAAAAAGCTAGGTTTTTTGAATGAGAGTCATTGTTCCCGATAACTAAATTGAAGATCAGCCATTTTAATAACTGAATAAGGTCTAATATGGGGTCAGAGCTATGAGCCTTAACGAGACTGTAATTATCAGCAAAAGAAGGGCCACCGTCTGATTCATACTTTTTTAAAGATGTTAAGCCCTGGGCCTGACAAAAATCTTGTTGATGAATTCTAGTAAATCCTGTTTTGGTCTGAATTCGATCAAACCTTTCAACAATAAACAGTGGGAACTCCCCTTCGATAATATCAACCCTAGGAACATTTAACCCCACCGCTGCCGCTAATTTCATGCAAAGGTACTCATTATAGGGTGTATCGTAAGTGGAATTAAAATAGCGAACATGAGGCTTGATAATATGAGTGGTTGGGCTCCCATCTAAGGGAAGGTAGAGCTTGCCTTTCTCAAGAATTATAGCAAATTTATCTTGGGCCCCTGCCAAAGAAAAATTACCACCTTCTTTATTCAAAATGACATCAGTAAGACTTTTCTTTTCATCCAAGTATTTATAAATGACGTCAAGCTTGAGTTCTTTTTTGGCCTTTGACATTTTGGGTGCTTTTAACTTTTCTGGTAAAATCTTGAATGCACCAGCGCAGTCTCCGCCAAACTCTTGCAGGAAACCAAACTCCGATTTAATAGAGCTCTTTCCATGGGCCTCTAAAAGATCTTTGATCTCCCCTTCTGGCAGCAAGTTTTCAAAAAAAGACTTCGTTTCAATGTGACCATATATTTTCTCATCCAAGGACAGTGTGAGGGATAAGGAAAATCGATCCTTAAATGCGAGCCAAGATTTGTCGTATTGAAAACTGAGTCGCTCTTCCGAGTCGAACTCAAGGTGACCCACAACCATATTCTGGTAGTAGATAACGAGCTTACTCATTTTCTACCTCTCTTACGAAGGACTATTTCAAACCCTAGAAGATTGGCAATTTTAATCAAGCTCGAAAGCTTTAGATCATTCTCTTCTTTCTCAAGTTTCACAACTCCAATTCGAGAGAGTCCTGTGAAGTTTGCTAGCTCTTCTTGAGTAATTTTCATTTCCGAGCGTAGCTCTTTGATAGTTTTCCCGATTTCTTTTGATTCCTTAACTAGTATCTCTTTCATGTATCCTCCTGTGTACTTTTCATGAGTTTTTGAGAAAAAGCTTTGAAAAAGTATACTCCAGGCTACATTTTACCCATTTTTTGTCAAAAGACAAGGAAAAGTAACCTTAAGTATACTTCAAAGATGAAGTTTCATCTTTTGCTTATAGCTCCAGCCAAGTCCGATCAAGGGTGCTGTGTCCAATCCATGTAATAGGTTCCATCACACTTCTCCGTAAGCAGTGCTTCAAGAAAAGTGTGTTAGCAATGATTCTTAGAACTTATGATTTGGGAAAGGTTGAATTAAAAGGGTTCCAGCACCCTTGGCCGTAAGCTGTGCATCTAGAGAAGTGTGATGGAACCTAAAGTCGATCAATTAACTGAGGGTTCACCTTGACTAAATAAGGTGAGACCAACTCTTTGAGAGGAATGGCCATCTTTCGGTTCTGATAGATGCGAATTAAGGAAAAAAGACTCCTCATCATCAGGAGAACCCAAGGATCTGTCACTTCTCTAAGTAATTTAATTTTCTGACCAAACTCACTTTCTAAGTCTTTTGAGTAAGACCAGTCTGGTTGAATAAATTCTCGTAAGAGCGGTTCAAATAAAGCATCTCTGAGTTGTTGCTCGCGTCCTTTAAACCAAGTTCTCTCCAGCCTGATCCCAAATTCTAAAAAGGCTTGAGCGACATCTTCATTCATAAGAAGTTTTTTAAAACCTGAAATCCTTCGGGGAGAAATGATTTGGCTGCAACCATAATCAAAGACGACAACTTGTCCGTCTTGATTAATCCCCCAGTTCCGGTCATTGAGATCACCATGAAGAGTTCCGTGCACAAGGAGTGATTCAAAAAAGAATGTGAAAATATTAAAGTTTTGAAAATGCGAGAGATCTTTGGCCAAAGTGGAATCAACCCACTCCTGGCAAAGAGCGGAAACACTTGTGAACTCTGGGATGACTGTTGGTATCTTAAAGCGGGTATCACCTTTAAAGATCGTTGAAAACTTTTTCTGAAAGTCTGCCTCTCGTGAGAGATCTGTTTCTTCTTTAAAGACTTCAGTAAGGAATTGATTAAAGACCTGTTGATCGAAAGAAAATCCTTTGGCCTTAGAAAAGTATTTCCCTAGAAGAAGAATGTTTTCAATTTCTTTTTCAAGTTTTTCCCTAATGCCAGGATGAAGGATTTTTAGTGCGTAATTATTTTGATTCAACTGGATATGAAAAACCTGCCCCATAGAAGCGGCCAGCACTTCTTCTGAAACTTCGATCACTTGATTGTGTTGTTTTAAAAAGAATGCTTTCGCCTTATGAACAGACACAGATGATTTAGGCAGCTGCGACTCTTTGCCTTGGGCCAGGAGCTGTCCCAGCTTGGCACTTAGACCTTGGGAATTAAGAAGCTCCTGTGCCCAAAATTCCTGCGCCTCATTTGGCATGTAGCGATACTTCAAGCGTAGGTAAGAAATTTTTAAAAAAGTTGTAAGCATGGACCATAGTTTAGCCGGTTTTTAAAAAGATTTAAAAATAAAAAAGCCCCGCTTCTGCGAGGCTTAATTATCGATGTTTTTGGTGGACCTGGTGGGAATCGAACCCACGTCCAAAGAACGCATAAGAATTACAGGGAGCGAAAAAGGACGCAAAAATAGCGGCTAGAAGCCAGTTCTAGTTTTTTTGAAGAAGCCTGAATTACATGGAGTTTTTTTGATTTAAGGCAGAATCAAGCCCATGTATATTATTATACCATAAGATTTTTTCGATTCTGGATTGAGACATAAAAAAAGCCCATTCAGAGATGGGCTTTTAGATTTAAAAAATTGGATTAGAAAAACTAGAGACCTAAATCTCTTAAGAACTTGTTCTTATCCATAAGCGAAAGATTACCCTGAGAATCAACAGGAGCAACATATACGGGGATGGTTACATTATTGAGCTTTAGCGCTGCCTCTAATCGCTTTGCCTCTAGCTCCCTACGTTCCCTAAGTCCAGCCTCAGAATGGTAACGTTCATAAATTAGGAAAGTTTGATAAATAGAGCTTTTGCTCGTATAGGTCTCTTTAACTTCTGACTTCTCATTCATAAGAAGCAAGGACGTACCCTTTTTAACCAGCTTATAAAACTCCTCAGAATCATACCTGTCATCATGAATAAAAACCCATGCTCTCATATACTTAAAGTCATAGAAGCTCTCTATGTACTCCGCTCCGTTTGACTCTCCAACATTAGCCCATTTCTGACAAGTCCCTAGATGGATAGTCCATGGTTCCTGAAATCTACCTTTGAAAACATAGCCTTCAAAACCTTCTATAATTTCAGAGCGCTCACTATAGGTATTAGTCCTCTCATCTAAAAGCGCCTTTTTCTCCATTTCATCATCAGCTATCTCTGCAAAACTTCTCACACATTCTCCTTTTTGCTCTTTGATAAGAGCTGTTGCTTTACTTCCTTGATATATTATACCACGTTATTTTTTCATCCTCTGTTGAGGCGGGGTAAAACTAAATACGACGAATGTTTTTTTGAGAAGTATAAATTTGAAGCAAGCCATAGAACTTTTCAGGAGATTTAAAATTGCAATTATCTAAAAGATACGTGCTCGTTTATTGATTATCATTATGAGCAGGTATATTCACAAGTTTACGGCTTCCCAGAAAAAGAAAGCCATGTCTTTATGATACCATAAAAATAATCACTTTTCTGAAGAAGGGATATTAAGCAGAAGATAATACTGAACAAAAGAAAGAGACTCCCAATAAATCGGACGAAGCTAAACTTATGAAAACTTGGGGATTCAATTCTAGTCGGGGTCACATAATAATGTCCTTGAGTTGAAAATATATTTACTGAAAAATATCACCTAGCCTCCTTTCCCGATGGGGTGGAGAGTTCATTCCTAGGTCTTGCGAGAAAAATAACCTCAGGTCTTATCAGGATTGCTGAAATTGGACCTTTAAAAGGTATTGAATTAAACCTTAGACTTTTGGAGCCGGTTTCGGGTCTGGGAACCGCTGTTTTGGGAAATTTGGAATTTTGGGCTTTGGAAGCTTAAGGTCACATGGCATTGGCTTGAGAACAGGTTTCGGATTCAAGCAAGGAAAAGAAGCCGGTCCATGGGCTGCCAAAACTTTCTCAAGCTCTTCATAAATGTCTTTCATAGATATACCTCCATTGTTCTAAAGATTAGAATTATGGTGGTGAAAAACGGCTTGAAAATTTATTATCCTCGTTCGGCTAGTTTTGCGAAGCTCTTAGCGAATCTATTAGTTTTTTTCTACCATTAAGAGCCCTTTCCCTCTTTTCCTCATCTCTCTTCGCTTTCCGTGAGTCCCGCTCCCTTTTCCGGTCTTCTGCATCCCAAACTCTACCGCCTTCTTTGAGATACAAATGAGGATTGTCAGTGTATTCTTTATACTTCAGTTCATGCTCTAAGTTTTCAGCTTTGTCAGAAAGTGCTCTTATCTTGTCCCAGCACGTATCATATTGCTTGGTATCGTCCTTGCCCTCGTCTGCCAATCTACTCATCTCTTCATGGAGCTTCACTTGTTGAGTCTCAAGGTCCTTAATCTCTTTCGCAAGTTCAGGATTATTGCGTCTACCTCTTAAACTGGTCATGGATGCAAGACTGAACCATGTATCGTTGTATTTAACCTGATAGTCCGTTAAGTCTTCAGGAATTCTCTTGGTTCTGTTATCGCCTTCGTTGCTAGAACTTTTTCGTTCCTCGGCAGTCTTTAAAACGAATTTCAATGATTCTGAGAGCTGGGACTCAAAGTCACCAGTAAGAGCCTTTAAAATCTCCGGATGGATAACCCTGTAGAGTTTCACTTTCTTTTCCTCATCTTTGTCATACTTAACTTCTTCAATAAGCCCCGACTTTACCAAACGACCTATAATTTTTTTATAATTTTCATGCTTCAGACCAATCCTCTTCTGCCAATTTTCATCGTTAGAAAGTAGCTCCCGAAGTAAATCACGTGTCATGCCGAAAACTAGCCTCTGCTGAAAGATAATTGCATTTAAAACGGAAACAATGCTTTTGGAGACTACATTTAGCTTTCTCTTATTAGATTCTTGATATTTATCGTACAGCCAGCGATACCCAAAATGAGCCTCAGTATCTTCCTTTAAAATTGTTTTTGATTTCTGAAGGATAATGAGCGAATTAGCAGCTTTTTCCTCAAGGCTGGCGATGCTTAAATTAATTTCCACGTACGACCCCGTATCTATAGTTTTACCGGAAATGGTAAATTTGTAGTCCAATGAATTATTATACCATAAAGCAAAAGGAAATTAGGCTCAGGAGGGTAAAATACTTAAAGTCGATTAAAAAAAAGGAGACATCAAAAGGAGACCTAGAGGTAAGGGTTAGGATTTAGAATTAAGAAGAAAGAAGTTGTCCACTACAAGCAAAGACTTTTTTTAAAGAAATTCAACGGGAACGGGAACGGGAACGGGAACCAATAACAAGATATTTATAAACTAAGAATACGGTCATATTCATGCTGGCATCGATAAACTTCTGAAAACCAAATCTTTCATTTCTTTATGACTGCTCAAATACTTGCATTTTCCTTAACCTGCTTTTTAGTTTATACCTTAACGGCCCTCCATTTTCTGGCACTTTCCCAGCTCCAGTGCGACTCAATAGCAAGACAGTTGTATTCTCTTTTTTCTATCTAGCTGAATTTTCAAGCTAGGAATAGTGATGAACTGCCCATAATCATTGGGCCTATTAGTGAATAACTATCCAAGGTAAAATTGGATAAATAGGAGCAAAAAATATGAACTTCACCCTTCCGATAAAGTCGAAGAATAAAGTTGATGAGATTAAGCAAACCTTGAAGAATAACCCTCGCTCACTTTTGCTGTTCATGTTTGCCATCCATACTGGGATTAGGTGCAAAGACATCCTATTAATGCGAGCCGGGGACGTCAGAGATGCAAAACATATAAAGCTCGTGGAAATGAAGACCAAAAAAACAAAGAAAATAATAATCAATGATGCTCTAAAGGTTCTATTGGTCCCTTTCATAAAAGATATGCGAGATGATGAATATTTATTTCAATCGAGAGAAGGTCTAAATCGCCCCATTTCAAGGTCACAAGCTCATCGAATCATAACCAAAGCAACTAGCAAAGTCGGTCTATCAGACATAGGATTTCACGGTTTGCGCAAGACGCTTGCCTATCATATTTACGAACAATCCAATCACAATATTGGACTTGTTATGAGCTTACTTCAGCATAATTCACAAAAAACAACTTTACGCTATCTCGGACTTACGCAGGATTCTTTAGACGAAGCCATTCTCAAGGTGAATCTTTAAAGTGAAACCATCATTTAGAGCTACATCTATGTCCCGCTCTACCACATCATCCGATGACTGGTTCAAGGTTCAGAATAATAAAGGCGACCTACCTTTCGACTTCAAGCCGGAACATTCCAGCAATAAATTCAAGCCTATCGACTTTGGAATATTTGCCTCGCGAAACCCAGAACAAGCCAGAAATTATTTTAGTCCCATTGTTATGGATGCCTTTGAGCATAGCTGGAAGACACTTGATAGTTTTACACATGAGAAACTAAAGCCAAAGTTTGCTCAAGTATCAGGATATATTTTCAATGACTCATTCATAAGACATGAACTCGCTCTATGGGGTAGCCTCTTAAGCTATCTCTGGATTGGGTCTTTCGAGGTTGAACCCTTAATCTACAAACTTACCGACCGCCATTACAGCAAATGGCAAATTGCTAAGCATTGGATTTGCGAAGATGGATTTACGCCAAGGACCTATACGTTTGCAGACCTTGCCTCAAATGAAAGATTTATCTTTATGAAAGAAGAACCATCGGATGATTTGTCATACCCGGAGGATTGTCATGTTAGTCTGCCTTGTCCAAATATCGGGACCCAATTCCTTGGGGACTCATCTTTCTTGATACTTTTGCAGGATGGTTGGGGTTTTGATAGGTACGGTAAAATTGCTTATTTTGGAAAGGGCTACAATCAGCTAGTTGCTCAAAAAAAGCTTGATGTATCCCAAAGAATAAAATCGGAACAACCTAAAACACGTTCTTATAATATTTCAAATGCTGTTCGCTTAACTCAGAATCCTGAACCAGCGAAGCCAACACTCTTTTAAAGCCTCTGCCGTGATTAAGCTCATTAAGATGAGCTACTTCGTGGGCGACAACATACTCAAACAGATTCCGAGGCAAAGCTATAATCTGCCAATTAAATATTAACTCCCCGCTTGGAGTACAGCTTCCCCATCTCCCGACATAGTCTTTGAGAGTAACTTTGCTAGGACGGACACCTAGCTGCTCAGAATAGTACTCAACCCTGTCAGCAATCTTCCCAAGTGCGAACTCTTTATACCACTTAACTAAAGATAACTTTATCAGTTCAGCCCTATCCTCAATATCACCATAAAACGGAGCCACTGGAACGATTAGCCGGTCATCCTTAAGGATTGTGTCTCCGTAGCCTTCAATTGTTTTTAAGCGGTATTCTCGCCCCAACAACGGGAAAGACTCTCCTGAAACAAATTCCCTCTCTCTCCAAGCCGGAATATCTTTAATTACTCTTTGCTTCTCAATTATCCATTTAGTCTTTTTAGATACGATTTTGGTCAGGTCTTCTTCAATTGCTCCAATTGGTGCAATAACCTTAACCAAGTTACCGGGCCACACTTCAAGTGTGGCGCCCTTCACCTTATCAGAATATTGAATTTCAATGTTAAATCCGTTCATACCTTCCTAAATTTCACTTCAGCAAGTCTCATGAATTCATCCGTCACAGACGCCACAAGCTTTTTATCCTCAGAAACATCACAGAAACTACATTCTCCCAAGGCTCTTCTGATATTTTTAATAACTTCCCGTTTTTCAGAATCTCTATTAAAAAAATCTACAACCTTAGTTGCCTCTTCAAGCATCTTGACCAGCTCACCGGTACAGCGAATGATTTCTGCCTGAAGCTTCTTGTCCTTGGACCTATCAGGGAACTTCTCCAAGACTTCTTTTTGAAGTGTCATAAAGAAAGCAAATTCAATTTCAGTTAAGCCAATATCCTGAGCTTGCTGTAATTTATTCTTTTCCATCCCATCACGAAAGACTAGAAGTAATTGAACCAGCTCTTCCCACTTCTCTCGCTTTGATTCCAAGATTTCTTTCAGCTTTTTACTTAAAGCCCGGTAGTACTCAGGGTTTTGCTCAGAATTATCATCAATATGTTTCTTGATGGCGTATTCCATCTCCAGCGCTTGGGTCTTTGGCTCTTTATGTTTTTGAACGGTTTCTATAAAGTTACCGTCAAAGAGCTTCGTCGGTGGAATTTTAGGGTCAACACCATCCGACATAATATGTTCGTTGATAAGCTGCCTGACCTTCTCCCCGGCATCTACCAAATTCAATTGCTCATCTCTAAACAAATTACGAGCACCGTGATTGATTTTGCCCAATTTCTTCATATCTGAAACAAAAGGAGTCGCTCCAACATCGGGAAGAACAGCGTTCATGGATTTAAGGAAATTCTTGAAATCGATTTCAAACTCAGCTCGGCGGCGCTCATCATGAAGACTAGCAATACATTCATCAATCTTTTTAAGGTCCATTCCTTTAAAATACTCAATAACCTTGGCATGTCTTGCTTCAAGCTTTGGAATCTCATCCTTGAGCGGCTGAAGGGCACCTTTAACATCTTTGGCAGAAAACATCTGAAGAGCTTCTTTCAAATAATCAGTCAGCCCGTAATAATCGACGATGTAGCCGTACTCTTTGCCTGTTTTGGTTCTATTAACTCTTGCGATAGCTTGAAGGAGAGTATGCTCTTTAAGCTTTCTATCAAGGTACATGACCTGCTCAATAGGAGCATCAAAACCAGTTAAAAGCTTATCCTTAACAATCAAGATAGAAAGAGCATCTTCTTTCATGGGCTTCTTGAAACGAGCGATAAATTCTTTGTTCTTAGCTTCATCCGTAAAAGGACGGTAAAAAGCCTCATCATTATGACTTCCAGAAATAATGACAGCCGATTCTGGACCGCCAAGCTTCTTTAAAGCTTCATGATAAAGAATAGCTGCTCGCCTTGATGTACAAACAATCTGAGCCTTAAAGCCTTCTGGACGAATCTTTTCATTAAAGTGCTTCATGATATCAAGGGCTATCATTTCAATTCGTTTTGGAGCTTCAAGGACCGCTGACTCTTTACCGTGCTTTCTTATAATCGTATCCCGCTCTTCTTGGGTATACTCTTTAAAATAAGTATCAAAGAGAACATCGAGTGAGTCTCCCGTTACTTTCGTTCTAGATTCACGACCTTCATAGATGATTTGAACAGTTGCTCCATCCTCAACGGCTTGCTCAATCGTATATTGGTCAATGTAGTCACCAAACTCACGCTCTGTCTTATCCTCTTTCATAAGAGGAGTTCCCGTAAAAGCAATTTTGGGAGCATTGGGGAGGGCGACATTGATATGGGCACCAAAAGATGAATAGTGGCCACGATGGGCTTCATCTACCAAAACAATAACCTTGTCTGAAGTATTTAGCTCAGGGAAAGCTTCGAGTTCATTTTCCTGAAACTTTTGAAGCATACCTATGATGGTATCTGAGGCAGGGCTTTTTAATAGCTCCTTGAAGTGATTTACATCTTTTGCTGTTTCAATGGTCTCGCCAAGGACGTTCTTAAAGGTTCCTTTTAACTGGTCCTGCAAGTCAGTCCTGTCTAGAATGAAAACCAGCTTAGAGTCTGAAAGCTTCGGAGTGTGACGAATTTTGGTAGCAAGAAAAGCCATGGTAAGGGATTTACCAGAACCTTGAGTGTGCCAGATAACTCCACCACGGTCTTCTTTGAGTTTCTTATTTAAAAGTCTATCGATTGCCTTATTTACCGCTCGAAATTGCTGGTAACGAGGAATCTTCTTGATAACTCTGTTTTCTTCTTTATCAAAGACAATGAAATTTCTAATGATATCTAGGAAATTCTCTTTTTGAAAAAGAGCTTCGATTAATGCCTCTTGATGATTACCCTTAAAGTCTTCATCATACTTGTGCCATGAGAGATAATGACCAGCACCACTTGAGATGGTTCCCGCTAATGCTTTATCTCTACAGGTTGAGACCATGATTTGATTATAATGAAAAAGCTTTTCGCAACCTTCAAAGTCTTCAGGCTTACGTAAGTTTGAATACCTTCTGAGCTGGTTAATAGCTTCTTCCATCGGATTAGATATGTATGGCTGCTTACATTCGATGACTGCCAACGGAAGACCATTCACGTAAAGAACGATATCTGGTTTAACGGCTGGCTCTTTGTGACCAAGGTACTTAATTTGATTAACGACTTGGAATACGTTATTTGAAACATTATCAAAGTCGATTACTTTAACAGATTGACCACGCTTACCTTTGCCAAGGTCTTGCTCCACTGATGTATATCGAATGAGATAGTTATAAATGAATTGATTAGCTTCGATTAATGAGCTTTGAGTAAGTACCGTAAGCTCTCGAACCACTTTTCTTAGATTCTCATCATTGAGCCAAGGATTGATTCGTTTAATGGAGCTTGTGAGAGTATCAAGAAAAATAACTTCTTTAAGTGAGTTTCGCTCACTTGAATTGACGGCAACTTCTTCTCCATGAACGTATTCATACCCAAGCTTAATGAGCTGTTCAATCGCTGGCTTCTCGGAGAGTGAGCCCTCTGGTCCGTCGTCTACTTTTATTTCTCTCATCCTTGAAATTCCTTGCTTAAACCTTAACTCTTACTTTCCCTGTAAGGAGGTCGCTTATTAAGCCTTTTTTTGTATAATTTAATGAATTCAACTTTTCAGTTAAGCTGAATATGTTTTTATCAACTGACAGAAGTGAATCTTTAATTTTAATTTGCTCACCAATCGGCGGTACGCAAATCTTAAATTTTTTGAAAAATGGAAGTCCTATGGTCTTTATTGTTGTGCCAGTTGCCTCTGCTTCAAAAACTGGTTTCAAATACTGTAATTGATAATATAGAAAATAATTATTTAATTTTTTCTCACTACACTCCCAAGCCATAAAGTGCTGAGACACCGTCGTTTCGTTAAGACTAATAGCGCTTTTGCCTATCCCTGCATCTCTGGTCATAACAACTACACCAGCTGGCATTAAAACGGCGGATGAATTCTCAATCCCTTTTTTAGTAATATACCTTTCACTTTTTGAAATATGTAAATTATCAAGCCTAGATGAGTCAGCAAGTGATATCCATTGAATGTTTCCATTCCAGTAATCCAGCACTTCTTTGTCTGGAGTATGTCCACTTCTTCGATTCGTAACATTATCAATTAAATCATACTCCCAACTCTCCGGAATCATCCCAACAGGACTATCCTTAAATTTCGTATGTCCAATTCCTTTCGTGAGTAATTCCTGCATAATCCCTTTCTTAAGGGCTTTAAGCTTGTCGATTTTCATCGTAGTCAACTCAATCAAACGGTCAACCGATGCAAGAATCTCAGCGATTCTCTCTTGCTCGACTGCTGGCGGATAAACAATTTCTAGCTCGGCGAGCGTAGAGAACGGAATAGACATTCTTCTATCAATAGAGCCTTGTCCTAGTGTGGAATACTTTTGAATATATAAATCGGATTTTAACAATCTAATTAAAAAGTCACTATTAATATTAACTGCTTTGAATACTGTATACATTGGACTAATTAGCCCTTGGGAGTGATTCCTTAATACGTCTATCGAGCCTTCATCCAGATGAATAGTGGCGTATGCAAATTCGCCCTTATTAACCAGCTTATATTTTTCTAGGTTCTGAGAAAAAACTCTTCTGTCAAAATAATCGGAAGAAAGCATGAATCCTTTATGCTTTGTCACCGACAATACTGGAGGTAAAGCTTCTCCGGAATAGGTTTTGCTTGAGCTCTGGGCGACTTCACCAATTTTTACGATTTTCCATCCGCTCGGCAGCTTACTCATACCCAAGCTCCTTCAGGAATGAATTCATGACTTTCTCTGCATCAAGGCATTCCCTGTCTACGGTCTTTAATGGCTTAGCATATTTGTCCCACCATTTTTCAAATTGAGTTACCGCCTCAGCGCCAACATCTCCAAGTTTTTCTCGAATCTTTTCTTTTGAATCAATCTCATTTTTAAAAACGAAATATTCTTTATCTTTATCTGTGAATATTTTCTTTAAGTCCACATCCCCAACTAGCTCTTGAATATAGCCTTCCCTAACTTCAGCTTTTGGAATTCCACCATTAAGGATACCTTTTACGTCAAACGTTTCCGATGGAGGCGAAGTGTCTGCATAACGTCTAATATTTAGATTAAAATCGTTCTCTTTAATTTCCTCAAGGTCTACGACTTTGGCATATCGCTTAACGGCTTTATATTCATCAAAAGCTGAAAGAATCTTTTCAATATCTTGCTCACGTAGCTTGTTCTGGTTTTTGCCATCTTCGTACTCAAGCTCGGCATTAATAAAGAGAACTTTTCCTTTTCTCTCCTTGGGCTTTTTCTTGTTGATAATGAGAATAGCAGCCGGAATTCCTGCACCGTAAAAGAGATTCGTTGGAAGACCAATAACAGCTTCAACTAGGTCTTTTTCTAAAATACCTTTTCTAATAGCTTGCTCACTTCCTCCACGGAACAATACTCCGTGAGGCATAACCACTCCGCAAACACCCTCGGTATTCAAGGAAGCAATCATGTGCTGGACAAAAGCTAGGTCTCCCGCACTTTTAGATGGCAATCCAAAGGAAAATCTTCCGTAAGAATCGCTCTGAACATCCTCTAGACCCCAGTTAGCTAAACTAAAGGGAGGATTTGCAATAACTCTGTCAAAAGTCATGAGCGCACCATCTTTGGTATGCTTTGGGTCTCTTATGGTATCTCCACGTTTAATATTGGCGTCCATGATTCCGTGAAGAAACATGTTCATCTTTGAAATTGTCCAAGTACTCAGGTTCATCTCTTGTCCGTAAAGAGACAAGTTCTTGATATTTTTCTTTTTCTCTTTAAGGTAATGAACACACTGGATAAGCATTCCGCCTGAACCACATGTCGGGTCATAGATTTTCATGCCTTCAGTTGGCTTAATGAGCTTAACCAGTAACTTTACAACTTCAGGAGGTGTATAGAACTCTCCTCCTTTTTTCCCGGCACTATCTGCGAACATCTTGATTAAATATTCATAAGCCGCACCCAAGAGGTCAGGACGGTCAAAGTCTGCATTTCTGAGTCTGAATTTTGAATAGTGCTTAATGATGTCTTGAAGCTTTTTATCAGGAAGTTTCGATTTATTATTGAAGTCGATAGCGACGAGCACTCCCTCAATACTGGGATTCACTTCTTCTATTGCCTCTGTGGCCTTGTTTAGCTCGGAGCCAATATCGTGCTTTAAGCCTTGGATATTTTCCCATCTCGCTCTTTTGGGAATAAAGAAAGTCTGAGTGTATTCTTCTTTGTCTTCAGCAAGCTTTTCAGCCTGAGCCTTGGTTTTACCTTTCTTTACATAATGAGCGACTGTTTTCTCATATTCTTCTTCAAAGGCATCACTTAGGCGCTTAAGGAAGAGCATCCCAAAGATGAAATCTTTGTATTCCGAGGCATCCATGTTACCACGCAGAATATCAGCGGTTTCCCATAAAAATGATTCAAGTTGCTTAAGCGTAAGTTTCTCAGCCATTGGTGCCTCTAGTGTTCTTGTAAATTTGTAATTGATTCAGGGGATGAATTTCCAGAGGTAACCCAAGCATCTACCTCTTTGGTCTTGAACTTCCACTGTTTGCCTACTTTGTGCGAAGGGATTTTACGCCTCTCGGCCCATCGATAGATGGACTCCTTCGAGACTCCAAGATAAGCAGCAATCTCTTCGACTGAACGCCATCGCTCAGCCTCGAAATAAGTGTCATTCATTATTTATCGTCCTTGATTGAATAAATTCTAATAACAGTGACTAGATATGACAAATCAATACTAGTAAATCTGGAGAGTTATCTTGGAGAAAAGGAAAGTCTGACGAATTTAATTGTTTTCTGGATTGATATGGGAAAAGTAGCTCGGCTAGGGACTGTCTTGCGTAATTCTTTTTCTATAGCTCTTCCAAGTTCTATCAATTGAGCTATGACCTAGGTCAAGTGAAATGCGGGTTATTGACTCATCGAAAGACAGCATAATGTCTTGGTAGCCTTTTCTGAATGAATATAACCCATACTCTTCACCTAAGACCTTTTGGATTTTGTTCTTGCTCGGCTTTTGAAATAACTTTTTTGATTTCAATAGCTCTAAAGCTTCCTTTTGAAATCCATGCTTAATAATGACTTCCTTGTATCTCATCTTTTTAGGAAGTGAGACCAGCTTGGACTGGTAAACCTTAACGCTGCTTTTCGCAATAGTTACATTTTTATCATCTCTCTTTGCGACCATGTCCGCTTCCGATGGTCTTAAAGCCAAGCCAAGACAAAGGATGCACCAATTAATTTCTTCCTTGGTGAGGTCCTCGCTAAGTTTAATGGTATTCATGCTAGAAAGGTTTACACCTTTGGCTTCCTTGGTCTTACCACCTGTCTTATCTAGATATCTATCAGATATCCGTCCAACCTCAGCGCCTTTTGGCATTTCAATCTTCTCAAAGAACGTTCCCATTTTCTTTGAATAAAAAACTCCATAGGCATTAATAAGACTTAAGAGCTTCGCTACTGTTGAAGGCGCAAATCCTTCCAGCTTCTTTAAAACACTTCGCTTATTATCTGACCACTCGGCTGGAGCCATTTCCAAGTTAGCAATAACTCGCATTGCTGTTTTCCAATGAAAGTGAGTTTTAGATTTTTCGTAATTAGCTGAATAGGAATCGTTTTTAAGCTTTTTCTCGAATGAATCAACAATTACCTCCGGAAGGTAGGCTGACTTTAACAGTTCTTTTTTCTGTTCAGACTCAACGTATTTAAACCTAGCTTTCTTTTCTTTGATATCTCTGTCTTTGGACCTTGAATTGAGAATCTTTAAATGGGTAGCCGCTTGCTCGTAAGTCATTTCTGAATGGAAGCCGTAACGTGCCCATTCTTTTTCAGGTAGTGTTTTTTCAATGTACTCTACGTCTTCCTTGCCCGCAGCCTTTCTATCTTCAATAGCGTAAGAACGCATCCGTACTGCAAATCTATCATTAGTCTTTTTTTTAAGATTGAACTTGAAACTCATAAACCCTCTCAGTGCCTTATCGAATTTGTTTAGCACAAGTTGAGAGTGAGATGTTGAGAATTTAGAATGAAGCAAAGATGGCGTTGTCCACGTTGTCCAAATAGACAACGTGGTTAACACTAAAACCCAGTGATTTCCAACCGTTATGACGCGGTGTGGTGGATTCGACCTATTCCGTTGAATCACACACAGTTATGTAAAGATTGTAGCCAAAATAGCCACGATCATCACTAAAAAAATACGAATGGTTGAGTCCTTATTGTTTCCTTCTGAACCATTGCTGGCCCAGAAGGATAAGGTCGTCTGTAAGGGGAAAAGAATTGTAGAACTAAGACTCATGTATGAAGACTCAAAACATTGGCCTGGAAAGCTTCTAGGGCCGGCATAAATTGAAGTTTGTCAGTGACCCCCTTCTCATCAATACCAGCAAGCCTAATGTATCTCTCCATCGTTTTAAGATCCTTCCAACCACAAACCTTCATTACCTTCAATGGCTCTACGCCTTGGCCTAAAAGCTGGGTAGCAAAGCAGGCACGGAGGGTATGAAACTTAATTGGAGGAAGCTTAATGTCACGGCAAAATGCTTTAAGATGCTTCGCTTGCTCCCAACGGGTCCATTCAGAGTATTTGGGTAGAACAAATTCAGTCCCCGATAACTCACGAATCTCCACAAGGAAGGATTTGAGTTCTGGAGATAAAGGCACTGTTCTCCAGTATCCACCCTTTGTACTCTTATAGATCTTTGTCTTTTTGCAAAATGATTCTTCAACCGTTATTTGCATTTGCGAGAAATCGACATTTTTCCATTTAAGAGCATAAAGTTCCCCACTACGCATACCAGTTAAGAGAGCCACACACCAAATGGGATACCACTTAGACTCAGCAAGTTTTGCTTCGTAGAGGAGCGTTCTGATTTGTCCTAGAGTGAAGATTTCAGGTTTCTTGTCTTGTATTATCTTAATCTGTACGCCATGGACTGGAGAAGAGTGAACACCACGAATGACTCTTTCTTCGATACCGAAGTTATAAATCATGTTAATCGTAATCTTTAACTTCTTCTGAAAGCCCTTGGACATTCCAGCTTTCAAAACGTGATCCAAGACCTGCCTTCCATCTCCTCTGCTTAATTCAGAAGCAGGACGATCAAGCCAGTCTTTCGTCCATTTACGCATGGCCGCCACATAGTCAGCTATAGTGGCAGGGCTATAGGTCTTCTGAGTGTAAGTTGAACTTGTAACCACAGATCGCCAATACTCTACAACCATGTTCCAGGTGTAGCCATGTCCCTCATGTTGGGCAACTAAGTTGCTTAGTTCTTTTATTACATTCTTTTCTGCACGAATTGCTTCAGCGTTGGACTTTAAGTTTTTAACTCTTTTTTGAAATCTGATATGTCCCATCTTTGAACTTCTAAGATTAACATAGACTGTCCAAGACTTTGATCCATCAGCTTCTTTAACTTCTGTAATGGCCATTTACGAGCCTCCTATTTTAAAAGTGAGGTTTCTAATAAGTGATCCAGTTCAGCTCGTTTGAAATACAATCTTCGCTTCCACTTCCTTTTTAGAAGTTCTCCACGGCAGACCAAAATCCAAATTGCATTTCGAGTTTTACCTAAGTACTTCGCAGCTTCGCTTGTACTCAACCATATTCTATTGTCAAAGAGCGGGTTTAAATCAGTATCACTAATGTGATTCTGTAATTCCATTTTACCTCTTTCGAAGTTCTCCCTCAAGAAATTTAAGATTTCCCTCGGGATACGTAAGTACCTAAATTTTTGGCCTTATCAAAAAAATGGAGCGCAATCTTTAGATTCAATTCAAGAAGCTAAGGTAGCGGATGCCTCTTTAAGGCCCCGCTTCTTGTCTTTGTTAAACTTAGCAGAGTGATCTCTAAGAAATTTTCGAACTTCCTCTGGAAGTTCACTTTTTGTTTCTGAAATCTTGAGAAGATCATTTAGAACCTTTCGTTCATCAAAATGCTTCATTCTTAAGTTTTTAATATCGTCGGCATTAATGAATTTCTTCAAGTTCAAAAAAACATACATAGCCAGATCAGATTTTGATACTGATCCCGTATCAAAATCCTCATTCACCTTTTCAAGCATCTCCTCAAGTTTCAAATTTGATTCTTTATCTATTACGATTCTGTACTGTTCCTTTTTGTTTTCATTTTCTTTATTCCCTCTCTCCGCTCCCGTTCGCGTTCCCGTTCCCGTTCCCGTTCCCGTTCCCGTTTTAATTATTTTATTTTCTTTCTCCATATTCCCTATTCCTTTTCCCACCTCCGCCTTATTTAGTCCCTAGTCCATGACCCCTTTCACACAACTCGTTGGGTGGGAGGGGTCATGGACGATCAAGGGACGTTAAGAATAAGGCGGAGGTGGGAACCTCTTGATATTGATGATTTATTTTTCGTTTCAATCAAGTACACAAAATTGAGAAGTGTTCGTTTCGGATATGCTTAAACGAACACTTCTTTTTCAAACGTTTTGACTAATTTCGTTAAGTGAATTTCCAAGACTCAATCCTCGAACTTTGGCACCAACAGGGTCAATTTTCCATTCTTCAGCGTTCACAAAACCAACTTTAGAATTTAGCCTGCTGTCTCCTATGTATCGCATACCTCTTTTAATACTTGCCTCAATAGCTGGAGTTTCAACAATGTAAATAATGAAGTTGAATTCACCAGACTCACTATAAGCCTTCATAGTCTTGTTATAACGCCAGTTAGTTTTTCCGGTCCTTTCATACTCAAGTGCAATAATTACAGAATTGACTTGGCCTATAAGCTTAAAAACTCCATCGGGATATTTGCCACCCTTCTCACGTACATTCAGTTTGAAGATTTGCGATTTATGACTTTTAAGCTCTCTTTCTGTCATCCACCCTTTACATATCTTGCGTTGCTCTAACTTCCAAAGACCCTTTGCTACCGTTTCATCATGCTTGATGAATTGCGGTTGAATAAAATAAACAGGTCGCCACTTTTCATCTTTAACCATCTCGTGTCCTTGGTGTCCCATTACAAAAACATCCATTAGTGAATCGCAAGGGTGGAATTTGAAAACTCCAGCTTCAATTAAGAGTCTGAGTTGTTTTTGTTTCCATCTCAAGCTGCCCTTACTGAAAAGTTCGTTCCAAGTTACACGTGTTATCACGCCAACTTTAGTAACGTACCGTATAGCTTGATAGACAAGAGCTGAAACAATTCTTCCATTACGATATTTCATTAGGGCGCCTCCCACCTTGTTGGCTCCGTGATTACATATTCGAAATGACCTTCAATATATCTATTGCCTGTGATCTTGCTTTCCACCCACACTGCTTCTACTTTAGGTTCTTGAAGAGATGGAACAGCTTTTCCTTTGGGAGATTTTCTCTCGGCTTCTTTCCCTTTGAGATAGGCAAGTTCCTTATCCCTTTCAGTACTTTCATGGATTGCCGCTCCAGTGAAACCACCTGCCATGGCCCCAAGACCTGTACCTATGATCACGTTACGAGTGCGATACTGACCATTCTTTCCAGGATCAAGGATTCCTCCCAATGCTGCCCCAGTCCCTGCGCCAATCGCAGCACCGAGGCCTGCAGACTTCCCCAAAGATGTACACCCCGTTTGCGTCAACAGAATTAGGATTAAAGAAATAGAAACCATTTTTTTAAATATATTGAAATTAACCATGAGTCCTCCTAAAAGTTTAAGTTGCATTATCAAGAGTTGAATTAGCTTGTGCTTTAACTTCTTTAATCGGTTCTTCTTGCTTTTCATCAAGTAGTGGCATCATAGTTTTAATTTGGTCTGGCATAGAAACAGAATCAAGATCATCAGTCTTACTGAATTTGATTCTTATAGTTTTTGCTCCCTTTTCGTGAGGGACAATCATAATGGCCTCACCAACTCCTAACTCTTTTTTAAAAACATTAGGATGTACGGCAAATTCTTCGACATCGCGAGCTGATACGTCACCACTCTTATTTACACCTAAAAATGTTTTCTTCTGACGTTCAGTAAATTTAGTCGTGGCTAAAGTTCCAATCACTTTTGAAAAATATTCTGCAGAGTCAGGATCATTGCCTCTCATAAAAACCTTCACATTTGCGTTGGTCAGAATTGAATTTGCAACAGGATCACCAAGCACTGAAATGTCCCCAAGGGCCTGATGGGCAAAGACGATCCCAACATTGGCCGATCTGGATTTATTCAAGATTGTGACAAAACCTTCATAGAGATACTCAGAGAAATCATCCAGAAACACACTGAAGAATCTCTTCTCCTGATCTTTTGAAAAACGATGACGATTGGCCACAGCTGCTTGGAGAGATTGAAGAACGAGTTTTCCCGTAGCCTTTCCTAGAAATGGGGAAAGCATTACCGGCAATTGGAAATAAACAATCTGGTTCTTACTTAAGGCTTCATCTATGGTAATCGCCCCATCCTCAGGATTGAAAAGCTTAGCGTTTTCACCAAAAGAGAATTGCCCAATAGCGGAAAGAAGCCCACTGGTTCGCTCCTCACGGTCCTTAGGAGTCATTTCACAAAAACTAACGTACCAACGTCTTACTTCTGAATCGGTTACTAATTTCACCATATCTTCCATAACACTTGGGCGAGAGATTGCCTGATGGAGTCTTTGAAAGGTAGGTACTTTGCCTGAGGCTTCAAAAATCCTCATAACCTGACTCATGACCTCATATTGAAGACTGCGGTAATATGGGTTTTCAAATTCAAATGCATTGAATACACGTTCAGTAATTTCCTCCGATGTCCCACCGATTAGAGGATTAAATTGAAAAGACTGATTCCTACGACTAAGGCTAAATAATTTAAAATCATCAGCACGGTTAGCCAATTTGGTGTACGCCCAAAGCTTATCAATCAAAGAATTGTCAGCTTTACCATCTATGAGAAGGAGCCCCTTCTTTGAATGAATATCCTGAATGGCCCATGGAAGAATAACGCTTTCAGTTTTCCCTGCGTTCGTTGTTCCAATGACCTGAGTGTGCATGGCCCTTTGACGGGACTTGATCCAAATGTCTTCACCCTCATCAGAAGTTCCACAAAATACGGTATCTCCCTCTTTAGAAGTAATAGATCTTTCGAAGATTAATGCTTCACGTATTTTCCGCATTTTATTCCACAGCAATAAGGCAGCAAAGATCAAAGTCACCGCTAGAATAAAAAGTAATAACACAAAATAACGAGGAGACTGGATCATCCTCCAAGCACTAGCTAAGACGTTGAGAAAAAATACAGCTGAAAGACCACCAATCAATATTTTATCGAATCCTAATGCTGAATCACCATTACCTTCCATGAGTTGCTCCAGCATCTCGAAACAAAAAAGGCTGATTTAATACAGCGATAGTCTGAGAGCCACCTTTCAATTCAATCCATTTGCGCTCTTTCTGCAATGTTTCACCCATTTCATTTGCCTGATGAGTGGCGGTCTGAGCAATCGCGTTTCTTATTCCATTTGCATTGCCTCCCTGATTTGCCCCGAACATACCCGAAGACATTGAACCAGCCGCATAGGCACCAACTAATCTAGTAAGCGTTTGTCCAACAGCATTCTTCATCCCGTCAGAGTGGATATTTCCTCCAACACCCACTTGCCCATTACTATCAACGCCCACTGCAGAAAAAGGTCTTTCTCTACCATCGGGTAAAATGATGGATCTCCAATTTATAGATGCCCTTTCGGCATCTTCATCAAAAGACGCATCTCCTAGGACCTTAGAACCACTTGGCACTGCAATACCGCTATCACTTGAAACATCTTGAGTAACGATTCCAACTACTGGCATTCCTTGGTTAGCAATTGTGGTATTTCCACTAAGACGAATGGATATTCTAGTTCCTGGAGACAGTTGAGTACGTGAATCTGACCCTCCTCTACTCAAAATCATCGAGGAATTTCTATCAGGAGAGCTGCCGTTTCCTCCTCCATTACTAGCTGGCGCATCAGGCTTATAAAGGTAATCGAGAGAACCATGAACAGACTGTGCGTTAGTCCTTGATTCCTGAAACTGTCTAAGGGTCTCATCGCTAGGGTCATTTTTTGAATTATCGATTTGGGTAAGGCTGCCCTTTTCAGTTCTTTCATGAAATATTTCTTGGTCAGGTGTTGAATCAGGCCAAAGCATTATGAGAAAGATACATAGAACTAAGGAGCCGATGGCCCAACCATAAACCTTTGACCACTTAACTTCACGCTTAGAAGTGAAGGGCTTTGCCTCCTTCAAGAAGAAGTTAGTAAAATCCAAATTCATTCCTTTTGTTAAAGTTTCCATGAAGCAACCTTTCGAATCGAAAGATATGAGATTTTTTGTCTTCTCATTTCAAGTTTGATTGGAGTTGAGTGATCCAAATCTTTTTCTCGTACTTGCAAAACACCTGAGATACTTCGCTGAGGGGAAAGAACAAGTGATGACAAAAAAAGATTATGAATTGGGATGACTTCTGATTTTTGAGTTAGCCAAATCCACTCTGGTCTCAACTCGTCTTTAAATTTTGAAGTAATATTGAATTCAATTAGAAGAATCCCATCTCTGGCCGATCCAAGTCTATTTACGTCTAGTTGAATTGATCCATTACGAAGAGTATTCTTAAAGTTTGTCCACCTGATTCCTGATTTAGGAATTTCATGGTTTACAACTTTTTCTTTCGGATTTTCCAGGTAGACCACATAGTCAGCTGCATCCTCTGAGCCTGACACGAGTTCAACATTAAATCGTTTCCAATCGGTGTAAATATAGAGATTACTTTTGGCTATCCCGGACAGTGGTTTTATTGTGATGGCCTGGTCAAGATATTCAACTTTGAATGAATCTTGATCTCCCACAACAACACTATTAGGCCGGTCTGGAACTTGAATGATCGTAGCAATGCCAATACTTGTTTTTACCGTTACAATCTGATCTCCTACCACCGGAACACGACGTACCCTGCTTGCAGCGTTAGAATTCATTGAAATAATTATGAAGCCAGCAAGTAAAACAAATTTATTCTTCATGATTCCCCTTTCTTTTTAGATTGGTAAAATCAATTGGCCGCGCAAATATTTAGAGACTTATTCTTCTTTTTCTTTTGAAATGTAAACTCCCCAAGGATTCTTATAAGTCCTAGGACCAGATTCATATGTGAGTTCGAGTTTCAAATTTCCAGCTGCTTTTAATCCTTGAATTGAAGTCACTCTATCTCCTGTGATTAGCACCGTGCTCTTTTTTAGATCCACTTCAATCTTATTTGGGAAAATTCTCTGGCTTACAATCCTCTCTACTGAAAACTTAGAGACATTAGTCACAGCAATCTGAAAAGCCTTCATGGCCTGAGGAGAAATGAAAGATTCAGAATCTTTTAACTTCTTAACAACGTCATGTGGTTCCCACTGATAACGGTTCTCTAGGTAATTCTTGATACCTTCACGAATCTGGTCTTCCACCTTTGGAATCGTAGTCCTTTCTAAAATTTGCCCACGAGGGTCAAGAGTTATGACTAGTGGATCTTTGTTTGCCATAACCAAAATTACCCCGAATGCAAAAAAAACTAACACTAGAGCTGAGATCGAAAATACTTTTAGAAATTGATTTGAGTGCATAAGTTCACCAAGCATCTTAGGAAGATGGCTTTTCTGGAGGTGTAGGGTCTTTTCTTTTTGCATAGTCTAAATCCTTTACTTGTTTCTGTGGGACGATTTTTGATTCTCCATTCTTCTCGAAGATCCATCAGTCACACCAAAGTTTTTAGTTGTATTCCCCATAAAGCCGATAGCCGAACGAGAGGTTTTCGCCATTGTCATTGCTTTTGCCGGAGCTGCGGTCATGGCAGTCACTGCTGCTGCCCCAATAGCTGTAGACATTCCTACTAAACCTTTTCCAGCGATTGAACTAACCATCATGGGAGTCATTAACATTGCTGTAGCGATCACAAAATTGAGTACAATCAAAGTTATGTAGCTACCTTCTGCCTGATAGGCATCTCCATATGAAAGTGCCATGAGCATTGCACCTAAAATTGCCCAAACAATTTTCCAACAGGCAACTTCCACCATTCCTTTAAAAAGATTCTTAGTTATTTGCTGAGTTCCTTCAAAAAGATGAAATAGAAGAAGTAAGGGCGCTGAGACCATGAAGAATGTCCAAAAGAAGTGATACATTGCCACTGTAAGGTATCGAGCGATGTAAAGGACCAGAAAACTCAAAAAAGCGAGCGTTGCAACAATTAGATCATTAAACTGAAGCAGCAAACTTTGGGGGGATAAAGAATATTCTTGAGATTTTTCTTCAGCCATTCTAATTATGGTATCTAGTCCGTTTAGTTTATCAATCCTTTCAGTGATACCATCTGCAATAAAGAGAATTGATCTACTAATGTCTGGAAAAGCTGCTAGCAAAATTGTTGCGATCACAGCGCGTTTGATAATATCAAGAAACTCAGGACTCCCTGTTGGCGACTTAAACCATGCAATAGCAACTGCGAGGGTGAAGAACACAGGCAAAAGTAAGTAATACACATTTACAAACTCTTGATGGAGATCCTGCATAAGGCTTCCGAGTAAGTTAAATTCTGGCATATTACCTCCCCATTCCACTACCAAGGGTTTTTAATTGAAGTGTTTTCGGAGTGCTCCCTAAGGCACTGGAAATCCCTTCATACTGAGCTTTGAACTGAGATGATTGGAGTTTCTCCTTTCTGTTAGATAAGGCCATATTTTGGCCCATCATTTTAAGCATCATTGAGTTCGTTCTCAAAACTTGGGTGGTTACACCAATTAATACAGCAATTGATTCAGCCGTTAATTTACCAGCTCCTTGAGGGCTTACATTTTGGGCATGGCTAATTATCCTTTTTGTTTCGACATCTACACTGTCGGCATATTGGAATAATGTTCCGTTCATGGATATACTTTCAGCAACTGATCTATCTTGAGCTTCTTGCAAGCGATATTCGCTTGATTGAGGAATCACTCCATATAAATCTTCAATAGCTCTTTGCACCTGATCAGCAGTTTCCAGACTTCCAAAGATACCTGGATTGAACTTGGGATTAAAAATCTGAATAACCCTAAGCCCATTTCTGATTCCTTGATTAATATCTCTCATGAGAGAAAGGGTATCCTTCCCCGTGCCAACGATTTGCCTAAGCTCATATAGCTGTTGAATGGACTGAGCTAATATCTTAAGAAGAACAGCCACATCGCCACCAAATAGATCGGCCTTTGCTGGTTGTGGAATCAAAAGTGCTAGACATAGAAATCCAGTTAAAATTTTTTTCTTAATTTTCATGCCACATCCGTTTCAGCTTTTCCTTGAGAAATTCCGTTGGGAAAAGTTCTAGCTGCGGTCTCTATTGCCTGAACAAGATTAAGTCCATTACCTCTCAGCTCTTCTAGGTAGTTATTGTCTGAAGAATCAGAAGTTGAAAGCCAATATTCAAAAGGGCTGGGATAAATCCGGATGACTTGCCTGTGATCTCCTTCAATCATGAAACCTTCGGCAAACTCACCCTTTCTTTGTTCAAGAGAGTAAATCAAATTGAGTTCTTAAGAATTGAGCTTTAAAGAGTTCCGAAGGATTTCAGAATCCCCTCTTTGCAATAAAATGAACTTAGTAGCTGTATTGTTCATGATTGCAGAGCCAATCGGACTTTCGATAATTTCTTCCACTCCCTGAGTTATAAATGTAATACCTGAACCAGTTTTTCGAAGAGTACGGGCGCAGTATTCCATAAAACCTGCAGCAGCGTTAGATTTCAATAGTTGCCACGCTTCATCCAAGATGATTCTCTTCTTATTCACCTTATCTAGTTCAACTTGAGTCAGAATGAAATCAGTGAGGATCAAGATCATGACACTTTGAAGATCCGGATAAGTAGAAAGACCTTTCAGATCGAATGTGCAAATTGGAGAGTCTGTTCTTAGTGAACCGATTCCATCTAAAAGCTTCCCGTAAGGCCGATTTCCAGTCCACATAAACAGAATTTTGGAAATGTTCACCAAAGAGGCTTCTTTGCTCTTAGCAAGTTTATCGGTTAGCTCTGAGAGGATTGGAACTTCCTGTTTCTTACGCTTTTCTTCATAAAGCTCAATAATCGCTTTTTCTAATAAAACTCGATCAAGCTTAGTAAGTGAACTTTTTTCATTTTCAACGACCATGCTCTCAATGACGGCTAATAATGACTTCAGTTTTTGGTTGCTAGGTTCTTGACTTGCATCAGGTATGTCAAAAGGGTTAAGTCTATACTCTTCTGAAAGATTCATTTCAATGTACTGGCCGCCCAATGATTCAGTGAGTTTCTTATACGACCCACCAATATCAATAATAAATACACGAAGTCCACGAGCAAGCTCTTGCATTAGAATACAATTGTTCAAAAAACTTTTACCAGCTCCAGATGAACCAGTTACCAGCTGATTATAATTTGTAAGCTTTGGATCAAATGGATTGAAACTTACTAATCCATTCATGCGATTTCTGAAAATTACTGTTGGATCGTCGTCACCTTCTCGAGGGCCATAGAGAGGTATAAAATCTACAAGATTATTGGTTTTGACCTTCTTAGCTCTTTCCAAATTCTTGGGAGCCGCAGGTAAATTTCCTTTAAAAATTTTCCATGCTCCAACCGTTTCTTCAAGTCCTTCAGCTCCGTTGAGTGAACGAAAGCGTGATAGTACCTCGCGAACTTGTCGGTTTAGCTTTTTATTTCCTTCTTCCGTAGCTGGAGCACGTAGGACAATGCTCATTTGAGCTGCATAGATTCGTTGACCAGAATTTAATAACTCTCGTATGAGTTCTTCAGTCGAACTTAGTTTAGTTTCACTTTCGAGATCACTTGCTTTGTTGCCGGAGGTGACTGCTAAAGAATGGGCCATCTTCCTTTTTTGCTGTAGCTTGGACATTTCATCAGCCTGACTCGGAATTTCAAAAGAAAGAAAGAGATCATAATGAAAAGGCATCCTAAGAAATGATGAAAGCTGACCAGCAAATGTTACTTCCGGTAAAGTCTTTAGACTTACTATTCTGTGAAAATGAGAATCGAGTGTAAATTGCTCAAAGCCTAATATAAGATCACCGAATACTAGCTGCTCTCTTGGTGATTGC
The DNA here is from genome assembly GCA_040399915.1 of Bacteriovoracaceae bacterium. Taxonomy (GTDB): domain Bacteria; phylum Bdellovibrionota; class Bacteriovoracia; order Bacteriovoracales; family Bacteriovoracaceae; genus Peredibacter. The sequence goes on from JBBARE010000009.1 coordinate 31,170, forward strand.
TCTGAAAGCCATGGAATCTCATACAAAGTTTCCGATTCTAGGTTGTCCACCTTAGGAGTGTTCACATTAGGCGCAGGCTCGGTTTTACAACGTTTCGGATTGAGAAGCTGATAGATGTGTCCTTGAGTTTCTCGAACGCTCAATACCCTGCCTGTGAGCCCGAGGGAAACAAAAGAAGATAAGAGCGTATCCACATTTTGGAAAAGAATTTCAAGAGATTCTTCATAACCCTGAGAAATAGAGTCGGAAAAGTCCTTTTGCTTTTTCAAGAAGTTCAACTTCTTTGTACTAATCATTTGAGTTCTTAAATAGATCGAAAGCTCAGGTCGATAAAGTTCAGAATCTTCCAGAGCTTTTTTCAGTTTCTTTTCCCGATACTGAGCGATATTCGCTACCAAAGGATGAATCATAGCGCTTTTAGTACTTGAATGTTTTTCGATAACCGATTTAAAGTTAGATCCAACTGAAAGACAGAATTGAACACTGATATTTTCAGAGATGGAATTTAAAAGTCCCCGAAGTTTAAAGGCCAATTGGTTAACACTTTCGTCGTCGAAACATTCAATATCAATAAGCGGAAGTCTGAGTCCTGCTACCAAAGACCCATCACTTAGTATGTGATGAGGTCGTGGGTAATCAGCAAACTCCCAAAAAGGCAATTCTTCACAAAGACTGGGTTCTAAGTTTTTGTTTTGAAACATTATTTACCTTTCTTTTAAATTTACGATAAAGACGATCCCCTCTTCCGGCAGCAAAGTATGCAGGACGAATGAGAAATTCGCCAAGATGTTGAATGTAATTGTCTGGCCGACCTTTCTTTGCAAAGTACAAAAACAACGCTAGTAAAAGCGTTGTTCCCCATACAAGCGGATAACGAAAGGAAGTCCCACCAAAAACTAAATTGGTTAAAGCGAGGTTAAAAAAAATGAGAAGAAGATCTGGAAGTTCATATCCAAAAAGCTTACTTTTCATTTCTAGCGCACGTGGCACTCTTGTCGTAATGAGTCCTTCTTGTTCCATGTATTGCTCCTAACGAACAGTTTGTGCGATAAAATCCACAATCCCTTGGGCACCAAATCCGATCATGCAACCAATGATGGCGTAAGCAATGTGCTGTTTAGCATTTGGATTACCTGTAAAAAAGGAAATCCCAGCGATTGCAATTCCAATTACAGAAAGCAATGGGAGAATAACTCCTGTTAGCTTTGTCTTAATCCCCATTAAGCTCGATTCCAGGCCTGCATATGCAAATTCAGGCACAAGAATTCCCAAGGTCGCAACAATAGCTACCGTTATCACAAATTGCATTTTGTTCATGAAATGCTCCCTATTGAAATTTTTAAGAATGAAAACTCAAAAGGTCGCGCAATTATTTATTTTTGATTAGGCTGCAGCTAAACCTTCATCAGGTGCTGTTTTACCAAAAGGGTTGGATGATTCATCAGGATATAGACTCATATAAATTTTCTTTTCAAAAAGATCGAAATTTAGCTCGATCATGCCCTTCCTAATGTCAGCTTTGGCATTTCCGACGATATTCCAGAAGTACTTATTTCGTGAAGAGCCTGTATTATTTAACTCTCTAGTCATAAGGAGAAACTTAGATGAGTCTTCCTTGCTTGGAAGAAGAAAGAATTTATCATCAAGAAACATCCAAAGTCGAAGTGAGTAGATACCTTGACCATCACGGAGGTAAGCCATACCCACCGTTTTATCCTTTTTTCCGTTTTCCACAGTAAATACTGGGAAGCGATAAAAATTAGGCATTGCCTCAGTTAGTGCTTCTTTGAGTGACTTCATTCATACTCCTTTGAAAAGTTTAAGAGATAATGGACAATTAATGCCTGCCCAGGCCGCCCCAGCTTTCTCTTGTTAAGAACTGAGATCTTTGATCATCATTTTTAGAAGCTCTCATACCTGCACTACTACAAGCGACTGATGAAAGACCTAGAATCATGAGGATGACAAAATTAAAAAAGTTCATATTTTCTCCGTTGTTTATGCCGCTAATTCGGCTTTATAGTTTTCGTTGTATTGATCAGTTAATTTATCCCAATTGCAATCTGAGCAATAATTGAACTGAAGACTTGTTTTACTTTCAAACTTGCAACGAGGGCATGATTGTACCCGAGTGCCGAAAGTCAAAATCTTCGAATTTGCGACTTCCTTCTCTTTGAGATAATTTTCGTTTTCAATTAATTCATTCAATACATCACGCGCATTAAGGGCTTCTTCCATAAAAAATTGCTCTACTGAAATCATTAATCCTCTCTTCGTTTTAGAAGTTGTTTTAATTTCTTTTTCGCTTTGATGTTTAGAAGGCTTTCTCCTTGTTAAATCCCCAAGTTTCTTTCTTGAGTGAAATCATACAAAGCAATGAGAGTGCCAATTTGACCCGAACAAAAATTTGAGATTTTTTAAGTGTTTAAGAAAATTTGCCAACTATGCTGTTATCTGATGAAGAACGAATATGTTCTCTCTTTGATAACAGTACTGGTTAAAGGCTTAGGATCTGACTTTTCATAAATGAAACGTTAAAGAGCTCAAGTCAACGAATTTACAGCCACTTAAGTCTACACGAGCACACCCCTGTTATCAAACCAATAACAATGTTATCCAATTCAGAATTCTTAAGTTGCAGGCCATGAAATGTTTTGATTTAAGGCTGCCATGAAAGATTTGAAAATAAGAATACTTCTTGTTGAAGATGATCCTCTCACTCAAAGAACGAGTAGAAGGACTTTGGCTCAATTTGGTGAAGTAACAATTGCTTCAACTTTGTTTGAGGGTCAGCAGCTTCTAGCAAATCAAATGTTTGATATTGGATTTTTTGATCTCAATCTGAATGGAGAACTTCACGGCTTAGACTTAATCGCCATTGCTAAAAGAAAGAATCTTTACTCTGTTGTAGTCTCAGGTGAATCACTTGACAAGACCATTAAATCTGCCTTTGAGAAAGGCGCTAAAGACTACCTTTTAAAACCTTTTACAGAGAACAAGCTCGAACAAGTCTTAACTAGTTATAAGAATAGTCTGAAACATTCAGAGTCTGAAAATCTAATACGTAACTTCTTCATTACAAATTCTGAAAAACAGATTCAAGAGCTTAAAAAAATAAATAATCTTAGAATCTCAGACAAACCAATTTTCATTAATGGCGAGACTGGCACTGGAAAAAGAGTGGTCGGTCACATAATCAAAACTATTTGCAAAAAAGATAATTTTGTAGAGATCAACTGTTCCCAGTTTACGGATGATCTTTTGGCAAGTGAGCTTTTCGGACATAAGAAAGGCTCATTCACAGGAGCAACTCAAGATAAAGAAGGACTTTTAAGCAAGGCAAACAATGGAATTATTTTTCTAGATGAGATTCATTCTCTCTCATTAAGATCACAACGCACACTTTTGAAAGCCATAGAAGAAAAGGTCTTTTACCCTGTAGGAAGTACCACTCCAGTAACATCAAACTTCAGGATTCTGGCTGCGACTTGCGAAAATATTCAGGACCTGATTAAGCAAGGACTATTTAGACAAGATTTGTTCGCAAGAATTAGTACTTTTCAAATCTGCTTGCTGCCATTAAGAGAAAGACCTGAAGATATCCAGCTTCTGATTCAGCATTTCATCTCTAAGCATCTAGTTCAGATTTATATTGAAGATGAAGCTAAGAACCTTTTAAATCGATATTCTTGGCCGAGAAATACAAGGGAGATAGAAGATCTTGTAGAAAATTGGATTGTAGATGGTACAAGAATTGTGAATTCTGAAATTCTTCCTGTTCATATTAGAAATAACTCACCTATGGATTCTAATTTAATCCCTGATCTATATTTTGACATGATAGAAGAACATGGCCTGAATGACTTTCTCGTCTACTTAAAAAAAGAAATTGTTACGGGTGCTATGAAGAGAAATGGAGGGAGTATGAGGAAGACCGCCAGCCAGATTGGTGCTTCATATTCGAGTCTTTCTACATTTCTAAAGCAACATAAATCGTTAAACCTCTCTCAAGGTTTGAAACCATGAATGATATTCGAAAAATCAAACATGACCTCAAAAGAGACGTACATAACATTCTCAGTCTACTCAAATTCATCAATAATGATGAAGAGATTAAAGACCCAGACCTAAAGCAAATGCTCGAAATGGCTATTTCGAAAGAAAATTTAATTATTGATGGTCTTAACACACTAAGCAAGCAACCTGAGATGCCACAATGACTAGCTATCATCTAAGAAAAGAAGACAGTTCATCATATGAAAAAGGTTACGAAATCTTTCTAAAGAGAACTAATTTTCGAGAGGTAATTCTAAAGGGATTTTCTGAAGGGATAAGTAGTTTTTCACTAACTTCAAAGAATCTCGAAGTTCTTGATGTAGGTTGTGGAAATGGTGAAATGACAAAGAGATATATTGAGTCTTTGAATGTTGAAGATCATCAATACATTTCGTTACATCTAGTCGAACCGTCAGCTAATGCACTAGTAGAAGCCAGCAAAAACCTGGAGAATTTAAATACAAAAATCCGACCGCACAATTCAACTTTAGAAGATTATCTCTCAACAAATCCGGAAGAAAGCTTTGATTTGATAATTGTTAGTTACGTTTTCTATCACTTGAACGCCAAAACTGTTAGAGGTCTAATTTCATTATTAAAACCTAACGGAGCAATTGCAATCATGATGGGTAGCAAGGATCACCCGTTGAGAAGAAATCCTATTCTTAGAAATTTATCAAAACATGGCGATAGTTTTGATCTCAAAGAAGAATTGGCTTCAATTGATAATATTAGTTTCAAAGTTGAAGAATTCAAAACAGATGTTATTTTAACCGGTTTAGTGAATGGTGAGAATATGACGGAGGATGGTCGAGGATTCTTCTCGTTTATTTATAACCATCAGATTGATTTGTTTTCAAATTTACAACTCGAAGCACTTAAACAAACCATTACTGATCTCCTATTTACGGACGATGGAAAAGCTCATCCCAAACATGAAATAATTTGGGTAACAAGAAGATGAGATATATCGCCATTTTAACATTATTCATTGTGTCTTCAGCCAGTGCTTATGATTGGAAGATTAAGAAGAGCCCTGATCAAAATACCCCACTACGGTCATATAGCTATACTGATAACACTTTTACCGTTCCAAGAGAGTTTCAAGGTTATCTTGAGTATTCATCAAGCTTCGAAACGCCAAGTGTAAAAGAGAACCTCGCGATCTATCTTGGCAAAATTGGGGATGCAGACAAAGTATTTATAAATGACGTGTTAGTAGGTCAAACTGGTGATTTCCCACCTAAATTTCAATATGGAATGGATATTGAAAGAAGTTACATAATTCCCTACTCAATATTACACTTGGATAAAATAAATACTGTTAGAGTCCAGGTCTACTCTAAGTATTTTGTGAACAAAGGGCTGAAAACAGAATTAGTAAAGATTGGAGATATTGCAGGACTTAATCACCTTAAATATACAAACGAAATCAAAGATAATATCTCGAGAGTTGTCATCCCTCTCCTATGCATCATTCTTGCGGCTATTTCATTTCCTTTCTTTGCGCCTAAAGCTCTATGGTGTGATCAAACTATAATATTCTTGTTAGGACTTTCTAGCTGTATCTTAGGACTTTGCAGAGGAAGAATCTGCTTCCACTACTTCGAAATGCTTATTACCTATAAGGCAAATATCATTTCAAGTATTACGACCATTTGGTTAATTTCATATTATGCAATTGGTTCAAGTTCACTAGTTAGAAAGGTGACAATTGCTATTCTTGCCTCTATCTCCATCGGTTTTGCTTCTTCAATAGCACTTCAAAATAATTTAATTGGTGCCGCAGATGTTTCAAGATACTGGTTTCATGTCGCACCACTTTTTATTTTAATGGGAATTATCTTTTATTATCAAAAACGTTCTCGAAATTACCTCTTAGAAGCAGGCCTACTGATCCTTTTCATAGCTGATGTTAATGATGTCTTACACGATTTAAAACTCATCAACTCTGTGACGATGCTACAGACAGGTTTGGGGATTTTTATTTTGCTACTTATCCTAAATCAAGTCATTAGACTGCGTAAGTCATGGGAGTCATATTTCAAAAAAGAATTGGAATTAGATCGAGATGCTATTCTTGGGCGTCAGGCAGTACAACTCGCACATGACATAAGATCCCCACTTGAAGCTTTAAAGTCAGCTAAAGATGAAATTGCTAGCTTGCCCGAACTAGAGCGAGAAAGTATCAACCTAGCAATTAGAAGAATTGAGGAAATTGCCTATAATCTTCTTCAAATGCGCAAAGGTAAGGTCAAATCCACAAGTTTGACTCATGTAAAATCAACTATCACTCAAATTATTCAAGAGAAGAAACTTCAATTTAGAGACTCTCATAACCTTAACATCCTAGTAACAGACCAAGGTTCTTCATATAGCTTATTTTCAGGGATGGACCCTGAAAACTTCAAGAGAATTTTATCTAACTTGCTTGATAACTCAGCCGAAGCGATAAATTCTGTCGGGACAATCAAAATTTTAATCAATTCAGATGAGTCTAACTTTAGTGTTTCGGTCATTGACCAAGGACCAGGCATTCCTAAAGATAAACTGGCACGTGTATTCGAAAAAGGATTTACAACTAAAACTGAAGGGAATGGTCTTGGTCTTTACCATGCAAAAAAAGAAATAGAACAATCATCTGGAACGATGAGCTTTTCTCAGGATACCGAGACAGCTGTTAAAATCTCTTTACCAAGATATCCAACACCAAAGACATTTGCATTAAAGATTGATCTCTCTAGATATACCAAAGTTATCGTATTAGATGATGATGAAAGTATTCATCAAGTTTGGAAAAAGAGATTTAAAGGCCAGTCAATCTCCTTAGAACATTTTTTCAAGGCAGGTGATCTGCTTGAAAGTTATTCAACTTTACCTGAAAACACTCTACTTTTATCCGACTATGAGCTCTTAGGTGAGTCAATCAATGGAATTGAATGTATTGAAAGATTGAATGCCAATGAAAATGCATTGTTAATAACTGCTAGAGCGGATGAGCAATCAATAATTCAAGCTTGCAAGAATAGTGGAATCAAAATTTTGCCTAAATCCATGGCTAACGAAATTGAGATTTCAACAAAAATTCCGACATCCAAAATTGTACTAATAGATGACGACAAAATGACCCATTACTCGTGGAAAATCGCTGCTAAGAATGCAGGTATAAATTTTGTCCCCTTTTTTTCAGTAAGCGACTTTATAGAAAACAGCAGTCAATTTCCCTTAGAATCAAAAATCTACATTGATTCAGATTTAGGAAAAGATTTACGTGGAGAGATCTTAAGTAAGAGCATTTTCGATCTGGGCTACAAGAACCTATTCATGGCGACTGGTTTTTCAGAATTGGATTTTGATAAACCTTCTTGGATTAAAGAAGTTCTTGGCAAGAATCCACCATTTTAATAGTAAAACTGAAGCTATCAACACTTAATATTGTGTACTACTTGTGTGTTCTCTAAAACCTGTGGGACACCGATACGCCCCACAGATTTCAGTGTGAACGGTCGCAAATATTATTTGACCCTAAGCATTCTCAACGCATTAAAAGTCACAAAAAGTGAAGCTCCCATATCAGCAGCCACCGCTAGCCATAGATTGGTCATTCCTAGAAAAGCCAAAATGAAAAATACAGCTTTGATTGCAATCGCAAAACCAATATTGAATCTAATTACATTTAAAACTTTCTTTCCATGCTCAATCGCCTTAGGAAGCATTGATAGATTATCATTCATCAAAGCTACATCTGCCGTTTCGATAGCAGTATCACTGCCTACAACTCCCATAGCAATTCCTATAGTCGCTGTCGCCATTGCTGGAGCATCATTAACTCCATCTCCAACCATTCCAACAAACTTATAAGTTGAAACTAACTTTTTTATTTCCTGAACTTTATCCTCTGGCAATAAAGCACCTTTTGCATAGTCTATTCCTACACTCTTTGCGACTGCATCCACAGTTCTCTGATTGTCTCCACTTAGCATCGAAACAGATTTAAGACCTACCCGATGGAAGTCTTTAATTACTTTATCAATATTGGTGCGAATCTTATCTTCCAAAGCAAAGATTGCTAGAACTTCACCTTTGCAGTCATTGTGAGGTTTATGTCCCAGGACTATCACAGACATTGATTTAGATTCCATTTCTTCAAGATATTTTTCAATTTCTGATCCACAGACACCCAATTCGTGGGCCAAGTTATGATTACCGACGAAGTACATATGCTCGTCAAGTTTTCCTTCAGCCCCCTTACCTGCAATTATTTTAAAATCCCCAGGATGGTCATATTTAATATTTTTTGAATCGGCAAATCGAAGCATGGCAAGTGCTAGAGGATGTGTTGATAAGCTTTCAAGTGAACTTGTAAGCCGAATAACTTCCTCTTCGCTATTCTTGGAGAATAGTTTAAATTCTGAGACTTCAGGAGTACCGTTTGTAATTGTTCCGGTTTTATCTAAAGCTATAGCTTGTAGTCTCCCAAGAGACTCAAGATGCACTCCACCTTTTACTAAAATACCTTTTCGAGCGAGGGAGGTTAAACCAGAAACCACTGACACCGGAGTAGCTATCACTAGAGCGCATGGGCAACCGATCACTAGAAGGACTAACGCTTTATAAATCCAAAGCTCCCAATTTCCATCGAAAATAAGAGGAGGGATAATTGCTGTCAATAAGGCAAGGAGCATAACTGCTGGTGTATAGATCGAAGCAAACTTATCAACAAACCTTTGTGCAGGTGCCTTTTCGCTCTGAGCAGTTTCAATCAACGAAATTACTTTTGAAATTTTGGTTTCTGAAAAAACCTTAGAGACTTTTACTTTCACTGCACCAGATTCATTTAACGTTCCGGCATAAATCTCATCGCCAACTATTTTATCTACAGCTTTGGATTCACCGGTAAGTGAGGCTTGGTTGATACTAGTTGTACCTTCAACAATAACTCCATCAATCGGAATATTATCGCCAGGTCTCACTAGTATCAAATCATTAACTTTTAGAACATTTACATCTACACTCTGTGATTTACCCCCAGCATCTAAGAGTAAGGCTATCTTTGGAGTTACCTTTAATACTTCTCTAATCGCCTTTCTTGCTCTTGATACACTAAGGGCTTCAAGTAATTCAGCCAATGAGAAAAGAAAAAGTACACTCGAAGCCTCAGAGTATTCCTTAATGATAAATGCACCCAACACGGCCACCGTCATGAGTACGTTCATATCAAGATGAAAGTCTTTTATAGACCTCCAAGCTTTTGGGAAAATAATTATCCCTGCCAAAACAGCACTAATTGCATAAGATGAGTTAATTACAAGTTCAGTTGCGGATTGCGTCCAGTCTAAGATAAGTCCTAGGCCAAGAAGTGAACCTGAAGCTCCGATTAAATATATTCTAGTTGAGTAGTCTTTAAAAAAACCATTTCTTGAATCAGTGACAACTTTGAGACCGGCCTTACCTATAAGCTTAACCATTGTCTCATGACTCAATTTTTCATCATGGTAGACCGTCACTGTTTCTGTCATCAGGTTGGCATCCACTTTTTTAACAAGAGGAACCGCGAAAGATTTCTGAATGGCCGCAACTTCGTCAGCGCAGTCCATTCCAGAAACCTTGAAGCTCGTTACCTTACTATCTGGGGAAACCTCAACTTCTGGTGACTTTGGTTCCTGATTAATTTTGGAAGGTCCGCAACATGCTTTACTCATTTTTTTACCTTTATTGGGTCGAAATCCGAATTTTAATTCTACTCAGCTTTTTTATGCTCTTCACCCTTACAATCACATTCTGCCTCAGGTTTCCCACAATCATGACACATTTCAACTTTCTTTTTGCGAGAAGACTTACTTTCTTTGACGATTTCTTGAACAGTTGAGTTAGTTTCTTTCTTTGTCGATTGAACTTCATCCGCAAAAGCGGCTCCAGATACCAATAAAGTTATTAGAATTAGAACTTTCATACAGATTCTCCTTTTTGAGTTAATCGATTCTCGATCATAAAATATAATGTAGGTAAAACAATTAAGGTTAAGAGTGTAGAGGCCACAATCCCGCCAATGATGACAACTGCCACAGGTCTCTGGACTTCTGCACCTGTACTTTGAGATAAAGCCATTGGAATAAACCCGAGTACGTCTGTCATAGCGGTCATAAGTACTGGTCTGAGGCGCAAACCAGAACCTTTAATGATTGCGGACTTTCCTTTTATTCCTGCATCATGAAGTTCGTTGAAGAAATTTACCAAAACGACACCATTGAGAACACAGATCCCACAAAGTGCAATAAATCCCACACCTGCTGACAATGTGAAGGGTTGACCAGATATAGTTAGAGAGATAAGTCCGCCAACGATTGCCAAGGGAACTGTGCAGGCAACAAGAGCTGTCTGCCAAATTTTTCCAAAAGCAGCATGAATCATTAAGAGAATTAAGAATAAAGTTAAAGGTCCGAGGATGTAGAGTCGTTCCTTCGCCTCTTGTAGGTTCTTAAAGTTTCCACCCCATTCGAGATAGATTCCATGAGGAAGCTTCAATTCCTTAGCAATTTTCTCCTTAGCCTCTTTTACAAAGGATTCCGTATTCTTGCCACGAGGGTTAATAAGTACAGCTATACGTCTTTTGGCCTGCTCACGAGAATAAGAACTATAGTTATCTTTAAATCTAATCTTGGCTATTTTATCGAGAGAAACAGTTTTATTACCATTGATAGAAACTGGAATATTTGCAATCTCGGCTAAATCTTCCCGATGATTATCGGCAAGTCTCACTACGATATCAAACTTCCTTTGTCCTTCAAAAAACTTACCTACTTCTCGTCCACCAAGCCCAATACCTACAGACTCTAAAATTTCTGCAGACGAGATCCCGTATTCCTGAAGTTTTTGTTTAATAGGTACAATTTCAAGAACAGACTGTTTGCCTTTGGCTTCAACTTCAACATCCCCCGAACCCTCAATAGTCTTCAGAATAGTTTCAATTTTTTCAGCTGTCTCAGTAGCTACGGCCATATCATCACCAAATACTTTAACTGAAACATCTGCTCTAGTTCCTTCCATCAGTTCATTGAATCTAAGTTGAATGGGCTGGCTTATAAGTAATCTCTGTCCAGGGACATTCTCCTCAAGATTAGTGACAATTTCTTTTACTACTTCTTCTTTAGTACGCTTACTTTTCTTCATATCAAGCATAACGAAAGAATCAGAGATGTTGGGTCCCATAGGATCGAGTGCGATATCGGCAGTACCGATTCTTGAAAATATGTGACTAACCTCAGGTGTCTTTAGCATTACCTCCATTGATTTTTTATCTAATTCAACAGAATGACTTATTCCCGTAGTTACAGGTCGTATAAATTGAACTGCAATTGAGCCTTCATCTAGCCTTGGTAAAAATTCTCCACCAATTCTTGAATAGAGATATCCTCCACCGACTAAAAGAAGAACCATCGCTAGAATTATAGTCTTGCTTTTAGAAAGTGAACTCTCAAGAACAGGAAGGTAAGCCTTATGAAGAACTTTCATAAGCCAAGGTTCTTTATCTTCAGTATTTTTTCCAAGGATCAGCATTGCCATGGCGGGCACAAAGGTAAACGAAAGTATGAGAGATCCAATAATTGCTATAATAAATGTTGAGGCCATAGGGATAAACATTTTCCCCTCAACGCCTACGAATGCAAATACCGGAAGAAATGAGAGAGCAACAATGATTTCCCCGAATCCGGCAGACTTTCTTATTTGAAGAGTGGCTTCTAGGATGGTTTCTTTTTTCTCTTCTTTAGTTAGGCTTCGGCCAAGAGACTGTTTTCTTTCTCCTAAAAGTCTAAGACAGTTATCTAAAACAATGGCAGCACCATCTGTAATAACCCCAAAGTCCAATGCTCCCAGACTCATAAGATTTCCACTGATACCAAGCTTCTTCATGAGAATAAAACTGAAACAAAGAGAGAGTGGGATAACGATAGCTGAAATAAGTGCGGCTCGAATATTGCCGACTAAAAGTAAAAGAACCACGATAACTAGAACTGCCCCTGCAATGATATTTTCATTAACCGTATCAATCGTATCATCTACTAGAGTTGATCTATCATAGACTGTCTTTAACTCCACTCCATCTGGAAGTGATTTAGATATCTCTTGCACCTTTTGATGAACTGATAGAGCGACATTCCTAGAATTAGCACCTGAGAGCATTAAGACGGTACCTAAGACGACTTCATTACTGTCCAATAAGGCAGCTCCAGTTCTTTTAGCCTCACCAATTTCCACGATCCCAATATCTTTAACTCGAAGAACGTTTAAATTCCCTAGTGTCTTGATAGGAATAGATTCAATATCGCTCAACTCTTCGAATAACCCTTTTGCAACAACCAGGAACTGATCTCCAGTTTGCTCAATATAGCTTCCGCCTTCATTTCTGTTAACTTTCTCTATAGCAAGAGCGACATCTTCCCAATCTAATCCAAAAGCGGCCATCTTCTTAGGATCTGGAAGTATGAGGTACTGCTTTTCGTAACCTCCAATCGTATTTACTTCAGCGACACCTTGAATCGTCATAAGTCGAGGTTTAATAAACCATTCTTGAATCGAGCGAAGCTCAGCCAACTGAGCTTTTCTTTTTTGTCCAATTTCTGGAGTCTTGTAATCAAGGACAAAATGATAAATCTCACCTAAACCAGTGGTAACTGGAGAAAGGATTGGATTTGCACCGAAGGGCATTTCACCTCTTAGTGACTGAAGTCTTTCAGATACAAGCTGACGACTAAGGTAGATATCAGTCCCATCCACAAAAGTGACAGTTACCTGTGAAAGAGAGTATCTAGTGATAGATCTAACCTGATCCACACCTGGTATACCATTGAGAGCCATTTCTACAGGTAAAGTGACAAGCCTTTCAATTTCTTCTGGGCCAAGTCCATCAACTTTCGTATTCACTTGAACTTGAACGTTGGTAATATCGGGTACAGCGTCTATGGCCAAATCTTTAAATGAATAAAGACCAGCGACCACAAGAAAAACTGTCAGCATTAGAATCTGTAAGGGATGAATTAAACTATAATCAATAATTTTTTTAATCATAAAAACCTAGTGTGCGCAGTTATCAACAGTCTCAGAATTTAAGTCCGCTTCAGTGAGTCTTAAAAAGTTCGTACCTTTTATTGCTACTTCATCATTGGCTTCTAGATCCTGTGACTGAATCGTAATGTAATTAGAATCAGATTTAACAACTGATACAATTACATATGTAATATCCCCTTCGAACATCCTATAAACACCTTGAGTAAACTTTATTTTTACTAATGCATCTTTTGGTAGAGTCCAAGGTCCTGGCCCATTCAGTTTATTGAATTGAATTCCCATAGACGAAAGAGATTTCCCACTTAATTTAAACGAACCATCTTCATTCTTAACCCCTGCAGGTGAAGCTAAAAGAGAAAAGGAAGATATTAAGACAAGAATACAAAATATGTATTTCATAGATGAACCTCATTTAATTTGCCAGTAAGTCTGTAGTAATTGATCGAGAGCTGTAAAATTTTTTCTTCAAGCTCAAGTTTAGAGGAAACAACATCACGCCAGATACGATGAGAATCAAGAAAGGATGTTGGAGTAATAAGTCCTTGGGTATAAAGTCTTTCGATCTTTTGATGATTTTTAAACAATTCACCTTCATCTGGAAGTTTTTCAAGAGTTGTCTTTAAGCCATCTATTCGATTTAGAAATGAGTCTTTTTGAAATTCTTCTTTCTTCTTAAACAAAGAGTACTGAGTATTAGTGTTCTTATATTGAATTGAAGCCATTGCCTTACCTGCAGTATTAGTCTGCCAGATGGGTATAGGCATTGTGAAAGCGACACCATATAGTTTTTCGGAAGTCACTTCCATCTTATCATCCATGAACATCGGTCCAATGGATATTCCTTGCCAAGGAACTGCTTTCTGCAAATCCAATTCTTTTTCGGCCATCTTCGCTTCGAGCCCAAGTCGCTCTAGATTCAAAGAAAGATTTTCTGAAGTACGAATCACTTCAAGTGGATGATAATGATTCTTCATGACCTTTAGAATATCTTCTTTTTTGTATCCCCCATTAATAGTGAAGAACAATAGAATTTCCTCTTCTTGGTCAAGGAGAAGACTCATTATGTTATTAAGTTCGGCCTGTTGAAGTTTAAAATTAAGAAGAGATGCCTCTTGTTCTGGATTCAGAGCTGGTCGTCTTTTTAGAGTATTAACTACCGATCCTAGTGACGAATTGATCTCTCGATTAACTCCCAGCGTTTCATTCAAATGCATTAGGTGGTGAAGACTAAGGAGAACCTCTTCGATCACATCTTCTTTGGTAACCGCTAATTCATTTTGATTCATTTGGTGGATTAGAGATCCTTTCGCTCGTAAGGCTCTCAACTTCCCGCCCAAGTCTAGTTCCTGACCCAGAATGATCTGCGTTTGACGGTTATTTCCAGAGTGAACCGTTTGAACATCTAAAATTGGGTTTGGGGTCTGACCCATAACTTTTGATAGGTCTTGAGTACTTTGTACATTCAGACTCTTTAAACGAATGAGCTGATGCTTGTCTTTTAAGCATTCAAGAATATCATTCAGAGTATTAGGTACAGGACATGACTCCTGACCAAAGGCCAATATTGGTGACATAAGCACCATTCCTAGAAGGAACGACTTCATAAATTTCCGAGGCTAAAAGTTAATAAGCTTGTTAAAAAAAGAGATTAAGCAATGGGAGGTTGGAGAACAGGAAGAGGATCTAACCTTTTGAATAGATTTGTATAGTGAGGAAAGTCTTGAGTCAGAATATAAATAGGAGTTTCAAATGTATAAACTTGTACAGTAATGATCTTAGGAGAACATGAAAATGAGCAGTGGCAAATTTCTTGTTGTTCAGATTTTGAATGAGAATCATTACATTGATCAGATTGACTTAACTCAGTTTGACAGTCATACGAGAGATCTTCAGACGCACAACAATCTGCCATGATTGAATATGAGAAAAATAATGTGAAGATGAGTATAAAAGCCTTCATACGTGGATTATAACGCCCTTTTCAAGATTATAGCAATTCAAAATTAACACGTATTTACAATGACTTATAATTTAAAAACCATTCAGATCATTTCAAGATATTTTCAACCTAGGAAGTTGATTCCAATTCGTAGTGTAGTCTTGCGAGTAGAAATCAGATCTTCTGGTCCATTCTTTCTTACCTGTACCACAAGCCGCACTTCTAATCGTATTTTTACCGTATCTTCTATTGATAAGATCAACAACGTTGCTCATTTTATCATTATCATCGAATTTTTCCGCGAACAAATCTACTTGCGCTTCTTTTTCAGGGGAAAACTCACTTAGTAGAATCCCCCCTTTCTTGTATCCGTAACCAGGCTTATATATCTCATCAAGAATAGATTTTGCAGCTTCTATTAATTTAAAGCTATCTGAAGTCCCAGACATGAAAGTCCTGTATCCATGAGCATAGTATTGGGGCATATCTTCTTTGAAGGCATTAGTGTGGATGAAAGCACTTATATGAAAACAGACGCTCCCCTGCTTTCTCAGATTCATTGCACAGTTAGTTGTGAATTCGGCTAAAGATTCAAACAACTCTTTCTTAGTATATATATCAGTACCGTACGAACGGCTGTTTCCAATCATGTCTTTCTCTTCTACTTCCATCATAGTCAAACATCGTACGCCGTTAAGTTCTTGCCAGATCTCTACGCCTTTCTTAGTCAAAAGCTTTTGAATATGATCTTTGTTCTTGTATTGCCGAAACTCCCAAGCAGTTCTGATACCAATTAATTTAAGTTTCTCTGCGGACTTCCTTCCAACTCCCCATATATCAGCGCAAGGATAATTAAAGAGAGCTTCTTTCACATTTGAATCATCAATTACAAATACTCCTGACCTTTTCTTCGAAATCTTATTCGCAAGCTTTGCTAGTACCTTTGTATTGGCCACACCTACCCCACATGGCAGGCAAGCAGATCTCCAGACTTCGTTCTTTAATTTCCATGCAAGAGCTTCAATATCAAAATTTTGAACCAAGTCAGTGAGATCACAAAATGCCTCATCTACACTATATACTTCCGTCTTTGGAACGAGATTAAGAAGTGTGTGGTGAAACCTTCTTGAGAAATCGTGGATCAAAACATAGTTCGATGAGAAAACGGCTGCATTAGCTGCTTCAAGCTTATCTGCGACCTTAAAATAAGGTTCACACATCGTAGTCATAAAACCCAAATTTTTAGCAATACGATTTGCGGCTATGATGGCACCGTCATTATTTGAAAGAACTACGATCGGACGATTTACTATTTCTGGACGAAAAACACTCTCTACAGATGCATAGCAAGAGTTAACATCTACAAGGGCGATCATCCTAAGCCTTCTGGTTTTGAGTGAATGTTTATAATTGCAACTATCCCGCCCCAGATCTTATCTTCAACTTTTGATATGTCTTGGATTGGTATCATTTGAGGAACTAAGAATGGTTTTAATTGAATGTGTGAATATTGGCTTAATTGAAAATCCTTACCCTCTATAAAGACATAGAGTGATTCAGGTTTGAGTTTATAAAGCTGCCTATCCACAATAACTATATCTTCGTCTTTAACTTGAAACTTACGACCAATACTACCTTCAGCCCGCCACAGGTAAATATTAGGTGCTTTGAGAGAAAATACTCGATCGAGAGAAATCTCCTCCTCGGGACAGTTTACTTCTGAATAAATATTGATGATGGCCACTATCCCGCCAATGATTTCAAAATCTGATTCGAATTCATTACTAAGGGGAATCATCAAAGGTTTGAGATAAGGTTTATTTTGAATTATGCCATATTCACCGATGAAAAAATCTCCATTCCCAATAACTGCATAAAGTTTATTCTTTTGAGGTTTGATCAATTTCTTATCAATTACTATTATATCGCCGACGGAAATTTTGAAATTTCTACCTTCAAAATTCTGGTTCGCTTTTCTTAAAAATATACTAGGCGCTTTTAATCCAAACAAAGAGTCTAGAGATAAGCGCTCTACTCCATATTCGTTTGTCGCACTTTGAAATCCAGTCTGGCCGACCATTTCAAAATCTTGAAAAATGCCATCTTCCATTGAATGAATCCAACGTTAGTAAGTTAAAAAAGTTCAGAATTATAAGAATCAGCTTCTATCGAAAGAAATCCACCTTGAGAGACGAATATGGTCTACTACTTGACCTAAGATAATGCAGCTATGATTGAGAACGTTCAAAGGCGGGTTTAGGATGCCCTCCCCGTTCTTAAGCTCATACCTACACAAACGTATTCCAAGTGATGTTGAAACGAGAATGAGGCCTGGTTTAACGAAAGGAGAATCGATTACAACCATCTGATCACCTTGATTAAAGGTAATGTGACGTCCTCCACTCATGGAACTCATATGAGGCTCATCGCAGCTTAGAGAATATGTTTTTAAATTTGATTCGAGTTGTAATGCTTCCATAGATGCCCCTTGAAAACATATTACGTACATTTTCCGTAAATATCAACTAGGCAAAAATGAATCTTAAGGAATCTGAATTGTTTTGAGGATTTAGATGGGAATTAAGTTAAGACTCAATCCCATGTCCCGACAAGTTACATAATACGTAAAAATTAATTAAAGGAGAAAGCATGAAGCTTACCGAGCAAGAAATTGAAGAAAGATTCGAAGAGATTCTTCAACAGGCGCCTGTTGACGCTTTTGGAAAGCTTATAAGAGAGATGGCCAGTAACGGGTTATCTATTGATCAAAAAGAATTTATGATTGATAGAGGAGGTAGCTCTGATATCACCTCGCAAAAAATCACAATTATCAATAAACAGTTTTATCTCAACAACAAAGAAATCTACGAAAGTAAGGCAACATTCTCGAATTACCCAATGTACTTTATTCACTTCTGGATTTTGATTGACGAAATAAAAAGCTATTTTGTGAATCAAGCTACAAATTCTGTAAATCTCAAAGAGAAGCTAGAATTGTCTGATTCATATATCGAAAGTATACAAAATGTTGGGACATCAATAGAAAAATTCGAATCACAGGTTAGTCCTGAAGAGTTAAACATGATTGAATTCTTAAGGAACAATTCGTGTCACCTAACGACAAGCAAATACCATATGCAATGGAATGCTAAAAACAAATCGTTTGCAAAAGAAATTTATGGAATCTATCGAGGCGACGTCAGGGCTATAATTTCTAATGAACTGAAGAAACATGATGAAAACATAGAAAAAGTTGCGAAACATCTTGCTCACAAAACCTACCCTAAACTTCAAATCATGTTTGATTCAATCGAAGTTTGGAATAAAGAAAATCAAACAATAAAAAGTAAATAAAGACTGAATAAAAAATCGTTGCATGGAGTTGTATGGAAGTCACATTGGAGAAATTCATTGAACTTATTGATGGTCAGTTCACAAATGAGGAATGTGAAAAGTATTATATCATATGGGAAGGTTTTAATAAAGATGGTCAAAAACTCTTAGATAGCCTTAGTAAATATCTACAAAGCATACCGCAAAGCTTAAGTCTTTTTTTCCCTGCACCTGTTGCAGTCACTGAAATGTGGTTTGATAAAAACTTTCCAGCCTGCCAAAGTGAAAACTATAAGAAAGTCTCACCGATTGCTATTGCCTTATATGATTTACTGCTATCTTTAAAAAGAAGCTATGAGGCGAAATCTGCAATAAGTTGTGCATTGATCACTAGAACCATCTTAGAAGCAAGAATAAATCTCGAAATCATAAATCAAGACCCTCACAATTTATTGCTGCAATTCGAAACTTATAAAGAAGTTGCTAGACTTTGGAATGAGTATAAAACGGAAAAAATTAGCCAGTCAGAGGTTCATGAAAGAATGAAATCTTATTCGATTTGGTACGACGAAGATTGGAAAACCCTCAAGAAAAAGATATCTTCATGGACAGGGGTTGAAAACGATAATCTAGCTAGAATGTCGGAGCGAGTAGGTTTGAGTGGAGAATATGAAAGTTTATACCGCTTAACCAGCAAGTTTACCCATATCTCACCTCTGATTGGAAATTATTATTCAGTAAATGGAAATGGCCCTGTCTGCTCAGAGCAAGGAACAGTGAACTTAGTTTTTAGTGGATTAACACAGTATTTTGAATCATTGGCTTCGCTATGGAAGATTGTCTCTTTGGACC
Source organism: Bacteriovoracaceae bacterium (assembly GCA_040399915.1). Lineage (GTDB taxonomy): Bacteria > Bdellovibrionota > Bacteriovoracia > Bacteriovoracales > Bacteriovoracaceae > Peredibacter. Next base: position 50,416 of record JBBARE010000009.1, read on the forward strand.
ATGAAGAGATCTACATTTCACTGCATATCCCCTCATGGATTTATGTAAAAGAAAATAAATTAGACCTTGAGGAATAGTCATCTACGGATTTAGATTAAGGAATCCATTCTAACGGCTCCAGGATACTAATCTGGAGCCATTGTAGATTATTTTAATAGCATAGCTTTGGGCCATTTCGATGCTTGGGATTCCTTTATTAAACTTAGTTGATACTTCCTTACTTTTTTAAGTATTGAAGGTAAATTCCCACTCCCGACAGTTAAGATCGCTAACGTTGCTGAAATCTTTATTAAATTATCCATCTTTCAATCCTTGTTTTTAATATTTGTTATCGTGATTTTGACTCCATCAGAAACATTTTCGTAAATCGGTTTTTCTTCTCGGAATGGATCAGATTCACCAAACAATATTTCGTATAAACCAATTTCTAAAACTGCACAAACCCGTTTCAAATCATTTATGTTTTTAACAGCTCTCCCAGTAGTCCAGCCATGCAGTGTAGGCTGCTTTACGTTACTCAGTTTAGCGAGCCGACTTAAAGTCATTCCCTTCGCCCTACAATTTTTAAGAATATTATTGGCGAGAATCATAGTGAGTCCAAAATTGATTTCACGGTTTTTAATTTCTCAAATTTGAGGCGTCTAATGATCACAATGCATTCAGACATTAATGCTTCAGGAGTTTCCTTTTTATTCGTTACATAATCCATAAACTCTTTGTAGGAATATCCGTACCCTTTCAAGAGTTTCAAAACAAACTCTGGTTTTAGATCTTTCCTCCCATTCTCGGCATGATTAATTCCCGTATCACTTACCCCTGTTGCCACAGAGGCTTGCCTCATAGAAAGCCTTCTAGACTCTCTCATGCATTTAAGAACAAAAGCTTCTTTGGTCAGGTTTTTGTAATCTGATCTTCTCTTCGGTTTGGTTGTAGTAGTCATAAAACATTTCTCCGTTGGTTTTAGAAATGCTCTTTGATGAAAATAGAATCCACGCTGCGTCTCTTTAGAAAACGAAGAACTACACTTGCGTCTCCGTCTAAAACTACGCTGCGTGGTTGATAATTGAGTACAAATTTTTGAGAAATAGCCAAATGATAGCCAGGAAATAGCCAACTCAAGAAATTTCGCGAATGTTACTGAAAGGTACGAAGTGCTGAAAAGGATCTAACTTACGAGAAACATGTTGTTGAAATCGATGGGGAAAGCATTCGCTTTCCCCGAAACCATTCGATTTTTTTGGTGGACCTGGTGGGAATCGAACCCACGTCCTAAGAACCTTCCAGTAGAGAGTCCCACGTGCGTCTTTGGTAAGTTAGTACCAATACTATTTTTGATTTTTACTGAACCAACAAACAGTCGTAGCTTTTAAAGAGTAACCACACCTGATCTCTTTACGGTTTATATTACCTACGTTCCGCCAACGTCTTTGCCAGCTTTTTGTTATCGGTGCTGGCCCCTCAGGTACTAATTAATCCTAAGACTAATTAAGCAGCCATTGCATAATCGTTGCCGATTAAAATGTGATCGATTTTTAAGAGGCCTTCGATCAACCTCTGCACGCACTCAATCCTTCTAGTTCCCAGTCGAAACCTGGGCAGGCCCATAAGTGGTGGAAGCTTAGCATGGTTTAGGGTTGAACTCCATAAGTTATTTGGATGAGCTTACAATGTGTTATTAAGCGGTTATATCTTTAAACAAATAAATATATAGACTAAAAATAACAAAAAGGTATATATTTATACAAACATATACCGAAAAGTTGGTATGTAATTTTATAAACCTCTCTAGGACCTTTTTATGAAATATCAATTCAACAATGAACTTACTCTGTCTCAAGTAGATAAGCGCTTTGAGGCGCTTCGTTCAACGAAGGAGAAATCAGAGGTTCGCGAAGGCTGGATTAAATTCATGCGAAATGCTCTGGGGATGACGATCAATGATCTCGCAAAAGTTCTTTCGCTTTCTCGAATGCGAGTGATGCAAGCAGAGCGTGGAGAAATGGAAGGCAAGGTTACGATTGCGACGTTAAAGAAAATGGCGGAGGCGATGGACTGCGATCTGGTTTATTCCTTCGTTCCAAAAAAAGATATCCGCACGACCATCCAAGATAAAGCGGTAGCTAAAGCAACGTCGATTCTTGAAACAGCAGAACTTCACATGAAGCTTGAAAATCAAGCCGTGAGTGGCAACAAAAAAGAACGAATTAATCGTCTTGCCAAAAAACTTATTGAGGACGGAGATATTTGGTAATGTCACTCTTCTTTAAAACTCGCACAGGTCAGACTCCCGTTGATCACAACATTATAAAAGAACTAAAACTTAGTCATGTGAATGACATGTCGGAACTTTATGAACATGAAGTTGAGAATATCGCTGCTGGGATTTCCTGGACTCTCACCACTTTAAAAAACCATACTGATCACAACGTATGGATTGAAGTTCATAAACACATGCTTAGTGACGTATGGAAATTTGCGGGCAAGATTAGAACCACTGAGCTCGCGAACCCTGAGTTCCGAAAGCCTTTTGAAGTGAGGCCATCTCTTTTAGCTCTTGAGCAGGATCTTAAAACATGGCTTGAGTTTAAAAGTTATCCGCCAAAAGAAATGCTGGCGATCTTTCATGAAAAGCTTCTCACCATCCACCCATTCAAAGATGGCAATGGCAGATGGTCACGAGTGGTGACTGAGTTTGTCGCTCGTAGGGAAAATTTTGAGATCCCTACCTGGCGCGGACCCCACACAGATGATGATAAAAGAAGAGCGAGTTATATTGCAGCTGTAAAAAAGGCGCGACAAGATCTTAATTACGGCGATCTCATGACGTCTATGTTTGACGTTTGAAGCTTACTCAAATCGTTGTAAAAGAGACCTGTTAATGATAAAGGTGACTCATGAATACAAAAACGAAAGACGAAACAAAAACAGAAGAAGTTGAACAAGAAGTTGCTGGGCACGTTCACGGTCCAAACTGCAATCACGGTCATCACCATCACGCCCTCGCCCCTATTACCAGACAAACTCCCAAAGTCGGTCGCAACGAAGACTGCACCTGTGGTAGTGGGAAAAAATTCAAGAAGTGCTGCGGAAAATAATATAAGAGACCTAAGGAAGTGGTAGTCCGTTCTGAAAATGGATAATATCTCCATCTCTATTTGTTTTCCAGATGTCGAGGCGTGCGGAATTTAAGGGATCGAGGTTTGCGACTGCGAAAGCCTCGTGACCAATTTTGGGATCATAACAATCGTCTTGTTTTCCCTTTTGAAAAAAAGAAGAAATATTTTTTATTACCCTCGTACTTAGAAGTGTATAGGAGTCTTTGTAGATCGCAAGCGATGTACTTTCAGCCCTCTTCCCTTCAAATTTTTTGGTACACGCTTGAGAGAAACCAAAAACATAAAAATAAGATCTAAGTGCCTTCTGGTCTTTCAAAACTAGCTTTAAATCATAAGAATATTTTTTTGCTTTTTCTTTAATTAAGTTTTGAGACTTTACGATATTCATTAAAGAGAGGGTGGCACTTTTCTGAAGAAGCTTTGCCCGAAATAAAATAGAAAGTTCACCTGGAATTAAAAGGCAGTCTTTCTCAGAAAGGTGCTTTGGGCAGCTTTGTAGAATCTCAAGACGTGACTGACAAGCTGACGTAGAAGAGTCATCGCAATCAATAGTCACTTCTTTAAGATAGTCTAGCCCTTTTTTGGTGTAAGTTTCTTTAGGCTTTTTTAAGTTCTTGCAACTTTCATCAAGGCCGTAATAACAGGCGCGTTTACTATACATATAACTCGCGAGTTCATCTTTTCCCTGTTTCATGAATCTCGCTAGTGATCGACACGCATAGGGTTCGAAGCCGTCACAAGATTTTGAAAGAAAGTGAAGGCCTTCTTTGGTTTTCCCTTTCGCCAAGAGTGCCGTGCCTGCAAAAGTACAACCTTTAGTCACATCCTTGTTACAAAGTGCATCTCCAATGAGAAAAGCATTGTCCCAATTTTCAACTTTTAAATAGTACGCCGAAAGATTTTCGCAAGCGGCGAGGTCATTGTTTGCACAGTTTTTCTGGAGTACTAGCTCAGTATTTCCGAAGGCACTCATGATAAAGATAAACAAAAAGAAGATTAGTAGGTTCATTTTATAAGCTTACAATCGATCCAACTCTCTGAAAAGCCATCGCCCTATTGTAACTTTTTCTTATCTCCTCGCCTTCATGAATTCATTAAAGCATAGTGCGCCCATACCTAATGGAGAACTTTATGAAACAAATGCTTTTAGCAGTTGCCCTGTTTTCGCTTTCTCAGTTTGCTTTTTCTAAACCACTTGAGCTTACCAACTGTAATGATGTTGGAGCTAATATTGAAAATATGCTGTTTGGCGCTGCTACTCAGAAATCTTTTTATAACGGAAATGTGGGATTGGTTGTTTACGATACGATTGAACCGGCCGCTGCTTCCTACGGAATTGCGATTATTTTCAACGAACCTGTTGAAAATCCTGAGGGCCTTATCACGCGTAAATGCCTGGCGATTCCTTATTTGAGTGCGGTTGATCTTAAGAATTCTAAGACTAATTATAATGGTCGCACGGGTGTCACGTTGGTGCTTAAAGCGCGCAAAATGGATGGATTTACGGGTGGTCCTCGTGAAGCAAAAATCATCATTACTATTAAATCAGTAAACACTGGAACTCTCAGCGAAGGTCACGTTGTGACTGCTGAAGAACTATAAAATATACCCAAGATTTTGAATTGAATTGAACGACGCGTTACTTATGTTACTTTACGCCCACTCTCAAACAAGTAGGCGTATTTATGATGAAAATCGTCGTTCAACTTCTTGCTTTATCACTTATGAGTGAGGCCCAGGGCGCTTTCGATAAACCGTGTGTCAAGGGCGAGTTTAACGGTCAAAAAGACATGCGTGAATTGCACTTTGGTCCCAGTCCAAAACAAAAAATCCCGATCGCAAATCTCAGGTCGGGCAAGAATGATTTCCGCAACCATTTTGTCACTCACAATTTAAATCTCAAAAAAATCTGAGCTTAAAAGCTGAACGAAGGGGACTATGATTATTGTTCACCACTTGAATAATTCACGCTCACAGCGCATCTTATGGCTTCTAGAAGAGTTAGGGGTAAACTATGAAGTAAAACGCTATGAGCGGGATAAAAAAACGATGCTCGCCCCTCCTGAGCTTAAAGCGGTTCATCCTTTAGGTAAGTCACCAGTGGTAACAGATGGAGACCTCGTAATACCTGAGTCAGGTGCAATTGTAGAATACCTTGTGAATAAATATGGGCATGGAAAATTAAAACCGACAGATGAAAAAGAGGCTCTCCTCTATACGTACTGGCTCCACTATGCAGAAGGCTCGCTCATGCCTCCTCTACTCCTGTCACTTATTTTCTCAAAGATAGAAAGCTCATCCCCTTTTATTGTTAAACCAATCGCCTTGGCGATTTCAGGGCAGGTCAAAAAACTTTTTATTAATCCAAATATCAAAGCTCATTTCGATTATATGGAAAGTGAATTAAACAAAAGAATCTGGTTTGTCGGTACAGATTTTTCTGCAGCTGATATTCAGCTTAGCTTTCCAATTGAAGCTGCGCAAACTCGTGGTATACTCAATAATCGCCCAAAACTTAAAACTTATCTTAAGACCATTCAAGCTCGCCCTGCCTATAAGCGCGCACTTGAACGTGGTGGAAAATACGAAATACTAAGCTAGTCGGTATTGAAACCCCGCTACTTTCACAACTTTCAAAAGGCAGGCATTCTTAGGAGAGCTAAGGAGTTCATATGGAAAGATGTGATAAATGTGGAAATGCTTATGAGAAAACATTTCAAGTAGTGATGAACAATAAGTCTTACTCTTTTGATTGTTTTGAGTGTGCCATTGCACTGCTTGCACCAGTGTGTACGACATGCGGAACTCAGATCATCGGTCATGGCATGGAAAGTGGTGAAGAGTTTTTTTGCTGCGCTGGATGTGCACGCGCAAGAGGAATAACTGAACTTCAGGATCACGTCCCTCAGCTATAAATAAATGCAAGACAATCGCAAATTCATCTTCATTTTGGTTCAAACTTAAGACTTATCTATTTTGATTATGAGTTACTTTTAGAGACAATAGATTCATGAGAAATGAATTTGAACTCGATCTTCCCGACCTCCTTCTTTTCGTCAAAGCAAGCTGCCATGAAAGTTTGCATGATTCTCTGGTAGAAGTTAGAGCAATGATTGAAAAAAACATCCTACCAAAAAAACTAACAAGCTTCATCAGAACTTTCATCCAGGATATTCAACGTCACTTAACCGTAGAAGAAAATCATCTCTTTCCATTTATTGAAAAAGGAAGAACAAATCATTCTTCCATTCAAGATTTTGTGAATGATCATGACAAAATGAAACTTAGTCTTCTCTCATTAAGGAATATGACGAACAACTACCAAAATGAATTCGAGAGTAACGTTGAAAAATCGATTTTCTACAAAAGATTAAAAGAACTAGATCGGATAATCTTGAATCACATTCAGATTGAAGACCACATTCTCTTTCCAATGATCAAGGAATTCTAAGTCGCTAGCAATGGGATCTTCTCTGTATCGCCTTCAACCTGTGGGGATGAATTATCTTCCTACCCCTTCTTTGCTCCTTCTATTTTTTGCTGACTTGAAGAAACAAAGTTCCCCCAAATGAATCGTTCTTCAGGAAAGGGCCCACCACCGATGGCCTTAAGCAGCTAGTGAGGATTCAGGGCTTCATCTTTGCTACCAGATTTCTCCTAACGTCAGAGGCCATCAAATGTTTTCCGTTCGAAAGACCGATGCTCATAACTCCAGCTTGAGTTGACGTAATCATACCGGAACTTCCATCAATAGGATTTCTGCATTTGATTTTGCAGAAAGTTTGACCGTTTCAAATTGAGGCAGACCAACACCGTCGCGATGATTAAAAGCTTTTCCGTTGATTTCAACTTCACCACTTAAAATAAAAAGATAAACACCGTTTCCTGGTGACTGCTTTTGATAAGTCACACTTTTTCCAGCATCAAGATCAGTTAAAGAAAAAAAAGCATCTTGATTAATTGAAACCGCACCCTTCCTGCCATCAGGAGCGACGACAGTTTGTATTTTGTTTTTGCGATCAGTATCCGAGAAAACTTTTTGCTCGTAACGAGGCTTGATTCCAATCTTTTTAGGCATCACCCAGATTTGCAGGAACTTTACCGGATCAGTTTCAGAACCATTGTATTCAGAATGAGCGATTCCTGTGCCGGCCGACATAATCTGTACTTCACCCTTTTTGATGATAGTCGCGTTGCCTTCAGAGTCTTTGTGTTTTAACGATCCTTCAAGAGGAATAGAGATAATTTCCATGTCGCGGTGAGGATGAGTTCCAAACCCCATACCTGCATCAACTGAATCATCATTAATGACACGTAAAGCTCCAAAACCCATGCGCTCCGGATGATAGTAATCGGCGAAACTGAATGTATGACGACTCTTGAGCCAACCATGATTGGCGAGACCGCGAGAATCAGAGAGATGCGTAATCATGGGAACTCCTTTAGGCAAATTCTTAGCGAAGAGGTGCTTGATGGGAAGGGACAGGGTGGTTAGACCAAGTGACCCAAGGATGAATTGTCGTCTCTTCATATTTGCTCCTTGGAAGTATTATCGTTCATCTAGCGGTAAAAATAAATTATATAATATTTATCATATATATTACTAATTCTTATATTGTTTATCCCTCGTAAAATGCTTAGAGTTTAAGCATGAAAATTGTCTTCCTCTCCTGTGATAAACTGCAAGATTTTGTTATCGACGACCACCTTCTGGTTAAGAAATTAACCGATGATGGCCATATCGTTACAACTCTTTCCTGGTCTGTAGAATGTGACTGGAGTCAGTTTGATTGCGCTATTATTAGGACCACGTGGGACTACATGGAAAGGTCTGATGAGTTTTTGAGTATTCTTAAAATCATCGCCTCGCAAACTAAACTTTACAATAATCTTGAAACCGTAAAATGGAACATTCACAAAGGCTATTTAAAAGAGCTTGAGAAAAAAGGTGCCAGAATTGTTCCGACAGTTTTTTTTAAACATACTGATACTCTGTTGATTCCACAAAACTGGCCCCATACGAAAGTTGTTATAAAGCCCGCTATTTCCGCCGGATCATTTAAAACAATTGTTATAGAAAAGGCAGATGTTTTATCAGGCAAGTTTAAGGATGAATTATTTTCGGGAGACTGGATGTGCCAGCCCTTCTTGCCTCAAATCGCAGAAGGCGAAATCAGTCTGATTTATTTTAATAAAATATTCAGTCATGCTTTGTTAAAAGTTCCCAAAGAGGGAGAATTCAGGGTGCAGGAAGAATTTGGTGGATCAATTATTTCGCTGGAACCAACTCAAGAGATGTTATCTGTCGGAGATAAAATCATTTCTGCCGTAGAGGATGATTTACTTTATGCTCGAGTCGATCTGGTGGCATTTGAAAAAAGTTATGCTTTGATGGAACTCGAGTTAATTGAACCTGCTCTTTACTTTCGCTCAAATACGAAAGCGGCCCATAATTTTTCAGAGGCACTCAGTCATGTCGAAAAAAGATGATGAACTAAAAAAACTTCAATACAAGATGCTTCGTGCTCAACAAGGAATCTGGTTTAAAAAAGAAAGAGTCATGATTGTCTTTGAAGGCTTCGATGCTGCTGGGAAAGGTGGAGCGATCAGAAAAGTCACAGAACCACTTGATCCACGCGGAGTACGGGTTCATCCCATTGGCCCACCATCTGCAGAAGATCAGGGAAAACACTGGTTCTTTCGCTTTTGGGTGCGCGTGCCTGAACAGGGAATGATTGCTATCTTTGACCGTTCTTGGTACGGGCGAGTCTTGGTTGAACGTGTTGAAAAACTTATTAATAAAGAAACATGGAAACGCGCCTACAAAGAAATAAATCAGTTTGAAAAACTCATGATTGACGATGGGGTAACAATTATCAAAATCTTTCTAAAAATCTCGAGGAAAGAACAACTCAAAAGATTTGAAGAAAGACTAAATGATCCCTATAAACAGTGGAAAATTTCAAAAGATGATATAAGAAATCGTGAAAACTGGAATCATTATCTGGAAGCGATTGATGATATGGTCAAAGAAACGAGTACTGACATTTGTCCGTGGAAAGTCATAAATACCGATGACAAAGATAAAGCACGTCAGGAAGTTTTAAAAACCATCACCAGCAAGCTAAAATTTGCTGAGAAGTGGATGGAGGAGAAAGCACATGTTGGTCAGAAAAAAGAATTAAAATTGATTCTCGATGGCCTGTCTTAAGAAGAACAGGAAACTTCATAATTTTTATGCTCGGGTGGCGTAGGATTTGAGTAGGAATCAAAATCCTCATGCTCATGGTAAGGGTTATAGAAAACTTTTAACCACGCCTCTAGCTTTTGCTTATCGCCCTTTTCAACATCTTCAATAATTTCCTGGGCGATATAGTTTTTGAGTACGTACTTAGGATTATTTTTCTTCATTGAATCTGATCTTGTCTGATCAACTGAATGTTCTAGCCGAAGTCTTGCGTCGTATTTTTTTAACCACTCAATGAGTTCTTCGCGGTTGCCGTAGTAATTGAAGACCTCTTTTAAACTATCTTTTACTCCAAGACGGTAAGAGCAAAGCTGTCGAAAGAAAAACGTGTAGTCCATCGACAACTTGGAAAGAGTTTGAAGGGCATCAACGATGAGCTTGTAATCTCCTTCCTCTTCTTTCATAAAGCCTAGCTTAAGTCTAGAAAGCCTGAGGTATTCTTTTTCAAAGTGAGTAGGATATTCATTTAAAATTTCCTGAAGTTTTTCTTTTGGAACATGCTTCATAAAACATACCATCAATCGCTCAAGATTCCACATCCCAATCGATGGTTGCTGATTATAGGCATATCGGCCTTGGTGATCTGAATGATTACAAACATAATTCAACACAGTGTCTTCCAGAAATCCAAAAGGTCCATAATCGATCGTAAGACCTAATACAGACATGTTGTCAGTATTCATCACCCCATGACAAAATCCAACATTCTGCCATTGCGCGATAAGCTTTGCCGTTTTGGTAACAACTTCTCGAAGCATCTCTTCAGTAGTCATACCGCTAAAAAAAGTATCGCGGGTATAATTAATGAGAGCGTTTAGTTCTGTGTCTTTTTCAAAATGAAAGCAAAGTTCAAAATGACCGAACCTTATGTTGGATGGAAAAACACGCGCCACAATGGCAGATTTTTCTATCGTTTCACGGCGAACTTTATCCTCACCAGTCATGAGAGCGAGAACTCGAGTTGTAGGGATACCCAGACCCGCCATCGCCTCGGAACATAAATATTCCCGGACTGATGATCTGATAACTGCTTTCCCGTCACCCATCCTCGAAAAGGGTGTCATCCCGGATCCCTTCGTTTGAATCTCAAAATGACCATTATTTGTTTTAATTTCACCAATTGAAATGGCTCTACCATCACCTAATTGCCCGGCCCAAACTCCAAATTGATGACCAGCATAACGAGAGGCGATTCGCTCTTCGCCTTCAAGTTGCTTTTCTCCATTGAGCCACGCCATTAATTCGTTTGGCGTGAGACCAAGATTTAAATCTTTGGCAAGTTCAGTTACGTGGACGAGTTTAGGATTTAATATAGGAGTTGGTTTGACGTTTTCAAAAAGAAAGGCCGGAAGAGTTCTGAATGTATTATTAAATTGAGGCATGCCCTACTATAGTCTTCTTGAAGAAGTATTACAAATTCTCTGCGATAAAACCTGAGGTCGTGATCAGGGGAGAAGTACTGTTGCATGCGAGTAAAAAAAGTCCCCATAAAATCTCCGGTAATACTTGAAGCCTTCCGAACATTAGTACCAGTGCTAGTGCGACACCACTTGGGGACCGATATTACAGGACAAGAAATTCACTAAACTCAAAATAATATTTAGGACAACTTGCTTCCGCTTTATAAACATAAATAGCAATAAGCAAGAATCAAGATACGGGTCAACCCAATTAAGAAAAATTGAAGCTGGCCTTTGGTAATAGTTACTTGTCTTTAAGATATCTTAAGAATGCTCTAAAGTTGGTCTTAAGTTTCATTTGGGTGGCCTAGACTTTGCTTCTTAAACTTAAGTCAATTTATTGAACCAGGAGGTCATTATGAAAAACTTTTTAGTCCCATTCGCCATCAGTGCTTTATTAGTTGTGACGGGATGTAGTCACAAAAAGCGCAGTAAAAAATTAAGCATGGAATCAGCATCGTCCCATTCTATGCCGGTGACTCAGGAAGGTCTCACTCAAACCACTGAGTCGTGGCCGGAACCTTCTCGTGCTGCCATCTCTAGCCTAAACACAAAGTATGGGCTACCAAGTGCAGTAACAGAAGATATGGTTGTGTGGAATAACTCTTTGCCTTTTGAGCGCACGATCGTTTTCAAAGAAGAGGTCAATCATCAGTTTCCGATCCAGCACTCTGATGTACTCATGCAAACAGTTGATTACCGCGTCCCTCTTGATAAAGTGAGTGCATTAGCTAAATTTGATGGCTCACTGATTATTGATCGTACTAAGGGAGAACTGTCCTCGAGAAATGATAAGGAAGAGATGAATATCTTATCTCTTAACCTGGCAGATAAAATTATTCGTGGTGAAATGACTGTAGAGCAGGCGCGTCGAGCATACAGAAAAAATGCGGAAGCTTTCGCAGCAGGAACAAGCAGTCAATTGATCTCAGGGCTATCATTCAAAACAGAAGGAAGCACTCAGGATCCTGATTCGATGATGGAGTCCCAGGAAGAGGGCCAACCCGTCATCCGCAGGACAATTGAGACTGAAGAAGTTCAGGAAATCATCGAAGATTAAACTGTGATTTTAGTCCGGGCCACAACTATCCTGTGGTCCGGTTTTTAGAATTTCATCCCAGTGATTGGACACTCAAACTCTTCCAAATTCTTTTTAAATTCGTTTTGAAATTCTTCTATTGGTAGATCTGCAATTTTAGTAAAAGGCGATTTTTTTATTTCGGCGACCACATCAAATGCAATATCCGCTTCAAGTGAATCAATTCCTCTTGGAAGTGAACCTATTAAACCACGATAAGCACGGGCATAGCCAAACGCCTGGTTTTGTCTTTTGTAACCTTCATAGAGGCAGATAACAATTTCGCCTTTTTCTGCAGGAGATAGGACTTGACTGCTTCCCAGATTCGCTCCCCACTCATCCATAAAAGGCCCCACAGGAATGAGAAATTGATTAGATCGGCGAAGGCATTTCGCCTGTCTCATAGACATATGACGATGATTTTCTACTGATAGAAATTTTTTATTAACCTGACCGGCATAAACAAGAATCGGAGAATAGTTTTCATTTAACTGATGACCAAGTTTATAAATCCGTTTTCTAAAAGGATCATCTTCCGCCATTCCCCATTGTTCAATAACCCGATCAAGATCTCCGAAATTATGCGCCATCAAAGCAGTAGAACGCAGAAAATTAACATGATCTCGTTTCTCACGTAGTTCATTTAGTAGTTTTTCTTCTTTTGTAATTTCTGCCAGGATAACATCTGCCACTTCAGGGGCGAGTGACTCTTTTTTATTTTTAATTAAAGCATTGTAAGCACCGATCGCGACACTTAGCCAGGTTCCCTCATGAGTACTCATGAACTGACCATTGTCCGGGTTATAGGACTTACGGTTAGTCACCTGTTCATAATTCCATGTCCAGGAATCAATCGTAATCCTCGCCATTTTTTCGATGTGACCATAAATTTCTTTATGTTTCCACAGGCCTTCTCTGATTTGGTTATCAACATTTGTTGGCACAAATGTTCCAGCAGTACTCCAATGAGACGCCATACAGATATAAAAATATTCAGTCAGATTGATATGCTTTAAAGCATTGAGGTTTTTTTTATAAAATACTAACTTTGCAAGGTACGCACGATCTTTGCCATCGAGGTTTATTTCACCTTTAAATAAAAAAGGAGCGGTGTTTTCCACATCCTTCAAAAGAAGATTAGGAGCAATACCGCTTAGCTCAAGGTCTGATCTTAAAACTTTTTTTGCCACGAACTATTACCTTAGGATTTTTTAGTAAATTCAGCTTCGATTGCATCATCTTTATTAATCACAGTCTGCTCGGGTTGACCTGGCCCCGTCTCAAAAGGATTAACCGTCTGACCGGCCCGATAGGTTTTAAAGACAAACCTCTTTTTACTACTACCAATACCGGCCTTCTCCATCGTCTCCCCTCCAAGGGCAACGATCCAGCTGATAACAACTAAAATAGGATTAGTATGAAAATAAGAGACAGTTGCAAGACTTGCCACAAGGATTCGCGGGCAAAAAATAAAACCCAACCACCAGAAAAAGCCGCCAGTTACAACTGAAGAAAATAAAAGGGTGAGCCTCGGAAAGAGAGTGATAAAAACAAGAAAGAAGAAGCCATGCTTCTGGTAGAAATCAATCGTTCCAAAGTCAGTTTTCGATACATCCATCATGACTGAAGTAGCAACCAACAGGATGAAAAAGATGGCGGAGCCCTTAAAAAACATTGTCTTCATAAACGTCATTCTACTCTATTTGTTGTGGACTAACAGGCCCTGAAATTGTTAGCGTTTGCGTTTGAGAAACCTTCTTTTTATCTTGCTTGCCTTAACCTCTTTGAACTCATTTGCCATAGACTACGGCCTAGACCGCCTGGGAACTCCGAAAGTCTCAGCAAAATTATCTGGAAAAAAGCTGGCCGTTCTGACTCACGCTGCTGGTCGAGATAAAAATGGCCTTCACCTCATTGATCTTTTATTTAGGGGATTTACTCTAAAAAAGATTTTTGCTCCTGAGCACGGCCTTCGCACGATGGCCGACGATTGGGTCGAAGATGGAACTGATACTGATACGGGTCTTCCGGTCATCTCCCTTTATAAGCGAACATCGAAAGGCCCCACCACCAAAGACCTTGAAGGCATCGATGCTATCGTAATCGATCTTCAAGATGTAGGCGTTCGTTACTACACGTATTTTTCAACTATTGCTGAAGTCATGAAAGCTGCCGCACCTTTAAATGTAGAAATCATTCTCCTTGATCGGCCAAATCTTTTGGGTGGCAAAATCGTTGAAGGAAAAGTTCTTGATGCCTCACTTGCCGGGAGCTTCACTGCCTATCACACAGTCCCTACTCGCCACGGTATGAGCCTGGGCGAGTTAGCTTTAATGATAAACGCAGAAAAACAAATGAAAGTTCATTTGACCGTCATTCCCGCTTCAGGTTGGGCCCGCGAAAACTTGCTTTTCACGATGGACCGCCCATGGATAGCTCCATCACCAGCTCTTCTTGATCTTGATCAAGTAGGTCTCTATGCCATCTGGGGAACGCTTGAAAACTTCAACCTGGCAGTGGGACGTGGCCAAATTAATGATGAAGCCTTTCGAGTCATCGGCGCTCCATGGATCTCAAAAGCTGAATCTGTGACTCTTGCAAAAGAATTGAACGCGCTTAGAATCGCTGGACTCACTTTTGAACCCCACAGCTGGGTCGTGACACGAGCTACATACGTTGGACAGAAAGCCCAAGGAGTTAAGATTTTTTGGGATAGAACGGAAGTAAGAACCGACGAGCTTACTTATAAAGTGGCTTCACTTCTTGTCCGCCTATTTCGAGGACGCTTAAATATTGAGAAGATGTCCGCCGCTAGTTATGGTTCAATGTCTATGATTGAGGCGATTAAGAAAGAAGTGAGTTGGGGGGAGTTTTCTAAAGTCATTGATAAGGAATTAAAAGAATTTGAAGAAAGAAGGAAGGAATTTTTACTTTATTAGTATGGCAAATAACGGTAGTCATTAATTGGAGCGGGCCGAAAGAGAGCTAAACAAAGTTCGGAGCTCATAGAAAGCACTCAGATCAGTAAGTCGAGATATTTGCGAACCAATTGTCTGACCCAAGTCTGAGGCTAACTAAATGAAAGGCGAGATATAAAATATTCTTTATCTAATTATTCGAAGATTAGTTTATCCCGCTTGCGGGCGAGTCTTGTAACAGTGTTGATAAGCCCAACGTGGCTGTAAGTTTGTGGGAAGTTACCCCACTGACCACCATCTTCAGAACTTAGGTCTTCACTCAAAAGACCTACGTGATTAGCGTGCTTTATGATGTTATCAAGAATTTTTTCCGCCTCATCAAGAAAATCGAGACAAATCAAAGATTCGATATACCAGTAAGTACAGATGAGGAATGTTGCATGAGTGTCGCCAAAATCATCGGTTGTACGGTAGCGATAGATCATGCCCTCTGAGGTTAACAGTTCTTTTTGCAGACGCTGGAAATGTTTATGGGTTCTATCATCCGAAGGGTGAAGATAATTTAAAACAATCAACAAAAAGGCGCTGGCATCAAAATAATGATGAGATTGGTCTGCCATGTAGCATTCAAATTCAGTACTGTAACATTTTTCTATATTGAGTTCGGCTAATTTTAAAATCCTTATGGCGAGCTCTTCAAGGACAGGATCTCCATAGTGCTTGGCAATCTTTATACTCGCCTTTGCACCGGCCCAATGGAAGATATAAGTTTCAAGATGTTTTTCTTTTTTTCCTCGGAATTCCCAAATTCCTGCATCAGGATCATCCATTCTCACTTCAATTTCAGTGAGAAGATTTTTTATGGGATCAACTGAGAGCATTTGTTCACGGTGAATAATACGTTCATCCATGTAGAGTGGAAGAAGACTCAAAATTACTTGTCCAAAGGAATCATATTGCTTCTGATAAAAGGCAGCGTTGCCTATTCTGACAGGACCATTGCCTTGATAGCCTTCAAGGGGAATTTCGTGTTCAGGAATTTGTGATTCACCATTTATTTTGTAAACAGGCTGAAGATGACAAATGTCATATAAGATATTGTTGATAAAATGCAAGTAACGTTCTGCCTCTTCAAAATGGCCCAAGTTATTCATGGCACCCAAACTAAAATAAGAATCTCTAAGCCAGCAATACCGATAATCCCAATTCCTGCCAGATCCAGGGTATTCAGGTAAAGAAGTTGTGCCAGAAGCAATGATGGCACCAGTATCTTCAAATTGATGCAATTTGATGGTTACAGCTGAGCGAATGATTTCTTTTTGAAAAATAGATGGAATGAATGTGTCCTTAACCCAACCTCGCCAGTAGCGATTAGTCTTGTAGTAAAATTCTTCAAATGTTTCTTTAAGAGGCGATTCGAAAGGATCCCCACCGGAAAGAACCATATAGATATCTTCAGTCAGGCCAAAAACTCTTTTTTCTATCAGATAAGACTTTGGTGCGTTTGTTGTTAAACGAAGGGGGTAATGGAGACCTTTGAAATTGATATGATTTGAACCTACGGTCATTTCAGGAATTGTTTCTCCGTAATGTCCACGAGGATCACAGATAACTGTAATTCGAGGTTGCCCTTTTATTCTTTTTATTTTTCTAAAAAACTGCAGAGGCTTGTGATAGCGATCGTGAATATTAAAACGAGGAGCGAAATCAATTACGTCAAAATCTCCATCTCCACAAAAAAAAGATGTAATAATTGAAATACTGTTTTCAACGTAACGTTGTTTGGTATGAAAGACTGTTTCAGGAACAACTTTAAAAGATCCACCTTTATTATCATCTAAAAGTGAACCGAAGATGAAACTTGAATCCATGTAAGGCCAGCACATCCAACTCACATCACTTGCATCACTAATGTAAGCAATGTAGTGACAGTTTCCGGTAATAGCTAGGTTGTAGCGATGTGCCTTCTTCATAGAATGATTTTAGATTATTATCCGGCGGTATTCAATCTGGGAGAGACAGATGCCACGATGCCTTCTTGTCAGTAATCGATTACCTGTTGCATATAACACAAGTGCAAATGTCTTTTCACCAAGTTCAGGGGGATTAGTATCTGCCATTAAAGGTCTTGATTCAGCGAAGATTGGATTTGAATTTGAGTGGTTGGGTATTTTGACTGATGACATCGATGAAGAAAAAATAAAATCACTTAAAAAAACACCTATCGGAAACATACCGTGCCATCCAATTATCGTAGCAAAAGAAAAGTACGATAAATATTATAACCTCTACTGCAACAATGTTTTATGGCCACTATTTCATTATGAAAGAAATATGGTTAAACACAATCAGGATGGATGGGAAGCTTACGTTGAAGTTAATTCAGAAGTTGCAGAGAGTGTTATACGAGAAGCCAAAGCAGTGGACATCATATGGATTCAGGACTTCCAGCTTATGCTTGTGCCAGGTATGGTTAAAGAAAAAAGGCCAGATTTAAAGATAGGCTTTTTCTTGCATATCCCCTTCCCTAGCTCTGAAATTTTTCGTGAACTACCACAGCGAAAAGAGATTCTCCTCTCTTTGTTAAAATGTGATCAGATTGGGTTTCATGATTTATCTTATTTAAATCATTTTCGTAGTTCAATACAAAGAGTGTTAGGTGAAGTACCTTCTAATGAAAAAACGTGGGGCGTTTATCCAATTTCAATTGATACTGATTATTTTTTGAAACTTGCAGATCTTCCTGAAACAAAGGAATTTATCCACAAGTACAGTGAAACAAAAAAAGACATGAAGTGGATTCTGGGAGTTGATCGTCTTGATTACATCAAAGGCTTATTATTAAAGCTCAGTGCTTTTAAAACTTTCTTGAAAAGGTTTCCTGAAGAACGAGGCAAAGTTCAACTGGTTCAGATTGTAATCCCGTCACGAACGGAAGTGCCTGAGTACAAGGCGCTAAAAGCGAAGATTGAGCAACTTGTTTCAAGTATAAATGGCGAGTTTGGCTCTCCGGCGTGGATGCCGGTACAGTATCTTTATCATTCAGTTTCCGGACCTGAGCTTTCAGCACTTTATCAACTGAGCGAAGTTTTACACATCGGCTCGAGACGAGATGGGATGAATCTGGTCTCACTTGAATACGTCATGTCTCAGAAAGACAAATACCCAGGCGTTGTGCTTTTGAGCGAATTTGCGGGTGCTCATTCAACACTAAGTTATGCTATGTCCATTAATCCGTGGAATATCACTGAAACGGCACAGCGGATAAAGGACGCTCTTCATCACACAGAAATTAAGCGTCGAAATGAAATGAAATCTATGAAGGATTTTTTACAGCGATATACTTCATCTGATTGGGCAAAAATTATTTTAAAAGATATTGTCAGAGAGTCAAAGCACGTTGAATCAATGGAAGCACTACCATTAAGCGGAAAATTTAGTTGGATGGAAGGAATAAAAGGGAAGAAAATACTTTTTTTCTGTGATTTAGATGGAACACTTGCACCCATCTCAAGTTATCCAAAAGATGTGAAACTTAATTCAAAGACAATTGAACTTTTACAGGAGGTTTCCAAAACAAAACATTGCGAGTTTGTTATTGTAAGTGGAAGGGACAAAGAATTTCTTGAAGAACAGTTTCTTGATAACGATTTTAATTTTCCTCTAGCAGCTTGCCATGGTGCTTACTCCTACTCTCCTATTGATAACAAATGGCATAACCTTATTCCTGGAGAAACAACAAAATGGAAAGAGAGCGTACTCGAAATCCTTGACCTCTATACATTGAGGACTCCTGAAAGTTTTATTGAAGACAAAGGACATGCTATTACATGGCACTATCGAAATTCGCCCAGAGAGTTTGCTGACTTCCTTGCTAATAAATTATTTTTTGAACTTGAAGACTCGTTAAGCGGACATCCAGTACAGGTCAATCGTGGAAAGAAGGTCATAGAAGTAAAATCTATTCATGCGAATAAGGGATACTTTGTTCAGCAATGGATTCAGGCACAAACCCAAAAGCCTGATGTTGTGGTTGCAATTGGTGATGATACAACGGATGAGGATATGTTTGAAATTCTGCAGGATAGAAAGGACATACAGCCCTACTGTATCAAAGTCGGTAAAGAACAAACACACGCTCACTATTTGATTAAAGAGCAAAACAGCGTTAACATATTTCTTCAAAATTTTCTCATTTCAGCTGGATCCTAAATGATCAAAATAGCTAATAATCCATATCTCTTGGCGATTGGAATGAGTCTACTGGCCTATATTCTTCTCTGGCTAACTAAACTTGTTTTTACAGTTAAAATGGAAAAGTTCTTAGGTGATACCAAGAACAAGTGGGATGATATCGTTGTTTTTTCGATGGAGCGTACGTCACAAGTGTTTATCATCGCTTGTTCGCTGGTTTTAGGAATTAAGTTTATTCCTCAGACCAAACAAGTCAGTTTGTATACTGATCGACTTTTTTTCATTATTCTTATGTATCAGATCGCTGTTTGGTCTCACTACTTGCTTGAGAAATGGATTCATCATACGGTACGCCAAGGCACTTCCAAAAATCCTGGTGCCGCGAGTTCAATCAGCCTTTTACTGTTGCTCGGAAGAATGATTCTCTATACGTTTATTTTTCTTTTTACTCTCAGTAATCTCGGAATAAAAATAACCACCATTATTGCTGGACTTGGAGTTGGAGGGATTGCTGTTGCTCTTGCCCTACAGAGAATACTTGGAGATTTATTTTCCTCGCTGTCCATCGTGCTGGATAAGCCGTTTGTTGTTGGTGATTTTATCGTCATTGATCAATTTATGGGTGAGGTCGAAAAGATTGGTCTTAAAACAACGAGGCTGCGCTCTCTTTCAGGTGAACAAATTATCTTTTCAAACTCTGACCTTCTTGCGACGCGAATTAGGAATTATAAACGGATGCATGAGCGCCGGGTGAGCTTTAATTTGAATTTGCCTCATCAAATTAGTTCAGACCGACTAAAAACGGCGGTTTCTCTTATCTGTGCGATCGTGAGGTCTAAAAGTCGGGTAAGGTTTGAGCGTTGCCACTTTATGAAAATGAACTCAAGTTCCCATGATCTGGAAACCGTTTATTGGGTTCTAAGTGATGACTATGACTTATTTATGGATATCCACCAGGATATTTTGTTTGATATCAAAAATACCTTTGAGGTGGAGAAGATCATACTCGCCTATCCTACACAAACGGTAAACGTACTCCCAACCGAAGTTTTAATGCGTTCGGACCAGAATACCCAACGACCCTCACGAGGGTCTGAAGATTCTATTGTTTCGTAGCTTAATTCTTTTCTTTGCGGGCGAACTCCCGGTAAAATGAAGTATGGTATCTATTCTTTTTTTCCTGACATTGTCCGCCTTCGCCGCATCTGATTCCAAAGATGCCTTTGATAAGTCATTTCCTCGCGATAATACTTTTTGTTCTTACATGGGAAACCGAGTTGAGCTTCTGATCCGCGGAGAAAGCAAATTTACAGAACCAAAAGAGAGAGGATACGGAGAATTAATTTTTTATCGTTATCCACCAAAACGTCTGAGCCTTATGAAGTTCAGTCAGGTTAAGGATGATACTTTCAGACTTTTTAGTGGTGTAAGTCCTCTTTGCAGTAAATCACATGGCTACAAAATTAATGATGAAACAATGGCAATACTGTTACTAAAAGAAAATCGACCTTTTAAAAATAAACTCGTGATGCAGCTATTTGACCTCAAGACGTTTAAGCCCACTAAGCTTATCGAAACGAATTATCTTACTGATCGTGCGAAAAAAACCAAAAACGGATTTGCCTTCAACACTTTCCAAGAAAACCACAATCCAGAAATAGGAAAAGTTTCAATCGAGGGAAGCGAATTTATTTTTCAGGAAAAAGATTTTCCACAGTGGGTAGAATATACAGAGAATACTTTCAGTCTAGTGCCAGAGCTGACCTTCATCAGACTACCTTGGAAAAAGCATTTCAAAGATGTTGATGATTTTATGAACGTCACAGGCTGGAATCCCTTAGAGAAAAAATTCTCGAAAAACATCGTTTATTTTGCTGTAAATCACAAAATAAAAAAGCGTTGTTTATTATTTATTGAAAATAGACAGAAGTTAGTAGGGACTGAATCCTGGCGTTGTCACACAATATAAGCAGAATAAATCGAAAATAATTCTTCTAACTTTCCCTCATACTGAAGATCAAGCCATGGATGTCTGTCGGCTATAATTCTTTTGGTGAACTTTCCCCTAGCAACCACTTTTACCGGTCGTTTATGAGCAGTGCCTTCAATCTGACTTAAGGTATGGTTGATGTGCTCAACTTGTCCATAATCGTAGATAAAGTAGATATCCGCTTCAGGTAGTTCAAAGGATTGATCTGAAAGATCTTGTTGCAAAAGTTGGCTTCGATTAAAGCCGAGCTCTTTAAACACTCTGTTTCCCTCGTCTACTCTTGCTTTCACGTATTCAAAACCTGTAAACGAGTTTTTAATAAAAAGCCCGCCTATGACTAAACCCATTCGTCCGTAAGCTGCACCTAAATCAATCACCTGCTGATAAGGGCGGATCTTTAATAATTGGAGGATGCGAAGGCACTCTGAGTAAGGAGTTTGCAGTGTTTGTAAATCTAAACCAACCCACGTTTGAACACCTTGATGAAGCGATGGACCCCAGGTTTCATGTGATCCTTCGGGTTCAAAACCGCGCGCCTCAGCGACGAGCATTTCCTCGATATATTTGAGGCGGAATCCCAGAATCTTATCAACAAGATTGGCATGCTGACGTCGGATGACATCGTTTGCTTTGGGCGTCGTATAAAATTCTTGATGATGAGCAAGGCGTTTTCGATCGGTCAAAGATAAATGAGATGTTTCCAGACGCTGAAAGTCTGAAAGAGATTTAAATTCCGTCCTTGGAAACAACTCTAGTTGAAGCATGAAAAGATTATTTCATTTTTTCTGGCGTATAGCCAATTTCTTTCAAAAGAAACTCCACTCTATCATCCGTGAGGTTTTGGACTGTGACTGTCTTGTCCTTAAGGTTAACTTCAACTTTAACGTCAGGATTACCCTTCGCAAGCTCATTTTTAATCGCTTTTTCACAGTGAGCGCAAGTCATGTCTGTTACTTTAAAAGTTCCCATGGTCCCTCTAATGCAAGTTGGATTTATTGTGATCTTTTTCGAGGTTTTGTTTTTCAATATCTTCAAGAAACTGTCTAAGACGCTGGACACCTACGATGAGCGCCTCCTCAGCACTGTATTGGCGATAAACGATATCCACATGCTTAAAAATCTTATGCGACTCTTTATTAATGATATCGACCTCAGCGTGGAATTCATCCTTCACATGATAAATCGTTATCCGACCAAGAAGGTAGGGATTATTCTCTAACTCAATGTAATTTTCTGTTGGAAAATCTTTCATTTGTCCTCATATCTCATCGCTGTCTTGCCGAAAAGTCAACATCACTAACAATTGGAGACACTATGAAAATTTTAGCACTCACTGCTGCCCTTATGCTCACTTTATCGACTGCCTTTGCTCATAACCATGAGGAAGATAAGAAAAAAATTGGCCACGATAAAGAGCACTCTCACGTAAAGGGAGATATGATGGATCACGGCCATGACGATGCTCATCATAAAGATCATGATCACAAGGCCCATCATCCAGATCATAAAGATGAAACAGAAACAAAAAAGAAAAAATAATTCTTTAAAAATAGAGGGTGAGGCATGCACGCATTACAACAGATGTTTCCAAGCCTCACCCTATTCTCTGATCTTGATTGGGATGCTGTCACTCAAGAATACGAATCAGAATACATTGATCTTTCGTTTCCTGAATATCTTCAGCAAAAAGCTCTTGATGGTGATTGCCCAGCCTATCTATTTGAACTCGCCTTTTATGAATTAGCTCATTTTGATGCTAAAACCTCGCTAGAACCCTTTCCTTTTAAACCTGGAATATATTTAAACCCTACTGCCTTATTTTTAAGCCTCGAGTTTGATATCATCCGAATGTTAAAAGAAGCCAAAGATGGGAAAGTAGAAGTATACGAGCGAAACCACGTTCTTTGTCTGTATCGAGACAAGAATGATCAAATTCAAAATTTTGAAATGACGGATGATGATTTGGATCTTTTACAACACCTGGAAGACGGCCCACAAAACGATACGAATTTTATTGCTGATAAATACCGAACGCATTATGAAAAGTTCACAAGTATTGGTTTAGTACTCGATTTACTTTCAGCTTAATTTTCTGATTTTTAAGAACTCATAGTTTAAGAGACCCCACTCTTCTTCTTTAAATTTCCAACCGAACTCAGTGGACTCACCAAAAGGCCAACGCTTCCCAAAAGCTTCATATTCCTCGTAATCAAGTTCAATCTTCAAAGAACCTTTATCAGTCGCGAGTATATACCATCCACCCACATTCAACTTTTTCCATAAATTTTCATTCACAATAGTTTCACCAAAAACAATAACCTGATCCACTGTTTGAGCCAACGTCACTAAATCATGATTTTCTTTTGGTAAATATTCCAGGACGTAGCGATCGATTTTTATTTGATCTTCGTTGTGAATGAATTTCGAATTCGTTTTTGTGTAGGCACCTACTAAACCTAGTGGACCAATATTGCGGGCATAAGTAATGGGCGTAGTTTCCATTTGAGAAATCAGGAAAGCAATTTTGGCATCCAGTACTAGGAACGGCGACAATCCGAGTGATTCAGTCGGATCCATCAGGGAGCTCATTGAAAAAGTAGCGCCCATGAACAAGCAGTCACTATCCCAAAAGCTCTCAATCACATTTTTGGATATGAGTTTTGATGGGGAAAAGGGGTTTTTTACTAAGACTTGCATGTACTTAAACCGAAAAGAACCAGTAGGAGTACTTTATGATGAATGGTTTTTTCGTCCTCTGTATTATTGTATCAACATTTTCTTTTGCGGCCATGGCGAAAACCATGGAACTCAAGAAAAATACGCGCTCAATTTTTATTGAAGAAAAATCAAACTGGAAGCTTGGCAAAGACTTATTTGGAATGCCTTTCATTTATTTTTCTCCAGAAGCGAATGGTCAGCGATCAAATATTTCTTTTACTGATACCGGTGCAGAAGTTGAACTTGATATTAAATCCCTCGCCGAGGCTCAGAATGATTACCAGACAAACAAAAAAAGCTGGGCAACTCAAATTGGTGCCTCAGTTCAGGCGTTTTCTCCTTACGAAGTTTTAATTAATAAACATGGTCACAAAGTTCATAAGATTGGTTTTAGTTATCTGCACGGAGAAGATTCGTATCATGAAAAATCATATTATGTTGAGTGTCGTGGAAAAATTGTTTTTGCCAAATCTTTAAGAACTTCACAAAACGAGGCTCACGAAAAAGATTTCAGCGAACTCATCAATACGCTTGATTGCGGAGGCGTGTAAGATGAAACAACTTATTTCTTTAAAACTAGCTCTCGTTTTACTTTTGTCGTCTCTTTCTTCGCTTGGGCCTGTTTCTGTTGCTTATGCTGCAACATCAAGCTGTGAAAATGGCGAATGTATTGAAAGATTGATCGATAAACTAGAAGACTTAAGTACAGTTTACAGTCTCGAGTGTTTGCCACCAAAAAGTTCAAAAATTAATCTAAAAACTTATCATGAAGACAATGGTCTGACTGAAAGTTGCTGGAAGCTCGTCACTGAGATTAATCACCTTGAAAGTGAACTACAAAAACATCAAGGGCGTCTTGAAGAGCGACTTGGCTGTCAGGGCGGCGATTGCAAATTAGCCAATCCTGGCGAAAGTCTTAGCTCCCAGATATCTGAACTCACAAAAGTTGAAGAAAATTTAAGTTGTACTGCTCCTAAGAAACAAGCGATCAAAGCTCAGTGTCCTCAAGATATGAACTGCGTTCTGGCATCTACCGCTATAGGAGTGGGTGGCTACTTAGCGGAACTCATTGTTCCTGCGAATGCGAAACCAAAAGGTTGTCACTTAGGCGATGACAGTTGTCTTACCCAGCTCGCTGCTGGATTTTTAAAAGCGGCGATTTCTTTTTTTGAAGGAGCGTGGGATCTTTTAAAAATAGTTGGGAAGAAGGCCGGTCAAAAAATGACTCAATTTTGGAATTGGGTCAAAGGTGCGGAGAATCACTCATCAACTTCACAGCTCGCATTGGCAAAAGCTTCTAAAGACCCTGGCGTGTTTGATATGTTGGTTAATGATTTTCCAGGAACGATGAAAAAAATCTGGGCCGGCTTTGTTGGCTCGATGAAAGAGTGGCTCAAAACAGATATTTTCTGTCAAAAGTGGTCTGGTGCTCCTCACTTTAGTACATGTCAAAAACCAACTGAAAGTTTTGACTGTATTCCTTGTAAAACAATGGTCTCTGGTTTGTGTGCAGTTACTGGAACCTTAGTGGCTGAGGTTGTCCCCTCTTTCCTCACCGGTGGACTCATTACTGCTGCCAAGCACGGTGCAAACGGTGCCATAAAAATTGCGAAAGTTTTCCGCATTTCGAATAAAGGAATGAAAGCAATCAAGGCTTCTAAAGTAGCGAAGATTGCTATCAGTGCATCAACTAAAGTTGATGACATTTTAAGACTTTCAAAAGGCATCAAAGCAGCTAAGGCAGCTGTCTCTATTGCACTGTCAGCAATAGGAAAATACATGCTTTCACCAACTCGAAAAGTTGTGAAAGAATCACTTGGAATTCTGACTCAAGCAATAAAAAAAGGAACTGCCTATGTTGCTGTAACACCTGTAGGAAAAACAATTGTTTTTAGTGGCAAGGTTCTTAAGACAGCTGGAAAAGTTATCATTTACCCAATTGATAACCCAATGACTACATTTGCCTACAAGGCAGGGGAAAGAAGTTTTGAAAAAGTGTTTACATATGGTGCTCCTAAGCTTGCAACATCAGGAGCAGTTGCCACCACACTCATAGCCCAGAAAAAAGGGATTCAGAGTCTTCTCGCAAAAATTGAAGAAGCAAAAATTGTTAAATCCAAAGGTAAAGACCTCGCTAGATTAGAGCAAGAGTTGCTAGAAAAAGTTGGTCCAAGACGTCAGGCGATTCTGATGGAGGCCATTAAAGATGAATCCGCCAATTTTGATGATGTAATAAAAAATCTCTACCCAGAACTTCAATACGGAGATCTTGCAAAAAAACTAACTCCAGAACAAATTCTCGCAGCAGAAAAAGAATTGTGGCTTGAGATTTCTAAGATGCCGGATGGTGCAGCTAAAACGGTCTTAACAAAAAAATACAACTCACATGTCATTCAAGGTGAAGCACGCATGAGAGTTGTAGGTGATTCATCCCCTACTTACAAAAAAATTATCGATAATTCAAATCTCGGGAAAGATGATCGGTTAAGTGAAGCTTTAAAACTTTTAAAGCGTAATAATCTAGATCTGGATGAGAAAGCTAAACTCGCCCGAGCTCTAGAAGAAGCTCACCTTGCCGGTCCCGACAATGGTGTCTTTGAGTATAGCTGGTCGGAGCTGAGGGAAAAATACCGAATACTTACTGACGGTGGATTTTCAAAAGATGAAGCTGATATTCTTATCCGCGCTGGACTTGCAGGACGACCTCCAGTCAGGGAATTGATCAAACCAGGCGACACACTTTTTAGCGGGTTTGCAGAAGATATTGTTGATGCTCGCTATGTTCAGAAAAAAGAACAACTCACGAGATTAATTCTCGAGCAGAATCCTGAGCAGCAAAAAACTTTTGGTCAAAAAATCATGAGTTTTTTTGGTCAAAAAGCAGATGTGAATCCCGGAGTCACCATAAGCGACAACCTTGATTCACTTTATTTTGTCGACTACCAGGATTCAGCTCGAGAGCTTGACAATATCTTAAGCGGAACTCAAACGGTAAAAGCTTCTTCAATGTCCACAAAGTATGAACAGAAAGCTTTTGATAATTTTAAAGATGCCCGGCAGTACCTGTTGACAGAAAAACCACCAATGAACAAAGAAACATTGATGGAAATTCATCGAAGAATGATGAAAGGCGGAGTTGAGAATGTTCCAGCAGCGGATCTGGGAATTACGAGATCCGGCGCTTGGTATGGAAATGTTCCTTCAACACATCCAATCGACGAGTCTATTTTAAAAGAGATCAACAATAACCCTTATCTAACATGGATTGAAACAGCGAAACTTCCGGACGGAAAACTTGCCGGGGAGATTCAATACCCGAATGTTGAGCATATTAAAAAAGAAGGTCTTGATCTTCTCAGAAAAAATCACAAAGAGTTGGTGCTTGAAATTGAAGAATTCCAAGGAATCAGCAAAAAGATTTCTGTTCAGGAAGCTTTCATAAAAGAAAACTTTAATCATCCAGATCTTCCAAGATTTAAAGATGATTTAAAATTCTTGAGAGATAAACATAGAAGTCTGCGCGCCAACCAAGCCGTTACAACGAAGAAAATTGTTGATGCAATGGTGGATGATCTGATGGATTGGTTTACCCGTGAAAGAACACTTATTGGTGAGATTAATTCCCCTGAAAAGCTGGATCAATTTGTAAATCTCACAGCAAAATTTCAACGTGATATGGTTTCCATTCATCCGCTGGCCAACGGTAACGGAAGAAGCACCAGAGAATTCGCTTTGTCTTACGCTTTGATGAAAGAAGGATTTCCACCTTCAAGGATCCTTGATACGAATGCAGATATTTATAGAAGCCTTGAAGAATGGCAAAAAATTATTAAACATGGAATTCTTGCCAGTGACTTTTTAGTCGATGACATGGTGGAGCGATTGAAGTTTGGTCTTCCTTTAGAAAGCTCAGTAGAACTTATTACGCCTTACACTCGTCCACCGGTTCAAATGGCACTCAAAGGTCAGAAGAAAGTTCCTTTCATGGATGGAGTCGAATATATCGACCCAAGACTATATCGCGAAATTATTAAACGCGAGATTGCTGCCAATCCCGCTTTGACAGTTGAATTTCAAACCAATCCAGTCGCTGCCTGGGATAAAGTTCATAAAAAAGCAGAAGAGATTTTTGCCAAAAATAATCTTTACTATAATCACCCTAAAAAAGGGATTGAGCGCGTATCCTTGGGTATTGTAGACGAAGATTTTAAACTTCTTTACGGTAAGCCTAGTTTTGATAATAAAGAGCTCTACGATTTCAAAATGAAAACGTGGTACTCACAAGACGTCACATGGCGGGGACTCACTTCCAAGCATGCAGAAAAATCTGAAGCCGAAATCATTAACATGTTTGAAGAATTAACGTCGCACAACGCTTCGAATGCTGTTCTTAAAAAAGTTGGCGGGAACGCTAATCCTGATGCCATAAAGAAAGCTGCTCTAGAAGATTTTGATAAATACAACAGCGACGTTTTTGGAGATGGACTCGTTCAGATGGCAAAAGACCACTCTGAAACTGGTCCCATGTATGGAATAAGCTACGGCTACTCGACTTCCAAAAACCGTGATGTGGGGAAAGCTTTTGCCATGGGTGCAATGGTGGTCGGTGAATACGGCTCCCACAAAGCGCCAGAGCTTCAAGCGCTTTTGAAATCTCGTGTCCTCGTTGGTGCTCGCCGTGCCCATAAAGATGTCGATCTTGGTCGCTTAAAACAAATCAAAGACCAATTTTCTTATAAGTATGGTCGACAGCAGGAAGTTATGGGGATTGGCGCCAGTGATCCGGATGCAATAACAATTGTGCAAACAATTGATGCTGAGGGTGAAGTACTGCTCAGCTACCTTAGAAATAAGAATAATCCCAAAGAAATTTTCGTGGTGAAGGGCGATATCGATCCAGATGGCCTCCCAAAACCAGAACAGATTTTAAAAACCTTAAAACTTGGCCTAAATTAACCAAACAAAGTTAAGACAATTCAAAATGGCCCCTTCCAAGGGGCCATTTTTTTTGGGATCATACTGCCATGTCAAACTTATGCTGGATACGAAGAGATTTACGTTTACACGATCACGCTGCTTTATCAAAAGCTCTGGATAATAGTGAAACCACCTTAGTCTTTGTTTTTGATCCTCTTATCCTCAACAAATTAACGAACAAAAATGACCGTAGGCTCACGTTTATTTATCAGTCATTACAGGAAATGGAGACTGAACTTCAAAAGAAGGGATCGTCGATCGTCATTCGCTACGGAGATCCTGAAGTTGAAATCCCAAAACTCGCTCAAGAATTAAAAATTAAAAAAGTTTTTTGCAATCGGGACTATGAGCCTTACGCCAAAGAACGTGACACTAAAGTTGGCAAGAAATTAATGACTCTTGGGATTGCCTTTGAGCAGTTTAAAGATTCTGTTTTTTTCGAAAAACATGAAATCGCTACTGGCAGTGGCACTATTTATAAGGTGTTTACTCCCTATAAAAATAAGTGGCTCGAAACTTTTGAAAATAACGACCGGATCATTTCTGATTTTGATTGTAACTTAAAACAACTTCGCAAATTCACTCATCCAAAAAATATCCTGGATCACAATTGGTATCAAGAGATGGGGTTCATCGAAACTCCGCCTCTTCTAACTGGTGGAACAAAAGCTGCGATGAAACGCTTAAAGCACTTTGACCCTTTGATGGTGGATTACGCCGATGCCAGAAATTTTCCGGCCATTCCAGGAACTTCTCTCCTGTCGGTTTACATCAGGCACGGCAATTTATCGGTGAGAGATATGTTACGCGCAGGACTTGCTCAAAAGTCGCAAGGGGCAAAAACGTGGGTCTCGGAAATCATCTGGCGTGATTTCTATCAAATGATTATGGATGCTTTTCCCTACGCTGCAACGGGGGCGTTTAAACAAGAATATGAAAAAGTAAAATTTCCTGGAACAAATAAAGAATTCAAGGCCTGGTCTGAAGGTCAGACAGGTTATCCTTTGGTTGATGCGGCCATGCGGTGCCTGAATGAAACTGGGATGATGCACAATCGCTTACGCATGGTTGTGGCGTCGTTTTTATGTAAAACGCTTTTAATTGATTGGCGCAAAGGAGAGCACTATTTTGCTGAAAACCTGCTCGATTTTGATCTCGCCGCCAACAACGGTGGATGGCAATGGTCTTCGAGTACTGGTTGCGATGCCCAGCCCTATTTTAGGATATTTAATCCCTATTCTCAGAGCGAAAAGTTTGATGCCAAAGGGGAATTTATCCGCCAATGGGTCCCTGAACTCGCCCATTTGAATGGCAAAAGCATTCACAATCCAGCCCCCCTCGAGGCACCTGACTACGCCCGTCCAATCGTTAGCTATGAGGTCAACAGGAAGGTCTGTTTGGAGATGTATTCAGTTGTCAAAAAGACCTAACAGAATAGTCTAACGCCAAAGGCTAGTTTCGCCTAAAAATTGTCTTAAGATTATCTTGCTGGACATCCATTTCTCGCCTGACAATTCGTGCAAATCTGATAGAATTTATATAATTATTTCTATGACTTATATCATTCATTTTTTACTTCGAAAGGGAGCTCTTCTGTATGATGACATCTGCTGTTAATCATTACTTTCGATCTTCTATTGGCAGAAAACATCTGGTCGCGATCACAGGTCTGCTTCTTTGCGGATTTCTTGTGGGTCACTTATCAGGAAATTTTCTTCTAATGGTGGGTCCTGATGCCTTTAATCTTTATGCTCATAAGCTAATGTCCTTGGGCCCTCTTTTGTATGTGATCGAGGCAGTGCTCGCTGGTATTTTTATTCTTCACCTTTATCTCGCGGCCCGCTTGAATTATGAAAATTATCAGGCACGCGGAAAATACACCGTTAAAACGCGCACAGGTCGTGGAACAACTTTCATGTCGGCAACGATGCCGTACACGGGTTTTGTTCTTTTGATTTTTCTCATTCTTCATTTAATAAATTTGAAGTTTGGATCAAATTACCCGACAACACTAGATAATGTTCCCATGCGTGATCTCTACCGGACAACAATGGAATATTTCCAGAGTCCGTTAAACGTTGCTTTCTACGTTTTCTGTATGGTGTGTGCCGCTCTTCACACTGCTCACGGTGTTGCCTCATCTTTCCAAACGCTTGGTATTAATCACGGAAAATATTATCCAAAAATAAAAATCGCAAGCTACTTGTATGCTGTTGCAGTCGGTGGAGGCTTTTCCTTCATCGCTGTTTGGGCCTACATGAAGGGAGTGTAAGATGACTTTTAAACTCGACCCAAAAATTCCTGAGGGACCTCTTTCTGAGAAATGGTCTAAACATAAGTTTGAATCTAAACGCGTAAATCCTGCGAACAAAAGAAAATTCACAGTGATCGTGGTTGGAACAGGACTCGCTGGTGGTTCAGCTGCGGCAACACTCGCGGAACTTGGTTACAACGTTCTTTCATTTTGCATCCAGGATACTCCACGCCGCGCTCATTCGATTGCGGCCCAAGGTGGTATCAATGGTGCCAAAAATTACACTAATGATGGTGACTCAGTAAAAAACCTTTTCTACGATACGATTAAGGGTGGAGATTACCGTTCTCGTGAAGCGAACGTTTATCGTCTCGCTGAAGTCGCAAACAATATTATCGATCAGATGGTTTCTCAAGGTGTTCCTTTCGCCCGCGAATACGGTGGTTATTTAGATAACCGCTCTTTCGGTGGAGCTCAGGTATCGAGAACATTCTACGCTCGCGGACAAACTGGTCAGCAGCTTCTCCTCGGTGCCTACTCAGGCATGATGAAGATGGTCGCTAAAGGAAAAATCAAGCAGTACATCCGTCGTGAAATGATGGATCTTGTAACAATCAATGGAAAAGCGCGTGGGATTATTGTTCGCAATTTAGTAACTGGTGAACTTGAAAGATACGCGGCCGATGCTGTTCTTCTTTGTACTGGTGGATACGGAAACGTATTCTATCTTTCAACAAATGCGCAGCACTCAAACGTGACGGCATCTTGGAGATGCTATAAACGCGGAGCTGGGTTTGCCAATCCATGTTTCACACAAATTCACCCGACTTGTATTCCTGTTCACGGAGACTATCAGTCAAAGCTCACTTTGATGTCAGAGTCACTCCGAAACGATGGTCGCGTATGGGTTCCTAAAAAAGAAAATGATCCTCGTAAGCCGGCCGATATTCCTGAAGAAGAAAGAGATTACTATCTTGAGCGCATTTACCCATCATTTGGTAACCTTGCTCCTCGAGATGTATCGAGTCGTCAGGCAAAATTCCGTTGTGACGAAGGCAAGGGTGTCGGTCCAACGAAGCAAGCAGTGTATCTTGATTTCCGAGATGCGATTAAGCGCGATGGTTTAGAAACGATTGCCGGCCGCTACGGAAACCTTTTTGAAATGTACGAAAGAATTACGGCCGATGATCCTTATAAAACACCGATGATGATTTTCCCTGCCGTTCACTACACAATGGGTGGTCTATGGGTTGACTATAACTTGATGTCAACGATTCCAGGGCTCCATGTTTTAGGTGAAGCAAACTTCTCAGATCACGGCGCCAACCGCCTCGGTGCTTCAGCTCTTATGCAAGGACTCGCCGATGGTTATTTTGTTATCCCTTACACGCTTTCAAATTATCTTGCCTCAACGCCACTTGAGCAAGTTACAACTGAAGACAATGCTTTTAAGGACGCTGAAGAAGCTGTGAAAATCCAAACGAATAAACTTCTTGCCATCAAAGGCAAGAAGTCAGCTTCAGAATTCCACAAACAACTTGGTCACTATATGTGGGATTACGTTGGTATGAGCCGAAGCGAAGCAGGTCTGAAAAAAGCCATCGACGGCATCAGAAAATTAAAAGAAGAATTCTGGCAAAACGTAAACGTTCCTGGTGATACGAGCAATTACAACCTTGAACTTCACAAAGCTGCTCGAGTGGCTGACTTCATCGAGCTCGGAGAACTTATGGCACTAGATGCTTTAGAGAGAAACGAGTCATGTGGTGGACACTTCCGAGAAGAATACCAGACATCTGATAACGAAGCGAAACGTGATGATGAAAAATTCACTCATGCTGCTGTATGGGAATACACAGGTGTGAACTCAAGCCCTGTCCGTCATACGGAAGAACTTAAGTTTGAAAACGTTAAACTCGCAACACGTTCGTATAAATAATAGGAGCTAGTTTATGGCATCTAATGAAAATATGACTTTGAACCTGAAAATCTGGCGCCAAAGTAACTCAACAGCGGAAGGTAAATTAGTCGATTACCGTGTTGATAATGTTTCACCTGATATGTCTTTCCTTGAAATGATCGATGTTCTAAATGAACAGCTGATTAACAAAGGTGAAGACAGAATCGCTTTCGATCATGACTGTCGCGAAGGAATTTGCGGGATGTGTTCGATGATGATTAATGGTAAAGCGCACGGCGGATTTAAGTCGACCACGACTTGTCAGGTGCATATGCGTTTGTACAAAAATGGTGACACAATTGTCATTGAGCCATTCAGAGCAACAGCATTCCCTATCATTAAAGATCTAACTGTAAATCGCGGCGCTATCGATAAAGTCATGGCGGCCGGTGGATACATCTCTGCTAGTACCGGAAATGCTCCAGATGCAAATGCCATGCTTATTCCTAAGCCAATCGCTGATGAAGCAATGGATGCAGCTGCTTGTATTGGTTGCGGAGCATGTGTTGCTTCATGCCCGAATGGATCTGGGATGCTTTTCATGGGAGCAAAAATCTCTCAACTTGCTCTCCTTCCACAAGGTCAGCCAGAAGCCCCTCGCAGAGCTTTAAATATGGTCCACACTCACGATACTCTTGGATTCGGAAATTGCACCAACCACGCTGAATGTGAAGCGACTTGTCCGAAAAGTATTTCTATCGAGCACATCGCCCGTATGAACCGTGAATACCTAAAAGCTGCTTTTTCTTATCACGAGAAAAAACGCTCGGATGGTGGAGCTTAAGTCCTGCTTAAATCTGTTCTTATCTTGATATTCGCCATGGCCTCGATTCAATTCGGGGCCAGCCAGGCAAAACAACTTTTCTCTGTTCTTGGTGTCGCCGGTACTTCCACTCTTCGCTTATTATTTGCAAGTCTCATCATGGTGTCGATCTTTCGTCCCTGGAAAACAAAATTGTCAAAAGACATGGTGAAAAGCCTCCTTTTTTACGGTAGCTCTCTAGGACTCATGAACTTTTCTTTTTATTTTGCCCTGCAAAGAATTCCCCTCGGGATTGCAGTCGCTCTGGAATTTTTTGGCCCGTTGTCAGTTGCGATCTTTTCTTCAAAAAAACGTATCGATTATCTTTGGGCACTCTTGGCAGGGATCGGAATTATTCTTCTCTTGCCAAAAGAAACAGCGACTCAAACGCTTGATCCGTTGGGAATGTTTCTCGCTATTTTAGCAGGTGGTTTTTGGGCGCTTTATATTATTTTTGGAAAGCGAGCAGGAAATAATCTTAAAGGCGAAGTCGCCTCTAGTTTGGGAATGCTCGTCGCTGCTCTGATTGTTCTTCCAATAGGAATAGCGCTTGATGGACCTCAATTATTGAACTTGAATGCTATGCCTCTAGCAATTATGGTAGCGGTGTTTGGAAGCGCACTTCCCTATACACTTGAGATGTTTGCGCTCAAAAAACTACCAACGCAAACATTTGGTGTTTTGATGAGTCTAGAACCTGCTTTGGCAGCCTTGATGGGATTACTATTTCTGTCAGAAAGTTTGACCCTCAGTCAGTGGCTCGCCATTTTTTGTGTGATCATTTCTTCGCTTGGAAGCACGCTTTCTCAGAAAAAAGTGAAATAGGTATCAGCTTCAACAAAATCTTGTTCTTTAAATTCATTAAGCATCAGCGGAGCAGATGATTGATAGAAAGCAGAGACACGAGTTATTTCTGTGACTCCTTCTGGATCCACTTTATAGAAAGCTACATAGACTTGAGCATCTTTGGGGAAAGTCAGACCTTGAAAATTTTCCTGGAAATAAAGGATGAAAGCTTTCTTCATTAAGCTATTTTCATCCAAGATCTGACCTTCTGCTAAATTCGCTTTTGCTGCATCCAACGGTATTCTTTGATCAAGGTAAAAAACAACATAGGCAGGCTTGATAAAAATAGCCCCATTGTACTTAAACGATTTTAAAGAAGGAATAGAACAATAAACCTCGGTTTCAGGTTGATTACACTTTGGTAGTAAAGCACGGTCCGCAATTTTATTTTTAGTTAGTAGCAATGCTCTGGATATTCGAAAGCCTTCAATTTCTGCATCTATTTCAAGATCGTCACTGAATTTTGTCTGCATCTTTTTAATGATGCCATCTTTATTTATTTTTTTCATGCGTATTTTCCACGCATTATTTGCAATCAAACCAACAATAATAATAACGATGCTTATGATAGCAACTTTGTTTAGTTTCTTGTTTTCAACTTTCTTTCTTTTCGTTTCCTTGGCTTTTTTGACGATTGTTTCTTTTTTCTTTTTAAAGTCAACTTGCGCTTTGATTGCCTGGAGATCCGCCAAGGTCAGGACTTGAGTTTTTTCATGATCTGATTTAACCAGATTTGGTGCTTCGTCAATTTCAGAAGAAGTGACAGGTGCATTTATTTCAATGGCCTGATCTTCTTCCAAAGGAAAATAAAGAGTGACCTTGTCTCCCAGACTGACCACAGAGTCAGATGTAATTTTACTTTTTTTTCCAGGTATTAATTGTTCTTCATCAAGAAAGGTTCCATTAGTACTTCCCTGATCAATAACGTACCAGAAGCCATCATCCAAAACGAGTTTGGCATGCTTTTTACTTAAGGTCGTTTCTTTGATGACGATGGAGTTAGCAGGAGATGAACCAATCAGCACTTCTGTGTGGTTTATTTTATAGACGACCGGTTCTTGTGACTCAACTTCTACTCTAATGTACATACCTCTATGGTATGCGCATTTTGATAAAAAACAACTGAGGCTGACCATATTCAAGGTTTGTAGCAGCAATAACAGAGATTAGCAGGGAATTTCATAAAAAAAGGGCCTCGGGATCTAACCATCCCGAGGCCCCAAAAGGGAGTATCATCATTTAAGAATGACGAATGTTCCTTCATAATTCTTCTCAGTGCCTGGCTTCTTTTCATTCATAATATCGCCCTGAAGGTTAAGCTTCGAAGCTAGTTTGAATGTAAGTTTCATATTCTTTTTCTTGAGTTCTCGTACGATTGCCCCCTTCATATTGATACTTAAGGCAGCTTTATTCTCAACCTGTCCAAGTCCAACTTTCGGACCTGGGTAATCAGCTTTTAGCTCCGCAATTGTTTTAGTCGAGCTTAAGAAAGCTTTGTGAGTGATCGCAAGATCAACAGAACCTTGAGCGCTGATTGGACCTTCGAAAACCACAGTTAGTTTCTCTGAAGCTGCTTCTATCGAAGCACTTAAGATTTCTGACGGGAAAGCGATCGGAAGCATTCTTTCTTCAAGCACTTCTAACACAAGCGTTGATTTGAGAGTGATTTCTGTCGCCGTTGAAGAAGCCACTTTTACGTCTTTCTTTTTGAGGACAACAAAAACTTTTGGCTGTTTTAAGAGTTTCGCATCAATTGAAAAACCTTTGAATTCAGCACTTGCCTCTTTGACAGAGATAGCAACTGGAAACTCTTCTACTAAACCGTTTGTGATGATCTGTACGTTAAGTTCGTTTTTAAGAACTTTATCCGCTCTGCGGTTAATGATTTGAGTTTCAATACATGCATACGTTTCCGTACGGTATTGAGTTTCCATTTCACAGACTCTTTCAGAGTAAGGAATTTGATTACAATCATTTCTTCCTGGAACAGTTTCGCAACGATGACGGGGAACGTTGTCACAATCTGTATCCTGGTACGATTCATTATGACATGTGCGATCGCCCGGAACTGTACGACAAGATTGACCACCACCGACCGTTGTACAGTGAGTACCACCGCCAACAGTTGTGCAATGTTGAGACCCATCTGGTTTTGTTCTGCAAACTTCGCGAGTTGGTCTTTCAGTACACACTTCACGTTCTGGACGTTCAGTACACTCTTCGCGGCTTCCACTGCCAGAGCAAACTTCACGATAACGAGTCACACTTCGGCAGACTCTTTCATTTTCAGTCCAACATCTTTCAGATGAAGGAATCCAAGAGCACTCCTGACGGTAGCGAGTTTCATTACGGCAAACTTCAACTTGTCCGACTGGAACCTGGCGAGAGCACGTGCTTGGGACTTGCACCGCTTCTGGGGTGATAACCGTAATCTTCTTTTCCGCTTTTAAAACTTCAGCGTTCTGGCCGCTGAAAGTGAATTGCGAATCGAGCTGAGCATACGTCATCGATGGAATAGATAAGAGAACGAATAACGCTAATTGGCGAAACATTGTGACACTCCTTGTGCAATACTTGACCGCGAAGGTGCAATTAAAAGGCCACCGGAAATTTTAGCATTTTCGATTACATAATGCGGGACACAAAGTTACCAGTGCCATATTGATTTGACGATGCAATCCGTTGTTGATGGAATTGAGTTTCAAAATATTTAAGGAGACCTCATGCGCTTTCTTGCTCTTGCTGCTTTCATCATCTCTTCTTCGGCGATTGCTTGCCCAAATCTCGCTGGGACGTACGCAACTTGTCGTTCAACCACAGGTCAGACTCCAGGTTCAACAAACATGATTGTTACTCAATCAGTGACCAACAAAATTACGACTTACGAAGTCAGTGCTACGAACAATGAAACTAATGAAAGAGAACAAGAAACATACAGAGCTGATGGAAAAATCCAGACTCAAATTATCTCGGACCCTGAAACAGGCATTACACTTGAAACGTCTTCAAAGATTTCATGTTCTGAAACGACTCTCTCAATTGATTTGAGTGTAAAACTAAACGACGAAGTTGCAGGCCATGCGAATATCAACGTTGTAAAAGTTGGTTCACAGTTGATTGTTGATTCAACTAGTTTTGATGGTGAAGAGACAATTGTGGAAAAAGAAATCTGCGAATAATCCAAAGGGCCTTACAAGGCCCTTTGTTTTGGCGATAATTGGCCATGTTTATTTACGACTCAACTTCGATTGCCTTCATTCATAAAGCGGAAGCTTTTATGAAAGAGATTCTTATTCATGCAGGCATTGATGTTCGTAAAAGCCGATTCGCTTATCAAAACTACCTCTACCCCATTAATGTTGTCGTCTTTGAAGGAAAAGAGATCGGTCATTTCAACGCTCCTTTTTTGCAGATTGCTCTTAACAGAAAACTTATTTATCTCGCTAAAGATAGTGTTGTTCGCGACATTTTAAAACACGAAATAGCTCATTACCTTACCTACATTCAGTACAAAGAAGTAAAACCTCACGGTCCTGAATTTCATGGCGTTTGCCAGCGTTTTGGTTTCCCTAAAGAAGTTTCAGATGCCACCATGAATCTTTTAGAAAGTAATCTCGCCAAAGAAGGTGATATTCAATCTGAGAAAATTATTGAAAGAGTAAAAAAGCTCCTCTCTCTCGCGCAAAGCTCAAACGCCCATGAAGCAGAGCTAGCCACGATGAAGGCCAATGAACTCTTACTTCGCCATAATCTGGATTATTTAAAAGACAGAGTTGAACCCATCTATATGGATCGACTTTTGATGCGAAAAAGAAAGGACACAAAAATTTCGGCGATTTATGCCATTCTTAAACATTTTATTGTTAAGCCTGTTATCAGTCAGGGCAAAGATTCCTGTTGCCTCGAAGTTTCAGGATCACTCACTAACGTTAAGCTTGCCGGTTACATTGCTCATTTTCTCAATCAAGAAATTGATAGCATGTGGGATCAGGCAAAAAAAGAAAATGGCTTCACAGGACTTCAGGCGAAAAATTCTTTTTTCCTCGGGATCGCTGAGGGCTTCAACGCCAAGATGACGATGTCAAAACACAATTATAGTGATCAAGATACAAAAGCATTGCTCGTTGTGGAGAAAAAACTTGAGATTGATACGCAGTCGATTTATCGTCGTTTAAGTTCTACCCGCTCAGGGCATCAGACAGATTATGAAGCCTCTCAGGCCGGGCATGAGAAGGGACTCAACCTCACGATTCGGAATGCCGTTGAAGGCAAAGTTAAGAATCTTTACCTACCGGAACGTTGAGCGTACACTTTTTGTATGCATAACTTCATCGCACTTTTTAAATCTATTAATAAATATGACCTTGATAATTCTATGAGTTTTGAGATTCTATCTCCTGGCTCTATTGTCTACAAAATGGCGATTCAGGAAAAGCATCTTTCCTCACCCAATATCGCTCATGGTGCAGCGATAGCTGGATTCATGGACTGTGTCCTTGGACTTTCTGCCTTATCTCAAGCAATTGAAAAAGATAACCTTACATCAACCGTAGAATTTAAAATAAATTACATTCGTCCGGTGAAACTTGGTGAAGTTTTAGTTGGGACAGGGAAAGTTGTTCACAAAGGTAAAAGCCTCATCATAAGTTCTGGTGAAATTAGAATTGAGGGATCAAACGAACTCGTGGCAATGGGCCAGGGAACTTTTAATTTGTATCCATTTGCGAAAAAGGATTTTCTCCATGATTTTACATCCGCAGGCTAAAAAATCTCTTGTCCTCGGTACGACACTACTTGCAGTAGCTGTCCTCGTCGGTGCTTTCGGTGCCCATGGATTAAAAAATATGGTTGAACCTGAAAAGCTTGTGACGTTTGAAACTGGGGTTCGTTATCATTTCTACCACGGTCTAGGCCTTGTGATTTTAGGGCTAATTCAGCAGCTCATTCCAACAACCGATTTCAAAGTTTCAACCTGGTCTTTTCTAGTAGGAACAATTCTTTTTTCTTTTAATTGTTATTTTTATGTCCTGACAGGAGTGAAAGTCTTTGCCATGATCGTCCCGGTTGGTGGATTACTTTTCGTGCTTGGATGGTTAGTGATGATGATTAAAATCTTAAAGCTTCGGTAAACCGAAACCACAATTCTTTTTCAGATAAATATTAAACTCTTCATCCGTTGGGAATTTGAATTCGATTGGACTCACATCAAGTGGTTCCCAAAAATCAACTTTCGGGCGACGACATCTTTGTCCAGTTGCGCCGTTCATGATCAGTACTTCGGCAGAGCCTTTCAACCCATGTTCCATATCAATTTTCACACTCTCGAACTGGCCTAACTGTGGTGACTGTCCGCGAGCATTCACTCTTAAGACAATCCCCTTACCCTGATATTTCAAATCAGCGTAGTGGCGTTTGTGACGATCGGGTGACGTATCAGTTGGTCCTTCAGTGAAAACTCCATCAACGATTTCTTTTGAATCTTTCTGGAAAATCATTTTCTCACCGTTGGTAAGAGTGACGTTAATTGTTCCCGAAAGTTCTTCCACCACGAACATGTTCTTCCGCGGAAAGAACATGAAAATTGAATGCATCGTGTGCGAAACAGTGTCGTTTGGTGAATCATCAATCTGCATGGACATATTCTGGCGGGCCTGTTCAGAATAATCGAAACTGAAGCCTCTCATCGCACTTTCATATTTAAGGGTCACGATACGGTTGGGTCCCATATTCTCGAAGCTAAAACCTTCGGTCGCATTTTCAGGAGTAGCACTTCCGCGCGATACGCTTAACTCGCCAACGCTTCTTGACTGATTATATTCATGAGCAAGAGGAAGAACTTTATCTTTTAGAGGAGCAATTGTTGTTCTTAAAAGGATTTCAGGACTCATGACTTTTTCCTGCCAATCCACTCGCATGATAATATTTTTGCTTTTTACTCGAGGAAGAATTTCTGTTTTATAAACACCTTGTTTCATCACGAAGGGTTTTGCCTCAACATCTTGAGAAGTCGAAAGAGTGAGATCATTGGGATCAATATCAGTGATCACATTTCCTTCATCATCAAAGAGTTTAACAATCAGAAAAGTTGAATCCATACCACTCGCAAAGAGAACTGGATTTTTGAGTTCGCCTTCAATCTTTCCTACACTAACGTCTTCACGAGTCAGACTCGCGAGATAGCGTTTTGAAGAGTTATATTTAAACTTCAAAAGCGGTTGTGTTGAACAACTGAATAAAAGAAGTAGTGCCATTATTCTCATGGGAAACTTATCGGCAAAAATGGAAAGGATGTGAGTAGTTGATTAAACTAATTTAGCTTCAGAACCGTAGACCCATTTGTGCTGTTGACCGATAACCCTGAAAGGAAGTCCAAAACTCTCGTTTAATTGCACAACCTGTTGAAATCTGTTCATCGGAAACTCTTCCCCAGGTTCAAAACAAGGAGTCAGGCACCACGGAACTGATGGCATTTTGGCGGCTTTTATAAAATGGAAGGCATCGTAAGTGGATTCAAAGTCTTTTTTATCGGCAACGACTGCTTTAATTTGGGCTTTATTCCCGTAGTTCTCGATGAACTTTAAAAGAAGATCTCGTGAAGTCTTAACAGTAGTCGATGGAGTTTTAAAATCAAAAGAAACGAAATCAACTTGATCAAAAACTTCTTTTACAATTCTTGTTCCGGCAGCTTCAATATTGATCCAGTAACCACGAGTTTTTAGTTCATTTATCAGAACTAAAAGAGCTGGAATATGAGACGGATGTAATGGATCTCCGCCCGTAATAGAAACGCGCTTAATAATATCCTGAGAAAGGAATTCTACTTTTTCCATCACTTCATCAAGTGACTTTGTAAATGCCGGATCGAAGTCCCAGGTTTCCTTGGTATCACAATTCACGCAACCAACATG
Organism: Bacteriovoracaceae bacterium; assembly: GCA_040399915.1. Classification (GTDB taxonomy): domain Bacteria; phylum Bdellovibrionota; class Bacteriovoracia; order Bacteriovoracales; family Bacteriovoracaceae; genus Peredibacter. The sequence continues at coordinate 91,884 of JBBARE010000009.1, forward strand.
GCAGCCTTGAAACCGAATAAAGATTTGGGGGATTCCGATATGGATTCCCTCTCCTTCAGTGGCACGGTAAATAGAATTGATGAGCATGGTCGTCATGGGCCGGGAGTATAGCATGCGGGTGTCTTGAAGAAAACACAGAGTTTCCAGTACTTAACAGAAGAGTAAAATTTACAAATGGGAACTCTATTTCTACTATTAAGTCAGGGAATTTCTTAGAATTAGACCTATAGGAAGCATACATATGAAACTCAACTTTATGGTCCCGGGCCTCTGTTTATTAACCTTTTTGGTTGGCTGTGAGGACGTGTCTTCCAACCGAAGACTGGGAACAAATAAAAACCCTGGAACAATTCTAGGAGTTGAAGGAAATGGCTCAGATTTACTGCCCTCTCAGATGCACAGAAAAAATGCTGCCCCAGTCATCACTTATGCTGAAGAAATAGTAAAAACACTCTCAAACGCTTTGCCAGAAAATCTATATCGAACAATCCCTCTGATGGATACCGATGATGAAGGTAGCTCAAATAATGTTATCACACGCTCTGATCTTGGAAGAGCTACTGAAACTTGTGGAGTAGAAACTGAGTTTGTAGGAATAGATGCCCGAATCACTGACTGCTTTTCAAAGAACAATGAGAAAGCGATTTGGAACGGAACAAATTTTGGTGCTAGCGGTGAAGGAATCTGGAAGTTAGTTTCAAGATCAGCATCAGGAAATGAAATCTGGTTTGATGGTCGCACTGGTATGGTTTGGTCTGACCTGATTAAAAAAGACACTCTCGTTAGCTTTAACTGGTGTGCAGCTTCTGGCAATGAACAAGATAATACCCCGAATGAAACGACAAATTGCCGCATACTTGGCGATAACGTTAGTTTATGTGCTAATAATTCAATTGCGGGACTGGAAACTCAAGTAAAGTGGCGTTTACCAACGCGAAACGATTTTCTACAAGCAGACCTTAATGGATCAAGATTTGTTTTAAAAAAAGAAAATGATCAAGGTCTTTGGACATCTACTATTCGTGCAGCTTCTTCTGGTAGAAACGAAGCGTGGGTTTACGATTCAACTGAAGGTACCCTTGCTGGCGGTAAGATGACTGATCTTCGTCAGGTGAGATGTATCGGTACTCCTGTTCGCTAATGAATATTGAAGAAACCTACCAAAAAATTTTAAAAGAAATTGGACTTGGACATCGAGGACTCATCCGCTTATCAGCTAATGAAATTGAAGAGCTCAATTCAAGCCTCGAAACCAATTTCAATACTTATAATCAGCTAGAAAAAGTTTTATGCATTATCGAGCACTCAACACCTCTATCGCTAAAATTTGAGCCCAATCTTCTACGAGTGCTGAACTCTCCTATTCCGGACTCTTTGGTAGTATTTGCCCTGAATTGTGCTCGAAAACACATCATCGAAGCGCGTTTCACACGCGGACAGCGATTAGAATTCCCCTTCCTGGACACTTTAAACAAGTACCTCCGCCACAAAAACCCGGAAGTGGTTGAGTGGACTCTTCGGACGATAGAAGCTTGCGGTAATCAGGGTATATATTTTTTGAAGGAATTTGATAAAATCAAACCACCCCCTTGGAAATGGTTTAACTCCCACCAAAGGGCCGTGCGAGAAATTATCACTCTTCTTGAAAGAAGATGGAGCCCGTTTGAAAAACCAAAGCCTTGATCAAAACAAAGCTCTCGAAGTCATCCGCGAAATTGAAAATATGGCAGGCCAGCCAAATTTTGATCTCGAGGCACGCGAGGATTATCAAGTTAAAATTCGTGTGAACGAACAAGTTGGACCGGGCATGTTCAAAGCAGATCCTTTTATTCCTGGCGGCTACATCGCTAACTCTCTTACCATTCGTGCGATGAGATCTGATATTTTTGTTCTTGGAGAATCGCTAGAAGATTTTTCAGCACCAATTGCATGTGCTTGCGGAAAAGAGCTCGATGTTCAATTTTGGAAACTCTGCCCTCACTGCGCTCGAGAAGTGAAGCTGTAACTCTCATCTTAGAAATTTAGCTCTTTGACTCTCTGAGAAAAAAAGTCCACAATTAAAGCATGTTATTGGTACAAAAATTCCATTCAATTCATGATATTGATCCGGAATTCATTCCTAATATTGAAGTGCTTCTTCAGGAAGATATCGCAGGATTTGCGACTCTGATTCAGCGTCATGATGGTGCTCCAGATGGATGCGTCTTCACTTATTTTCTTTTCTTTGGTCCAACTCAAAATACTCCCATTGGATTCGCGCAATTAAGCTTACGGCCAATTCCAAATCTTTTGTCGTGGCACCAGAAGCTCGCTTTCTGGAATAAGGATCACCTCCACTGGAAACAAGTCACATGGGAAATTGGTGACGGGAGTTCGGGACTTTGTATTTTTGATCCAAAATATACTCGTTCAGGCCGTGAGAAAGTTCAGGAGTTAATTAAGGAGTATGAGCTACGCACAGATATCATGGCGCAAGAATTATATTGCTTGAAAGGTCTGCAGGATTTTTCAATGTCTTGGAACTCAGAATTTAAATCAAGCTCTGAGGCGTATGTGCTTGAGCCTTTAGCCAAAGCTTTTAAAACGTATCAGGATTATTTGAATAGTTTGCCGGCCGATATAAAAAAAGACATCAAAGATAGCTGGCAAGAGCTTCATAGAAAGAGTCAGATTGAAATGGGAGATTACGCCTCTCCAAACGATACTCCTAAAACCCTGCCGATTCCAAAAGAGCAACTTGATGTCTGGGAAAAATGGGGCGCGCAGGTTTTAACTTTTGAAAAAGATTTAACAGTTCTTGGCTGTCTCTTGGTTCTTAAAGGGAAAAATGGAAATGTGTTTTTTGAACCTTTCCCTTTCGAGCCAGAGGGTGAAGCTATGGTGAGTGATGAACTTTACACTCAATACGCTCTTTTGAAATTCTTTGAAATGCCTGAGGCACGTAAGTGTCACTTGATGAAATTTGGTTCCAAATTAGTTTTTGAAGAAAAAGAAGACTTAAAATTCTTCCAGGCGCAGGGATTTCAATTAAAAACTGTTTCTCGTCAATTTCAGTCTCGCTTAAAAACCATTACCCATCCCCTATGAAACAGAATGACTGGATCTTAAATGTCGTTCAATCTTTCTATGATAAAGCAAAGGATGACATCCTGATCGGTTATCACTTTAGAGTCGTTCATGATTTCGAAACTCATATTCCGCGGATTACCTCATTCTGGGAAATGCAATTACTCGGCAAATCATCTCAACAGGTCGAAGCACCATTTGATGTCGTGAAAATTCATTCAGTCATGGGAATAAAGCGGGGAGAATTAGGACGCTGGCTAGTTTTGTTTAGAAAAACACTTGATGATCAAGTTTCTCTTCATCCTGAAATGAATGATTTAAAAAAAAGCTGGGAAGAGAAGTTAGTTCTTTTTGAGGGGATTTTCACCAGGTTTCTTGGCCTCTAAATGATCGGTTACGAATTTTTCAAGAATTGGTTCACCACTTACATCATCAAGTAACCAATTATAAGTATAATAACCACGAAATTTTTTAGCCGCTAAGATCGCATCATCCTGAGACATAAATTCTACTGCAATCATATCCAGGTTTTTTACACGTACGATATGGGCGGATAAACACCCCTCAGAGTATTCGGCGCAAGTCACACCTGCCGCCATGGACTTGGGTAAAATAACCGTGATCGAAGAATCTACCGCCTGAGCTTTAGCAAGAAGGGCTTCTTTGCTATACTTGACCTCTTTTGTGCAGGATGCATTTAGTATGGACAAGCTCATCAGGATAAGAGGAAATAAAAAGGTTTTCATAATCAAAGTTTAAACGAATCTCAGATAAGGACAAGTATGTTTCAGCTACCAAAAGAACTTCCGCTTAAGTTCACAACTTCCAAGGGCAAATTTCAGAAGATATTGTCTCCAAATGACAATAAACCTCTTTTAGAAGTTCAGTTTGCCACAGAAGCCGATGTGGACTTGATTTTAGCGAAAACAAAAGAAGCACAAATGGCGATGAAGAGTCTTCACCCTTATGAGCGAAGTGAAATACTAAAAAAAGTAGCGGCAGATTTAAAATTAAAACATGATTTCCTCGCATGGGTTATTGCATCTGAAGGTGGTAAACCATTAAAAGATGCCAAAGTAGAAGTTTCGCGTGCGATAGCAACTCTGGAGCTATGTGCTGAAGAAACGCTTCGTCTTGAGGGCGAAATGATTCCTATGGAAAGAACGGCCGCGGGTAAAGATCACCTCGCTTTCACTCTCCGAGATCCGATTGGCGCGGTACTTGCAATTTCAGCTTTTAATCATCCCTTAAATTTAATTGCTCATCAGGTCGGTTGCGCAGTCGCTAGTGGCTGTGCCGTAGTTTTAAAGCCCGCCTCATCAACACCGATTTCTGCTCACCTATTGGATGAAGCTTTTAAGTCATCAGGATTGCCTGCTGAAGGATTAAGAGTCATAAATGTTAAAACTGATTTAGCAGAGAGATTAGTTTCTTCAAAAGAATTTAATTATGTTTCCTTCATTGGATCTGCCAAAGTTGGCTGGGAAATGAGAAAAAAAATCGCAGCAGGAACAAGGATTGCGATGGAGCATGGTGGTCAGGCACCGGCCATCGTAAGAAGTGATGCTGATTTAGCTCTTGCGGTTAAAAGTCTTACAAAAGGATCTTTTTATCACTCGGGACAAGTCTGTATCTCAACCCAAAGAATTTTTGTTCATGAAAAAATATTTGCTGATTTTTTAAAAGATTTTAAAGCAGAAGCTGAAAAACTAATTGTTGGAACAGCCACTGATGAGAAGACAGATGTGGGTCCTCTCATTGGCCTAGAAGAAGTCAAAAGGATTCAGAAATGGATTCAAGAAGCACTTTCAGCTGGTGCAAAACTTGAGACAGGAAATAAAGTCACGGAACAATTCATGACCCCAACCATTCTCACGAATGTTTCCCGAGAAGTTGCCTTAATGAAAGAAGAAGTTTTTGGTCCTGTCGTTTGCCTAAATTCCTACTTTGACGAAAATGAGCTTTTAGAATACCTCAATTCTAATGATTATATTTTTGAGGCAGCTCTCTTTACTCAAGACATAACCACCGCTCTACGTATCGCACGCGACATTTCCACGATGACTTTTGTCATAAACAATCATACCGCTTTCCGCGTGGATCAGATGCCGTTTGGTGGTCACAAGATGTCTGGTCTTGGTATGGGTGGAGTGAGATATGTGATGGAAGAAATGACGAGGACAAAACAAGTCATTATTAAATTTTAGCAAAAAAAGCCCCAGATGCGGGGCTTTTTAATTAAAACGCAGTTTCTTTTAGCGCCATTTCAAGCGTTGGATAGCGGTAGCGAAATTTCTTTTCTTTAAATTTCACTGGCAGAACTTTCTGCCCTTTTAAAAGTACATCAGACATTTCCCCGAACGCGAGCTTAATAACAAACGCTGGAGCTGGTGCAAACGCTGGACGGTGAAGGGTTTTCCCAAGGACTCCGGCAAACTCTTTACTCGTTGCTGGATAAGGAGCAGTTCCGTTAAACGGACCTTTGATCGTATCGTTTTTGAGAGCTTCAACATACATGCTTGCAAGGTCATCAATGTGAATCCAGCTCATGAATTGACGGCCATTTCCAACAGGTCCACCACCACCAAGTTTAAAAATGGGAAGCATTTTTTTGAGAGCTCCACCATTTCTTCCAAGAACGACACCTGTACGGATAATCACAACGCGAATGCCATAAGTTGATGCTACATTCGCTTCACGTTCCCAGTCTTTACAAACGCCAGCAAGGTAGTCTGAGCCTAAAGTTGATTCTTCAGAAATTTCTTCATCCTGACGGTCACCATAAACACCGACTGCTGATGTAGAAATGAACGCCTTAGGTTTAACCGGAAGATCTTTAATCACTTCCATAAGCTTTTGAGTCGTAATGATTCTTGATTCGTAAATTTTCTTTTTTTGAGCTTCATCCCAACGTTTGTCTGCGATTCCTTCACCCATGAGATGAATGATGCCTTCGACACCGTTAAATGCTTCGACTGGTGGTTTTTCTAAAGTATTGAGCCACTGATAGTATTTGCACTGGCTTCCGAGGGTAAGAGCTGCCTTTGCAATATTTCTTGTGAGGATGATCACTTCATCGCCATTTTCAACTAACTGCTTAACAATTCTTTTTCCAACAAAGCCGGTAGCTCCGGTTACAAGTACTTTCATTCGATCACCTTTGATAATAAATTCCTTCCCCATTATAGGTCGAAATAAAGGCGCGGTGAAGCTCAAACTACCGCTGTTACGCACTATGAACTCGCTATTTTCTCTAGTTGGGGCATAATGGATTTATGCAGAAGAAACTGGGTCTAGTCATGACAGGTGGTGGAGCTAGGGCGGCCTTCCAGGTAGGGGTTGTTCGCGCTATTTACGAAATAATAGGACGTAAGAATAATCTTTTTGACATTATCTCGGGAAATTCGGCCGGTGCCATTAATGCAACTTATCTCGCTGCCAGTACAGAGAATTGGGATGTAGCGACTCATCATCTTTCCGATTTGTGGATGAGAGTTAAGCCGCAGGATATTTATGATTTAAGAAAACGTACGGTTTCAGACATCGGTCTAAAATGGATGTCGGGAACTCTGCTTGGTGGTTTGACTCCAAAAGGGAGCTCGGTCAACCATTTACTCGATACATCACCATTAAGAGCACTAGCGGATCGAGAAATAAATTTTTCTGATATACGAAAGAACATCGCAAAGAAAAATCTCTATGGTGTGGCCCTTTCAACCACGAATTATAATTCCGGAAGTAATGTTGTTTTTTATGACGGTGATGCAAATATTAAAGACTGGGCACGATCAGATCGGTTCTCGTTTCGTACAGAACTTCGCGCCGAACACTTGATGGCCTCTTCAGCGATTCCTTTTTTCTTTCCACCGATCCAAATTGAGCAATCTTTTTATGGTGATGGATGTATTCGTCAAACAACACCTCTTTCACCTGCGATTCATCTTGGTTCTGAGAAAATTATTGCGATCGGTGTTCGTCATCCACATGGCCAGGATAAAATGCGCCACCAGGCCTTCACTCTGATGCAGGAACCGACCATGGGACAGATTGCGGGTGTGATGCTGAATTCAATTTTCCTAGATTCTATCGATGCTGATGTTGAACGTTTAATTCGTATCAATGAATTAATTTCGGAAGGTGCTCATCCAGAGTTGAAGACTGTTCCTATTTTAATGATCAGGCCTTCACAGGATCTGGGTAAAATGTCGACAAATGTCACTGCTGAGCTCCCCCCTATTCTTCGTTATCTCTTAAAAGGAATCGGAGTTTCAGATCATGAAGGACTCGATCTTTTGAGTTATCTTGCATTTGATGTCTCGTACACCAAGCCACTCATTGAACTTGGTTACAGTGATGCCTACAACATGAAAGATGATATTTTACGATTTTATAAAAGCTAGAAATCTCTTTTTTGAATTGTCGGAACTGGATCCAAAAAGAAAATGTTCCGACTTCGTTCCCGGGTTTCATCCAGATTATCCCCCAGAAATAAAAATCGATTTCATACGTCCTCTTAGCGACGACGTTTGATACCGCGGTTACGCTTCGGTGCTACTGGTGGAGCATTTCTGATTTCTTTATCCGTTTTCTGAACTCTGGCCGCACCACGAGTCCCTTGCTTACTTCCACGGAAAGTGGCCGGAGCTTTGGCGACTTTCTTCACCACTTTTTTCTCTGACTTCATCTTCTCTTCTGGTATCGGAGAAAGATTTAAATGCTTCTCATTTTTTACAGCTTCATTAATCTGAGAAATCATTTTGGAGTCGTGATGAGCAACAAGGTTATAAACAATTCCGCGTTTACCGCCGCGACCAACGCGACCACAACGGTGAAGATAATAAATCGCCGTTTTTGGTAAACCGTAATTTAAAACCCATTCTAAATCCTGAATATCAATTCCACGTGCAGCAATATCTGTTGCAACCAGGACCTGAGCTTTTTTATCAACGAACTGTCTGATCGATGCTTCACGCTCTTTAATTTCCATTTCACCATGAAGAAGTCTGGTTTTTAGTTTTGGTAATTTCTCCGTTAAAAACTTAAAAAGATCTTCCGCCTGGTTTCTTTGATTCGTAAAAATGATCCCGCGGCCTTGAGCTTGCTTTTCAAGAAACATTCTTACCACTGGATTTTTCTCTTCCGGCTCCACTCTTACATTAAAAGTTTCAACTTTTGATTGAGGAGCATGAGAAACATCTGATGCAATTTTGGTAAAATCAACATCAACAAATTTTTCAAGAATATAATTTTCAACTGTTTCAGGAAGAGTCGCTGTGATGAAACCCATCATCGTATGATTCAAGTCAAAATACTCAATCATAAAATCAAGATCGCGCTTAAAACCCATATCAAACAATTGATCGGCTTCATCAAAAATCACATATTGAAGTTGCGCAAAATTTAATTCTTTTTTCTGGATTGCACTTTTAATTCGTGATGGGGTTGCAATTAAAATTTCATAAGACCCGCTCGCCACAGATTTCATCTTCGCCGATGTATCACCACCAGTCAGATCACGTACGCGTAGTTTTAAGTGGTGAGAGATGCCCTTAAAGACTCCATGAATTTGAGTCGCAAGTTCTCGAGTCGGTGCCACAATCAAAGCGTACGGAGCGCCTTTGACTGTATTACGAGTACCCTCGTCTTCTTTTTGCTTTAATTTACTCGCTATCGGCAAAGCATAGGAAAGAGTTTTTCCTGAGCCCGTTTCAGACAAAACGATGATTGATTTCCGATTAAGAATCTCAGGGATGACCCTCTTCTGAATCAAAGTCGCTGTTTTAAGCCCGTTTTCCTTGAAATAAGCTTCAAGATTGGGATGTAAGTCAGCATTTAAGAACGCCATTTGTGCCTCAGCTCGGTGTAATTACTATTGTTCGCCTGATTTACCACGGTGAAGAGGGCTTTGTCAGCGAAGAGGTAAAAAATTCTGAATTCCTGCCCCTCAGTAAAACCATTAGAATAAAGACCTATAACATTCATCCCTCTCGGGAAGGAAATCCATGAAAAAGCTCTTCTTCTTTGCCTTCACTGCCGCTCTTGGGATTTACTCAACAGATTCGTCTGCCCAGATTTTTCGTCTGAATTTTATTCCGGACGGAGGGCTGAACCCACTCATTCGTGCAGCCATCGAGGCAGAGGTTCAAAAGGCTGAAGACGAAATCAACGCAGGTTTGCCAAGTAATAATGATCCCTCGCGATTAATGGAGGGTATGGCCAACTCATCAGTCATGGCCGGTAAAGGTATCGGCTCTGATTATGCATCAGGAATGGAAGTAGCATTGATTGGTGCTGGTATTGGTGTGGGTGCTGACTTAGAAAAAAATAAAGAAGCTGATTCAGATCTTTCAGGTGTAGGTATTCAAGGTGGACTCCTTGTCGGTATGAATCTTGGTTGGATGGATACAGAAAAAATTCTTGGTTTTGAGACTAATAAATTAAATATGTACGTTAACTTCTTTAAATACGAACTTGAACAAACATCCGGAGATACAGATGTTACAGCTGATTTATCTTCTTACGGGGTTCATTTTAGTTATGATTGGATTAAAGCCAGACCCTCTAAGTGGTTTGGTTGGGGCGGAGTAAAAATACACACTGGCTATGAATATAATAAAACAGATTTAAATTTCAAATCAACGATCAATCAGACAGTCACTGCTGATCAAGGGGGCGGCACCTATTCATCTACGATTTTGGCAAACCCCTTTGCCAATATTAATGTCGCAACTCACTCAATACCGTTCGAAATTTCAACATCTTTACGTTTCTTATATCTGTTTAGTATCTATGGCGGTTTAGGAGCAGATTACAACACTGGCTCGGCTACGGGTAAAGGAGATTTAAATTCTGCAACTTCACCTGTTACTTGTACAGGAGTTGGTTGTCCTGCTCCAGGTTCAATTGGTGACATTGAAACCGATGCAAACATCGACGGTAAAGGTAAGGCGAGTCCTTTTTTATTCCGCAGTTTTGCTGGTGTACAGGTTAATTTACCTTTCATCAGAGTGTTCGTTCAAGCAGATAAGGCATTCGGCAACGAACTTATCGGCGCGACAACCGGTATCCGTTTCGTTTACTAAATTTTCGCCATAACTTGGGTTGTCTAAACCCACCATACTGCCAAAGGCCTCGTTTAGAGGCCTTTGCTTTTTTAAGAGCTAATAGATAGCTCATCTTCTCTCGCCTTGATGCAAAAACGGCGTGAGGATACAAAGTGGAACATCCGTTTTTAATGAGCTTAAAGCTCAAATCATCTAGATCTCCCAAAACCCGTCCGTAGATATCTTCCTTTTCGATAATGAGAATGTGTTCTGGTTGAATGATTTTTTCGAGGCATTTTTTGGATTCAAGACCCGCATCTTTTTGGGTCCCAAAAAAGGGCTGACCTTTTTCAGGAGAATCAATTTTTGAAAGGCGGACTTTCATTTGGTAATCACCGTGCCCTACTAGAACGGTGTCACCATCATAAACTTTCAATACTTTGACGGGAATTCTGAGGGGGAAAAGGTCTGTAAGATCTACCCTCACCAGAAATAGACTCAACAAAGGGATAAGAATTTGATAGGGTCGCCACATTCAATATCCTTTACTGGAAATGCCCGTGCCCCGGCACGTGGAAAACAATTGTGCCCAAAGGAAGTTCTGTTATGAACGTTCGTGAAGAAGTTAACAATCACTTTAAATTTACACTCCAGCATGTGGATAAGCATTGCGGCGCTCGTGCCGGGATTATTCACACTCCACACGGTGACATAGAAACGCCGGTCTTTATGCCGGTTGGAACTCACGGTGCGATTAAAGCTTTGCAACCCAAAGAGTTGATCGACATGTCGATTCAGATTCTTCTATCAAACACCTACCATTTGCATTTAACACCAGGCTCAGAACTTATTGCTAAAGCCGGTGGTCTCCATAAATTTATGGGTTGGGATCGTCCGATCTTGACTGACTCTGGAGGCTTTCAGGTTTTTTCGCTTCAGAAAAATTCCATCACTGAAGAGGGTGCTAACTTCAAGGGTGCTAAAGGGGAAAACGTTCTCCTCACTCCTGAAATTTCAATCCAGGTTCAGCAAAACCTCGGCTCTGATATTATGATGGCGTTTGATGAATGTATTCCGTTTCCTGCGACGGAAAAATATGTAGAAAATTCGATTGCTCGTACTCATCGCTGGCTAGACCGTTGTGTGGATGCCTGGAAAAATCCAAAGCAAGCACTTTTTGGAATTGTTCAAGGTGGCGTTTACGATAAATACCGTGAGATTTGTATTGAAGAAGTAACGAAGAGAAATCTTCCTGGTTACGCTATTGGTGGCGTTTCAGTTGGTGAAGGTCCTGAACACATGACAAAAGTCGTGAAGTTCACGGCACCACTAATGCCCAAAGATAAACCACGCTACGTCATGGGTGTTGGTATGCCAGCAGATCTTCTAATGATCTGGGAACACGGTATTGATATGAGTGACTGTATCATCCCGACAAAATTTGCTCGTGGAGGAACACTGTTCACCAATCGCGGAAAAATCAGAATCGATCATCAGAATTATCGCCGTGATTTTTTTTCAATCGAGCCGAACTTAAAAGATTATGTGAACACAAACTTCACTCGTGCCTATATTAAGCACTTGTTTGACTCAAATGAAATCCTAGGTCAGATTCTTGCGACAGCTCATAACATTGCATTCTATAAGTCGATGGCGGTCCGGGCGCGAGAAGCGATCCTTGAGGATCGCTATCTCGAATTCAAGGCCCAGTTTTTAGAAGGTTACAAAAAAGACTAATTATTGAAATGCTCTTTCATCATTCTTAATTGTAAGCGACGGCGGTTTCCTTCAAGTTTAGATTTCATGACATCGGGAGACATCTGGAATTTAACCACCAGGGGATCCTTGATCGCTTTTTCAAGAACATGTGCTTCTAGCTTTTGCCATTCATTTGTTAAACATAGATCCCTATTTCTTCTATGGCGAATTTTGTTAACAGCCGTATCAATCGGATACTGACTTACACACTCTTTAGCTCGCAAAACAGCCATTTCCGTCATCTCTTGGTCAAGACCATCTAAAATCTTATCACTAAATGTTCCCTTTGATTCTTCCAACCACTTATTAAACTCAGGGGTAGATGAAATATTTAAGCAAGAATTCGTTTCTAGATAATTACCGTAGAGCCCAGACTTCTGATGGAAGAGCGGATCTAATTTAATAAGTTTGAGACCCACAAGCTTGCAGTCAAAAATAATCTGATTAGTATCGATGACGTTTTTTACCCAGTCAAAACTTGAGAGCAGTTGTTTTCTAATTTCACCTTTGTCATCTGATAACAAATCCAAAGCGGCATTAAACTCTTCTTCCCTGGCAGAAACATAATTGTCTTTTAGCATTTTCACCAGGAGAGGAAAGACTTCATCTTTAAGAATGAGTTCCTCTTTAGGATGCTGAAGTTTTAAACCATCAACTGAAAAGTTTCTAATAGATTCTTTCACAGCATCTGGAATCGAAGTATTAAGACAGTTATAAATTGAACTGATCATGTAACCATCAGCGATCTGGAAATGTCGCCCAGATGGAGCATTAACATCATCACGTGGTCCACTTAAGCAAGCGTCCCAAGTTGAGGTAGCTTCAGTTCTAATTGTTTCAAGATTTGAAGCAACAAAAGATTGATAAAACTTTTTTGTCTCGTTTTGAATAGAATCATAGGAATGGTATGCAACATACATGTCTGCTAATTCACGAGTCTGCTCTATCGGTAACTTTAAAGTGTCCGCTTTTGCAAAGGCACCTTTTTGAATTTCAGACAGGAAACAGGCTTCTTCACTCTGCTCCTGATAACAATTTATATAGGCTTCTCGAGCGATCGTTTTATCAGAAACCTGAGCATAAAAGCTTTGGATGCGGGCGAGATACTCTTTATCTTTTTCAAGTTCTTTTAAATATTTATCGAAGGCATTTTTTAAATGCTCTTTAATATGAATATCCCATCGTGATTTAACGGACGAACTTACAAGCGCCTTACAACCGTCAGCTTCAAACATCGTGATTTTTGTTTTTAGGCCAAGACCAATTTCAATAGCTTTGGTACTAAAACAATTGAGCATACCGGGTAGGACCGGACTGTTAAAATCTTGCTGTTTAAAATAAAGAGACTTTGGTGATACGGGTTCTTTACTACAGTCAACGACTGCCTTAAAAACCGCTTTGCCTGTTTCAGGTGCGTATTGCTGGATCCAGGCCTTCATGACTTCTTCGTTCTCAAAAGAACTTCCAGCATAGTAATTATTTTTTACGAATGTAAAGTGTGATTCTGTCACTTTTTTTTTGGCATGGTCACCGTCAATTCTAAAATAAGAAATGGATTCAGCGAAGTTTTCCTGAGGAGCAGTCCCGGAATAACTAGTCATGAGTTTAGTCCCAGGAGCAAGTTCCCATTGTCTGACTTGCTTACCATTTGCATCGACGAATTCTTTTAAAGACATCCCTGCAAGAGCGAGATAATCTGGTTTATGGGAACGATAAAACGCCGCCGTTCCTCGTCCTTCCTGAAAGTCTACGTGGTGAGTAAGTTCGTGAGTCACAGCTTGATAGAGATAACCAGTATCAGGTTGATTTTCGTAAACGCTAAGACATCCATCGTTTAATAGAATCCAACCCTGACTGTAAGCAAGTCCACAGGCAGCTTCCAAGTCTTTACCTTCAAACCTCTCCCCTCTTGGGATGCGCTGAATTTCTTTTAAATAACTTAGATTTGTGTGAGGAGCTTTAAGCATGAGTGACAAGCGCCAGAAAGCATAAAGCTCTTTTTCGTCGTAAAGATATTTGTCCAGGGTATGGATTTTTCCATTGTATTCCCCAGGTTCTTTAGAAGCTTGACTCGGGCTTAAGTTATCAGCTGAAAGCATATTTCCAAATTTTAAATACCAATTGTAGTGTACATATCCCGCGACATAATTTTCTTTACCGTAAATTTTGTTAAAGATGCAGGGAACATCGTCACAGGTTGAGTAGTCGATGCTGTCTTTGTTTTTGTGATCACCTATTTTATCACCATAGGTTTTTAAAAAGTTTGCTTGCGGGATGGGGAGACTCGCAAGATTTAAATGTTTCCAGGTTCCACTTACTTTCGCGCCACCTGCAAACTTCTTTTCAAGCTCTTTCATTTCAGCTTTTAGAACATCAACTGAAAATACATCTTTTAAGCACTGGCCTTGAGGTGCACTGGCAAGTGCTCTTTCAACGACAGCGTATTCCTCGGCCTTGTTTTCCCAACGTGAGATGAGAGTTTCAGGTGACTTTTTACTGCACGCAGAAGCTCCGATCATAATAATTAGTGCCAGGAATGATTTATTGTTTTTCATGTTCTACAACCCTTGAAACATATTCACTTCCCTCTGTGTAAATAATTGTCACGCCTTGGGACGAACACTTAAGTTCATACTCTGGTAACTCGTGACCTTTTCGCTCACTAATTTTTTTGGGAGAGGCATCACAATCTTTAAATTTATGTTTCCAAAAAAGTAGTGTTCGCTCATCACCCTTAGGATCTTTAAACCCATGGGTCACAATCTCACCCTTAATTTGAAATTTTTCATTATCAGGATACTGATAAATTTCAATACTCTTAGCAGGTGCAGATTTTTCAAGTGGCTCACCCCTCTCACTAACGAGCGCAGCGGCAGTTGTTTTGCCGTAATCCACTGAGGAATGCTTCACACCACAGGCAGCAAAGGCCAATAACGACAGATAAAATAAAGGCTTCATGGTTAATTCTCCATAGCCTCCTATCGGAGCGACCACCCGACAACTTTAGTCAAACAATGACGCTTAACTCGCTAAATTTAAATGAACCCAAGGTTAAACTTCAAAGCTTAATCTTAGGTAAAGATCGGCCTCTAGGTATAGGCAACGCGGACCTCTTAGATATAAATCACCAGTTTGAATAACGGGAGGTTTAATGAAAAAGTATTTCATCTTAGTTTTGACCCTCACAACCTCAATGCTTAAGGCAGAAATAATCAAAGATCGTATTCATTCAATTGAAGATGGACTCATTAGATTTGAAAATGGGCGGATCGCCTTTCTTGATTCTCAAAAAGTAGAACTAGCCCCTGATGAATTAGTTGAAGCTATTGTCGATGACAAGTCTTCCTTAAAATCTCTGAAACGATTAGCTCCCTCTGGAATGAGGAATCTCAAAAACTTAAGTTTTCAACCTGATGTAACAATTCCTCCTGTCTTTGAACCAACTGTTGTTCAAGGCATGGAAGAAGCTAATGCCATATTTAACAGATCAAATCCTCACTATAAGCGCATTTCAGAATGCACAGACCGTGCCCACATTTGGGCGCATGAAGAATTTAAACTCTCTGGAACAAAATCAAGAAAAGTCTTTGTGTTTTTTACGGCTTCTTACATTAACAGTGTTCGCTTTAAATGGTGGTTCCACGTCGCTCCTCTTTACACAGTGAAGGCTGGAGGTCTTCAAGAATTAGTTATGGATTATCGTTTCACAGATCGTCCCTTGACAGTCAAAGAATGGACCGATGAGTTTGTTTACACGAAACGTGACTGTAAAGTGACAACAAAATTTTCTGAATATGACGTTAATCCTCAGACTGAAAACTGCTACCTCATTTTTGAAAGCATGCACTACAAATTACCAGGAGAAATTCAAGAGCAGGAAACTGCTAGTCGTTATAAAACGGTCACAACAGAATCTGAACTCAAAGCTTCTTATCATTATGCCTTCTTAAAATAAACACGAGAAAATAGATGAAACATAAATCAATCGTCCCTTTGGTGTTAGTATTCTCAATCACTCTCCTCACAGCTTGTGGTGGCGGTGCGGGAGGAAATGGTGGTTCTGGTAGCTACGCTCCCACTATTCAGGAACAAACGTCGGAAGGTAGTTACCGCGCTATTTTGCGTCCGATGAATAATTCACTTTCAGGTTTTCTCCCAACAGGCGCGGCCGAAATGACGATCACAGGTGACAGCGTACAAATGAAAACTTACTTAGATGATGATGCCAAGGTAACTCATCTTCAAAAAATTCACGTCGGAAGTCGTTGTCCAAATATGTCTGACGATCAAAACGGCGATGGTCTTGTTGATATTGAAGAAGCGTATGGAGTCGTTGGTAAAGTTCTTATCCCCCTCGATGCTGATATCAATTCAGCTAATGAAGGAGAGAAGATTTACCCTCTGGGGGGCGGCTACACATATACGGAGACTGCATCGCTGTCCAAACTTGAAACTGATGTAAAAGCGCGTACAAATGAGAATTTAAATCTAGGAGGCAGAGTCGTTCTGGTTCACGGAGCCGCCTCGAGCACGAAGATGCCGGCAACAGTTGCGACACGTGACGGAATGCTGATGCAAGCTTCAGTACCAATTGTGTGCGGAATAATTGAACGAAAATAAATCCAGGAATAATGTCTAATACTTGACTCACATTCTGCGCAGAAAGCGAGCTGCTTTACAGAACTGTGAATGAACTCAGAAATCTTTCAAATAAATGAAACTCGAATACTATTCTGAGCAGTCTGTTAATTATTTTTCACTCTCAATCGCCAGTGAAATAATTTTGGTGAGTTTTTCCAGATTTTCAAACGTCACATTATGAAACAGGGCTATCCGAAATTGATTGCGCCCAAGTTTCCGATAGCCATCAATATCAAGAGCAATATTTTTAGCGCGTAAAACTTTTGCCAGATCATCAACATTATATTTAGCATCAACGTCGATGGTGACGACTGCCTGCGAGCGAAATTCTTTTTGCTGAATATAGGGACTTAAATAAGACTTTGACTCCGCCCAAACGTACATAAGATCAGCTTTCTTTTTTGCCATCTCAATAACTTTATCTTCACCCAACTTATTCATGAGTTTGATTTGCTCATTGAGTAAAAATATCGTCGCTATTGATGGCGTATTGTAAGTTTGATTCTGGCGAGAATTCTCAATAGCGTGAGTCCACTTCAGCGCTTCCGGAATAAAACGAGTTTTATCTTTAGCGATTTTCTCAGCTCGCGCGATCGCCTTTGGGGACATTATCGCAACGTAGAATCCACCATCAGAAGCAAAAACTTTTTGAGGGGAAAAATAATAAAGATCAATGTTTTTGAAATCAGCTTTAATCTGACCGGCCCCAGAAGTAGCATCAATTGCCATAAGCGCATTGGGGTCAGTGAGTTTTGGAATATGTGAAAGTTGCACACCCGTAGAAGTTTCATTTAAAGTGCAGCAAACAACATCATGTCCGCTCACGTCTTGTGGATTAATGCCCTGACCGAATTCAACTTTAACCGGAGTCGCAGATATCCACGGAATAATATTATGTGAGCGATACCACTTATCTGAAAATTCACCACAAATGTAATGAATAGATGATTTTTCGACGAGTCCAAGTCCGATCATATCCCAAAGAAGTGTAGCGCCTCCATTACCTAAAACAATTTCGTAATCAGAGGGTAATTTAAAATACGCGCGAATTCCGTCTTGCACTTCTTTCACAAGCTCACGCACGGAAGGCTTGCGGTGACTCGTTCCTAAGTATTTGTGTCCCGACTTTGCGAGATTCTCGACTGCTTCAGCAGGAATGAGAGAGGGACCCACACCAAAACGCGGGTCAGAGGGAATAAGTTCTTGAGGGATCTTGAAAGTTTCAAACATAGTGTGTCTATGATAGCGATCTGCAAAGATTTTTGGTAGCTTTTAAGGATGCTAAAAGTTTTTCTATGGTCGACTTTATTAGGCTGTCTTTGCGCGCCTCTGTATGCGCAGGATCTATCGACGCCTAAAATTCGGCCAGCACGGACAAGACCAGTAGCCCCCCCTCCTCCAAAAGCAACGACCCAAAAAACGATCGCCTCTTATCTTTTAAATTTCGGCACTCATACTGAGTTTTACAATAACGTTCAAATTGATGATGCAGGCGGTATGAGAAAATTTGAAGTAGCTCCGACCGTTGGGTTTGGTTTAAAGATGCCAATGGATTATGGTTTTCTTTTTTTGCCTGAAATTAATTGGGTACTCCCTCGTGCGGCAGGTGATTCTCAGATTATCAAAAATCTTTTTATGCTCAGAGCAGATATTGGTTATGACCCCGTTGATTGGTTCAGAGTTCGCATGGGAACATCGATTATGTGGCTAAATCAACACGGACGCGGCGGTTCTGCCAAAGTTAATAACGGAAATGACACCTCCACTTTTTATTATCCAGACGAAAATCGTTCGAGCTTAAATAATACTCTCGATTTTGGTGGAGAGCTGATGTTTAACAACGAATGGTCTGTGAGACTTCAGACTTATCTCTACTCAGTTTTTAGAGAAGAGCGCCGTCAACTTTCTTACTCATTATTGGTGACTTACCAGTGGGACCGCTAATGAAAATACTAATCTTAAGTTTCTTATTTGTGAACGTGGCACACGCTTGGACACTGAATAATAACTTCGGGGCCTCTTTTAAAGATCCAAAAGTTAAAGTTTTTGTTGATGGTGGAACCGTTTGTCCACTCAACACCCTGACGGTGAGTGAACTTGAAAGCATGGTTCCTGCTGCGGTCAATGACTACTGGAACAAAGTCCCAACTTCAAATTTAGAACTTGAGGCTGCCGGATTTTCTGATGCCGTTTTTACCATGAATAAAGGCCGATTGTGCTCACCGACAGATGAAGCTTGTATTATTGCTGGTACCGCTGCAGGAAACGATGGAACACCGGCGGATGGCCTAATTCCTCCAGTTTCAGAAATCGTGATTGCCTGTAATGACAATCCGCTTAACTTTGGCGGTTCAAACGTTCTTGCTGTTACTATTCCCAATCAATTTTCTGGCAGAAAAATCACCGGGGCCGTGATTTTAATTAATGAAGACCCAAGTGGAACTTTCGGTGCACTTTCTCGCGATGATAAAATCGCAGTACTCTCCCATGAAATCGGCCACGCCATTGGTCTTGGACACTCCGAGGATCGTTCGGCCCTCATGTATTTTAGAACGGTGAGTTTAAGAAAAAATCTCGGCCAGGATGATATCGATGGAGTGAGTTACCTGTATCCTATGCAATTAGACGCTGGGGGATTACTAGGTGGATGTGGAATGATTTCTGATGGAAAGAATCCCCCGAGAGATCCACCATTTTCTCAAATGCTGCTCACTCTCGGGTTCATTATTTCACTTTTTTCAGTTTTAAGATTACTTCGCGGCCCTAAAGCTCGTGCCTCTTTTAGCGCACTCAGCTTCATATTCATCAAGAATCGTTTTCTCTTCAGAATTAAGTAGATTCATGTCAATAAGTGCTGGCTCAAATCCTATGTAAACAAATGGCACAAAGTGAAGCATGTTAGGATATTTCGGATGCTTCTCAACGTGAGCAATATTTTCAAGACGTACACCACCAAAACCTGGGACGTAGATCCCTGGTTCAATTGAAACAACTTGCCCTGGTTTCATAGGAAGAGTTGAAATAGTCGAAATGCGAACACCTGGTTCATGAACGTTAATTCCAACACCGTGACCAGTGCCGTGATTATAATCATAACCTTTTTTTCTCATGGCATTTCTCGCTAAACCATCGAGCACCATGCCTTTTGTGCCTTCTGGGAAAACCGCAGACTGAAGGGCAAGTGTACCTTTAAGAGTCAACGTATACATCTCCATCATTTTTGGATCAGGCTTTTTAGAAGCATCAGCAAAAAATGTTCTCGTCGTATCAGTTGCCCACCCGCCATCAAAGTAGCCACCAGAATCAAGGAGAATCATATCTGTATCTTTAATAACCACTTCGTCAGAGGGACTTCCGTAGTGAATGATTGATCCATTAGGACCAACGCCAGCTATCGTATTAAAACTCTGCTCTACAGCTCCTTCAGCTTTATATTTAACAGTTGTCTCGTTATAGAGATCAAGCTCAGTGATTCTCTTGCCCGCTTTCACTCCGTCTTTAACCCATTTGATAGTATTAAAGATCGCTTTATCAGAGCGGCGGAATGATTTTTCCATTTGAGCGATTTCTACTGGCTCTTTAATCGATTGGTATTCGTAGAGACCGCCCGCTTTTTCTTTCAGGATATCAGTCCCAAAGACTTTCACGAGCATTCCAAAGTCTGCGGCATTTAGCATGCCCGGATCAAACCAGACATCGTTTAAGTGAAGTGTATTTTGAAGACGGTCCAATTCTTTTTGAATATTGTTGTAAGGAAGAGAAATAAATTCAAGACCGGATTCTTTTTTCGCATTATCTGAAACCGGAGTTTCAGGAGTAACAAAAACATAAACTTTTTCTCTCGTGACTAAAGCTTTAGCGCAAAAAACACTTAGGTGTGGAAGATGATAACCACGGCAGTTAGTAATCCAGGCAATGGAATCAAGAGCCGTTAAAAAGATGGCCTGTTTATCATGAGAAAAAATATGCCGTGTTTTTTCGAGTGAATCGCGACCACGCCATTCTCTTTGCACATGTTGAATTTCTTTAAGTGCTGGCAGCGCCTCAAAAGAAATTTCTTTCGCAAGCTCCCCACCCTCAACCGCAATTGTTTCAGCTGCTGCTTGAGATAGGCGCTTAAGGTATCCCAAAGTCGTGCGATCTGATTCATAACCGAGTTTTTTGACATTAAACTTTTTAACATCTCTTACGAGTTCTTCAGTTGTCGATGAATCAGTGCCAATTTTAACCACCTCAACTTCAGTAGCATCGACTTCAAGATCGGCTTGCTCAAAATAACGGCCATCAACGTAAAGTCTAACTTTGCCATTTAAAGGCACCAACACTTCGGCCATCGATCCCGTAAAACCAGTGATGTAGAAACGGTGATTGTCCTGAAGGGGCACATATTCGTTCAAAAAAGGGTCAAAACTCGAAACATACATTGCGTCGAGTCCCTTATCTGTCATCACTTTTTTAAGCTTTTGGATGTTAGATTTGATAGTTTGATTTGATAGAGTGAATGATTTTTTCATACAATTAGCCTCGCGAAACGTGTTTTCGACATTACTAAAAATACTCTCCTCTCGCACTTCTGGGAAGGCTTTTATGAAAATTGAACATCCTGTCTATTATGGTGACTACCTGCAACTTCCTAAAATCCTGAATGCTCAGGATACAGAAAGTGCAAAATATGGAAAACCTGCCCATGATGAAACTCTTTTCATCATTATCCACCAAACTTACGAACTGTGGTTTAAACAAATCCTGCACGAATTAGACTCTGCCCGTGAAATCATGCAGAAGGATTTTGTACCATCGACGGACCTTTCAGTTATTAACTCACGCATTGAAAGAGTCACGACTATTCAGCAAATTTTAATTGATCAAATTCAGGTGATGGAAACCATGACCACACTGGATTTTATGGAATTCCGGGATTACTTAGTTCCTGCTTCTGGTTTTCAGAGTCTCCAATTTCGTTTAATTGAAGCGACCTTAGGAATTAAGGCCCATCACCGGATGGAAATTGAAAAACAATTTTTCACATCTCGCTTGAGCATTGCCGACAGAAAACGCCTGGAGGAAACGGAAGCTAAGATCAGTGTTTTTGAATTAGTGGAAGCTTGGCTTGAAAGAATGCCTTTTAGTCACTTCGATGGATTTGATTTTTGGGGTGAATACTCAGTCGCAGTTTCTAACATGCTAAAGCATGATCGTGAAATCGTGAGTAAAAACCCATCGCTTAACGATCAGATTAGAACGATGGAATTAAAAAATCTGGATATGACGGAGAGGACTTTCAATACGCTGCTTGATTCAAATTTATACTCAGCATGGAAAGGCGAAGGAAAAGTTAGACTCTCGCAAAAAGCGATGTTGTCGGCCGTCTTTATTTTTCTGTACCGCGATTACCCAGGTCTTCAAATGCCATTCAGAATTTTAAATTCGCTGGTGGAAGTGGACGAAAAATTCACAACCTGGCGCTACCGCCATGCCATTATGGTGCAACGAATTTTAGGATCGAAAATCGGAACAGGCGGCTCTTCAGGCCACGAGTACTTACGATCGACGACTGAAAGAAATCGCGCTTTTTTAGATTTTTTTAATCTTGCAACATTTCTCATTCCTAAAAATATGACACCAAAACTTCCTCAAAATGTAATTGATCAATTGGACATTGTTTATGATTCATTCCGACCATAAAAACCTCTACTCGCGATTTTTAAAAGGTCATGAGGGCAAGCTTCATTTTGCAGCTCATTCCCATCACTTCTGGCCGGATGTCACGCGAGAGGCACAGCTTGAATACTGGGACGATTGTGCTCTCACAAGTGATGAAAAATGGGACAAGATTTTTTCAAAAGTCATTCCCGATGCTCAGGCACATATTGCAGAAATTTTAAATCTAAAATCAAAAGAGCAAATTGTTTTTGCTCCCAATACCCACGAACTCACAACTCGCCTACTTTCGTTATTTTTAGGAAAAACATCTCTTTCCATTCTCACCACCACAAGTGAATTTTATTCATGGAAACGACAAATCCTTCGGTTGTCAGAACTTCCTGAAATAAAACTTGATATGGTTTCGGCCGATACTTTTTTAGCTAACCGAAGAGAATTGATCGATAACTTAAAGTTGAAATTAAAAAACAGTCCGGATATTTTTTATGTCAGTCAGGTCTTTTTTGATTCAGGTCTCGCTTTCACTGATGATGAATTATTAGAACTGACCCAGAGCTCATCTCCAGAAACAATTATCGTCATCGATGGTTATCATGGTTTTGCTGCCATACCGACCAATCTGGCAAAACTTGAAGGCAGAGTTTTTTATTTAAGTGGTGGTTACAAATACGCTCAGGCGGGTGAAGGTGTGGGCTTTATGGTCGTCCCTAAAGGCGACTGGCGCCCGGCCTATACTGGTTGGTTTGCTGAATACACAGCCCTTACTCAACCAAGAGAAGCAAAAGTGGGATATTCCCAAGACGGTATGGCCTTCATGGGTGCGACTCAAGACCCGAGTGGTTTTTATCGCTTCAATGCGGCCTGGGATCTCCTTAAAGCAGAGTCTTTGAGCATCCGAGCAATCCATGAGTATGTTAAAAATCTCCAAATATTTTTCCTTAAAAACATGCCACAGGAATTCCTTAAGACTCAAGCTTTGACCCCTCTTTTTAGCCCTGGCCTCGAATGGCACGGCCATTTTCTGACCTTTGAATCTCAGACGGAACCACAGGCCAGGGAAACCCAGCAAAAGCTCAAAAACAAGGGTATTTTGATCGATCGCCGAGGTCGTAGGTTACGGTTTGGTTTCGGCCTATATCAGAATGAAAACGACGTTTTAAAAGTTTGCGAGTTTTTACAAAAATTAAGCTGAAAAAATCTAAAGTTTTAACGTTTATTGCCGATATCCATTAGTATCCAGTGGCGACTTAAGACTTTAGAGGCAAGTTATGGGAGTTAAATTAGGTTCCATCGTTATCGTTTTAATGATGTTTTTCATCGTTAAAATTTCATTTGAAACTGCCTTCGCTGAAAAATCACCAGAAAGAATGAATGAAAGATCCCCAGCTTCAATTGATCAAAGTTACAACGAGCATTTGAACCGTCGCTAGAAAACTTCTCTTGCCCACTCCTTGAATTTTTCTCCGCGATCCACATAATTTTTAAATTGATCAAATGAGGGGAAAGCAGGTGAAAAGACCAGGTTACCTTTTAGGTTTTTTGCCAGTTGAAAAACAGTCTTCAAGTCTCCAGCTTGTACCACATCAAAATCACTTCCTAACTCAATTGATAATCTCTCTGTGACATCACCAATCGTAAAAATCTTAGCAATCTTTCCTTTGTAAGGGAGAAGATCAGGTAAGAGTTTATCAGTTTGGTTTCTCAGTTTCCCACCAAGAATTAAATACAGAGGTTCAGAAGAATCTTTAAAAGCACTGATCGCTGTGGTTGTAGCAAGACTGTTGGTAGACTTAGCGTCGTTATAAATAGTCAGTCCGTCTTTTGCAAGCACGAACTCAAGACGATGTGCGACTCCAGCAAACTCATTGATAAATGCCTGGAAGAGACTTTTTAGATTTGGAATATCAAGGAGCCTTAAAACCTCATAGGCCGCAAAGAAATTGGCCTGATTATGCTCGCCACGAGCGCGTGCCTCAGTAAAATCAAATTGAGCTTTAAAATTTTCAGGCAGTGACCCCTTGGTGAAATAAGTACGCTGAGCTGGATGCTCTTTGATGTCATCCAAATAGGGATTTTCGGTCCCAAGAATTAAGTGATCTTTCTCCGTCATGTTTAAAAGCATTCTGAATTTTGCCAAAGCATAGTCATGAACAGCATCATAGCGTTCAGAATGATTCGGAAAAATATTTAAGATGAGACCGATCTTTGGGTGAAACTCTTTGATTGTTTCAAGCTGAAAACTTGAAACTTCAATAATAGCGTAATCCACTTTCTCTTCAGAGAGTGCGAGGTCACAATAAGGGACACCAATATTGCCACCGCAGAAAACGGATTTCCCCGCTTTCTTTAGGGCCTCGGCAATCATGGTCGTTGTTGTCGTTTTACCATTTGTTCCGGTTATCGCGATAACAGGAATATCTTTTGTCGGCCGGTAAGCGTACTCAATCTCAGAAATAATAGGAACACCCTTTTCAACTGCCTTAGCGAGTGCCGGATGAGTGGTCGGAATTCCTGGTGAAATGACGATTTCATCCATTTTATGAAAATGCTGACTAAAGTCGTCCTCTGAATAGCAAGAACAGGTTCCGCAGATATCTCCCATCCCTTCTGACTGCCACCATGTCTTCACATCACCCTTATTAACAGCGTAAAAGTCTTGCTTATGCTTTTTAGCGAGCTTAAGGGCAGCTTTGCCAGATTTTCCCATGCCGTAGATTGCCACTTTATTTATCTTGTCCATAAGCTATGTTAACCTCGGCTACAAATGAATTATCGGGACCGCTTTTTAGAGATTCAGGATTTCCTAAAACCATATCAAAAAATATGGCAAAACGAAATCATGCTGATGTACCCGAACTTTCTGGACGGCTACCTTTTGGAATGGGTCGAGGAGCTGAGAGCATTTAAAGACAAAGAAACGGTGATTAAGCTTGAGAAGAAAGAAGTTTTTCCTTTCATTCAAAATAAAAGTCTTAGAGATTTTTATCGCCAGATCTTAGAGCTTGAAAAGCTCCCTCAAATCCCAGAGCTGCCTTCCATTAAAGAAGAACGAAATATCTGGCTTTATATCATTCCAAAAAAGCAGCATGAAATAAAACGCCTCGCTCCCTACCTGAATGAATTATATCAGAAGCAAAAAATCAAACATGTTATTGATATTGGTGGCGGGATCGGTCTACTTGCTCAGATTTTGAATAATCACTATCAGATGAATGTCACAACAATCGACATGAATGCAGAATTTCAGAAAACGGGTGATGAAAGAAATAAATTTAATGCCAAAGACCCAGCTAATAGAGTTCAGTATAAAAATATAAAAGTAGAAGCTAGTGGAGATTTTTCTGATCTACTAGACTCAAGTTCGATGCCGATTGGTCTTCATACATGCGGAAAGCTTGCTATCGACCAGATAAAAATCAGTTCCGATCATAGGGTTCCAGCGATCGTAAATTTTGGTTGCTGCTATCACACCCTGGAAAGAGATCCGGCCCATCAACATCTGTCGCAATTTGCCCGCAATAACAATGCTTTCTGGATGACAAAGTTTGCACTGACTCTTTCCTGTCGTGCTCACCGTAAGATGAATGAAAAAGATTTTGACTTAAAACTTAAAGTTAAATTTTTCAGGTACGCTTTCCATATTCTTCTTCATGATTTCTACGACGAAAAAGAACTCATTAGTCTTGGTAATTCTTCACCTAAACTTTACGACGAATCTTTTGGCACATATGCCCTCGAGCAATTTAAACGCATTCATATTGAACCAAAACATAACGTGAATGAACTCAATGCGTTTTTTGCTAATCCTGAGCTAAAAATTAAAATTGAAAGAATGCTCTCAGCTGGTCTCATACGAAATGCGATAGGAAGAATTCTTGAAATCTACTTATTGCTGGATCGAGCGATTTATCTGGAAGAGAAAGGCTATATGGTGAAAGTGGAAGAATTCTTTATTGAAGAACTCTCCCCTCGCAACATCGGGATTACCGGAGTCTTAGTTTAGGTGAAAAACTTCTCTCATCTCTTGATTAAGTAGTTTCATTTTGTGATCGATATCCGGGTGATTACAATCATTCGGATCAAGCACATAATTATCCGGGCCCATGGGCTTAATCATGAGTTTAGTTTGCCAGATATTGTCGTGAGCGATGTTGATATCTTGGCGGTACTGATAAAGATCCAGAGTTTCTTTTTTAATAAAGTCCTGAATTGAATTGAAGTAATGATCGTTATAAATCTTTTTGCCATTCTGAAGTCTAGTGTAACCACGAACAACATAATCGATATAAACAACATCACACTCAAAAGCCTCAAACATATAATTTAAAGCACGGAGAGGAATAATTTCACCACAAGTGGCAACATCGAGATCAAGTCTGAATGTACAAATGCCTTCCGGATCAGAAGCATCTGGATAGGTGTGAGTTGTGATGTGTGATTTATCCAGGTGCATATTCACAGCTGCTTTTCCGGCAGCGCCCATTTCCCAATTCCCGCCACCTTTAAGGTCTGACATCAAAGTCATAGTAGACGCACCAACGGGCTCATAATCTTGCACAGTTTCAGAAAGAATATTCGCCTCAATGATCGAGCAAACATTTCGAGCGATCTCTGCAATATTTTTAGCGCAAAATTTTGTGTGAATATGATTAATGTAATCTTGCTTTTGCTTTTCATTCATAGCGATGCAAAAGTCATAGAAATTAAATGACAAAATTTTTGTTAAATTATTAAAGCCTGAAAGCTTAATAGTTTCCTGCATTTTGCTCATGAACGGTCCTCAATCAAAAAGTAGAACTTGTTATAGGGAATTAAGGGGGGTCTGACAAGAAAAAAGGGCCCTAAGCGTTAAGCCTAAGGCCCTGATATTGAGGAACTTATTAGATAAGGCCGAGTGATTTAACAGCATCTCTTTCACCACGAAGTTCATCGTGAGTCAGTTTGAACTTTTCCTGACCGAATTCATTGTGCTTAATACCTTCTACGACTTTGATTTTTCCACCTTCTGTTCGACATGGGTAAGAAAAGATAAGTCCCTTATCAACACCGTATTCGCCATTTGAAGCGAGACACATTGAATAAGTTTCGCCAGCAGGAGTTTCAGTGACAAGATTTCTAATACCATCGATTGCGGCATTAGCAGCCGAAGCAGCAGATGAAAGTCCGCGCGCTTTAATAATCGCTGCACCACGCTGCTGAACTGTTTTTAAGAAATCTGTTTTTAGCCATTCATGATCAGTGATGACATCTGTTGCGTGCTTACCATTGATTGTTGTGTTGAAAAAATCTGGGTACTGAGTCGCTGAGTGGTTACCCCAGATCGTCATATTTTTAATCGCAGTCACATCAACCTGAGCTTTAAGAGCAAGTTGAGCTTTCGCGCGATTTTCATCAAGACTTGTCATTGCAAAAAATCGGTCTGAAGGAATGCCCTTAGCGTTGTTCATAGCGATCAAAGCGTTTGTGTTACATGGATTTCCCACCACAAAAACTCTTACGTCTGAAGCACCACTTTTCTCAACAGCTTTTGCCTGTGCCGTGAAAATGCCACCGTTGATTTTCAAGAGGTCAGCTCTCTCCATTCCGTCTTTACGAGGAACAGAACCGACACACACAACCCAGTTAGCATCTTTAAATGCTGTATTAAGGTCACTAGTTAAAACTATATTTTTTAGTAGTGGAAAAGCGCAGTCTTCAAGCTCCATCGCCACACCTTTTAAAGCAGGTAGTGCTTGCTCAAGCTCAAGAAGTTGGAGCTCAACTTCTGTTTCCATTCCCAGCATTTGTCCAGAAGCAATTCTAAAAAGTAAGGCATATCCAATCTGTCCGGCAGCTCCGGTTACAGCAACTTTGACTCTTTTCTTGGCCACAAAAACCTCCACTAGTGTCTCGTTAAATAATTGGTGTTATTATAAGGGAAACTCCTATGTTTCTCACCTTTTATTCGTCTCACCTAGACAAATTCTTATTGTGAAGCATAGTATTAAGACTAAAAAAGTTTTTCATATAGAGGTAAGCTGTGGATTCACAGAATAGAAATAATACAGGCGGCGGAGCATCTGCCGGAGGCGGACAAGGCGGAGGCGGTGGTAATCGACGCAGACGTTACCGTGGAAATCGCAGCGGTGGTAGTGGTGGTGGCAACAACCAGCCACAATCTGGTGACGGTCAGCCTCGTCAGCAACAGCACAACCCTAACCAAAATCGCCCACAGCAAGGCCAGGGCGGCGGTGGACAGTCTCGCAGTCGCCGAGGAAGCGGTGGTCGAGTTCTTACGACCAATCAGGTTTTAATTAAATACGACAATCTTCTTGAGCAGCACTTAATTACCCGTAGAAAATATTACGAGTATTTTAACCGCGTGGATAATCGCCAGCTCTATAAACTGGAGAAGAATTTTTTCGACAGTATCGAGCATTTAAGACGATTTGAAGAAAGCCTTGAACAGTGGCAAAGAGAAGCTCTTGAAAAGCGTAAAACGGAGCGCTACAGGCTTGATTTAACCTATTCAGACAACCGCGGCTGGAATCCAGAAGAAATAGCTAAAGCAGGCTTTGAGCCGGACGAAAACGAAGACCCTCATTTTAAAGAATCTCAGAGGGAAGCTTTTGAAGAGTATAAAGAAGATGATGAAGAATCTGTTGGAACTTTTGAAGACTATCTCAAACTAAAAGGTCAGGCTTAGCCTGACCTTTTAGTTATTCAAATTGAGATTAACCGTCTGTTCCTGTAGCACCATATTGAGGCGCCATAGATTGGGCCGATGATACTTCGGCCTTATCTTTTTTGCTTACAGGTTTGATGTTGTAGAGGTAATTATTCAGAGTCTCTTCCTGGTCTCTTAAGATCGCAGCCTTTAATTCTTCAGCTGGGATGTCGAGAACTTCTGAAACTTTACGAAGCATTTTCAACGGGATGTTACAAAGCGCGCGCTCAACGTTTGAAATAAACTGGCCGTTCTTATAACCTAACAGATGAGAAAGCTCAGATTGAGAGTAACCTTTAGGATGATTCATTCTTTTCGTACGAATAAGTTGAGCAATGTTCTTAAAGCAACGCATGTGTTCTCCGGCTAGGTTATGGCGATTTAAAATAATATTCATTTTTTAGAGAATGTCATTCACCATTCATAAAAAAATTATTATCTATCTTATCGTCAATTTGGATTTGAAACTATCTAGGAAAAAATTTTATGAAGTTAATTTCGTGGAACGTTAACGGTATACGCTCTGTGTATAACAAGGGATTCCTTGAATGGTTTACTAGGGAATCACCAGATATCCTATGCCTACAAGAGACTAAAGCGAACTTTGAACAATTTCCACTTGAACTCAAAGAAATGAAGGAACACGCGATTTCTCATAGTTCGGCGGAAAAAAAAGGTTACTCAGGTGTCGCAACTTTTTCTCGCAAAAATATCCTTGACACGAAAAAACTGGGAAAAGATTGTTTTGATTCCGAAGGAAGAGTTCTCATTCACGAATTTAATGATTTTTTTCTTTTGAATTGTTATTTCCCAAATGGGCAGCGAGATCACAACAGAGTGCCCTTTAAACTTGAATTCTGTGATGATGTTCTTACTAAGATGAATGAACTTAAGAAAAAAAAACCGGTCATCATTACTGGTGATTTTAATACCGCTCACCAAGAAATTGATCTCGCCAATCCCAAGACAAATAAAAACACGACTGGATTTCTCTCCCATGAAAGGGCCTGGATGGATAAATTTATCTCACAGGGCTACGTCGACGTTTATCGCCACTTTAATCCAGACCAGACTGGTGCTTACACATGGTGGAGTAACATGCCTGGTGTCAGAGACAGAAATGTGGGATGGAGAATTGATTACTTTTTTGTAACTGCTGATTTTCTACCGCGAGTGAAGAGTGCTTCGATTCAACCAAACGTAAAAGGATCTGATCATTGCCCGGTGGTTATTGAATTACTTGATTAACATAGATTTTACAGTATCAATTAATTCTTGAAACTTAATGGGTTTGTAAATGACCAGATCAAATCCATTTTTATTGGATTCAGTTTGATTATCTAAATTTCCCGTCACAAGGATGCTTTTGCCTTGGAAGTAGCCTTCCGTTTTGATGATCTTGAAAAGCTCAAATCCACTTCCAGATGGCATTTTAGCATCCGAAATGATGATGTCGTATTGATTCGCGCGAATGAGCTTTAGCGCTTCATCGAAATGCGATGCCGTATCAATAGGAAGATTTTCATCTTCAAAAAAACTTGCAGCAAGGTCTAAGAGATCAGTTTCATCATCGATGTAGAGGATGCGTGCTTTACTCATAAACCCCAATTGTTAAGTAGTTGGATTATGACCTCTTCCCGATCAGTGCTTTAATAAAAATTTAAAGGCGAATGACTAAAAGGACTTAAGCCAACAGTCTCAGGCGTGCAGGATAAGAGAAATTTGAATTTGTGGCAAGATTCGTTGGCTAAAGAGAGCTTATGGTTTGACCATTTAAATACACGTCAGTCACCAATTCAGCATACTTATCGCGATTCTTTTTATGCGGTTCAATGAGAAGCTGCAAAGCGCTCTCTGCATTTTTAGGAAATTTCTTTTTTGGTAACGGCACAACAATAAAATTAGCGTCTTTACCTTTATTCAAATTACCTGCTGATTTTCCCATTCCTAAAATATCAGCACCAGATTGAGTCGATCGATAAAGCGCCTTAATCAAAGTGGCTTCTTTATGACCCTTCTTTCTATGCTGATCAACAAAACTTCTCATCACGTCAAACATGGACAAGAAGGGTCCTCCTCCGATGTCTGAACCAAGTGCCCATCTGACTTTTGCTTTTTCAATTTTCTTGAAATCAAAAAGCCCTGAGCCCAAACCTTTTTCTTTAAGCGGAGCGTTTGAGGTTGGGCAATGGATGACAGCAGTTTGTGTTTTACTTAAAACAGCGAGTTCTTTTGATGAGAGATGAATACCATGGCCCATAAGAGAACTTTTACCAAGCATTCCAGTCTTTTCATAAATCTCAGTGTAACTTTTAACTTTTTCAAAGCCAGGAAGTTTTCGATAAATACTCAGCACGAATTCAATTTCCTGAGGTGTCTCTGATAAATGAGTTTGCTTGAAGCACTTTGCCTTATCTGCAAGTTTACTTCCCTCTTTCATCACTTTAGGTGTTGTTGTGATGGCAAATCTTGGGGTGAAACAAAATTTAGTACCATGTTTTTTGATTAATCGTTTTGTAAGACTCAAAGACTCTTCATCTGTCTGAGTGAGTTTTTCCGGTGAATTCATATTCATGAGCACGTTACCGACGATGAAGTGCCCTCGTGCCCGTTTAATAGCAGCGTCTATGGCGTGTTCGTGAATTGAGCTATAACACGCTCCGCCTAGAGTTCCATGATTCGCCAGCGTTTGGAAAAAGAAGTCTGCTTTTTTTTGGGAGTATTTTTTATCCGCAAATTTCATTTCTGTTGGAAAAGTGTATTTCTCAAGCCAGCCAAGAAGAGAGTCTTTAGGCATTTCTCTGACATCATCTTGAACCCAATGAAAATGCATATCAAAAAAGCCAGGCATTATGACGGAGTGACCAAAATCCTTTGTATTCTTTTTGGTCATCAGAGAATGATAAAGTTTAACGCCTTTCTCTAAAGGCTGAAGTTCCTTAATAAGTGTCTTTTTACCCTTTTTCTGAGTCACTAATAGTCCATGGGGGAGATAGTCACACTGTTTATCGCCTTGCGGGTTTAAAATGGTCGCAATATAGAAATTCAATTTCTGCGTCGCCATAGGAGTTCCTTTTAACTTGTCCGTATTGATCTTTTTCAGCTAACCTGATTAGCATATGAGACAGAGAATTTTACTTCAACTTTTAGTTTTTGTCTTGGGAGTTTTACCTCTCAAATCTTTTGCTGCTGATTTAGAGATTACTGAAATAAGTGTCCTCTCTATTAATTCGGCCATCACTCCCGCTACTTATGATTACGTCAAACAAAATTTCCAAAGATTACCAAAATCATCTCTCATCGTATTGCGCTTAAATACTCCTGGTGGACTAGTTTCCACCACCAAAGACATAATCACTTTAGTTGGGCGTGAAAAAAGACCACTCGTTGTCTGGATCACCCCTGAGGGCGCTTCAGCATCTAGCGCTGGTGCTATCATCGCTTCGGCCGCTCATTTTATTTTCATGTCGCCTGGAACGAATATTGGTGCAGCTACTCCCGTTGGTATGGACGGAGACATTAAAGAAAGTGACGGAAAGAATAAGGCCTTAAACGATCTCACCGCTTTGGTTCGATCATTGAGTGATTCTCGCGGTAGACCGGCCGCCCCTTTTGAAAAGATGATCAGGAGTGCAGATTCTTTCACTGATAAAGAGGCACTCAAGCTCGGCATTATTGATGGAATAATTTCAAGTGAAAGAGAAATTGAAAATCTCATCACAACAAAACCAATTAATATCGACGGTGTTCAAACTAATCTGAAGCCTAAAAATGTGACGATTAAATACCAGGAACCTTCCATCGGTCAGGCGATCCTCGAAGTTCTCGCCAACCCTTCCACTGCCTACATCATCTTTTTGATTGGCGTTGCCCTGATCTATTTTGAATTTCAGGCACCCGGTGGTTACATCGCTGGGGCGTTTGGTGTTTGTTTTATCATCCTGGCAGGAATTGCTTTTCAGGTTTTACCTCTGGACTGGGGTTCAATGGGTCTGATTGCAGCGGGGATTTTTCTCCTCATCCTGGAAGTGTTTGTTGTGAGCTATGGACTACTTTCCATCGCAGGTCTCATAGCCTTCACCGTTGGTTCTCTTTTTCTCTTCAAGGGCGATACCGGTTTCATCAGTATTCAGTATCCTGTGATTTTATCAACACTGGCGGGTGTTGCTGCTGGAGTTGGTGGACTCGTCTGGTACTTATGGCGTGATAGTAAAAATCAGAAAGAAGTAAAAGATTTTTTCTTACCTGTTGGTTCAAAAGGGGTTGTCCTTTCAAAAACAACGGCTGGAGATTATCAAGTTAAAGTCCGTGGCGAAATCTGGCGTGCCTTATCAGATGAATCATTAAATGAGAATGAATCTGTCGCAGTAATAGATGTTGATGCTAAAAAATTAATGATTAAAGTAAAAAAAGATTTCTAAACTTGTAAGGAGTTCATATGTCTCTGACGTTTTTGCCTTTTATTATCTTTGCAGGGTTAATCCTGTTTAGCACTTTCAAAATTCTTAATGAGTATGAAAGGGGTGTTATCTTCAGGCTAGGAAAGTTTTCTGGAGTTCGTGGTCCGGGGCTTATCATTCTTATTCCAGGTCTTGAAAAGATGGTCAAAGTAGATCTTCGCCTTGTGACGATGGACGTTCCTGCACAGGATATTATTTCGAAAGACAACGTTACTTTGAAAGTAAATGCTGTCGTTTATTTTAAAGTAAGCAATCCAGAGCATGCCATTATTGCCGTGGAAAATTACTATCACGCGACTGCGCAAATTGCGCAAACAACTCTTCGTTCAGTTGTCGGACAATACGAGCTCGATGAAATCCTTTCTCATCGCGATCAAATCAACGGCAAACTTCAAAGTATTCTTGATGAAGTAACTGAGGCCTGGGGGATTAAAGTTTCAAATGTAGAAGTAAAAGCAATCGATCTACCAGTTGAAATGCAAAGAGCGATGGCAAAGCAAGCTGAAGCTGAACGTGAAAAGCGAGCTAAAATCATTTCTGCTCAAGGGGAATTTGAAGCTTCGAAGAAACTCGCTGAAGCCGCTGAAGTGCTTGGTGGTCAGAAAGACGCTATCACCCTTCGTTATCTTGAAACGATGAGAGAGATCGCTGGAACTAATAATAGTTCTACGACTTTCTTTCCTATTCCGGTGGATTTTTTTAGTAAGTTGTTAAGTAAATAACGAAATAAGATGGTGGGGAGAAATCCTCACCATTTATTCGGTCCAATCTGTCTGGCGTTTTTATCTAGTTGTGATGATTCATCAATAATTTGTTCTTTTTCTGTTTCAACGGACGCAGGCCCACGGAAAGCTTCTTTTTTAAATTTCTCGTCATCCTTCACTTCATTTTGAAGATCTTCTTGCAACGCCTGATTAAAATTAATGGTGGGTTTTGACCAAGCAACTGATGAAACAAGAACCAAAGTGCAAAGAAGTATTTTCATGAAAGCCTCCATCATCCTTATCGGATTAGGGAGGGGTAAACTTTAACTGCTCGTTATTTCTTGTTTGGCCCTAAAGGAGTCGTTGTGCGGCTCGACGGAGTTGTACTGTAATCAAGTGCATTTTCTTCCTGTGCCTGAATTTCATCAGGCTTTCTAGGGCCAAAAGTTCCTTCTCGTGTGTAGGGTCCAGTTTTGTAAACTTCACCTGTTGATAAAGTGGCATCATCGTTTAACTCTGCTTCTGTTGTTGGAGCAGCGTTTGGTGAAGTATTCATTTGATCAGTGGTCACTCCCGAACTATTGATCATTCCTGACTGACTCGTCGTTGATTCAGAATTTGAATATGTCGACGTCCCCATTGTTTGCGGTTCCATTAGACTCGTGCCAGAGGGAGCCGCCTGACCATTGCCTGATAGAGCTTGAGCGAATAGTCCCGTAGAAAGTAGCATCGCTGATAATACAAAAAATTTCATAAACCTCTCCTCTGTTTTTGAAGTGCATGAGCAGACTGTTGTATTGATTATACCCAAAGCCATGAGAGGAGTGATGTCGCAAGTGTTCAAGAGGATAACTGAGTGAGTAGGATAAAAAAAAGGGAGCCAAGCTCCCTTTTTTCTATTAACGAGTTACTTTACGTTTATTCTGATCAAGTTCTTTTTTACGGATACGGATACTCTTCGGTGTTACTTCAACCCATTCATCCTCATCAATCCAGTCAAGTGCCCAGTCAAGAGTACGGTTAGGAATTGGCGGAAGAATAACGTTTTCATCTTTACCAGCTGTACGAACAGAAGTGAGATGCTTTTCACGACAAACGTTTAAGTTCAAATCATTCGGACGAGTTGACTCACCAACGACCATCCCTTCATATGTCATTTCAGTTGGCATAACAAATTGCTTACCAGAAGAAAGAACGTTGAAGAGAGCGTAAGGAGTCATCTTTCCAGCTCTGTCAGAAATGAGTGCACCATTTTGACGAGCAAGCATTTTACCGACGTATGGTTCATAACCAACGAAGTAAGAAGACATGAGTCCTGAACCTTTTGTATCAGTCAGGAACGTTGAACGGTAACCGATAAGACCTCGTGAAGGAACATGAAATTCCATACGCGTGCGGCCTTCACCAAATGGTGACATCGCTTCGAGTTTACCTTTGCGGATCGCCATTTTTTCAGTGATAGCACCAGTTGATTCATTGGGAACGTCGAGCACTAATCTTTCAAACGGCTCCATGAGTACACCGTCGATATCTTTTGTAATAACTTGAGGACGAGCAATCATTAACTCGAAGCCTTCACGACGAATTTCTTCGAACACGACAGCAACTTGCAACTCTCCACGAGCTTTCAAAATGAAAACTTTTGGATCGTTAGTCGGCTCATATTTTAACGAAACGTTTTTACGGATAGCATCGATCAAAAACTCTTCAAGTCTGCGTGAAGTTAAGTACTCCCCTTCTTTACCAGACATCGGTCCAGTATTTACTGAAACCTGTACTGATACTGTTGGTGGTTCAACTTCAATACGCTGAAGAGCTTCAGGTTTCTGAGGATCACAAAGCGTATCCCCAATTTCAGCATTTTCAAAACCAGAGATAATAACGATTTCTCCGGCCTGAGCTTCTTCAACAGTCGCCATACCAAGACCCGCAAAGATCTGGAGGGATGTGACCTTAAATGTTTTTGGTTTTTCGTCTTTACCGATCCACATGATCTGCTTGTTACTCTGGATTGTTCCGCGCTGAATTCTACCAACCATCAAAGCACCGAGGTAGTTTGAATAAGAAAGGTTCGTCACAAGAAGCTGAGCAGGACCATTGACGTCAACTACCGGAGCTGGGTAATAATCGCTGACTAAGAAATCAAGCATCGGCTCTAAGCTACCTTCGCGACGATTTTTATCAAGGGAGGCGTAACCCGAACGACCTGAACCGTACATGAAGGCAATATCCATGTTCACTTCAACGCCTGAGTTTGCACCAATTTCTAAAAGAAGATCTTCAACTTCGTTTTTCACTTCATCGATACGTTCATCGGCACGGTCAACTTTGTTGATATAAACAGCAACGCGAATACCGCGCTCAAGTGCTTTAGATAAAACGAAACGAGTTTGTGGAAGTGGACCTTCCGAGGCATCAACTAAAAGAAGAATACCATCAACCATCATGAGAGAACGTTCAACTTCACCACCGAAATCGGCGTGACCAGGAGTATCTAGAAGATTGATTTTTGTATCTTTCCAAACGATGGCACAGTTTTTTGCTTTAATGGTAATCCCACGTTCTTTTTCAAGATCGCCTGAATCCATAACTCGTTCAGTTAAGGCTTCGTGTGCCGAGAATAATCCCGACTGACGGAGGAGTTGATCGACCAGAGTTGTTTTCCCGTGATCCACGTGCGCTACGATAGCGATGTTCTTTAATTTCATGCTTAAATACCTTTGTGTTGAGTGGGGCTACTCTAATAGAAAAGGTTTGAAATGACGAGTTAAAGTTAAGTTAAAAGGCCTTCAACTTTTAAAATACTGAGAGCGCATTTAACTCCATCTACGGCAGCTGAGGTGATTCCTCCGGCATAGCCGGCCCCTTCCCCACAGGGATAAAGACCTTGATGAGAAACGGAAATAAGAGTTTTTTTATCTCGAAGGATCGTTAAGGGTGCGGAAGTTCGTGTTTCTGGCGCAATCAACAGACCATCCTCATAAATGAAACCAGGTAAATCCCGATCAAATTCTTTGAGTCCCTTTTTTAAATGCTCGACCACAAAATCTGGAAAGATTTGGCGAATGTCGGCCTTAAAAATGCCCGATGGCGATGAGGTTTTAGGCAGAGGCTTATCGTTAAGCTTTCCGTCCATGAATTCTTTAATCGTCATCGCGGGCAACTCTCTGCCTGTTGCGTATTTTTTTGAAAGCTCATGAGCCTTTTTTTCCACATCATGCTGAAAGTCTAGACCGGCCATTAAGCTTTTATCTTTTAAGTCTCTTTCCGATTTTACTGACACCACTAGGGCGGCATTGGACCACGGAGAATTTCGGGCATAGTTACTCATGCCATTGACGACGATTCCATTTTCTTCTGTTCCGCTTGAAAGAACATAACCGCCTGGGCACATACAGAAACTGTAAACTCCTCGGTCAGTCCATTTATCATGCCAGCTTAAGCGATAACGAGCAGACCCCATTTCCGGAGCTGCACAAAACGAACCATGCTGAAGTGAATCGATATAACGACGAGGATGCTCAATTCTAACACCAATCGCAAAGTCTTTTGCTTTCATCGCCACTTTTATCGTTTCTAAGTGACGATAAAGATCCTGAGCAGAATGGCCCGTGGCCAAAATCACGTGGTCCGAAAGAATAGTTTCACCGGTAGAAAGTTTTACGCCAGTGACTTTATCACCCTCAGTTAAAATTTCTGTGACCTTCGTATTGTAGCGAAGCTCAGATCCCTGATCTCTTAGCCAATTTGAAATCTGAGTAATAATCGTTCGTATTTTATTCGAACCTAAATGAGGGTTAGACTCATAAGCCGTTTCAGGAGGAGCGCCAAACGAAACGAATTTTTCCATGACGTAAGAAACAAGATCCGACTTAATTCTGGTAATGAGCTTTCCATCTGAATAAAGTCCGGCACCACCCTCGCCGTAACAAACATTTGTTTCGGGATCCATAACGCCATAACGCCAGAATTTTGCGATACGAAGCATTCTTTTGGACGCATCATCGCCTCTTTCAATCACAATACTTTTAATTCCGTATTCAGCTAAACGAACAGCACAGAACAATCCACCAGGCCCCGCCCCAATGATAATTGGTCTTGAACGCATGCCACTTAACTTGGGAAATTGTTCGGCACCTGCAAACTGGTCTTCTATGGTAACTAAAGCATCAAGAATGTAATGATAGATAGGTTTTTTGCCTCGAGGGGCACCTCGGGCATCCAGACTCTTAGATACAGTTCTGTATTCCCGGATTTCGGGATAGGTCTTTTTAACGAATGTTTCGAGCTTCACATCAAAGGGCAGCTCAAATTGATACTTCTTAGGCATTATGTTGGGCTTTTTACATTATGCAACATGGAAAATCAAAGTTTTTAATTCTATATTTATTAAGCTCAAATGAGGTGCTTATGAAGATTGGATTCTTAGTTATTGCCAGTGAAGTTCTTGACGGAAAAATTTCAGACACAAATACTAAGCTCGTGGCGGAGTTCTTAAGGCCCTATCACCTCGAGATTAATAGAGCGATGGTGGCACGTGATGATAAGACCTCCATCCAAAATGCACTAAAGTCTTTATTTAGCGATTGCGATCTGGTTATCACTTCGGGAGGCCTGGGACCCACAAAAGACGATATTACAAAAGAAACGATCGCTGAATTTCTGGGAAGACCGATTGAATTCTCCCCCGAAGCCTTCAAAGTTGCTGATGATAATTATAAGCGATTTGATCGACAGTTTCCGGGAAAAGATCACGGCTACTGTTTCCTGCCTCAAGGATTTATTGCTTTAAGTAACAGCTCTGGCTTCGCACCTGGATTTTATACAGAACATTCTGATAAATATTTATTCTCAGTACCTGGCGTTCCAAGAGAATTGCAAACGATGTTGCAAGATCATCTTCGAACTTTGATCGAAAATAAAAGAGATAAAAATTCAGTCTTGGGACATGTTGTTATTCGTACAAAAAAAGTACCAGAAGAAAAAATATTTAAAGAAGTCGATCCTACTCTCTGGGCAAAATTAGAAAAATTTGGGGAAATCAGTTCTCTACCGAATGTCATGGGTGTTGATATTGGCGTAAAAATAAAAACCACAACCAATGATGAGATGGAAAAAAGTATTGCAGCAGTCATGAAAATCATTGATGACTCTCCTGTCAAAAAAAGTGTCTGGCACTACGGGCCTGAATCTTTAGAAGAAAAAATTGTGACTCTCGCCAATCAGAAAAAAGTTCGTTTTGGATTTGCTGAATCCGCAACTGGAGGTCTGTGCTCTCATCGCATAACAAATATCTCTGGAAGCAGTCAGTGTTTTCTGGGATCAGTTATTTGTTACGATGAAAAAATTAAACAACATGTGCTTGGTGTAAGTGGAAACACATTAGAAAAACACACGGCCGTGAGTCTTGAAACAGCTCAAGAATTAGCAGAAGGATTGAAAAAGAATTTTAGTCTTGATATCGCTATTTCAACCACAGGATATGCTGGACCAGGAGGAGGAAATGCTAAGTTCCCAGTGGGTTCAGTTTGCATCGGAAAATCCATCAACCTAGGTCCAACCAGTGCGGAGCTGTTCACTTTTAAAGGTGATCGCGAGACCTTAAAACTAAGATTTTCTCAGGCCGCCCTTCACGCCCTTTTGGAAGAATTGGAAAAGTTTGCTTAGTAAGCCACTCTTAAGCGGCACTTCTTGCCTGCCTAGCAACGCTTAGACTACGCGAAATCGAACACTTAACACTACTCTTGCACGCTCATATAAAGAGAGAGTTAAAATAGTTATCTGAGAGAGAAACAAATTAAAAAAACCGTTAAAAAATCCGATAGTTAACCATAGAGAGGGATGACACGGATGTTGAACTCGAGAAAGCAGATCTCCATTTTTAAAATCACACACGCGCTAATTGTAGTAGCTCTCTTCTGCTTTTATTCTTGTATGCCTCAAACTTCGACACCAAGTATTGAAGAAAGTAATTCGGCAAATAATCCAGGTACTCCCACAACTCCAACCTATCAGGAACCGAC
Organism: Bacteriovoracaceae bacterium; assembly: GCA_040399915.1. Taxonomy (GTDB): domain Bacteria; phylum Bdellovibrionota; class Bacteriovoracia; order Bacteriovoracales; family Bacteriovoracaceae; genus Peredibacter. Next base: position 131,949 of record JBBARE010000009.1, read on the forward strand.
ATTCCCACTGGCCACAACTTTCATCCAGGAAGGGGCAACCAGATCCACAACGAATGTTTCAATTCCTGTCGATTTCTCAGATTCATTTCTTATTCGCGGTAAAACGCTCTCACAATATTTAAGAATATTACCAACAACAACGAAATTTTGTCTTATCGGCAAATATAATTTCACCCCCGGAGCCGATAAATTTCTCATCATGACGGCCAAGCCAAAATCTTTTACAGATCTCGTAAATAAAACAACCGAGTTTTATCTACAAGTAGAGCCATCAAACGATACAGCTAACCAAAATGATTGCTTAAGTTACAATTTAACAACCACTCTTTTTAGTAATGCGACTTCCCCATCGGCTTTTTTTAGCTTTTCGCAGTTATGTGCAACTTGTACAACAACTGTGACAAGTTCAGGACTCCAACTCTATTTCGTTAATGGTGAACAAGTTCCTACAGTACAAGTTAACTCATTAATCTTAACTCTTTCGGGTAGCACAACTTCATCTGGAAATAGTTGCTCGGAATCAACTGCTTGTAGGGCCAGAGGTTTTAATTGTTGTCTTGCCTCTCAGTGTGTAAATGATGGTGCAGTAAAACCTGGGACGATGACACTTCCTGGTTTTGATGCCGCTCAAGAAGATGTAAGACTAAACCCAGATCGATTTGTTGTTTATCCACAATTTTATTTTGTTTGTGAAACTCGCCCTGATGGCAGCACAGGTGGATCAAACGGTGGTCCAACAGTTGACCCTGAATATGAAGCCTTGATACGCATTCAAGAATTAAAACAACTCTATGACTGTATTAATAAAGTAGACGGCGAATTTTCATTTTGTACTCTCAAATTTACCGATGCAAGCGAAGCGATTCCTGGAGATTTTTCTCCTGCGGCCAGCGGTTTTACAGATGATATTAACTTTTCAACTGTAAATACGAATCTAGGACAAGGCGATCTTGTAAACAATATTGTTAAGATCTCTTACGCTGGAGAAGTTATTTATGATCAAAGAAACAATATCCCATTAACTCTGGGAACGTTTAGCTCATCACCTTCGACGAATGCTAACGATGAGCTTTCAACTGCACAATCAGTTAATATAACGGCACAAGCGCCGAGCAATGCTCAGGATGACAATCTCTATCTGACTTATAAAATTGATGGTACTTGCGAAAAGGTCGGCTCGACTTTAGCGAAATGTACCAAGACTTATATACAATCTTTTTCAGATAATAAATCCACAATGTATCATGATTCTTCCCGGGTATTTATTCTGCCTGAATACGCTGACACATCTAATGATGCAAGTATCATCATTAAAGTAAGTGGCGTCGTTGTCCCAGAAGATACGACAACCTGGTCAAAGGCACAGTCTCCTAACAGAATCATTTTTTCAGGCACCTATACTCTCTTTCAGAATCAGAATATTGAAATAACGTATTTTGTGAACTCTTCTTTTGCTGCGAATCTTTTAAAATCAAGAACTGCGGCACAAGAAAAAGTGAATACAATTTGTACTTGTACGGCAAACGCAAAATGTAATTTAAAACCACTTATGAATACTGAGAATACTGCGGTAGTAAACTACGAGTGTTCTTATGCAACTGCAACATCCACTGAGCCACCGGCAAACCAAACAGTCTTTGTATCAAATAAGAATATTGCTCATCGCTACTTCGATGCAAATGGCGTGAGCTACGACGAAGACTATGGAAACGCACTAGACCAGGAAAACCATTCAAACGGTAAAGCTTTTGCGTACACAAATAATGACATTCTAAAACCAAACAACGTTACTCAATACGTTGGCTTCAACGAAATCTATGGATCATTCGCTAAGACAGGCACTTTTATTGCTCGCCCTGCGAAGATGGTAAAAGTTAAAAAAGATAAGTTTTACGATCTCTTAGTGAATTCTGGGGTTTTTTCAAGCTGCACGACTTGCGGTTCAGATTATTACACTGCCCTTCAGAAAATTTTCCCACAAAACTTTAGTGGACAAGGTGGCGGATACGCACCAGATAATTATGAATCTCGCAGGGAAAACAACACCAGTCTTTACCGTGCAGACGATCTTCACTATGGTCGTGCTTGTTTTGTTCCAGCAACAATGATCCCTTGGACACATGTAACTGCTGCAACACCTAGAGATCAGCGTCGAAGTCGTCTCGCCGGCCAACATTTCCTTTTTGCAAATGGATATAATCGTGACTGGTATGGTTTTGATTACGGATCAATCATCGGATCATTTGATGGGGTCTCATGGTTCTCTCTCGGAAACCAAAGACGTATTAAGGCCTCAACTGGAAAGTTATACCTCGCGGTTAATGCCTACGCAGGAGACTTAAACGTCGATAGTAATTTTAATGTCACAGTTTCTGAAACAACAGCATTCTCCTCTGCCATTCCAGACCATGATACAGAAACAGACGGAGCCCAATGTCAGAAGTCTCACTTTTGCTCTAACGACAATGATTGCTTCAGACAACTTGGCTATGATTATACCTGCCAAAATACTGGATCAGTAAATACAAACTGGCCACTCTTTGATGCGAATGGGTCTGAAATTATAGGTAATAATTTTCGATCTCTTTTATCGATTGTTGGTGGATCAAACGGACAAACAAAACGGTGTATGTACCGTGGTAAAGGTGCTCCTTGCTTAAGTAACCTGGATCTTGCACCAAATGCACAAAACTTCAGTGGATCAACAGTTGTCGGAACACTCATGTGCTCTTCTAATAGTTCATGTACTCCACTTACGACCTCAAATAGATTCAATGATTCAATAGCTCGCTTTGCAAACACACCAGTAGCTCAAAATGCAGCAGTAGCTTCACCTAACCCTACTGACACAGTTGGTATGGGTGCAAGAGTTATTCTTCGTCCCTTTGATTATTATGGAAATAAGAACGTTCCTTCTGCTGTCACGAATGCATTCACTATAAATAAAGTCACCGCGATCTGTATTCCAGGTAAAGACGTCAACGGCGCAATTGATACGTTTGATTTAAATGCTAAGCATCCTGCTAACCGCATAGATTCTTCAGATAAACTCTATAGCGTGGGACCTGCCTCTTCATCTGTAACGAGTATCAAGTCACTCAATGCTTGCCCGGCAACCGATGCTGCTGGCATTTTAATACAAACTTATGATCTCCCACTAGGTGACGTAACTCTTAATAAATTTACAATCACACAGAACTTATCTTCAAACCTTCTTGATCTTACTTTGATGAAAAATCAAAATATTTTTAGTTCAACGAATGGTTCAACTATTACAACAATTGGTTATCAAAAGAATGCTTGTCTGAGAGCTCCAGGCTCATCTTGTTTTACGGAGATGGAATGCGCACCTTCCCCTGTTATTGCAAGTAAAGCGCGCGCTGCGAATCTCTCAACAGTATTGAACGTCGCAGAAGCAAAATATTGGGAAGAAGATCTTGTGTGTGGAAACCCTGATTTTAAAATGCTTTCGGCCGGGATCAAAAATCCAGATTTTGATATAAGAAAAAATAGTTGTTGTCGTGAATTTGGAAAAACATTTACTGTCTATACACAGACAGATACTTCACCATATAAATGGTGTAACGGAACAGGTGGCATCCAAGTCGCTGGCGTGAATACGACTCTTAGCAATTCGTCACGATACTCCCGCGTTCACAGTGCTTACGATAAAATGACATGTGATATTTCTGAACTACCAACAAAACCTTTTGCCTTGTCTATTGCTTCTTCTACGGGAGCAACAGATCGTATGAAGCAAATCCTTGGACAATTTAAAACTTTGGATACAGTTAATTCCAGAACTTGTTGTACTAAGCATTGGGTGAGAAGTTTTGCGACCGAAAATGGTGGTGGTCACGCTTTTGCGAAAGATAAAACACAAGTCATTGATAAAGCTATTTTTAAACACGTGAGCTGGGCGCGAGACGATGAGACGACTATTGTCCCTCCCGTGGGTGATGAACCTTTCCACTGTGATACCGATCAATATTTAAATCAGTCATGTGAAGTAAAATCTCTTCTACCAGCAGAAGAAACGAAGTATCTAACTTTTGCAGGTTCTTTAGAGTTAGTAGGCATTCCACAGGTTGCGATTAAAACTCCTGATCAAATTTTTAAACTTGTGAGTGACACTCAAACGGCAATTGCAGCTGGTATTCCAAACTCAACTTCGGGAAGCCCACTGACTGATTCTGAAAATAAACAAGTGACTCTAGCGGTTGGTGCTCCTGGAGCTTCAGCAGATTACTCAGATACAGACGGATCTTACTACTCCGCGGCCAGCTACTTTAAACTAAACTTGGATTCAACAAATACAAATAAGAATTCGATGAAAAAAGTGTTTTCTGAAAATGAGTTCAATTGCTGTATTCCATCAGGTCAAGAAGTTCCTGATTCAGTCACAGCAGGACAATGTTGTACTGGTTTAGCAGCAAACTTGAATGGACCTAAGAGATGTTGCTTACCAGATTATACAGACCTGACAGTGTATCTAAATCGCTACGTTTCATCTGAAGGTCGAGGTTTACCTGACTCTGCGTACGATATGAAAACAGGTTACATTAAAGATCCAGGTCAGGTTCAATTAATGGCAGCACAGAAAAATTTATGCTGCTCTGGAAATGCCATAATGGGTGTGGCCATTAGTCAACTTTCGATACCTATAAACGGCGGCGTTTATAAACCGGCAGACACATCGACGACTTCACGTCGCTTTAACTATCGTACAGATTCAGTGGATAACAATCCTGAAACTGGAAACGTAGGATCGCTGTTTGATGCCGGTGTTCGCTGGAACAACCACGTTTACTGCGTACCCTGAGGAATCCAGGGCAATTAAGATAAACTAAAGGCCATGATCAAGGCCAAAATCCATCTATAAATAGCGAAATAACTCAACTGGATTTTACCTATGAGTTTCATGAAAAAATGAATGGTCGCCCAACCTACTATAAAAGAAGTAAGTATCCCTGCAAACAGTACCAGCAGAGAATCATTACTTGATGTTTTGATGAGGTCAGGAACTTCTTTTAAAATCCCAGCAAAAATGATCGGCAGAGATAAAAGAAATGAATAAGAGCCAGCCTCTTTCCGCCTCATTCCTAAAAGCAGAGCGACAGTCAGCGTAATTCCCGATCGGCTCACCCCCGGAAAAATCGCCACGGCTTGTGCCATTCCAATCAGGAAAGCAAGCCTGAGCTGAAAGCCAGAAGTCATAGGAGACTCTAAATATTTACTCTTAAGATTTTTCCAATCCGCAAACCAAAGAAGTGCACCAAAAAAAGAAAGGTTAAAAATGATAAACCAAGGATCTCTCGCCATTTTAGAAACAGGGATGAGAAGTAGAATAAAAAAGATACTGACAAAAGTTGAAAGAATAAAATTACGAACAAACCAACGATCTTCTCCCCCAACTTTAAAATCAACAAGAGATGGTGTCATACATCTAGCGTATCGAATGAGATCATGACGAAAATAAGTAATAACAGCAAGACCTGTCCCAAAGTGCATCATAAGATCAAAAACCACACCTGGGTCTTTTATGTTCATCACATAAGGTAATAAGGCAAGGTGACCGCTGCTGCTGACGGGAAGGAACTCAGATAGGCCTTGAATGAGACCATAAACAATTGCTTCGATGAAATTCATTCTGGTTCCTAAACTGTAGTCGTTTGAGTCATTCCAAAATACTCAATATTATTGTTCTGGAGAGCATCCAAAATATCCCTAAAATTCTGCATAAGTTTTAATCTTGGGTCTTCTTCGCCTTCCTGAAGAGTTTTTGAAGGAATGGCTTCTAATAATTTGGGGATATTTTCTAGCTTAGATTTCCAAAGCTCGAGCTCGATCGGATCTGCTTTTTTGAGAATAGCACCTGATGCTTCAAAATAGTAAGCATAGAGGGCCTGAGCTTTATCAAGCGAAGATAGTTTATTCTTAAAATTTTCAGTGGAAAAAAGATCAAAAACTTCTAAAGCCGACATGGATTCTTTTTCTGCTGAAACCAAGTCAGGTATCCAATTACTTTTTACAAGATTAAATTTATAAAACTTTGAGGAAACGGCGCCTAGATTTTCTTTTTTATCATAGCTAATTTTAAAAATTCTCCCATCATTTTTTATCAACGGAATGATTAAATCAAAGGGCTTTTGCTTCTTGTAGGTAATTTTCATGAAAATAATATTTCCAAGTTTTATAAAACCAATTTCATCAAAATCTTTGTATTCAATTAAAGACAAGAAAGAAGATTTGTAATCCACAAGTCCTTTAATAAGTAATGTCTCTTCTTGCATAATATCTAGAGCATTTTCCCCTGATAGGGAGAAAGCAGTTTTTGTAAACTGGACAAACTCATTTGCAAAAGCGATTTGAGATTTCACATCATTTGAAAGTTTATACGATGGATTTACCATCGCCGGTGAGTACACTAAGTTATAAATCTGTGGATACTTATCAAAAAGAAGAAAGTTTCCCTTAAATCCGATACCAAGAAGCTGCTTTAAATCAAATTTTTTAAAAACCTCAAGTTCTACAGGTCTTTGAAGGTCTCGCTGATAAAAGATTAAACTATTTTTCAAATTAAGCTTATTTTTAATTCCTTGAAATTTAAAACTTGGAATAATAGTTACTTCAGTCGGATCATACGCTAGCTCAAATTTTAACGACTGTGATTTATCAGTGACCAATATTAATTCTTGAGATGCTCCTTGGGCAGATTGGACTTTAACTTTTACTCTTTGATCAACCCTATCATTAACTAAGATCGGCTCAGGAGGTTCAAATCCCTGAATGAGTGGTGCAAATAACGCCAAAGCTAAAACTAAAGGCAGGAAAAGAATAATACCTAGGATCGCTAAAAACTTCGACGAAAGATAAGTATTTGTGAAAGTAATAAACTCTTTAAGTGTTCTTCTTGAAACGATGGCCGAGATATCAAAAATAATAAAAGGCCCCGTCAGGACTCCCACTAAGACACGGATGATTCCGCCTACTCTTGCCCAAATTTTGTTTCCACTCGCTCTCACACCCAGAGCAAACTCAGAAAAACTAACACCTAGGAGCAAAGTTGTGATGAGGCGATTTAAAACAAAAATAATCAGAAGTGGACCAAAGTGAAATGTCGCAGAAAAAAACTGGTACGCATCATTGAGCATCTCCGCAATGAATCCATAATCTTCCATGACACCAGACCATAAGGCTTTCCACTCGACATCAAGAAGTGAGCCAATAAATCCTGGAATAAAATCGATAAAATTTCTGAACTCATCAAAGGGCATGAGGATGACTAATAAAGAATAGGAAAGAACGAGATCACATAAAACTGCAAAAACTCGGACTAAGGCATTTGTAGCGTAGGTCGTGCTGATAGAAAAACTAGTGGGTTTCTTAGTCGCTGTCTTTTTTAGATGCTCTTTGGCATCAAATTGTTTTTTGGGTGGCTTTGCGACAGGCTTTGGTTTCTCTAAAGGAACTTCCTCTTCTTCAGGAACTTCAGGAATGGATTCAATCGGCACAGAAACAGTGGCCGCTTTTAATTTAATTTCAAGGTCACCCACGCTCACGACATCGCTTTCTTCTAAAATGATGTATTTCCCGGGAGCGATTTTTTTCCCATTCACACTCGTACCAGCGATACTTCCATGGTCGATAATGGAAACAACGTCTTCTTGCAAAATAAAGGTCGCGTGTTTGGGAGAGACAGATGGATCAGAAATAATGATGTTTCCGATCTCACTTCCAATCGATAACTGATTCCTCAATTCGTAAACGGGAGAATCCTCCATATTACTTAATTCAAGTTCAAAGACTTTGATGTATTGGTGTTTTTCTAGTTTGGACGGACTGTCGCCATCATTACTGGGCACTGATTTTCGTTTAAACCACTTACTGAGCACGGTTCACACCCTCTTAAAAACCTATGAAATTACACTAGTTTAGTTTCACTTTTTTGCTTTGAATTGCCAAGAAATTAGAGCCTTGGGAGCTTTTCCTAGGTAAGCCCCAAGCCTGCACCTACAATAATGGAAGAGCGCATCTGTAGGTTACTCGCTATCTCTAAGTTTTTTCAGTGAAAATACCGAAAAACAAGAAGATACAGATTATTAAAGGGAACTCTCATGAAGCAGAAAAAATTGACCTCAATCCTCGCTGTTACTCTCAGCTTAGAACTGATGGTCGCTCCCATAATCCCCTCAGTGCAAGCGCAGACCGTATCAGCAACTACGCAAGCAGCGCAAACCGTTAACTCAACAGCCGAGGCGCTCCAAGTTGGTTTACAAGCTGCGGGAAATATCTGGAATCAAGCTAACAGAATGATGAACCCAAATAGCGGTATGTCTCCTCAAATGGGGGGTGACATGCAAAAACTTAACGAACAAATGCAGCCTCAAGCTGATAAATATTTTAATCCTCAAAAACTTTCTCAAATTCCTGGGCTTGGTGAATACCTCGCAAAAAGTAACATCAATCCAAACCTCTTGGAGTGTAAAACTCTGCCTACAACTCTTCACGATGCTAAACCTGAAGTTTGTCGAATTGGTATAAAAGATGACGTAGGTGTTGACCAAGGCTCGCAGCTTAATCAGGCCTTCACTTACCATAACCAGTATTTTCAGATTAATAAGATGTACAAGAACTTCACTGCCGATTCAAACTCTGACGGTCAAGCGTTTGGTATTGGTTGTATGAACAATGCCATGACTATTTTGAATGGATTCTTTAACTACCGCATGGATGAGCTTGATAAACTAACAACGAATTTCGAAGCTATGCAAAACGAGCTTCGTGAAAAATCTCGACTCGATCTTGATGCTATTGAGGAAGCTGTTGCTGTCCTCGATGGTGATTCTGATATCGCTGATAAAGTTCGTTCTAAAAAACCAGACCTATTCGACTTTTCAAAACGCTTTAATAACCCTGCCTGTAATTCAATGTTCTCTGGTGAAAAGCTAAATGACTTGGGTCGTAGCACGGGTCTAAATTCAATCAATAGAAATTTAAAAGATCAGCTCACTCAAAAAATTGGTAAGTACTCTGGTGAGTCTTATTCTCAATCACACGCTGCAGTTTTAGAAGACATTAATAGTGTTGCCGACAAAATCTCAAAACAAGTTGAACTAAACTTCAATACTCAAGGTCGCGATCCAAAATCCTATGGTGATTTCTTAAAGAGTGTCCCAGGATCAATCAGCTCTGTGAGCGGTGTTAACGATTCCATCAGACTTGATATGTTCTCAGATGTTCAAACTAAGTATACTGAAAAATTTGCGAAGCTTGCTGAAGACCAGGCAACAATTGCGAGCGAACTTAAAGGTTCAGAGAAAGCTCTGAGCTTAATGGGTGGACTCAACTCAGCTAACTTTGAAGCTGAAGTTAACGCTCTTGAAAATAATGTTAAAAACGGCTGTCTACAAAAGACACTCAGCTCTGTTGGCACAAGAAAAGAACTCATGGATAAGATCTACGATCCAAGCGGATCAAAACACGCCAACGAATTTGCTTCAAACTTTTTAAAAGATAAACTCAAGGAAATTCTAGATGACAATGAATCGACAATTGAGAAAAAACTTACGGACCTCAAAGCTCTTGAGGGCCAGCAAGGAAATCGTTACGTCATGAAAATGGAAAATTTTTACGAAGTCCAGGACGTAGACGAGAGCGGAAAAATCACTACACGAGTAGTAGATGCTTCAAACATCGGCTCTCCAAGTGTTTACTTCTCTAACATTATCAGAAACTGTAATGCTCAGTTTAAGGTAAATAAACTCGGCAATAAACTATCGGGAGCAGGTGCCATCCAAAGACTTCGTCAGTTAAACACTGATTTCAAAACATTTGCAAAGACTCAAGCTGGAGACATTAAAAAAGAAATCCGCAAAAAGCTTATCGAATGTAGCGGACCAGAAGTTGCGAACAATACTGTTCCAGGCTCTTGTACTCCTCAGCTTTTCAATCCATCTGCACCAGGATTTTGTGCTAATGCCGCTTTTTCGTGTTCTAAAAATATGCAAGCATGTAGCAAACAAGCAGAAGGCTTTGTGAAAGAAATTCGCGACCAAAAAACAGCTCGAGTGAATAACTACAAAGCACTCATCCAAAAAAACAAGCAAGACATTGTTAAGATTTTCGACTCTGCCCTTGCTCGTTATATGAAAGACGGTGAGGCCCTAAGAGGTATGTTTGGTGCCGGATTCTCTTCACCTGCTGGTATTAAACGTGAAGTTCCTGAAGGTCAGCGCTACTTAACAGAGTTCCAAAACTCAACGGGCAAGAAGGATTCTCCAGATGGGAAACTACTTTTAGAAGATCCGGACAAATACGCTGAAATGTTTAAGAAAAATATTGAATTCCTCAAGAGTAGTGTATCAAAACAACAAGAACAAATTCTTGGTGGTAACGGTTCTTCTGGTCTGTTGGCTGATCACGTGAAAAAGACGATGAAGAACCTTTCCGATGTGGCAAAAGAAGCTAACACCCTTGCCGGCGAGTGTATTAGAAAACACGACGAAGCCATCGCCAGAAACGAACAGGCCCGCAAAGCTGCTCAAGATGAATTTGCCAAAACCTCAAAAGAGCTTGGCGAAAAACAGCAAGAATTTTGTACGCGCTTTAACAGAAGTGTTGGTCGTCACCCTGGTCCGGCATGTGATGGTAACATTGAAGACCTTACAAGAACACTTGGTAATTCGACCAGATCATTCCAAGAATTTTGTGATCAAACTCAAGGAACTTCAAATGGTAGTAGTCAGGGTTCACGAGCATTGAATGCTTGTCGAAGAAACGGTTTTGGATCAGCTTCAGCTAGTCAGGTTGAAAGATCAGTCAGTCAAGATGATGCTGTTATTACAGCTCAAGAAAATGTTAGAAAGAAAAAAGATGACCTGGATGCAAAAACTCTTGCGGAGACAAGAGCAAAACGCAACTTTGATACTGCACCGGCAGAACCGGCAGCGGCGAAAGCCAGTCTCGGAAGAATTTATACAACTGCAGCAGAAGCAAAAGAGAATGCTGAACTAGCACATACACAAGCCGAGGCGGCTTTAACGACAGCGCAAAATACTGCAAGAGATCGAATTGCACGAAATCCACCTGCGAGCTCTACACAATCGCCAGCTTCAACGACTGCAGAAACAACACCTAATAACATTAATCGAAGTGCACTACAGAGCGCTTGCGCTGAATTAGATAGTTGTAAGGACTTTATTACGAGAGATGATAAAGGTAAGGCAACAGGTAAAGAATCGAGCTGTTCTGATTATGAGAAAAACTCAGCTGCTTCAAGAATTTTAGAAGCCTCTGGTGACTTGATTGTCCTTTCTTCTGAATCGGCACCAGCTTTCTGTGCTGCCGGCGATAACTCAGGTCCAAATAACTTTGCTAAAGGTCTTCAAGTTTTCTCTGAAAACTTAGCTGGTGGTGCATCAGGAGTAATGGGCAGATAGTCCGACTTTTTTGATCGGTTGAGATCTTAGCATCTCAGCCGATAAGGTTCATATGAAAATGGTACGTCAGTGGATGATAAAACCTTTCAGAAATAGACTCACCAAGGGTGGTCTTCTGCTTATACTCCCGCTTCTGGGAATTCTTTCAGCATGTAATCCAACTGAAATTACGGGTAAAGGTGTTCGGGGCAACGTCGTCACCAATGACGGAAGCTTTGATAACAAGGCCTACATTTATCCTGATAGTCCCTACTACGCTGGCGGTCCTTCCTACGGTCCGGCCAATGCTAATATGGGTGATTTTTTAGATGCTAAAGCAAAAGTGGTTACGAACAATACGAATTTAACTGGCAATTGTTCCATGTCTTTTTTTGGTTTGAATATTACTTTGCAGAATGCCTGTATTTATTCTTTGAGAGATTCGACGGCGTCTATTCCGACTCCAAGAAATCCAGATCGCACCTTTATTTTTTCACCCAATTCACCCGAGTTCTATCAGACAAATGCCCTTTATCATATCGCAAAGGGCACTGAGCGATTTTTTAATTATCTGACTTTTGCTTATGAGCAGGTTCAAATTTCGCCAAGTTTTTATCCAAAATCTATTCCTGCTTATCTTCGTTCGACTGAGATGTTCTGGTTTAAATCAATGGCGAGTCCGGATAAAAAACTTTTTAAAACGGATTATCTGACTTCATATGCTCAGTGTGAACTCGATCGAAATGCTTCTTTTAGTCCCGCAGGACCAACATTGTGCTTTGGTGGAATTACTGAGTTACCTGGCTTTTTCTTTATCCAAGATCCGGATATCGTCTACCACGAATTAGGTCATGCCCTTGTTTCTGTTATGATGAATTTACGAAATGGATCAAAGAGTGGAAGCTTCGCTGCAAATGAATTTCACCCTCTTCGTTCTAACTTAGGTTCATATGGTTATGATGAAGCAGGATCGATCAATGAAGGTATTGCGGATTATTATTCTTACGTAATGACTTTTGATGTCACAAAACCTGAAAGAAGAATTGGCGAATTCGCTTTAGGTAGAACTGTTGCTCAGGCCAGAGCCTATTCCGAAGAACATCCGATGCATATTCCCGGCGTGGATGAAACCTCAACGGGTCGTTTATCATATCCACAATATGTACTCTATGATCCAAACGATCCTGATTCATTGACAGAAGATGTTCACTACTCTGGCCAGATCATGACTCATTACCTTGTGGCATTAACAAAAACTCTTAAATCTCAATGTCGTATTTCTGATGACGCTTACAGTGGCAATCAACGTAGGATTTCTGATGAAGCTGACGGTGGCCATCAACTCGCTACTTCATATGTGATGCTTACTCTTGCCGAAACATTGAGTGAGCTTGGTGACCTAAACGCAAAGGGGATTGATTCAGGATCTTTCAGTTATACGACTCCAAATGTCTATTTCAATAATCTAGACAAAGATAACTCGTACATGTGGACCCAGGTCGTGAACCAGGTAACTTACAGACGATTTTCTCAAGTTTTTGGAAAAAACATTTATAAGTTTATTTCTGGAAGACTTTGTACTGACTTTGATAAAAATGAGTCTGAGAAGTTGATGGATGATTACGGCTTCTTGTTATTCAGAACATATAACGATAATGGAAATTCGACAACATCTAGAGCAGTAACATTTGGAAGTATTAATGGATCTCTTGCAGGTCAACCATTAACAACAGTCGCCGAAGACAACCGCAGAAAATCAGTCCTCGTTTCAAAACAACTCATTGAACTAGCAACTAGAACGGATGCAAATCCTACTCGTGTTGGTTTCTATATTATTGATAACGCCTCTGATATGAAATCACTCTTAGAAGAATTACTCTTTAAAGGCTTTACTGTTCCTCTATCAACAAACGTATCGAGCACTGTTTACAATAATAACAACATTAAGGTTTCTCCGGGCGAAGTGGTTGCTATTATCCCTAACCTTTTAAATAATTCAAATAGTGTCATGGCCGGTGTACAACTCATTGCGAATGATTGGGATCACGTAGACGTCACTGACGAAGCAACCGGAAACTTTAAGCCGTGTGTGATTGATTCAGCTACAACTGTAGATCAGGGTGGAGAAAGTGGACGCACTTGTACTTCTAGTCACAAGAGTTACAAAAGATTACTTAAAAACAGCTTGAATAAATTTCCAACTGATGCAGTTGCGCCTGCTTGCTTTGTGCAGCTTGAAGAAGGAAACAGTTCTCGCTGGGTTTCTCAAAACGAATTCCGAAAGAAACAAGGTCTCTCATTGATGGACAAAGATTGCCTTGGCTTTTCAACAACTGGTAACTCGGATCCAGACTTTACTTTTAATCCACACGAGTGCTTGGTCAGATTTTTACCGGGTGCGAGCGACGCTTTCTTTTCAAAAATCGATCCACAAAAAACATATCACGATACTGTGATAAAAGAATCAAAGGACAGTTTTTTCAACACTGGTAATCTAATGATTATGGAAGTGAACAAATGGATTCCGCCAGGAACTAAATTCCGTTGTCGCATGCGCGCACGTTTCAGTAACTGTTCTGATTGTTACACAGATGCAGCGAATGGAAATGATGATTACATGGATCATGAACTCAATGGCGCCAAGCCATTCAAGGTCATTAATTTTGATTTTGATATAAATGACTAGAAAAACGAAACTCCTGATCTTCAATTTGATCATTGTCATTGGTATGATCATTTACTTCAGATACAAGGCACAGTCTCCAGTCTCTGGAACTCTCCCGGCCAGAAACTTACCTCGCATAGACCCCCAAACGCTTACAATAGATGGTAAAAAGGTTTTGGGTCTTCCTCCTGCAAAAGATGCAGTCACACAGTTAAAGGACCTTAAAATAGCGAATAAGGTTTCCCCTCAATGGAAGCCAAATCTTGAGAAATCCCTAAAAGCTCAAGGGGGAGAGAGTGTAAAAGAAATTAACATCCGAAAAGTTGATTCTTTTGTCTGGAATCATGATGGAGTCGCCCTCTTTGTAGAGTCTGTGGTCGTGACTCTTAAGAATCAGAAAAATGAAGAGACTTCTTTTAAGGCGTTGGTTGATGCTCAGAATGGAAAAATATTAAAAAACTGGGATCAACCAATTTATGATCCCCTACACCCGAAAGACAATTTCAAAGTCAAAATCGATCCTCGCTACCATAATGAATAGTATTAGGTAGCGGCTTTCTCTTTTAATTTCAAATCAAGCTCTTCAATAACTTTAGGGTCAATTTTAGGAACGAGTCCCTGTGGATCAACCAGGAGTTTAAAGTCTTTGGCAAAGAAATCTTTAAGCGCCTTCATATCACCCTGATAAATTTTCTTAACCACATCACTCTCAGAATTGAGTCCAAAGTATGAAAGGATTGATCCAGATAGTTGCGGTAAATAAGGAGCAAAAAATGTTCCGATCACCAAAACATAGGCAGTCGAAATGGCAATGGTCTCTGCCGCTTTTTCAGGATCAGCTTTAAATTCAGTCCACGGAGCACGTTCGGTAATAAATTGGTTTACCTTAGAGCCAAGTCCCATCAGGTGATCCTGACCACGCTTAATTTGATATGAATCAAGAAGCTCATGGTATTCCTTAATAAATTTTTCCACTTCACTCAAATGATCATCAAAGAAAGGCTTAAATTTTTCTTGCTTCATTCCTTCGGGGAATTTTGACGCTGAAAATTTCATCGCACGATTAATAAAGTTTCCAATATTATTAGCAAGCTCTGAATTAATTTTTAGCTCTAATCCTTTCCATGTGAAACTTGAGTCCGATGTTTCTGGAATAAGAGATGTTAGATAGAATCTAAGAGCATCAGAACCAAACTGAGTGATTGCTTCATCTGCATCTACGTACCACCCCTTGGACTTTGAGAACTGCTTGCCTTCAAGGTTTACGTATTGATTTGCCGGAAGATCGGTTACAGGATTTACAAATTCTGTTCCCATAGACATCACAGGAAAAATAATCGCATGAAAAATAATATTATCTTTCCCGATGAAGTTGACGATAGTGACGTCTTTCGCTCCCCACCAGTCTTTGATGTGATCTTCTTGAGAGCCTGATTCTTTTAAGTACTGAGCTGTGTTTGAAACATAACCAATCGGAGCATCAAACCAAACGTAGATCTTTTTGCCTTTCGCCTCAGCAAGAGGGACATCAATCCCCCAATCAAGATCGCGAGTAATCGCACGATCAACCAAGTTGTCTTTCGTTAGAGATTCAACAAAAGGAACAACGTTTTTTCGCCAGACTGATTTTCTTGTTTCAAACCATTTCTGAAATCTTTCATGCATTTTTGAAAGCATGAGGTACCACTGAAAGGAATCAATCGCTTTGACGTTTTTTGAATGGCAAAATTTACAAACAGGTTTTAAAAGTTTTAAAGGGTCAATCCAAGTTCCGCAACTAGGGCATTCATCCCCGCGCGCTTCTGGGTAATGACAAACATAGCACTCCCCTTCAACAAATCTGTCAGGGAGCATATTTTTACAATCTTGGCATTGAAGTTGTTGCTCAGCTTTCTTTTCAATGAGCCCTTTTCCAAGAAGATCATTAAACCATTTAAGCGTTTCCGTTTTGTGATAGGGAGCTGAGGTTTGTCCGAAGAAATCAAATTTGATGTCATATTTTTCAAATAAATCTTTGTGCGTTTTGTGCCAGCTGTTTACGTATTCCTGATAACTAATCCCCGCTTTCTGCGCATTCTGCATGATCGCCACACCATGCTCATCAGAACCACTAATGTGAATAGCACGAACGCCTTTAAGTTTTTTGTGTCTTGTGAAAATATCAGCGGGTAAATAAACACCGGCTATATGGCCAAAATGAATAGGCCCATTGGCATAAGGAAGAGCGGATGTGATCAAATACTTCATATAACCTCAAATATGGCCTTTACTGGTAAAATAAGAATACAAAGTAAGGTCTTTTTTGTCTTTTGATTTTGACACTTTACCCCCCCTTTTTTATTCTCGGAGTCACATGATTAACCTGAATGGTTTAAACCCAGAACAACGCGAAGCTGCCGAAACGGTGGATGGCCCCGTCTTGATCCTCGCTGGAGCGGGTTCTGGTAAAACACGTACGGTTACCTACAGAATTGCCCACATGCTGGTTAATTTACGTATTCCTGGCAAACAAATTCTCGCTGTGAGTTTCACCAATAAAGCCGCGACTGAAATGAAAGAGCGTGTTTCTCATCTGGTTGACTCAAGAATGCGCAAGGGCATAACTCTTTCCACTTTTCACTCTTTAGGCATTCGCATTTTACGCGAAGATATTCATCACTTGGGTTACAACAATTTATTTACGATTTATGACCAAGCAGATCAGATGAGCATTGTGCGCGAAGGACTCAAGAACTATCGCTCAAATAAAGCATTTGATCGCGGCATCATTATGTCGAAAATTGGACTCCTGAAAAACCAAGGAGTTTCTGCCGACGAATTTCCAAAAAGTAAGTACTACGATCCAGAAAATAATTATGATGGTGCAACAGAGTACGTTTACCACTTCTATCAAGAAAAACTTCAATTCTACAATGCTCTCGATTTCGACGATATTTTATTTCTTGTCGTAAAACTTTTTAAAAATTTTCCTGAAGTGGCAAAAAAGTACTCTGAACGTTTCAAGTACATCATGATCGATGAGTACCAGGATACCAACAGTCTGCAATTTTCTTTAATTGAAGCTCTCACATCAACACATCAAAATATTTGTGTTGTTGGTGATGATGATCAGGCGATTTATGGATTCCGGGGAGCTGATATTTCCAACATCTTAAATTTTGAAAAGCAGTACCCAAAGACTAAAGTCATAAAGCTCGAAGAAAATTATCGTTCAACTTTTCCTATTCTTGATCTTGCGAATCGAGTGATTAAAGAAAGTGCTAATCGAAAAGACAAAACCATGCGCACGTCACAGATGGAAGGCAAAAAACCTCAGATGTGGGCAACTGGTGATTCTGACCATGAAGCAGCTATTGTCGTTGAAGAGATCATTAAGCTTCAGTCTCATGGAGTTCAGCTTTCTGACATTGCCATTCTTTACCGTTCCAATACTCAGGTACCGCCTTTTGAAGATCAGCTAAGAATGGGCCAAGTCCCATACAAAATTATCGGCGGACAAAAATTTTACGAGAAAAAAGAAATCAAAGATATCATAGGCTATTTAAGTTTAATTCAAAACTCGCGCGACGAGCTCGCGCTAAGAAGAGTCTTAAACGTACCTAATCGCGGAGTCGGATCAGTTACGCTGAATAAGAATCTGACAAAAGCTACCGAGCAAAAACGTCATCTCTATCAGGTGCTAGCTGACGAAGAAGATCACGAAGGAATAAAGGGCTTTATTTCGACCATCAAGAAATATCAGAGGGTGTTTAATGAACAGCCACTTCTTCAATCCATTAATCAATTGATCGATGAATTAAATTACTATGATTTCATTGACAAGAGTTACGATCAGGCAAAACTTTCAGCTCGAAAAAAAGAAGATGTTAAAAACTTTATGATGGCAGCCGATAGATTTCAGGACCGTTATGGAGAAGAAGCGACTTTGAAAAATTTTGTGGAGCGACTTCTCCTTGCTGATGCTCACGACGCCCAAGGTCCTGGTGACGGATTTAAAAAAAATGAGGTGACCCTCATGACGTTGCATGCGTCTAAAGGTCTTGAGTACGATAATATCTTTCTGATTGGTATGGAAGAAGAGCTTCTGCCTCATAAAAAAACAATTGTAGACAATAGTGATATTAACGAAGAAAGAAGACTTTGCTACGTGGGCATCACTCGTGCCAGAAAAAATCTGATTATGACTTATGCCAAAGAAAGAAAGATGTATGGAAAAATGATTCCTCGTTTTAAATCACGCTTTGTTGTTGAGTTAGGTGATTGCTATAAAGAATTAGACCGAACAAATTTTGGTGATATGTCAGAAGATGAAGTAAAAGATTTTAAAAAGAATTTCTTTGGCGGACTTATGGATACCTTGAAATGAAATTACTTAATCTCATCACTCTTATGCACAATTGGATTTCAGATAAAGATTTTATCTGGTGGCCCTTTTCATTCCTTAAACCTGAGCCTAAAGAGGCGATGACATCAAAGCTCACATTCCTCATGACTTTATGTTTTGGTGGATTATCATTTTTGATGTTTTCAGTTTTGGCAGTTGCAAACAATGCTTTTACGTTAGAAGCCTGTGTGACTACTTTTTTCGGCTGTTTTCTTGGCTTTTTTGCGTGGTTTAATCTTGTGACTAAGCCTCTTTGGAATCGCCGAGCTCGGGAACTACAAATCCGCTTGTAAAAAAGAAAAAGGCCATCCGTGGCCTTATTATCCATCCGTGGAAGACCCCTTCCTGACGGTCATATTTATTTTTTGTTAGATGGTGTAGCGGAGTCTTCCAACTCTTCAGGCAACATATTTCCAGACGTGTAACCAGTGATGGTAAAGCCACGTGGTAGATATAATCCCAGAGTCAAAAAAGAAATAAGAATATCTTGAGGATTTTTTTGTTCGTAGATAACAACTTTAGACATACCGTCATATCCAGCTAGTCTGACTGCTTCATCGATGAAAACTTCATGTTCATCCGGCTCCACTCCCCAGAAATAAAAATGCTTGTGTCCAACAACAGAAACTTCTTTCTGATGTTTTGGATTGCCTTCGAAAGTAACAGGTATTGTATTTTTAGATCTAAAATGAATAGTCGTACAACTTGTAAGGAGACAAAGAAGGAATAAAGAAGAAAAGTTTTTCATATCCTTCAATTCTTTAGGTCGCAGGACAACTTGTCAAAAATTATTTTTAGTCGTGTTCGAAAGTCGGCTTCTTCTTTTCAAGAATTGAGTCCAATGCTTTGAAGTGGTCCGATGATCGTTGTGTGATTCCTTGATAAGCGGCCATCAACTCGAGATGGGAGTTCAAATCATTTTGGTAAGCGTGAATCACTGATTTTTTAGTCATTTGCAAAGCAATTGGAGGTAGTGCGGCCATTGCATCAGCGAGTTCTTGGGTTTTTTCTTTTAGTATTTCCGGTAGGACCACTTGATTAACGAGACCCATTTTAAGCGCTTCATCTACTGAAATATTTTTACACGTCAAAAACATTTCCATCGCTTTTCCAAAACCTATAAGTCGAGTCAGAAAAAAAGCTCCTCCGTCACCAGGAACGAGACCTACTCTGGCAAATGTTTCTGCGAAGACGGCATCAGTAGAGGCAATTCGTAAATCACACATTGCTGCTAAATCGCATCCGGCACCAATAGCGGCACCATTAACCATTGCGATGATGGGAGTTTTTAATTGAGATATGGTGAGAGGAATTTGTTGAATACCTGCCTGATAGGCTTCTCGTAATTCATTCGATTCTCCGGCAAACATTCCTGTTTTGCCTTTCATCGCTTTAATGTCTCCACCGGCACAAAAATTCTTCCCAGCGCCAGTAATAATGATTACACGAATATGATTATCAATGTCTGCCACTTTAAGCACTTCCACCAGACCTTTAACCATACTCGTTGAATAAGCGTTACTGGCATCAGGCCGATTTAATGTGATCCAGAGTGTTTGATTCTTTTTTTCAACAATAAGGTCTTCAAAGGACTGTAAATAATAACTCATACTTTTCCTGTATTAAGGTAGGCTTTGAGAAATTTAGATTCCGTCTGGCGATTAATTTTTTCTAAGATAGTTTTTGATGCTTTTGCGAGTTTCTCAATATCTATTCCAGTATCAAGTCCTTGTGAGTTGAGAAGATACCAGACATCTTCGGTAGCAACATTTCCTGTTGCTCCTTTAGCATAAGGACAGCCACCAAGCCCACCAGCCGAGGAATCAAAAGTTGTGATGCCTTCTTCAAGTGACACGTAAATATTTGTTGGTGCCATTCCGCGAGTGTCATGAAAATGCATCGCAATTTTTCCAATAGGAAACTCACTCTTCATAGCTCTGATATAAGCGCGAACCTGCTGAGGTATAGCAACTCCAATAGTATCGCCGACAGAAACTTCGTAAACACCTAACTCAAATAATCGTTTAGTGACACTAATGAGTTTTTTAATGTCCATCGTGCCCTCGTAAGGACAACCAAAAGCAGTTGAAATATAACCTCTGACCATCACTCCATCTTTCTTAGCTTCAGCTGACACTTCTTTCATACGATCAAAACTTTCTTCAATGGAGGCATTAATATTTTTCTTAGCAAAAGAATCAGATGTAGCAGTAAAGATAGCGATTTCCTTCACACCCAAGGCCTTAGCGGTTTCGTAACCCTTGATATTTGGCACTAAGCATGGGTAAGTCACACCAAGTCCACTGAGCTCATTTTTTACTTTCGTGAAAAGTTCAGCAGCATCCGCCATTTGCGGAATAGCAGGTGCTTTAACAAAACTAGTCACTTCAATTGTTTTTAGTCCCGCAGCTGATAACTGAGAAATGAAATTAAATTTATCTTGCGTAGGCAATATCGTTTTTTCATTCTGAAGCCCGTCTCTGGCACCTACTTCAACAATTCTAATCATTATTCTACCTCGGCAAGGATCACTCCACCCTGCACCAGTTCTCCAACTTTATAATTAATTTTTTTAACTTTTCCATCTTTATCAGATCGGATGGAGTGTTCCATTTTCATCGCCTCAAGAATGAGGATGGCCTCACCCTTTTTAACATCCGTTCCAGAATCTTTCAAAATTTTAAATATTTTGCCAGGCATCGGAGAAGTGAGTCCATCGGCAAGGGCACCAGCTTTCTTTAATTTTTTTCCTGTGCCTGAACCAACCGTCTCTCTTCCGTTTGCCATGATGATAGAATCTCCATCACGATTGGGTGTGCCAACTGCAGCTTTAAAGCGCCCACCATTATCAATCACCATCTCTGGTCCATCTTTGGATACCAGAGAATAAGAAAATGATTTCCCATTGAGACTAAAGCTCACATGGTCACCCATTTTTTTAAAGTCCTGAACTTTTACTTCCTGACCATTTATCAAAAATATTTTTTCCATACTAATTCCTGAATCCAGTTAAAACAGTCCAAGGAGTTGAGCTCGACTCCGTATTTGTTAAAACCGCTTTACGTTTGTCAGAGAAACTTAAGGCAGCGATAAAGTCAGCTAAGTTTTGGTCACTCATGCTTTTCGGTTCAAGATCAGACTTGTAGTCTGGGATGAAATGCGTATGGGTATGACCTTTTATAAACTCTTTGTGCCCTAAAATACGTTTCAGATAATCACGGTTCGTCTTTACACCTAAAAATAGGACTTCATCGAGACTATGAATACTTTTTGAAATGGCCGTCTCGCGGTTTTCACCCCAGACGACTAGTTTTGCAAGCATAGGATCGTAGTTCACACCAACTTCAGTTCCGTCTAAAAATCCACAATCAAGACGAACATCTCGGAGAGTTGGTGTTCCAATTCTCTCAATCATCCCGATGGACGGCATAAAGTTATTGTCAGGATCTTCTGCATATATACGGCATTCGATCGCCTGACCTTTCTGAGTAATTTGTGATTGAAGAACAGGAAGTTTATCTCCTTGAGCAACCAGGATTTGATATTTAACAAGATCGTGTCCGGTTACCATCTCGGTGACAGGATGCTCGACTTGGAGCCTGGTATTCATTTCCATGAAATAAAAATTTCCATCCTGGGCCATGATGAATTCAACAGTCCCGGCGCCACGATAATTAATACCCCTGGCGATTTCGACTGCCGTCTTACAAATTTCAAGGCGCAATTCCTGACTCATATTAGGCGCCGGTGTTTCCTCTACCACTTTCTGATAACGTCTTTGAATTGAACACTCACGCTCAAAGAAGTGAAGATGATTTCCATGAGTATCACTCATGAGCTGGACTTCAATGTGGCGCGGATTTTGAACATATTTTTCGATAAGAACTTTATCGCTTGAAAAAGATTTAAGTCCTTCGGATTTTGCTCCTCGAATCGATTCCAATAACTCAGAATCCTGATGAACAATCCTCATCCCTTTACCACCGCCACCTGCCGAGGCTTTGATGAGAACAGGATAGCCAATTTTCTTAGCTTCTTTGACAAGATTGTCTTCACTCTGATCATCTCCGTGGTATCCAGGAGTGAGAGGAATTTTTATTTTCTCAAGGGCCTTCTTAGACCCAATCTTATCACCCATAAGAACAATTGATTCAGGCGTAGGCCCAATAAAAACAATTCCGGCCTTTTCAACCATTCGTGCAAATTCTTCATTCTCAGAAAGAAAGCCATAACCTGGGTGAATGGAATCTGCGCCAGATTTCTTCGCTATCTCAATAAGCTTTTGCTTATTGAGATAGGTGTCTTGCAAAGTCCCAGAACCAAGTGAATAAGATTCATCTGCATAGAGGGCGTGTGGTAACGTTTTATCGTCTTCGGCGTAGACCGTGACAACTTTGATTCCCATTTCTTTGGCTGTTTTTAAAACTCTGAGAGCAATCTCTCCGCGGTTAGCGACAAGTATCTTTTTTATTTTCATTTTTTCATCCAGGAAGGTTTGTCTTTGGAAAGAAGGGCACGCATGCCTTCCTGCCCTTCGGCACTCACTCGTCGCTCAGTTATCATGTTACAGGCCAGATCTTCTGAAGATTTTAAATTCTTCATGACTCCACGAATAAGCCTCTTGGCCTCTTTTGCGGCTTCAGGTCCAGCAGCTAAAAACTTCTTCTTGTAGTCATCTACTTTTGCATCAAGCTCAGCACTTAAAACAACTTCATGCACGAGCCCCATACGTTTTGCTTCCTCAGATGAAAATTTTTCACCAGACAACATCCAGGCACGAGCGTTTGACTCCCCCATTTTTGAAATACAATAAGGAGAAATCACTGCAGGAATAAGCCCAAGTCTTACTTCCGTAAATCCCATAGTGGCTTCCTGACTTGCAATCACAACATCACAAACGCTTACAAGTCCGACTCCTCCACCAAGCGCATGCCCATTCACTCTTCCAAGCACAGGGACATCACAATCATTAATAGCAGAAAACATTTTTGCCAAACGTTTTGAATCTTTGAAGTTTTCTTCTTTGGTATAATCCTTCATCGCTTTCATCCAATTAAGATCCGCACCAGCACAAAAGCTAGTTCCTCTTCCAGATAAAATGATGAGTCTTTCATTTTTAAACGACTCGAAAAGACTAATCATTTCTTCAATCAATTCAGCGTTAAAAGCGTTATGGAGTTCTGGTCTATTTAACCAGACTTCTTTTACACCACTTTCTTTTTCAATCACTTCTAGGTATTTCATAAAATTACATCCTAAAGACGCCCCATTTTGGATCCGGGAATTCTTCGTTATGAGTGACACTTAAACAGAGACCCAAAATATCTCTGGTTTGTGCAGGATCAATCACTCCGTCATCCCAAAGTCTGGCGGATGAATAATAAGGTGATCCTTCTTTTTCGTATTTATCGAGTATCGGTTGCTTGAAAGCTGCTACTTCTTTATCCGTCATGGCCGGTTTGCCAGTAACTTTCAATCCATCCTGTTTAACAGTTGCAAGCACGTTCGCCGCTTGCTCACCACCCATCACTGAGATGCGGGAATTAGGCCACATGAAAAGAAACCTTGGACCGAACGCACGTCCACACATGCCGTAGTTTCCAGCACCGAACGATCCACCGATCACAACCGTAAACTTCGGAACCTTCACTGTAGAAACCGCTGTTACAAATTTAGCACCATGTTTGGCAATACCTTCATTCTCATATTGCTTTCCAACCATGAAGCCCGTGATGTTCTGTAAAAAAATCAAAGGTACTTTTCTTTGTCCGCAAAGTTCAACAAAGTGAGCTGCTTTTTGCGAGGATTCAGAAAAGAGAATTCCATTGTTCGCTACGATACCAACCAAGTACCCATGAATTTTTGCAAATCCAGTAACAAGAGTCGTACCGTATCTTTCTTTAAATTCCTGAAACTCAGATCCATCTACTAAACGCGCGATGACGTCTCTTACATCAAATGGCTTTCTTGTATCACTTGGAATGATTCCGTAAATTTCTTCGGCTTTATAAAGCGGAGCTTTCACTTCGCCTTTGATGAATTTTCCTGGATGCTTAGATTTATAATTTAATGTCGCAACAATATGGCGTGCTTGCTCAAGAGCATCTTCTTCTGTATCAGCAAAGTGATCCGCGACACCTGATTTAGAAGTGTGAACATCTGCTCCTCCTAATTCTTCAGCTGTGACTTCTTCACCAGTTGCTGCTTTAACAAGTGGCGGCCCACCAAGAAAAATGGTGCCATTCCCTTTCACGATAATCGTTTCATCACTCATCGCCGGCACATAAGCTCCGCCCGCTGTACATGATCCACAGACAACTGCGATCTGTGGAATACCCATCGATGACATTTGTGCTTGATTATAAAAAATGCGACCGAAGTGCTCTTTATCCGGAAAAACTTCATCTTGTTTTGGAAGAAACGCACCACCTGAATCCACGAGGTAAATGCAGGGCAATTTATTTTCCATCGCAATTTCCTGCGCACGGAGATGCTTTTTAACAGTTAATGGAAAATAAGTCCCACCCTTCACCGTCGCATCGTTTGCTACAAACAAACATTCAACTCCATGAACGAGACCAATTCCAGTGACCATCCCGGCACCAGGAACATCATCTTCATAAACATCAACAGCTGCGAGAGTTGATAACTCTAAAAACGGAGATCCCGGATCAAGAATTTTTTCAATCCTTTCACGTGGCGGAAGTTTTTTACGAGCTTTGTGTTTTTTGACAGCATCTTCCCCGCCACCCATACGAACTTTTTCGATCTTCTTTTTAAGCTCTTCTTTGAGTCCGCGATGGAATTCTGAATTTATCTGAAAGTCTTTTGAGTTGGTATCAATGTGCGAGGCCAGTGGCTGCATGAAAACCCCAATTTATTGAATGAAAATAACAATTTAGTCTAACGTGAGGGGTGAGCAGTGACAACCGTTTGGGCTTAGCGAAAAAGAGATAAATTATTATCGATGAGACCGTTCATAAAATACTGTAGATGCGCCTTTAGGAGTGGACTTGAGCTGGGAGTCTCGGCTCCCATCTCACCTGTTTCCCAATTGTAGTCAAATTCCTTATCCAGTGTCAGAAGCTTTCCGTTGGTCGCAAGAAAGTAAGTACTGCCATCTGCATAATTAATCCCAGCGCCCGCATCTTCAGCAAAAACACTGACACTGGTTGCTGCTAACTCGCTTTCAATTTCGACGAAATCTAAAACACTTTTAGGAATATCCGAATGTTGAGTCACTTTCTGAATGACTGCGGGACTAATACCCGGACCCACGATGAGAAGTGGAACTCTGTATCTTCCCACCAAATTGGAATATTTTTTTGTTTCAAGTTTCTGCGAATGATCCGAGGTGATAATAAAAATTGTTTTTTGATACCACTTTTCCTTGGAAGCTGTTTCAAAAAACTGTCTTAGTGAAAAGTCAGTGTAGCCAACAGATTCATGAATCTCGAGAGTGCCTTTCGGAAATTTCCCGTTAAACTCTGATGGGATTTTATAAGGCTGATGGGAAGTTAGAGTAAAAACTCCTGCCAAAAATGGCTCTTTGATTTTTGAAATTTCTCCAGCAATAAATTGCAGGTAGGGCCCATCAAAAATCCCCCACGTTCCATCAAAATCTTTATCGCCGTATTCATCTTTTGAAAAATATTTATCAAAGCCGTTGGCGAGCGTGAAAGATTCAAACCCCATCGTCCCACGAGCACCCGCATGAAAAAAAGCAGTGGAGTATCCCGCATCCTTCAAGACTTTAGGAAAGCAGGTAAATTTATTTCCGGAATAAATGGATTTACTGATGGGCTCCGCTAAAAGAGAGGGAAGCCCACACAACAAACTCGGAAGTGCTTCAATCGATCTTCTTCCATTCGCTAAGTGATGAGGAAAGAAGAGCCCCTTAGTTTTCAATTCATCAAGAAAAGGAGTGTAACCATTTTCCATATATTCAGACGAAAAACTTTCTAAGATGATGAGAACCACATTCGCGTTTTTGACTCCCTTAATTCCGTCTCTAAAGTTTCTGGCATTAAGAAGAACATTTTTCGCTTCATCATCGGTCGCAAAATACTTTAATTTGGTGATGGGTTTATTTTTTAGAGTTCGAAGAAAATGATAAGGACTATTCAAAACGAGATGCCCCAGTTCATTTTTCCCTTGAACAAAGGCCGATTGAACGTTGATTGATTTATGTTGAAGCCCACCACGAATGCCGATGAACGAGAGACCTAACAACAGGATGCCCGTCAGATAAGAGAACCATGTCGTATTTTTAGTCTGATGTTTAAAAAACTTAAGATCTAAGAAATAGAATCCAACACCAAAAGAAAGGGCAATAAATGGCAGGTACCAATAATTCAAAGTGATCTGTGGTAACTGTTGAACGATGTCCCCAGTGATCGCAAAGAAGTCGTAACTAAGCCTCTTACCCATAAAAAGAAAGAGCTCATAGTCATTAAGGGCGATAATTATCGCGGCCGTGTTTAAAACAATAAACAAAACCCGCTCAAACGTTAAAAATTTATGATTGTTAGAGGGAATGAAACTAAGAAGAATAGTGACAGCATTCACCAAAAGAATAGCTGCAATATCAAAGCGAATCCCCATCAGAAAGCTCTTAAAGATCTCTTCCTGGTTGAACTGCTTATAAATAGATAAATGATAAAAATAGAAACCTATCCTCAATAGAGAATACGGCACAAGAAGGAACAACAAACGCTTTAGTAATCGAATCTGATGAGAGGACAAATCGTCTCTCCTAAAATAAAAAAGCCCACATTGCTGCGGGCTTTTTTTAATTCTCGCCGGAGGCGAGATCAACATTATATGGAGGGTGCATCTTGCTATTCTGACACCAAGTTCCCCTGGCACT
>JBBARE010000010.1:0-125356 GCA_040399915.1 Bacteriovoracaceae bacterium
AGTGCCAGGGGAACTTGGTGTCAGAATAGCAAGATGCACCCTCCATATAATGTTGGTCTCGCCTACGGCGAGAATTAAAAGAAGCCCGCAGCAATGTGGGCTTTTTTATTTTCTTTGAATGAAACTTTTTTTGCCCCTACCTGGTCCTACGATTCCAATTGCTTGCACTAGATGTTGGCCCGCCCTACAATTTAAGTATGGAAAAAAAAATCTTAAGAGCACAGCTCTATTCTTTATTCATCCTCACTACTCTTAATCTGATTTATTTTTATTATCGGGAAAACTTACCGGATAATTACTACGAAATTACTTATCAAAATCAATCAATCAATTTTTTCACTTACTACTTCTTTAGCGTACTGGCGAACTTTGGCTACTGGTGTGGGATCTGGGTCACTGTATCGTTCATCACCTTTGCGCTTCTTCATTCGTTTGTTTTAACGAAGAAAAAAGACGTAAAGAATCAAATCGTCATTGCCTCACTCTTGCCGTTAACACTTGGTCTTTGTTATTTCATCTTGCCCGATACTCTTGGTGAGGGATTATACTTCCTTATCAAAGAAAATATCGGTTCCCTTACGCTCGTCACTTCAATACTTTTATTTGGAGCGAGCTTCTTCTATCTCGTTTCAGAGAAAAACTTTTTTAAAACTTGTAAATGGATCTGGAAAAATATGGTTGCTTTTGGAGCTAAGGTGAAAGACGCAGATTATTCTGTGCTCAAAAAGTTCGATCACAAAAAATTATTAGAGCAAGCTCAAGCTCAGTTTAAAACTCTTGTGGCAAAATTTCAAAAAACAGAAGCCGTTTCAGCCACAGTTGTGGCAACTCCAACTAAATTAAAAATTACAGAATCACCTAAATTTAAAGAAGCGTCTAAAATTCCGATTCTGGCAGAAGAAATACCAGAGTTAGAAACGGAAGACGAAGAAATTGTTGATGAAATCGAAGAGGAAGAAGAATCAGACGAAGAAGAAGAGACTGAAGAAATAAATGATTCAGTTGATGAAGATTTATTTGAAGAGGAAGCAGATGAATTTGAAGAAGTGGAAAGTCCATTTGTTCAGAAAATAAAAACGGAAGATCGCTTTTTTGATACTGATGAACTGATCGATTGTATTGCACCAAAAGACATGACAAATCATTTGCATGATCCAGACAATGCTTATTTCGAAGCAATTGCAAAAGCGATTGAAGAAAAACTCAAAGAATTTAATATTACCGCTAACGTGATTAACGTTTTGAAAGGCCCGGTCGTTGATACTTACGAACTTGATTTAGGTCCTGGTGTAAAAGTAAATGCGGTTACCAATCGTGTAGACGATTTATCCCTCGCTTTAAAAGGTGCGCCGATACGTATGGTTTACCCGATGAAAGGGAAGACGACGATCGGAATCGAAGTTCCTAGGAACCCAAGAGACGTTATTTATCTTGATGAGGTTCTAAAATCGCAGGCGTTTAAAGATTCAAGTTATCGATTGCCAATTGCTATGGGTAAAGATGCTTATGGTGATGCAGCCGTCATTGATCTAGCATCAACTCCGCACTTCTTGGTTGCTGGTACAACTGGCGCCGGTAAATCTGTTTTTATTAATACACTTTTAGTTTCACTCATAATCAAGTTATCGCCGAAAAAACTTCGTTTAATCATGATCGATCCGAAGCAACTTGAACTTGCACTCTACGCGAAACTTCCGCATCTAATTATGCCGGTGATTACGGATTCATCGATTGCATCAGTGGCACTCTTATGGGCAATTGATGAAATGGAAAGACGTTATTCTCTTTTAAAAGATTTCGCTGTGAAAAACATTGAAGGCTTTAATAAGAAAATGAAAATTGCGGGCCCTGAGCATACGTCAAAAATTAATAAATATTATCCTGATGCTGACGTGATTGATTTTGAAATGCCATACATCGTAATTGTGGTGGATGAGTTTGCAGATTTAAAACTTTCTAAATCTGGTCCAGCCATTGAAACAGCAATTTCACGTTTAGCAGCTAAGGCCCGTGCGTCTGGTATTCATATCGTGCTTGCAACTCAGCGTCCGTCGACTGACGTTATTACAGGTGTGATTAAAGCAAACTTCCCGACACGTGTTGCGTTCCGAGTGACAACAAATATGGATTCTCGCGTGATTATGGATACGCCAGGAGCGGAAAAACTTCTTGGTAGGGGGGATATGCTCTTTAAACAGGGCATTGAAACTTTACGTATGCACTCGGCTTATGTGGATGAAGAAGAGATTGAAAAACTGGTCGAAAAGCTCGCGACTCTTCCGATCCAGTACGATACCGGAGCGATGGAGTTCATCGAAACTAACGGTGTTGCGGATACGGA
The DNA here is from genome assembly GCA_040399915.1 of Bacteriovoracaceae bacterium. GTDB lineage: Bacteria > Bdellovibrionota > Bacteriovoracia > Bacteriovoracales > Bacteriovoracaceae > Peredibacter. The sequence goes on from JBBARE010000010.1 coordinate 2,342, forward strand.
CGTTGATGGTGTCACGACAGATGGCGAAGGCGGTGGACTTAAAGATGAGAAATATGAGGAAGCTGTTCGTTGTGTTGCATTGCACAGAGTCGCTAGTGCCTCGTTTCTACAAAGAAGACTTGGTGTTGGCTATAACCGAGCAGCAAACTTGATCGAAGAAATGGAGCGTCATAATATTGTTGGGCCTGCTCAAGGCTCTAAACCACGGAAAGTTTTGGTGCCTCCACCGAGTGATACAACGCCTTGATTTCACTCCTAAAACTCTTGCCCTAAACAGCCCTACGTGGTACCTACTACAGACCAAATAATTACATCCCCATAAGGGGAAATCTAATCACTTTAATTGGTTGGTCCATTCGTTGAATGGCACAAAGTGATTCGATAAAACCTACCAAGGAGAATTCATGTCTACTGCTCTAAACGTCAAGCAATTGCTTGAGGCCGGCGCCCACTTCGGTCACCAAACTCACAAGTGGAATCCAAAGATGAAAAAATATGTTTACGGTGAACGTAACGGTATTTACATCATCGATCTTCAACAAACTCTTCCAATGGCAGAAAAAGCTTATGAGTTTTTGAAGAAAACATCAGCTGCTGGTAAGTCAGTTCTTTTCGTAGGAACAAAAAGACAAGCTGCAGATATGGTTAAGAAGACAGCTGAAGGTTGTGGATCTTTCCACGTAACTTCACGTTGGTTAGGCGGAATGCTTACGAATTATAAAACGATCGCTCTATCGATCGATAAGATTCGTAAAGTTGAAAAAATGAAAGAGAACGGCGATTACAAACTTCTTACAAAGAAAGAGCAATCTAACATTGAGAAAGAAGTCGCTAAGTTAGAGAAGAACTTAGGTGGTATCAAGAATATGAGAAAGCTTCCAGGAGCTATCTTCATCATCGATCCAAATAATGAACACATTGCTGTTAAAGAAGCTAACGTTCTTGGTATTCCTGTTGTTGCAGTTACTGATACTAACTGTGATCCAACTGGTATCGAGTATGTTGTTCCAGGTAACGACGATGCTCTTAAATCAATCACTCTTTTCCTTGATTACTTTGCGAAAGCAATCACTGAAGGCGGATCTAAAGCTAAGAAAGAAGACGGCACTGATTCTAATCGTGATCTAGATCTTGAAACAGAAATCCTTCAGAAGTACGAAAAAGATATCGATCTTAAAGGTGCTGACGAAGAAGTTTAATTTTTTAAATCAAAGGATTCGACCATGTCATATACAGCTACAGACGTAAAAAACCTTCGCGAGCAAACTGGCGCAGGAATGATGGATTGTAAAAAAGCTCTTGATGAAACTCAAGATCTTCAAAAAGCAGTGGATTACCTTCGTGCTAAAGGCCTAGCGGCTGCAGCGAAAAAGGCTTCTCGTGTTGCTGCTGAAGGAATTGTAGGCGCTGCTGTTAAAGGCAACGTTGCTGCTGTTGTTGAAGTAAACATTGAGACTGATTTTGCTGCAAAAAATGATGATTTCATGAAGTTCGTTGCTACTGCAACTCACGCTGCTGTTGATAGCAAAGCTTCAACTGTTGAAGCTCTTTTGGCTGTTAAAGCTAACGCGACTACAACGTTGAAAGACATGATCTCTGAGTTAACGATTAAAATCGGTGAGAAAATTGATGTTCGTCGTGTAGAAGTATTGACTCTTACTGGAAACGGTTTGATTGGTTCTTACGTTCACTCTGGCAAAATCGGTGTTCTTGTAAAAATCGAAGCTGATAAAGATGTTTCAAACAATGAAGCAGTTAAGGAACTAGCTAAGGATCTTTGTATGCAGGTTGCTGCAGCTAATCCATCATTTCTTAACGGAAATGAAATCGATGAAACATTCAAAGCGAAAGAAGCTGAAATTTATGCTGCTCAATTAAAAGAGCAGGGTAAGCCTGAAGCTATGATTCCAAATATTGTAAAAGGTAAACTCGCGAAGCTTGCTTCAGACGTTTGTCTTTATGAGCAATCGTTTGTGAAAAACCCGGACATCACTGTTGCGACATTAATTACGGATGTTTCTAAAACAGCTGGTGCCACGCTTAAAGTTACTAAGTTCATCAAGTTCAACCTTGGTGAAGGTATCGAAAAGAAGGTCGATGACTTCGCTGCCGAAGTGGCGAAGCTCTCTGGAAAAAACTAATCTCTATGTAGAGTTAAGGAAGAGGGGACTATATGTCCCCTCTTCGTTTTTTAAAGGACATCATGAAGTATAAACGCGTTCTGATCAAACTCTCTGGTGAAGCTCTTGCTGGTGATCAAGGTCATGGTATTTCTGGAGAAATTCTTAACAAGATAAGTTCTGAAATTAAAGCTTTGCAGCAAACAGGTTGTGAAATTGCAATAGTCGTAGGCGGCGGAAATATTCACCGTGGAGTTGCTGGTGCAACTTCTGGTATGGACCGTGCGACTTCAGATTACATGGGCATGATGGCAACTGTGATTAACTCACTTGCTCTTCAGGATGCTCTTGAACAAAAAGATGTCTATACTCGCGTTCTTTCTGCGATTGCTATGCAGGAGGTGGCTGAGCCTTACATCCGTCGCCGCGCTGTTCGCCACCTTGAGAAAAAACGCGTGGTGATCTTCGCTGCTGGTACGGGTAACCCTTATTTTACAACTGATACAACTGCAGCACTTAGAGCAAATGAGATCCACGCGGATCTTATTATGAAAGCCACTAAGGTTGACGGTATCTACGATAAAGATCCTATGAAGCACAAAGATGCCAAGAAGTTTGATAGCCTTTCATACATCGATGTCTTGAATAAAGATCTTAAAGTGATGGATTCAACGGCAATCACACTTTGTATGGATAACGACATGGATATTGTTGTCTTCAATATGTTTGAAGCAGGAAATATCGCAAGAGTAGTTAACGGTGAGGCCATAGGGACTCTCGTTACAAAAAAAGCTTAAGGAGAAACAGGTTATGATGAGTACGTTAAAACCTATACTTGATGATCAAATGAACAAAGCGATCAAATCGCTTCATAATCAAATTTTGAAAGTAAGAACTGGTCGTGCAACAGGTGCTGTTTTAGATGGCATCACTGCTGATTACTATGGAACTGCGACTCCTATTAAAAATATGGGTCAGGTTTCGACTCCAGAAGCTCGTCTTCTGCAAATCCAGCCTTTTGATAAAACTCTTATTCCTGCTATCGAGAAAGCTATTCTCGCTGCCAATATTGGCCTCACACCAGGTAACGACGGAAACTTGATTCGTATTTCTTTTCCGGCACTAACTGAAGACAAGCGTAAATCGTTTGTTAAAGACGTTAAGAAGATAGGCGAAGATGCAAAAGTAGCAATCCGTAACGTTCGCCGCGAACAAAACGATAAAGTAAAAGCTTCTGAAAAAGATAAGAAAATTTCTGAAGATGAATCAAAAAAGATTCAGGATGAAATTCAAAAGATCACTGATAACTTTATCAAAGAAGTTGATAAAGTTGTCGACGCTAAAGAGAAAGAACTCTTAACCGTTTAAGGTTTTGCCTAATGAGTATAAAGCACGTTGCGATCATTATGGATGGAAATGGACGATGGGCGAATAAACGCTTTCGCCCACGCGTATGGGGCCACGTTAGAGGTTCTGCCGTTGTATCTGATATTGTAAAAGCAAGTGATGATATTGGGCTTAAAGCTCTTACGTTATATGCCTTCTCAACTGAAAATTGGTCGCGTCCTTTAGAAGAGGTTTCGACTCTCTTCAGAATTTTAAAAAAGTTTCTGATGAAAGAAAAAGCCCGCATCCTTTTTAACAATATAAAATTTAAAGTTATAGGTGAAATTCAAAGCTTGCCTCAAGATACTGTTGATCTCATTAGAGAGATCGAGGGTTTGACGAAAAATGCAACTGGACTCAATTTAACTTTCGCTTTTAATTATGGCGGCCGTGCTGAAATCCTTCACGCGGTTAATTCATTCCAAGCGTCTGATGCTAATCGTCCTATGACTGAAGCTGACCTTGATAAGTTAATGTATCGTCCAGAAACTGGTGATGTTGATCTTATGATCCGCACTGGTGGCGAACAAAGAATTTCAAATTTTCTCCTTTGGCAAATGGCGTACGCAGAATTGTACTTCACGCCAACCAAGTGGCCTGAATTTACAGCTAGTGAGTTTAAGAAAATCATAGAGCACGTTTCATGTCGTGAAAGACGATTTGGAAACGTATGTGCTCAAAACGCTTTGGACCACTCGATTGAAAAAGCAGAATCTAATAAATCTGCTTTCATTCAGGGAGTGGGGTTCCATGTCTAATAATACGACTCGTATCATTTCAGGTCTGGTTCTTTTTGCACTAGTTGTTCTTAGCCTCTACCTTGGTCAGACAGCTTCATTAATCGCAATTGGTATCATCGGTCCTTTTGTTATTGATGAGATCATCACAAACTTCTACGATCAGCCGCGCCTGTCAATTCGCTACCTTTTCGCGCAAAGCTTTTACCTTGTTTGTTTTTATTTTTTCAATTTCTACCAGATCAGTCAGTCGTCTTTTAGTTTTTGGATTTCAGCAGGAATTGTTTTAAATATTCTTCTGCTTCTTTATCTCTTCATCATTTATAAAAAATCGGAAACGTTGCTTAAGATATTTCGTGCCACTTCATGGGGCGCTGGGCTTTTTACAGTGATACCTATCCTATGCCTTTGCTACATCATTCATTTTGATAACTGGTTATTTTTGTTTATTGGTCTATTTATTCTCAACTTTATGGTTGATACCGCTGCTTATTTTACTGGAAAGAAATTTGGAAAACACAAGCTTTGGGAAGCGGTGAGCCCTAAGAAAACCATCGAAGGACTCGTGGGTGGAGTGTTTTTGTCTGTCTTATTTACGAGCATTTACTGGCATTACTTTATAGGTGAAGTGAACGTCTTCACAGTAGTGTTTTTTGTTGTAGTCGCTTGTGGGTCACAGATTGGTGATCTTGCTCAGTCAAAACTAAAAAGACAATTTGATATTAAAGATAGCTCATCACTAATACCGGGCCATGGTGGAGTTTACGATCGTGTAGACAGCCTCATGTTTGTGGCCCCGTTGTACGCCTTTTACCTGATGGCAAACTTCCGTTAAGGATAATGTATGTTAGAAAAAATTCTCATTTTCGTTGTATTCCTTGGCCCATTGATATTTTTCCATGAACTTGGTCACTTTTTCTTTGCTCGTCTTTTCGGCGTACGAGTGGAAGTTTTCTCGATCGGGTTCGGTCCAAAAATATTCAAGTATGTTCACAAAGGGACTGAGTACGCACTTTCAATCATCCCTCTTGGTGGTTACGTTAAAATGTTTGGTGATGATCCATTCTCTGAAACTCCGCTCACAGAAGATGAGAAGAAAGTTGCTTTTAATCACAAAAGTAAAGTGGCGCGCTTTTGGATCGTTTTTGGTGGTCCGCTTGCGAACTTACTTCTCGCTTATTTTCTTTACGTTGGTTTATTGGCCGGTGGAGAAAAAGTTCCCGAAACAAAAGTCGGAGTTGTTGCAGAGAAAACTATTCTTGCTCAGAAGGGTCTGAAGACTGGGGACGTACTAGTCGGAATTAATGATGAGAAGGTTCTTAGCTTTGATGATTTAAATATCAAAGGTTCTATTGTTGAAAAAATCACCGTTCGTCGTAACGACGTCCGAGTAGATGTGCCGATTGATATGCCGCTAGAGCCCTTTATCAATGAGTTCGTTGGGATCGTTTCTTTAGTTAGAAAACCAATTTTCACAAATAAAAATGGTGAGCGTTATTACGTAACCCTTGAGCAAAAGCCAAAAGAGCTCACAGCTTCTTTTGAAGAGATTGCTGGAGCCTTCACAGGTAAGGCTTTTCTTTATAAATTAATCGAAAAAGATACTGTTATGAGCCTTGATGAGGCTTCTGAATCTGAAATAACTTCAGCAGAAGGGCAATCTCTATCTGAGATTTTAAAAGGGCTAGAGTTTTTCCCCCTCGATCTAGCAGTTAGAAACATTGTGATGTCCTCTCCAGCGGATAAAGCTGGAATCAAGAAAGGCGATATTCTTCACAGCGTGAATGGAGTAGAGCTCAAGAGTTTTGAGGAACTTCGTCAGAATCTTCAAACTCTTCCAGATGGCAAGGAAGTTGAAGTGACTGTTTATTCAGCAGGAGTTCTTGCTAAAAAAATGCTCACACCTGAAGTTAAAGAAATTGATAAGAAAAAAACTAAGATTATTGGGATTGAAAGTGGTGTTGAGTATATTCCGCCAAAACTCATCATCGCAAAAGCAGAAAACTTTGGTGAAGCCTTAACAGGTGCGTTCACACGTACTTGGGATGGTGTTGTAAAAACATTTTCGGGTTATAAAAAACTTATAACACGCGAAGTATCACTTAATAATATCGGTGGACCTCTTGCTATTGGAAAGGTTGCTTCAGATTCACTCAGCATCAGTCTTTCTATGTTCTTCCGTTTGATGGCGATTATTAGTATTAATTTAGGAGTGATTAATCTTTTCCCAATTCCAGTCTTGGATGGTGGACATATCATGTTCCTGATCTTTGAAACTTTTAACGGTGGACCGCTCTCCCGTAGAAAACTTGAAATTGCACAAAAATTTGGAGTCTCAATCCTGTTCTTCTTAATTTTTGTAGCACTCTTTAACGATATTACGAGATTGTTTTAACCATTGAGCTACCTATTCATCGATTCCACTTATGAGTTAAGCCTAGGTGTCCTCGATGATGGATTAAGCTGGCTTGCCTTCGAATCACACGGAGGCGGTCAGAAAGCTTCCGCAATCATTCAAGCGCGTTCTTACGAACTTCTTTCAAAATTTAACTTAAACCCCAAAGAATTAAGTGGGATCGTCATTGTGAATGGTCCCGGCTTTTACACTGGTCTCCGCTTGGCGGAAGGCTTTGCAGACGTCTTTACTTTTTTTGGAGTGAAGCAATTCTCTTTATATAGCTACGAGATTCCACTTTGGTGTGGCCATCAATCTGGTACTTGGTTCACAAAAGCTTACCGTGGTGAATATTATTACTATCACTGGGACAGAGCTGAATCTAATCAAGAACTTTTAACGACCAAAGAAATTAAGAGCGGATTTAAGGGACAGCAGATTTTTATTCACTCTCAAGCTTCGCTGGATTCAATCAGTAGTGCACTCATCAGTCAGCCGATTGAGACGACTGACCTTTTGAAAAAACATCCAAAAGAAATTTTTGAGCAAGTCATAAAAAACAATCTCAAGCGTGAATCATTTTACTTCAGGGCGCCAGAAGATGAGTTCAAGGTCAATCCATGAAACGATTCTTTTTTTTACCAACTGAAGTATCCTACGCTCTTTTGGCTATCATGATCTGGGCGTTCATGCAGCTTCCACTTCTTCTGGAGATTCCCGTACTCCTTGTTACATCCCTTATTCTTTTTATTTTCAGAAAGACTCCAGTTCCGTACCGAGATACTTTAAAAAATGATGGCGAAATTTATTTGTCACCTATCCACGGAACTGTTCAATCTATCCGTCATAACGTTTCAGTTCTTGATTATCCAATTCCTTGCCACGAAATTCGCATTGCTGTGAATTTTTGGGATGAAAAAGGTCTTTATCTTCCTACTACTGGTGAATTGACCTATCTCAAGGCAAACAAAGGAAAGAAAGTTCATCGCAATTCTGAGACTCGTGTTTTCTATGGGCCGGTTGAAGAGCTAGCACATACTGACTTCACTCTTATTTCTAAGAACCAAACGGCAACCATGATGCGATTTATCGATTGCTCCACTGGTAAAAGACCTAGTATATGGCTGAAATCTGGTGACAGAGGTCGCGGTGGGGCGTGTTTTGGGTATTATCCTTTTGGTGGAACTCTGCTAATTTATTTACCTGATAACAGTGACGTTCTTGTTTTTGAAAAAGAAAGAGTTGTACCCGGTCAGACTGTTATTGCTGCACTTAAAGATTTACCGAAGGTTTAAAAATGTCTTTGCTTGAGAATCGTCGTCTTGCTTATTTTATTCCAAACACGTTCACCGCTCTTAATATGGCCTGTGGATTTACAGCTATCATTCTTGCTTTCCATGGAGAGTTTTATAAAGCGTGTATGTTCATCGTTTTGGGAGCGATCTTTGATAGTGTAGATGGAAGACTCGCACGAATGACAAACACTCAATCTACTTTTGGTGAACAATTCGACTCATTAAGCGATCTCGTTTCTTTCGGCGTTTCACCTGCAATTGTTTATTATTTTAAATTTTTAAAAGATACTGGTCGTCCTGGAATGGTTGCCTGCTTTTTCTTTATGCTGTGCGGAGCTTTGAGACTAGCGCGCTTCAACTCTACCATCGATAAAAATAAATCAGATTACTTCCAAGGCCTCCCAATTCCCGGTGGTGCAACTGCCGCGATCAGTTTGATTTTTTTATCTGAAATTTTTCCTCAGATCATCGACTACAAAATACTCACAGTCCTTTATCTGTTATTTTACGCAGCTCTGATGATTTCAAATATTCCATTCCCGAGTTTTAAAAAATCAGAATGGGTCAGAACTCATAAGAAGCAGGTCTTGATGATCATCTTCCTTATTTTCGCTTCTCTCTTTATTTATGAAGAAGTGATGATTCCGACGATCATTACGTTTTATGTTGTTTCATCACTTGTGTATTACGTGAGTCATCTAAAACGCTTTGAAGGAATTTTTGATTGGTCAGAAGATCCGGAAGCAATTGATCCAAAGTGATTCATCACTATAAATTAATCGTTCAATACAAAGGAACTCGTTACTTCGGTTGGCAAATTCAACCAGAGGGATCGGGCTCAACAGTTCAAGGTGAAATGAATCGCGCCTTGAAAATTATTTCAAAATCAGATGAAGTGAGAACTCTTGGCGCCGGCCGAACCGACTCTGGAGTGCATGCTTTAGGTCAGGTCGTGAAAGCAAGTATTGAGCTGGAAATTATCCCTGAAAAACTGCAGCGCGCTTTAAATGTTCATTTGCCCGATGATATCAAAGTCATCCATGCAGAAATCTCCGATGCAGAATTTTTTCCAACTGTTCATGCTAAATCAAAAGAGTACCACTACCGCTTTACCTGCAATTATTCAGCAGCAGCTCTTCAAAGTGATCTCATTCAAAACCATCAATTTGAACTCGATCTCGAGAAGATGCGAGAAGCCTGCAAAATTATTATTGGTAAGCATGACTTCACAAATTTTTATTGTGAAGGGACAGAGGTTTCTAGCAACATTCGTGAAATTTACGAGTGTGAAATCCTGGAAATCTCGCAGGGCGAATGGATGCTGCCGTCTCATTACGTCTTCCGCATCGTTGGAAATGGCTTCTTAAAGCAGATGGTAAGGCTCCTCATGGGTGCCATCTGGAACGTTGGGCGAGGCAAAATTTCGCTCGAAGATTTGAGAAATTCTCTCGGACCCACCAAATTACCAAAATTAGGCATGGTCGCTCCTGCCAATGGCCTCTATATGGTTCGCGTCAATTACTAGTATCTTTTGACAATTTCCCCCTTTGTGTTAGAAACATGAATTCAAAATTCTTCACTCTAGAACAAGAGAGATTCTATGTCTTACACCATTCAAGATGTTAACGGCTGTACTAAGAAATTAGTCTTCAATTTCGAACAGGTTGATCTTTCGAAAGAAATTAAAGAAGCCTTGGTTGCAAAACAATCAAGCTCAAACCTTAAAGGGTTCCGCAAAGGTAAAGCTCCACTAGAAATGGTGCAAAAACTTTTTGGACCACAGGTTGAAAACGATGCTCTTTATCGTTTCATCTCTGACCAGTATTACCAGGCTGTCAAAAAAGAAAACATCCGCGCTGTTGGTTACCCACAGTTTGGAAATACTAAGTATGAATCTAAGACAGTCGCTTTCGAAGCAACTGTTGAAATCATTCCTGATTTCCAACTTAAAGATTACACAAAACTTGCTTTCAAGAAAGAATCTGAAACCGTAACTGAAGAAGATTTCGAAACTCTTAAAAAGAATCACCTTTCACAGAAAGCTGAAGTTAAAGAAGTCGCCGATGCTGGTCACAAACTAGCTAAAGGTGAATTCGCTGTTTTTAACTTTGAAGGTGAAAAAGCTGATGGTTCAAAACCAGAAAATATGAAAGCAACTGAGTACATGCTTGAAATCGGTTCTGGTCAGTTCATTCCAGGATTTGAAGATGGAATGATCGGCCTTAAGAAAGGCGACAAGAAAGATATTAAAGTCACTTTCCCAGCTGATTACCACGAAGAAGATCTAAAGAACGCTCCAGTTATTTTCCATGTAGAAATTCTTGAAATAAAAAGTAAGAACTTCCCAGATTTTACTGATGAACTAGCAAAAGAATTCGGCTTTGAGTCTGTTGCAGATTTCACAGCGAAGAACAAAGAAAGAATGGCAACTCAGAAGAAGCGCGAAGTGGCCTCAAAACTTCAGCAGCAGATTCTTGAGAAACTCATTGAAGAAAACCAATTCGAAGTTCCTAAAGCTCTCGTTGATGACCAGAAAGAATCTGTTAAGCAGGAACTTTCTCGCACTCTTAAGCAGCAGGGATTCAACGATCAGATGATTACTCTTTACTTTGAGCGTTGGGATGCTGATGTAACTTCGAAAGCTCTTTTCCAGGTTCGTTCAGGACTCATTCTCGATAAACTAGCGAAGAAGTATAACGTTGAAGCTTCAGAATCAGATCTCGATGCAAAAATCGAAGAAATGGTTGCTCAATCAGGCATGAAGAAAGAAGAAATTTCTAAATTCTACAAGTCTAACGAAAACATCAAGAGAAATCTCATGTACGCTATCCGTGAAGAGAAAACGTTCTCTTCTCTTATGAAAGATATGAAAGTTTCTTAATTTTTTTATTTCGATTGCTCCCCCTTCGTGGGGAGCAATTTTCACTCCACAGGCCTCTGACTAATTTTACTTTGCAGCTTCCATCACTAAAATAAACCCGATCATTTACAATCCTAAGGATCTTTCCTCGAGGTACGAATTCATTTGTCGCAGTACCAGGGTATCTCTCCCGATCAAGATTTAAGCTATTGCAAAAAAGGAGAATGAGAATCAAAACGTATCTCCACTTTCGAAAGAGTATCATTCCTACGATAACTAAAATCATTATATTTATTTCAATCATCGGTAGTTGAAAGACGACACTGGCCAGAAAATCCACCAGCCATTGGATTTGTCTTAAAAGAAAAATTCCAATTGTAAGCTGCCAATCCCATAGTGGATAAGACAAAAGAAATAAGACGGGTAATATCAGTGCAAAACCAAAGTTAACGATCGGTGAAAAAAGTAAAAGCAGTGGCGAAATATCTACTCCCTGAAAATACGCAAGAGTTATTTGCCCAATAAAAAACCAAATAATGAGTGAGACACCATTGAGTCCCGAATAAATAATTCCGAGAAAAAGAAAACTATAACTAAAACTAAGGGCACTGTTTTGAAAGGTTCCAAAAAACATATCAAGGATCATGGCGAAAATAAATCCGATGTGGAGACCTAGCAGATTTTGATTCGCTTTGATCAGAAGCATTCTTTTCAAGGCTCCCAACCCAGGCACAAAGATGAGTCCTATTCCGATAAGTATAAGAAGAATAAATTGTTGTTTTGAATTTTTTAGAAATTTAAGGAATGGAAACAAGACCGCACTTAAATGAAAGCCAGACGGAGTAAAGAGGTGATTTAGAGCAAGCCTCTGATAACGTTCCTTCATGAATCGTGATAAAGGAGCCGAGCGTCCCGTGAGAATGGATTCCCATAGTTTAAGAAGATCTAAGTCGTATTTGCTCACTCGCGATTTTGCTGCTTCAAAGCTCTTGAGTTTGATAACTTTTTCACTCCGGAAGTAGGGCGATAAGGAGCGCAACTCATAAGTCTTTAAAATTGCCAGAAGGACCAGGGAGATAAGAAGGATTGTGAAAAGCCATGGTTTATTCATGCCCATCTCGTAGCAAAGGCCATGCCTAGCGTAAAAGCAGTTAAGTCTTAGAAATGACTAACACTTTTTCGCGTCGAACAAAATGGATTCCCTTGCATGTGAAGGAGAAAAGTTATACCTAAAGAGCATGATGGATATGAGCATTAAAAGTCTTCTTCCGCAAATCGCTGCTTGGCTTGAAGAAGATGATTTAACGAGAAATTTTCATTACACCAGAATGCTTCCTAAGCATGCCGTTAATCTGCAACTTAAAATCAAATCTCCACTCATTCTTGCTGGCACAGATTATCTCGCTGCTACTTTTACACAATTAGGTTCGGGGAATGATTTTTCTTTTCTTCATTCATACGAAGGAAAAAAATTAACCGAAGGTACGGTTATCGAATTTCCAGAGACCATGCCTTTTAATATAGCTGTGACTGGTGAACGTCTTGCTTTAAATCTTGTTCAGCACGCCAGCTCAATTGCGACATGGACAAATAAGCATGTTGAATTAGCGAAAGAAAAAAATATTAAGGTTCTCGATACAAGAAAAACGACTCCTGGACTTCGTTCACTTGAAAAATATGCTGTAAGAGTCGGGGGTGGTTTTAATCACAGACTTGGTCAGACGGATACGTGGATGATCAAAGATAACCACAAAACCTCACTTGGTGGGCTCAAAGGTGCTTTGAAGTTTTTCCAGGAACAGGGCGTGTTTTACAATAACATCATCGCAGAAATACATTCGATGGTTGAACTTCAGGAAGCTATCAATTTAGGTATTCAGCACGTGATGCTAGACAATTTTGAACCATCTTCAATCCGGGATGCTTTAAAGATTAAGAAACCTGGTATGACATTTGAAATTTCAGGCGGACTCAATCTCTCTACCATGTCTCAATATTTAATTGAAGGTGTAGATGCTTTAAGTCTTGGTTCCATAACTTATTCAGCTCCGAGAGTTGATCTCTCGTTAAAGTATAAAACATGAAAGATTTTAATACAGAAATTCTCATTATTGGCTCAGGCATCTCAGGTCTTTCAGCCGCCATTAAACTGGCGGAAAAAAAAGTTAAAGTTACGATTGTTACCCGTGAGAAACGTCCTGAGATCACTAACACTTACTGGGCACAGGGTGGAATCATCTATAGTCCGAAAGATTTAAATGATCAGGAAGATTTGATTCAGGATATTCTCAAAGCTTCGGCTTATACTTCTAACTTAGAAGCCGCTAAAATTCTTTCGCATCGTTCGGCTGACATTATCGAAGAAGTATTGATTCATAAGTCGCATACCGATTTTGCTAAAGATGCGGAGGGAGAGTTACTCTTTACTAAAGAAGCCGCTCACTCACGTGATAGAATTATCTACAACGGTGACATGACAGGAAAAGCGATTCAAGTTGCTCTCTTAAACTATCTCGCCAACGTCGAAATTTTTCCAAACGTTACTTTCCTCACGTCTCATACTGCAATCGATCTCATCACCCCAAATCACCATGGCGTTGATATCACTCAACGCTACGAAGAGAATCAGGTGCTGGGTGCTTATATTTTAGATCAAAAATCAAAAGAAGTTCGTAAGGTTCTATCTAAAGTAACGATTCTCGCTACCGGCGGGATTGGCGCTCTTTATCTTCACCACTCAAACGCTGAAGGCGCCAGAGGTGATGGTCACGCTATGGCCCATCGTGCAGGTGCAACTTCTACGAATATGGAATTCATTCAATTTCATCCGACAACTTTTTATAACCGTTCTTCTCACCGCCGCTTCCTTGTTTCTGAAGCAGTTCGTGGTGAAGGAGGCCGCTTAATTAATTCTCGTGGCGAAGCCTTCATGAAAAAATATCATCCGGACGCAGAGCTTGCTCCTCGCGATGTTGTGTCTCGTGCAATTTTAGAAGAAATGATTTCTGAAAAAGAAGACTGTGTTTACCTTGATATTACTCACAAAGATGAAAGCTATCTTCGTACTCGTTTCCCTACGATCAATGCTTACTGCCTCGAAAATAAAATCGACATGGCAAAAGAGCCGATCCCTGTCGTTCCGGCCGCCCACTACACTTGCGGTGGAGTTAAAACGGACCTTAAGGGAAGAACCAATCTTAAGCGTCTGTACGCCGTAGGTGAAGTTGGTTGTACAGGTTTACATGGGGCTAATCGATTAGCTTCAACATCTCTGCTTGAGGGTTTAACTTGGGGCTATATAGCTGCAGAAGATATTCTGACTTACGTGAAAGACATTTCTGACTATGACCCAACAAAAATTAAAGATTGGGCTCAGGCGCATGAAGAAGTTGATTTAGCACTGATCACGCAGGATCAAATGACTTTGAAGCAGACGATGTGGAACTATGTGGGTCTCTCGCGTTCACAAAATCGTTTGAATCGTGCTCGTGCTATGTTTATTGAACTTCAGGATGAAATCTCGAAGTTTTATAAGCACGGTCAATTAAATGATGAATTAATTGGTCTGAGAAACGGCGTGGAAGTTTCCTTCATGGTCCTAAATGCATCACTAAGAAACAAACAATCTGTTGGTTGTTTCTACCTAAAAGACTAAGAATCGCTCAATGGCTTAAAGTAAGAGTGACCGAGAAGAACAAGATTTCTGCGGATGAAATTTCTGCGTCTTAATACGAAATTAGTAGGCTTTTTAGGATTCCAACGGCGTGGATTTGGCAAAATAGCAGCAAACAACTGAGCTTCACCGAGTGCCAACTTACTCGCTGGTTTTTTCCAGTAATAATTGGCAGCAGCTTCGGCTCCATACACACCCGGACCGAGTTCAATAACATTTAAATACACTTCAAGAATTCTACGTTTATCCCAAAGAGCTTCAATAAGAACCGTAAAGTAAACCTCTAGGCCTTTACGCAAATAGGTGCGAGAAGGATAGAGGAAAACATTCTTCGCCGTTTGCTGACTGATTGTCGATGCGCCCATTTTCACTTTACGTCGCTTATTTGCATCTATTGCTTTTGCAATTGCCTCAAAATCAAAACCATTGTGAGAAAGAAATTTTGGATCTTCAGACGCGATCACTGCTCGCTGCAAATGAGGAGAGATTTCATCAATTGAAGTCCAGTCTTTGTTAACGGGAACCCATTTGCCTTGAAGACCGTATTCAATCGTTCTTAAAACAACCAGCGGAGTCGCATAAATTGGTAACCAACGATAAAGAAGAACAGTTGCGATAGTTGAAACAAAAAACGTAAGCGTACCCCAGAGAACAATCTTTTTGATTTTCCCTACTACTGGTTTTGCTTTTGCGTAGCCTGTTCTTATGTAACCCATATTATATTTTCGCTTCAAAAAAATGAGAGGTTTTGATTTTTGTAAATCCCTCTCGAACATAAAAAGCGTGTGCTCTATCTCTGAGTATATTGCATGAGAGATAAATTGTAGTGACCCCGAAAGTTTTTGCCCACTCTCTTGCAAGTTTTCTTTCTTCAATCAAATCAAAACCTAGTTCAAAGTGAATCCAACCCTTCGCCACACCATTTTCACTCACAGACAGAGCGTGATTTGGGAGAGTATTTCGCCCATGAAAGCGCTCTCTGAAAGAATTCAAATCAACTGTATACCCAAGCTGGTCCGACGATGCCCCGACGCGTACGAGGTCGTTGCGGTTCACCTGCCTAAGTAATGAATACATTGAGTGGAGTGTAGTCATTTTTTATACTTCGACCAGAAAACTATGGAATAAAGGCTAAATTGTCACAACGCGACAGCATTGATAATCTACTGTGGCTTTTTTACATACCATAGGGGCAATAAGAATGACTTTTCAGTCTCAATCCTCTAGAACGAAGCCATACAAACACCAAGGTAAAACATGAATCTCGAGCCAAAAAAATTCCAAGAGAAATCAATCTTCTTTACGTCCCTTGGATGTTCCAAGAACTTAGTCGATTCACAAGTGATGTTAGGTCACTTAAAACTCGATGGTTTTACGATCGCTGATTCACCAGATAATGCTGAAGTTATTATTGTAAACACTTGCTCATTCGTTGAAGCGGCTAAAGTTGAATCAATTGAAACCATGCTTGATCTTGCGACCTACAAAGAAGACGGTAATTGCAAAGCTCTTGTTATGTCAGGTTGTATGGCGCAAAGATATTCAAACGAACTTGAAAATGAAATGCCGGAAGTTGATATGTTTATCGGCACAGGTGAATATCACAAAATCGTTCCTCTTCTGCGTGCCTTGGAAGATGGAAAGCTTGAAAAGAAATCTTTCGTAGAAATTCCAAAATATATTCATACTGAATTTGATCCTCGTTTAAATACCTCACCATTTTATATGGCTTGGTTGAAAATCTCAGAAGGCTGTAACCGTAACTGTACTTTCTGTATCATCCCAACTCTTCGCGGAAAATTACGTTCCCGTTCAGTTGATTCTTTGGTTAAAGAGGCGGAGCAATTAGCTGCGACTGGTGTGCGTGAATTAAATCTCATCTCTCAGGATTTTTCTGACTACGGTGTTGATCTTGAAGGCGGCGGTAAAAAAGAAGGCAAGAATCCAATGATCTATGAGCTCCTTTCTCGCTTAGAGAAAGTTGAAGGCATTGATTGGGTTCGTGTCTTTTACTTTTACCCGGATGACTTAACTGAAGATGTGATGGACCTCATGGCCTCATCAACAAAAATTACAAAATACCTCGATATGCCAGTTCAGCATTTTGCCGATGGCGTTTTAAAGAGAATGAATAGAAGAGTCAGTGAAGAAGTGATTCATCAGAAAATCAAAACTCTTCGCGACAAGATTCCTGGAATCGTTTTAAGAACATCTATTATCGTTGGATTTCCTGGTGAAACGGAAGAAGACTTTGAAGCCCTTTTACGAGGTGTTCAGACGGCTCGCTTCAATCACCTTGGTGTATTTAAGTACTCTGATGAAGAAGGCACTCCAGCTCTTCGTCTTAAAAATAAAGTCCTTCAAGACGTTATCGAAGAGCGTTTTGAAAAACTTTATGAAGCTCAAAAAGAAATTGCTCGTGAACTGAACCAGGAATACCTGGGTAAAGTCATTGAAGTATTAGTGGAAGGCCAGCATGAAGAAACCGAGTTACTCCTACAAGGCCGTCATGCTGGTCAAGCTCCTGATATCGACGGAAAAGTGATCATTAACGATGGTATGGCAAAAGCTGGCGACCTCGTTCGCGTAGAGATCACTGACGTTCTCGATTACGACCTCGTCGGTCGCATCGTATAAGATTTACTTCCCTTAAATTCGTATTGAAATCCTTATGTTAGATATCCTTTAACGTAAGGATCATTATGCTTGAAATCACTTCAATACTTTTATTGTCTCTGACTGCTTCGACTGTTCATGCAAAAAAGGTTGGTGAGCATCTTAAAAAACTCACCACTGATTCACAGTTAGACGCAGATACAAAACTTGTCTTCAAGGCGCTCATTAAATGAAAACATTTTTATTCTTAAGTTTATTCAGCTTTTCTCTTTTTGCTCAGGAAGTAACCGTTAAGGTTATCACCCCCGTGAAAAACATGAACTATGAATTAGGAATTGGCTCAAAGGTTGAGCTCGATTTCAAAACTAAGAATGAACAAAAACCTGCGATCTTTTTAGGTCGTATGGTTGATCAAGAGAATAAAACAATCGAGTTTTTGTTTCTCGATGAAAAGAAAACACGAATATCGATGATTGATCCGGAAAATGTGGCGGGTTTTAGAAAATCTCGTTCACAAGCAATCATCAGTCCTATTGATCAAGTCGGGTCGACTTGTGCCGCTTACGGATTCCTCCACTTTTGGAATCAGATGAGTGCAGTAGGATTCAAAGGGACAGCGGCCTTGACTGAAACGATGGAATCGGATCGTAAGCGCTTGCAGTTTATTGAAGAAGCGATTGATCTCTATTACATCCAAAACAAAATCAACATCACGACATTGATGAAAAACTACGGCAAACGATTTGGATTTGTTTGTAAGAACAATCCATTCACCGATTCAAAAAAAGCAGCAGAGTTTTTATTTAATAAAGCTTCTGAAGGTAAACCAATTCTCATCGACTTTAATATCGGCTCTGACATGGTGTCTTCAACGTATGAAGTAAATGATTTTGAAACTCCCATTAGCCGTGATCCGCGCTTGTGGGTGCCTCGTAAAGTTGGACAAAGAACAAGTAGTGGTCACGTGATCGTGGCAGCCGCTGCTTTTATCGCGAAAGGTAAAAAGAAAATTTTGGTTCTTGATTCTAACTGGACTGAACCAAGAGTTTGGGATTTAGAAAGATACATAACGAGCAAAGCTGCGGTAAAAGAGATGGGCTTCCATATTTGTAACCAAAAATGAGTAACTAGTGATCTTTAAGCGGATTTTTTTTGATATTCAGTGCGATTTCTAAATCTTTTATTTCATCATTAAGCTTATTGTTTTTTGCTTCATGCAGTTTGTAGTGAAGAAGACCGTAAGCTTGTTTGTCTTTCAAATCTTTTGTTAATAGCTTTGTTTCCATCTGGGCGAGACCCAATTCAACTTCTTTAACCTGTGCTGAAAGTTCTTTGAAACGGAAATCGATTTGTTGATGAAGATCGTTAATCAATGCTGACGTTTGAGAAACAACCGCATTCACGATGGCATCATCTTCTACACGGCGCTTTTTGAAAAAAAATCTTTCGAACATTGAGAACTCCCTTGATTCCATCATAGAGCAAAATGACTTTTGAATCTTTCGGGGCAAGAATCTCCTAGTAGGTCTAAGGGGAATTTAACCGTAAACTAAATGAAAATTTAAGGAGTTATGCGGTGAAAAAACTGATCGTTATTCTCAGTCTATTGCTCTCTTTCAATGTTCTTGCCCAAGAGGTCACAGAACCGGCATGGAAAATAAAGATTCGCTCGCTTATCACGCAAGTGGCGGGTGAAGAGTGGAGTAATAAACTTTTGGGAGCACTACCTTTGCCTCCTGAGCCAGAAGTTGCTTTGCCCGAAATTCCGCAAGTCACAAAAAAATCCACTGATGTCACTGGTTACAGTCGAAAAACGAAATCGCCAACAGCATTCGATAAATTGCCACTTGAGCGTCGTCGGCAGTTTGATTTTAAATTTATTGAAGAATTATTTTTAGTGACTAGAAAATCAGATGCTAAAGATGAAGATCTTTCAAATTGGTTAAACACTTTGGATCAAGGTGGATCTCGCGAAGGGATTTATCAGGCACTCGTTTTAGATGAAGTTTACAATGGCCTTGAAAGTATTGAAGGAAAACCAACGAAGAAACTTTTGGATTTTTGTTTGAAGTTTAGTGAAACGTACTTAAAGCAAAGTGTAACGGCAGATCGACTTCAGCAATTAAATCTTTATTCACTAAAAAGAATTTTTACCGAGAAGGGCATGGATTTGATGGATCATTACGAAGTCAAAGACCTTGATCTCCTTTACCGTTGGTACGCCGTTTTTTCAGCGGAAGTGGCAACGTCATACCGACCTTTCTTGCTCTCTGAAATCAGAAAAAACACTTCGGCAAAATATCATTATGGATGGGCGCAAGGGATGCCCATCCAGCACGTGAAATCTGAATTTATTATTAAGATGCACGCTATTATGAATGGTTTGCAATTACTGACTCAAGAATAAAATGGATTTTCGATATCAAAAAGGGAATGGAGAAGTCTCTCTACTCCTAAAGCAATACCAGCTGATGGTGGGAAACCCTTATCCATCGTTCGATAAAAAGATTTTGGTTCTGGTAAATCGTAGCGATAAAGTTTTTTCTTCAGCTTGTTCTGAGCACTGAACCTTATCTTTTGCTCAACTGGATCAGTTAGTTCATTAAACGAATTACAAAGTTCAATTCCATTAATATAAACTTCAAATCGTTCACACACTCTTGGATCAGAGTTTTTTAGCGTTGAAAGAGCGCTGAGTGGCGCAGGAAACTCTGTGATCATAAGGACTAGATATTTTGAAATCTTTGGTTCAATACAGTTGAGATAAAGAAGAAAAAAATAATCATCCCATTCAAGATCAGTTTCTGGGACTGGAACTTGCGGAAAATCTTTTAGAAGCTTTTTGATTGATGTGACATCGAGGTAATTTAAAATATCAATGTTTAACTCTTCGTGGAAAAGTTCCTGCATGGTTTTTTTAACCATCACAATGTTTTGAAATCTCATAGGAAAGTTTTTTTTCTTTCCCTCTTCCAAAACATAGGAAATTAAACCTTCCACATCTTTCATGATTTGTTCATAACGCTCGTTTTTACGGTACCACTCGAGCATTAAAAATTGAGACCTGTGGATGGGTGAGTCTGGTTCATCCCGGAAGCAGTAGGAAAGAGAAAAGATTTTCTCGAACCCTTCCGTGAGAAGTTCCTTCATACAGAATTCTGGGGATGTATGAAGATACAGTGGCTTGAGTTCTTTTTTATGGGCCGAGTAGAGTTGAAAAGGGTGAATGTGAACTTCCATGCCCGGATTTTCTACGGCGGGGGGAGTTAAGACGTCGAGGAAGCCTTGCTCCCCGAAATAGTTTCGAATAATCTGGATGAGTTCAAATTGGTAACGACGCATGAATTTTCACCGCATAAAACAAATGGTTCAAACAGAGCATACCCTTCACACCGATGAGTGGAAAGGGGCGGTTTTATTTTTATGTAATGAAGAGTACGTCTTCTTTATAAAAAGATCTGAAGCGATGCCAACTCACGGCGGGCAAATGGCATTCGTGGGTGGACACCGAAAGGACGATGAAGTTGATCCCTGGATTGTTGCTCAGAGAGAATTCGAAGAAGAAACGAGCATCGATAAAAATGTCATTGAGTTTATTGGCCATCTTCCGGTGGTGATGACCGCACGCTTGCAGCCAATCATTCCTGTGATTGGAAAACTTCATATTTCAACGGATGATTTTTTTAAGCAAGTGAAGAGTAACGGCGAATGGGATGACGTCATTGCCTATCCCTGGAAAGAATTAATGATAGAAGAAAATTGGGAATTCGCCTGGCGTAATGGTTATGCCAAATTTCCCGTTATGTTCCATCCGATCAGGCAAGGAACGTTCATTTCTCAAACAACAAATTTTCATACCCATTTATTGTGGGGAGCGACAGCGTCGATGGTTTGGGATTTCTTACGTCTTTACTACCAACCCGAGGCCGGTTA
Source organism: Bacteriovoracaceae bacterium (assembly GCA_040399915.1). GTDB lineage: Bacteria > Bdellovibrionota > Bacteriovoracia > Bacteriovoracales > Bacteriovoracaceae > Peredibacter. The sequence continues at coordinate 23,357 of JBBARE010000010.1, forward strand.
ATACTATCGTGCACTAAAAGGAAGCCTCAATGGATCATATTCAAAGCATTATTCTGGAAAATATTGAAGTCTACGTCAGTGGATTCATCGTTATTTCTGGAGCGCTGTTTTACTTTTTCAAGCAACAAAGAAAAGCTAAAACTCCTGAAGTTGCAGAAGAGGCGAAAGCGCCCACTGTACCCGTGGTTGTTGAAGTTCCAAAAGTTTCATGGACAGACAGACTAACTCTGGGATTATCAAAATCTCGCTCTGAAGTTTGGGGAAAAATCGGAACATTATTTTCAGGCCCAGCACCGGCACTAGATGAAATCGAAGAAGTTTTATATACGGCCGATATTCCTACAGGGATGGTTCAGCAGCTTCTTGAAAAATTAGAAAAAGAAGGCAAAGGAAAAGCTGCGTCTGAAATTCAGAGTCTTGTTTATGGATTCATGAGAGATAAAATGGCGCCAGTTCAGCATAATATTAATAAAGATGTTTTTGATTTTCATCCGGGTGAACCTAAGAAAACACGCGTCTTCATGATCGTTGGTGTGAACGGTGCAGGTAAAACGACGACCATCGGAAAACTTGCAACTAAATTAAAATCTCAAGGTGCCAAAGTGGTTGTTGGTGCTTGTGATACCTTTCGTGCCGCTGCTGTTGATCAACTCCAGGTCTGGTGCGAGCGCGCTGGAGTCGACATGGTTCGCGCAAAAGATGGAGCGGATCCAAGTGGTGTTGCCTATGACACAGTGGCTAAAGCGTTCTCTGGAAACTACGATTACTGCTTAATCGATACCGCTGGACGACTTCATACCAATCAGAACTTGATGGATGAGCTCACTAAAACCAAAAAAGTCATGGCGAAAATCAATGCCGAAGCTCCTCAGGAAGTCCTGCTCGTTCTTGATGCCATTACCGGACAAAATGCCTTGAAACAGGCACAGGAATTTCATAAAGCACTTCAACTCACTGGAATCATATTCACAAAATGTGATGGTTCTGCAAAAGCGGGAAGTGCGGTGGGAATCGTTGAGCAGTTACAGGTGCCGATTACCTACATTGGAGTGGGTGAATCGGTGGATGATCTCCATACCTTCGATCTCGATCTTTACCTTAAAACATTAGTTGGCCTCGAGACCACTTAAGATATTGATTATACGACGATTCCCTAAGCGACTTCATTGACTTTTATCGGGTCCTCCACTACCCTTAACGTATGACTGAAAGTCAGGAAAAAGAGTTCAACGTTTTAGGTTGTAAGGTTAAATACCACCCGGAACAAAACGATAGTCACAATGCAAAGGCAGTGATTGATCTTGTGCTTTCTGAGATTCAGGAACTCAAATCAAAACGACCAATGCTAAGAGATACTGATGTCGCCGTTTTAGTAGCATTAAAAATGGCGACGGATAAAATTCAGATTGAGGATGAGTACAAAAGTAACATCCTTAAACTAGAAGCATCTCTCGAAACGGCGCTTCAAGCTGTGAGTCTTGAAGCAAATTAGTTGTGGTAAAAAGCAGTCTTAGAAACGATTTATTGTTAAGACTGAATTCATTACCAAACGAAACCGTTCAATCGTTAAGTTTCAAGTTAACTAACCAACTTATTAAATTCCTCTCTTCGCTCCCTGAACTTCATGGTCAAGTAGGCGCTGGTTATTTGCCGCTCAAAGCAGAGATCGCTCCGGTTTATCAGGAACTTTTAAAAGCAGTTCCCGTAAGTCTGGCCTTCCCGGTTTTGTTTGAAGGTGAAATGCTTTTTGGATTACCGAATGGAATGCCAAAAGGAGCAACCTGGCTTGAAGCTCCCTATCTTCCCGTTGATCCGGAATGGTATTTAGTTCCGGGAGTTGGGTTTGATTTAAAGGGAGCGCGACTTGGTCGAGGAAAAGGTTTTTATGACCACTTCTTTGAAAATAAAGATGTGTTGAAAATAGGCCTCGCGTGGAGCGAACAAATTGTACCAAACATTCCAGTGGAACAGCACGACTGTCACATGGATTTTATAATAACTGAAGAATTTTGCTGGGACGTAAAACAGCAGGAAAAGTTTTAAAGGAAATAAATATGATCAACCCAATTGTTATGGCCGTAGTGGGCGTAGTTGTTGGTGCAATCGTTGCTTACTTTTTTGTAAGTAGCAAAAATGCATCTGCTGCTAAGTCTAGCGAGAATGCTGCGCAGGATATTTTAAAAAAAGCTCAGGCAGAAGCCGAAGACATCAAAAAGAAAGCTGATGAAAGAGCTAAGCAGATCGTTCGTGATGAACGTAACCAGCTTGAAGCCGACATGGAAAAAAAGAAAAAGCACTTAACAGATTTTGAAAGAGGTCTGACTAAGAAAGAAGTGGCTCTCGAGCAAAAAACTGAGCAAGCTCAGAAAGATGCAGAAAGAGTTAAAGCGAAAGAATCAGAAATCGAGACTCGCGTTTCAAAACTTGATACTGAACTTAAAAAGAATTTAGAGATTCAGGAAGAGCTAGCTGGAAAGTTAACTCAGGTTGCTGGACTAACTAAAGAGCAAGCAAAGAATGAATTGATTGCCCAGGTTGAAGAAGAAGCTATGCTTGATGCTGCTAAAAAAATTAAGCGCATTGAAGAAGAAACTAACGAAGAAGCTGAGAAAAGATCTAAGCGTATCGTAGGAATTGCTATCCAGCGTTTTGCTGGTGAATATGTTGCTGAACAAACAATCTCATCAGTAGAAATTGCTGACGATGGTGTTAAAGGTCGTTTGATCGGTCGTGAAGGCCGTAACATTCGCGCTTTCGAACAGATTTGTGGTGTGGATTTAATTATCGATGATACTCCAGGTATCGTGACCATTTCTTCATTCAACGTTGTTCGTAAAGAAATCTCTCGCATGACAATTGAGCGTCTGATTTCAGATGGTCGAATTCACCCGGCAAAAATTGAAGAGTTCTATGAAAAATGTAAGCACGAGTTTGAATCTCGTCTTCGTGAACTTGGTGAGAAAGCTCAGATGGAAATCGGAGTTCACGGTATCCACCCTGAAATCTTGAAACTCATTGGTGCTCTTAACTGGCGTACTTCTTATACACAAAACCAATATCAACATGCTCTTGAGACATCTTTTCTTGCCGGTAACATGGCAGCGGAACTTGGTCTTAACGTTAAGCAGGCCCGTCGTGCTGGTCTTCTTCATGATATCGGTAAAGTTCTGGATGCCTCAGCTGAGGGTTCTCACGCTGTTATTGGTGCAGACTTTGCGAAAAAATATGGAGAGTCTCCGGATATCGTTCACGCTATCCGTGCTCACCATGATGATGAAAAACCAGAGTCAGTTCTTGCTCACTTGGTAGCAGCTGGTGATGCTCTTTCAGGTGCTCGTCCTGGTGCTCGTAAGGCCCTTAAAGAATCGTACGTGTCTCGTCTTTCAGATATTGAAAAAATCGTTAACAGCTTTGAAGGTGTTCATCGTTCATATGCTATCTCTGCAGGTCGTGAGATCCGCGTAATGGTTGAGAATGAAAAAGTAAGTGATGAGCAAACAATCATGCTATCGCGTGATATTGCCCGCAAAATTGAGCAAGAGATGTCATACCCGGGAACAATTAAAGTTTCTGTGATCCGTGAAACTCGAGCTGTAGGTATCGCTAAGTAATTTAATTTCGATCAGGAGGAACTCATGGACAGATTTGCGATTGTCACAGGTTCCTCCTCTGGTCTTGGTCTTGAGATAACAAAATCCCTTTTATTTTCTGGTTACACAGTCTTTGGCGGATCTCGCTCAGGAACTGATATTGAGCATGATCTCTTTTACGATGTTGAGCTTGATATAACTTCGGAAGAATCAGTTGAAGAGTTTTTTGAAACCATCCGTGAATTCACGGATCAAATTCATCTTTTTGTAAATAACGCTGGAATCTGCGAGATGGCGCCGGTTAGTGAAACAACAAGTGAAACTTTTGAATTGCATCTGGCGACCAACACGATTGGACCTTTTTTATTATTTAAAAACCTTCAGAAATTTCTAATGAAGGGTGAGACTCATATTATTTCTATCCTTTCAACTGCAGCTCATTACGGTTACCCAAATGTTGCTGCCTATAATGCTTCAAAGTTTGGTCAATTAGGATTGATTGAGAGTTTAAAGAAAGAATGGAAAGACCATAAAGTCCGCTTTACCAATTTATTCCCTGGCGCCATCGATACTCCTCTTTGGGATAAAATGGGAACCAAGTTTTCTCGCAATAAAATGTTAACAAGTTCAGAATTTATGTCTGTTTTTAATTTTATCTTGCTTGCACCACCCACTATACAATTTCCAGAAATCACTTTCCTGCATCGTGAAGGATATCTGGAATGACCCCAATGATTCCCCCTAGGAGAAAGCTGATCGAACTCGGAATCATGATTATTCTCACGGGTGTTTTTTATCTTCTTTATCCAAGTCCCGATGCTGCTATGCTTTTTGTCTTCGGCTTTGTCTGGAATTGGTCAGCATCAAATGATTTAACGGCGCTTTTTGAAAATCGCCGTTACCGAATGTCGATGCTAAAACTTGTAGTGAATTTACAAAACCTCGCTTTAAAACCTTTTGGTTGGGCACCAGAATTCGTTAAAAGAATTATTAAAGTTTTACCTGCGGGAATTTTTTGGTCACTAGTCATTTTTGTGAATGACAGTGATATGCCTTGGTGGGCGACATTTGTTGGAAGTCTTGCGTTTGAACTCCTGCAGATTGAACTTAATTTTATAAAACGCCACAAGGAAGTTTCTTGAAACTTATTCCAGTGGCGCTTGCTCTTTTTTATCGTCAGAAACCACAAAATATACTGGAAGTTTGGACCCAAAAGCGTGAAGACGATGGAATCTACCATGGCCTTCAGGAATTTCCGGGTGGCGGAATCGAAGCAGGTGAAACTCCTTTAATCGCTGCCGCGAGAGAAGTAGAAGAAGAAGTGGGTATTGTGGTGAAGGCAACTGAGGCCATATCCATGGGGATTTACAGTACAATTCTCCCCCAGAAAACGATTCTCCTGCATGTATTCCTCTTTCCGGACCAGCCTTCTCTCGTAAACAAAGGCAGATGGCTCGAAATATCTGCGGAGAAGTTAAGTTCGCCTTATATTGGACAGATTCCAGGCACCAACCATCAGATGATTGATGATCTTTATCGCTCACTATATAGTTAGCCTACCATGAACAGCATTACTCAAATTTGTACTCATTTTTTTCTGTTGTCTCTCGCTTTCGGGACACAACTTCTTTCGCCTGTCGTGAGCACAAAACTAACGGGTGTTGGGTTTTATAAGCTAGGAACATCTATTGTTTTGGCATGTCTCATTCTCGCTGTCGGTGCTGATTATTTCATGGAGCCCAAAGTTCTTCCGATTGAATGGATTTGTTATGGCATCTTAATAACCAGCAATATTATTACCTCAGTTTTTCATCGAGATCATAAGAACTGGTTAATGTGGGTCATCTACGTTATTCAAATACTCATATTTTGCGTTTTATCTTTTCATGTTTTTGCATTCAATCCCGTTTGGATTGTTTTCTTTTTCATGTCGATGATTCTTCTTGGAATAAGTAATTTCTCGATGCTTTTGGGTCACTACTATTTAGTCACACCAAAACTTTCTGAAGAACCGCTTATCTATTGTTTATTCATAATGTGGGCCAGCTTTTTCCTTAAAATCATCTCGTCTATAGCTGTCGCCATGTCTTACGGGCAACCTTATTTAGCAGAAGGGAGTATGGTAGGGGACGGTTATATGTATAACTGGCTTTTTGTATCTATGCGATACCTATGGGGTTTTGCTGCTCCCGTGATTCTAAGTTTTTTTACTTTTCGTTTGTGTAAATTACGTTCACTTCAAAGTGCTACCGGCGTTCTTTACATCGTAGAGTTTTTTGTTATTGTGGGCGAATTGATCTCAGTTTATCTCATGGCAAAACACGGGTTACCACTATGATGGAAGTTCAAATTACCTGCACAAGTTGCGGCTCAAGCGTTGAGGTTGTTCCTAATCATCTAGCTTTAAAAGCTGAGTGTGATGTTTGCAAACATGTGCTGGATGTAAAATTCACGCCAGAACACGAGCAAGGGATTTTAAAAGATTGTCCTGCTTGCACTCGTCAGGATTTCTACAAGCAAAAAGATTTCAATCGAAAAATTGGCGTTGTTCTGTTTGTGATCGCAGCGATCCTTTCTATCTGGACCTATGGGATGAGCCTCGTTGTTCTCTATTTAATGGATCTGTTTTTGTTTAAAAAATTATCGATGGTTTGTGTTTGTTATAAGTGCCTAACCAACTTCCGAAAGGTTAAAAACGTTGAGGAAATCCGCGATTTTGATCATGAAATGAACGACAGGATTGTTTATGCGGACCACGATTTTAAGGGCAAGCCGCTATCCCATTAAAAACCTTTAAGCATAGACAAACTCTATTTATTCATTTTGATCTTTTGACCTCTGACGTGCTATAATAGGGCTTCTTTTCACAAACCTAACAGGAGTCAGTTCTTATAGAACCCCCGACCGCACTTTCAGTATTTTCGCTAACTTCTACCCAAACTGTTAATACACTATGAGCACCGATCAAGAGATTTTGATTCTTGTCGTATCTCTCCTATTGTCTGCATTCTTCTCAGGCTCCGAGGCAGCTCTTTTGTCTTTGCCTCATGAGAAGGCCAAACAAATTGCCGAAGAACACGGTATGGATTCATGGGCGATGAATCGCTGGCTCACAATTCCCAATGACATTTTAACCACCATTCTTGTCGGTAATAACTTCGTTAATATTTTGATCGCGACTCTTTCGGGCAGTATTGCCGGAAGATTTTTTTCAAATGACGCTCTCGCTATTAGCGTGGGGGTAACGACAATTATGATTCTTCTTTTTGGTGAGATTGCTCCTAAAACCTTGGGTCGAGGTCACTCAGAAAAGTATGCTCCAGTTTGTGTGATGATCCTCATGGGCTTTTACTATGCCATGTGGCCAATTGTTAAGGCGTTCACAATAATTATCCAGGCAGTATTAGGTAAGAACGTTAACGTTCGCAGCCGAGTTGTCACGAAAGATGATATCGAAGTCATGGTTGAAATGGCCGAAGAAGAACGAACGATGGATTCCAAACAGATTGATCTTTTAAACTCAATCCTGGAGTTTCCATCGATTAAAGTTAAAGACATCATGGTTCCTCGAACTCAGATCGAAGGTATTAAAAACAACAGTAGCTTTACTGATCTCATCCGCATGGTGAGAGAAGTGGCCCACTCACGTTACCCTGTCTACGGGGAAGACCTTGATGACGTTCTTGGATTTCTTCACGTTAAAGATTTAGCCTTCATGGGTCATGAAGAGCAAAGAAATTTTGATATCACTAAGTACATTAAGCCTCCGTTCTTCGTTTACGAGCATATGAAAATTCAAGCAGTGTTTGATCATATGAACCGTAAAAAAGTTCACCTTGCCTTAGTTAAAGATGAGAACGGTCTTGTGGTTGGGATGCTGACTTTGGAAGATATCATGGAAGAAATCTTCGGTGATATCCAGGATGAGCATGATGATGACGAAGATTTGATTCCAGGAGTGGAGAGTGCTGATGGAGTTTTAGTTCCATCGACAATTTCTCTTAGAGATCTTTATAACGAATACGATATTGAAATCCCTTTGAATGATAACTATTCAACGCTTAATGGTTTTTTGATGGAGCAGCTTGGAAATAGCTTCCCTAAAAAAGGTAATATGATTATCTGGGATGGTTATTCATTTGAGCTCATGCGCGTGAAAAGCTCTGAGATTAAAGAAGTAAAAATTAAATCTACCAATGGTGATCACTTGCGGGAACCTGATCGAAAAGAATTTAGCGAAGCTCAGGACAATGACAATCAGAAGGCCATTGGAGCTAAATAAATCATGGATCAAAAAATCTACCCTGTCTGTGTGATCGGCGGAGGTTCTGCTGGTACTCAGGCCGTTCTTCGTACAATTCTCAATAATGATGAATGCTTATTTTTTCCGGGATCTCCTCAGGACAAGAAACGGTCGCGTGATTTGTGGGTAAGGAAAGTCGAAAACATGCCCGCTCATCTGGGCTACAAGCGTGGGATCGTAGAGCCAAATCTTGAAACAATTAAATGGATTCAGGAATCGGCATTTAAAGATAGTCTTCACATGATCAAAAATACCGGCGTCGTTTCGGTGAAAAAAGAAAATGATATCTTTATTATTACAGATTCAAAAAATAACATCCATCACGCGCAGTTTATTATTCTATGCACAGGTGTGATGGATGTTCAGCCTGAAATTAATGGTTCTATTGAAACCGTATTTGACTACGCCAACGCGCAGACTATTGATTACTGCCTTATCTGTGATGGGCATCACGTGCTGAATAAAAAAACATCTGTCATCGGTCATACAAATTCGGCGGCATGGGTTTCAATTATTTTGTTTGAAAGGTACCGGCCAAAAAATTTTACTATTCTGACAAATGGTAAAAAACCTGAATTTGAAGCTGATACGCAAAAAATGATTGATATGTATGGCATGAAAGTTGTCGAATCTCCTATCGTAGAAATAGTTGGTCAGGAAAAAGGTAAACTTCTTGAAGCTTATGTTTTGGAAGATGGCACTAGAGTTGAGACAGATATCACTTTTGTTTCAATGGGTATGATTGTTTACAATGAGCTCGCCAAACAGCTTGGCGCCAATGTGGATGACCGTGGTTTTGTTAAAACAGATGAAGCAGGGCTGTCGAGTGTGCCGGGGCTTTATGTCGCTGGAGATTTAAAGGCAAATGTAAAAAAACAAATCTATACGGCGTGGGATTCAGCTGTGAATTCAGCGAACGCAATTAATATGAAAATCCGGATAAAAAAACGGGAATCGTTCAAAAAAGATTAGGATTACTTTAAAGGAATGATCGTGCAGTTTCCGAGAACTTTGGCACGACATGAAAGACGAATTTCTTTTCCCACCACAAATTCTAAACCTTTCGACTTAGAGAACTCATCTTTGAGAGCATCAATGGTGTTTTGTTCAATCACTCCTGGTGCTTGAAAGTTCTCTTTACCAGTTGTAATTTCCACTCGGCAGGCACCACAAGAACCTGATAAGCATCCATGAGGGAGCTCTTCTCCACGATCATAGAGAGCATCGTAAAGAACTTCACCTTCTTTCACCTCGAAAGTCTTGGCTGTGTCCTTGATTGACACTGTGGGCATAAGATTCTTCCTTGTCAAAATCGTTAGGGTTTAAGAAACTTCTCGCGAATAAAAATAAGTCTAACCTAACTCATAATTTTGGTCATCCGGTAATTCGGTCCCAAAGGAGAAAGTGCATGCCAACGCTTGAAAAAATGTATTCAATGGGCCACGAAGAAGTGGTTTTTTTCCAGGATAAATCCTGTGGATTGAAGGCCATTATTGGGATCCATGATACCACTCTTGGTCCAGCGTTAGGCGGAACTCGCTTCTACCCTTACCAGCACGAAGATGATGCCTTAGTCGACGTTCTTCGTCTTTCGCGCGGAATGACTTACAAAAATGCTATCTCTGGATTAAATCTTGGCGGTGGTAAAGCAGTTATCATTGGTGATCCTAAAAAAGATAAATCAGAAGCTCTTTTCAGATCATTTGGTCGCTTTGTTGAGTCACTTAACGGTCGTTACATCACTGCAGAAGATGTGAATACAACAGTAGAAGACATCGAGCATATTTTTACTGAAACAAATTACGTGACAGGCGTTGCTCAAACTTACGGTGGTTCTGGTAACCCGGCCCCTTATACCGCTCTAGGCGTGTTCCGTGGAATTGAAGCTTCTGCGACTAAAACTTTTGGCCAGAGAAGCCTTAAAGGCAAAACAGTCGCTATTCAAGGAGTAGGCTCAGTGGGCTTCGAGCTTGCAAAACTTCTTACTGAAGCTGGTGCCAATCTTGTTTACACTGACGTTAGCGAGCGCGGCATTCAAAAAATGCGTGAAGCTTTTCCTCATGCTAAATTTGTAGCTCCAAATGATATTTTTAGCGTTGTTTGTGATGTCTACGCTCCCTGCGCTCTAGGTGCTTCTGTCAACGATGAAACGATTCCTATGCTTCGTTGTAAAATTGTAGCTGGTGCTGCCAATAACCAACTCAAAGAAGACAGTCACGGATTGATTTTAAGAGATAAGGGTATTCTCTATGCTCCAGATTATTTAGTTAATGCTGGTGGAGTGATGAACGTTTCAATCGAATTTGAAGGATGGGCGGATTCAAAATCTCGTCGCATGATAGATACAATTTACGATAAGACCCTCGAGGTTTTCCGTATTTCGGATGAACAAAATATTCCAGTTAATAAAGCTGCGGATGTAATGGCAGAGAAGAGAATTAAATCGATGAAAAACATCAAGAATTCATATCTTGGAAAAATTAATCATCGCATGCCTGGTCAGAAAAGAAGATTCTAAGCAAAAAGCCCCTGTAAAAAGGGGCTTTTTTTGTCACCTATTGCTCAAAATTCCCCTTCCTCATTTATATATCAAACAACCATCAACCACTTAGGCTTGGCATCATTCATGCTCCTCTTACGACAGTCAGAGGGCCCAAAGCCTGACATAAAAGGGGTACTTATGAGAAATGATGAATTATTTGGTCGCTTCAGTCATTTGAAAAACAATATGCAACATTTATGGGGAAAATTTTCAGATAAAGATTTCGAAGCCGCTAAGAAAAAAATCTCCCATGTTACTCATCTGGTCCAGCAAAAAATTCATCGCATGAGAGAGCATAATGTTTCTCCTGAAGATATCCATATTGAGAATTATCATTATGAATCCCATCGCATGGATGATCTTCCGCTTACGCTCAATAAAGACCCTGGTCCGGGGATTAAGTATAGTTATACTGAAAATTCAGAGTTCGCGCGAGGAGCAGAAAAAACTGAGGCTGTCGGGATCGACAGCTTTGGTGAACCGGATACATTCGATCCGGATGAGGCCGATGAAGGACAAGACTATAGAAACAGAAATCAAAATTCCGATTTAAGTCAGCGCTATTTTACCAGAGGTCTTGATCCAGATAAAAACGATATGCACTAAGAATAAATTCTAGAGCGCACTCACCTTGAGGCCTGAATATAAATTCCTCGAAATGGTTGTAGCATCACAATCCATTAGCGACCCCATGTAATTAAATTTCAATGTACTTCCATTTAAAAAGAGTTCCAAAATTTCTATACCATCAATATCTTCTTCACCAGGCGTGATGACATAGCTGAAATGAAGTTGCTTGAGATTGGCCTGGGGAACCAAGGCAGCGTTGTGGGAAATTCCACCAATATCCAATTCAAGTAATGGATCACCTGCGGTGTTATCTATTTCAACATCGAACGGAAAATTTAAAATGAAAGTGACGGTCTCGCCTACAATATAGGTATGGGCGGTGGGAGTGCTTATCGTAAATTTATTGGTGACGGGGGTGTGATGGGAGATAAGATCACCAACTGGCGCAGCTTCTTTAACCTGACATGAGGTGAAGATTAGAGGCATAAGTAAAAGAAAGACAGTGCTCGCTGATAACATCGTATTAATCTTATCGGCTTTATAGGGGCAAAATATAAATAAATTTTATGTCAGTAAGGGCCTAACATTGTTAATTGAAAGTTAATTGAAATCCTTCGATTTTATCCCTATTCGCCTATTCTGTCGCTTGGATAACAATAAAAGCACCACCCATATAGGGTGTACCTGATGTCGCTGAATGCAAGATGGTATGTTGACTTAGATTTCCTAAACTCAAAGCTCCAGAGCGGGTTCTGCCGTAAGTTGTAGGAGGAGAAAGTGTACTGCCCGTGACAGTCGTTGCAGCAGTTGCTGAATCACTCGCCCAGTTATCCTGAAGGGAGATGGTACTGGCCGATGTTGTTGGGTTTTGTCCGTTGGCCTCGAAAAAGACTGAAGGATTAGTCCACTCACTTGGTTCCCATAAGAATCGTCCATCAGGAACTTGCAGAGAACTTGGCGAAGTCGGAACATATCTTCTGGTCGCAAGACGGAAATAGATTTCTGCTTTTCTTAAATATTTCAATTTAACCCAAAGGCCAGCTTTATAAAGGTATGCAGTTTGTGCTCCTTGACTGGTTTTAAGACGAATTTCAAATGCATTGGTGTCTGTAAAATTAGTCGCATTATTTGCAAAAGTTTTTTGTGTCATTCCCACGGTTAATCCTGCCAAAGCCGTTTCAGCTCCAGTCACTACTAATCCTGTCGTCTTGTTAAACAAACCCACCGTAGCTGTGGTACTGGCCTTGGAGGTACTGGTAACAGTTTCCAGCGTGAAGGCATCTGCTGCAGTTGAGATCGCATCATAGTTGGTGGAAACTTTATTCCACAAATAAGCAGTACCAGTTTTCGTTGTATTAGCGGTTGCAGTTCCCAAGGCCTGATAGGCATTTGAGCCTGTAGCGGAAGCAATGGCAGCGGTTGTTGTATCAGTACCTGAGTCTTCGTTGATGTTACCACCGGCCAGAGGAATATAAATTTTTGTTGCAGTTGCGGCCGTCTGGTGAACGATAATTTTAGCAGAGTGAACCTTCACTTGTCCTGCAACAGCTGTGGCGTTGATTTTCACGCGATAGTTATCAGCAGAGAGAGAAGGCGTCCAGGCAACTCTGAATCTAGTGAGGGCCGATGTATTGGCCGGGATTGAAATCACGCTACTACTAATGGCAGTTCCTGCACTATTTACTAAAGACACATTATACGATGATGTCGTGTTTATATTTTGAGCAACAACTTCAAAATAATAGTCATTCAATTGGGATTCGTAATCCAGTGGATTGAAGCTTGTTCTTGTTCTATTAAATGTCACAGCTGCCGTACTGGATAATAAACCTCTGTCTACTAATTCAATTGGCACCTGGATGTTGATACCAACAGTATTGAACTCAACTGCGTTCCCAGCTTTTGCAAACGGCGATACGAGTGAAACTATTTTTGATTCAGCTTTAGTTGATGTCACAGTACAAATAGCTTGTCCCAAAGCATCCGTGGCTGGGCAAGCACTGGGAGTATTCAAAGTTCCCGTCATAGAATATGTTGGAACAATTCCAGAGACCAGGTTGTTATTAATGTCCTTCAATGTAACTGTTACTTCACAAGTGTCTACGCCGTCTGCAATAGTAGGTGTGGCGGCCAGGATGGTAGAGTTAGCAACGACCGCCGGGCCAGCAATGAATGTCACTGTTCCATCTGCTTTAAGCACCGGGCTTTCAATTGAAAGTGTTTTGATCCCTGCGACCGTCGAAGAGAGGGTACAAGTCGACTCACCATTGAGAGAGGTAGCAGAACAAATTCCATATGTGTTTGGAGTCCCAGTAGCAGAAAAAGTTGGTACTAGTCCGGCAATCGGAGCGCTACTTACATCTCTCAGAGTAATCGTAATAGTTGAAGTTGAAGTTCCGTTCGCCACCACAGGCGTGGCGGTTCCGGTAATGGTAGAATTCGCAGCAACTGGAGATCCCGTCTGGAAGAGAACAGTTCCACCGGCCTTAACAAAAGGTGTCGCAATTGAAAGAGTTTTTAGCTCTCCCGTTGTAGAGGACATAGTACAAGTCGAGATTCCGGTTGCGCTGGAAACTGAACAAGCTGCATAAGTATTATTACTTCCAGTTGCTGTAAAAGTAGGCGTCACCCCTGGAGATAAGTTATTAAAAATATCTTTCAGAGTAATAGTAATGGCAGAGGTAGATGTTCCATCCGGGTTCACTGGACCGGTTCCGGTAATGGTTGAATTCGCAGCAACCGGAGTTCCACCTATGAAGACTACATTCTCTCCTGTTTTTGCAACGGGAGTCAGGATTTGCAAGGTCTTAGTCTCAGCTTTAGTTGATTTTAAAGTACACGTCGAAACACCTGTGGCGTTTGTTAGACTACAAGCCGTCTGCGTATTAGTAGCACCGGTATTGGTTGCAGAAAAAGTGGGGGTAGAGCCACTTATAGGGTTGTTGAATTGGTCTTTGATCGTCACTGTGATGGTAGAGAGAGCAACATTGTCTGCTACCACGGGACTTGTTCCGGCAATGGTAGAGAATGCGATTGCTGCAGGTCCTGGATTGAAAATGACCGTGCCATCATTTTTATTAACCGGACTGGTAATGCTGAGAGTTTTTGTTTCAGCCTTTTTAGACGTAAAGGTACAGTTATAAACTCCTGGTGTACCAGCCGAGCATTCTGAATAAATATTTGTGACACCAGTGTCAGTCGCTGTGAAGTCCGGTAAAGCACCGTTCGCAAGTGTGACAAGGTTATTACTAGAGTCTCTTAAAGTAATCGTGACGGTTGAAGTCGCGACACCATCAGCAATAACCGGGCCAGATCCGGTGATCGTAGAATTTTGTGATGTAGGTAGAGTAGATGAGAATTCCACTGTAGAACCCGCCACAGCAATTGGTGACGTCAGTTGTAAAACTTTAAGTTCAGCAACATTTGAGGCAAGGGTACAAGCAGATATTCCTGAAGCATTGGTAGATGAGCAAGCTCCATAAATATTTCCAGATGAAGTATTTGTAGCATTGTAAATAGGTATATAGCCCGGAACGGGGTTATTAAATGCATCTCTTAATTCAATTTCAATAAATGAACTAGAAAAACCGTCTGCTGAAACGGGTGTTGTTCCTGAGATATTTGAATTGGCCACAGCAGGGAAACCAGGATTGAAAACGACAGTTCCACCTGCCTTAATAAAAGGGGTCGCGATTGAAAGAATCTTACTCTCAGCTTTGGTCGATTTTAACGTACAGGTAGAAATACCACTTGTATCGCTTGAAGAACAGGCGGTCATGACGTTGGTTGTTCCGGTGTTGGTAGCAGAAAAAGTCGGAACAGTTCCTGTCACTAAGTTGTTGTTTATATCTTTAAGCGTGATTGTTACTTTTGAGGCTTCTACACCATCTGCAACAATTGGACCGGTTCCGGTAATGGTAGAGTTGGCAGCAACAGCAGAGCCTGCTGTAAATAAAACTGTTCCATCCGTTTTACTGATTGGAGTTACGATGGAGAGTGTTTTTAATTCTGCCTTGGTCGATTTGAGAGTACAGATCGAAACACCGCTGGCATCAGTGGCTGAACAAGTGCTGTTCACATTCGTTGTTCCTGTGTTGGTTGCAGAAAAAGTTGGAGTGATACCAACGACTCCGTTATTTGCAGAGTTTTTAAGTGTGATCGTAATTGTTGAAGTAGATGTTCCATTTGCTACAACTGGCCCTGTTCCCGTGATGCTTGAGTTGGCAACATCCGGTACATTTCCTGCTACCAAAACTCCCGTCGTCACAGGAGGGGTAAAAGTTAAGGTCGTCATGAGATTTCCGGATAGGTCTACAATCGTTCCGGCGTTCAAGTCGAGTGGTGAAATAACAGCTATCCCGTCCATGTCGGAATCGGAAGCGACCAGAGTGTAAGTGAAGGTGGCAGAATTCGTTCCTGAGCCCGCTGAATAACTTGCATACCTGGTGGTTGAGCCAATCGTGAGTGGAATTCTTGGAGATCCTGTTATCGTTACGTTCTCTGAGAAAGTTGCTGTAAAAGTAAGGACATTTGTTGTGTCGTAGGTGCCATTTGCTGGTGCGGTTAAGGAACTAATTGTTGGGACTGAACCGTCGACTTTTACATTCGGAAGATTTCCACCTGTGAAAACAAGGCTAGCTGCATCTGCAAAAGCATCTTGTAGAGTTCCGCTGTTTAGCTGCAAAGGAGAGATGAAGTCTAAACCATTTGAGTCAAAATCTGTGCTGCCAACAATATATTTAAATCTGATGGCACTCGTTCCCGATCCTGAATCATAAACAGCATAAGAAGTAGATGAACCTACAGTTAAGGCGATTCGCGGAGAACCAGTAACAAAGGCTGGATAGTTGTAGTTAACATCAAAAACAATGGATTCGTTATAAAGATAATTTTTATCGGCCGGTGGAGTGACGGTCAAAATTTGAAGGTCGATACCATCCACCAGGACTGCTGAAGTGTTCGGAGCTGTGTAAGTCAAGACAGCATTTTGTAAACTAGTGTCCTGGATTGTTCCAGAATTAAGCATGATTGGTGAAACGAGATTAATACCATCAGCATCCATTTCTCCAGCGGCCACAATATGACGGAAGATGATGCTCGAAGTTCCTGACCCGGAGAGGTAATTGGCAAAAATGGTTTGTGATCCCACGGTCGTTTTAATGAGAGGAGTTCCAGTTACATTGACAGCTCTGGCGAAGTTGACGGTTACATCTAAAAAAGAACCTGTCGTATATCTACCAGACGGGACAACTATTGAAGCGATTTCAACAGAGCTCGTATCAACCTTAACTCCCGACGTATTTGGCGGGGTATAAGTTAAAGTAGAATTATTACCCGCAGTGTCTTTAATTGTTCCAGCATTTAAAACTGCCGGTGAAACCAAAGCGATCCCATCAGTATCTATATCCCCATTAACAATTTTGTATCTGAATTTAATCGTATTGGTGGAGCTTCCACTTAAGTAAGTCGCAAGGCGAGTTGTTGAGCCTATGGTAATAGACAGTGCAGGAGGGCCTGTGATGACTACGCTTTCACTGAATGAAACATCAAAGTCGAGGTTTTCATCCAGATAATAAGTACCAGGAGAAGGAGAAGAAACACTCAAAATAGTAGGAATGACTGCATCGACTTTTACATTCAGATAATTTGCTCCAATAAAAGTAACTGTAGCGTTGTCACCAAATGAATCTTGAATCGTTCCGCCATTGAGATCAATATTTGAAAGGCTGTCGATACCATTAGCATCTGAATCATTTATACCGACAGCGTAACGATAGGTATGGGCGGTGGTTCCTGATCCTGACTGATAAGTCGCGTAGCGGGTTGAGGCACCAACTGTCAGAGCTATGCGTGGGCTTCCACTCGCTGTTGCCGGATAGTTAAAGTTAACGATGAAATCCAGATTTTCAGCATTGATGTAAGTCTTGTCGGCAGGTGGAGTGATAGAAGAAATGACGATGTCAATTCCATCCACAAGAACCGCTGTAGTGTTAGGAGCAGTAAAAGTTAAAGCCGCCGCATTGGTTGCAGCATCTTTAATAGTTCCACCATTCAAATCAACCGGAGCTGTGAGGGCAATACCATCACCATCGGATTGTCCGGCCCCGACAGTGTATCTAAAAATCAAGGAAGAAGTGCCTGAGCCTGATACGTAGTCTGCATACAGAGTGCTCGCTCCAACAGTTAGTGCCAGACGTGGAGCACCGGTCACAGTTACTGGCTGAGAGAAGAGAGCAGTAAAGTTAAGATTGTTGCCTGTTAAATAAGTGCTATTGGCCGGAGCAGAAAGGCTAATGATAGTGGCGCCATTTCCATCAACATTGACCAAGGCGGTATTCGGTGCAGTGAAAGTCAAAGGTGAAAGATCATTTCCAGCAACGTCTTTAAGTGTTCCGCTGTTTAAACCCATTGGAGATGAAACTGAAATACCGTCTGAATCAGTGTCGCCACTGCCAACGGTGTAGCGGAATTTTAAGAGCGAAGTGCCTGAACCTGATAGATAACTCGCATACTTGGTTGTTGCACCAACAGTAAGGGCGATTCTTGGAGAACCTGACACTGTAATCGATTTAGAAGTCACCACATCAAATTCCAGGTTATTCCCGAGGTAGTAGCTTCCTGGAGTAGGTCCTGCAACACTTGTAATCGTCGGAATAACTGCATCAACTAAAACACCTGAGGTCACAGGCAAAATGAAAGACAATGAAGCTGCATCACCGAATGGATCATTGATGGTACCGGCATTCAAATTAAGAGGAGACACAGTCAAAATACCATTACTATCAAGATCGCCTGAGACAGCGGTGTATCTGAATGTAAGGGCCGTCGTACCAGAGCCAGCTAAATAATTAGCTGATACTGTTGAACTACCAATCGTGAGTGTTAGCGAAGGAACTCCGGTTACAATAACTGATGACGAGTAATTGATTGTAAAATCAAGATTTTCATTCAGGATGTAGGTTTTATCGATAGGAGGCGTGACAGATGAAATAACAGGATCCAATCCATCAATTAATATTCCAGAAGAATTTGGGAGTGCAAAATCTAAATCTGCTGCAACCAGTGAGGAACTAGTAACAGAGCCAGAATTTAAATCTAGAGGAGAAACCAGTAAAATCCCGTCAACATCAAAATCATCTGCAGCAACTGTATATCTGAATATCAAAGTAGATGACCCAGAACCACTAACGTAATCAGCATAGACAGTTCCGCTTCCTAATGTCAGAGCTAAACGAGGAAGGCCAGTGACGAGGACGTTTTCTGAAAAGACTGCACTGATGTTAACATTTTGTGTCGTCTTGTAAGTGGCATTTGCTGGTAGAACAATACTGCTGATAGTTGGAGGATTATTTCCGACAAGAATTCCAGTTGTCGTCGTGGATACCAGAGTTAAGTCCGCGTTGTGGCCAGCTGGATCTTTTATTGTTCCGGCATTCAACGAAATGGCAGGTGTGAGTGCAATTCCATTTGGATCAGCATCTGCACCAATGATGGTATATCGAAATCTAAGCACAGGAGTGCCAGTGCCTGATAAATAAGTTGCGTATCTGGTCACTCCGCCAATATCAATTACAATTCGTGGTGAACCAGTAACGGTTACTGGTTCAGAATAAGTAACATCGAAGTCAAAATTTTGAGCAGCAACATAAGTTCCATTGGCCGGTAGTGTATTCGAAATTAAGGCTGGATTTTTTGCATCAACTTTTATAGAAGTCGTGATTGGTGGAGTGAAAGTCAAAATAGCAGAGTAAGAGCCGATGTTTGCAAGCGTTGAACCATTTAGTTCCAACGGACTCAATAAAGCTACGCCATTTAAATCTTCGTCGTTTAAAACCACAGAGTATCTGTAAACCAGGGAAGTTGTGCCTGATCCAGAGGTATAAACTGCGTATTTCGTTACACCACCAATATCCATTTTTAAACGAGAAGTTCCACCAGTTTCGATGACTGCTTCAGAAAAGTTAACTGTGAAATCTATATTTTGACCTACGTCGTAACCACTAACAGGCGGTGAAGAAGGTAAGCTGATTGTTGTTATTGAGGGGAGAGAGCTTGCTACTTTTACACCGGTCAAATTTGGTGCACCAAAAAATAAAAAGGCATTATTTAATGAAGCATCTCTGATCGTTCCACCATTGAGGTTTACCGAATTCACAAGAGCGATTCCGTCGGCATCAACGTCACCGCCAACAATAGTGTAACGGAACTTAATTGCAGTCGAACCAGAACCTGATAAATACACTGCATCTCGGGAAGTCGATCCCAAGGTAAGCGACAAGCGCGGAGAACCAGTTACATTCACCACTTTATTAAAATTTAAAGTGAAGTCTAAATTTTGGGAGGAGTTATAGGTTCCATTTGTAGGAGGAGTCACACTTGTGATGAGAGGAGTCGCTCCGGCCACTAAGACTGAAGTTGTTACTGGCGGAGTAAAAGTTAAAGATGATGAGTTCCCGCCATAATCTGAAATTGTTCCTGCATTTAATCCAAGAGGCGAGGAAATTTCAATACCATCTGCATCCACGTCCGATGAGGTTACCAGGTAAGTAAATACCAAAGTCGAGCTACCAGAACCTGAAAGGTAAGTGGCATATTTGGTCGTGCCGCCAATATCGACAGTGATTCTCGGACTTCCAGTCACAACCACATTTTCAGAAAAAGTGGAATTGAATAACAGGGATTGACCTGCAAGATAGGTGGTGCTTATTGGTGAAGAAACTGAGTTTAAAGTTGGTGATATGGTGTCCACTTTCACAGAGGCAAAAGAGGGGAGTGTCATTGTCAAAGGACAAGCCTTATCAATGTCGTAGATCAGCGTCCCACCATTCAAATTAATATTTGCGGCAACAGAGATACCATCGGAATCGAGATCACCAGGTGAAACGGTATATTTGAAAATAAGCGCATTGGTTCCGGTACCTGAAAAATAACTTGCTTCTTCTGCAGCTGCGCCAATGGTTAAATTTAGATTTGGACTTCCGGTAACTGTAACGGCTTGAGAAAAAGTAGCGGTAAGAATTATTTCCTGAGAGCTATTGTACGTTTTATTCAGAGTCGTTGAGAGTGTGAATTTTGTCGGTGTTGCTACGTGATTAATTACGCCTCCACCCCCACCTCCAGAGGCTTGACATCCCAGCACAAACAGCAGGATGAGGAGTAATATTAAATTTAGCTTCATACCTAGATAATCCTATCGGTAAACCAGCTGTTATTTTAAACGATCTCTAATAGATTAATAGGCTGATTTATTTACCCTTTTTAAGATCAAAAATGATTTGAATGATGCCGTGCTATTGAACGGGCATATATTGCCTCATTTTGAGTAATCAATAGGATGGACGATTATTAATGTATTAGCTTTATGAGATACCTTCTCTTACTTTGCCTCTATTTATTGGCAGGTTGCGCGACCAAGTACATTGTTCCCGCTAACCGGTTCATTACCCCTGAAACTCAGGGGGGTGCTTTCCGTGGACAATTTGAATTTCAACAAACGAGTGCATCCCAACTCACAGTTGATACTGGAAATGGAACTATTGATGAGGGTGTTCTTTACGAAGATGTTTCCCGAACGGGATTTCTCTATTCAAATTCTTTTTTTGAACGATTCGACGTCTTTTGGTCACACACTGGAAGTGCCAACTCAATGTTAGGTGGAAAATTACAAATCATGGGTGGATCGCGTTCATCAAATAGCGCTGGTCATAAGTTGAGTCTTGCTCTTGCGCTTGGTGGTAATGAGCACGAAACTGACGATGAATCAGTTGAATTTGAATTAAGCGGTAGAGAGTTTTTGGTTTTGTATGGATACAGAGTCAATCAATCAGTTCTCCCTTACACCAGCTTGTCCTATGCGACTTATGAATTTGATGGAACGATTCAGGCGAGTGGTCCCTTAAATGGTTTGAGACCTCAATTGACGACAACGGCAACAGCTCTAAACGGTGGAATTGAGTTCTCCATTGATGCCTTCATGGCGAAACTTGAGGCTACCTATCAGCAATTAAAAACCAACGAGACTAAAGATAAGGTTGGCTTTCGAATAGGCTACTCCCTTGGATTCAGTTGGTAACTGGATGTTTTGTCCCCTCATTGAGACTTATCTCCCAATCTTCTAAAATAATAAGATGAGGGAGCTAGTATTTTGAAAACCCTTTTCGTCATTTTATTCTTCTGCCTGGCCACTGGCCCTAGTTATGCAAAATTAGATTTTGAGGATCACGCGTTTCCAGAATTCGTAACGTCCGCCAGAGCACTTGCCATGGGGAATGCTTACATCAATAAAGTCGATGATTCATGGTCTGCTTTTTATAATCCTGCCGGACTTGGGAGTGTTAGAAAACCACAACTCCATATTGCTAACATTCACATGGAGGCGAGTTCTGGTTTGTTAGATGTGATTGGTGCTGGACCTGCTTATAAAATTCCTGGAAATTATATGGACTCGTTCGATCAAGATAATATGCGATCAGCATTAGCAAAAGAACAAGGCAAGCTTGCTCATTCGAGATTCAATGTTTTTCCCAATTTTACAGTTCGCGGTTTAACTCTTGGCTATTTATTTTCCCAACGAAATCGTTCGATTATTAATAACGATGTTGCTAACGAATTTGAAGTAGCGGAAAGAAGAGATCAAGGGCCGGTGATGTCTTTAAACGCTTCACTATTTGGTGGTGTTTTTAAAGTTGGTGCTACGGCTGTTTATTTAAATCGTCGCGATCTTTATAAAGCATTCGGGCCAGCTGCTCCGGTTGATATAAATGGAAATGACTACAAAAAGGGGAGTAGCTTGCAGCTCACTGCTGGTGCTCGCCTAACTTTCCCAGTCACTCTACTTCCTTCTTTCTCCGCTGTTTTAAGAAACGCCACTAACAATGATTTTGAAAATATCAAGGGTGGTGGTGCTCCAGATGATATCGAACAAACGGTTGATGTTGGTTTTTCAATTTCTCCGCAAATGGGAAAGATGTCCCGTTTACATATGGAGGTTAATTTAAAAGATTTAAATGATTCATATGACACAGATGTTAAAAGAAGATTGGCCGCTGGTGTAGAACTTGATTTCAATCGCAGAATCTTTTTACGTGCTGGATACGGTGATGGCTGGGGCTCCGGAGGACTTGGTATAAGATCAAGAACCTTCATCTTGGATCTCACGACCTATGCTGTAGATCGATCTCTGGATGGATTTCGCGAAGAAGAAGACCGCAGATGGGTTATTTCTCTCTCGTCTGGTTTATAACATCAGCTACTTAAGTCCCTTTATTTACTTCCCAAAAATCCCCTGATCTGCTAAAAATCCCTATTCTAAAACTGAAGGTTCTAATCCTTCCACTCAATTTTATTTCGAGTGAAACAAACAAATCCAGGAGTCTTTTGTGGCGTCTCACAATCCTTACGCATCTTTTTTAGACCAAGTGGAAAAGCCAGCTCGTTATATTGGCGGCGAACATTTTGTCACTAGAAAAAACTGGGAAGAGTCAACAGCACGAGTCGCCCTTTGTTTCCCGGACACTTATGAAATTGGTATGAGTCACTTAGGGATGAAAATCCTTTACGATGAAATTAATCAGCATCCAACGCTTTTAGCCGAAAGAGTTTTTGCTCCATGGATCGACATGGAAAAAGAAATTCGTGCGAGAAATTTAAATCTCGTCTCTCTTGAAAACTTTAAGCCTCTCAAGGATTTCCATATCTGTGGATTCTCTCTCCAGTATGAGATGAGTTATTCAAATATTTTAAACATGCTCGATCTTGGTGGCATTTCTATCTGGACTAAAGACCGTGGCGAAGATGAGCCGTTCATCATTTGTGGCGGACCATGCGCTACTCACCCTGAGCCGCTTGCCCCTTTTATGGATTTCGTAGTTGTTGGAGATGGTGAAAAACTTTTTGCTCGCATCACTCATTTTATTGGCGAAGCTCGTGCTCGCGGAATGAAACGCGATGATATTCTTTTTGAACTAGCTAAATGGAAAGGAATTTACGTTCCTAAATTTTACGATACTGCTATCGATCCAATGACTCAGATGGAAGTTGTGACTGGACCTAAGGCGGAATTTGCAGGTGTCATTCCAGACAGAGTTCAGCGCTTCTTTGTGGATAACCTTGCTGATTATCCTTTCCCGACAAAATCTCCTATTCCTCATATGACGGCGATCTTTGATCGCTTCTCGGTTGAACTTGCTCGTGGATGTACGGAAGGCTGCCGCTTTTGCCAGGCCGGCATGATCTATCGTCCTGTGCGCGAAAGAAATCCTGAGAACGTTGTGAAGATGATGATGGATGGATTAAAGAACGGTGGCTTTGATGAAGCCTCTCT
Source organism: Bacteriovoracaceae bacterium (assembly GCA_040399915.1). Classification (GTDB taxonomy): domain Bacteria; phylum Bdellovibrionota; class Bacteriovoracia; order Bacteriovoracales; family Bacteriovoracaceae; genus Peredibacter. Next base: position 46,684 of record JBBARE010000010.1, read on the forward strand.
GACTTGTTTATCAACAGCTGATTATTCAGCTGTGACTCCGCTTGTGATTGAGCTCCTCGATAAATTACACGCTGAAAATGCGACCCTTGGTATTTCATCACTCAGGGCTTACGGCCTGGATGAAAGAATCCTCGATAAACTTGCTGAAGTAAAAAATACGTCTCTCACTTTCGCACCTGAGGCCGGTTCTCAGCGTATGCGTGATGTGATCAACAAAAATATTTCTGAAGAAGACCTCATGAAAACCGCCGTGAGCGTTTTCTCGCGTGGCTGGACGAAGATGAAGCTCTACTTCATGATCGGTCTTCCGACTGAAGAAGATGAAGACGTTATTGCCATCATGGAAACTGCAGGTAAGGCACGCAAAAAAGCGACTGAAAATGGTGTACGTAACCCTACAGTAACAGTGTCTGTCTCTTCATTTGTTCCAAAACCTCATACGCCGTTTCAGTGGGCAAGCATGATTACGCTTCCAGAAATTGAGCGCAAACAGAATCTCTTAAAAGACTACGCAGAAAGATACCGCTTAAATTTTAGAAAACATTTTTCAAAAATTTCTGCTCTTGAAGGTATCGTTGCTCGCGGAGACAGACGTATTGCCGATATTATCTTCAATGCCTGGAAAGGCGGCGCTCGCTTCGATGGTTGGGATGAGACATTTAATTATAACCTTTGGGTTGAGTGTGTTGAGAAATCCGGCCTTGATACTCAGATTTTCCTTGGAACTATTCCGATGAATGGAAAACTAGCTTGGGATCACATCGACGTTGGATTAACGGATAGATTCCTTGAAATCGAATGGAAGAAGGCGACTCACAACAGACTTTCTCCGCCGTGTGGAAAAGTTTACGGGATGATTGTCCACCATTCAAATCTTGAAACGCTTGAGAAAACATTTGATATCGATAAGAAAAAGCTTGTTTGTTATCACTGCGGAGTCGCTTGTGATTTAAAAGGCATGGTTGAAGAACGTCGGGATTTTTTAAAAGGCATGAAATCGATTGAAGATAAGCCTTATGTCGCACCGGAAATCTTAAAGAAAGATATCGTAGAGCTTCGAGAGAAGAGAAACCAGGCGTTGGGCTTTAAGTACCGAATTGAATTTTCAAAGCTTGGTCCAATTACATTTATTTCTCACTTAGATTTGCAGAAAGTGATGACGAGAATTTTCAAACGTGCAGGGCTAGAGACTCTTCACTCTGAAGGTTACAACATCAGACCACTTCTTTCATTTGGACCGGCGCTGACTTTAGGGATCAGTTCATTAACTGAATATTTTGATGTGCGAGTCCCAGGAGAGTGGGCCGACTTTCCAACGATTTTATCAACTCTTCAAGCGCACTCAGAACCAGGAATTGTGTTTAAGGAAATTACGATTATTAACAGTAAGACTCCTTCAATTCAGGACTCTGCTAAAACCTTTACTTATTTTGTTCCAGTCAAAACAAAAGATGGGGTTTCAGGAATTGTTGAAGACTTAAAATCTCAGGAACAGATCATCATCCAGTCTTATTCAAAGAAAGATGAAAAGCTTCTCGATAAAGATATCCGCCCGATGCTGATTGATATGCAAGCAGGTGATTTAAATCTTGGTGAAAAGGTCACAGAGATTATCGATGAAGTTTCTCCATGCCGTATGCCTGGTATTTTCGTGACTGCTAAAGTTAATCAGGGAGCAAGTATTCGACCTTCAGAAATCATCGAGCTTCTCACGAGTCGAGGTTTGGACGTTGAGAGACCTATTAAAGTTGGAATTGAGTTAAATTAGTTTTTGATATGAGACAGGCGTTTTAAAGCGCCTGTCTCAATATGACTTAGTTTTTGACGGTACAAGTATATGTCTGAACGAACCCACCGGCCCATCCTGGAACTGCTTTCCCTTTAATTGTAATAACTGTTTTTTCTGGTGATGGAGTGTCGATGTTACGCTTATTGCCTTTGATTGTGTACGTGTTGCATCCAGGACAACGAGCAACAACCTTTGTGATTTCAGTATTCACCATGTCGACATCAACGTCATTTAGGCACTCCTGAACTTGGGCATTAGTTAAAACTTTGAATATTTCCAAAGCTTCAGGACCCATTTTTGTTTGTGCAAAAGTGCTGGTTGATAACGATAGTGTCATCGCTAATACGATAAATTTCATTTTTAATTCCTAAGTTTAATTAAATTCATAGTTGCTTATAGGTTTGTCAGAGCTAAAATGTCCCCGACTGGTGTAATTATTACACCAGTTTTAAGAAAAATTCTGACAGTGATTCAAAGCACTTGTTTTCAATTTTGATTTGGGGTTTAACCTTCCGTAGTTTCATCAACAAAGGAAAGATTCCCATGATGTCTAAAAAAGCACTCTTAGTGCTCGCTCTTCCATTGTCATTCACAACAGCTTTTGCGCGTACTTTACAGATTCCTAAAGCTGAACAAGACCTTAAACTTTTTGCAAAAAACGAATCACGTTATGTTTTGAAAAACGCTAAGGGCACTGTCCTTAACGCTTCTTCATTTTTAAACGTACGCCCTGAGAACTGGTTCAACTTATCTCCGGCAGATGGTGCTGAGGGTGTAAGAACTGAAGAAACATATAAAATGTTCGGCATGCCATCTTCTGAAGACATTATCGTAGCGGTCATCGATTCAGGTGTTGATGTTAACCACGAAGATCTACAAGGTAAAATCTGGATCAACGCTGGTGAAATCGCTAATGACGGTGCTGATAATGATGGTAATGGTTATATCGATGACGTGTTCGGTTGGAATTTCATTGGTGGGTCTAACGGCATGGCAACAATTGTAGCTGATTCATCTCTGAAAAACGGCATCCGTCTTATCAAAGGTGATCCAGCTGCTCAAGTTGATAGCGATACTCTTGAAGTGACAAGAGAACTTGTTCGCATGAAAAAGCTTAAAGCTAATTCAGAAGATCTTGGAGAAGTATTGAGTACAGCTCAATTAGCGTACTTAGACTCTCTACAGGCAGAAATTACAGCTGCTGTAGATGAAGCAAAAAATGTTGTTGCAACTTATTCTGCTCGCCTCAAAACGTATAAAGCAGCCGAAGCCGTTTTGAAGACAGCTGGTGTTTCAACGATGTCAGTTGAAGCGGTTCGTGCTCTTGAGTCTTCGGACGCTGCCGTTCTTGATGCTAAGAAAGTTATGCTAAATCTTCTTTCAAACGGTTTAACTGAAGCTCGTCTTAACCGCGTGCTTGATGCTTACGGTGAAAGACTTCAGTCCTACTATAATGAAAACTTTAACCCACGTACGATCGTTGGTGATGTTTACTCTGATTTAAAAAACCCATTTTATGGAAACAACGATGTCATTGGTCCTGATTCAGGACATGGTACTCACGTAGCTGGATCAATCGCTGCTGTTCGAGACAATGCTCTTGGTATAAAGGGTGTTGCAACTAACGTTAAAATTATGGCGATCAGAGTTGTTCCAAATGGTGATGAGCGCGATAAAGATGTTGCTAACGGAATCCGTTATGCAGTCAAAAATGGTGCAAGAATTATCAACATGAGCTTTGGTAAATCATACTCACCTTTTAAAGGTAAAATCGTGGACCTTGCAGTTGCTGAAGCTGAAGCAGCTGGTGTTCTTCTTGTTCACGCTGCTGGTAACTCAAACCAGAACAATGACACTGCTCCGAATTTTCCAAACCGTAAAAACTCACTTACTGGCACTGAATTTTCAAACTGGCTTGAGATCGGCGCTTCTTCTTTCGAGAAAGGTTTAAATCTTCCGGCAGAATTCTCTAACTACGGTAAGAGATCAGTCGATTTCTTTGCTCCAGGTGTTGATATTCTTTCTACAACTCCGGATAACAAGTACGACACTTACTCCGGAACATCGATGGCGTCTCCAACGACTGCTGGTGTAGCTGCCCTTCTTCTTTCATACGATCCATCGATGGATGCAGAAGCTGTTAAAACACTCATGATCGATACCTCTCGCCGTTACCCGAAACTCAAGGTGAACTTGCCTGGAACTGAGACTCCGGTCCTTTTCAGTACGCTTTCATCTTACGGCTCGGTAGTAGACGTTTTTGAAGCTACTAAACTATTGAAATAATGAATTCTTTTTGAGGGGCCGGATGCGGCCCCTCATTTAAGGAAACTTAAGTCACGAAATCCGCCTAAATGACCGAAAAGTCAAATATGGGGACCCAGTTCATCCTGCTGATATTATTAAGTTTTAGCTGTGCTTCGCAGAAGCCTGAAAGAAAAATTGCTTCCATCCCCAAAATCAATAAAGCGCTCAAAGTTCCAGGAATCATGGACCGACAAAAAAGTCTCGTTCAGATTTTTCCGGCGGTCGCGGCCGACAGCGGGATTTGGTATTTTTTCTACATTCAGTTAAAGGACTCGAAGGGACATTTTGTTGATTGTGATCCTTCTGATCTTTCACTTAAGACCACTAAAGGAAAAGAAATTCCCTTCAAATACGAGCGACTTTTTACTGGGCGCTATTATCTGACTATTGAGAAAACGGTCGATATTAATTCAGGCCAACTCGATTTTTTTATTAAGGGTAAACCACTCAATGAGCAGTTTCAGTTGAGTATGCGCCAACCTGATCGCACGAAATCGACTATAAAAATCCTTCGAAACGAACACAATGAAATCACCTTTCAACTGAGACTTAATGATTCTTCCAACGCACCCGTTGATACCCCTGACAGACCAGAAATTCTTCTCGAGGGCCTGGGATGTGTCGAAAACGTGAAGCACATCTCCGAGGGAGTCTGGGAATTTAGCGTGATTTATCCCGAAGAGAATCAAATTATGTATTTTTCCATTCGTGCTCAGGGAGTTTACCTCGGTAAACTCTTTCGATATCAACACGTTGAGAAATAATTTTCACTCCTTCTCTAAAGTAGATTTTCTTCCCACCTGAGGGTATTATGAGTCCAATATTTTAGGGGAATTACAATGCGCATTAACTCTCAAGAAACCGAGGCAACAGAAGTGAATTCTAAATCTAATCCGCTTTATAATAAGAAGCTTGATCTCATTAAGAAAAATAAACTTTCGAAAGCTGAACTCACTTGGTTTTTGAAAATTATTTTCCAATCACGTAAAACTGATGATGCAGAAATTACGATGAAGAAGCAGAACAAAGCTTTCTTCCAGATTTCTGGAGCTGGTCATGAAGGTATTCTTTCAGCGACAGCAAAAGTCTTAAAACCTAAGCACGATTATTTTATTCCTTATTATCGTGACCGTGCTCTTTGTATCGGTCTCGGTGTCACTCCTTACGAAATGTTATGCCAGGCGAACGGAAACATTGGCGACACTGCATCTCACGGACGTCAGATGCCAGCTCACTGGGGTAACGTAAAACTCAACATTGTTTCTAAATCTTCTTGTACTGGAACTCAGTTTTTACAAGCATGTGGTATTGCGGAAGCGGGCCTTCATCTTAAAAAAGTTAAGCTCAAAGATTCACCAGTTTATCATGATCAAGAAATCGTTTTCGTTTCTTGTGGTGATGGCACAACGTCTCAGGGTGAATTTTGGGAAGGCTTAACGACTGCGTGTGTGAATAAGCTTCCCGTGATGTTCATGGTGGAAGATAACGGTTACGCGATCTCAACTCCAGTGTGGATGAATACTCCGGGTGGATCAATTTCAAAAGCACTCCATGATTTTCCAGGGCTCAAGATTTATACTTGTGATGGAAATTGTCCGATTGATTCTTACAACACGATGGTTGAAGTAGAAAAATACATGCGTGCTGGTAATGGCCCGACACTTGTTCATGCCAATGTCACTCGTCCTTATTCGCATTCTTTATCTGATGATCACTCTTACTACCGTACAAAAGAAGATCTTGCTGAAGAGCACGCAAAAGACGTGTTCAACTCGTATCCAAAATTTTTAACAGATACTGGTCTCTTCACAACGGAAGAAGTGAAAGGCATTTTAGATACAATCACAAAAGAAATCCGTGAAGACATCAACCGTGCAATTGAAACTGCGTGGCCAGATAAATCAACTTACATGGATCACTTGTATTCTGAAATCGATCCGTCATCTTCACAGTTTGAAACAGCAGCAAAGTTTTCTGGTAAGGAAGATATTCCTCTCGCAACAGCTATCAACATGACTTTGAAGTCAGAGATTAAAAATAATCCTTTGATGATGGTCTTCGGTGAAGACGTTGCAGATTTCTCAGAAATTGAAAAATACGATAATCCAGATCTTAAAGGTAAGGGCGGCGTTTTCAAGGTGACTCACGGAGTACAAAAAGCGGCCAGGCCAGGACAAGTTTTCAACTCGCCTCTAGCTGAAGCCAACATCATTGGTCGCGCCATCGGTATGGCGATGAGAGGGCTCAAGCCCGTTGTTGAAATTCAATTCTTCGATTATATCTGGACTGCTTACATGCAACTTAAAAACGAGATGGCGACAACTCGTTACCGCTCTGGTGGTGATTTCAAGTGTCCAATGGTTGTGCGAGTTCCAATTGGTGGCTACCTTCGTGGAGGGGCCATGTATCACTCCCAATCAGGTGAATCACTCTTTACTCACAATCCTGGCATCAGAGTCGTCTATCCATCAAATGCCCTTGATGCGATGGGATTACTTCGAACAGCGATTCGTTGCGATGATCCGGTAATGTTCCTTGAACATAAACACCTTTATTACCAGGGCTATAACCGCTCTGCTGATCCGGGTGAGGAATACATGATTCCTTTCGGTAAAGCTCGGGTCGTTAAAGAAGGCAAGAGTGCTACGATTGTTGCTTGGGGTGCTTTAGTTCAGAAGTCAGTGGAAGCAGCGAAGGAGCTAGAGAAGGAAGGTCACACGATTGAAATCCTCGACGCTCGTACAATCGCTCCTTTTGACTTTGAAGCTGTTTTCAAATCAATTAAAAAAACTCACCGTCTTCTCATTTGTCATGAAGAGCACAAGACTTCTGGTTATGCCGGAGAAATCGCTGCTCGCGTGAATGAGGAAGCGTTTGAAGCGTTAGATGCTCCTATCCTTCGAGTTTGCTCGAAAGACGTTCACGTGGCCTATTGTCCTGATTTAGAAGAAGTGATTTTACCGCAGACAAGTGATGTGGTGGAAGCGCTTAAGAAACTACTGGCGTACTAAAAACATTCCGGGCAAAGCTTTAAAAGCCATGCCCGGACTTTTTGTTATCTAACTGTACCGATTGATTCTTTGACCGGTCTTTGATCTTCCATTTCTCTAGTTTCAGCTTTCGCCATACTAATACTCACTAAGATCATAACAGCTAAAACAAGAAACGATTTTTTCATAGATCCTCCTAAGCTCAATATACTTGAGTGTCAGGTTTTATAAAAATCAGAAATCTAGAAGGGATCGTTAAGCTAGGGTTAAGGAATAATTTCAATTTCCCCTGTGTCCCCGTTCATTTTGACTTTCATGCCTGACTTTAATATCTCGGTCGCGCCTTTGACGTTTATGATGCAAGGGATGCCTAGCTCCCTGGAAATGATAGCAGCGTGGGAGAGCATCGAGCCCTTTTCAATGATGATGCCTTTGACTCCTACAAAGAAATAACCCCAGGCAGGATCCGTCCGTTCAGCTACGAGTATTTTTCCTGCTAGAGATGGAGCATGGTTCAAATCAAGAACCACCTCGCATTCAGTTTCGACTAATCCACCAGAGCAAGGAATTCCACTGATAAGTCCTGATTTGGATGAGGCCTGTGAAATAGAAAACTTTTTTACCGAAGTCAGATCGTTAGTTAGTATACGGTCCTGAAGGCGGAGATGTTTATATTCAGATAAATGCTTCTTTCTTAATTGAACGAGCTCTTGCCAGTAGCTTGGCCCGTAACTGTCATAGGTGAGGGATCTGATTTCCTCAAAGGTGAGAAAGAAAATATCTTCACTTTCTTTGAGCCATTTTTTTTGAACAAGTTGGCCGCCAAGTTTTAAGATAAGCTTTCGCGATAGTCCTTTGAATCTTACTCGGTCAAAGCGAGAATCTTCCCGGAAAGACAAGGAGGCAGTACATTTTTCAAAAAACTGCCAGAAAAAAAACGAAAGGAATGGTTTTTTTATCATGAGCTTGCGAAATTCTGCACGCGCCATGTAACTTTTTTCAAATTCTTTTTTACGCTGACTATCTCTGGAAAGTTTTGCCTTGGCATAATCAAGGATGAGTTTCATCGTCGTTTCAGGATTTTCACGGGCTGTAGGGACTTCAATTTTCATTTCCCATTGGGATCGATCCCCATAACAGTCAAAATGAAGCTGGAGTTTATCAAAAAAACTTTGAAACCGAGAATCACTTTTAAAAGATTTTGAAAGATGACTTTCTAAAGCAGGATCGTTTTGGACGATTTCAGAAAGTTCAATTAACGAATAAATGGCTTTTGAGCTTTCAAGTTCCTCGCGATTCGACAAAAGATCATTATAGAGTTGCTCACCTTTTCCTGGAATAAGTGAAAGTGCCAGTTTACGACAAACACGATTCAAGATTGATGAAAAAAAGTCATTAAGGAGAGGAGTTTTAATGATCCTGAGATAATCATTGTCCAGTTTATCAATCAGAGAAATGATTTCAAAACTACTTTTGGCATCTTTAATCGAGTCTGAGTAATTTGAGTAAAGACTTTTGAATTGAATTTTATAGCGCTGATGATGACTCTTCCCTTTAAAATAAAAACTCAAAAATCTTGGAAGGATTTTAAAAAGTATTTTTAGTTTCGTGAAAAGAGATCTTTCTGGAACCTTGATAACACTATCAGTATTTATCCCTACCATTTCATTAAAACTTTTGACTGCTTTTTCTGCACCAAAAGGGAGAAGTGTATAGACGGAGTACCAATTATTTAAGTTGTAATAAATCTGGCCGCCCCAGTAACCAACGAGTTGATCGAGTTGATTATTCAAATGCGCCCAGTCGCTGTCATCAAATCCAACAAATCGAATGAGATTCTTAAAATTTGCTGAATAACCTCTGGCAAGACCCGTGAAAGTTAATGGAGTGGAGAAACCTGGATAGTTTTCAGCAATGTTACTGTTATCAAAAATGACTATTTGTTTTTTTGACGGCAAAGTCGTTATGGGTCTTGCTTGTAAAATGAAAAGTTCACTTCCACGGAATGTGAATTCAAGATCCATGAAGTGTTCAGTATATGTGCTGATAGTGACTGATGCCGTAAGGAGTTTTTCAATCTCGATCTGATTGAGGACTGAAATGTTTCTTTGATTCGCTGGAAGTTCGCATTTTACAATTTTGTTCTCTTTAAAAGCGAGGTAATGGGTTTTATCCTCGATGCTTTTTTCTTTGATCTCATAATTCTCGATCACGTAGCGGTCGGTGTCAGTTTCTTCATCCACGATGCCTTGACCCAAGCCAAATCCTGCGACAATTAATTGCTCGCTAATTTTCCCCATCGGATCCGCCTGAAAAAGAACCCCAGACTTTTCGCCGTTAATCATCTCCTGGATGACGATATCCATCTTTAGATCAGACCAAGAGAGACCTTTATCAAAGCAATACTGTAATGCTTTTGGTTGAAACAACGAAAGCCAAACATTCTTTATGGCAGAATCAAGCTCATTTTTTGAAACAAAGAGTTTTGTTTCAAAAATCCCTGCAAATGAATGCTCTGGGGTGTCTTCGAGGAGCGCTGATGAGCGGATGGCGTAATAAGTCCCGCCTGAAAGGCCGAGCCTAGATTCCGGAATAGTCACACTTTGCGTGAAGATTTTTGCTTTTTCAAGAATAGTCTCAAAATGCGTTTGTTTTAGAGAAGCTTCTAATTCTGAAAAGAGTTTTTGATCACCAAAACTTACGTATTCTAGATGAGTTAGTGCTGTGAATGGTGGGACATTTAAATTTATCGATTTCAAGAATTGCAGCGATCCGTATTTCCCTTTAAACATTTAATTCTCCCACACATTATAAATCAAAACGAAGAGAGGAAGAAGTAAGTGTAGCCCCATATAAAGTTCGGCAACTGGTTTTAGATTTTTTAATCTTGGTCTCCAGTTGTGAAAAAAAATCGCGAGGAGTAAAGCTAGATTTATTAAGAGTAATGGATACGTAAGAATTTCCAAAGTATGAAATAAACTAATCATGATGAAATTATTTATTAGCGTAAGGATAACCCAGAAGCTAGCGAACAACAGAGATCCACCAAAGCCCAGCATGGTTGAGTAGATTTGGTACCCTGGCATTTCATCTTCAGGATGATATGTCTTTCGCAAAACTTCCCAGGTGAGACCCGGCAAAATAATAAAGCCAATAATTGTCGAGAGTTCTGGCAGCGACCAGGAAACGCTATGAATTTTTAAGAGATAGATCTCAGCGTACCAGTAAAGAAGGATTCCGACAGGAGCATGAGTGAAAAAGGCGATTAGCCGGTTACTTGAAATAATTTTTTCCATGAAAAACCATTTGCCCATGGCGACAGTGAAGAGAAAAGCAAAGATGAATTCCTTCAAAGCGGCTGGGTAAAAAACATTGATGGCAATGCCTGAAATACTCACAAGGATTAAAAGAATTTTTAAATCCGAAAGAAAAAGTCTGCCTGACGGGATAGGACGATCAGGGAAAAATTTTTGATCAGTTTTAAAATCTTTAAATTCATCACTGATGCGATAATAAATTAAAAGTAAAAATGTGCTAAATGCCGGTACAAGAAAATGCCAACTAAAGCTTTGCAAATCATGATCAAGTTTGATGATGAGATAAATAAATAAAGTCACGATTAAGGATAAAAAGAGCCGCGGCCCGGGTTCGAGCTGTTCTTTGCAATAGCATTTGATCCTTTCAAAAAAGGTCATGGTTTTCCTGCGATCATTGGTCCTTAAACCTCCCATCGGAAGATTCGCCTCTAAAAGAAAACTTAAGTGCCTAAAATCATAGTAAGGCAGGAAATGCCCAAGGTGCTGGAATTCCTGTTGTTCCCTAGGGCGAACAGGTTTGCCCTTACACTGATCAGGCCGGTGTTCATAAAAGCCGATAAATGAAGGGAAAATCAAAGACGGATAGGTTTTGGAATCTCATGAAAAAATGAACGACTAAATTATTTCTCATCCTGTGCTTGTCGGTAGCGACAACTCCCCATGTAGAGTTAATCAACGAAGATCTTAAAGTTTGTAAATGTCTTGAAAAAAGTGAGGAATATCTAAGCACTTCGTTACTTGTTTATGAAATAACGAAAGTAGATGAATTTAATTATTCGTTTAAATTAAAAAACAAATAACTAGAACTTAATTCCCTTTAACAGCTTTTTACCTTTCTCTTTGAGAGCGTCGGTACCACCGCCTTTTTTAAGCTTATCAATTTCATCCTGAATGCGATCTTCATTCTTCTTATAAAGTTGTTGTAAATTGCCGATGTCGGATAAGTTTTTATTACTTCCGCCAATCGCGGCCATCAACTGCTCTTTAGGCTTATTGATCTTTTCATCTACAAGAGCTGCGATTTTATTTTGTGCTTCTGTCACCTTTGCACCAATTTCTCTGGTGAAACCTTGACCAAGTTCAGTTCCAAGATTTGAGCTAATATTCATATTGAGATTACTAAATGATCCTGTTGCGTCAGCATTAATATTAATAACAGGAATATTATTTAAAATATTTCCAAGCATCTCGCGGGCAATCTTATTTTTAGTTTCGATAAGAAATTGAGGCTTAGTAAGGGCCGAGTTCCAATTCATTTTCACTTCTTCTTCAACCAGCGTTGCTGAGATAGTGGTAGTACCAATAGCGTTCTTGAATCCAAACTTCATGTTTTTATCGTCCACAAAAAGTTTTTCTGGAACGGGAAATGAATTCACCTGAATAAGCGCCGATTGTCTTCCTACTTCTTGCGTGAAATCTGCAGTTAGAAGTGCCCTCACGCCCATAAATTTAACATCTGGAAAGTCTCCCTTTACATCAAGAACAATTGGTTTGTTGATTAACGTAGGACTCGTTGTCACGTTTGTCAGTTCACCTGAAACCTGACCGGAGTAGGAATCCGCTGTTCCTTTAGAACTGATCGCAGCGCGTTTGAGCCAGAAGAGGGGATATCCAGCAGTGACTGGGAATTGATAGTTTTTCCCTTCTGATCGTTTCGTTGGAACAACTTCATCTTTTTCTTTTTTCTTTGGAATATATTGTTCAGCTACTGCCTGGTATTTCCTCGCCTTCGCAATGTAAGTCGCAAATTCACCTGCGAAGAGGTGCATGGCCATATCTTTAAAATCTATTTTAGGAATCTGGAATCGATCTTTTAATGATGCAATGTCTTCATTCACAAGGGATTGAAGTTCTTTCGGATAAGCTGAAACCGCCTTAACTTCTGATTGAAGAGTTTTAGAAGATTTTTCAATTTCTTTGTACTGCTTTTGAACATCTTTTAGAAGGTCACCCAATTTTTTGATACCTTGTGCTTGCTGAAGAAAGTTTTTCTCTATCTGCACAGTCTGAAGTGTTGTTTCGATTTCTTTTAGTTTGGAAGTATCAGAAAGCTCTTTAACTTTTCCATCCCAGAATTCTTTTTTCGTATTTACTTCAGTAATCATCGTTTTAACACGAGCTTCAGATTTAAGCGTTTCACGAATCTTTTGAATCTGGTCTTCGTAATCGCCGCCTTCCAGGATAGCAAGAACATCACCCAGCATATTGGCACCGTATTTATTTTTTACTTGAGCCATGACTTGGTTTTGAAGAGCTTCAATTTTACTTGGGCTCGCTGGCTTCGGAGGAAGAACTCGTCCAGGAGAAGTCCGTGGTTTTAGCAACTGAATATTAGTGATGCTTGCATCTTCAACGACAAATTTCATTCTGAGAAGCGCGTCCCAGACATATTGAAAATGCATGCTCCCAACTTCCAGTGAATTGTGAGTCGGTTTTTCAGGATCTGTAATCTGAAGGCGATCCATATCAAATGAACCGCGAAGAAAACTTGTTCGCACTGAATCTACGTTAACTTCAGCACCATTGATTTCAGTTCCAGCATATTCAACAAGCTTTTTCATATGACTATCAAAGTAATAGGAAAAATAAACAAATGTGATTATCGATAAAACTAAAACCGGAATGATCGCTTCATAACGAATGGGACCTTTCGGCTTATTCTTTTTTTGTTCTTTTGTATTTTTGTCACTCATAAAGGCTCCGATTAATTCCAGTTATATTGATCATACTTGTAGTACCACTGGTAAAACTTGGTAGCTTCCAGCGCTTTCCAGAACTTTGTTTCCTTCATACGGGCAACAACGATCTCGCGGTACTTACTGATGAATATGGCACTTAAGACGTAAACAACAGGTGAGAGGGTGAACGTCACGACAGCTGAGCCCATGACCACCGAATTATTAAATCTGGTGAAAGGAATAATCGGCATGTTGTAAAGTTGAGTATAGATCCCTTGCAGTGATTCTATTTCGAGAACTTTTGTTCCTACGAAATGAAAAACCGGATCCATTAAATAAGCGATGAATTTAAAAAAGAAAGCTGTGACTAGAGCAGCTCCAATCTGAATTCTAAAAAAGAAGAGAATTAAAAAAATGAGCAAACTGTGAAGTGAAAGGACTGGCGTCATACCGAGAATAAATCCACAGGTCATACCCAATGCAAGAGAGATTTTTCCCGTATCCGAGTTAAGTAACTTGATGAATGAAAATAACTGTTTGAGAATCAGTCCCATGGCTTCTCCTTAATGATCTTTCGAAGGTCTAAATTTTATGAGCGGGGGAGGAGTTTGACCACTATTATGACTGGAAAGGCAGAGCGTTAACCCTACCACTGAAAAAGAATTTAGTTTAAAGAGATTTCCTGCGCGGATTCTGGAGGGATTTGTATTTCTACAGGACCTGCGTAACCACCTGGATGAGTAGAATGCCAATGCCATGCATGTCCGACAATCGTTTTAATATTTGGGTAGGCGGGTTCCCAATTAAGTTTATTTCTTATTTTTCTGGAACTAGCAATTAATACGGCGGGATCACCTGGACGCCGATCGGATTCAATGACTTTTAATTCCTTGCCGACAACATTTTCACAAGCAACAATTACTTCCCGAACAGAAAATCCACTTCCACTTCCAATGTTGTAAATTTCTCCACTACCTTCTTCTATTTTTTCTAAAGCAAGCACGTGGGCACGAGCGAGATCCACAACATGGACATAATCCCTGATACAAGTTCCATCCTCCGTATCGTAGTCAGTCCCAAAAATAGTGATCTCTTTTTCATCTCGTGCTGCCGAGAGTATGCGCGCAATGAGATGGCTTTCAGGTTGGTGATCTTCACCTATGGTTGCATCTGGGCTTGCTCCTGCCACATTGAAATAGCGAAGAATTGTGTACCCCAAACCATGGGCGTGACAAAAATCTTCGATCGCCATTTCTGTCATCATTTTACTTCGTCCGTAGGGATTAATGGGATTCCTCATTTGGTTTTCCTCAATAGGTATTCTTTCTGGATTTCCGTAGACAGCAGCAGTTGAAGAGAAAACAAATTTTTTAATACCAAGCTTTATCATGGCATGGAGAAGTGTTAGAGAATGAGAAAAATTATTTTGATAATATTTGTAGGGATTAGTGACACTTTCGCCGACTTCAATATTAGCTGCAAAATGCATGACTGCTTCTATTTGATGAGCATGTAACCTTTGCGCCAAAAGCTCTGCATTTTCTGTGCTACCCAAAATGAATGTCGCTCTTGGATCAACGGCTTCTTCATGTCCATTACTGAGATTATCTAGTACAGTCACGCTATGACCTGAATTTATCAGCTCTCTAACGGCATGACTGCCAATGTAGCCAGCTCCACCCGTTACTAAAACACGCATAAGGTCTCCTTAAGAAAGTGGGTGTACGCTAAATTTAGGCCAATCTTGAACTTCCTGGGTGACACACGTTTTTGCTAAATCAAGTGATTCACCAATCACAACATGCATATCCAGGTAGCGATAAGTTCCAAGCCTACCTATGAAAGTGACCTTGTCCTCTGTCTCCGCCATGCCAACATATTTTTCGAGAAGATTTTTGTCGCGATTGAGTCTTAGTGGGTAATAGGGAATATCATTTTCACCGCAAAGTTTAGAATACTCTTTAAAGCAAACCGTTTTTTCATGATCTTCCCAAGGGGCGAAATGCTTGTGCTCAGCTATTCTTGTGTAAGGAACTTCTTCCTCACAATAGTTAATCACTGGATTACCCTGAAAATCACCATTCTCTACAATCTTTTCGAATTTTAAAGTCCTATAACCCAAACGACCGTGTTTAAATTTGAAAAACCCGTCCATAGGCCCACTCCAAAAGACGTGGTCAAAATCCCTTTTTCTGTCTGAATCTAGTCGCTGTCCCAAACGTACTTCTATATCTTGATGATCTAGAATCCGTTTTACAATTTCTGTATAACCACTGATAGGGATACCTTGAAATTTTTGATTGTAGTAATTGTCGTCGTAATTAAACCTGACCGGCAGTCGTTTAAGAATGGAGACAGGGAGTTCTTTTGGCTCAACTCCCCATTGCTTCTTGGTATAGCCATAAAAGAAATTTTTATAAAAATCTGATCCAAGAAATTTTAACGCCTGTTCTTCAAAATTTATTGGTTCTTTGATTTTATTATCTCCGAGTCCTCCGACAAAATCTTTCGCTTCGGCAGGTGCCATCTTTTTGCCGAAAAACTGATTTATGGTCATAAGATTTATCGGCAGTGAAAATACGCCTTTTGCCGTATGCGCTTTAACTCGATTAACGAAAGGCTCAAATTTTCCAAAATGATTAACGTAATTCCAGACATCTTCTCGGCTTGTATTAAATATATGAGGCCCATACTGATGAATCATGATTCCTGTTTCTTCATCTCGCGTTGTATGACAATTACCTGCGACATGATTTCTCTCATCAAAAACACTGACTCTGAATTTTCCAGTTTCAACAAGTTCACGAGCTAAAACAGCTCCCGCAAATCCAGCTCCGGCTATACCAATGTGTTTCTTCATTGAGGAATCTCCTGTTGGCCTTGCAGGGGGACTTGCAAATCTGTAAAGTATCTTTCAAGCGCATCCGCTAAACTTGAAAGGCGATTATGCTTCTCACTGCATAAGGTGGACCTTCGTGGTCTTCTTGCTCGTAGATTTAAATCTTCTGTTTTAATTCCACGTATGAGATTTGGGTTGATTTTCAACTTATCCCTCGCTGACTCAGCTGCCATGAGAGCAAATTCCTCCCATGTCACTTCGCCCTCATTCGTCAGATGGACAATCCCATTTTCCTCGTCAATCAGTAGGTTCAGGCATTCATTGGCCAGGTCTGGAACGTATGTGGGCGAAACGAACATGTCATTAGGTGCAAAAACTTCGTCATTTCTGGCAAGGGTTTGCAGCGTTTTAGTTATAAAGTTATAATGATCCCAAGGCCCAAAAAAGGAACTGGTTCTTATAATCAATGAGTCCGGATCAATTGCCAGCACACTCTCTTCCAACAGAGCCTTGGATTCTCCGTAGACGTTCATCGGTGAGACGACATGACTTTCCAGATAAGCGCCATCCTGTTTTCCATCGAAGACAAAATCAGATGAAAAGTTCACTAGGCGAATTTTTTTTCGTACGCATATTTTGGCAAGATTAACAGCGCCTTGGACATTTTCTTTAAAACACTTTTCTTTGTTGGCTTCCGCCTCATCTACTCGAACATAACCAGCAGTATTGATAAGTGCCCATGGTTTATAAAGATCAATTGCGTTTTCAATTGAATCGATGTCAGAAATATCTAGTTCCCTACGAGTCAGAACTTTGTAATGAATATTTCTTGCACCACAAGTCCTCGCAAAGGCTTGCCCGAGTGTTCCTGTTGCTCCTGTTATGAGGATAGGACGAGCATCGCTATGGGGAATGAGTCTTGTGAAATCACCAAACTTTGCTCCCCAAAGAATTCTTCGTGCTGTTTTCCATGTACCTTCTGATGCAAGAACAGGTGAATAAGAAAATCCATCAGCAGCAAGTTCTCTGACTAATTTCGATAATCCAGTTTCGATAGGTTTCTTATCAGGATTGCGAAGGTCGAAGACGCCAGACTCGTAGAAAAATTCACAATTCGTGCAGAGATTGTGCCAGTCATACGTACCCAGTAAGCTCCAGGCGGTAACAGCTTCAATTTGGACTCCATTGTTACGTAATTTATCAGCAGTTTTCCAGATTTCATTCAACCACCTCATTTGTGATTCTCGCTCACCACGAGTGTGACACTCAGTGATGGCAAGAGGAATGTGATACCTATCCCAGGCCTCCTGGAATATTTCTGCTGGTGCAGGTATTTCAACTTGTCCTGTATCAATAGCACCTACGTCTGCGTACTCATCCTTCCCATTTTCACCATGAAGAAATTCCGGATAGATTTCTTTTTTGTGATCAAGATAGCGATTACTTAAATGGTAGTGATTGATTCCGACTATGTCTGGTCGACAGGGATTATCCAAAAACCAATCGAGTTCATCATCTCTGATGCCTGATTCTTTGAAACAGAAATAAAAAGGATGGAGTTTTGTAACCAAACCGCACAGAAGATCAAAACTTAGCCATCTTCTGTGGTTTTCAAAATCTCGTTGATACTCCAAAACTTCTGTACTCTGGCATTTCCCCAAATCATCAGTTTGAATTAATCTCGCTTTCGGATTAACAAGTCTGATTTCTTTCATGGCAAGTGTCGTTGCCTTACACTGATTAATTAAAGCTTTCAGGTAATAAGTATCGTTTTGCAAGTGGGGATACCAATGACCATACAAACAACTAAATCTCGCCGTAGTATTAATTTCGTTGATCGGTGTGTAATCTTCAATCCATGGGAATCGATTTGCAAAAAGTCGTGCATAGGTTGCAAATTTTTCCGGGAAATCTGGATCAATTAAACTGGTATAAGCGGGACCACTCCCGTGGTGAATAAGTCCGGCGATAAAGGGTAGACCTAGTCTCTGTAATTCAGAAAGCCTCTCATCGAGGTAAGACCAATCACAATGATCTAAATCTTTTGGAGCGACCAACTCCCATAGACATGGATAACGTAATTTTTTAATGCCAAGACTTGCAAAAAGTTCGAGGTCAGATAAACGTTTCGTGTGACCACTTTTTTCACATTGGTTAACGAAGGTGTCTCCTACACGATTTAACGTGCACTCAATACCTCCCCACAACTCTAACGGCTTCACTAAATAGCACCACTTGCATTGATAGATTCTGCCGGAAAGTTTTTTACTCGTTCTAACCCTGATTTAGGTCGGCGAACTTTTCTTTCCATATCGGCCATTTTCATGAAAGTAATATCCCATGAATTATCTCTTAGGTAGTGATCAACTCGATCAGTCCACTCTGCCGTTTTTCGCTCTTCAATCGCTAAATCAATCGCGTCAAGAAAATCTTCGGGAATGTCTGCAATATGAACCAGTTTCTGGTGACCATAGGGATGAATGACGTCTTTAATGGATGTTGATACGACTGGCCTTCCAGCTGCTAAATATTCTGGTGTCTTTGTCGGAGAAATAAAACGGGTTGAATCATTAAGTGCAAAAGGCATCATGGCACAGTCCCAACCTGCCAGATAAAGAGGGAGGACATGATAATCTTTCTTACCAAGATAATGAATGTTTGGGCGTTTGGGTAATGTTCGTGGATCAATTTTTGTGACTGGACCTAAAATAATGAATTGCATCTCTGTTCGAATATCGGCCATCTGCATAAGCAATTCAATATTAAATCTCTCATCAATGACACCATAGAATCCGACTCTTGGATGCGGAATATTGATTTGGTCATCAGGCTCAACGAGTTTTTGTCTTCCTTGTGAGAAATGAGCGTAATCAATACTGCTTGGGAATGGGTGGATATTATGATGGCGATGTTTTTTAGCTTCATATAATGAGTGACCGCCAGTGAAAACGACGTCCGCTCTTTCAAAGAGTTCTGTTTCCAATTTAAGTAAAGTTTGAGGCGCACCATGAAATAAAGAAAGCTCGTCCATACAGTCGAAGATAATCGAACGTGGTTCGAGGTGACGAGTGAAAGCTAACGCCATTGGTGTGTAGTACCAAAGAGAGTAATCAATCAATTCCTCTTCATAGACGAGTTCATCAACTAAATCGATAAGAGCGGCTTCAATTTTATGTGGTTCAATATTTGTCGGTAAATAAGGAATGACAACTAATACATTTTCGGAAGTCTCTCTTAAATGCAAACGTGGAAGTTCTGTCATTCCAAAAACGGGTTCTTCAAAATAAAAAACTCTGCGATGTTTAGCATGTCTTGATAATAAGTGCTGTGGACGCTGAAAAACAAAGTCCCAGCGTAAATGAGAGAAAACCAAAAGATCAGTGGTTTCACATGGTGTGTTCATAACAGCAACTCCAGAATGTTCAGTGTTAAATGTAACGCGCGAAACGGGAACTCCTTAAAGACTTAGACTGCGATTCCGTATGCCAAGGTCATGCCAAAGAAGAACGCTCAATATTAATCAGGCACAGCTTTTGAAATGATTTGAAAACACTTAAGCCACAACGTTGTATTTGAGGGGCCGAGATGAAAACAGAGGCAGAAATGGACGAAAGTGGGGCAAATCACCCGAGGAAAATGTTTCGCCGGGATAAATGGAAATCATTGGATGGAGAATGGAATTTTTGCTTCGATGAAGATCAGAGATTTTACACACCCAACGACATTACTCAATGGACGCATAAAATCACCGTTCCATTTGCGCCTGAAACGAAGGCTAGCGGTATAAACGATATGAACTTTCATCATCGTTGTTGGTACCAGCGATCTTTTGCTGTTAATCGATCGAGGACGAAAATGATTTTGCACTTCGGTGCCGTCGATTATCAGGCAAAAGTTTGGATCAATGGTAAATATATTGGTTGTCATGAAGGTGGTCACACACCTTTTAGTTTTGAAATTACCCACTCATTAATTGAAGCTGAAGAGCAAATTCTTACTGTTTGTGCTGATGATGATCCGCTAGACCTCACTAAGCCACGTGGAAAACAGGACTGGCAAAAAGAGCCGCATAGTATTTGGTATCCGCGAACAACAGGAATTTGGCAGCACGTTTGGCTGGAAGAAGTTCCGGAAACGTATATTGAAAAATTTCGTTGCTCCCCATTACTTGAACGATGGGAAATTGGCTGCGAAGTTTTTATTGCTGGCCCTTGTTCTGATGGACTTGAGTTAAAAGTAAAACTCACTTGTGGCAACCAAACACTTGCCCGAGACAGATATGAAGTGATTCATAAAGAGGTCCATCGAAGAATTGCGATGTCTGATCCAGGAATTGATGATTTCCGTAACGAACTTCTATGGAGTCCAGAGAAGCCAACACTTATTGATGTTGAACTTGAATTATGGTGTGGAGATAAAAAAATTGATCATGTCTATTCATACACGGCCCTTCGTTCAGTCTCTTACAATCGCGATCGCTTTTTATTAAATGGGCGTCCTTATTATATGCGACTGGTTTTAGATCAAGGTTACTGGCCTGAAACTTTCATGACTCCTCCAGATCAAGCGGCGATCATAAAAGATATTGAGCTCGTGAAGGCCGCTGGCTTCAACGGTGTGAGAAAGCACCAAAAAGTTGAAGATCCGGACTTTCTCTATTGGGCGGATAAAATGGGACTTTTAGTCTGGGGCGAAATGCCTAGTGCTTACCGCTTTACTCACGAGTCTGTTCAGCGAATTACGAGAGAATGGTTGGAAGTCATTAACCGGGATATCAATCACCCATGTATTGTTGTGTGGGTTCCTTTTAATGAATCATGGGGTGTTCCTGATTTGGCGGAAAAAGTAGCGCACCAAAGTTGTGTTCAGGGACTTTATCATTTAACCAAGACCCTTGATCCAACTAGACCTTGTATTGGAAACGATGGTTGGGAAAGTACAGCGACAGATATTATTGGTGTCCACGATTACGATGATCAGCCTGAACGATTATTAAAAAAATATGCAACGAGTCCAGCAACAAGTGTCGCCGATGTTTTAAGTAAATACCGTCCAGGAGGACGAGTGATTACTGTTGAGGGTTATAATCACGCCGGTCAACCAGTGATGCTGACTGAATTTGGTGGAATTTCTTTTGTAGGGCCTGATCATGAAATCACAAAAACCTGGGGCTACTCAGCGGCATCAAGCTCTCAAGAATTTCGCCGTCGCTACGAGGATTTGATGAATTCTATTCATCGACTCGAACTCTTTGCTGGCTTTTGTTACACCCAGTTCACTGATACTTTTCAGGAGGCCAATGGTCTCTTTAAAGCGGATAGAACGCCCAAGTTTCCCTTAGCTGCCATGGCACGTGCTACTCGCGGAATTGGTCTTGGCAGAGGGGAATTAACAGGTGTTCCGCAACCTCCTGCAATTCCGCATGATAATGATGCTTTCGAATTAAATTCAGAACAACAAAATCGCTCTTCTAGCTCTCAATAAGTACTTTTTACAGAGTTTCACCCTCTGAAAAAGTTTTGCCCTATAATGCGCAAAACTTTTTTGGGAGCTCTCTTTGAAACATTCTCTACTCGCTTTAACACTTGCTCTTGTTAGCTCAGTCTCATTGGCAGACCCCGTTTTAAAACATCAAAAAAATTGTGAAACTCCTGAAGTCAAAGCGATGATGGGTACAACCGGCTCGTGTCGAATAGTTCTTGCGACTAAAAAAATCGAGAAACAAGGTGCTTGTGTTGGTACTTTCATGGGCTCTCTTCCATGTGTCGTGACTTTTATTGCAGTTAAACAGGGAGCTGCGTTGAATCTTACTTGTGGAACGGATATGAATGCTCCAGTGATCAATCAGGATATGGAAGCTGAGGCTTCAGGTTACAACGTTGCCACTCTCATCAGACAAGCTGACGGTCAGGATGTTGTTCAGAATGATAAAAATGATTATTCAATGTTTTCTAACCGTACGATGGACGTCACCATTATGGATACAATTTTGGGTGGCGTTGCCTCAAGTACAGGAACGGTTGTTCTAAGCCTGCAATCTGGTCAGGTTCCACTTACAAACGTCACTTGTAGATAACGACAAAAATTATTTCTGGATTTGAGCTTTTGTCAGACGCTCCATCTCGAAGCGGTTATCTGTTTTAAACCAGTCATTTCCTGCACCACGGCCTACGGCCTTTAAAAGATCGGTAGAAATCTTTCCATCTATCATGATTTTTTCATCAACATGGACGAGTTTCACTTCGCCGGTGATGAGTGACCCCGATCCTGGAGTCTTTCCGTAACAGAGCATATCGCGAAAGACACATTCAAAATGAACGGGTGATTCTTTTAATCGTTTTGCTTTCACGATTTGAGATTCGATTGGAGTGAGACCTGTGAATGTATACTCATCTTCCCCATAGGGTAGTTCTGTAGAAGCTAGATTAACTTTTGCATAATTATCTTCAGTACAAAAATTAACGACGAATTCTTTTTCGCGCAAAATATTTTTAACGGTGTCTTTAAATTCCCCGGTTGAAGTTCTGATCATCGGGCAAAAAGCAATAATCATGGGGCTCGCAGAAATCGCCGTAAAAAAGGAGAAGGGAGCAAGGTTATTTGAACCGTCGATATTTCGGGTTGAAATAACCGCAATTGGTCTTGGAAGAATTGACCCAATTAAAAATTTATAATTGTCGGCAAAAGCACCATTTGTTTGATAAGTTTTCATAAACCTAGCTTATAAGATTCACTATGATGTTTAAAACTCTATTTTTTATTTCGTTAACTCTTGGGATTCAGGGAGTCCATGCTCGCGTTACGGCCAGCTGGATGACGGTAGCCTCCGTTTTAATCGACGATGGGAAAACAAAGCTTCTTTTTGATCCTGCTTGGACGCGACCGGAAGTTAAGCACTGGCTCAACCTCGAAAAATTCAAGTCTGACGAAAAACTAGTTTCCGATATCCTTAAGAAAAACAATCTCACAAAAATTGACGCTATTTTTGTGAGCCATTCTCATTTTGATCACGTGATGGACGCACCGATGGTTTCAAAGCTTGCGGGAGCCATTTTTTATACTGATGAGAGCTCTGAGCGCTTGGCGATGGCCTACAAAGAGCCTCGCATTCGCACGATCCGTATGAGTCCCCATCAGGAAATCAGAGTAGGGGATTTTCTCATCACTCCAATTCCAAGGGCCCACGCACAAATCCTTCACCTCTTTTCTTTTTTACCAGGAGAGGTGCCCGCCGATGCTAGTTTGAGTTTTTGGGACTATCACGCCGGTGATACGTGGTTTTTTCTGATCAAGCACCCTGAGGGAAGCATTCTTGTTGATCAGGGCTCTGAGCCCTTTTTAGATGCCTTAAAACCTCACGCAACTAAAGTTGATGCTCTTATTCAGGGAGTAGCGAATAGAAAGACAGATGAAGTTATAGTGGATGGCTACTCAAAGGTGCTTTCACCCAAAGTTTTTATCCCGCTTCACTTCGATAATTTTTTTGCTGATTTTAATGATGGAGAAGAGACGAGTCTGCCAGGAATTAATCTGGAACAGGTTCTGACGAAAATGAAAAAGGCTTACCCAGCGATGAAGGTGGATAAGCCTCTGTATGGAAAAGCGATAACTGTTTTAGAAAGCAAGTGAGAGTTTGCCGGAAACTCTTTTAGTATCCTGTATCTGTGATAATTCAACTCCAAGGCGCAGGATTAAAAGCTGTACGTTTACACCTGCGGCAAAATATCCACCACTTGTTGAAACTTGTTCGTTTTGAGTATCACCAAAAGTTAAAATGGCAGCACTTGCATTCAAATCGCCATCAATTTTAGAAGTACCAACTTTAAGATATGGAGTGACGAAAAGAAAAGTTTTACTCACTCCGACCCACATAACTTTTGTTTTTGTTTCAAGATCAATATCTGCAGCAGGTACACCATTTGGTACATCTGCTTCCTGATTAAAATTAATCTCACCCGTTGCGTGATCGTAACCAATGGCAAAATCAAAAGGAAGTTTAGTAAAACGTCCAATATTCCATCCGGCAGAGAATGAATTGCTCTTAATTTTCACTCCACTAAGTTCTTGTTCTGGCAAAAGAGTTGCTTCTACAAAGAATTCTAGTGGGAAGTGAACTCGTGCCATCAAACCTGCGTTATAAATATTATCAAAATCGCCTCCGTCTCCACCTGAATCACTTACAACATTTTTAAATTCAGGAGAATTTGTTTGACCACCTACCAAACCAACTTCTACTCCCCATAGACCATTTGTCTCAGGGGCAGCTACTGCTGTGTGAGCAAAGTTTGTTCCGAACTCTGCTGAAACATTTTCAACATCTTTTTTTGTAAGGTCATCGAACTGAGGATCTGCTGCAATTGCAGAGAATGTTAAAACTGAGGCGAGTAGAGCTAAGGACTTCTTCATAAACTTCCTTGTGATAATTGAATGACTCCATTCTCACTCATTTATCACAGGAAGCTAGCTGGAAAATAGATTTGTTACTTGAGCATCCAGCTCTTCCAATACTCACGGTTTTCAAATTTTTCAAATGCCGGAGTCATATCTAAAGAGTGGCGAGCATCAATCATCACAGCGAATTCATCGGTGAATTCATTCTCATTTGCCTTAAGAAACGCCTTCGGATGTGGCCCGTGGTTGATTCCTTGTGGATGGAAAGTGAGGGCACCAGCGTCGATGTTGTCGCGAGAAAAGAAATGACCCTGGTGATAAAAAAGCACTTCATCGTAATCAATATTTGAGTGAAAGAAAGGGACTTTCAGCACTTCTTCTTTGGTGTGCTCAAGTGGGCGCGCCACGAAAGAGCAGATGACGAAGTGACGAGCAACAAACATCGTGTGACCCGATGGAGGGATATGATAGCGGTGAGAGTTGACCGGGCAATAATCGTAAATAGAGATCTTCCACGGATAAAGTGATCCTTTCCAACCAACGGCATCAAGCGGATTAAAAGGATATGTTACTCGCGTTTTATTTCCGCGGTGTTTAATATCGACGTGATAAGCATCAAGATTATTTTCAGATCCGACGGCAGCTTTAGGAACAAATTTAGCTGTCTGATCATAGAGCGCGTTTGGTCCTAAGATTCCACGATCTGGTTCTTCAAACTCAGAGTTTGATTCAACTTTAAGAATCTTCGCTGCTTTCTGGATAAACGTTTTATAAGTTGTTCCACGTGGGATGATAACGTAATCACCTTTTTGGAAAGGAATATGGCCGTAGGTGGTTTCGATAACGCCTTCGCCCTCGTGGAAGAAATACATTTCATCAAAGTCAGCATTACGGAAAAAGCTTGTCGGCGTTTTTGTGATTGTCCCAAGATAAATTTCTAAATCATGATTATAAAGAATTTTGACGAATTTATCTGCTAAGTCATGATCGTTAAAAAGTGGTGGAAGGTTGTGAGGTTTTAGATTGCCCTCGATTTGTGTCCAGTCCGTTGGTTTATTCTGGTGATAGAGGTGTGAGACTCGGCCGAAAAACCCTTTTCTGCCATGCTCTTCTTCAAACATCCCTTCTGGTATTTTAACGTGAGCTTGTTTTGTATAAACACCACTTGCTAAAAAATTCTCTGCCATAAAAAGTCCTATGGTTTTTGGTTAGGAGTTCCAACAATGTTTTTTAATGTTCCGATTTTTTCAATGGATAACTCAAGGAGATCTCCTGGCTTAATCCACTTATCAAGTTCAAGCCCGCAACCCGTACCTACAGTGCCTGATCCGATGAAATCCGTGGCGCGAATCCATTCTTCCATTCCCATGTGCTCAATCATCTCGCCCCAGGAGTAGTGTGAATCGCCGGATTTACCACGAGACCATTCCTCACCATTCACGACAGCAGTCATATCAAGATTTGGTTCTTTATAATTGAATTCATCATACGTCACGATTACTGGACCCATCACAGAGCACCAGTCTTTGCCTTTTGCCGGGCCAAGACGAATCGACATTTCTTTTTTTTGAATATCCCGGGCCGAAATATCATTGAGAATCGTAAAGCCAAAAATATGGTTTTTAATGTCTTTAGCTTTTACGTTTTTGCCATCTCGGCCGATGACAACACCTAGTTCAAGTTCGTAATCGAGTTGCTGAGAGTAGTACGGCCAGGAAATGATATCATCCTGACCGATGAATCCCGTGTTACCACCTTTGTAGTAAGCAGGAATCTCATACCAGGCAGCAGGAACTTCTTCATTTCTTTTTTCAAAACCTTTCTTCACATGTTTTTCGTGAGCGTAAAAATCACGATACATAGCAATCTCATCTAAGGGAGCATCAAACTTAATATCGGGAGCATCAAAAAGATGAACCGCTACTTCTGTGTGACCGGCCTTGGTGAGTTTTTTATAAAGCTCTAACGAATCCTGAAGCATCGGAATCGAAGCGTCCTGATGAATGCGAAGAAATTGCGCCAGCGATGGAGGAGCAAACAGGTGAGAGCGTTTTTCTGGAGCATAAAAACCCAGGCGCTCAAATTCAGTTTGCCACAAAATATTCACGTCAATCAAAGTCTTCTCATCAAAGAAAAGTCCGAGGCGTTTTTGAACACCAAACGGAGTGGGACGTTTGTAAGTGCAAACTCTCATCGGCCACCACCAAATTTAGATTGATATTTAGGAAGAACAACTTTCATCGCTTCGTAAAAGTGATCCATTTCATCTTTTGTGCCTAGTGAAATACGCACGTGATCCGCCATGAGATTTGCTCTTAATGGACGAATAATGACCCCGAAATTTAACAGCTCGTTATAAAGAAACATACTAGCTTCTTCAGAGCCGGTTTTCATTGTCACAAAATTTGTGACCGATGGAATAGGATGAAATCCATTTGCAGTCAGATAAGTAAAAAGTTCGTTGTAGCGCTCTTTATTGTTCTCTAAAGTTCGGACGAGATGGGGATAATCTTTGAGCGCTCCGTAAGCACCCTTCTGAGCAATAAGGCCCGGTTCGAAAGGCAATTTTACCTTGTGTAAATTTCCAATTAAGTAGTCATGGCCAAAGCCGTAACCGCAACGAACGCCGGAAATACCGTAAGCCTTTGAGAAAGTTCTCAGAGTGATGACGTTATCATAACGATAGGTCATTGAATCTGGATAATCCCAATGAGACTGAGCGAATTCAAAGTAAGCCTCATCGAGAATCACAATAGTGTGGGCCGGGACGTGTGCCATTAAATAATCAAATTCTTCTTTTGTGATGTATGTTCCAGTCGGATTATCAGGGTTAGCTATATAAACGATCTTAGTGTTGTCGTTGATTTTTTTCGCCATCGCTTCAACGTCGTATTTGTAATCTGCTTTGCGTGGAACCTGAATTAGTTTTGCACCAACAGATTTCGCCAGAATCAAAAAGCCGATGAAGGTATTTTCTGATGTCACGACTTCTTCGTTTGGTTGAAGAAAAGCGCGCACAATATAACCCATGATTCCTTCCGAACCATTTCCTAAAATAATATTTTGCGGTTTTAAATTGTAGAGTTCGCACAAAGAATTTTTTAATTGATGCGCAAACATATCCGGGTAGCGGTGAACATCCCAAAGGGCATTCGTCATTTCACGGATAGCAAAAGGAGAAGGGCCCAAAGGGTTTTCATTACTCGCGAGTTTTGAAATGCGGGTTAAACCCTTTTCCCGCGCGAGTTCCTCAATCGGTTTTCCCGCTTGATAGACTTCTAATTTTTCTATGTAGTCAGGGACGAGTTTTTTCTGCATGGTGCCTTCTTTTTTAGACACCTAAAAATAGCAAAACTTAAGAAGGAAGGCATTGATTAAAATGCTAGCACGCAGGGCGAAATCAGGCTTAGTTACAGTTAATCTCATCCGGTGATGTATCATCCACGGTACAGGTTTTGATGTTCAAGTTGTAATCACTTCTGATCGTTACGGAGCCATCATTGGTTACGTAGGCGAAATGAGTGATAATTCCGAGCTGGTATTGGCCATTTGCAAAGCCGTCGACGGTATATTGAGTTAATTCAGGATCAATCAATATTCGTCCGTAATCGGTGTAGTTGTGAACACCAGCTGCAGCGGTAGCAGAAGGAAAATCTAATAATGCGCCAGAAGTTTTTCGCCAGAAGAGTTCATAATTAGCAAAAATTCCCGAAGTGGCAGCACTCCATTCAAGAGAAATGGCATTGCCTAAGGCTTTACCACTTGTTAATCCAGGGAACTGAAGTGATGTCGGTGGCTCAGGTTTTGGTTGAACACATTTCCAGATCCCACTCGGGCTTTCACTACGAATCAAACCAGCAGTATCCCATTTAAATGGATAGAGCGTAAAACAATAGGGCTCTAAAGCAAGGTAGTTGACTCCAGTCACCTTGATATTATTGTTTGTCAGAAAATTGTAACTCGTATGGTAAACCGGACTAGACGCGGTGGTAATTTCAATCCCTGCATCTGAGTCATCAAGAGTTCGACGCATTTTCAAAATCAAACCATCGAAATAACCAGTTGAAAAATTTGGCGGATCAAATTTGATATTAAAACTTCCAAGTTCTGCAAGAGACTGGGCCATGGCGACTTCTCTTACTCCATTGAACGAAGGCATGGTTGGATCAGTAGTGATTGTTCTGGCGGGCGAAAGTATTCTTTGATCCGGAGGACAAGCCGAAGTTGCACACAAAACCAGGACGACTTCGTATTGCGTGTAAGGAAGGAGACCGGTGATAGGAGAAGAGTTAGTAAGAAAATCTACTTTTTTACAAAAGACCGTTTCAGCATCTGGTGCTAGTAAGGGCGACAAGCATAGATCAGGAAAGGAACCTGTGGAAGCTCCGCCTCCTACCTTACTGTAGTACAAACGGTAATGATCAAATACACCCTTGGCACCAGTCCAAGAAGCGCTCACAGCGTTCAGGCCTTGTTCTCCGGGAGCAAGAATAACTGAAAAAGAGTCTGTCAGAAAATTAATATCAGCTAGATTACCAGAGAGGGTAGAAATGGTGACGTAGTCAGTATTCAATTCGCTTCGTTTTTTCGGATTATAAACATCATCAACTGAAGCTTCATGAATTGCCCGCATACGAACATAGAATTTTGTCTCTGAGGGTAACCCACGGGCAATGTATTCGTTGATATTGTAATCGTGATTGAAAGAATAGATCCAGCGACCTTCAGCAGGAGTGTAACTCACATCCATATCGTTAGGAGTCAGTTTTTCAGCATCGACGAGTACAACTTCATAAGATTTAGGATCCCATTCTTTTTTTGTCAGACCACCGGATGTTCTGGCAGGAGTCCAGCGAATCTTGATTGAATCTTTACCATCTTGTCCGGGAGTATTTGAAGCAGATGAAATTCCGCTAAAATCAGCAACTTGATTATCAAAAGTTGTGACACTCATCATTGTTTCGGTAGTACTTTGAATTTCAGTTTTTTTATCCCGTACATCAATTTTGATTTGATACGAAGAAAGTCGATTCAGACCGGTCAGCGTGAATTTAAGCAAACCACGATAATCTGGAGTCAAAACTTCAGATGGAACAGAAACTGGGAAAGGAGAGCTCCCCACAATAATATCATAGGTATATTTTCCTGATCCGCCATCAGCAGGATAAAAGAAAACTTCGACTCTTGAATCAGAAATAGCTTTCGCTGCAACAATTCCCAGGAAGGACATTTCTTCTTCAGCACCCTCGTCCGTATTAGAAAATGGCTTATTCGTTTCCTCGACTGTGCCTACGCAACTCACAAGAGCAAGAAGACATAATAGGATCAAGACAGAAAACTTTTCCAACTTAAAGAGCTCCCCTGCCTGGCATACGTTTTAAAATATCTTCTAAAACTTCTGGGTCCTTTATCTTTAGGGCAGAAGCTCCGGCGACGCCGGCCATTGTTATAGCTTCTGAACTTCCCCAAAGAGGAAGTACTTTTTCAAGGAGTTGAGGAAATTGATTCTGGGAAAGAAGGAGTTTAATCTCTCTTAATTGTTCTTCTGTATCCGTATCATTTCTCCCACGAGCCAAAGACATATCAAATTCCAATCGAGAAATTGTTTCTTCCTGTAACTTAGCTTGTTCAGCGGTTAGACGCTTTTTCGTCTTCTCAGCGAGATTTAAGCTGCCCACGTGAAACGAGTAGGATTGCACGTGATGAAGAATTTCCATCCGTTTTCCAAGCTTCAAAGTACTTCCTGGTGAAAACACAGCAGAAATTTCCGCATCAATTCTCTTTTCTACATCTTGAACGATCGCTTGGAATTGTTCCGGAGATGTCTCGTTAATTAAAAGTCTTAATCCCAGATTTACTTGAGCGGCAGTGCCAAACCCAAGCGCTGGAAGTGCTTTGACCGCAATTTCTCTTCCCGTTTCACGCGATAAAAGAAAAACAACCCCTAGGGCCAGAATGGTTAGTTTCAAAATATCCAGTCCAAAACCAATGAACTGCTGAATAACCAAAGAACGTGTTCCTTTTTCAAGGATATCAATCTTATCGAGTTTATCTAATCTGCTAGCAAAGTGAGCATCATCAATCTTGTTGAGCTTATCAAGCTTGTTGAGTTCAGAAAGCTGACTGAGTTTGCTCAGATCTTCAAGTTTGCTTAAATCATTTAGATGACAAAGCTCCATGAGCTTTTCTAGATGAACTAGCGGAGAGAGTGTGGTTTTGTGTTCTTTTAAGAGTTCGCCCAAAGTTTGCACGCTGGAAAGTTTATCAAGTTGCTTGAGCTGTGCTAGTTGGGCCAGTTGTTCTAAATCTTTCAATTGAGCTAGTTGCTCCAGGCTTTTTAGCTGAGTCAGTTGTTCGAGCTCTTTTAAGTTGCTCAACTGATCAAGGCTTTTTAACTCTGTCAGATTTTCAAGACCACTCAATTTGTCCAGTTGTCCGAGTTCATGGAGCTGAATAAGTTTTTGAAGCTCTTTCAAAGTAGAGAGGTTATCTAATTGAGATAGTTCTTTTAAATTATCTAGTTTCTTTAATAAGCGTAAATGAACTAATCCAGAACTGTCGTACGTGTTCAAGTGCTGCTGACTTTCCGGCGGAAAATTCCTATTACTTTCTCTGAGCGATCCTTCTCGTCTCATGACATCAAATAAATTCAATTGATCGAGCTGATCCAACTCATCGAGCTTCATTAATGTCTCTTCAGTGAAAGACGTAACAGCCTGGTTTTCTTCAGGTAGTTCGCTTAATTTTTTAGCCGCACCCATACTGACTCCGCCAGGTATTTAAGACTTATTCCCTATGTATTATCGGATATTTAAAAAGAATTATTTAATTATATTTTTTTAAACCCGAATAGAGACTTATCTCGGAGGATTTAATGAATTTAGGTGCAGTTTCTGCGATGCTTTTGGCGATTGGTGTTTTCATTTACGGCTTGATTTTATCAGGCGGTGATTCACTAAAAATCTTTTACGACTTTCCTTCGATCTTTATTGTGATTGGTGGAGTGATCGCCGCAACCGCGATTTCCTTTCAATACAAGCGTATGTGGACGATGGTTAAGTTCGGTCTCATGAGGGTAGTGAAAGGTAAAAGTGTTAATTTTGGTCACCTCATTAAAGATATTATTGTTTCAGTTGAAGCTTATCGTAAAGGTGAGTCGATTAGGTCTCTTGCAGATAAATCATCAGATTCTTTTTTTAAAGAAGGGCTTTTGATGTTGGACGGTGGAATCCTCACCCCGGAGCAAGTTTTAGAGGTCATGGAAGAGCGCAACGATAACCTATTTCACATTTACAGTGAGGATGCAGGTAAACTCAAAATCGTTGGTAAATACCCACCGGCCTTCGGAATGATGGGTACCACTATGGGTATGATTGTTCTACTTGCTAACTTAAACGGAGCGGATGCCATTAAACGGGTGGGTCCAGCTATGGGTATTTGTCTCATTACGACTCTTTATGGAACAGTCATCGCCAACTTTGGTTTCCTTCCACTGGCAGATAACCTTGTTGAGCAATCAAAAGAAACTTATCTTAAAAATAGAATAATTATTGAAGGTATCAAGCATCTTCAGGCAAAAGAAAATCCGATCGTCGTAGCAGAAAGACTGAATTCTTTTCTGCTACCTGGAGACAGACTCGACTGGAAAATGGTTATTCAGGGAGGAAAATAGGTCATGGGAAAAAAAATTCCACAAGCACCTCCTGATGAACCCGAAGGGTGGCTCACAAGTTACGCAGATTTAATGAGCCTTTTATCCTGTTTTTTCATGCTGATGATGGCTTTTGCCAACTATGATACTCCTGGAGTTCAGCAGAAAGCGAAAATCATCGCTGATACTTTTAACAAAACCGGTGGGCTATCTGAGCTGGATTTGGTTAAGCTCAAAAATGAGATTGCTCACCATCCTGATTTCATAGATCGTTTGAAACTTACTTTACGTGATGGAGAATTAATTATTGTCTTCAATGGCAGTGCTGTTTTCCCAGAGGGCTCCTACATCCTGGATGGTAGTACAGTTTCAATGGTGGATACACTTATTGAAATGGTTAAGGCGCACAATACTGAATACCGCATCCTGATTGAAGGTCACGCTGATAAAAACGAATCACTGATAGCTGGTAATATGAACCATTGGTCATTAAGTGCTGCACGGGCCGCCAATGTTGCTGCAAGATTTGAATATTTTGGCTTTAAATCGGAATACATGGCAGCGGTTGCCAAAGGTGATCGTGAGCCTGTTTCAGAATATAAATTAAATGCAAAAAACGGTGTCCCTCCCCGAGAGATTTCTAAATTAAACCGACGCGCCGTTATCCGAGTGCTAGAGCCTCTGGGAGATAAGAATATAGCGAATGTAAGAGTAGGGGTCTTGTTTAACGAGGCAGAGGGGGCCCCACCAGCTTCTGATTCGGCCCTTTTTAAAACGACAGAAGAGAATTAGTGATTCATTTCTTGTGTCAGAGCATCTAAACCTAAACAAACTGTTGTCTTATTATTTCCAGATTTAAATGAAACTGATGGGAAATGCCCTTCAAGCGCCATTTCTGTGCGGCCAAAGTGCGCGGGGCCAGAACCATTGCCGTCCATTAAAATATTCATGTAAAGATTTTTTTCGTTACATTCAATTCCATGAAGGACGAATTCAAGATAAATGCGGCCAGCATTTTCTTTACAGTTCCATTCCATGTGAGATGCCTTCGAACCACTTGTGTTGGCAATGGCCATCGTTCCTTTAACTAGCCAGTTAAGAGCTTCATTAAGATTGGTTGCCGTTGCATTAACTGTTGTACGGAATGAACAACGCTGAGATGGCAGTACATTAAGTTCAGCAGCAGAAAAGATATGAGAGTTTGCAATGATGACTTCACGGCATTTATCTTCCATGCTTACGCCATGAAAAGTTACGGCTTCTGATGGGAGGGGAGGAATATTGGCAGTCAAAGGTGTAACAGCAGTTTCTGTTTTAACTAAGGCCGTGCGCTTGATGATTTTTCGAGGTTGAGCTTTTTGAGGCGAGCTTTTCAGTGAGAAACCAATAATGGCCACGCAAATTCCTAGCAGAGCGAGATAAACTGTTTCTTGCTTATCACTCAGTGGAGTCGATAGTTCAATTTTTTTTATCTCAACTGGAGCGCTTGAAACTGCGATGCCAGATTTCTCAGTTACTCTGATCGCTTCGAGGTCGTATTTGATTTCTCTCAGAAATTCATATTCACTTGCCATGCCAACGTTGGTCTGTGCAGAGCGGGGAGCTGAAATCTCCATGATACTTTTATTGATGTTAATGATGTGTTTGTTCCACTGAACATAAAACTGGGGACTGATTCCTAAAACCTGCATCTTTTGATTTTCTTTTGTTAACCATGCTTTCAATGCCGGGACTCTTTGCGGATGACCAAGGCTCGTTGCTCGCATTGCTTCGTACATAAAAAAATAACGTGCCGTTATTGAATAACTTTTCAGGTAATCGTAAGCACCTACAATGGAACTCCATAAAGCAGCTTCT
The DNA here is from genome assembly GCA_040399915.1 of Bacteriovoracaceae bacterium. Lineage (GTDB taxonomy): Bacteria > Bdellovibrionota > Bacteriovoracia > Bacteriovoracales > Bacteriovoracaceae > Peredibacter. The sequence goes on from JBBARE010000010.1 coordinate 80,503, forward strand.
TTTTTATCCAAAACATTCTGAAATGGGGCAGGAGTTTTTCCTTGTTCTAATTCAATTCTGTTGATTTTATCATCCACTCGCTTAAGCAACGAATCCATGTCACCTGCACCGAAAGCAGAATGAGAAACAACAACGAACATGACAGCGACTAAAAAATTCATGCCTGACCAGCTTTATTAACAGTGAAGGTATTTATTGGGACAAATTTCCAGCCTGAAGAGAATTTATCTTTCCAGGGAGTAATGGTGATATCGGCAGAGTGAGAAACAAACGGTAAACGGAATTCAATTTTATCAAACAGAACTTTAAAGTTGCGACCATTAATGGTTGAAGCGACCAGGATAACCTGTTTTGGGAAAGGCCATTCAGGTTGCGCCACAATGGCATTGAGCCATTTATGAAAAGAAGAGATTTTATTAAAATCAGCAGCTTCAAATTTATCCTCGCAAATACTCATCCAGATTGTCTCAGGACAGAGTTCTCTCAGATCAGAGATCATTACAGACCACGCTCTTTCAGACTTAATCTGGGCCTCATGAGGGCATAATCCCATAGCGAGGGATTTCTTCCAGTCAAAATGAGTTTGGTTCTGAACGACAGGTGTTGAATTCGATTCTTTCTGTAAAGGGGTAGGCGGAATCAACATTTCTAAATCTCTCACCATGACTCCTGTCAAACGAGCGTGATTATTCTTAAGTAAATGTTAATTCATTTTTGAAGCTGGTTATAGCTTGGAAGAGTTTGCCGAATGGGAAATCAAGCCGCTTTTCCGCCCTTAATGGATTGAAGGCTAACCTTGAGCTTCTGACTCCATTCGCGCACAATCTGGTCTGCGAAACCACTATACGAAGTTGCACTAGAAAGACTGGCTCGAGATAGTTTAACGAATTCCTGCCAGATCTCCTCGGATTGACTCTCTATCGCTGCACCCTTAGATGGGTCGCGACTTAAGTTCTCAAGTTCCATATCGAGCATATCGCGGGCAGGCGTACCACTCTCGGCAAGAATATTAATTAAGGTCGTGCGGACGTCCTCAGGACGGCTGTGAAGAAGGGCCACTCGTTTGTTCACCGGATAAGACTGCATCACTTCTTTCAGGAAAGGAGAAGGTAGTTCCAAAATTAGTTCACTCGGAAAGTATTTTTTCGCCACTTCCAAGACCATTCCGGAATTTCCCGCCTTCGCAAGAGCGCGGTAAAGAGTACTTTCACGAGATGGCTGCGCCGTTGGGATCATCGACATAATTCGGTGAGCAAAAGGTGATGGGCCATGAGCTTTCTTGAAAGCATTCAAATCTTCTTTAAGAGTCACGATACCTTCTTCAAGTTCGTTTTCTTTGAAGTCGGAACCTTGGCCTAGCCACTTATCGGCTTTTTCATCATCCACCTCAGCTAGAATTTTCCCAATGACTGATGGACTAAGAAGATTCATAAGAATCCCCACTTGATCTTTGTGAGCATTAAAAAACTCACATGTCGTTTTGGCATTTAATTCCATAATCAGATTGAGGAGTTCACCGTCTTTAATTCGAGAGGGAACAAGAAATGCCTTAACGACTGCCTGGAAGAGTTGTTTATTGGCAGCATTTAGCTCCGGAGTCTCAAGAAATTTACCAAGGTGACTTTTCCACTGATCTCTTTGGGTTTCAGAAAGACCATTCATGAGTTTTTCCATTTGTTCAGCAGTCGCCTGTTGAGCAATCCCACGAAGAGCAAGAATATCATTCTCTTCACTTTCATTTAACCAGCTACGAACCATGGTTATGGCATCTTCAGGATGGTCGTTGAGACATTGTTGAAATCTGTCAAAACCTTGAGTCACTGCCATATCTTCTTCCTCTTTAGGAGTTTCTGCGGCCATCGCTATTGCCATTTCATTTCCATCTTTATCTTCTTTTTCATCTTCATTTTTCTTCTGCGCTTCAAGGGCCGCAATTTTTTCCATGAAGGCTTTCCACTGCTTGAAAAGAGAAAGAGCAATAAAGCCTATGATCAACGCTCCAAGGATTAGTCCTACGGCATTACCCCAGCGGGAAGCCCATTCAAGCCAGTCTTTTGCCCAAATTTTTGGTTCTTCCTGAATTTTCTTTTCAGCTTTTTTTTCTTTTTTCTTTAAATCATCCAATTTTGCTAATGCTGGATCGATCCATTCCATTTGCATGCTTTCATATTTCACCATAGGCTTGATGCCCGATACTGAAAATTTAGAGCTGTTAACGACTTTTTTTACGATCTCAATCAGTTCGGGAGTAATTTTATCACTTAGAAATACAGTTACATTGACACCGGAAAGATTTTTAAATAGATCGTATGTTTCATTGAAACGATAGAGATTCATTAGTTTAGTACGGTCTTCATCGAGGAATTTATCTACAACCGGAACTTCCAGTCCCATTTTAGAGAAGGCGATGTAATCGCCTCTGGAATCGGCGAGGTTCATTTCAGAGACACGTGGACCGGTCTTTGGACCACTATCACCAAAGTTTGGTGCCGGTGGTTCATTCATTTCCGTTTCTACTTCTACCAAGTATTGATTTTCTTTTAACAGAGATGAAAGAGTGATGTTGTATTTGCGCTGAACTTTCTCTTCCAGCGCAAGTTTCTGCCAGGTCAGCGAATTGCTGGTGTAAGCAAAAACCGAGAAGGCGGGGAGTAAAAGCAAAAGACTAACAATGGTCTTCATCATTGAACCTCAGAATCGATACCCATTTTCTTCTCCAGGTATAATTTCATCCTGTAAGCATCATGGTTATCCGGATTTAAGGCAAACGCCCGACGATAATAACTGAGAGCACTTTCAACTTCTTTATTCATGTAATACGCAGTGGCCTTCATTTCAGGAATGATAGAAAGGAGTGGGTGTTTTTTTTCTAGATCATCCAGTTTTATCAAAGCATCACGAAAGTTTCTTCCCCGAACAAGCTTTTGTACGTCAAATAATTGGTTCATCAATAGGTCATGTTCTTTAAGATTTGAAATAGCTTTATCAAGTTCAAGGTTGGCAGTTAATTCAAGATCCACATCGTCCGTTTTAGCTACAAGAACGCGGTAAGTATTATGTCCTGGCTTTTTAATTTCCAGTAAAAAACTGCTCGCCTTAACATAAGTTTTCATGACTTCAGTCAGATTAGCTTCATACGGAGTCATACCAAGCCGTATAGGTTTACCATTAGTTGAAATAAAAATTTCCGCACCTTCCGGCTGACTTTTGATAACAAGTTTCGAGCCCCAAGTAGATGGGATAAAACTTAGTAGGGTTATTAAAAGCAGGAAACGGTTCATCTGCTGAAACTCCTTGCGTAGTTAATTATCCGCCAAAAAGGAAATGTATCAGATAGAAATTAATCGAGGAAAAATATGCCACCAATCATGGCCTTCATTCCCATGGTGGTGGTGGCGACACCTACTCCCCTGGCCAGACCCCCTTGCAGGCGCAAGGTCCATTTAGAAAAGCGTCGGCTCATGCCTCCTCCCGCCTCTAATTCCAGCAAGGTATCGTTCTTTTTTGCGGTCTCAGTTAAATAAGAAATATAGGCAATGTTGAGTCCGCCCATCAGGAAGTAGCGAGTCACGGGAGATAGGGTAAAAGAGGTGGTGTTATCCTTTAGGACAATTCTTGCCGGTGCATTTCCAAAATAATATTCCATCCCACCACCGGCGGCGAGGTAAGTCCCTTCTCCGCCCATGAGTGGAAAAGTGAATTGCCCGAACCAGGCCTTTTTTTCTTCTGTTTTAAAACGATAGTGGAGCATGCCACTGATGCTTGCGACTGAACCGGATGAGGGAGTCTGTTGATTGGGTCCAGTCAAAGCTGCCTGAGTCTCAGTAAATCCAATATTCGCCATACCCATCATCACAGATAATTCTTCCGATGTTTTTAAACCAGATTGAATAATTTCCATGGCGATAGCATTAACACTAAATATTAAAGCGATCGCCTGACAAACAAGGCAATACGCGATTCGTTTAAAGTAAATGGGGCCTCTCCTTGACTGGTGAGATTAATTTGTTGAAATGAGAAACTTGAACTCCAGCCTTTAAAATACAAAGGAGGAGTCATCGTTAGTTGTAAGTTATTTCCCTGCCATTGTTTGGCCTTTTTTAAAGGCGCATAATTTGTTTCAACCATGCCAGGCACACCGAATTTTGCTCCTAAAAACCATTGACCCCAAAAATCAAAATTGACCTCAGAGTTTACGGTGATCCAGGCGGCAGTGATTGAGCTGGCAGCAAGACCTTCGCCGGGTGAAGGTAGGTTTACAAAGAATGAAGCATCTCGGTTAATCCCCGCAGATATATTCCAGCGAGGCTCTAGCCAAGTTCCAAATAATCCAACTTGGTAGAGAGCTGGAGCCTCGATGGGAATTGATAATGCGCGACTTAAAGAAAGGTTGTAACTAGCGGCCATTCGTCCCTGTAAAATATCTAAAGGGATGTGACCGTCAGACTTAAGTGTTAAGAGTTGTGCTTTGACCGAAGTATCAACGAGATAGGTACTATCGATAGATCGTGAGTCCCAACCCGCGAAGATGTTCAGACGTCTGGGATAAGATTTTAAAGCTGGCCGTTTTTCATCCGTCACCTTTTTTGAAATCTCCCCTTTGGCAATAGAGGCAGTCTGGGATGCTTGATCTGCCTTCTTCTTATCCGCTTCTATTTGTGCGGCTTGAGTTTTGAGTTCTACTTTTTTTTCTATTTCTTTATCAACTTTTCTCTTGAGATCACGAACAATTTTTTTGAAATCAAGAGTTGGAGCATCTGGTTGCTTTATCTGAGTTGTCGAAGGAAGAATCATTTTTTGTCGGGGAATAATTGTTGTTTTAGGATTACTGACTTTATCTGGAGCTATTGGTTTTATCTTAGCGTCAGGGATAAATAAGGATTCAAGTGCACCTTGAAACATGCGTACCAAGTCTTCTTCACGAATATTACTATGTGAGGCTTTCGTCAGAAGTTTTTTAGTCCTGATATCCAGCAGTCGAGCTTCAATCCGGTAGCCATCATTTGTTCTTCCGACTTCAGATTCAACTGCCACCATGTCAACGACACTAGCGATGGGGGTATCCGTTCCAGAAAGCAAAAGTTCATAGTCGGCCTGTTTAGAGATCACAAGCATGGTGAGTCTCTCTAATTGATGCCCAAGACTTTGTGGAATCTGTTCGAGTCCCTGAATTCTTCTCACCAAAGCAAGACGTTTATCACTTCCAAAGGCCAAGCTTTGGCAAAGTAATAAAAGAACCACCAAAATGGATTTTAAGTTAACCATAGCTTAAATAATAGAAGGGAACGGGATTGCCCTCAATAGGGCAAAATGCGCAAAATTTAGGGAAGCGAAATCATGCAGCGAGAAGAGCCGTAGCCAACGACTCCATCAATATAGGAAGTGTAATTGGCCTTGGTCGTTCCAGGTATTCCGCCGATCGCCGTGTAGACATTAGCATTCGGATTTACTCCATCTCGTATATAGAAGACACCACTCGTGTCGAGCATTTGGGAAGAATTATTGGATATAAATCCAGACAGCCCACTACATTTACTATTAATACTCACCGGTGCATCACCAAGCCAATGAGAAATTTGTGTCATGTTCGAATAGTTGGTTGCCGCAGGGGTTGAGAGCAGCAAGTTCCATGTCGTGAGCCTAATGAGTTGATAAGGAAGAACGACATTACCCGGGTCCTTAAGTGTCAGTTTTGTTCTCAGGGCGCACTTATTGGAGGCGGTAAGATAAGGATCATAAGCCACGGCCGTATGGAGAGATTTTTCTACCAATAGTTTTTGGTTATGAAAGTAATAATGATTTATTGGTGGAGTCAGTACCTTGACCGAATTGGTGAGGTTACTTACCAGCGATAAATATTCATTAGCTCTGAGATTTAAAAACCGTTTCGGCACGGTATCTACAAAACGGGCGTCTTTTCGAATCGCGACCACTTTATAGTAATAATAAGTTCCATTCACCATGCCGGTCGTGAAATTTGCATATTGAATAATGCCGGGATCATAAGGTCTGATGTCGACATAACTGGTATGTGCCGTGCTGTAGGGATCTCCGAGACCGGTAAAAGTGGTTGAACGCAGAACTCTCATTCCCACAATGTCACCCAAGAGCGGATTGTTTGGATTCAGGACAGGTAATCCAATGGAAGATGTTTTATTTTCGAACGCCGTGATGTTGCTGTAAGAGCCACTCGCAAGAGTGGTATTCGGCTGAATAACACCTTTCACGTGAATCCATAGCGAAGCGGTAGAACTCCTGTTAACCGAGTAATACCAAAGTTCAGCAGCTGAACCCCGCATGTCATCGCCATTAGTTACTGAAATAGTTTTTCTTAAATATTCAAAATTGGCACTAAAAGTCACCACAGCATAACAAGGTGTGACCGTTACACTGTTAAACCCCTTTTGGTGAGCAGGAATTGATCCCGTTAGTTCGTCGTCTCCGAACAGACAACCTTTTGAAGCCTGAATCAGCAACCGATCTGAACCATCTCCATATTTAACTTTATGAATGATAGCGTAATCAAGACCGTCTGTGTGAGTAGTATATTCACTGGCGAGTGGAACGGTCGAGGTCGGAACGAATGAGCTCGGTATAAAGCCACGCAAAGAATGGGCCGCCAGGTATTTTTGATAGGAAAGTAAGAGGGAAGCTTTTGTCGTTTGAGAGTTTACGAACCGAAGTTTTTGCCAGGTGCTACTAGGGTTGCTAATAGGGTCTTTAAACGCAAAAACTTTTGGCACAACATCCAGGTTACTGGTACCAATATTTAAAGGGTATGAAGAGCGTGTGGCCATACTGCTGGTGGGAGTGATTTTATAATTAATTGGTTCAGTGATTTTTCCAAAGGCAAGTAATTGACCAGGTGAACGTGGCAGCAGACCAATGCCAAGGTTCTGCATGACAAATTGTCCTGGACCCATCTTATAGACCATACTGAGCGTATAGTTCTCACTGGTGTCAGATGTATTCGGTTGGTATCTGAGAACAAGGTAACAACTAGCACCCGGAGCAAGTGTCATGTTGGCGGTACAAGTTGAGCCTGCTGTTACGGTCGTGAAGGTTGAAGGTGGAGCTTTTGAAAGAGAGTTTGTAGCATCTGCACGATAAACCGAGCGAAGTTCAGTGAGAGGATAGGCTGTCGTATTAGTAAATTTGATTCTCTTCTTGGCATAAACATCAGTGGGTTTCGCTGCCGCAGTCAGTTTGATGGTATCGAATACCAATGTTGACGCTGCAGTCGTCGTATTCCATGATAGCGGAATTGGATAGGCTGGCTGTATCGTTTCTGTTGGTGGCGCTCCCTCATTCTGAACAACTTCATAGTCTTCAGCACTCATTGTGAGGAAAGGATAGGTACCATTTTCCCGTACATTAGCAACCACAAGAATTTTCTGAGTCAAGGCTTCGCGACCTGAGGTTCCAATATTACTGGCAACGGTTCTTGAATTATAAATCAAAGGTGTTAAGTGGCGGCCATTTTCATATTCATACTCTAGTTCCATCCGATGTTCACCAAACACAGAGGTATTTAACTGGAATGTGAGGGGAGTTATTTCAGATGTCATAGGGAGATTCAAAGGCATCGCAAGTGGTTGTGTGACGACTGAAAAACCATCATTAGGTGTGATATCAATCGAATTGACCTTAGCTACGATTCCCCCCACATTTTTGATTCCTATAGGGAAAATGACATTAGGTGAGCCCTGAGGAAAACTTCCGAGGTATAAAATATAATCATAATTTCCTTTGTCACCAAATGCACCGAGAGTAGGAGCAAAATCTCGGGAATCATCACCTTGAATGAAAGGGGATGTTTGTAAAGGATCGTTCAGTTGATAGTAAACATTGGTACCTGTGCCATAGAACCACTTCTCAGTAATCGTTTGCGCTAATCGGCCTGAGATGGCGGGATAGGCAATTTCTGGACGATATAAAGTTGCTGTCAAAAACGGGACAAAATTATTCAAAATAAGTTTGGCAGGTGAGTGCTGAATCGCCTGATAGGTATAGTTATTCAAGGCAATTCTTTTCCCATAGTTCGAGCCTGGCGGTAGAGCAGGGTCAGTTGCATCCCCATCAAAATAATCCACGCGGATGTTACCCCAGGCAATATTAAGAACTGAACAATATTCCCACATGTCCATTCCACTCAGGTTCCGACTAAACAGGCGTGATGCTTCTTCTGCGTTAGTTTCTGTTGGAAGTGTATTGATGCAGCTGGCTGAATTGAAATGCCGTATCTTGTCGGTGGTTTTCATCGACATTGTGTAAACGCACGACTTATCTTTTGGTAGACCGGAAAAATTCCCCATTCTGTTATCGGGAGTTTGATTGGAGGCAACGGTGTAGGTGTAATCTTCATCTACCAGATCAAGACAATCGTAATCCGCGCCTAAGCTTGCCGGGTCACCAGTTGGGATCAATGTCACGTTGGGATTTAAGCTTGGGGCATTGGGTGTTGGGGGGTTCATCAATCGAATATAAGGAACACTTCCAGTACCAATGTTTTGAAGATAGATATGAGAAATACTTGTATCACCCGTAACGTTTACATTGCCTCCAATGCCACTGACATTTCTCGTGTCGTCAGTAAATTCCATCAACATACCTTTACGAATTAATTGTGCCTGAACTCGCGCTTCAGACATTGAAGGTAAAATATCCGAATCCCCATCAATATTAGCATCAGTAAATGATGAACCACTGTCATAGGTTAACTTAAATCCCTTGTATCTTTTACCATCTCCACCCGTGGCATCAAACATGTTGGCATCTTCTTCGGAGTTGAGGTCCCTTCCAATGGGAGCAAACATCAAAGTAATAGAACAACTCTCGCCTGGCGCCACGATGGTACAGGTGGAATCACTGGCGATAACGGAAGAGTAATAATGAGTAAGATAAGCACCAAGAGAAGTTCCGCTGCCGCCAATTGGAATGTTTCTTCCACTAGCATCTTTAAAATTGAGATTGGTAGCATTTACGCTACCATTATTTTTAAATGTGATGATCATGGGCTTGCGCTTAAAAAAACCAGGGGATTGAAGTGTCAATCGTCGTAAGTCAACCAACCACGGATTGGTCCCAGTTGAAGGGAAGTTGACTCCATCAAGACGAAGTGTCTCAAGTTCCATTCTTGCAGCAGCAAGAGAAGTGGCCGACAGATTAAAAAGTTTCGACGTAACAATTTTTTCGTTAGCTTTCCAGCGAGAGTCGAAAATAACTTCTGGCTGAAGATTTAAAAAATCAGTTATCTTATTGGTTAAATAAGTGACTGAAGGCTGAAAAACAAAATCGAAGATACAACCACTACCAACGTCAATATATTTTTTTTCTTCCGGCGGTAGAGTCAAGCATGAGCTGCGATCCTTGATGCGAAAAGGAAAGTTTGCCAAGGAAATGGGAAAATTTAAAACATCAACGCAATCAAGGTATTCAAACGAGATACTGGCGCGGCAAGTGGTTATAAGTGAGCCACCTGAGTCTCTCACAGCAATCGCCTGAATTTCACCCTCGCGATAGCCCAGATTATTGACTCTGAAGGCGCGGATTTCACGATTACCTGAGATGATAGGTGTTTCAAAAGTAAGATTTGTGAGAGCTACTTTGAATTTCGCCTCAATGTTTGTTGATATTGAGCGAAAGTAACCGTTCAGGGCCGCAGTTGCTCCAGTTGGATCTTTTATATAACCAAATGTCACTGTAGCGCGGTAGTTAATTTCTTTGATGTCATCAGGAATTGGACCACTGTTTGGATCCTGATTTTTTGGCAAATAATTTATTTTTACTTTACACTTTTCACCCGGCATTAGAAGGCCCGGACAATTATTTTCAACGGTATAAGCACCGGCCATCCCGTCAGGACAAAGATTGGTCAGAGCAGATGAGCAAGATTCAAGCAGGTTGATAGTTAAAGACTTAGCTGATAACTCACCAGCATTTATAATTTCAAGTTCTTCAGAATAAGTTGTTAACTCAGTTCTTTCCACAACGGGAAGCTTCGCTGTTCCCACCAGCCTTCCGAAAGTGTATTGAGTAGTATCATTAGTGAATGTCAGCGAAGCCGGCATACCGGCAAGAAATAGCAATTTTGCAGTATGCTGTTCGGGATCGACGTAGTTTTTAAAATTCAAGGTAATCGTTTCAACGTAACGACGTCCTTCTCTGGGTGAGTAAAGTAGTTTAATAAGGCAGGTCGAATTTGCTGGTAGAGTCCGGCCGCATGTACCATCTTTACCTGGGAAAACAATTTCTCCCGTTTCTGTCGGGACAAAGGCAATCGCCGGCGCATTGTCCGCACCATCATCGGTACCCAGGACAAGATCTAAATCAGTGTAGGGGAATTTGGTTTTATTATAAACGCGAACAGTAAGAGGAACTGGATCATCCGTGAGAATATGCTCACCACGATCGATGGTTTTCCCTGAGGCTTCGACATCATCAATTGAATATAAAACAGGATTGAAAATTCCGGCGGTATTAATTTTTACGCTTGCACTTTCTTTATTGCATCCATAAGCGGTCAAAAAAAGAATCAGAATAATACTTAGCGAATGCATTATGGTTCCTGATTAATCATCACCGCACATCGACTTCCACCAGTAAAATCATTTGTGCCAGTGTGTAAGATACTAGTCGTAACAGAAGTTCGGTTAATGGAGGCCGTATACCGTCCTGAGTATCTCTCATTTGATTTTCCACCGGAGCTAATACCGAATTCTGAACCACGCTCTACGGCCCAGATAACCTTATAGTACTGGAAGTCGCTTCCCCGAGTGAAATCTTCTGGGTAATTTTTGCTGACATATGTAGGGTTACCCATAGTTGTGGGATCATCAACAACCATTGCCGTAAGAACTGTATCCACTGAACTTATGTTAGTAGCACCATTTGTTGGCACTGTCGTTGAGCTAAAGCCCGCTACGTCATACTGATAATCAGAAAGTCCTAAATGCGTGATTTGCGAATTACCCACGTGGAAATCTTTTACTGGCGGATCATCATCAGTTCCCAGCAAATTATCTTTCAGAAAGGCAGTCGTAATCGAGGTATTATCATTAGTCCCCGAGCTGATAATGGCCGGGTCTTCACAGCTATCAGCTTCACATAAAAGGGGAAGACCAATAACGGGATTAAAATATTTACTTTGAGCGGCGGCATCTGAAGCTGTAATACCTCCGGTATGGAGAGCAAGAGTGTTGGCCCTATTAAAAGCGGCACCGATACCCTGTGGTCCAAAATCAAGGTATCTTCCGTCTCCGTTTCTCCAGCTCATAACACTTTCTTGGTCTGTTTGAGTCCGGGTGATCATGGTTATATTTAAGGCCCCACCAGGAACATACATCGGGTTCCAGTAGCCAGTAGAAATATCTTTGAAGAAATCAGTCGCACCAGTCCGGCGAGAAGGAATATCATCCACCACAGAACAGTAACCTGAATCGGTACTGATTTTCACCCAAGGTTTTGCATTGGTAACGGCCGCATCACCATTTCTGAATCTGATTTCAAATTGAGTGTCAGTACCAACTAATGGACTGCCAGATTTAAGTACTCCCCATCTATAACGTTGGTCATTGGAATTAAAAAATGGAGTAAAGACAGAACTCCCGTCCCCCTGGTTTTCAGCAGCAAGACCACCCCCATGACTGGCGGATACTGGACCGAGATAGGCCTGATCCTGAGAATAGTCGCAGAATATTCTTTCTGAATTCCCCTCTGAAACGTTACCAACCATATCCTGAATACCGTAACGACTGATACATTGTTCAGTATGATAAAGTTCACTATTGGCAGCGAGACCATTATAGCGTGAACTTCCTGTGATCAAAGGAGTGTTGGTTGTCACATTGTTACCATAGGCAGAACGGTTATTAATTAAATCACCCTTGGAAAGTTCGAAGCCGGAAAGATTTTTAGCAGGGGTAGCACAACTACCAGCACTAATGGACGTTTCCATCGCCGTAATTTTGGTTGTGTTATATGACTCAGGCCACGCACTAGCTGCAATAGATTCAATTCTTCTCAATGTTCGTTTTCCCATGGGAGGAGAATCCGGAGAGAAATTTCCATTATCGCTGGCAGCACCAGTTTGAACCAAAAAATTTGAGCATAAGCTTTCTGCTACTTCATTATTAAGTCTTCCGAGAGGCGGGAGCTTTGCCGCATTGGAGGAAATAATTTTTCCAAGCTTCGTTTCCCCCCTGTAGCGTGGACTGTTCCTCAGTGAGGCACTGGGAAGCTTCCAGGACGCAACAGTTGGATCTCCCTGAGTTCCGTTATAAAAGCTCAAAGGTTCAACTGTCGCGGCGACAACCTCGGTGATTTCGTTTACTGTTTTTTCCAATAGACCTTGGTTACTATTTTTAAAACGAATTCTTTTTCCTCCGAGCTCATTCACGGTTATCCAGCGTGGTTTCATATAATCATTTGAATCAATAGCAGCTAAATTAATTGAACATTGAGAACTGGCATTCGACTCGGCCCAATTGTTTTCTAGCTTACGGCTTCCTGTTAGGAAGCCAGTCGTCGGACCTTCAACTGGCACGTTTCTTTCACTACTTGTTAAACTACTTGAGCGAGTATTGTAAAAAACGGCCATAAATTCAGATTGCATGACGTAGTTAGGAGCATAATAACCCGTGTACCTGGTTGTTACGCTGGTTGGTTCAAATGGGGTATCAGCTGAACAGTCTGGAACAAGAATCTTGCTGGAATCCATACCAGGTGTATTGAGAGCCACTGTTGTAAATTCGCTTAAGGAATATTGGGCCGCACTGCAAGGACTGACACTCATCACTTCTCGATGAGAACCCATGCAATCGCCTTGAAGATAATGCTGATAATCAGCGACAAAGGATGGTGGATAATCAGCAGCAGTACTGGTTTCACGGTTATTACTAAACCGTCCGGCACAACCTTTGAAAGGGGTGGAAGTGTCCTCTAAATTACTAAAAGTCCGGTATCCTTTAAAGAGTGGGAAGAAATTAGCATCGTTGGGATGACGCCTCTCTCCCGGAGAGAGTTCAAAAATGGAAGCTCCGATTGCCGGATCAGCAATTTTATCACCACGAGTGTAGCGGCAACCCAATTCCTGACGATCAATCAGGATATCACCGCCTTGGTCAAGAGCCGTGTCACCAGTACGATAGGGGTAACTCTTAGGACGGGCGCCAATTCCATTGTAAGCACATGAATAATTCGAACCTATAATGGGATCTTTATCAAGTTCATGACAGCGAGAACGGTTGGACATCCATCTATGAACCAAGGCCATATTTCTTGGGGGTAAGGCTACTTTGACAACATGATGATTGCCAGAACTGTAACTTAAAACTTTGCCATCAAAAACGGGAACAATCATGTAGTAATAATTTCTGGCGCGATCAATTTCAAGTCCTGAAGAAGCATCGTAGGTTTCCTGCAGGGCCTTGACTGAATAATCAGTGAAGAATGCTGTTCTGGTAGAAGTTGCGGTGACGTTTGGTTTTTTGTAATAACTATAGGTCGAACTGTAAATCGGACCATTGGTTGTTGTTAGTTCTTTCCAGGTCAGTTTGTTATCATCCGAACGAAAAACTTTATAACCCCAGCTTCTCGGAGTGCGTGCTACAGGAGGTGCTGGTTGATTGACAGAAAATATTGTATCCGCTTCAGGGAAAGACATAGTGACGTCTTCCCACGCCAGAGAAATGATTCCATCCTTACTTAGAGCATATCCAGTTGTGGGATCACTCGCTCCATCAAAACCAGCAGCAAAGCTCGCACCAAAATCTCTGCCTGGTGGGGGAGCAAAGTTCGCTGAAATATTTGGAGCAATCGCAGTATCCATGGCCACTTCATAAGGAATTCCATCCGCATTTATTGCTTCAAAAATTTGAGATGAAGCTGCAAATGTTTTGGTTGAAGCATCGTTTGGAACACGACCATCAATTTTGGGTCCGATTGCAAAAATGCGATTAAAGCCTTTGAAAGTTGCAACCGGCAGAGGGACTACGCATTCATAAACTCTTAAATTGTATTCAGAAAAAAGATCAGTAGCAGGTGGATCAAAATCTACCTTGGCCAGAACACCGATCTGGTATGTCCTACCAGGCATAAGATTAGTGGCCGTATAATTAAGAGTCGCAGCACTTAGATCTTCACTTGCAAAATAGCCAGGATCTCCGTCAATGGCATCAGGGAAAGAAAATTTTTGTGAGGATGATTTTTCTTTCCAGAAAACATTAAAGCCGGAGTATATCCCCCCCGTAGGTAAGCTCCATTCAACAAAACCATTGGTCGCGGAAACAACACACTGATTTTTAAAACCAGGAAATTGTGCTACTGATGGTGGGAATACTTCAGGATATGAACATCGAACAATACGACTCGAAACGGGTAGTCTGATATCCGCTCCAAAACCTGTGATAGCAGGAGTGGAGGCAAAACAATATTCTTTGGTACCATCTGTGATCAACCCCTTCACTTTCTGAGTCGTAAATGAGCCAAGAGGTGGTACTGTCCCGTTAAGGTAGAGGCCATCGCAATTAGGAATCCCTGATCCACTAATAGTATTGGTTCCATCGAAGAGAATTTGTTGAGAGTGATCCAGAGGATTAACGCAATAAAATTCAAGAACGTTTGCAAATCCCGAATTGATCAGAGGAGCATCAAAGCGAAGTTTAACAACATCTTTTTCATTATATTGTCCTGGAGGCTCAACTGTGTTGATCCCACTAAATGAAGCCAGAGTAGGTTGAACACGAATGGCATTCAAATCAGAAATAATGCCGGCGTTAGGATCTGCCGAAAGCACCGGACAAGTAATCGTCTTACATAGAACAACTTTAACCTGGTAGTGACTATAATTATCCAGACCGCCCACTCGTTTGGTTGTCAATGCCGCTGATACTGATTGATAGTTACCGATCGATGTCATCGAATTCATAACGGTTTCGGTTAATTTATCATCCGTATTCGGATCACCACTACCGTCATATTTTCTGACGAAGATACGATAACTAGAAAAGCTCCCCGTGCCTGGTTGCCAGAAAACATCGATCTTATCAAAAGCATCAACACCAGAAGCATTAGCAAGAACAACGTTGTCTTGACGAAAATCAAAAAGAGAACCGGCATTATCAGTTTTAATACTCAGAAATCTTGTATTTACTTCTCTTGAAACCGAAATAGTCGTTACAGTAGGGTCTTCAACTTTGTCCTGATAAAGTGTATTGATCGCGCGAACTTGGACGTAGTAACGAGTATTCGAAACCAGACCATCCACAATGACTGAGTTTGGATGACTTAATGGAGTCGCGCGAGCTGGGGGGGTAGGAACATAAATAGTTTTCTTATCCGTACCGAAATAAAAGGGATTGTTAAGGTTACCGATGCCACCAATATCACTGATCATAGAAACTTCGTAGTGAACTGGATCAAATGGACCTGCGGTAAACACACCAGTCATTGTGGGCGTAACCCAATCCACTAAAATGGCTCCATAGGTATTGCCAGGAACTAAACTGACTTTTGAGACTCCTAAAAAGTTAGCAACTATATTATCGAAGGTTCTTGCGAATGCTTCATTTTCATTTTTAGAAATGGCGCCAGTCTTAGTGTTATAGGCGGTGATTTTAAATTTATATTCCTGATCATCATTCAGGTTATCAACGGTATAAAGAACCCTCCCACCACTTGCTGGAAGAAGAGATTTCGGATCGATTGGTACTGGAGTCGTGGAGTTGTTGACATAAAGTTTGTACGAAATTTGTGAGCCACCACCCGCCGGGAAAAATTCCAACTCGACCTTGTTGTGAGACACGGCCCGGGAGGAAACAATTCCAGGGAATGCAAAAACGACAGGAGGGTTTACAATTTTGGTTGAATCAGGTGGAACGGCTTCCTGAACGGTACCCACGCAACCCGCTAGCAGCAGTATAAAAAACAGGAGTATAGATTGAAAAATGGGGCGCACAATCATCCTATAAGTTTAAGATGACTTAAGACTTATCTTAAGAAAATTTTTAATCAGCTATTTCTGCCTAGAAGGAGAGTCACTTTCAAAAGGTAGAAGCTTTAAGTATCTGTATTTATGCTAGCTCTTAAGACTTTTTAATGACCACGCCCAATAAATGAAAACCAATTGAAATAACGCCCTGCCTACTAAAAGAGGAGGGCTCGAAATTCCAAACATTGGAATTGAAAAAATCGCAACGTAAAGGTGAATCGGAATCAGTATGGTGAAATACAAAGCTGTTAGTTTGGCAAAAGTAGGCCGGCTTTTTTTGAATAAAAGGCCCAGCGCAAGTACCCATTCCAATGCTCCGGTAATATAGATCACTTCTAATTTATAGGGAATAAAAGGGGGAATGGAATTTGCGAAGGCATAAGGGTCCATAAAATGGACAACGCCCGCCAGAATGAGAATCAGACAAAGAGAAATCAGTCTCAGCATAGTCCAGACCTTAGTTAATTTATTGATGCAACAGCGTAAAAGTGGCCTTATTTTATGTCTTAAAGCTATGCTTGTGCCATGCTAATTTTAAATCTCCTCTTCCTCCTTAAGGTCTCCTCTCTATCTGCCAATGTTGTGCCGTTAAACGATAGTGTTCTTTTCGCTTTTGAACGCTGTAAAACGCTCGCCGTAAATCTCGAAAAAGGTCAGTTAACTGAAACCGTGACGTCATCCTTTGATCTTTATTGCAAACAAAACGTCAGCTCTCCCTTGGAATACAACTGTGAAACTTTTGAAACCGGATCCAGCAAAAAGCTCACGCAATCGATATTTACTGGTGGATCAAATTTAGGGGAAGCGGAACTCAATGATAAGGAAGGAAGAAAACTGCAGTTTTTGATCGGAAAGAGATTTGCTTGTTATAAATCAGGGCCCGATCAAAAAGTTTGTGCCGGAATTTTTATTTTTGAACGGGACGCTTTGAAACAGCAATCTTCTTCTCCAAAATCCGATTAATTGAATTCGTAAATTTCTCTTTGTCTTTGGGTCCAAAAGTTTCAGGCCCTCCGATTTCCATGCCGGTTGAGTCGCGAAGCTCTTTCATAAAATCCCGCATTGAAAGTCTCTCGCGTACATTTTCTTCCGTATAAACTTCACCACGCACATTTAAGGCAAGGGCATTTTTCTCAACAATGAATGCCGCCAGCGGAATGTCCGCGGTGATGACGATATCGTTAGGGGATACATGTTCGACAATATAACTGTCAGCGACATCGGCACCCGCTGAGACTTTCACTAAACGGATGAGTGGGCTCGGCGGAATAAACATCGAGCTGTTGGCCACCAACACGACTTCAAGCTGAAGCCTCTGAGAAATGCTGAAAAGGACTTCCTTAATAATCTTGGGGCATGCGTCGGCATCAATCCAGATAATGGGGTTATTCATTGGGGTATTGTAATTTGCTTATGGCGTCACGGCCAGTTTTTCCGATTTAGGATTCTCCCCTTTATCTCATCAATGTGAGAATCAACTCATTAGAAGAATCGATGAAATTTCTTTGGTGCATGGAAAGAAGTGACAGCAATAGTTTCTGGTTACGCAGGACGAATCAAAGACATCCAACAAAGTTCAAAATCTTTGGGCCCATCGTTCGCCGTTAAATAGTTTTGGAAAGCAAGCGCGGGAAGAAGAGGAGACACTCCAATGCTGGAGCCTTCACTCTTCTTCCCGCTAGTTGAATCGCACTATAGATCAATTAGGTTCAATTTCAAAAATAAGTTTACCTAAAGAAAGTTTCTACCTTTTCGCTACTTGGCGGTTATGCCTATGGTCCAAGCTAAGAGGACCCGCCCCGTAAAAAGCAAGCAGAACCGCTCCACCAATCAAGGCCAGGTTTTTCATGAAATGAGTCATCTGCATTTGTGCCATCGTGGGATCAGTCACAGACCAAAAGTTGTGCATGATAATTGTCACTGGAATTAAAAAAAGAAGAATTAACAAAGCTCCCACTCGCGCATGAAACCCCGTCAGAACACTAAGGCCACCCACTAAAGCGATGATTCCTGAAACGGGAACGAGAATGTCTGCCATGGGTAATCCTTCGCTGGCAGCGTATCCTATACTTCCGCTAGAAAAATGAGTCACGCCGGACATGATAAAAATCAGCGAGAAAAGAAAACGGCCAATAGGTACGGCCCATACCTGAAGCTTGGCGTGAGTGCGGAAGTGTACTTTTTCGACTGGCATATAGTTTGGAGTAGGATGAAAGAAAATTCCCATAGAAGCCTCCTGATAGAATTTATCTTCACTCCTTTTGAAGTCTTTGCCAATTAAGTATCTTAATTGGTTTAGAACTGCTCTCGTATAGTGGTGTTGTGGAATGAACCAACTATGTCCAAACCCAAGCTGCGCATTTCCCTCTGTCTTCATCCGAGACGGTCATTTTCGCTTAAGGATGATTCAAAAGTGATTCAAAGATTTCGGTGCAAAAGTGGCGTTTGACCCACTTTTTATTGTGAACCACACCTGTGCTTTGCTTCGTGCGAATGTTAATCGCCTGATTCGAAAAACGTGGTGCATGACCAAGGATCCAGAGCGGCTAAAAGATCATTTAGATCTGTTCATGTATTTCTATAATGAAGTCTTGCTTGTGAGAAGCTCAACACCACTTTAAGAGGGCAGTTTGCAAGACTTTTTGAAATACAGTATGGCTTCATCCTTTTTGAGTTATAATGATACAGGTTAATTCTTGCAATCCTTAACGGCAGGCACTTTTATGATCTATCTTTTATTATTAATCCTTCTTACTTCGCTGCCAACGAATGCAGCTATAAGCTTCAAATGGCTTGGCACAACGACATTTACACTTTCTGATGGAAAAACCTCGCTCTTATTTGATCCTTCCCTCACCTATGTTTCGGTTTTAGATTTTTTACCTTGGAGAAAAGTTCAAACGGATACCAGTGAGGTTGATTACTGGTTTAATCGTTGCGGAATCAAATCCATTCATGGCATTTTTGTCAATCATGCCCATTACGATCATGTTATCGATGCTCCATATGTCATAAAAAAATATGGGGGAAAGCTTTACGGTTCAAGCTCCACTGCCAATGTTGGAATTGGCGGAGGTCTTAAAAGTAACCAGATAGAGATTCTTAAAGCAGATCGAATAGTCAAGCTTGGGAAATTCAGCATTCAAGCATTTGTCACACCCCATTCGCCACATTTTTGGGATGTGATGCTGGCACATGGAGATATTACCTTACCACTTATACCACCGGTAAATGTTATGGAGTACCGAGTAGGAGAAACTTTTAGTTTCCTTATAAAACACCCCGAGGTATCAATTTTGTATCAGGCCATAGGCAGAGTTCACAATCCTGATCCAATCAAAGGAGTTCAAGCAGATGTGCTTCTTCTGACCTTGGCGAACAAAAGATCGACGGATGAGCTTATCCACAAGCGCATCCATCCCACGAAAGTAAAAAAAGTCATACCACTCCATCATGACAACTTTTTGCTAAAAAAGCCCAGAGACGGATCAATCAATATTCTTTGGGGTCAAAACCTAGATGAATTTGAAAAAGCGATGAAGACAAAGGCATCTGAAATAGAGGTGAAATGGCCAAAATACTGTGAAGAAATTTTTCTCAACCTATAAAAATTTATAAAAAAGCGAAAGTCTTGATTAATCTATCAATGACAGTTTCAATAGATCCAGAGAGGCTAAAAGATCATTTAGATCTGTTCATGTATTTCTATAATGAAGTCTTGCTTATGAAAAACTCAACACCAATTTAAGAGGGCCGTTTAGAAGGACTTCTCTAGTTCTTCCAGGTCTAGTCGGCGCAGTTTAGGAGCGAAAAGAGCGATTGTTCCTACAGACAATAAACACATGACACCACCGAAGACTGCTGCCGGCATGGCGCCTAACAATTTAGCAGCGACTCCTGATTCAAATTCACCCAATTCATTGGATGAACCAATAAAAATGGAATTAACCGCCGATATTCTTCCGCGCATTTGATCGGGGGAAGATAATTGGATCGCCGAAGTTCTGATTACCATGCTTACAGAATCGAAAGCTCCGCTCAAAACTAAAGCAACGAGCGATAGAAGATAGCTTCGGCTCAAAGCAAAAACTAAAATACAAAGACCAAATCCAACAACCGCCCACAAAAATTTCGTCCCAGCTTTTTTCTTCACTTCACTTTGAATGAGCCAGGCACTCATGATAAAAGCACCCATCGCAGGTGCTGCTCGTAAAATCCCCAAACCTTGCGGGCCCACAAAAAGAATTTCCGCCGCATAAATCGGCAGAAGTGCCGTGACTCCGCTAAATAAAACAGAAACCATATCAAGAGTGAGAGCAGGAAATAAAATTGGATGACCAAAAACAAATTTAGCGCCGGAGAGTAAATCTTCTTTTATCGACTTACCTTTTTCAGGAACGTTTGCCGGGTGAGTGATGGGCATTGAATAAGTCGTGAAAGCTGTGACAGCTAGGCATAAACAAACCACACTCGCTGTTCCAGAAACGCCGATAAACCCAAACAGTAATCCACCAACCGCAGGACCAGACATTCGTGCCGTTTGCATCGCTGATGACATCCACGCTGATGATTTAGGTAAAAGTGCCCTAGGGATAAGCTTTGGAACAAGTGAATACATAGAGGGCTGCGAAAAGGCACGCGCACAACCAGTCAGGAACGAGGAAACAAAAAGGAGTTTTACTTGTAGTGCTGGTGCGACTTCAAAATAAGGGAGCTGTGACAGAAGCATCAAAAGGGCCGAAGTTAAACTCACAAAAACTAAACGCCGGTAAATAACTAACGGACGACTACGATCAACAATATAGCCCGCAAACAACGCAAGACTCAATGCCGGAATCGCTTCAGCGAGACCGATAAATCCTAAGTACAAAGCATCTTTTGTGAGCTCGTACATGCGCCAACCAAGAACAATCACCTGCATCTGAACTGCAAAGGTAAAAAAGAAGCGAGCAAACATTAGTTTCTTAAAGTCAGTAGGCATACCGAAAATTTAGCATATAATTCTTAGAAAAAGGATCATTATGAAACATATACTTCTACTCTCACTCGTCCTCTTGAGTGCTTGTTCCTCAAAAAAAGACCCTTTGGCATTACCTGAAACAATTCAAGAAGCAGTTACCGAAAGTGGGTACCGTTCTCCTCAAAATAAATTGCGTGATGTTTATCGTCACCCGGTTGAAACACTAGAGTTTTTTGGCATCACGCCAGAAATGACTGTCGTGGAAATTGCGCCAGGCCAGGGCTGGTATATGGAAATCCTCGCTCCTCTTCTCGCAGAAAAAGGTCGCTACATCATGGCGGCACCAGTTGTTGATAAACCATACTTTAAAATAAATGCAGAATTGATGAATGTATGGAAGGCCAAGTATCCAAATGTTGGATCAAAAATGGAATCAGCGATTTTTTCACCACCATCAAAGATTGTTTTTCCGCCAGCAGAAACAGCAGACCTCGTTGTAACTTTCAGAAATGTGCATAATTGGATGACAGCTAAAGGTGAAGAGCAAGCGTTCAAAGCTTTTTACGATGTTTTAAAGCCTGGTGGCATTTTAGGTGTGGTTGAACACCGTGCTCTTCCTTCGCAAGAAGATCCACTTGCAAAAAGTGGATACGTCAGAGAGCAAGACGTGATTGAACTCGCAGCACGCGCTGGATTTAAGTTAGTGGGATCATCTGAGATTAATGCCAATTCAAAAGACACGAAAGATCATCCAGAAGGTGTTTGGACATTGCCTCCAGCACTAAAACTTGGTGAAAAAAATCGCGAAAAATACTTGGCCATTGGTGAGAGTGATCGCATGACTTTAAAATTCATGAAGCCAAAAAACTAGGAATTAAAAGTAAAAACCTTAAGACCTGCATCATCGAGGTGCAGGTCTATTTCTAAAATCTTTTTACCCTTCAAAAGTTCAGAAACTTTTTCTGAGTCGGTAAGACATCTTGCCTGTTTTAAAAACAAATTGAATCGTATCCTGGAAAATGATTAACGTTGCAGCAACATCGATGGATTTAAAAGTTTGGGCGTTCTTCAAAAGAATTCCTCATAAAGGGCGCAGCTAAAGTGAAAAAAAATCGATGAATAAAGTGATTTTCATTTAAAATTCCTAGCATGAGAATTCATTTCGATCATGACATTTATTGAAGTTCAAGATCCCAAGTCCTTTTCAACTTCATCCTAAAGACTTAATTGTCCTCCTTTAACCAAGGAGAACTTATGTCTAAAAAATCGATCAAAGAAATGCGAGCGTTAAGTGTCACTCAACCCTGGGCGGAATGTATTGTCTCAGAAGGTAAAAACATCGAAAACCGCAGCTGGAATACAAAGCTTCGGGGCTACATCGCTATTCACGCCTCGTCATCTTTCAGCCGTGAGCGCTTCGATTCCTGTGCCGAAAACTATGGCCTTGATTTTAACAAAGATGATGTGCCTTACGGCGTGATCGTTGGGTTTGCTAAACTCGTTGATGTGGTTACAGAAGATGAGCTTACTCGCGATACAAAAAAATGGTTTGAAGGGGACTATGGGTTTGTGCTTGATGATGTGATCAAACTAAAAAAACCGGTGGTCGTGAAAGGCACTCTTAGTTTTTGGAAACTTAAAGGGAGACCACTTGATACGTGTTTAGCGCAGTTGTCGGGCGCTCAGAGGAAGAAGCTGGTTTGAATAGTCTCGGCTGTAAGGTGACTAAAAGCCTTTCGGCTACACAAATTACTGAAAAATGGATGAATTGTGCTTGTGCACAAATTAGAGTACATTTATGTAGGCTAGGGATTTGAAAAATAAACTTCTGAGCTTGGGGTGGTGGCTAAAGCGTGAGGGTGCAAATCATGAGATTTGGACAAATGGCGAAATTGAGGAGCCTGTCCCTCGCCATAGAGAAATAAATGAAAGACTGGCAAAAAAGATTATTAAAACAGCAGAAACAGGTCACCGTAAGGGATAAATATGAAACTAGCAGGAAAATATACTAAAGAAGGAAAGTTTTGGGTCGCCGAGATTCCTTTCATAAATATGATGGACCAAGGTAGAACAAAAAAAGAATGCCTGGAGATGATAAAGTCTGCTATTGAGGAACTTATTTCAGAAACTAATTTTAAATGCCGTGTAGAAGATCTCGGTACTAATGAATTTGTTTTATCCTCGGATGATTCTAAAACGCTCTGTTGTTTTATCTTAAAGAGGCTACGAGAAGGGCACGGGCTCACGATTAGAGAAGTTGCAAGACAGTTAGGATTAAAAAGCCACACTGAATATGCCAGACATGAAGCTGGAAAAACTGCTATGACATTTGAAACATTTAATCATTACGTGGAAGTCATTTCAGAGAAAGAAATTTTTATTAAGATTGCATAGAGGTCACCCCACCTAAAAAATGACAAAAAATTAAAGGTTTGGACCCCATTCTTGAAGATTTTCCAGCCAGATGGAAGTGACATCCAAATATTAGATCGAAAGCATTTGATTATCTAACTGGATTGTTTCGTTCTTTTCCTCTACAAAGCAGCAACTAAAAAACTTCAGGAGAATTTATGAAACTTATCATCGCCTTTCTTGTTCTTACGGCTTCAGCACTTTCATTTGCTGGTGAGAAATACATCTGCAAAGAAAAGAAAGAGTCTTGGGAATCAAAGAAAACGTTCATCCTCACTCAGATCGGTGATGCTCAGGTGAAAGAAGGTGTTAAGTATAGCTTCATCCTCGAAGTGTTTGAAGGCAACAGCTCTAAACCAGTGATGACTGAAAAAGTTATTGTTGAGACAGAAGACGTTCTCTTCGGCTTTAAGAACACAGCGAAGAAAATCTCTGGAATGATCTACATGGATGAGCTCGAAGGGTCGTGGCTATCTATCAAGGGCAAGAAAATCTATTTTGACTGTAACTAAGACGAGTATTCAACAACATAAGGCTCCTGTGGGGGCCTTTTTTATTTAACCTTTTATTTGAATGTCCGATAAGATTAGTCATGGCATTTAAAAACAATGTTACAGAAATCGCAGCTCATCTTTACCCACAAATCTATACTGATACCTCAACCTTAAAAATCGCTGATAAAGAAAAAATCCAAATAGGTGATGGCTGCGCTGATCGCTTATGCAAAGAGTGGCAAAGCCTTGCTAAAAAAATTCCGAACCTTGAACACATCTCTGAAGCTAATGTTGCCGGAAACAGCCCGATTGATTTATTGGATCTCTCGCAAGGGATTGCGTATGAGCTCAAGTACTCACAAAAAAACGTGAAGCACGAATTCTACAAAGATCTCTTCAAAGTCCTTATCTATAATCAGGATGAGGCGAATAAAATAAAAATTAAGCAGTTTGTTTTTTTATGCCATCACCAAGGCATTGGATCGTTAATCAGAAGTTCGCTTTGTGTGGCGACGATTCAGTTTATGCAGAAAAATGGTATTGAAGTAGAACTTGTTGAGTTATTTCCGGCCGAGAAAAATAAGTCGAATGCTGCTTAGGCATCCGACTTCATTTTTTTTAGTTAAAGAACATTTTTAAATAAAGTCCTAGAAACAGTGTCACCATTATTCCCATCATCCATTTAAAACGGTCATCAATTTTTTTAAATTCATTTCTAAATTCTACATTCACATGATGAAAATGATTCGTCTGACCTTTCCAAATAAGAATGAGCATTTCCTGAGTTAAAATTTTGTCTTGATCCACTTTGGTGAGAATCTCATCAGATTTCTTGCTCAGCCAGCTATCCAAAATTTGATTATCGAACACGTAAACTCCCATTTTTCACCTCCATCATTGAAGGTAGTCTATCTCAAATGGGAGCAAACCGAGTACCGCGAAGATTTTATACAAGGATAAAAAATTTATAGTTATTTATCTAAATAAGTTAAAATTAAGACTGCTTAAATTATAATTTATTTCTTGTGCTCCGTCTTACGTGACACCTTTTAATAACTAAGCGGCTTTCTTACTCCAAATTTCTTTGGCCCATGAAGAATGAGTATCTGAGACCCACTTTTGACCCCAAAGTTTCTTCTGAACAAATTTTTCTAGCTCTTCTGGCGTTTGAACATCAACCCAAAAAACCATATCCCATTCGCCCATCGTTGAAGCGGCCCAAGTGACTTCTTTCCATTCTTTTTTCCAGTTCCAGTTTTTCCAATCAGGGGCGTTGTTATTCCATTTGACCCATACTTGAGCAGTCCATTTTGATGACATGAGGTTCTCCTAAAAGAATATTGTGATGATTTGTTAACGGTTTGGTGGCGGATAAGTTGAGGAGAGATTAGAGGAAGGAGAATTTTGCCTGATCAATAAAAAACGTGCCTTCTCGAGCATCTCGAAAAGGCACGTGACACCTTTTGGCTTCCTTTTGGCTGTTTGGGAAATTAGTGGATGGGGGCGGAGTCTTCGGTTTTGGTTACACCTGCTGTTGTCATAAAATCCAAAATCATCTGTGACATAACGTAACCGTGGGTCCACGGGATGCCGTGAGAACCGCCTTCAATCACTTTGAGTTCACATCCGATGAGATCGGGTAAAAGGTTCGCCGTGGAATCAATCGGAAGAATCTGATCTTTACTCCCGTGGATCACGAGCATCGGAAAGTTTTTTAGTTTCACGAGATCTGGTCTAAAATCTGTTGTCCACGTATCCACACATTTTAAAGTCGCAATCGGAGAGGCCTCAGCAGCGAGAGCAAAATCGGCTGCAAGTTTTTCTTCGCTTAAGCTTGTTGTGAGAATTCCTAAGTTGTAAAAGTTTTTCAAAAACTGCGGAATAAAAGCATACCGATCTTTGATGATCGCTTCTTTCATCCCATCAAAAACTTTTTGGTCTACCCCGGTTAGGTTTTCAACGGTTTTTAAAAGAAAGGGCTGAAGAGGCGAAACCAAAACGCCGCACTTCACACGATTCAGATCAAACTTCGAAAGGTAGCGCGTGACTTCACCAGTTCCCATGGAGTGGCCAACCAGTGTCACGTTGTGAAGATCAAGCTCAGTCATGAGAAAATTTAAATCTTTTGCAAACGTATCAAAATCGTAACCAACGGAAGGCTTTGATGACATCCCAAAACCTCGGCGATCATAAGTGATTACGCGATAACCTTGTTCCACAAAAAACGAAATCTGCCGCTCCCACGCAAGCCCCGAAAACGGATAGCCGTGAATCAGCACCATCGGTTCACCCGATCCGTAGTCCTCATAAAAAAGTTCGATGTCAGCTGAGTTTTCCTGTCCGACTTTAATAAATGGCATAACTCCTCCTTGGAATTGAAGGAATGCTACTCTTGTGGATTTGGTCATTCATGCTGCTGCAGGATGGGTATCTAAAGTCTAACTAAATTTTCAGTCCAGATGCTTCCAAAGTTTTAAACTTCCACTACACTTTCAATCACCTAAGGAAGGGGAAACACATGACATACGAATTGCTGCTCGTTGATGACGAACAATGTTTACTCGAATCGCTGGCCGAGTGGCTCACAGAAGATGACATCATTGTCACCACCGCCAAGAACGGACGCGAAGGGCTCACTCTTATGAAAGAGAAGCGCTTCGATCTCGTGGTCACCGACATCAACATGCCCGCGATGGACGGAGTCGAAATGTTTTTCGCGGCTAAAGCGGCCGGCGTTTTTATCCCCCATCTTTTTTTCTCCGCTTGTCCAGATACCAAACTCGTTGCAAGTCTCAAGGCCGCAGGTGCAGTTGCCGTTGTTGAGAAACCGAATAATGAAAAATTATCGGTGGAGATTAATAATGTGTTGGTGAGGAGTGGGTTTAGTTATTCACTTGTTCAATGAACGGTGAATTTTAGGCAGCATCTTGGATAATAATTTCACCAACGATTCCAGCTTTTTGGAGCTGATCTTGAAGAGCGTACTTTGCAAAAGTTTTGACAGGCAATTTTAATGAGCGCGCAAAAGCGACAGCTCTTTCAACACTGACGAGCTTTCTTCCTTTCTCAATATTGCATAGGTCTTGTTTTGAAATATTTAGCTTTTTGGCCATCTTGACCTGTGTCCATTCGTAGGCATCTCTTTTGGCGAGCATTAAGTCACTGAAGGAAATATGACCGGTTATTTTTCTTATTGCGGTCTTTGCTCGGGTTTTAGTTTTAATACTCATAACTATTTGTATACCAAAAAGGTGTACGAGCGTCCAGTCTCCAAAATTTTCGAAAAGGCACGTGGTACCTTCTCAACCGAGGGAGAGTTTTTTAGGCGACTTCGCTTTTTGAAGCTTCGATAAAATCATCTGCAAATTTTGATACATACTCATTGATAGATTGTTCTGTTACTGGGAGATATTGATCTTGAAGCCTGCTTATTGAGATAAAAATAACATCAGAGACAGAATTCTTTGCTTCAACAGGACCTGCAAATTTTTCAATTGCTTTATAAAGTCTCTCAATTGATTTTTCAGTGGTCATGAAGTTCCTATCGGTCTTTTCTTATCTTTTATTTAATCGATCATTTTGATAATTTATCTCTCATAACAACAATTACCAATCAAGCGTTGAAAAGGTACGTGGCACCTTTTCACCTTTTCAACGCTTGATTCCTTGAATTGACTCCACAATTCTCGCTACCGTTTCCTACCCAAGGAGACTCTATGAAAGTTCTTTTCATCGCCTTCGTGTTTCTTTCTTCTCTTTCAAGTTTTGCGGCCGATGTTTGTCAGTACCGCTTTGGCCCCAATCTTGGTGTCACCGTCACGGTTAATGATCGCGCTGCCCATCCATTTACCGGTGCGATTAGTTGGGATGATAAGAACGTTTGTCATGGTGATCTTTGCACAGAAATTTATCCGGGGACTTTTCAAGTTCGCTTTCGAGATCTCACACCTCGGCGGACAGTGGGAGTTATGATTTTTGATGTGAAAAAAATTGATCGTCGTGATGATCTGGGGAATCGTTACCGAAGGGCGAGTTTGTTTGGGAACTTTATTAGGAATGCGGTTTTCACAAAGCTCATTAGTCCTGAAGCGAATCTATTCTTTAAATGGAAAGGGCGGATTCATCGGATGAGTTGTCGGAGTACTGAGGAGAGTCAAGCAACTTCGTTTTGAATGACTTCGTAAAAATCGTTAGCGTATTTAGCAACTCGCTCAGAAATAAGAGCTTCAGTTACGGGAAGACCTTCTTCCTGGAGATCATCAATCACAATAAATAAAACTCTTGTTACAGTTTTCTTGGCCTCAACTGGACCCATGATTATATTAATCGACTTATATAGCATCTCAATTGATTGTGCGGAATTCATATTGACCTCTCATTCCTTTATCGGTCAAAAGTGCCTAAAAATTAATTGACTTACTCACGTGGATTCAGCAGTTTGAGTCTCATCTGCTTTCAAGTAAATCAAATATCGAAAAATCACTTTCTTTAACAACGGTCCTGATTAATTCAATATGTACTTGGATTGCTTTGGGACTCGAAAGAATTGTTGAAAGAATCCATAGTCCACTTTCGCTAAAAAGCCATTCACCTGATTGAGACTCGAATATTTGCTCAGAAGAGAATTTTTTTCTATATAACACTACTTTCTTTAGTAATGTTTCTCGAGTTATTTCATAAAAGTCTGCAGCTTCTTGTTCAGTATATTTGTTCATGTATCCTCCTGACATGAAAATAAAACCAATCAGCTCTCAATGCAATGTCGAAATGGTACGTGGCACCTATTCGACATTTCCTGTTTCTGGTTTCTGACTACAATAAGAGTTGATATCAACTAGAAGGTGTAAAATGGAATATAAATCTTTTAAAGAACTAACCATCGAAATGTTAACGGGTGATTCAGAACTACAAGCTGCTTATTTAAAAGCATCATTTGAGGATAATTCGGATCAGTTGGGAGCTATAATCTCAGCAATTAGCAAAGTGGCTGAGGTTCAAGGTAAGGAGTACATCTCTGAAGATCTTTCTGCCAATGCTAACCCACGTATCGATACCTTCTTCAAAATCATAGATGCTCTTGGCATGAGATTAACGGTCGAAGCCAAAGATCAAGCTGCTCAAAAGTGACGTGGCACCTTTTCGCCTTTTCGACATAAATAGATTCTAAGATGCCTTTGCCTTAATGGTAATCTCGTATTCAAGTACAGAAGTGATCTCGATTAATTTATCAATTGTCATATGGCCTACTTGTCCTGAGAGTATTTTTGAAACTCTGTCTTGAGTAAGACCTGGAACCATTGAGGCGAGCTTTTTTTGGGATATGTTATTCTTTGAACAATGTGATCGGATTGTATCAATCAGATAAGTTTTAATTTTAAAAACTTGCGTGTCGATGCCCCAGTCGGCCGCTAATTCATCTAGTGATTGAGGCTTTAATTTTTGAGTGCTTGTATTTTTCATTTTAAATAACCTTTCAATCGTTTTCTGATCACGTTTTTATCTCGCTCCTGGGGGTTTTGCGATTTTTTGTGAAACGCGTAAATTAAGACTAACAATTCCTTATTGATGACCGTAGAGATAATTCGCCAATTTCCATGCTGATCCTTACTGCGAAATTCATAGACCTTATTTCGGTCATCGATTTTAAAGATTTTTAAATCTTTCCTCATCATCAAGTCTCCATTGGAGAATCGGACGATCAGTGAGAATAAATCTTCTCTGGTTTCCAAGGGGAACTCTTGAATTTCTTTTCTGAAAATCTCGAGCTGAACTACTTTCAGCATATTAAATCCCTCTTTATAAAACATCAATAGTAAATTTACTATAGCTACTCTTTATTGTGTTGATTTGTAAAGCAATTGAGATGCCATGAAGGAAATTGGTATTTGATTGGAATTGCTATTGTAGAGCGCGGAATGTTAAATTTAATCCCAGACCAGCTAGTAGGAAAGTGACGTGGCACCTTTTGGAAAGGATGAGATGAAAATATTTAAGAAATATATACTGCCGTCGGTTGCTGTTGTCGTCGTTCTTGTAGTGGGAGCGTGGTTTGGGCGCTTCATGATCATGAAGACGATTTATAAAAAGCAGTGGCAGGATCTTTCGCCAGAACAGGATTTAAAAAAGCACGAGAAAGAAATTCTCGCTGATCGCGCGGTCCTTGATAAATACGCCATTTTTAATCCGAGTAAGGGCACGAAGGACGCGGGACCGTATCTCAATGCGCGCATTCACTGGACCATCGGCGACATTCATCACCAGGGTGATCTTGTGTTGCCGGATTTTGTGCATAAAGAAATGGGCAAGGACTGGATCAACAAGAAACCTCTTTTTAAAAAAATGGGTTTAAAGTTTGATTGGATGAAAGAGCTTCACCTGTTTGATTACTGGAACCCTGAAGAAAATAGTCCCGCTTATCCCAAGGATAAGAAATACACCACCTACTCCTATCCCATTCCAACGTACAAAGATCTCGTGACGTGGGCGAAGCTTCGCCTTCTTTATGGCCGCGAAACCGGTGATCTCATCTCTGCCTTTAAAGATGTGCGCCATTTAACGAGACTCATTTTCACCAACGATTATTTTGTCTCCAACATGGTCGCGGTCAATATGCTTGAACTTGAAAATGAGATCCACCAAGGCAATTGGGAAATTATTCCGAAAGATGTGCTCATGCGGGCCAAGCGCTACTTCCGCGCCCTGCCTGCGATGGTGGACGCGCGCCTCTCGGATGAAACTTTCACGACGATGGCGAAAACAAGTGTCGGACAGTGCCCGATGATGGTTGAAGCACTCATGAGCTACGTATCGATGCGGGATCTTCTGCAAGATGAACTGAATGTTTCGTTTAAGCGTATGGACTGGTTAGTAAAAAACTCGCAGGAAAAGTGCCGCACAACAATCGTGCATCAAATGTGGAACGATCCGACCTGGCCCACGATGATGGATGATGAGATGGACGCGTTTACGTACGTGGGAGAGGTGCCGCTGGTTGGGAAGAAGATGACGTGGGGGGAGCTTAAGAAGACGGATGATTTGAAAGCGGCGGTTGGGTATTTGTTGGGGGCGGTTGCGGGGCCTGGGTATTTAATGGGGTATGAGAAATAGGGAAATGGAATTCAGTTTTAAATAAATCGTGAAGGTGTTTAGATTTTTGATTCAGGAATGTTCACTCGCTAGATTATAAAGCAGATAAAAGGAGGCCCACTATGCGCCTATTATCTGATCAGATGTTGCAAGAATTACCAACTTACATTCAAGTTCAAGGGATGCCACAGGAAGAATTGATTCTTCATCATCATCTTTATAATCCGGTTGGATTGGGGGATTGGTTTGTGATCGCGAAAGATTTTGTTGGAGGGGATGTTGAGTTATTTGTCATTGAGGTTTTGGAAGAACCTGTTTTGAGGAGGAGAGGGTTGAAGGAGATTGGTGATTTGAAGTTGTATTGTGGGCAGAGGATTAAGAGGGATAGGTCGTTTAGGAGGATGTCGTTGGAGGCATTGAGGGAGAATTTGCATATCATTTTGTGAGATTTTGATTTGGAAGTGATTTTCGGGGGGTATAGGTAATTATTCGTAATAAGCCCCTCCCTGAAATAATATTCTTCCTAGTCTCAATTGGTTTTGTAAGCTCTAGGGGTGATAGCGACCCCAGAAAAATCCATATTTTGAAAAAAAAGGAAAGAAATGAATGTACAAGGTTTTATAAGAATTCGAATCTGTCAAATAGGAGTCAACAACTGAAATACTAAGAAAAAAAGACTATCCATGCGAGAAGAGTATTGGATAGGACCTAGGGACTTTTTTTTGATTTAAAGGCCACAGCAACAATCTCTAGTCCTAACCTTACTCTCATTTTTAGTGGCCCAGCATTGTCCGGCAGGAGTTATGTAGGGAGAAATTCCGCAATTGTAGCCATCGGAGGTGCATGATTCTGAAGTGCTTTGGTTTTCAGAATCATCAGCATAGACTGGAGTGCATAATGAACCCGAGTAAGTTTCTTCCTTAACGATGTCTATTTTTGAATTATAAACGTAAGCATACTGTTCTTTATAGCTTGAAGAACCGAGTCTTTGAGAAACCACCACATCATAGCCTTCAGGTACTAAGAGATTGATCAAATTATTATTTGTAGTCGTTATTTCCTGCAAGAGAACAAGATCCTTTGTAGCGATGAAGCTTTTTACAGTGTTTATAAAATTTGGATCACTTGCTTTTGTTTCTCCATACCGCTGAAGATTAAACGCTGAAAATTTAAAAGTTTTATCCTGGACAACAAAATCAGCGTATACCGGGTAGTGATCACTGATCAGGCCGGTGGCAGTGTGAACACCACTTGTGGCAACTGAGAATGAGCTTTTGTGAGTAATTCTATCGTAAGCACATACACTAGTTGCGACATTTGTATCTGCGTTATTACTAATAATCCAATTAAAGTCTTTTATTGTTAAATCAAGATTATTAAACTGTGTGTTTGAAAGATAGCTACAAGAAGCATTGAAATCACCAAGGGCAATTGCGTTTAAGACATTCTCTTTTTGTGAGATTTCTTCAATAACATCATCAAGCATGTTTAACTCAGGCCACGCGGCATCGGGTTTAGCATGAAGACCAAAAATGAGAACATCGGCCAATGGGTTGGCGCCGTCATTTAATGTTGCTCTTAAAATATAAGGTGGTCTCTCGAACCCACAATATTGCTGGGAACTCGGAGTCGTTGAATTTTCCTCAGCGGATTTACATCCAGAAAATACTAAGATTAATAATATTAAATAAGTTCTCACCATGCATTGGATCTGATCGGATCAAAATGGGTGAAAGTTTAAAAGAAACCAAAGTACATACCTGATGATCTCTGACCCTCATATGGGGGTATTCCCTAACGACAAATTCTGTCCATCCTTAGAATCATTTTTGATTTAATCTAATCACCAATAATGCCTCTTACTCGAATCAAAGTAGCAACCGTGAGCAGGATAGTAGTATAGGCATTGCTTTTTGATATAATCCGGAATGGTGAAGGTCCGATAGTTTTCGGCATAATCAATCTGGCACTTCATCTGTGCTTCATCTGCACTTCGGCACCTTTTACCTTCAGTATCAGGTTTCCCGCATGAGATGAGTATAAAGAGCATTAAAATTTTCATCTTTTAATAATACGCCTTTAGCTGGACATTTTTTGTCTAAGTCACTTGCTATAAACTCTTATGAATAAAAAAGATGAGCGCAGAAGAAAAATAAAGAATTTTCTTCGCTTCCAGACAAGTGCAGTAACAGTGTCCGAAATCCATGAGGCCTTGGTGAAACGCTTAGATCTCGATGTTTCTCGGAAGACAATTGAGCGCGATGTTCTTGATATGGAAATCTCAGGTGAGCTTACGGTTCATCCGGGAACTCCGGGCCGGTTTGAGCTCATAGGCCCATCCGAAATTGAGATTTCTCTTAAGGTGGAAGAGTTAAGAGAGCTTATTCATTTACTTGATTCGAACTCTGTTTTGGGCCTGAAGCTTAAGGGGTATCTGAGCTCATAATTTTAAACTTTAGACCGCATCTGACCGAAAAGGTTAGACACTAAATGTCCATGCACTTCTTAGGATTGACTGATGACCAAGTACAACGCTGACCGCGGGAAGATTCATCGCCAAAATCACATTAAGCGCCTTCTCTCCGTTAGCTCATAAGAGTCAGCATTATCTATCACTGAAATTGCGCAGACACTAAATGATGAGGGTTACGAGATTAACCGTAAAACGGTTGAAAGAGACATTGAGGATATCTCTCTGGAGCAACCTCTTTCAGAAACCGAAACCACCCCTCGGCGCTTTTATTTTGATGGGGAATTTAAGCTAGATTTTGAACTCATTTTTAACGAGAACCAACTTCAGACAATTGTCCTTGCACTTGAGAGCCTTAAGCAAATGTCACCAAAGGTCCTTAAGGGGCTTTGTAATGATGTTGAATCCACTCTTGTCAGTAAACTCCCTCGGGCACTAGCAAAAGAATTTGAGCACCTAAAGAATATTTCAAATGCATCTGCAACAGTATTGGGTGAGAGTGGGGATATTGAGCCTGGAGTGCTTGAAACGGTTTTAATGTGCCTTAGAAAGGGAAAGGTCTTTCATTGCCAGTATTCTTCCCCAGATGAAGCGAGATTTTCAAATCGTAAGAGATCCTTTGCGCCACTGAAAATTCATTTTGTGGGAGCACCTTATCTCTATGTCTATGACTGCGAGGATAATGAAATAAAAATGCTTAGGATCTCAAGAATTCATAAAGCGGTTACAACAGAAATTTCAGTGGACAAGAAAAGGGCCAAAGAAATTAAGCTTGAGCATGTTTTTGGAGGCTACGGGAAAGGCTCAGAGAAGATTATTGATTACGCAGTAAAGTGTACTGCACCCATGGCGATGAAATTTAAAGAACAAAAGATTCATCCAAGTCAAAGAATAGAAGTATTAAAAGATGGGATTTTTGAGATCACCTTCACGGTTCATGATAGTGATGAAGTGGTGAGGGTGCTTGCGCAGTATGGGGAGTTTATAAAGGGGATTAGGCCTGAGGGGGCGTATGGGAGAGTGAAGGAGATTTGGAAGAAAGGACTTAAAGCTTCTTAGGTGAAAATTTAGAAAACTGAAAATGCGACGATATTCTTCGTTAAAATATTTTCCATGCTCGGTCGCTTATTATTTGTAAGCTCCCTAGATCAAAAAATCTTTTGCCTAGAATCACTTGGTTTTGAGTCCTCAGAGGAAACTAGGCATCGCTTTCAGATGAGGAACTTGATTGATTTTAAGCTGACTAAGATTGAACAAACTTGGGTTTAATTCTCACCACCTCCACCAAATTAAAAAACTTGGTATAAATTAAAGCTCCGCAAGGGGATTTTTTTATTATTGAGAGTTCTACATAATGCCTTTTGAAGCGCTCTTCTTATCAAATATGAAAAATATTATTTGATTCATCTGATTTCACTTCATGATTCTTTTCTACTCCTCGCTAATTGTTTTACAAGCTATCAAAAGGAGAATGTCATGACTGATATTTTGAAATTTAGAAAAAAACTTAAAGAACTAGAATTCGATATCAATACTTAATACTTCTGCACAAGCTTTTGCTTTTAATGACAAAGTTATTGCTGATTTTTTAGCCTTTTATTCTAAGTTAACTGTTGATAGCGGAGTTTTTTGTCTTGGTTAGTGCCGTAAGCCGTTGATTTCAAGAACATTAAAGTTTAAGCCATATTTGGCAGATAAATGGATATCCCTTGTCTGCCAAATATGGCATACTAAAGGGGAGGTTTCTTTGTCGAAACCAAGAGTACATGGAAGCAAAAAATATAAGGACTGGTACCGGTCACTGAGTGAAAAAGATCAAGGGATTGTTGATACCAGGGTCGATACTTATGTTGAGCATGGCGAGTTACTTAAATCAAAATCGCTTGATCCGAAGTTTGGTTTGTATGAGTTTAAGTGGGATAGTGGTTTAAGAGTCTACTACGCTTTTTTTGAAGATAATGAAGGGCGTCTGATGTTGCTTTTGCTTGGAGGAAATAAAAACTCACAGGCGAGCGATATTACTAAAGCAAAAAATATCGTTTTGAAAGCAGTAGCTACGATCGTAGAGAAGAATAAGAAAAGGAGAGAAAATGAGCAGTCATAAAAAAATCAAGGCTTCCAAAGTGAAAGCTTTAAAGGTGGACTCCATCGATCTTCATTCATTCGATGAATATAAATCTTCAATTGATCTTGATAACAAGGGCAAGTTAATTAAATTGCTGACCCAGATGTTTGTTGCTGGAGATCATGATGCTTTTATGGAACTTATGGAGCTTTATATCGATCATGTTGGAAAAAGAAAAATTTCCAAAGAGGCAAATATTCCAGAGAAGACCATTTATAATTTCAAAGATAAGAAACATAAAACGTCATCTGAGAATATTTTCAAGATAATGAAGGCGATAAGCGACAAAGGGACAAACGTTAGAGCAGGTTAGTGGTGCTACTTTAGTGCTACTTCCTGTATAAGTTTTTGAGATTATTATGTTACCGCTAGCTCCACATATTTTAAAAACTTGGTATAAATTAAAGCTCCGAAAGTGGGGCTTAATTAAGTACAGGTCACTAATATAAAAATAAAGATTATGATTCCAAAAATAACAAACCATGGGTTTGCTTTTAAGTCTTTTTTTTCTCTGCTAATTACCTCATTAAGATCGTACTTAACGTAGGTCTCCTCTAAGTCAGGCCGAAACTTTTTTAAGCTTTCGATAAATGGCTCGAACAAAAAGTTCCTTCTGCTGTATCTTGAAGGAAAGTAATTAAAGCCATATCTTTTCTCTGTCATATCAAAGAATTCTATCCAGAGGTACCCTTCTGTAATCACAACCTTAGTAATATCTTCCCATGGAATAAAAACATCTTTTTTGACAATTGAGGGTCTAATGAAAACACCCTTTGTGGTAAGATAACGGTCACGAATGTGACCGAAAACTAATGTGAACAAGGAAGTCATAACCACTGCGGCAACGAAGAAGCCCGTATCAAAATCAAATCCTCCATTGCTTCTAATACTAACAATTAATATGCTCAGAAAAACAATGATGATGAATCTCTTGTTAACGTTGGAATCGGACTTGGGGTAGACGACTTTTCCAAAATTTCTTTCAAAGGATTCACTATTCGTCTTAAAAAAATACATACAAGTTTCCGTTCATTAATAGCTCAAATGAGCAAATAGTTTATCACGAACATCCAGATTTTTTTAAAATAATAAGATCCGGTGAATTTCAAGTAAGCTGATAGTTGATTCCCGTCAAATCGAGCTAAAAGACAGCCTTTCGGGCTGAAGGGGACTGGGATTAAAGATTCTATCTACAAGATGAATCGCATCCTCGGCGTGGTTTGTTTGGGGACGCTTTAACTTTTTTAATGACCTCAAGAAAATTATTTTCGATATCATCGTCGAGATTCAAAGTGACGAGGTATTTTTCATTCTTCTGTCCCACTTCCACTAAAGCTTGGGCGATCGATGGCCGGGGTTTCTACTCAGAGAGTGTCCCAAGTCATTAATGAATTTGATCATAATCAAACCCTCTGTCCGAGGGATCAACTTTACACTCACGGAGAAGTCCTTGAAATGCTTAAGGGGGAGTTTGTAAGGGGGTAGCTGCGATGCACCGTCGAGGGCCAAGCCTTTCAGAAATCGATTCTCAGTTTTTCTAAAAAAAGGTTTAATTAACTATTGAGAACCTTTATTTTTTTCCTCATTTTGATGAGTGCCCATTCGCGCGCCCAAGTGACTTATAAAGAGTCAGTTGAGGCTGCACGTACTATAGGGACTTGGCTTTCAAAATCAACTGGTCACTATGATTTTCTTTCCGCTACTCCAGTAGGTCCAAAGCGCGCAGGTAAAAAGTTTTTCATCCGTGGTTATCCTGATATGCAAACTGCATCTGACTACGGAGTTTCCTACATGCAAGTGCCGCGCGATGCGGAGGTCACAACGGCCTATGAAACTTTGGGATTCAATACAACGAACATGAAGCGAACGATTGAGCTCAGTCGTTTTCATCTTGCTTTGAGTTTTGCGAATAAACATGACTTCACTTTTAGCTACCTTTCTTCAATTGATGGAATAAAAGGATGGGGGTTAGGTTATAAGCGAGTGCTTTTTAATTACCGCTATTTTTATATTTCTCATCGTGCTCAGTATGGAAGGGCGGTTCTTGAAGACTATTTCGATAATATCAATGTCACCAATGATCTCTCAATGTCGTTGTATCTACGCTTGATCGACATCTACGCTGGATTGAAGCACTCCTTTGGCTCGGCCCAATTTGATTCTTCAAACTCATCACTGGAGTTGCCACGAGTTTATTACAGCACTGAGCTTAATGAATTCGACACCTTTTATGGGGCATGGGTGGCAACAAGTGTAAATTCAAGGCTTGGACTGCAGGTGAATCAGTTTGGTAAAGATTTTGCCATCACAGGCAAATTCTCTTTTTGGTTTGATTCAGTCATTCCGACAGCAAATAATTGGTTTCGAGATCCGAGGTATATCAAGCAATGATAAAACTCGGCTTACTCCTCTCCATGATGGCCCTCTCTTTTCTTTTCTCTAGTTGCAGTAAAGAGAACTCTGTTTTTGATTCTCCCATTCAAAAAGATCGTGGGTATTTAAAATTTCAAAACTCTGATGGATTCATCGGGGCCGTAGCTGTGGGGACCACATTGGATTATGAGTTGACTCTCAAATCCACTGGTGGTCTTGATGTGACCAATATAGTGGCAACACTTGTGACGAGTGATCCAATCCTCTATAAGGATGGTGCTTATCCCGGCACGGGTGGGACTTGTGGAAGTGAGCTTAAATCCGGACGTACCTGTAAAATCATTTTAACTTATTCACCGGTTGATCTTGCAAGTCATGCGGCAAGTTTGAGATTTAGTTTTTCTGATACCATTTCAGCTTCAACTTATGATTTTGACTTGTCTGCAGATTCGCATCCTATCCTCACATTTGAATATGGCTCACTTTATGATTTTGGAAATAGGTTTGTCGGCTCCACCACAGATTTAAGAATTAAGATCTCAAATACTGGAAAAGTGAATGCAGAAAGTGTCTCCATCCAAAATTTTTCGGCACCCTTTTCCTACAAAGGTGGAAGTTTCCCTGGAGTTGGTGGAACTTGTGGAGCAAGAATTGTCTCTGGCCAGAGTTGCGAAATCATCATTACGTATTCTCCCACTTCAAATGGTCAGCACCTGCAAGACATCACGCTGAATTATCTGAATGCGGGAAGGACCGAAGAGAACACGCTCAACTTGATGGCGTGGGGATTTAATGAATCTCAGCTTTCCATTAGTTCCGTTGGAGGCAATGACTTCGGCACAGTTCCAAACAATAACAGTACCACTAAAACATATACTGTGACTCATGTGGGAGGCGACGTTTCGGCAAACTTGCTCACTCTCGCTGGACTTTCGGCACCTTTCTCGCGAGTCGGGGGAAGTTGCGGCAGTGTTCTCTCTATTGACCAGGGAAGTTGTACGATTATCATTGGCCTCAATTCTTCTACGTCTGGAACTTGGTCTAAGACCATGAGCTTTAGTTACTTCAACGGAACCTCTACTATAACTCTAAATAATGTCCTTACTGGAGTGACCAAGGAGAGACCAGTTCTCTCACTTACTCCTTCGGGGCTTTCAAATTTTGGTCTTGTTAAAGTGGGTAGCTCCTCGACAATTCCTTTTACGGTTAGTTATGTCTCTGGTGAGCTTGCCGCCACTTCAATCAGCTTAGGCGGTTACTCGGCGCCATTTTCTGTGACTGGAGGAACT
Organism: Bacteriovoracaceae bacterium; assembly: GCA_040399915.1. Lineage (GTDB taxonomy): Bacteria > Bdellovibrionota > Bacteriovoracia > Bacteriovoracales > Bacteriovoracaceae > Peredibacter. The sequence goes on from JBBARE010000010.1 coordinate 119,700, forward strand.
TGCGGAAGCTCGCTTTCAAGTGGGAATTGTACCATCAATGTTCGTTTTGCACCCACTGCTTATAGTATTTGGACTCAAGCCATCACGTTGAACTATAACAATACTGTTTCAACTATTTCTGCTTCAGGCAGTTCGATCACTGGAAGAAGTGACGGGAAAATAACACCAGCTGGTGCGACGTTAAGTTTTGGAACTGTTGTTCCCGGCCAAAACAAGGATCTGTCTGTTCGAATTGATTACTCCGGTGGAGCTCCAGTGACGAACATTTCAGTTCAGTCTTTAACTGGACCATATACTTTTGTGAGTGGTGATTATCCTGGTTCAACTTCAAACGTCACACGTTGTAGTACAAGTCTCTCAAGTGGAAGCTGCTATCTGTTTTTAAGATTTTCTCCAACAGCTGAAGGAAATTTCAACACAAATAGCTTAGTCCTCGTTTATGACAATGGTGTGAATCAAAGTACGATGAGTCTGACGCTGAATGGAACTGGAGCACCGGTGGCAAATCTTGTTTTACAAAATAAAGATTATGGTTCGACTCCGATGAACTCTGCGGTGGCGGGGCCAAGTTTAGTGAGGATAACTAACACGAGTGTAACTGTGGCGAGCTCTCTTGTTGTGACTTTGCCAGCTGGATTTACTTATCGAGGAGGGGCCTACCCAGGTCTTTCTGGAACATGCACGAACTCACTTTCTGGAAATGCGAATTGCAACCTTGATATTGCCTTTACTCCACTGCAAGTGAACACCTATTCGAGTACCTTGTCTGCAAGTTACAATGATGGAGTTTCGACTCAAACGTCGACCTCGACACTGACTGGTGAGGGGACTGCTTCATCTGAACTTTATCTTTCAAATTTTGATCAGGTGACTTATGCCAGTATTTTCGTCGGCAGAACACCCTACGAGACGAAGGTCTTTAAAGTTGGCCATGGGGGAAGTTCGACTCCTGCGACTATTAATTCTAAATCTTTTACGAGCTCGAACTTCATCATAACGGCCGACAATTGTCCTAATAGTTTAACAAACGGAGAGACTTGTTCTGTGACTGTGGCCTTCGCTCCACAAGCGGGAGCGGCGATTACCTCTTCTTTTCAAGTGAGATATGATAATGGAGGCGGAGAAGCTATTGCCTCTCGAACACTAAAAGGCACGGGCCTTGCCACGGCCGTAATCACCGCCACTCCTACGACACTAAATTTTGGTCCTAAACCTACGGGAGCTTCGTACGATTTAGATCTCACTCTCAACAAAACAGGTGCGGCCACTAATGCCCTAATTGGTTCAGTGACGGGAAGTGGATTTTCATTCAAGGGTGGATCCTATCCAGGCTCCGGTGGAACTTGTCCAACATCGGGTGCTTTTCCGGCAAGCTGTAAAGTGGTGATCACATTCACTCCAAGTGCACTGGTGAGTTACAATGGGAGTTTTAATTTAAGTTATAGTAATGGCTATCAATCAATTCTTCTTACAACAGCACTAGTGGGAAGTGGCTCTCCCTCGGCCAAACTCTCATTCGTTTCTGCTCCCTATGCTTTTGGCCAGGTCATCCAAACTTCAAGTGCAGAGAAAACAATCACAGTGACAAACACTGGAACTGATACGGCAACATCGATGAGCTTTTCTGGCGTTGTCGCCCCTTTTCGAACGAAAGGAGGAACTTGTAACACGACTTTAGGTGTCTCTCAAAGTTGCACACTGGTGGTTGAGTTTGCTCCAACGACAGTGGGTCTCTCAACAAAGACGTTAACGTTGAATTATCAGAATGGTTCTGGGCCCACAAGTACCTCAACGACTTTGTCCGGAGAAGGTCTCGCCCAGGCGATTATTAGTCTCTCAGGAACAAATCCTTATTCATTTGGCACTACCAATGTTGGTGGCTCCATTGATAAGTCATTAACTCTCACTAACGCAGGAAGTGTGAGCGGGACAAATATCGCAGGAAGTTTCACCTCTGTTTTCAGCTTCAAAGGTGGTTCTTTCCCTGGAACAGGGGGAACGTGTACGACAAGTTTAGCGGCCGGAACGAGTTGTTCTGTTGTTGTGACTTTTTCTCCACTGGCGGCCAACAGTTACAGTGGACTTTTTTCTTTAAGTTATAACGATGGCCTTCGCGCGCAAACAGAGCTTAAGAATCTCAGTGGAACGGGAAGTGCAAGACTACTTGAACTCAATCTTTTCAAATTAATTAGACCTAAAGTGGTGGCCTTGGATGAGCTCAGTCAGAGTTCTAAAAAAATAAGAACGAAAGATCTAAACTTGAATGGTTTTCAAGATGAGATTGAAGGCCATAATAGCAAACGATTTGTCTTAAAAGCTCGCGATGGTCTCGATCAAACAATTATTTATAAACTTGAAAATCATCTGCCTTCAAACTTTTACCAAGGACTCAATGTCCTTAGACTATCCAAAGACTTTAATCACGATCAATTACCGGATTTATTGATGGGGATTTATAAGGAGAGTCGTGGAGAGTTGAGGTTAGTGGGTTTTGATGTTGTTTGTTTGAGAACGGGGGATGTGTTGGTGAGATATCTACCTCATAACTCCACAACTCATACCCATTCACAGCATCTTAGGCCCGGACGGCCATATGGCCATCTCCGAGATCTGTAAAATAAATGACTACAGTTGAATGAAAAAAATGGGATTTAGGCTGAGGCTGCGAAAAGTCACGTGACACCTTTTCGCCTTTTATTGAAGCCCTCTGAGCTGATCCTCAGAAATATTCATCAGCGTGAATTCATTAGTCATGATCTTCTTGTTACCAACTTCAATTTTACCAGTAAAACGAAAAGAGTTTTCGAGCTGATCGATGAGGCTTATTGAAATTTTAAGTTCTTCTTTCGGTCGGGCAAAGCTTTTATAACGGGCCCCATGAACGGCGCGCATGACTCCCAAGGCCCAGCCTTTGGTGGTCACTGAATTGTAGTTTGGGACAGGGGAGTGATGAATCGTGATGAGAAGCCCAGCCGCTTGGGAAGTCATCTCCTGCATCATGGCCCCTGGGACAACCGGTGTGCCGGGAAAATGTCCTTGAAGGAAAAACTCTTCCCCTGAAAAAGTGGAAGTCGCCACTAACTCAACAGGTGAATGGTGGAGGACGTTTTGGATTAAGAGGTAAGGGTGTCTATGGTGGAGTTTTTCTTCGATGTTCATACTTCACTTTTAGCAAACTCTTCAAAAAGGTGTCACGTACCTTTTCGACAATTAGGCCTCTTAAAACGCCCCGGCCGTCAATCCATCCATCTTCGCCCCTTTCGCACGTACATCGAGCTCAAGCGTACAAGACTCGAGTGCTACTTTGCTTCCAATCTCCGTTTCCTGGTCAAGATAATCCGTTTTCGCCGTGAGGTTTGTGAGGGTTCTCGACTTCATGATTTTGCTTAATTTATCATACGAGAGATTCGTTTTGAGTTGTTTTGAGCGCGCAATTGTATTGATCGTGAAATAAACATTCTTCATGTTTTGGTTACCAAGTTCATGGGCATTAAAAACAATGTTGGCGTCCGATCCATCTTTAAACATTAAGTTGATGCGGATATCAAAGCGAAAGTTTTTTCCGCGCAAAAGAGTGATGTTTTTAATTTCCGATTCATGATCTTCAATATAAGAAAAAGTATTGCGGGCAGTTGGATAAGACACATTTTCTAAGGTCTCTGGGCTCGCCTCACTTATTTTTCTTGAAATCGAATCTTCTGGATCCTCCACGCACGTATTAGCGAAGGCGCTGGTAAGAGAAAAGATGAGTGTGGCAGCAAGGATGAGTGTTTTCATACGCCTATTTTAAAGGCCCAAGGCATTTTGGAATAGGTCAGTGGTATGAATTATAGTGGGTGTTAAATGTGTCGACAGTGGCCATATATAACCTGTACTTAGCTCTCAAAACAGATGAAACTTAAAGGATGAATCAAGAACCATCCTCTCCACCCGGCTTCGTTCTTTACGAATTCGAACGCACCTTCACTTACTCAAAAGAAAAAATCGATTCCGCCTGGAAGCGCCTTCAGCGCCGCGAGACTTTTACGAAGGGTCAGCTCTTTCCTTACCGCGTGGAATTCGCCGCCAGTTCGCAGGAGGGAGAGTTTTCACCTGGAGAGCTCAATATCCACCACGGTCCGTTTTTAAGTGTGCACGGGGCGATTGGTGAGGTGACTCCCACTTACCGAAGCCTCGATTATTTTTACGGCTCTTACGTCTTGAGCTTCAGGCTCGTGCGTCCGATTCGCCTGGAGTTTTTTCGGGAGGAGAATCATTTAAAAGTTAAGATTGGCGTGTACGTCAAACCTTGGTTTAAACCAATCTGGCATTTAGGGAATGTGCTTTTGTGGTCGTCTTTTCGGGCGACGCTCTAATCATGTCAAAAGGCACGTGACACCTTTTTGCAGCTATAAACTACAATGACCCTTGTTTTGACTGCCCAGTGAGAGCTATATTCGCGCCATAAGTCTCGTTTATAAAACTAGGAGTCACCATGAAAACGCTCGTCTTAGGTCTTTGGTTTAGCATGATCATGAGCTGTGCAAGCGCTCATGATGTCCTTGATTCGATTCGGTCAAACGCTAATTTCTCAACGTTGAATGCGGCCCTTGGTGTGACGAAACTTGATTCTGCTCTTCAAGGGGCAGGAAAGTTCACGATCTTGGCCCCAACTGACAAAGCTTTTGAAAAGCTTCCAACTGAAACTCTTGATTTCCTTTTGGCAAACCCAGAGCTTTTGAAAAACATTTTGCTCTACCATGTGGGAAGCGGACATTTTTCATCGAAAGACATTCTTAAGGCCGGTGGTTTGGAAACTCTGACTGGAAAAAAAGTTCCTGTTGTTCAATCGATTAAATCTGTTCTTGTTGGGAATGCAAATCTTTTAAAAGCAGATCTTAAAGCTTCTAACGGAACAATTCACGTCATTGATAGTGTGCTTGTACCAAGTACCCGTGATGTTCAAACTATTAAAAAAGATATCCTTGAACTTGCTCGAAGCTTTGCTGGTCAAGGTGATGCTGATTTCTCGAGACAAACAAAATTAGAAGTTTTGGTTCTAGAACTCTTAAGCGTTCAGAAAGTTCTCCCAGTTAAAGAGCGTTTAGATCTACTCAAAACGTGCTGGTACCAGGAATGGGGACCATATGATTACAGAGGTAAAAATCGTGGTGTTGACCCTGAATTAGAGACGAGCGAAATTTATCAGTGTATCTATGACGGTCACTACTACAATGTTTCTCGCCAATATAAAAATGGTGACAGAACACGTCCAACCATCGGTCTCTTGAGAGGAAAGTATAGGCCAAGTCAAACTGATGCAAATGCTCTTGAAGTTCGCTTCACGAACTTATTCTCAGTGAAAAACGATACTCAGCAAGCAAATAAAATTTGGGACTTTCCGCCATTTGCTGAAGCTGGAAAACTTGAAAACAGACTTCGCACTCTGCCATCTCTTTTTGTCAAAATTTTCTTTGGTGGTGGCGCTCTAAAAGAAATTTACACTGACACTGATCTTCGCATTCTTTATGGCTCAAATAACAATCAGTTTAAAAAGCCTTACCTCTACATCATGACAAAAGCTAAGTAATCCTGCATCCATGGAGGGTCGAAAAGGTGTCACGCTGGATTCAAGTTATCAGTGCAACTTTTGTATTAAAGAAAACCTCGTAAGGTGT
>JBBARE010000011.1:0-55182 GCA_040399915.1 Bacteriovoracaceae bacterium
TAGGCCAGGGCGAAGAAATTTAGACGACGCCGACTAAACTGAAAATAATAAAACTACCAATCAACACAAGAAATGATTTACTGATCCAAAGGTCTTGATCCGTTACCATAATTCCCTCCGAAAATGTGTGTATGCCCAAAAAAAGGCGAAGTTAACCGTGCCTGTGGCATTCGCCACTAGGAGTCTCATTCAACCGTTTTGTTTTTTTAAAAGAGAACTACTTAATGCAGAAAGTATTTCTCAAAGATGTCGATGTCGCCATCAACTGCAGATAAAACTTCCAGAAGATCCCAGGCCATCTCTGAAGCTAATTTTCCATCGACTTCATAACGATTCACTAATTCAGCTTGTATTTTAGCGAAGAGTTCCGTTTCAGTCATTGTGAGCGAAGGGTGTAACAGTGCGTGTGCCAGCATAAACGTCCTCCTTGACGAGTATAAAGGTTTCTTTGTGTGTCTCTATGTCTTTAAATGTGTGATGAACCTAGTAAGTTCTTATCAGGCCGACCATAAGTCCCCTGATCTCGCATTCTTTGTCTTTGATGATAATGGGCTTCATAGTTTTATTCGCCGGATGAAGCTCAATCTGTTTCGAACGTTTGAAATATCTTTTTAAGGTCGTTTCATTATCTACAACGGCAACTACGATTTGACCGTTTTCTGCCTGACTCGCGTGTTGAATAATTGCGATATCACCGCTAAGAATGCCTTCTTCAATCATCGATTCACCTTTGACTTTCAAAGCGTAGTGCTGACCACGTCCAAGCATATGAACTGGAACGCTAATCGTATCTGTATTCTCGATGGCCTCGATAGGAACACCGGCAGCAATACTACCTAGGAGAGGAATATCTTCTGAATTCTGCTGAACTGTTGCCGGCATAAGTCCTCTAACCGAATGAGAATCATTCTGAAGATAACCGCCGACAGTGAGGTACTTGATATAATCTTGAACTGAACCAAGAGATTTAAAACCGAAGTTTTCTTGAATTTCTTTCTGTGTTGGTGAGTAACCATTTTCACGAACGTACTCAGTGATGAAATCGAGAACGTCTTTTTGTTTTTTTGTAAGTGCCATACAAGAACTCCGTATTTTTTCCGTACCTACAACAAGTATAGGCGTACTCTTTCCGTAGTTCAACAAAAAAATAGTTTTTTCTCCCATTTTCTATAGGGGCATAGGAGGGGCGGCCAGCCCCTTAAAACTATTCCTTTGAGGCAAGTTCTCGTTTCTGAAGAGATGATTCCGCTTCGACCGTTTTCACTAAATCATTCACACTTTTGCTGATCGAAACAAAGACTTGAGGCACAGAAACTTCTTTATTTAAAAGCCAGTGATCTGTATCTGCGGTGTACTCGTAAGTCATCGAGGTGATGTTCGAAGAAAGCTCAGTCAGCGTATAGACCGTAGTGCTGTTATCGAAAGCCGATGCTTTATCAAACTTGGGAGTTGTGAATAGTCTTACATCAGCATCATCGAGCATTTTAAGCACGACACTGACTGTTTTCTGATTTCTTTCATTTAAATATTCCCGAACGGTAGCGAGTTCGTAATAACCAAAACTCCCTCGGTTATAAACCTGACGACCAACCAGAAAAAACTCAGACATGCCCTGAAAGGATTCCGCCTGGCGAATATCTTTCACGATAAAAGTCTCAACAAGATTTTCATTATGGTATTTGCAATCAGTCTCTTTAGAAGAGAATTGACGTTTACTTTTGTAGGCATTGTTGCATTTTTCTGTGAAGTTTGTGACGGCGTTTCTGACCAAAGATAATGGGTAAGGAAAAGTTCTTTCAGTCACAGCATTAAAAGTCCTGATGGCTTTTTCTTTGCTGGATTTCAAACTCACGCCGTTAATCTGTTCCGATTTATCGATCGATTCTGAGAAAGCGTTAAAGGCGAAAAATAGAGTGGTAAATAGTGTTAATGAGTAGCGCATAATCTCCCTTTGCGGTGGAGTTTAAATTTTATCCGCAAATGGGAAAAAGCGGTGCCCGGGAAAATGTGCCGCCTTTGGATGAGGCGGCACATTGATTGTTAGAAAGCGTTTGGAAATCTACAGCTAACCGTCTGAAAAGACGAATTACCGAGGTCTCTGCTGCGAAGAGTTCCGCGATACATTCTACCCCAACGTGGCTGCTGGTCTGGCCAGAAATCAACTTCTAAGTTCACACCCGGAGCCGAGTAGAGAACTCGATTAAATCCACCCATACCTCGAGAACTAACAGTGTAATCAAAAACTTGCTGAGCACCATTTTCAGTCACAGCAAGAGTTGCACGCTGAAACCATGAGCCATTGGGAAATGCTTGCTCAACTTCCATACGAAGAAATTTGCCATCAGTTCTTCCGTCACATTCAACTTCATTCCATGCTGCAAATGATGAAAGAGAAAAAATCATCATAGCGATTAGCAGAGTCAATTTCATAAAGACCTCACTCAATTGGTTGGTAAATTATATTAACTACTTCATATGTTAATTCGCCGGAGGGGACTTTGACGAGAACTTCGTCTCCAGGTTTTTTTCCTATCAAGTTTTTTCCAATTGGGGATTGCCAGCTGATTCGACCCTTTGCAGTGTCAACTTCATCCACACCTACGATGGTAAAACGCTTGGTTATGCCTTCTTCATCAATGATTTCTACTGTCGCTCCGAATTGAACTTTGTCGGAATGAATTTGGGTCGGATCCACGATCACAGCTTTGTCCAACCGCTGATTTAAAAATCGGATGCGTCGATCAATCTCTCTGAGTCTTCTTTTTCCATATAGGTAATCAGCGTTCTCCGATCGATCTCCGTTGCTTGCTGCCCATTGCACGAGTTTTGTCACCTCAGGTCTTTCAACTCGCAAAAGTTCCTGCAGTTCATCGACTAGTCTTTGATGGCCTTTAGGGGAAATATAATTATTTTTTTCCATCACCCAAATCCAGTTCGTTTAAACCTTCTCGGATTATGTCTTTTAATTCGATAGAGCACTTTTGTGAATTCATGTAGTGCTTAAGAAGTGCTACTGGTGGAATCGTACTTTTATTATGGAGATAATCATCCAGAGACTCAATCAGTGTATCAAGTTCTGGCTCTGCTTCATCTTTTTTATCATGAAGACAAGATTGCAAAATAAAGCCCATTACAAGTGGACCTTTATTTTCTTCGTACTGAACAATCTTTCTTTTTTGATAGAAATAATAAAGCACTCCAAGAAAAATGAAGAGCCCGATTTCCAGCATTATATTTTCCCAAGAATTATTCATGACCTAGTCCTAAAAAAGTAAGTACTGGAACATTAATAAAAAGCGGCGAAGGCACAACCACCGCCACCCATAAATACAGCCTGCGCCACAGGTGAGGCCAGTGCTTGATGTACTTCTTATCAATCCATAATGCCATGGCCTGAAAAATAAAGTATCCCATCATTGTTCCAAAATAACTTTTACGATACATGACCCAGTAAGGAAGATTGCACATTATTTCGTGAAAAAATCCAGACAAAACAAAGATAGCGATAAGTCGCGAGCTAGAGTGACCCCTATTGATATTTTTAGTGATGTCTCTTAGCCAGTCCTGAATCCATATGTTCCAATCATGACCCCAAAAGCGACTTAGGGATGTTGATTTTAAGGGTGAGCGATGAATGGGGTGAGATAATTCGTTAGAGAAAAGCCCTTGCCCAATAGCACCCATCGTCTCTGTGAAAAAGTAGATTATGGGAGAAATAAAAAGGATTTCAAAAGTCGATAAAGGACTCAGGTATCTACTGGCGAGCAGAAGGCTTATCGCTGTTAGAGATGAGAAAATGATGAGCTTTATCAAGACAGTTGAAACGGGTATAGGTCGATGTGAAAAACTTCTAAAAGATAAATAGGGCGAAAAAATAAAAGCAGATTTCTGAGACCGTCTTTTTTCTGGAGCATTCATAAACCAGCTCACAGTCTTCATGACTGAGTAACTGAGAAAGAAATTGAAAACAAAGAAGACTTGGTAACTCAGGTATGTCTCGCCTCTGATTCGGTTGGTACACTACTCACTATAAACCTTCATAATTGGGTCGGAAAGATTTTTAAAACAATCTTTAACCCACGTCAGCAAAATCCGATAAGAAAATAAGAAGGTGGAAGATATGTACCATGCCAAAAGTTTAAAAGATCTCCTAAAGACAGTCCCCTTAACTGAAGATTTCTTCACAGATCTAGACCCGTTCCACCTCAACTTCATCGACATGCTCTTTAAAAAATCTCTGGATGAGCAGATTGGAATGATGTCTGAAATCGAGTTTGGAAATTATCAAATCTTTATGAAGTACAAGAGCGAGTACGAGGAAGATTTCTATGTTGAAATAAAAACTCCGAAAAAAGCTTCATAAGCTAACTTTGACTAACTTCTAGTCGTCACTCCCGCTACCGGATGCTATCATTTTCCTACTTAAACAGGGGATGAAGCATGAAATGGATTCTAATAGGATTATTCTTCTCGAATGCCTTATGGGCAGAAAACTCTAGAATTATTCCAGCTTTGCTAGAAGCTTCCAAGATTTATATTGCTGGCGAAGAATCGTCAGCAGAAAGTTTGTACCTTCGCCCAGATATCCGTGCTGCGCTAACAGTGCTTAAAAAAAATAAAATAGATCCAATTGTTCTCGAAAAAAGAATTTCATTTAAAACGTACCTCTTTCCTCTCAGAGCTGATGATAAATTTGATAACTGGGTAAAAAATCCAGTTAAAAGCAACATTGATGTTCCTGAGATCGCTGTCCATGCTTTCAAATTAAGAGTCGTTGAAGAAAGTGATGATTGGTTTAAAGACGATATCTACGCTTATTTCTTTGTTACTGATGGCGTGATTCCCACAGGAAAAGTGACCTCCATTTATAAAGGGCTGAGTCAGGGGCAGAGTTTTTTCTTCAACGAAATCGACCGGGCCATTTTTCCGTTGGTTGGTGTTCCAGCAAAAAAACCTGAAAATCATTTGATTGTTGACTACGGGCTCATCGAATCAGATGGCGATGACATAAAAGAATTGCAAAAGCTCTCTTCTGTGATCATCGACATCGCTATTGCTGTTTATACAACTTATGATCCACAGAATGCCCAGATTCTCATCAACCTCAGAAAAGAAATTAAAGCACTCGCCGAACTCCTTCTTTCTATGAATAACGATGATCGCCTCGCAACTGGATCTTTTGGTTATAAAGTTCAGGAGCTCGAGGAAATTTTAAGAGACAGTACTTACGTCGAAATAAAGAAAACTCATAACGGCAACGGTGACTTTAACAAATGGGAATACGAACTATCGTTCCGCCTTCTACGGAAATAACAAATGACGACTTCGCATTGGCAAAGACAACACTCTTTTAAAATTTCTGATATCAGCACTGACGTTTTGATTGTTGGAGGTGGTTACGTTGGATTATCCACTGCTTTCTGGCTGACAGAAATGCGGCCGGATCTAAAAATTACAGTGCTGGATCGAGCTACGTGTGGCTCTGGTGCCAGCGGAAGGAATGCAGGATTCCTCACGATGGGAAGTGCTTCGTTTTACAAAAGTCTCTCAACTAAATGGGGAGTTGAAAAAGCACTTCTCATTCATCGATTTGCACGTGAATCATTGGAACTTGTTCACCAAAATATTCTTCATTCTTCTCCCGAAGTTAAGTATGAAAAAACAGGTTCAATGACGCTTTTTCAGTCTGAAGATCAGCTTAAAACATGGCAGTCTGCTGTTTTTGATTCTTCAAAATTTGATTTCACATGGAAGTCCAATGCGGAGATGCCTGATTCTTTGCAGTCAAAGTTTTTTGGTGGATACGAAATGGGTCCAGAATATAAAGTAAATCCGATTCAGCTTCTGGTAACATTAAAAAACCTGTTAGAATCAAGAAAAGTTCAGATCGTTGAAAATGCCTCGGCCTTTGAATTATTTTCTGAAGGTGTAAAAACGGAAGTGAATATCATTAAGGCAAAACAAGTCGTCCTTGCTTTGAATGGCTACCTTCCAGAATTTCATCCCCATTTTAAGGATTCAATTGTTCCCCGCAGAGCGCAGATGCTTGCTGTGGAATTTGAAGAAACACTTAATTGCCCACATCTATACTACGATCCACCAGAAAGAGTTTACTGGAGAAAAACCCATGAAAAAGTTTTAGTCATTGGCGGAAAAAGACTTCTTGATGAAGAAGGCGAAACCGGGGACTTTGAAAAGATATCGCCAGTCATTCAAAAGGGTCTGGAGCAATATGTTCAGGATCAGCTTGGACTTAAATATAAGGTCATTAACCGTTGGTCTGGAACGATGGGCTTTACCGAACATGAATTGCCACTGGTTGGAAAAGTGAATGCTCCTGTTGAAACGTATATGGTTGGCGGCTTTAGCGGACACGGTATGGGTCTGGGATTCCGAACAGCAAAAGATGTTGCGGAATTAGTGACTGGCGTTAACAAAGAATCATTCTTCTCACAATTTAAAAAAGGTGATTTTACGCTATGAGGAAAACCACCATCGTGATGGCCGCACTTACCGCTGGTCTTCTTTTTTTAACTGTCTGGAGCTGGAAACATCTTAAATTTTCCCCCATTACAACCACTAGTCTTCGCTTGTCTCTGGATGACAAGGTCGAGAGTCTTGACCCGGCAAAAGCGTATAGTGACGATTCCCTGATGTTGTCAGCGCAAGTTTTAGAACCACTCTATCAGTATCATTATTTAAAAAGACCTTATGAGATTCAACCGCTTCTTGCTGAATCTCTTCCTCTTTTGTCTGAAAAGGGGACGGTCATTACCATAAAGATTCGAAAGGGTGTTTTTTTCCATCAGCACGCAGCTTTCAATAATACTCCTCGAGAACTTATCGCTGAAGATTTTGTGACTCAATTTAAGCGCCTGACACTTGATTCATTAAAGAGCCCTGGTCGGGGACTTTTTTCAGGTCTTGTGGTAGGTTTTGATGAATACGCGACTCTTATAAATAACAAATGGGAAAATTTTCAGAGTCATCCACTCGCAGGAGTTGAGGCGAAAGATCGCTATACGCTGCAGATCCGCTTGAATAAAAGTGAACCGAATATTGTCTATTACTTTGCTTTGAACTTTTTAAGTCCTGTTCCTTGGGAACTTGTTCAGCACCTACGAAATAATCTTGATGGCACGCTAATCGGTACAGGTCCTTATGTTTTTAAAGGACAAAAAGAAGACTATATCGAGATGGAAAAATTCCAGGATTATCGTGAAGACTTCTATCCAACTTCAGGAGACAGATACGCTAACGTTCAACGCCTCCTCGATTCAAGTAAAGAAAAAATTCCTTTCATCGATAATGTTCGTTTCTACATTACTGGCGATGAAGATAAGCGCTGGAAAATGTTTTTTGCTCATGAAATTGATGTTTTGACCGTACCGAAAACTCTGCTGCCAAAACTTTATGATGCCCAAGGTGAACTCACCCAAGAGATAAAAGATAGAGGTGTGGTTCTTAAACATTTCCCAACTTTGGCAAATCGCTGGTTAGCTTTTAATATGAGACACCCGATTGTTGGTAAAAATGAATACCTAAGACGCGCTATCGCTTACTCGATTGATTACAATAAATATATTCAGGTTCTATCTCAAAATACTAATTTGCGTGCCAATTCCATTCTTGTTCCTGGCATTTCAGGCTATCTTCCAGCAAAAGATTTCCGTTTTAAGTATGACCTTTCTCTTGCAAAGGAATATTTAAAACAAGCAGGATTTAAATCTCCTGCCGATTATCCAACGATCGTTTACTCAACCCGAGGTAATCAAGGTGTTAATTTACTGGAAGCTGAGTTCATCAAAGAGCAATTGGAAAAAATCGGCTTAAAAGTTGTCATTCAAGTTCTGACTTTTTCTGAGTTTTTGACGAAAGGTCGAGCGGGGGAACTTATGTTCTTCACAGATAACTGGCTTTTTGATTATCCTGATGGCGAAAATATTCTTCAGCTTTTGGTTTCGACAAATTTTCCAGGCATCAATAAGTCCGGATATTCCAATCCGCGTATTGATGAACTTTATCGCAATCTTAAAGAAACAACGAATATGGATAACCGGGACAAAATTATTCAAGAAATGGAACAGATCGTTTTCGATGAACTTCCCTGGATTCCCATGATGTATGAGAGTTCATTTGTTGTTCAGTATCCAGATATCAAAAATTTTCGTAAATCGTCTATCATAAGAAATTACGTTAAATATATAAAAATAGAGAACTAATTATGTCACTTGAAACTGTTGCGTCGGATTTAAAATCTCAAATCTTCTCAAATGGTCACATTCCGCTGGCCGTTCGTAAAAAAAGACTTGAAGCGCTTAAAAAATCAATTCTTTCAAAAGAAGTCATGATTAATAAAGCTCTCAAAGATGACTTGGGAAAATCAACTTTCGAAGCTTACGCCACCGAAATGGGTTTTATTTTAGAGGAAATTAATTACACATTAAAAAATATCGACGACTGGACAAAGAATAGAAAAGTCAAAACTCCTTTGACCTTATTTCCTGGCAAAAGTTCAATTCATCCTGAACCCTATGGTGTTGTGCTCATTATTTCACCCTGGAATTACCCTTTTCAGCTTTGTCTTTCACCTTTCTTAGGTGCTTTCGCTGCTGGTAACCGGGTTGTCATCAAGCCCTCCGAATTTGCTCCGCAAACTTCTGCTGTGATTAAAACAATAATCGAAGAAATTTTTGAAAAGAATGAAGTGTGTGTTGTTGAAGGAGCTTTAGAAGAAACTCAGATTCTTCTCAAACAAAAATTTGATTATATCTTTTTCACTGGCAGCACCATGGTTGGTAAAATTATGATGAAAGCTGCAGCTGAACACTTAACTCCTGTGACTCTTGAATTGGGCGGTAAAAGTCCATGCTTCATTGAAGCTTCTGCTAACATCGACATTGCGGCCAAAAGATGTGCCTGGGGCAAATTCTTAAATGCAGGACAAACTTGCGTGGCTCCAGACTATGTTCTCATTCCGAAAAATCTGCAGGATCAGTTTATTGAAAGAATGAAAATTCATCTTCAGACTTTTTACGGGGAAAATGCGAAGGGGTCAGAAGACTACCCTCGAATAGTGAATGAAAAACATTTCGATCGCTTAAATGCTTTGATTGATCCAAAAAAAGTGGCTATTGGTGGCAAATCTGTTCGTGCTGAAAATTTCATGGAACCGACCATCATGAAAGATGTGAGCTGGAATGATAAAATTATGGAAGATGAAATCTTTGGGCCAATACTCCCAATTATTCCTTACGATGACATGAATGATGCTATCGCTAAAATCCTATCACTTCCAAAGCCACTGGCGTTTTACGTTTTTAGTGAAAATGAAAAAAAGAAAAATGAAATTGTTGGAAAAGTTCCGTTCGGTGGCGGATGTATCAATGACACTGTCATTCACCTGGCAAATCCCAATTTACCTTTTGGGGGAGTAGGGACGAGTGGGATTGGAAGCTATCATGGGAAAAAAAGCTTTGATACTTTCACTCACTACAAGTCGGTCTTTGAGCAGGGCACGCTGGTGGACATCCCATTAAGATATCCACCCTATGCTGGAAAACTGAGCTGGTTAAAGCTCTTTTTACGCTAGAGTTTGTAGCTCGCGTCGTACCAAGGCTTGGCCGGTTGTGTCCAGCTAGCGATTTCACGGTTTTGTGAAGGTGATTTCATATGGGCATGGTGAACCGCCAGGAAACTAGCGGCTACGAAAACAAAACAGAATGGTAAAACAGATGACCATTTGAAAGACATAATTTCCCCTTTGTAGTACTAGAGTCTTATCGGACTATTTCCCCCAAGATTTAGAGTTTTGTTCCTCTTAATATTAAGAGCTTGAAGCGATTAAGACCATTGCCGAGGACCGGGCCCTTGGACTAATATGGAAATACTTAAAAGTACTAAAAAAGGCTCCTTCTGGTGAAAGTTATCTTTATCTTTGTTTTCATCTTGATAGGTCTACAACCTGTAGCTCATTCTCAACTTTTGAAAGAAAAAATTCTTATCGGTCGTATTGAATGGGTTTCGATGCCAGAACTAAAACTCAAACACAAAGCTCGTATTGATACAGGTGCAAAAACAACTTCTCTACATGCTGTGAACATTGAAGAAGTAGAGCTGCGGGGTGAGTTGTTTGTAAAATTTCAGACAATCGATGCTGAAGGAAAAACCGTAGAGGTCGTAAGGAAAGTGGATACGACTCAAAGAGTTTCAAATACAGGTGGTTTCGTTAGTAAACGCTATGTGATCAAAGAAAAAATCAAAATGGGAAATATCGAAAGAGAAGTCCTGGTTAATTTAAATGACCGTACTAAAATGGATTATAAATTCCTGGTCGGGCGAAACTTACTTTTGGGACGCTTCATTGTAGACGTGGCCCGCTCACATGTTCTAGGTGATTAATTCATGAAAAAAATTGTCGTTTTTATTACGGCCTTCCTTATCTTTTTCCCGATAGGTCTTTTGTTTTATAAATCTCAGATCTTAAATCTTTCACTCATTCCTCAGATGGTGGATGATGTCTGGAATTTTCACATGACAGTGAGACCTAAGGGGGACGTCAATTCCTTTTCATTTCCTATTCCAAAGTCTGGTCCAGGACAAAAAATTTCTGACGAAAAAATTCGTTCAAAAGATTTTGAAGTTTTTGTTGATGCAAATTCTGATTCAAATCTTGCGACCTGGTCTTCCAAAGAGCCAATCAAACGCAGAGTTTCGTATTCAGCGAGAGTTGATTTAAAGCCTCTTTCCTATAAAAAAATCCCTAAGGATTACACTGAAACTTATCCTAAAGGTCTTCAGAAATATCTTAAAGTCCCTCAATTGTTGCCTGAAGATAGTGATGCGATTGCACTCCTTGAAAGTGCTATTCTTGAAGGAAGTGAAGACAAAACCTCACTTATTAGAAAAATTTATTATTATGTGGAAGAAGAAATTCAGCGTAACACAGATATTAAAACAATCCATGAAACGCTTAATACTGGTAAAGGCTCGCCACTGATAAAAGCGAAGCTCTTTAACATCATGGCACGCAGGAAGCAGGTTCCTTCAAGAATTATCGTTATGGTACGGATGCCGGATCTTAAAAAAGGTAAGGACGAAGCAAAACTTCGCTTCACCTTTTCCAATGAAGTTTTCCTGGCCAATAAATGGATTCCAATCGACACAAACCGTGGCTTCTTTGGCGAGCGCCCGGATAACTTTATGGTCATTCATAGAAACTATGAAGAAGTTGAAAAGCTCATCTCAAAGAAAAAAGTGGCTTATGCTATCCAAGCTGAGCGAGCACGAATTAATCGCTATAATAAAGCTGAGTTTAAAAAAGAAGTCATAAAATCTGATTCGATTTTTTCAAAAATCAGTCTCTATCGCTTGCCGCTACCACTTCAAACGATGTTTACAACAATTCTTTTAATTCCACTTGGAGCATTGGTTTTATCGCTTGCAAGAAATATTATCGGGATTCCTACTTTCGGGATTTTTACGCCGATCCTACTGACACTCTTTTTTAAAGAGACTTCATTTGGTTTCGGGATGCTTTTCTTTTCTGTTATTGTTTTAATCGGAATTGGTGAGCGCTACGTGCTGGATAAATTCCATCTTCTGGCTGTCCCACGACTCTCGATTATTTTAACTCTTATTATTATGTTGATGGTGGGCTACTCGTTTTACTCCGTCGAGATGACTTCCATTTCTCAGAAGCACCTGGCGTTCTTTCCGATTGTTATTGTCGTTACCATTATTGAAAGACTTTCGGTTCAACTCGCTGAAGAAGGCTTACTCAATACCTTTAAAACGTTACTTGGAACGATGGTCATTGTTGTCTTGGTTTACTCACTTTATTTTATCGCTCCTCTTGAAATGTTTATGTTCACCAATCCAGAGCTCTTGTTCACCATCATCGGTCTGTTGATCCTTGTTGGTAAGTATAAGGGCTACCGCATTTCAGAATTTATACGTTTCAGAGATCTTGTTCGTCAGAAGAAAAAAATGGAGACATTGCCCTATGATCTTCCGTGATCTCAAAGAGATGGGCATCCTGGGAATTAATAACCGGGTTGGCCGCTACATTCTTCGCCACAACAAACGTGCTCATTATCCTTTGGTCGATAATAAAGTTCTGACTGCCGAAAGAGCTGAGGCGTGGGGTATTCCAACGCCTGAAAATTACTTAATCGTAGAAAATTACGGATCTCTTAAAAATCTCCATTTAAAACTTTTGAAATACGAATCATTTGTTATCAAACCTGCTAACGGTTCTCAAGGTAACGGGATTATTGTTTTCAAAGAAATAATCAAAGAAGAAAAAGATGGGGAAGTTCGTGTTCTCTGTCGTCGCTCAAATGATAAGTTAATGGATATTGATGAAGTTAAACATCATATTTCAGGCATTCTATCCGGACTTTATTCCCTCTCTGGTCACAGTGATGCAGCTATCATTCAGGCAAAAATTGATAAACATCCAATTTTCGATGATTACTCCTTCGGCGGAATTCCTGATATTCGAGTGATCGTTTTTGAAGGCTTTCCTGTCATGAGCATGGTGAGACTTCCAACCAAAACATCAGACGGTAAAGCGAATCTCCACCAAGGTGCAATTGGTGCAGGGTTAAATCTTTCTAACGGCTGGACTAATAACGCTGTTATTAGAAATCAGGTCGTGAGTACTCATCCCGATACAGGTGCAAATCTGATGGGCCTTAAACTTCCGTTTTGGAGAGAAATTTTGGAACTTGCGGCCCGCTGTCATGACATGGTTGAGCTTGGTTATCTCGGTGCTGATATTGTGTTAACGCCCGACAATGGACCTATTCTTCTTGAGCTTAACGCCAGACCTGGGCTTGCTATTCAGATCGCCAATCTCGCGGGTCTTGTGCCCCGCCTGGAAAAAATACGTCTTGAAGCTCCGAAAGGGTTACTCGCAAAAGAGCGTGTTGAATATTCGATGAAGCATTTCTAATTCAGAGATTTTCTATAATAGAATAAAATTCAGGAACAGTTTGCGAAAGCATGAGTTGTCTCCGGATGGGTTCGCTATCCTCGATTCCATTTAACATAAATCTTGAGACAGATTTACTTTGTTTCAAGAGACCACGAACTGAAATGTCTTCAGCTTCCAAAAGCGTCTTGTACTCGTGAAAAAAGTTTTTCATTTTTGTAAACGTTTGCGTCTTATCAGGAGCAAAGAAGCCACGCCTGTAATCCTGCGCGATCCATGGTGCTTTCAGTGCACCTCGAGCGACCATGACTCCATGGCAACCAGTTTCTTTTAACATGCGATTAATATCATTTGTTTCCCACACATCGCCATTACCAATAATCGGGACCTGTGAAAGTTCTACCGCTCTTTGGATAAAGGACCAGCGTGCCGGTGCTTTATACATATCATCTCGGGTGCGGCCATGAACTGTTATCATTTCCACACCTTCATCGTTTAGCATGCGGATAGAATCCTCAAAACCATTTGTATCGTTATAGCCAATTCTGATTTTTGCTGTGAATCTTCCTGAGTAATTGTCACGGATCGACTTCACCAGTGTGCGTAGAGAAGGAAGATCTGTAAGCAAAAAGGATCCACCTCTATTTTTACAAACCGTAGGCGAAGGACAACCAATATTCATATCAAGCCACGGAATCTGTAGCTCTTCAACTTGCTTTACCATTTCAACAGTAAATGACTTGTGAGAAGTGAGAATCTGAAACATGGTTTTATCTTGAATCCATGGAATCTCAAATAACTCTTTTCCAAAGTGACGAACGAGATGTTTATTAGGATATCTTCCTGCAGATGGAACACGTAAAAAATCAGTCGCAAAATAATCCCATTCTGGAAATAATTTTAAAATCGTTTTGCGAAACGATTCATCGGTGATGCCTTCCATCGGTGCAAAAAATAATGATCCATGAGGAACAGGTGGGAGTTTTCTCAAGTCCACTTCTCCTCTTTAACGACTCCAAGGATCATCATCGTAGTGAGAAGAAGAAGCTTTATACTATCCATACCAATATACAAATTATGATAAAACTGATGCGCCTGCTGAATGTCAGGAATTCCTGTGACTCCAGTTATTCCCATCAAATCTGTTTTTTTCCAAAGCTCACTCAGTTCAGCTAATTTTGGTGTTAAAAATGTGAAATAGATCATCGCAATGACCCAGACGAGAGTACTTAGTACCAACATCGTGATTGCTTTTTTGTTCTTAGTCACTTGAAAAGAAAAAAGACCAACCAGGGCAGAACCTAAAATTAATTCCAGGCCATTTAACTTCGAAAAAACAGCGGCACCTAAGTCACCGGCCTCGAAAAATTGATCTATTGTTTTAAAAACTGTGGGGATGATAAAAAAATCAACAAGTACGGTCCAGCCCCACCATAGGCTTACGAGAATCAGAAATAATGAATAAATCGCACGATTTTTTGCCATGATTTGGTTGAAGTATCAAACTAGCTCACGATAGTCATCACTAACTTCCTTGGAGTCGCCTCAGTTCGAAATTCACAGAGGTAAATTCCCTGCCAGGTTCCGAGATTCAATTTCCCATTGCTAATAGGGATGCTAATCGAGCTACCGGTCAACACGGACTTTATATGGGCCGGCATATCGTCCGGGCCCTCAACAGTGTGCTCATAGAAGGGTTGATTTTCAGGCGCTAGAAGATCAAAGGCGCGGTCCATATCTTTTCTGACCGTCAGGTCAGCATTCTCGTTTATCGCAAGCCCGGCCGAGGTGTGGAGGATATGGACATGCAAAAGACCGAGGATTGGTAATTTTTCCAGTGTGCTTAAGACTTCGTTGGTAATTAAATGAAATCCCTTTGGCTTAGCGGGGAGAGTGAGGTGAAATTGGCTGACCATGTTATACCTTTTTACATATCTCTTTATTAGATCGAGAGCATGTTTTCTATTAAGTTTCCATCTGTGAGTTCTGCATCTATAACTCGCCCACACACAGGAGTTCATTTATGAAATTTAAAGTATTACTACTTCTTTCCGTTGTATCGAGCAATAGTTGGGGAGTAAAACTTTCCGACTATAGGCCTTTCGCTTTTGAAGCACTTTTTACTAACCCAGTTTGTGAAACTTATAAATATGATCGCGCTATCATCACTCATGCAGGTAATACACTAACATCCAAACCTGATGATGTTTATTGCAAGCCGGCCGATGAAGCAGCCTCTGTCTCGAGAAAAAATTCTCCTCAATATCGTTTAATTGAGTGGATCACCGCTAAAGAGACCAAAGAACTTCACCTCGCTTACTTAAGTTTCAGTAATAAAAACATTGTAACGGCCGTTTGTTCTGCCTTAAAAAATGGCGTCAAAGTTAAGCTCGTTCTTGATGGTGGAGAAGGTCCTGCTGTTGCTGTTAACAAAGATGCTGAAGGGCTCAAAAAGTGTGGCGACATTGCTGTCACTTATCGTGGAAGCACAGGTGGTCTAGGTTACGCTCATAATAAAATCATGATCGTTAACCCGAATGATGCAAAAGTTTCAAAAATTGTCTGGTCTTCAGGCAACATGACTTCTGGGACAAGTATTAATCATGAGAACTGGAACTTTGTGACAACATCTTCTCAGTCTTACTTTGCAAAAGCGCACGTGTGCGCAGTCGAGGCGATGATTGTTGCAGGTGATTCAAAGAAAAATTTCGCAGCTAACTTGAATGCTTGTCGTGCAAAAATCACAGCACAACCTGAAACTGATATTACTGTTTACTTCTCACCTGTCGACGGAGCTCAAGCTCTTGCGAAAGTAACTGAAGCATCTAACAAATCAAAACTTATTGAGGCCATGTCTCACCGTTTCTCTGGGGCCCTCGCTAAACTTTACGCTGATCTTTTGCAAGGTGGGAAAGATATAAAGTTTATCCTCGATGACGATATCTATTGGGCCGAAAAGCTTAAGCAAGATGTTGGCCGTAATTCTAAAATTGAAGCTTTCGCGATCTATAACAATCTGATCAATAAAGGGATGAACACAAAATTCCTTCAAACGAATCAAAACGTGTTCCAGCTTCAGCACAATAAATTTATGGTTTTCACTTTCTCGAGTGGTGGGGCGGTTTTTAATGGTGCAGGTAATATGACAACTGCGGCTTTTACAAAAAACTTTGAAAACTTCTACTACATTACTATTCCGGAAGTAGTAGCTGCTTACAATGTTCAGTACGATTTATACTTTGATAAAATGGCGACGAAGGCTGAAGATATGCCTCGCGATTACGTTCTTCCTTAACTAGAAAATGAAAAGGGGCCTCAATGTGATCTGTGCCCCTTTTTTATTACATTCATCTTCCTAGTCTTTGAAATCCATACTATCAGCACCACGACTCTTTACTTTTATATTCATAAAACTAGAGTACGTGAAATATGGTTCTAATCTTGTCTATCCTTAAAGTTGTTTTAGTTTTTTATGCGTTAGTTGGGATAGTTTACTCATACTAATTTTACAGTGAAGACGATATACTGGACTTTCAAACCGCCATTTCGCTATAACTCTGAATCTTGTCTGTAAGCTTCATGACAACATCCGCATAAGCCCCAAAAGATAACATCATCAAACGGCTAAGGAACACATACGGCCCCATTAATGCATCCCCCATTATAAGCTGGTAGGTTATAGTACGAGCCATTCGGTCTTTTACAATGTCTAGTACTGCAATAGGCTGCTTTGTTGGAAATAGAAATAGTTGGATCAACTATTGACTCAACTTGGGTTGGCTTAACTGAACTGATACCAGGCAAGCTCTTCGGGTTTGATGATTTTATTCCCTTAATCTTTTTAAACTTCACCAATGCATCTAAATCTTCTTTGTAAAGATGAGCGTATTTCGTTCTTGCAGCTTTTACTCCGCCTGACTTTAGTGCGCGAAAGAGAGTTTTTCTATCTGAGTGAATTTTGTATTGTGCGAAAACAATCTTTGTCACAGCGGCTTTTGCAGCGTTAGCAATTCTCATTTTAGCAGGCTCACTTAAATTATTTTTTGCCGAAATCTCTGCAATATAATTATCTAAATACTTTTTGTAAGGCTCGGTCAGTAAAGTCATTTCCTTTATAACCACCACCGATGGTTTTACATTTAAAGGTGGTTTCACTGGTTCCACAGAGGGATCAATTAATGGTGCCATTTTGGGTGGCAATGGTGCGATGATCTCTGAAGAAGGAGGAGTAAATGATTTTAGATTTGACCGGTTATCATCAGCATTTGAAGAAAAACTATAAAAGCAAAGCAGGATAACAGTTAGATGAGTTAATTTATTTATCATATAGATCTCCCCAAATTTTTTTATTAGTTTCAATATTAGATACACTCAGAAGAACCACTTGCCTCGCAATCAATGGTCTTCTTCGCCTCTTCAATAATGTCATAACCCTTGATTGCAATTGTCGAGGATGAAGTCGATTTAATGGCATTCATTTCAAGTTTGATGGCGTTATCACTGTTATTAAGGAGAAGTAGGTTCTTATCATCTTCAAGTGATTCTTCTACTAGGCTCCCTAAGGCTAGAATTTCTTGCGTTGAAGTTTGAACCTGTAGCAATCCTGAGGATAAACCGCCACTTGGTAAAGGTACTGATGCCCCTGCTGCAGAAACTGAACCGGCACTAGTACTTTTATTGCTGGGATTACATGCGCACATTAAAATTAAACAACTAAGAACTGATACATAACTTAACATTAATCTCATAGTTGTATCCTTTTATAAGAATAATTACTTATCGATCTCATCGGTTAGGTACATTATAAAATTTAGGAACATTTTTTGATGATAAAAATGATCAAGAAGCTTGGATATTAAAACGCTAGATTCAAACATTTTTTTCTCATTTCTTTCTCCAAAACCCCGAAAAGACTACATAAAACAGGCAAAAAAAGGATTTTATGAGTAATCGAAAATTATCAAATATCTTCATTTATCCCAAGTTTCAGTTCACCCTTTTGCTGGCACAAATTATTGTCAGTATCATAACTTTTGTCGTTATCCACCTTAAGGTCAATGAAGCTTTTCAACGTTTATCGGATATGGGGAGCAAGATTAATCTACCGGTTGAACACGCCTATTATTCATTTATTGAACACTCGAGAAATATGATCTCTACCAACTTGAATTGGGCGCTTTCGTTTTCTGTCTTTCTCACAATCGTTGCTTCGTTATACCTTTCTCACAAAGTTGTTGGGCCTATTCATCGTCTTAGAATTTATTTCAGGGCAATCATTTCTGGGGCGCCTCAACACGATTTAAAGTTTCGCAAGGGTGACTATTTTGAAGACCTTCCTGACCTCATTAATGAAAGTCTTAAAATAAATAAGAAATAGGATATACTTTGAGATCCATTTTATTCATTCTGTTCATCGTGTTAGGTGTTGGGGTCCTTGCTTACTGGAACTATCAAAATGACCTAGAGACTGAAAGAAAAGAAGCAGAACTTATTGCAGAGATTTCCAAAGAGGAACTTAAAGAGTCATTGGAACGAGTTGTGAGAAGCCAATCCATTCCATCGTCTTTAAAACAAAAAGTCACCACTGATGTCCAGGTGAAGGCCTATGAATGGAAGCTTGCCAAAGAACTACCAGCAGAAGGCTCAATGAGGAAATCAACTCTGGATCTTCTCAACCTTCTTAAGTCTATTGAGGAGCAAAGCGCCTATATCAATATGAACAAAAGAAATGAAACGCGTGCGGCCCTGGAAGAGTTTAATAAAAATCCCGAACGTGCCCAGCAAATTTTTAATTACCTTTTAAATAGCGAAGAAATCCAAGCCTCAGACAGCATGCAGGCAAACCTGCTTAAATTATCGAGTTACACTTCTTTTGATAAAGGCTCGATAATTGAGTTTGCCGAGCAGGTCATGACGAGCACTAATATAAATCCCAGCGCTACTAATATCGATGAGCTTGATTCAAAGGATCAAATCTTAAAAATAAAAGAAGCTTCAAATATTATTATTACACAAATATCTAACAATAAAGAAGAGGCTGTTGAGTACGTTAGAAATGCTATGACAAATCACCAGCACCCAATCATAAAAGAAGAATTTTTAACTCAACTCGCGGCACACTATCCAAAAGAGGCTGAAGAACTAAGAAATCAAGAAATAAAAGATGGACAGGAAACCTTGGAGCAATATCTAACGAGAGAAGATGATTAAATTGATTAATTCAATCATAATTTTACAATGGCCACGTTTTGCGCGCCATGAAGAAATGCTTAGCTAAACTTTCCATGCCGCCCAAATTAGAGCTACGTCAAAACCTTGTTGAAAACAGAAACTTGTCTGGCGATGCCCATTTTTTGCTTTATCTCAACACGACGAAGGCACTATAGACAGAAAATGAAATGATGTTCGTGGGTGAGGACTTTGCATCCTACACCCAGTTTGAATTCGTTAAATTTTAGTCTGCACCCACATCTGGTTCCATCTGAGACTGCATGAAGTTTTGAACTCCCACAGCTTTGATAAGATCTCTTTGAGTTTCTAACCAGTCAACGTGATGCTCTTCTGATTTTAAAATCTGAAGAAATAAATCACGTGAACCGTAATCATGTTCAGCTTCTGCTTCTTGAATGCATTGTTTTAAATGAGGAACGGCCTCGTACTCTACTTCAAGATCTGCAGCTATCACTTCACTGATGTCTGTGCCGATTCTGATTTTGTTAATTTTTTGAACGTTAGGCAGACCCTCTAAGAAAAGAATTCTCTTAATAACCAAGTCAGCATGTTTCATTTCATCAATCGAAGCTGCGTATTCTAGTTTCCCGATTTTTTCGAGACCCCAGTTTTGAAGCATACGAGAATGAAGAAAATATTGATTGATGGCAGTCAGCTCTTTTGTAAGAACTGAATTGAGCGCTTCGATAACTTTGACAGAACCTTTCATATAAACCTCGAATGAAGGCAGTAATATTAATAAGATTGTAGAGTAAGGGAGAGGAAGAATCAAAAAAGTTCAACAGACCTAAGATTTGTTTGAGCTATCTTTCATCTCGTAGGGAGACCTTGCACTTTGTTCGATCAGAGATTTGACTGCGTCTTCAACGCAAGTTCCACAATCTGATCCAACACCTAAAGCTTTCAAAATTTCTTTTGGGTTGCTCGTGTGACGAGAAGTCACGGCTTCCTGGATTTGTTTTTCTGTGATGCCTTTACAAATACAAACGTACATAACGATGTTCCTTCCTACGTTATTCATTATACATATGTTTGGTTAATCAAACAAATGTTTTAGTGAATATTATCATGTTAGGAGACGGGAACAGATTTTTAGGTGCTTAGCGCAGTGCCCCAAGTTCGGTCAGCAGACGAAAGACTCCTAAAGTGGACATCGACCATCTGATTTCATCATTTAAGAGCTTCTGTTTGAGCTCATTTGGGGTGAAGGCGATCGTGCGAAGAATGGTTTCTTCTCCATCGGGATTAGGAAGTTTTGAGGCAAGAAGTTTCCTGGCGATAAAGTAATGTTGTTCAGAGTTCACTGTGCCTGAGCCTTTTTGCTTCCACAAAAGTTTCAGGTCATTTGATTTGAGACCAATCTCCTCCTGCATCTCTCGCTGAGCATTCTCAATGGGCGTTCCTTTATCGTTTTCAAGAATTCCTGAGACTGGCTTAATTCTCACAGGGGGATTTTCATGAGGACGACGCTCTTCAATCAAAAGTATTTTACCATCGTCAGTGATTGGGAAAACGATGACCCCGTCAGGCATATAGGCACGTTCCCAGGTAATACCACCGATGATTTCTTCGGTGATACGAATAATATTTCCCTTATAAACTTCTTTTTCCATGCTGCTCCAAAATTTTTCCTACAATCTGTCCCATGGTGGAGGTAATTTCATGACCTGCTTCAGGAACTAAGTGCCAGTCTACTTTTATATCGAGTGATTTGAGTTTTTCAATCTCATCCATCGCAGACTTTGCTGTGACAACCTGATCTTTTTCTCCATGAATGGCGACCATCGGAAACAGTGGTTTATCCTTAATCAAGGTTGTGAGAAATTCACAGGCAAGACCAATAATAAGTTTTGTTTCTTTGATTTCTTTCCCTACCAATGGTGCGAGATACCCACCCTGTGAAAACCCGATAATGGTCAACGGAAGAGAGTGTGGATTTTCAATTTTCAAAAGGTCTCTTAACCAGAATTTGGCGAGGTCTTGATTGATGAAATAATTATGTTCAAATTTATTGTAAAAGTACCACGTATGCCCGTAATCGAGGCGTTCTTCTTTCGGGCGTGGCATAGGAAAAGGAGCATTCGGAGCAATGACCAGAGCAGATTTCGGCAGGTAGGGGAGAAGCTTTCGGAAGATTCTTTTTCCTCTTTCGCCTAACCCGTGCAGAAGCAGGATAACTTCTTGAGGATTATCCACACGTCTCACTACACCTTCAAGCTGCGCGAAAGAAGTGAACTGCCAAGATTCAGAAGTCGAGTCCTGTAAATTTTTCACTAAAGTTATCCTTAAACCCCAAACACTTTTAATCCACTATAAACTAACCCTATTAGTTTAAGGAGTCTTTATGAAGTTTCAAAAGTTCACCATCTTCCATAGTAAGCCGGCCCCAGGGTCAGAAGCTGAAGAGGTTGAAGTCTTGTTTAATCTTGATCATATCATTTCGATTAAGCCTATTCGTATTTCGCGATCGGACAAGTTATTGAATGGCTTTTGGATCCGTACGACCAATGGCAAGAAGTACCGCGCAGCTAAAATACCTGACGAGTTGCTCGGCATTATCGGGGAAAAATATCAAGGTAATGTCAGCATGAATGCTGATTCTGACGAACAACCTTTTCAATAATATCCCTTAAGAGACGTTGCCTCTTTCCCGAGAAGAAAGGAAGAGGTAACGCCATGATGAATCTGATTCAAAAATTTCTCAGTAAAGATCGTTCAAATAAATCCCATATCAGAAAAAATTTTGCTGCGTATTTTTATTCACTCCCTGAACATCAGTGGATTATAGAAACATGCAACACCTCTCATTTCGATAAATTATTTTCTCATCTTCCAACAAGTGTACTTAAGGCGATGATGACAAAATATCCTGTCGTGTTCATGCCAAGCTACAAAATGAAGGAAAATAAAAATCCTGGTATCGTGCTATCTAACACTGTGGTGGTGTTTCCTAAATTTCAGCTCCTATTAAAATCTGAAAAGAAGAGTGCTGTGGCCTACCTTGCCCACGAACTTGCTTTCATTTTGCTTGAGCTAGAAGGACTTCGCGAAGATCCACTCATGGCAGAAGTTGAAGCCGATAAGTTTGTGTGTGACCTTGGCCTAACTTTTGAATTAGAAGAGCTCCTTTTGATGCTTGATGAAACAATCGAGAAACGTCTTCGTTTGACTTACGTCACCATTAATCATTTCAAAGAAAATAACTAAACAAACCGACTTGTTTGCGAAGGCAAAAAGTCGGGCATCGTTTAGCTTAAGAATTTTCCAGTTGATCTAAATCGTTAACGCCAGATAATGGAACCAATGTTGTTTTACGAAAAAACCTTTTAACATTGGAGTTAAGAATGAAAAAGTTATTAGTTGTTGTTGCGTTTGCTATGATGGCCTCTTCAGCATTTGCTGCTAAGTACGGTTCAGCTGGTTGTGGTCTAGGTTCTATGGTTTTCGAAGGTGACCAGACTTGGTGGAAGCAAGTTCTTGCTGCTACTACTAACGGTACCGGTTTCCAGACTATCGCTATCACTTTAGGAACTTCAAACTGTGATTCTCCAGCTCCACTAAAAGTTGGTCAGGCAGAAGCTTATGTTGAAGCGAACAAAGTAGCTCTTGCTAATGATATCGCTCGTGGTAACGGCGAAACTATCGTTGGTCTTTCAAAAGTTTACGGCTGTAACAATTCTGCTGAATTCGGCCAGGCATTGAAGTCAAACTACTCTTCAATCTTCGCAACTTCAAATGCCCCAGCTTCTGATATCACTCACAACATTAACACTGTTGCTTCTGCTACTTGTAATACTCAGATCTAATTTCTATAATGGGGCCTGCGATTAATTAACAGCAGGTCCCATGTATATTTTTGTTCTTCTTTTATTTGCATTCTCTTCACAAGCTTCCGAACTTTCAGAATCTCCGAAATGGTTAAGGCTCCTTCATTACAAAAAAAATATCGTTGGTCGTTATGTGAGCGAAGCTGATGCTGGGTCTTTCTTTTTGCATGCCAATGGTAAAAAGGATCCCAAAGCTGAGCTCGAGAAAAGTTTAGAAGTTTTCGGTTCGACAACTAAGCCCGATGACAACCACGGTATTTGTAAATTTCCACTTCGCTACAAATGGCTTAATCAGCAAATGGGCATGCCGTGGAAAGCGGATTTGTCCGGCTGTGCGAAGTATATTGATTTTTTCTCAAAACTTGCTGCTAAACGTGCCAGTATTGTTTTCTCGTCTTACTATTTAACTAATCCCAATTCAGCTTTTGGACACACTTTGCTCCGCTTAAGCCGCTACGATGATAAAAACGAAACGGAGATGTTGGATTACGGAATTAATTATGCAGCACAAGCAAAAGAAAATAATCCCTTTCTTTATGCAGTGAAAGGACTCTTCGGTGGCTTCATCGGAGAGTTTGCGGCTGTTCCGTATTATTACAAAGTCCGCGAATACACTAACTATGAGTTTCGTGATTTGTGGTCATACGATCTAAAAGTCACTATGCCTGAAGTGCTCGAGATGGTTGATCACATCTGGGAACTAGGAAATACTTATTTTGATTATTTTTACTTTCACGAAAATTGCTCGTATCACTTACTAAGTATTCTAGAAGTCGCACGTCCAACCCTTGATCTCACCAGCCGATTTGAACTTTACACTATTCCGGCGGATACGGTGAGGCTATTGCAGGCAGAAGGATTAATCGAAGAGGGGAAACGCAGGGAATCGACGTATTCAAAACTCGGTAGACTTTCTGAAAAGCTGGATCAAAAAGAGCTTAATCTTTCTAAAGCTATCGCTACTGAGCCTTCAAAAGCATCAATTCTCATTTCAGGCATTGAAACCAAAAAAGCAGCGGATGTGCTTGATGTATCGATGGAAGCTTTTGATTATTTTAATTTTGAGAAAATTCTAAAAGATGATCCCAAGACCAAAGAGTTAAAATCCCTTATTTTAAAAGAGCGTGCCATCAATCCGATCATTTTCCATGATAATCTTGATCCCCAAAAGACAATTCTTGATTCGCCAGCGTACAGTCATTCTCCAACTCGCTTGATTCTCGCAGAAAATTATTATGATAAAGTGGGGAAAAGTACGCGTTTGGAATACCGGCCGGCCCTTCACGATTTATTAGATCCTCCGGCCGGTTCACTTAAAGAAGCTCAACTTGAAATTGGGAAAATTTCTTTTGAGTTTCAGGAACAAAATGATAATGGACCTAAGTTAGTTCTCGATCAATTTTCAATTTTTAATATTAGAAACTTTGCTGAACAAAACTTTTGGGCTTCACCCATTGCTTGGGAAGTCGATCTCGGTGCCAAACAATTAAGGCGCCAAAATTGTTTTGATTGTCCAGCGGCTTTTGTGAATGGCTCTGTAGGAAATTCGCTGCAACTTGCGAAGCAACAAGTCTTAATCGCGCTTCTTTTAAATGCAGAGCTCGATCTTCAGTCACAATTTGAAAATAATTATGTTTTAGGATTAGGTCCTAAAATTTTTACGCGGTTTAAATTTTCAGACAAATGGATCGCGGGGCTCTATTCAACCTATCATTTTAATACTTATGAGCATGAAAAGCCTTTCCAGGATTATCAATGGACAAGTGAGTTAGAGCTACGTCACCACCTAACTGATCGATTTTCATTAGCTCTTAAAGGCGGAGGGATCGAAAGAGACCGCCGTTGGCTTCGCTTCGGTGAGTTTGGCTTGCAGTACTTTTACGAATAGGTGAGACTTTTAACATGAAGCTCATTTTTTTATCCTTCTTTTTCACAGGTTCTCTTATGGCCAATATCCACCCTGGTTTCGTTTCACTTTCTGATGTCTGTCCTGGGATTAAAATTCTGGCCAGCTACAGTACAGCACAAAATTTTACCGGTGAAATCGTTGCCGGTTATAAGGCTCAAAAAGCTTATATGGCAAAAGCGCCGGCTGAAGCTTTGTGTATGGTTCAAAAGGCTGCCCTTGCTCGAGGATTCGCTCTTAAAATTTTTGATGGATACCGTCCGGTTAAAGCAGTGAGCTTTTTCCAGGAATGGGCGAAGAGACCGGAAACAAATCCAGAACTCAAAATTCTGTACTACCCAACTTTCACACGGCTTGAGCTTTTTGAAAGAGGTTTTATCGCTAAGCAATCATCTCATTCCCGCGGTAGTGCTGTTGATCTGACTCTATTTAATATCGAAAACGGCAGAGACCTGGATATGGGAAGTGCTTTTGATTATTTTGATGACTTGTCAAATACCGATTCTAGCCGCATTACGCCCATCCAAAAGACGAATCGGATGATGTTAAAAAGTTTGATGGAGTCCAACGGGTTTAAAAATTTTTCCCAGGAATGGTGGCACTTTTCTTTCCGACCGGAGCCGTACCCCGATCAGTCATTCGATTTTGATGTCGAATAATTTATTCGTAGTTTAGGTCGTAATTTGCATGAAGGTTATCTACTTCGTGCATTGAGTTGCGCCAGTAGACGACCAGTAAATAGGGGCTCAAAAGAATAAGACTTAAACGAATGAGAATTTTCATTGTGATCCTTTTGAATGATTATCGTCCGTTGGAGGCTAAAGTCACTTTAGGGTTCTGTTAACTTGGTTAAGATTTGATTAAGGAATTTAGAATGCGAATAATCTTTTTGTTACTCTTCGCGATTCTGGGACAGGGTTGTTCTCATGTTTTTTATCAACCGTCACCAAAGCATTTTGTAGATCCGGCCCAATTTAAACTTAAGTATGAGGACGTCACCTTTACATCGAGCGATGGGACGAAGCTGCACGGATGGTTTTTTCAGGCAAAGAATGCCAAACCAAAAGGAACAATCGTTCAGTTTCATGGGAATGCCCAAAATATTTCAACTCACTTTTTTTCTCTCATCTGGCTGATAGACCATGGTTACAATCTTTTTACTTTTGACTACCGTGGCTACGCTAAATCGGAAGGCAAGCCTACTCAGGCCGGTATTTATCTGGATGCTTTAGCTGCTTTAGATAAGGCGCGAGAGTTTAATCAATTAAACGGGAACGGAAAATTTGTGATCTATGGTCAAAGTACTGGAGGTGCCATCGCTCTTCGTGCAATTCCTGATTATAAATTCGATGAAGATATTGATCTTATTGTGATGGATTCTGCGTTTTCTTCTTACCAGGATATCGCTTTTGATAAGCTTACTTCGCGTTGGTTTTTATATCCTATAGGCCCATTAGCGTTTGTTTTGGTGTCGGATGCCTATGCTGCTGATGAGGTTTTTCAAAAGATGACTAGGCCAACACTCGTGATCGTGGGACAAAAAGATAAGGTTGTTCCTCAGAAATTCGGAAAGATGATCTATAAGGGGATTAAGACTAAGGAGAAGTGGCTGTGGAAACTTCCCAATGGTAATCACATCGATGCTTATCACCACGACAAGGGTATCTATCGCCAGAAGTTCCTGGATTTTCTTGATGGAATTGGTCAGTAACTAGCTCATTTTGCCTAGCATGATAATTTTTTTGTCAGGCTTTAAATTCGGTCCTATAATTTACATAAGCTTTTTGTTTATGGCTTTATCGAAGGATTGATAAGTAGAATGAACCAAGTTAAAAAAAGTCCGATTGATGAGGTCGGCAAACGGTCCTACTCAGCTTTCGCCCGCATTAATGGTGAACATCCTTTCAAAGAGCAGGTCCCGGGCGGTAGAGTCGAGTATAAAGCTCGGTATAAAAAAGGTGGAAAAGTCGCTTTTTTTAACTTCGAACTCGCTAAAGAAATGGGCCTCATTGCAAAATCTCATCCGAACCAACTTAATCCTGACTTAGAAAAAGAAATCCTCGAAACTTTCAGCTTAGTTATCATCAACGAATACGACGTTATTAATAAAGTTAAAATTCCTGAAGAAGATATTCATCCCCATACTTATATGTCGACTCGTTATCTGCAACTTCAGCATCCTGATAAAACCGGAAAAACGTCTGGTGATGGACGTTCTATCTGGAATGGAACAGTTCGCAGTAATGGCATGACTTGGGACATTTCAAGTTGCGGTACTGGTGGAACAAAACTTTCTCCGGCCTGTAATTTAAATAAAAAGTTTTATCAAACTGGTGATCCTTCTATTTCTTACGGCTGTGGATTATCAGAAGTTGGAGAAGGGCTAGAGACCTTATTTTTCTCAGAAGTCCTGGGGAAAAATGGTTTTAAGACTGAAAAAGTTCTCGCTATTGTAGAATTTGAGAAAGGTTTGAGCATCAATGTTCGTGCAAATCCAAACCTCATGCGTCCAAGTCATTTCTTTGGTCATCTCAAACAGGGGAATCTTAAAACCCTCAAACAAGTTGCTGATTATTACATTGGCCGCCAGATCGAAAACAAATCATGGCAGCATACGACTTTTAAAAATGATAAAGAGAAATACTTCTATCTCGCTCAGCAAGTAGCGAAATCTTTTGCGGAAACATCTGCTAAATTTGAAGATGAGTATATTTTCTGTTGGCTAGATTGGGACGGGGATAATATTTTGATGGATGGCGGGATTATTGACTATGGCTCTATCCGTCAGTTCGGTCTTTTTCACGCTGAATACCGTTACGACGATGTTCAACGTTATTCCACCACGATTTTAGAACAAAGACAAAAAGCTCGCTATATTGTGCAGTGTTTTGCCCAAATTGCTGATTTTCTAACAACTGGTAAAAAGAAATCGTTATCAGGATTTAAGCACCATGAAACGCTTAAATATTTTGATAAGTATTTTCTTGAGTGTAAGGATAGAAACCTCACTCAGAAAATTGGATTCAAAAAAAATCAGCAAGATCTTTTGATGAAAAACCACCGACATCTTGTGACTAAATTTCGCAAGACTTATAGTTATTTTGAACGTTCACGCTCAAAGCGTGGCATGTACAAAGTAGCAGACGGTATTAACCGTGATGCTCTTTTTTGTATGCGCGATATTATGCGTGAATATCCACAGCTTCTTCTGACAAAACAAGAAGCGCTGTCATTCCAGGATTTCACTGAAGTCATTAAATCATCCTATGCCAAAAGAAGTGATCTACGCCTGACTGATATGAGAAAGAAGCAGATCAATAGATTTCAGAATTCATACATGGCACTTGTCCAGGCAGTGGAAAAAGCGACAATGGATCCACGTCCACAAATTTTACTCGAGCTCACCATGCGTTCATCAATGATTAACAAGTATGATCGCGTGACAGGTGACTCTATTACATACATTGTTCAGAAGGTTCAGAAGCTTCGTCCGAAGTTAAGTAGTGAAGAGTTGTTCCAATTGGCGGAGCAATTCTCGACATATCAGAATCTTGATCCTGATCAGAAAAAAGTAACGAGTGAAATCCCCCCACGGCACAAGAACATCATGCAGAATTTGTATTCGATTGTTCGCGAGTGCCGTGAGGGGCTATGAAGCTAGTCCTCTACGCCGGTGGTGATGAAAAAGAAAACCGTCATTTAGATAAAGCTTTTTTAGACCTGATTGGTAAGAAAAATCCCGTCGTAACATTCATTCCTTCATCTTCCTATCTCTCTGAGCAGGAGTTTAAAGTCTTTGTTAAGCACTATTCAAAGTTCAAGATATCTCGCTTCATCCATTTTCCGGTCGATGTTCCCTTTGACAAAATTATGTTTCAAGAAGTGATGAGAAGTGACGCCATTCACATGGGCGGGGGTAATACTTTTTACTTTTTAAATTCATTGAGAAAAGCAAAACTGCTCCCACAGCTCAGAACTTTTGTGGAAAGAGGTGGGGTGCTCACCGGGCTTTCGGCAGGGGCGATTATGATGACTGAAAATATAGAAATGGCGGCATATCCCGATTTTGATCGTGATGAAAATGTTGTTAATCTAAAAAATCTCTCTGCTCTAAATCTAGTGGATTTTTTATTTTTCCCGCACTTCAAAAACTCCGCTCGCTATGATGTTGTTTTCAAAAGATACAGTAAGCTCAACAAGAAAATTATTTATGCTTGTCCCGATGGTGCCGGTCTTGTCATTAATGGGACAGAACTCAGATTTGTAGGTAAGTGTTTCGCTTATTCCGAGGGTAATAAGTTTCCTATTAATTAGGCTTTCTCATCTTCTTCAGGTAAATCAATTTCAACAAGAAGTGGCAAGTGATCAGACAGATTCTTCCAGTGAGGGTCTGTCAGGGCAACGGCTGTCACAGGGTTGAGCTTGTGAACAAAAAAACGATCTAAGCTTAACGTTGGTAAAAAAGAGGGAAATGTTCGTGGGTATTTTCCATGTAAGGATTTAAAGACCTCTTGTGCTCCCAGTGATTTTTCAATCTTTGGAGAGATTTTTTTATTCCAGTCGTTAAAGTCTCCCACTAAAACCCAGGGTGTTTCAGTTTCATCCTTCATGTGTTTAATAATCATCTCTACTTGCATATCTCTTCCCGTTTGAGTCAAGTCAAGATGAGTGTTAGCTAGCAAGATTTCTTGTTCAAGCTCAGGAATAAGAATTTTTGTTTTTAATAATCCACGGTGTTCAAAGCGATTTGTTGAAATAACGTGATTTTGCCAATCAATGATAGGGAATTTACTAAGGATGGCATTGCCATGGTGACCTTCTGGATAGATAGCATTTTTGCCATACGCAAAGTGAGGCCAAACTGTATCAGCAAGATATTCAAATTGAATGGCTGTTTTCCAGTCAGGGATTTTACATCTCTTATCCTGATGATCGCCAAGAACTTCCTGAAGGAAAAGGATATCTGCATTCATTTCACGAAGGGCAAGTCGGATTTGCTCAAGGATGAAATCACGATTACCTATCGTGAAGCCTTTATGAATGTTGTAAGAGAGAATTCGCAATTTCATTTTTAGAACCAGTATTTAAAAAGAAAGAAGAGTCTTGATAACACACGCTCTCTAAATGGGCGTTGCTTTAAACCTTCCAGGGTTATCGTTTTTTGAGTCAAAGTCGCTGTCAGGTAGTGCTCCTCAATTGTCCTCTTATTGTCCTCATCCTGGATAGCAAGGTCTACTTCTAAGTCATGAATGAAACTCCGATGATTTAAGTTTGTCGAACCTATCGTTATGAAGTCATCAACAATGTAACTCTTGGCGTGCAAAACAGCATCAGTATACTGATAAACTTTGACGCCTTTTTTTAAAAGATAAGCGTAGTAGAAATATTGTAGCCATCGAAAAAATTTAACATCAGTTTTTAAGGAAATGATAACTCTTACATCGACACCTTTCTTGGCAGCTTTACCCAGTGTACGAATCAGCCTACGTTTGGGAATAAAGTAGGGTGTCATCAGCCATATTCTCTTTTCTGCTTTCTGAATCTTTTGAAGAAAATTTTTGTAGTAATACCGCTTCATAAACAACGTGTGATTGAGTCGTATTGGTGAAAGCCGCCAATTAAGATTGATGGCACCTTTCAATTGTTTTTTATAGCGATAAAAATCTCTTAACTTCCAAATTTTTTTAAAGTTTAAAACTGCAAATTTTACATGATCGCCGGTGACTCTAACACCCATATCTTTCCAGGGCTTCTCAAGATGATAATGAGTATGTTCAGCCGTAAAATTAAAACTGCCGGTATACATAATAGTGTGATCGATCGTTATAATTTTTCTATGATTCCTACGATTGAGTCGCCACATTCGTGCTCCAAAAACCTGAATCTTTCGGATGAAACCGAGCTTTCCGTAATAAGGATGATAAAACGGAAGCGGGTTATACATCTTGACTATAATGCCTTTCTTTTGAAAGATTCCATGGAGTTTATCAAAAAAAGCATAACTACCAATTCCATCAACAATAATCTGAATTTTTACGCCTCGTTGATGAGCATTCAATAGGTGGGCAGTAATCTTTTTTCCGATGGCATCGTCGTTGAAGATGTAAATCTCAACTGTGATGTAGTGTTGAGCATAATCAATATCCTTTACCAGACGATCAAAATAATCATCTCCATCATAAAAAATGTCTTCGGTTTTCCAAAATTGGGACATACTAACTCATCGGGTTTTCAAAGTATTAGTAAAGTAGAGCAGACTGATCGGGAACTAATTTAAAACTAAGCTTTTCTTATAGGATACACGATAAGTTATTCATAATATTTGTAAAATCGGAAGTATTGCCATGGCCTTGACCAAAGAAACGTTTCTCAACATCATCAAATCGGCAAATGCCTCAAACGTTAGTGATATTCATTTACGTACTGATGAAAAACCATGTTTCAGATTAAGAGGCGATCTTATCCAGGTCAAAGCAGAGCCGTTAACTAACGAAGACTTAAAACTTATCTGCTCTCTGATGATTAAGGACCCAGACGTTTTAAAAAAATTAGATATGCTAAAAGAACATGACGGATCTTTTTCTGTGCCTAACGTGTGTCGTGTTCGTTTCAATATCATGCGTTACCAAAGTAAACTGGGAGTAATCCTTCGTTTAATTAGTGATAAAGTTCCAACGACAGAAGAGCTAAAACTTCCGGCGGTGATTAATAAAATCGCAAGCGCCAACGCTGGTTTAGTACTTGTCACAGGTGCAACTGGTTCGGGTAAGTCTTCTACTCTTGCAGCGATGATAAACTATGTTAACAAGACAGCTGCCTCACATATTTTAACTTTGGAAGATCCCGTCGAGTACGTTCATCAACCTATTAAATCTCGAGTGACACAAAGAGAGATTGGGCAGGACACTTCGGATTTTAACTCTGCTCTTAGATCTGCTTTACGACAGGATCCTGACATCATTTTGATTGGTGAGATGCGTGATGCTGAAACAATTTCAATTGCTATTAAAGCTGCTGAAACTGGTCACTTAGTATTTGGTACCGTTCACACAACCGACGCTCTCAGCACCATTGGACGATTAATTTCAATGTTTCCACCAGAAGAACAGAACGTCGTTCGTACTCGATTAGCAGATAACTTATATGCAACGGTTTCTCAGCGTCTCTTAAAAACGATTGATGGTAAAGGAAGGGTCGCAGCTCAGGAAATCATGATTAACAATCCCGGTATTCGCGAAGCTATCTTGGACCCTCAAAGAACAAAAGAAATTTATACTTACATTGAGAAAGGAAAGAATGGTTCCGGTGCTCAAAGTTTCGATCAACATATCACGAAGCTCTTTAAAGATGGGTTTATCTCGATGGAAGAGGCAAAAGGAAACGCAACGAAGCCGGAAGACTTTGAGCGTAACCTGATGTTTGGCGATAATGCCGATGATGATTAATTGCAATGGAAAGTTCTGATTGATATGATGATCTCACCTAAGGTCAATATATGAACTTGTCGTTCCGTCATTACTATTGGCGCTGGTTAAAAAATCTTACATTTTTGATGTTGATCTTTGCCGTTTTGATGACTTTGGCAAGGATCGGTTTTGCGTTTACTTTTGGAGATTCATCTACGCTCCTTTCAAATACAGAAATACTACGTAAGGCTTTGTGGCTTGGTTTTAGATTTGATCTCATGCCACTGGCCTACGTTAATGCACTACCTTTTATCTTCCTCAACGTTGCTTTTTTCCTGCCCGGAAAAATAACCATCAAATCTGTCCGTTTTTTAGTTGTTCTTTTTTTATATGTTGGCTATTTCCTCATCGCCTGGCTTTATGTCTTTGATTACGGTTTCTATTCTTACTTTCAAGAACATTTAAATGTTCTGGTTTTTGGTTTTTTTGAAGATGATACGACTGCGTTGATTATTACTCTTTATAAAAATTATAATCTTCTCTTATGGCTTACGATTGTTTTCATACTACACTACGGTCTTTATAAATTTATCAAATTCCTTTTTTCCCCTTTCGAGTTTGATCTAAAAGCGCGTCCTTTAAATTATCGAATTCTTCTTACCTTTCTTGGTGGAGTTGCTCTTATTGTATTGATGGCACGAGGAAATTTTACGCGTCTTCCGCTATCTGTTGAGGATGCATTTATTAGTGATAATGAGTTTATTAATGAAATTGCTTTAAATGGTGCTTTGACTCTTAACCGGGCAATAAAAATCAGAAAGACTTATGGCTTAGGTCAGTATGACTATTTGAAAAACTATGGTTTTACTAATTGGCAGGACGCATTCCAAATCTCTCAAGGTAAAAATCCAAGTAGTGATAACATTGTTCAGGCGCTGACAGCAACTACCAAAGAAAATGCTTTTCTTAAGCAGAATCCTCCTCATGTCGTTTTGGTTGTGATGGAAAGTTTTGGTTCCTACTGGAACGATATGGACTCAGAAAATCTTCAACTTTTAGGTGAACTAAAAGATCATTTTGATAAAGGTTACTTATTTAAAAATTTCTTGTCATCAGAAAATGGAACCATTGGAAGCATTATCTCGATTGCTACTTCGCAAGTTATTAGACCAGGCGCTCGCTACCTCTCTGAATCAGAATTCATGCAAACTCCTTTAGTGTCAAGTGGACACCTTCCTTTCAAGGCCAATGGCTATGATACCCATTTCGTGTACGGTGGAAAACTTGGCTGGAGAGATCTTGGTAAATATCTACGGATTCAAAAGTATGACCATCTCTGGGGTGCAGATGAAATAAAAGAGGGTATGCCTGAACTTAATAACTTTTCGGCAAAAGATCTCGGAAACGAGTGGGGTATCTTTGATGAGTATCTCTATACATTTATTGATGAGCAACTTAGAACAGCAACTAAACCACAGTTCTTCATAGTTTTAACAACCTCAAACCATCCGCCCTTTGAATACCCCTCATCATATCAACCAAGAACCATAGATTTTAGCGCTGATAAGTTTTCCACGGTGATTGTTGATAAAGGCCATGCGTATGAGCGATTTTCTGGATTTCAATATGCCAATCAAAAGATGGGAGAGTTTCTTGATAAAATTAAATCTTCCTCATTAAATGATAATACGATTGTCGCACTGACTGGTGATCATAGTTTTTGGATTGCTAAGGGTGTTGGGCAGGATCAAGAGTTTAAGCGCTACGCTGTTCCTTTTTTCCTTTCGATTCCTGAAAAATACCGTCCTCAACAATTTGACCCAAAAAAGTTTGGTTCACATGAAGATATTTTCCCTACGCTTATTAATCTCACACTTTCAGGGCAGCCTTATTTGAAATTGGGCGAAGATATGTTTAGCGAGAGATCGACCGCGATTAATAGCTCAGGGCTCATAGCAAATGAAACAGGGGCTTTTCATCATGACAAATACTGGAAGTGGAAAGATTTTGAGAACCAAATCCTTGAACCAACAGAAGAAACACCCGATCTCTTGAAGCTTCGAAGAGGAGGGCAGGGTCTAATTGGCCTAACAGATAGTTTTCTTAAGGATGAAAAGAAGCGTACGCCTCTTGCCGGAGATGGTGATCGGCCATAACGATTTTTGCCATGGCCTCAACGACTGGTACAACTCGTGGAAGAATACATGGGTCATGTCTTCCTGCTTTAGCCTTGTCTCCAACAGTAGATGGTGCTTTGAATGCCATCTTTAAAATAATTTCTTCACTATTAGAAATTCCACCTTCCATACCGGCAAAATTTTTAGAATCAGTGGACATGATCGAACCTGGCATCTTAGTCAGGTCAAAAGCTGAGCCGATACTGAAGCCAATGCATGCTGGAAGAGATAACATCGCTTTTGCGAAATCTGCTTTTAATTTATCAAAAACAGGTTCGCCCAAACCTGTTGGAGAGTTTAAGATCGAAAGTGTAACAACGCCTCCTGCTGATTCACCTATCTGTTTACACTCCTGAAGAAAGGCGATGACTTCATCCGACATTTTTTTATCAGTAATATTAATCTCGCCTCGATCAACTAAATGATTTGCTGGTTTATGGGCAAGTTTGATTTGTCCGACTTCTTCGATATAACCAAAAAATGAAACTTTTGGAAGAATGAGTCCTGCAAAATAGCCACCGATTACGCGTGCAAGAGTTTCTCTGCCTGACGAGCGACCACCGCCTCGATGATCACGAAATCCATATTTAAGCATCGTTGTTTTATCTGCATGGCCGGGGCGATAAGAATCTTTTAAAGCATTATAATCATCACTTTTTTGGTTTGTATTTCGTACAATAACGGTGATGGGTGTACCTAAGGTTTTATTTTGATACACACCTGATAAAATTTCTGGGACGTCATCTTCTTTTCGCGAAGTATGAACGGCATGTTGACCTGGAGCACGTCGCTTTAATTCTTTTTTCAAATCTTCAAGACTCACCGTGAGGCCTGCTGGCATGCCATCAATAACAATACCAAGTGCTTCTCCGTGAGACTCACCAAATGTGGTAACTCTGTACATTTGCCCAAAACTATTTCCACTCATGGTATATCCTTTGCAAAAATTGTTCCTGGAAAGTTTCCAGTGGGTTGGAAGGTAAGGTCGTTAAGGCTTCTACAGCGGTATAAGTATTTGCGTCCAGACCGCATGGATTCAAAGAAGCCAGCGCTTTTTTCATGCCTTGATTTTCTTTCAGGTTTAACGCCATTCCATGAAAAGTTGTGAGTTTCTCAATTGCTATTCCCATTGAGGCAAGCTTCCTATGACCCTGCCAGATACCCAATAATTTATTAGTGTGATTTAAATCTTTAATTCCCCAAGTATTGAGAACATCAATTGAAAAATCAAAAATCTGATCGATCATCAGCGATAGAGAAAGTGATTTAGGATTTAATTTAACAATCGGATAAAAAATGAACTGACCTGGATGATGGAAAGTTAAACCACCACCGCGCTCGATCTGAAATAATTGGAATGCAAGAGATTGATGATCTTGAGGTCTGAATTCCTGAAGCTCGAGCGTCTCACCTTTTCTAGGTTTCTGAAGCCCACGACCGTTAGTCAGTACTTCGGGATGGTTGCAGCAAATGAGAACTCTTAAGTTGGGTGTATCCTGAACAAGCTTTAGAGCTTCACGTTGAAACTGATGAGCTAGAGAATAGTCCCAGTTCCATTTAGTGACGACTATTGTTCTTTCATCCAAGATATTTAGATCTGAATCAGCAAGACTAAAATTTTTTAAGAGAATAGAATCTTGGATGAGTTTTTTCATAGCTAAACTTTAGCTTCGACGTAATCCAGGAAGTCAGATGCTTTGTAAGAACTACGAACGAGTGGGCCGGAAGCAACAAATTTGAATCCCATTTTAAGGGCCATACGTTTTAATTCTTCAAATTCTTCAGGGGTATAAAACTTTTCTACGTTGAGATGGCGCTTACTTGGCTGAAGGTACTGACCAAAAGTAACGATATCAACACCAGCAGCTTTTATATCATCGAGTGTTTCTTGAATTTCTTTCCACGTTTCGCCTAGACCCATCATAAGAGATGTTTTTGTTTGAATGTGGGGATAGTGAGTCTTGTAAAATTTAAGACAATCAAGAGTCTTTTCGTATCCAGCTCGTGGATCTCGTACCGGGTGAGTCAGACGCTTAACTGTTTCAACATTTTGGGCAACAACAAATGGTTTTGATTTTGCCAGTATGTGCATGCGTTCTTCATCACCAGCAAAATCTGGAATAAGAACTTCAACTTTTGTTTCAGGATGATCTGTGTTCACACGCTCTACAACGGCGGCAAAGTGACCTGCACCGTGATCTGGAAGATCATCACGATCAACACTAGTGATCACAACATAACGAAGGCTCATAAGCCCAACCATCTTTGAAGTGTTTTCAATTTCTTCAGAGTTTATGAATCCTTTTGGATTTCCCGTTTTAACATTACAAAATTTACAAGCACGCGTGCATGTATCTCCAAGAATCATGACCGTTGCAGTACGGGCACTCCAGCATTCCGAAATATTTGGGCATTTCGCTTCTTCGCAAACAGTGGCCAATCCCTTATCACGAAGGTTATCCCGAATATCTTTGAAGTCATCTCCTTGCGGGAGTTTAACTTTCAACCATTCAGGTTTTCTCTGGAATTTATTTTTATCAAAATAAGTTACGGCCATAAGAGATTATTATCACAGCACGAGACGTACGACTAGGGGGACAAGCATTTTTCAAAGATAGTAAGGGTTTGGAATTATTGAGTTATTGTATGAGTCACTTTACCGCCAGAAAAGAATTCGATGGTCTCAACTCCTGAAAGGATTGAAGTCGATCCAAATATGTTTTTCTCAGCATTTATCTTGAACGAGTCAAAAGAGACTCTGCTATTTCCAACGATGAGAA
Source organism: Bacteriovoracaceae bacterium (assembly GCA_040399915.1). Lineage (GTDB taxonomy): Bacteria > Bdellovibrionota > Bacteriovoracia > Bacteriovoracales > Bacteriovoracaceae > Peredibacter. Next base: position 37,265 of record JBBARE010000011.1, read on the forward strand.
ATTTAGAAATTTTTCCCCCGCTATTGACGACGTCGATAATGAGAGTTGTTGAGTTTTCCCCGGGGGCCTTCACCTTGATGGTTAATCTTCCACCCGCCTTCGTTGTGAAATTTCCATCCGTCGATTTAACATTTACTTCTGCGCCAGCAGCCTTAGCCAGAGAGAGACCTTGAGCACTATTAATATTTGCTACGGAATAGTTAGAATACGTGAATCTTTTTGGATCAGCTTTTTCTCTGTCATAATTTTTTTCAGCAAGAAGATCATCTCGATACGCAATATTCTTGTCGTCACCATTTTTTAAATAGATTCTGCCCCAGTAGACATCACTACCAATAAGTGGAACTTCAAAATTCGTTTCAATATTTAAGGCAAGGACAAATCCGCTCGTTGTGAGAGGTCTGCGTTTAAAATCTTTTTTGATAGCATCGTTAAGATTACCAACTAACTGAGCAGTTTCATCATCAAGGATTGGCTGAGTATTTGGAAGTTCACAACTCTCATCTCCTTGTTCTGAGAAGGCATTAAAAGAAAAAAGGAGTGTAAGGCACAGTAGAATTTTCATCTCTGTAAGTATCCCAAGAAATGACAGATCATCAAAACGAAGTTTAAGTGGGTAAAAACTGCTAAAGCGGGATAGTTAAACAGAGGTGGGGAATCACTGAAAGCAGTACTTGAGTGCCAGGCTCAAGAAGAGGCAGGCGTGCACTTCGCTGAAAATACAATGTCTTCTCACCGGATGATAAAACATACTCCATACCTTGTGAGGCCGGGTAACGTTTTTCAATCTGGTAGAGAGTGCCTTTTGGATCAATTTCCCAGGCAAGATCTGGAACGACAAGCACCTCATCCCGTCCATCCTTTGCTTTAACAGAAAAGAAATTCCGGTAGCCTACGAACTTAGCTACGAACAAATTCCGGGGAGAAGTTATTAAGTTTTCAGGAGTTCCGTTTTGCTCAATTTTACCAAAATTCATCAAAGCGATGACGTCTGAGTAGTGAAAAGCTTCATGAAGGTCGTGAGTAACCCACAGGACTGTAATCGCTTGATGGCGAATATAAGTGAATAAACCATTCAAGATGTCTCGTCTGGTAAAAGGATCAAGATGGGAGAAAGGCTCATCCATCAAAAGAATAGAGGGTCGATTGATGAGTTCTTTAGCGAGGAGAATTTTTTGTTTTTGACCGCTAGATAATTCCTGAAAGTTTTGCCTGAGCTGAAAAGTAAATTCGAAAGTATCCGCCAGATCACGTGCTAGTTGTAACTTCTTATCTTCATTAATTTCCAGTGAGACGGAATTGATGAGAAATTTTTGAACGTTGATATTCTCAACTTGTTCAGGAGATGGGAAAAAACTTACGCTTCCTCCGATTTTATAGTCGCCACCGTCAGATTTAATTTCGCCAGTAAGTATTTTTAAGAGGGTTGTTTTCCCACTTCCGTTCGGACCCATTATTCCCATAATTTTACCTTTTTCTAATTCAAAAGATAAATCATGGAGACCGGCGATGCCTCGTTTATCGAACTGTCGTGTGAGATGGCTGGTACTGATCATACGCCTTTTCTTATCACTAAAAAAAGACCCGCGAAAAGAAGAATTATTCCCATCATGCGCGTAACTGTGACTGGATTAGGCGTGAGCCCCATTAATCCGTAATGATCGACCAAAACGGATCCTATGAGTTGTCCGGTGATGAAGGCCGCGATCATGGCAGTGGCACCCATGCGCGGAATAAAAAAAAGTGAAGACCCGACAAATATAGCACCCAGCAATCCACCTAAAAAAAGATGAGGTGGAGCACTTGCCAGGCGTTTTAATTCACCAAAACCACCGTTAAAAAGGATAATAATCGCCATAATCATCGCGCCAATTGACAGGGAAATAAAGGCAGCTAAATAAGGATGTTTAAGAAATCTGGTAAGCTCTGCATTGAGTCCCGCCTGAAAAGGCATCAGGACTCCAATCATTATGGCAAGACTAACGAAACCAAAGATCATGTTCGACCTCAGAAAAAGAATATGGTTCAATTAGATCATAATTTGAAGTCCCTGAAAGGTATATATGACTCTGACACAATTAAACTACATTCTTGCTGTTGATAGATGCCGAAACTTTGCACAAGCCGCAAAGGAATGCTTCGTTACTCAACCAACTCTAAGTATGCAGATCCAAAAGCTTGAGGATTACTTACAAATCATCATTTTTGATAGAAATAAGACTCCCACAGAGCCTACTCCAATGGGTAGGAAGGTTTTGGAATACGCAAGAAAGGTTATGCACGGTGCTCAGGCGCTTGAAGAATTATCAAAGTCACTTAGAGGAGAAGTTGCAGGGGAGTTTATTCTTGCTGTTATTCCGACTCTTGCTCCTTATGTACTTCCACTTTTTGTTCAGAAATTCGTTGAGGAATTTCCAAGTGTCGAATTAAAAATTTTCGAATATCAAACAGATGAAATTATCAAATATTTAAAAGATGGCAAAATTGATGGCGCCATTCTCGCTACTCCACTTGAAGAGAAAGACCTGACAGAAGAGCATCTTTTTTATGAACCTTTTAAAATTTTCTTCTCACCAACTCATGAACTTTTGAAGAAAAAAACAGTTGATGAAAAAGACCTGGATCTCAAAGATGCGTGGCTACTTAAAGAAGGGCATTGTCTGCGCTCTCAGGTGCTACAATTATGTCAGTACAAAAAAGTAAGTGAAGGAAAACAGCTCTTTTTTGAAGCAGGAAGTCTCGAAACACTGATTAATATGGTGAAAGCGACTCAGGGATTTACTGTCCTGCCTTATTTGGCGAGTATTAATATGAGTGCTATTGATCAGAAAAATTTAAAAGATTTTAAAAATCATTTGCCTGTCAGAGATATAAGTTTTGTGACTGGACCTCTCTCAATGAAAAAATCAATTGAGAAGGCACTCATCAAAGTCATTCAAAAAAATATTCCCAAAGAATTAAGAAAAGATTCGGATAAATCAGAAGTTGTTTCTATTCACTGACCGGGACAACTTGACGCTGACGTTTTTTCATAAAGACAAAATATTCAATCGTGTACCAGGCAAGTGCTATCCAGATCAGAAAAAAAGTTTGAAGTTTTTCAGCACTCAAGGCTTCGTTTAAAACGAGCCAACCGCAAACAAATTTAAGACTCGGCGAGAGATACTGAATAAAACCGAGAGTCTGAAGCTTTAATCTTCGCGTACTGTAGGCAAAAAGAATTAACGGTATGCAGGTTATGAGACCTGATAAAGCGAGTAGCAGAAGTTGCCAAGGCGGAAGCTGATTTAGAATGGTAAGTGGAGTGGTTGTATGAAAAAACCAATACACCATCGCCGGCACCAAGACAAAACATGTCTCGAAAGCAAGACCTTCCATCGAACCCACATGAGTGATTTTTCTAATTAAACCATACAGAGCAAAAGTCAGAGACAAAACAATCGCAATCCAGGGAAAGTCTGCCATATCAGTCTGAAGCGCCTTGAGAATGATCGCAGTCATTGCCATGAAAATAGCGGGCCACTGAGTAAGTCGAATATTTTCTTTCAAAATAAGCCAGCCCACAAAAACATTTATCAGCGGATTAAGAAAGTAGCCCATGCTAGCTTCCAGGACTTTTCCAATATTCACAGCATAAATATAGAGAAGCCAATTTGAAGAAATGAGAAGAGCTGAAAGCATCAAAAGATAGCGAATTCTTTTCTGGATCCAAATCTCTTTTAAGGCCGGCAGTTTATTTTTGTAAATGAGGATCAGCATTAAGGTCACAAAAGACCAGATAAGACGATGACCAAATAAATCCCATGCTCCAACATTGACAAAAATCTTCCAGTACAGGGGAAATAAACCCCAGAGTGAAAAGGCAGTGATGGCAGCGATATGGGCCGAAGAAAAAGTCATAATTATCTTAGATTAAATTTAGTCTTAATTTTAAAGGCGATATAGATAGCGATCAAAGATGTCGCAATCCCAACATAGCCTACAACATTATAGTAAGTGAGTGCTCCTGCTGCTGTAGATCCAACAATAAGACCTGCCGCCTGTGAAGCAACTCCAGAAGATAATTGTCTTGATGCATTTTCAAGACTCATGAAAGTTCCTCGCTCTTCAGGTTTAACCACTGCGGAAACTAAGGTCATGGCAGGAATAAATCGACCGGATCCAAACATGGTAAAAAGTGATGTTGAGATGAGAGCTAAAATAATTGGAAGCCCTGATGGTAAATTTGTCACAAGAAAAATAGGAACAATAGAAATGATAGCGACCACTCTGAAAACTCTAAAACTTCCAACTTTGTCACAAAGTTTTCCTATGATTCGAGCAGAAATAATCGTACATGATCCACCAATAAGGTAAATAAGAGGCAATTGATCTTCCCTCATGCCAACGTTTCTCACCATATAAGTTGAAAGAAAGGGGACGATCATGAATACACCAAAACCCAATACGCTAGTAAGAGAAAAACTCTGGATGTAATCTTTTTGAATCAGAATAGATTTAAAATTCATCAAATTATCTTTAAAGCTCTTTGCTGTTGTTCGTGCTTGAACTGAAGGAAGAATAAAAAATGAGAGAACCCAGAAAATCACACCAACAATGCAAATAAAATAAAAAGCTCCATGCCAGTCAAACTGGTTAGCAATGTAAAGTCCAATCGGAATTCCCACAATACTGCTGATTGAAAAAGCAGACATCACGACACCCATTGCTGCCCCACGACGTTTGAAAGGTATTAAATCAGACACTAATGAAAGAACGTTAGCATTTAAAATACCGCCAAAGGCACCGGCAATGATGCGAGCAATGAGAAGTGCTGCGAAGTTTGGCGCAATAGCACACATAAAAGTTCCCACAATGAATCCAGTGAAGTTAAAGAGCAGGAATTTTTTTCGATCAAAATGATCAGCATAAAGTGCGCCAAAGAATCCAACGATCCCTGCACTAAATGTATAGGTGGAAACGAGAGTTGAAAATTCAACTGGGGTGATATTAAAGACTCGCATGAATCGTGGCCCTAAAGGCATTATGATAACGAAGTCGAGAATATGCACAACTTGAATCGCAGCTAGAATGATTACGTACCAGCGCTCTTTTTTTAGCGCTAGTTCTTCATCGGAAGTCGTCGTCATCTCTTAATCTTTTAGTCCAACCACATCTGAGAGTTTAGAACTTGTGTCATCCAATGTTTCAAGTGAGGCAACTGTACCTACGCAGTGATCAATCATCGCAACTGCAGCAGGGTGATGATTGCCAGAATTTTTTAATCCACCAAAGGGAAGGCGAGCAGTTGCACCTACTGTTGAGCGATTAAGATTGATGAGTCCGGCATCAATATCTCTTAAGCACAGCTGATAGATATCAGAGCTACGAGTAAAAACGGATGCTGCCAGACCATATTGAGTGCAGTTTACAATTTTTATGGCTTCTTCAATGTCATCGTATGGAACAAAGAAGCAATTTGGCCCAAAAATTTCTTCTTGAATAAACTTTCCTTCAAGATTCGGTTTTTTAGCGTAATGAATCGACGGAGAAACATAGTGACCCTGAAAGCCTACATCTAGCTTATGAGGAGATATAATTTCTTCTGCCCCTTCTTGTTTTCCAAAATTACAAAAATCAAAATAAAGTTTTTCAGCTTGCTCATCAATCAGCGGACCCATGAAAGGATCTGGGGTTGAAGTTGGATGACCAACTCTGATTTTTTCTGTGACGGCTTTAAATTGATTAATAAATTCTTGTTCAATTTTTTTGTGAATGAGGATCATTGACGTTGAAGTGCATCGCTGTCCGGAGGTGAGGAAGCACGCTCGCAAGAGTTCCGGTAGTGCGTGTGAAATATTTGTATCGTGGTGGATAATCGTAGAATTCTTTCCGCCAAGTTCGAGTGCTACTAGCTTGCTTAAATCTTTGTGAGTGTTTTCAAGAATTTTAAGTCCAACACCTTTTGAGCCTGTGAAGAACACGCCTTTGATTCTTTTATCAGAAGTAAGTTTTCCGGCAGTATGCCCGGTTCCATTGATAAAATTGATAACCCCAGCTGGAAATCCGGCAGCATGAAAACATTCCATCATCAACTGTGCTGAATAAATCGTTTTTTCTGAAGGCTTGAAAATAACTGAGTTACCCGCAAGAAGAGCAGAAAGAATCTGACCGTTTGCAAGATGGCAGGGAAAATTAAAAGGACCGATCACAAATGATGGGCCTAGAGGTTTATAGACAATATGTCCATCAATCTTAGGCATGACGTCTTTGATCGTTTCCTGCTTGATGCGTTCGTAAGAATCAGTAATAGTCACTGATACTTTCAAATCTAGTGCAGCGGCTTCAGTTTTGGCTTCCCAAAGTGGTTTACCAACTTCCAAAGCTAGCGCCATGGCGATTTCATCTTTTTTACTTCTGACAATTTCCTGATATTTTTTTAGATACCCAATGCGCTCTTCAAAACTCGTTTTTCTCCAGGTTTCAAAACCTTTTTGAGAAGACTGAACAACGGCTTCAATATGGTCGTAGAAAACACCCGCTTCCCATAAAACCTGACTCAAGTCTGCCGGGCATTTCTTCAGGATTTTTTCATTCGCCTGTGATAATGGTGAGTTTACGAATCGACCGTCAAAGTAGTCGCCTTTAAGCTGCATATTCATAGAAAAATCCTTCTCTTAAGTGGTCAGATCATAACCTTTTTCAACCAAATATCCCACTATAATACAGAGAGTTAAATGGAATCTAAGTTCACGGAGGCGCTCACATCTGGTACAATGAGGTTTAATTTTGAGGAGATCATATGACGGTTAAAACTCTACCAGCTTTGTTGGATAAAATGTGGCACGACTACGTCCAGATTAATCCTTTGGCGCAAAAGATCTGCACTCTTTTAAGTGAGAACGGAAAGACGCTCCAAAATGATCATATCGCTCTTAGAACTTTTAACCACAAGCGTGTAGGCATTGATGTCGTAGCAAAACCATTTATTGAAGCTGGCTATAAATACGGCGGAGATTATCAGTTCGTAGAAAAAAAACTTTACGCCAAACACTTCGAGCACTCTGATCGCTCGCTTCCTAAAATTTTTATTTCTGAATTAAAGATGGAAGAGTTTTCTCCAGAGCTTCAGAAAACGGTTAATTCTCTTATAGATCAGATTCCTGTTGGATTAGAACATAATTATGATTTCGTATCGATCGGCAGACCTTGGAAAGTAACAACGAAAATTTACAATGATCTTATGAAAGAAAGTGATTACGCTGCCTGGGTTTCGGCCTTTGGTTATCGCCCCAATCATTTTACTGTTTTTATAAACTCACTTAAAAACTTCTCAGATATCAAAGTCCTCAATGATTTTTTAAAAGAGAAGGGCTTTAAGCTTAATGCTAGTGGTGGAGAGGTGAAAGGTTCACCGGAAGTTCTCTTAGAGCAATCTTCAACTCTTGCTAATAATATTGAAGTTTCTTTTGAAGACTCAAAACTCACTATTCCGGCTTGTTATTACGAATTTGCTAAAAGATACCCTCTTAAAAATGGGGAACTCTATCAAGGGTTTGTTGCGACTTCTGCCGATAAAATTTTTGAAAGTACTAGCAAAGGTCAATAGGTCATATGCTTTCTGATGGCCAGTTCTAGCATCAGAAAGTTAGGCTTCATCAGAATTTCGGTGGCGCCTAAACCGTGGACTTCATTTTTTAATTGCTCAGTACCATGTCCAGTAAAAAAGATAATCGGTTGTTCGTGACCAAGCTCCCTCGCTATTCGCAAAAAATTTAATCCATCCATCACCGGCATTCTAATATCCGAGACAACACAGTGAATATTATTCGTTGCAAGAATGCTGAGTGCTTCTTCTCCATTCTTCGCCGTGAAAATATGCTTAGCTTCATCTTCTAAAAGTTCTTTCATACTCTGCGAGAGTTCATCTTCATCATCAATTAATAGGAGATTGCCTTTAAAGTGGTTTACCATAATTTTATTATACCGATAATTTATGATCTCTTTATGGGCGAGGAACTAAATTTTGTTTCTCTTGAGGATGAAGTTTTTGATAATCCTCCTCAAGTTTCGAGGCAAACTCTATCAGTACATAATCATCTGACGGAGATTCCGCTACTTTGGAGCAAGACACGATCAAAAATAAACAAAGGAGAGTCATTTTCATTGGAACTTATCTTTTAACTTACTTACGATGGGACCTAGCTCTTTGAAAAAATCATTTTCACGCATTTGAACTTTCTCAATTGAGATGGGATCAGCGAGGAACTGTTTTACTTTGTGAATTGGGCCAGCGATCCGATGAGATACTATAAAGCCAACTGTGATTAACAAAACAAAATTAAGAAGAGCCAGACCTATAAAAAGCATATCGAGATCATGTTTTTGGTTTGCTAAAAATTGGTAATAAACATGCCCTTCAGGAATACCGACATTAAGTCCTTTGTTTTTCATGTTCCAGAAAAACAAAAACGTCGTGGAATACAAAGTAATAGTCGTCAGAATAAATAGTCCGACAAAATAACTTAACAGTTTAAGCTGAAAAGGAGCATTTATAAGGACGCTGGTCCAAGATCTTTCTTTAACGGTCATATATTCCTAAAACTTCTTCCCGATGCCGAGTCCCCAGTAGGTCTGTTCAGTCTGGATGTATTTTCCAAATTCCGTTTGGAAATACCATCTCTGAAACTGCCACCGTGAATAAAGAGATGCGACAAAAGAAAGAGGTGATTCTGATTTAATATCAAAAGCTGTGTTTGATGGTTCCTGAAGTTTTTGAAGTGAATAGATAACCGGGATTTTTAAACCGATTCGTGATCCGCTTGAAGAGACGATCATGGAAGCACCTGGACCGAATTTAGCACCGTAGGCAGGTACGTTTGATTGCTGGTATTTAATTGGTGAACTGGCATCTGATGAAACACCACCAGAACCCGCAAAAAAGCATCCATCAACGTAGAAGTGGTAAAAAGAATTCTCCACGCCCATATCTCCACCAACGCAGACCCCACGGTTCGTGACCACAAGACCAGTTTTAGATGTTGCACTTTCAAGACTTGATTCTTGCTGCCAGCTTATATACTGAAACGAAAGACTCTTTGAGAATCTGTAAACTTTATTTTCCAGATACTGAATATGAGCAACTATCTTATCGTTGTATTTGTCTACTTTACCTTCACGGAACTCCAGCTCACTTAAAATTTTACTAAAAATTAAATAGTGCTGATGATCTTTCTTGATTAGTTTTGATGAGGACTTATAACTTTCAAGAATATTTCCGTAATCATTCATTAAGTTCCAATAAAGAACTTTCAATGCCTCAGGGTATTCATCCGAGTCAATAGTTTCACCTTTGGCCACGTCAGAAAGTAGTTTTTTGTGAGGGCGTGCGTACTCTTTTTTTATCAAACGGATGTTAAGTTTAATGTCCTGACGAAAAAAGCCAAGTTTTCTCAAAGAGTATGAAATAAAAATGAGATCTTTTTTTGAATAATTACGATTAGGACTATCCCGGTAGATGTCTGAGATTCTACGGTAATCTTTCGTCGCAAACGCTTCGGAAACATCGTTGGCACTAGCAACGCTCAACAAGATTAGGAATATGAATAAAAATTTCATTATAACCATATGTGTGTCTGCAACAGATACATCCACGAATCTTTCGTCGATGATTGAGGTGCAAAGTTCCTAGTATTGAAGGCATCAAAACGAAGCTCTAGCCGTTGAATTGGGAAGTACTGAACACCTGGTCCCCAACGAACCGTATAATCACTTTCTTTGACATCACGCTTAAAGTATTCAATGTTACTTAAAAAATAAAGGCCTCGTACCGGGCGAAGATAAGTTTGTAAGAGTCCGTATCTCATCGTGCGGTCATCAGAACCATTTTCGGACTTTCTATCAACCTGACCAATTTCCGTGAGAACAGCTGAGCCTTCTTTCAAATTGAAGCGGGCGTGAGTGGAGTATGAAAGTAAATCCTGGTATTCATTTTTACTACTCATGACTGAAGCACCAATACGGTGAACATCAAAAGCTGTTTTTTCAAATGAAAAACTTCCGCCTTTCATTCTTATGTCATCATCCTGAGTAAGGTTACCAGCGAAACCATGGGCGAAAAATTCCCACTTCTCGCCAAGGTAATGAGCGAGAACTCCATGAGTCTGATCATTCTGCGTGATTTCTGGAGCCTGCCTTGCATAGGCTATGTGTTCAATGACTTTTATTCCAAAAACTTTATCCATGAGACCAGCATATAAACCGAATTTCGGGGTAACCCGGAATCCAAGGTAATGCTCGCGTGTTCTAAACTCTGGTTCATCGTCACCAAAACTTTCAGGCAACGGAGCGTATCCATAATTTCCGACAGCAATAAAGCGATCATTCTGACCAAACTTTAAGACAACGCGGGCATCGGCCTGCATATTGATCCAGCGTTTCTGCTCAGTCTTAGTTGAGCCTGGATTATTGACGAGTTGAAACCCACGGTAGTTAAGTTGCGTGCGGATAAAGTCTTGTTTCGGTTTTCTAAAAAGAAAGCCTGATGTGTAAGCGACTTTTTCTTCGTTCCATGTCTTTGGTAAAAGCGCGCCAGAGGAAATCAAAGTCGCAGAGATAACTCGGCCGTAATCATTCAGTGGTCCACCACCGGACGGGTTAAAGTGGCAGTTAAGACACGAAGTATAACCGTGTCCAATAAACTGAGTATAGGAATGGGCCATTCCAGAAAGCATAAGAAAAATAAGAGGGAAGAGGTATTTCATGGGGTATTGAAGTCCGCTACCCAATCAACCAACGCTTGATAATCTGCTGCTGGTAAGGCGTTTCCACCTTGAGGCATGTCAGAGTTGGCACTTCCGTGATTAATGATTCTGGTTATTAATTGTGAGTTATTCGGGTCTAGGGGAACAACGAGATTTTCGTTATCTACCCAGTCCTGCTTGTTGGTATATTCAGACCACTGGGCATGTCGATGGCAATTCATGCAATTAGTTTGTAGGACTGGGTAAGCGACAGCAAATTTTGCGCCACCAATCAGTTCAATTTCACCGTATCTGTCTCTATCAAACGTATTAGAGTTATAGTCCTGACAGCCTATGTAAAATAGAAGCAGACCAATGACAGCTAACTTCATTATTTTGTTTTGAATGGAAGATTCGCTTCTACGGCAATGAGGTCGTTAACACCAACTCCAAGATACTCAACTTTTGACAAACCAAACTCAGAAGCTTTGACTGCAAACTTTGCATTCACTTCCTGGCCAACAACTTTGTAAGTGATATTGATTGGTTTTTTTACGCCATTAAGCTCGAGGCTTGCAGTTGCTTTTCCAGCAGATGCCTTGAGGTCAGTTAAAACTGCTTTAGGGTGCTTCGTTGAGTTCATATGTTTCCATGTGTGCTCATCACGAAGTTCGATTCCCGTTTTAAACGATTCAATGCTTGCAGAAATTTTATCCGCAGTGAACAATTCACCTTGCTTGAACAAATTTCCTTTCGCTTTATTGGTTACTGCCTGAAAAGAACCGGCAGGGCTTAAAGAAACAAATAATGTGATTTTGTTTTCAGCAAAAACAACCATTGAAGAAAAGAGGAGAGAAAGGGCTAAAAGGGTCTTCATGACGAAACCTTTGAAAGTGAAAATTCGTAATAATAATTGACTCTATTTCATCAATTTTATGAAGGGATTATCAAGCCTTAATTTAGAGCGGGAGTCATTTCTTTTTGGACGAGACTTTTTTCTTGACCGGAACCTTCGGTTTAAAGGAAACAAAGCGGATTTTATCTCCTAAGCGAAGCTTGAGCGCAGCAGCAGTCACGCCTGAAATCTTGTAGCCACCTGATTTAAGTTTAACGACCCCGCCCAGGGCAGATCGGAAGTTTCCTGTCGTGCGAGAAATAATAAAGACTTCCGATTTAAAATTTTTATCCGATACTTCGGCAATTGCCCCAATGGTGCTCTCTTTGATAGCGCGGATGTTATCAACTTCTGCAATTAAAACGGGTCCAGGTTCAAATATACCAACGAGTCCGGATAATCTGAAACCTTCTTGCTCAAGAATTCGCTTCGCCGGTTCTGTGTTGGGATGAACTTTACCAACAACAAACTGAGCGTCTTCTGGAAGAAGATTGGTAATAATGGGAAATTTTGGCAAAAGCTCTTCAATGAAACGTTTATTTTTCACATAGAGATAGTCGGCAGTGGGGAAATCGATCTTGAAAAAATGTTTTCCAACTGCATCCCAAAAAGGAGAGTGACCGGAATCATTAACCATTCCTCTAAGTTCTGCGATTACCTGATCTTCAAAAAACTTTCTGTTCTCGGCCATGAATAAAAACCTGGATAATGAAAGAAATCTTCCATTTTGAGAATTTCGGTATTCAGGGTGAAGATAAAGGGAGCAGATTTCTGCTGGGCCATTGTGGATGAAGTGAAAATGGAGAGTCGTAATATCATTTTTCACATGAATAGACTTTGACTCGTGATGAGTTTTTTCCATTCGGTAAAAATAATAAGGTTCGAATCCACCAATTTTAGAAATGATGGCACATACACCAACAATTTTTCCGGTAAATAGTTCTTCCATAACAAAAAGATAATCTTCACCACCGGGTCCATCCTCGCGATGAAGAAAACTTCTTTCAGAAATACGAATGCGTTTTTTTAGGACTTCTGGATCTTTTGGAAGAGACGTAAGTCCATGCCCGGATTTCTCCAGGAGTTCCATCAACCCATCCAGGTCTTTACCTTCAATAGGACGGATGATGAACATTTAGTTATTCCATTTCAGAAAGTGTTTTATCAATCAAAGCGCACACCTCATCAATATGTCTATTCTCAGTTACCATTGCCGGAAGTAGAAATCGAACACGAGTAGTCGGATGACCTCCTGCTATGAATGATAAACAACCATTCTCAAAAAGTTTCATCGTAAACGCTTTTGATTTTGCTTCATCACCACCAAAGACAGACATCGCAACCATCACTCCAATACCAAATGGACCAGAAAGTTTTTTAGGATGTTTGAGAGCAAGTTTTTCAAGGTTAGCTTTAAAGTGCTGATGAAGTTTATCAATTTTTCCATTTTCGCCAAGATAACCACCATCAACAATTGAACTTATCACATAGTGAGAAGCTGCAATTTGAGCGGCAGAACCAGTGAATGTTTGGGACATAAGTCCTGGCTTCGGTTTGTGATCATCAGTAAATAATGTCGCACACACTTGTGAGTTTTTTCCAATCGCAACAACATCAACTAATTTATCGAGTTTAAAATATTGGAAAGCAAAAAGTTCTTTTGTTCTCGCAAAGCTCTGCACTTCATCAGCGAAAACTGAAATGTTGTGCTCTTTACAAACTTTAATTAAAGCTTCAAAATATTCTGTATTTCCAACCCAAGAGCCATTCTCACCTTGAATAAGTTCCATCACGAATCCAGCGTGTTGACCTGGGAATCTGTTGATCCATCTTTTCATCGCATTTACTGCAAGATCAATTGAACCCTGGTGATCTGATTCACAATAGAAAGGAATATAATCTACATCCAATGTTTTCGGCAGGCCTGCGCGATAAGCTGCCTTGTCTGTGACCCAGGCCATACCTAGAGTCCTTCCGGCAAAACATTTTTCGAATGCAAAAAATCTTGAAGCAGGCGAGCGTTTTTGAAAAATGATTTTGAAAGCATTTTCATTTGCCATTGCACCAGATGTTGATAAGAAAACATTCTTAACACCAGCACCGTACTTACAAGCTTGCTTAGAAATAAGTTCGAGCAGTCCTGCTGTATCAACGTTCTGTTGAAGGTGACCGTTCATCACCGTGTTTGAAATGGCACCATTAATTTGCGCTCCAATAACTCCAGGATGCGAGTGACCCATGTAATGAACGCCGATACCTGTAATAAAATCGTATTTAACTGATCCATCTGCAAGTTCTACGAAAGGACCGTTTCCGATTCCTGAACCAAGATAATTATAGAAAAGAGCGCCGCCTCGGTATTCGGCCATCTTTTTTAAAAGATTATCGTATGTTTCTTTTAGCTCAGGATTTGCAGGCTTCACACCAGTGATGTGCGAAGAGTGTTCTTTAAGAGCTTCTTCAATGAGTTTTTTTGCTTTTTCTAAACGTGGATCTGTATAGAATCCATCAGCAACGGTCTTCGCCATATATGCTCCAAAAAAGGGGTATTAGATAATGTCTTTTCGGCAGTTTATGATGAAGACTTGAAGTTAATCAAGTGAAAGCTCTAACTTTTAGCCGACGCAAACAGTCCAGTACGAAAGATTCAAATTTTCGCCGCTTTATTCCGATAATGACTAGGTATGAAATATGCCTTTTTATTCATTCTCTTAACCTTTAATGCTTATGCCATTTCAATTGCTGATTCTATTTCAGGAAAAGTGGCAACGGTTGATGGTTGCTCAAATAAAGTCATGGTTTGGCTCTCTCTTGATAAAGAAGAATACAAAGAAAGACTTCTTCTCATGCATACTGAAGTCCCCGTTGGTGGATCTTTTGAATTTTTTGTTAAGCCAGGAAAGTATCAAGTGCGTGCATCGGATAAAACGGGCTGCGAATTTCTCAAAAAAGTTGAAGTCAAAACTCAACATATTGAAGTTAATGTCCAGATGGTGAAAAAATGAATAAAATTTTATTTCTTTTCTTCTCACTTATCGTTTTCGATGCCAAAGCTCAGGTCTATAACAATTGTCCTCCAGGCATGATGAAAACTTGGACTCAAAGTGTTGGATTTCAGTGCGTTCATCGAATGGCCTTTGAGCCCCAGGTTTTTCAGGGCTGCTTTGGTCCTGTCGGCCCTGCTAATCCTTTCATTAATTTTCCAACGCCGCTCTATCAACCTAATGTTCAACCATGGTGGGCGACGCAAGGAAATTACTTTTACCCCAATATGTATTCACCTGGTCCTTGGCAATACCCAGGAATCCAGCAGCATTACTACCCAGGACAGGGTCAGGTTTTTGCGGCAAAACCAAATGTTTATGTCGAATCCATTCATAAAGATAAAAAATTTGATTTCACGTTTGTCTCACCCACTAAGCCTCACTTTTTAGCAACGACTCCTGTCCTTGATAAATCTCTTAAATGGTCTGGAAAAATAGTTGAAAAGGATAAGTTTGAAGTGGACGGTATTTTTTACGATTACCTTTTCTATGATGTGAGATTGCCAAAAGAAAAAATGCAATTTGACCATGGTGTTTGTGTGACCCGAGAAGGGGCGATTGAATGGATGATGAAAGATTTAAAAGAAATGAAATATTCTTCTATTTCCCTCCAGGATTTTGAAGAACACTGGCGTGTGAAAATTCCTGATTATCCTTTTTATTGCATCTATCCACAATACAACAGTCAGCTCGATCCCATTCTACCGGTTGAGATTGGCGTGGATCAAAACACATTTATCCGAAGCCTTTATGTCCTTGTCCCTCACAAAAAAGAGCCTGACAGCGAGGACCCTCAAGAAATTCCTTTCCCTTCCAAGGACCCATCCGAGTACCGTCCAGGTGCCAGAATTCTCAGAGAAAATATGTTCCGGGAATGGGGTGTCGCTTTTTTAGGTTACTGATCTACTTCGTTCTGCGTTAATAAGACCATCTTATTGCCGACCATAGGCCCTTGTGGTACCTTCAGCCACTCAAATTCACTTACGTTTATGTGACAAAGATGGAGATCTTATGAAGGTCGTTAAGCACCACGATATTAAAAAAACGGATAAGAAGACATTAGAAAAATGGCTTCATCTCATGATCTTGGGACGCATGATTGATGAGCGCGCACCCAATTATTTAAAACAAGCACTCGGTTGGTCATACCACGCCCCTTATGCTGGCCACGATGCTATTCAACTCGCCATCGGTCAGGTTTTTGATAAAAAAACAGATCACCTTTTCCCATACTACCGAGACATGTTAACAGCATTGTCGGCAGGTCTAACGACAGAAGAAATTCTTTTAAATGGTATCTCCAAAGCCACTGACCTTGCCTCTGGTGGTCGTCATATGTCGAATCACTTCGCTAAACCTGAATGGAACGTTCACAACGTTTCTTCTTGTACAGGTAACCATACTCTTCACGCTGTTGGTGTTGGTCGGGCGATGAAAGTTTATAAGCACAAAGGTGTTTCGATTTCATCACAGGGTGAATCTTCTGTTTCAGAAGGTTACTGTTATGAGGCAATCAATGGTGCTTCAAACGAAAAACTTCCAGTTATTTTTGTTTTTCAGGATAACGGCTACGGTATTTCAGTTCCAAAGTGTGATCAGACAGCAAACGAATTTGTGTGTGATAACTTCACTGGTTTTAAAAATCTTCAAATCGTTAAATGCGACGGAAAAGATGTTTTTGATTCTATGAACGCAATGATCTCTGCTAAAGAGCATGCCATTAAAAATGCGGAACCAGTGATCGTCCACGCTATGTGCGTTCGTATAGGAAACCATTCAAATTCAGATAATCATGAGTGGTATCGAGATGAAAAAGAGCGTGCTGATGCAAAAGCTCAGGATCCTCTGCCAAAATTTAAAGATGATCTATTAAAAGCAAAAATCTTTACTGAAAAAGAAATTGAAAAAATTGAAGCTGCTGCTAAAGCTGAACTTCTTGAAGCCCATGCAAAAGCAGTCAAAGCTCCAAACCCAACTCCTGAATCTATTTGGGACTTCGTCGTTCCTGAAGCTTATGTTCCTCAAAAGTATACTGATGGAACTCATTCTGAATCAGGTGAATCTAAAAAATTTATCGACGCAATCAATGGTACCTTGAAAGCAGAATTCCGTCACAACCCTCACACTTATATCTGGGGTCAGGATGTTGCGAATAAAGAGAAAGGTGGTATTTTCAACGTAACCAAAGGCATGCAGCAGGAATTCGGAAAACACCGTGTTTTCAATGGACCAATCGCTGAAGATTATATTCTTGGAACGGCCAACGGAATGTCTCGCTTCGATCAGGATAAAATCCGCGTCGTTGTTGAGGGGGCTGAATTCGCCGATTATTTCTGGCCTGCGATGGAGCAAATGGTTGAGACCTCTCACGATTACTGGAGAAGTAACGGAGCTTTCTCACCGAACATCACGATTCGTTTAGCTTCTGGCGGATACATTGGTGGTGGTCTTTATCACTCACAAAACTTAGAAGGAACTCTTTGCACTCTTCCAGGTATTAGAGTTGTTGTTCCAGCGTTCGCTGACGATGCAGCGGGCCTGTTAAGAACTTCTATGCGTTCACGTGGTACAACTGTGTACCTTGAACCAAAATCTCTTTATAACGCTAAATATGCCATGACTCCGATTCCGGAAGATTTCGAAGTTCCTTTTGGTAAAGCGCGTGTTCGTCGCGAAGGGACTGATCTGTCGATCATCACTTACGGCAATACTGTTCACTTCTCACTTGAAGCTGCTGAAGCTCTTGCAAAAGAAGGTTACGAAGTTGAAGTCTTAGATCTTCGTTCACTGAACCCTCTTGATTACGACGCCATCGTAGCGACCGTACAGAAAACTCACCGCGCTCTTGTCGTTCACGAAGATAAAGTTTTCGGTGGATTCGGTGGTGAGCTTGTCAGTGTTATTAACGAGCGCGCGTTCGAATTCTTAGATGCCCCGGTTAAGCGTGTGGGTTCGACCTTTACCCCAGTGGGTTTTAACCGAATCCTCGAAAGAGCGACTTTGCCAGATATGAACAAAATTCTGGTCGCGGCCAGAGACCTCATTCAGTATTAATAAGTGGGCCCTCTTTGGGCCCCTTCTTTTTTGAGCACTTACCTCAATTGTAAAAACTTTACGACTCATAGCGACACACACTAAACTCCTGTATGCTCCTGCCACTTTCAATGCATTTAAGGAGTTCTCTTATGAAAAAGTTTCTAGTCGCAGGAATGATGCTCGCTTCGATGAACGTCTTTTCTCAATCATATTTAATTTTGA
>JBBARE010000012.1:0-8581 GCA_040399915.1 Bacteriovoracaceae bacterium
GAGCTTAACTTGTGCGCGCGAAGGGATTCGAACCCCTAACCTTCTGATCCGTAGGTACCAGACGCCCCGGGAAAGACGCTTTGTAAGCATCATTCACAGGCAAATTATAACACCGCTTGTTGCTTGAAGTCTCACCATGTTTAGAGGCTGTGGCTGATGCGTGGCTGATTAATTAATTATTAATCTGCTCTTTTGCCAAAATGAGCGTTAGCATTTCATCTAGATCTTCTAGTTGAGAACCTTCAACCTTGATCCATGGAATACCTTTCAATTTGGCCAATTTACTCTTCTGACTCATTCTTTCCGCGTATTCCTTATTGGACATCATGCCGGCAAATTCGATGAAAACAGAACCCACTAGAAAGTCACCTCGAAGTAGCCCGTTGGGATTTAATTTCTCGTCTATCGGGTACACGGGTTCTTTAATGTGAGCAATTCCTTTTCTTGTTAAATACTCACAAACCGCTCGCTCCCCCATGCTTAAGCAAAGGTGCCCGTCAGTACCTATCGATTGATGTCCTCCACGGCCTCTTTGTCTGTGCTCCAACAAATCTGCTGCTTCTAATAAATGAGCCCAGGATCCAAACATCTTTTTAGCGGTTTCATGCCATGGTAGTAATGAAGATGCCATAAGCGCCAGATCTAAGTCTTCTCCACTAACTCCAGTTCTTCTGAGTTGCATAATGATTCTTCTCTTGGCCGTACCTGCTCTCGGGATAAATCCAAAGAAGTCGCTAAATGTCTTTATACCAAAAATAAAATTCTCAATTCGTTTTTCCTCTGAGTAGGACATTAATCGAAAGAATTCGGTACTCCCACTAAAAGCCATTTCTAGACACAAGCCGCAATAATCAGGTGGAACCCTCCCCGCCCATTCCGCGGACATTTGAGGCCAAAAATTATCACCACACAATCTACATATTTTCTCCTCAAAATGATTGCAAGTGTAAAAACGTGCGAGCAACAATTTCAAAAAGTAATTTGAGATTTGACCTTTCCTTTCCTGGGGATCAAGGCTCCGCACGGTATTTTGTGAATTACTATTTCCGACAATCAATTCAATATAAGAAAATTCACTCTCGTCTTCGTTATAAGTTATTTTCTTAAATTCCCGTAAATTAAATAACTTCTCAACAATCTCAAAGTAGTCCTCAACGCACAAACTCAAATAATCTCCAAACTGACCTGAGAAATTGATATTGTCATTTCTCTCCATGGACTCGTGCGAAATTCCCCAAGCCCAAAGACCTCTATAATTCTCAAATGCGAATGTGAATGGATCTTCTTTGTAAATAAACTTCGAGAAGGCTTCTTCTACTAATTCTCTTTGCTCCGCATTAAGATATAACTCTCTCTCGTAGTAACCCGCATTATTCTCAAGATGGCTGGGGTATGCCACTAAACCACAATTATGAAATGCATAGTCGAATTTTTCTCCCATAAGTCGAGTGCTTATGAAAGTTTCACCCTTTATCACTAATGGTTTCCCAAATAGACTCAGAGGCTTCTTCTTTTTTTCATAATAGGACGAAAGTTCCGAATATCTGCTGCGATATTCAGAGAATTTACTCGCGATAAAGGCTCCTGAATCGAAATCCATGAAATTAGTATGGCGATGCCAGACTGGATTATCTAGAGCCCAAAGCCATAGAAGTGGTTTGATGTTTTTTGGGTCAGATCCTGAGATTAGACTCGGGGGGCTTTAACTCTGATCCTGAATCAAGTATTTTGTTCTTCTAGCCTGAATGACAGGAAGAGCACGAGGGGGTTGTAATGGCTGAATTAGATCCCTTTGGTGCCGAGTTTCCAATTCCGCGTCCGACTTCAAATGAAATTGAATTTCAAAACGGTGAGCCGCTATTCGATGAAATAGGTCAAGGAATCATTAATGGAACTAAGAACTTCATTATCTACGGCCCAGAGAAGAGCGGAAAAACCTCATTTACTAATGTTCTACCCGAAAACTTACCTGTTGGTTTTATTGGCGTTAAGGTAGAACTTGAATTCTTAGGTGAAGAACCCATCTATTCAGTGTATGACCAGATATTTTCATCCATCTTTAGGAAATTACTAGAGAAGGGCTATCTGGAAGAAAAGAATGACTACTACAAATCCTGGACAAAGCAAGTAAACCGTGGAGATTTAGATGTTGACCCAGAATTAGAACTTCTTGCATTGGGATCTAGAATTGCATTTCACCGAAAGAATCCCACGTCCACCATAACAGTAGACAAAGGATTGATTCAAAATGATTGGTTGAGGCTTAAGAATTTTACCCACACTATTTATCCAGAATTTAGTAATTTCATTTTAATCCTTGATGACCCTCAGCAAATTTTGAATTTAGATCCTAAGACTCAAAGTTCCTTTTTCCGCTTGTTTGAAACAGTGGAGTCCCCTCTAATACTTATAACGGTAAATTTGTTGAAAAAGTCGAATAAAAAAGAGAACACTGAGTTGTCATTACTAGATTTACTGACTGAACGCTTACCAGATGCGCGCCTAGATAAATCACTTCAGAAACTTGATTCTGAAAACATTTCTGAAATTATTAAAAAAGTAAGGCCTGAACTTGATCCTAAGAAAATGGACAGGGTTTCAAGATCAGTTCGAAATGTAACGGGAGGTCATCCTTACCTAATCAAACTTCTTTTGAACAATATGGCTAAGCGGGCGAAGAAGACGGGGGAATTTGAGGTAGATACCGCGAGTTGTGAAAGTCTTATAGATTCACAACTTCTGAAATTGCCCCCTGAGGCCGTCGTCTTTTATAGAACCCTTAAGAAATTAAGGACCACGAATACCGATGTTTTCTTACAACTTTCCACAGTATTGCTAGCAACCACTCAGAGTAGGGCTAGACCGGGATCGGGAGGAAAAACCACAATCTCTCACAAGAGTCTTACTGAAATAGTGCTGAGTAACTATGCCCCTAAACCAATTAGCGCAAACCTTTTGGATTCAGAGTTGGCATCTTATTTGAAAAGTGTACAAAGTGTATGGAGTTTGGGTTTATTCAACATCATTGATAATGATGGAAAAATTATTAGCGCAAACGAGATGCCTGAATCATCCTTTATTAGTATCCAATCCAAAATTGTAACTGATATTGATCCTCTTATTCTCGCTTACTTACGAATTAGCGCTCGAGAACTAAACAAAGACTTTGTAACGCCAAGCACTCAAAGTTATCTTTCAACTACCACAAATTTATTTGCGAGAGGCCTCGTAGACTTCCTGCTCCCCGAACATACTGAAACGGTAAGTAGACGTAAAATCCGTGCGTATTCTCCGATTAATAATTTAGGGACTCCTGAAGAAGGCCTTACTAATCGCATCACTCAGGCGGTGAATGAAAATGATCTTCAATCTTTGTATTCACACTTTTATAACCCAATCAGAAATATAATTTTTTATAGTTCTCATAATTCCCAAACTGCTTTTGATATTTCCTCGGGAACGCCCGTCATATTCAATTTAGTTCTCTCAGAACTCAATTTGCCTGAGTATCGTGAGTTTTCATATATTTTGTACTTACAGCCTGAAATTAAAATAAGAGATATTGAGGCAAATTTTGTTTCCTGGTTAGACACTAACTCACCAATCATGGAACTCTTCTATAAAGTAAAAGTCGTCGAGCATAGTCTTGCAATATTTCCTGAGTCTCTATTTAGGGACCTTGTCTTTATCTGTGGTAGAAGTATGCGATTCAGTTCGGCCTTCAACTTTTTCCAGGAGGACCGATTTAATGAATTGAGAGATTATTTGCAAGAGCATCTAAGACATGAATTGCTTCTCATAGATCAATATGAAGATTTTTCTGAATCTCGTTGGGGATTCCAGCGAAATGCTCAATCACTTTCTTTTATGGCTGCTAGTTCGGGGCTATTTGAGGAATCTTTAAAGGGATTTGAGTGGGCTATTAAGGACTCCTACAGCAACTCGATAATGATCGAAGATAACAAATCAGTTGCATTAGCGAATTTGGGAAATTTAGAAAAGGCTGCTGAAATTTCTTGGAGAAATTTGAAAATGTTACGTGACAAGCGACTCGAGCCTGATGCTTATTACAAATTGGTTTACATCCCATTTAAATCAAATCAGCATATTCTAGGTTCGAATGCCATCGAAATAGATGAATGGTCTCTATTCACTTATGAATTACAACACGCGATACTCTTGCTCTCAAAAAAGAAAGTTACTCCTCTTCTAGAGCCAGAACGCGATTTTTTAAGTAACTTTGCCGAAAACATGTCCCAAGAAACGCTCCCAAGTTTTTTCGACACAAAACAGCCAATTCACCGGATGCTTGCTTTCTATTTAAAGTCGGTAGATAGTCCCGCTATGGCAGAAAAGTTTTTAGAACGCTTTATCTCAACCAGCAATCAGGCAGTCCAAGTTCAGGCTGCTATTTCTGACTTGGATGAGATTAAGGGTGGAGGTTCATAGTGTCTGGGTGGAAGATTGGCGATGAGACTTATACCTTGTCCGAAATAAGTTCTGAAATAAAAAAACGAAATTCGGATATCGCAACTAATTTAGTTGAAATGATCAGGATAGATAGAGATTCTAATAGTCAAAATTCCGTTGGATTAACAATTATCAGCAGAGTAAAGAAATCAAGTCAAAAGTTATTTCAAAAGCATCCAAATTATCCTGGCGCCACTCCAGAAATGTGCGAGGAAAGTTTTAATGATGCGCTTCTGGCAATCTTTATCAAAATAGATAAGTTTGATGCAAGTAAATCTTCTCTTAATACTTGGCTTACAAACATGATTTATTGGGCTTTTCAGAAAAATTATCGAACTTTTATCCGAGAGAGCAAAGGTATAGTTCAACAATCTATCCATGAAGAAGATAGTGGCTCTGGTGAAGAGGGTATTGATTCTTGGTTGTCTAAATTTGAAAGTTCGGATGAAGACATTACAAAGGGTGCCTGGCAAGGCGACATGATAATCGAAGCATTCAAGAAGTTGAGTTTGGCTGACCAAGCATTGATCAGGTATGCCGGAAATAATTTAGAACCAACTCAATTGGTTAATGAGGGTTACATAGTCGGTGCTAGCGTGAATGCAGTCGGTGTTCAAATATTTAGGGCGAGAAAAAGATTCTTTTCCCATTTGGAAGAGGCGGGCTGGAAAGAATAAAAAAGGGGAGTCCGAAGACTCCCCTTTCTTTATGTTTTCTTGACTTGAATATCTGAAATGATACTCAAGGCCTCGTCACGCAGTTTTTTATAAGAAGTTTCAATTGCTTCAATACCTTTCTTCGCTATTGAAGTCCCCTTCTCTATGCCGCGAGCCTCTTCTATAACAGTTGATAATTTATCAACCTTTTCATAGATGTGGTCGATGTCCGTATCTTCAGCGATGGCCTTTTCAGACTGCAACGCGATACTTCGAGCCAAGTTACACGCAACTTCCAGTTCCAAATGAACATTTCCCTCTCCCAGTGCAACGAGTATTCGATTTCCAGAATACAAACGAAAGGGACTTCCGTTTGTTGGTAATTGCTCTTTGTGAGCAAAGACGAGAATTCCTACTTTCACGCCACGATTACTCATCCCAAGTTCGAGTTCTTTTAAAGCAGCAGGCAGAGTTAACTTCTGATCCTTCGCCTCAATTACATAACCGGTAGATGCTGACTTGGTCTCATCTTCGTTAATCCTCACCATAGCGTCACCTTTTTTGGTGCCGTCTAAACCAATGTCTTTGCTGACATCTACTACTTGGTCTTTGAGAGGGCTAACAAAGCGCTCAACAATTTGGAGGATAGAGGCTTCATGATCAAGCCCTTTAGATGTGCTCTTTTGATACGCATCTTCAAGGGTTTCGGTCATTTTTAAGCGCTCCGATATAGCAGACAAGTCTTTAAGAATATCGACTTGCTTGCCTTCAATTCCTCCAATCTTGTTTTCAAATTGAACCTTTAACGATGCAAAGGGCCCATTTGGATCGTTCAAGACGGTATTCATTGCCTGTTGGGCATTGAGTCCATATTCTTTAACGAGAGATTGAACTTGAGATTGCACGCTAGAACTTCTACCTGGGTCTAAAAATTGCGAAAAGGTCTCATTAATTGAAGCCTTGTGCTGATTTAGAATCTGGTTATATTCATTTTGTGACACATACCGCAGCCGATCGATAATTCTTTGGATCTCAGAACTAACTGACTCTACGGTAGTGCGTGAACTCCCGTACTGAAGAACTGATGCGCCAAGTTCAAGAATTTGAGCGACTGATTCTTCAGGGTCTTTGCCTTTACTGATTGCATCCTGGATAACTTCGAACGCCACTCCAGTGACGATGTAATTATCTAGTATGAGATGGTCTGTTTGTACGTTTACTCTGTTTGTTGTTGTGTTTGCTATTAGTTTTCTCCTTTATTTGTTGGAATCGGACGGGGGAATTTCCCCCGTCCGATTTGTTTTTCTACTACAAGGATCGGCTCTCTAGATAATCTTTGCCTTTCCTTGTAATTGTGTGCCCTGATCTACCCATATTTTTGACAAGTCCTTCTCGTCTCAACATGTGAAGTTTTTCTCTTACATAACCGATGTCCAGTCCGAGTACGTCAACAAATTTAGACATACCTGCGGGGCCTGTACTTTCATCTCGAAGAAATGTGAGCATTTCAAGTTCAATGTCATCAATTCCTCGCGCATCTCTTCCCGTTTGCTCAAGGTGCTCTAAGAAAGACTTACGTTCTAGTATTTCTCCATCGTCCACCAGCATTCGAGATTCTGTTATCAAACGTGCAATTCTTGCCGGATTTGCACGAGCGGTCCTTGCAATCATGAACGCAGTGCCTGACTCTAGATTTAGATTCAAGCCTTGTGCTCTTTGAGTTACAAGTTGTTCGGCTTCAGTAACCGTATATTCAACAAGTGGAACCTCTAGTGGGAAGCGCCGACGAAGTGGCAAAGTCAGATCACCTGGATCTGTTGTCGCAGCAATGGCAACAAAGTTCTTTGCTTTATTCGGGTCGAGCGATACCAAGATCGAATCCTTTGTTGACTTCTTTGCAGCCTGTAACTCATCCAGAAATAGAACCGCTCCATCTTCGGCAAGTTCAAGGGCATTTTGTAATTCGTTCGAATTCGCATCAG
Organism: Bacteriovoracaceae bacterium; assembly: GCA_040399915.1. GTDB lineage: Bacteria > Bdellovibrionota > Bacteriovoracia > Bacteriovoracales > Bacteriovoracaceae > Peredibacter. The sequence continues at coordinate 7,109 of JBBARE010000012.1, forward strand.
CCATTGATAATGAAATAAAAGGTAGTCCCAAGTACGAACTAACTAACCCCGCGATCAGTGTTTTTCCGGAGCCAGATGGCCCATAGAGCAACATAGACATTGGAGTTTCACCACTTCGTTGGCTCCATTTGAGATTCTTTAGAATTAGATTCTTTGCTGAACTCTGCCCAATTAACTCTTCAAAGTTCTTGGGGTTTCCACGCTCCGGTTTCCAAATCATCCCATCATCACCAACCGCAAAGGTTTTACTCAGTGAAATATCATCTACATCTCTAAGTTGTTTTGCTGTTGAGATGCCAAGGATCGTTCTCCGAAAGAATCCTCTTCCACCCACTTTTCTTCGTTCAACCAAGCACTCATCGCTAAGTTTATCTAGTACTTCACTTATCATGCGCTTTGCTGCATTTCCACCGCTTGCTAGATTAATGAGTGAGTCTTCATTAATCCATCCTTCAGGATTACTATCAATTCCGTAGATAAGAACTATTGATTCAAATCCACTTCTATTTATGTTTAATATATCTATATTTTTCTCCATTTCTATTAAGGGAGATTCAAGATAAGGTCTTTAATGCCACGCTTTGGCAAAAAAGGTAACTCATCAGGAATCTCAATTTCGTTCATTCCGTTTTCGATTAAAAATCTCAACTTTCTGCTGATCTCTTCTCGAATGTGTGATCTTTCATCAAAGATCTTTTTTCTTCGTTTTTCGCTATTTGGGAATCTTGCTTCAAATGCACTAATTTCATAGTGCTCTGAAATTCTGATTTCCATCTCTCGAAGGTCTTGCACAAGGTTATACATCTCATGCTTGACTTCTTCCAAACTTTTGACTTCTGGCGCCTTCTTGTTCTCTTCATTGAAGAATTTTTCAAGGTCCCCGTCTGTCACTTTTTTTGTTACTCGTTTCTTCTTATTTGCGTTGTCTTTTTTCTCTATTTGTGTCTCCTTTGTTTTAGGCATTGTTGCCTTAAATCAAATAGGGCGAGACCGTAGTCCCGCCCTATTTATGACACGATATCCATAAGTCCATTCTCCTATGTGTTGTGTTTCGACTTGGTTCTCGTGTTTTTTAGTTACCCGCTATAGGCACTCCTTCTGCATGCATTGATCCTCTTGTTCTGGTTATTCTTTCACTTTGTTCTTACTCTTTAATGCTTCGATTATTACTAACTGATCTTGTGTATCTGCTTCTTCTATAGGCAACTCCTTCTCGTTTTGGATTATGTTTTCTATATAACTAATGATGTGTTTTTCGTAAAGCGATATTTCCCCTTTCTCAGATTCGGCTTCCTCGAGTGCTTTTTCGTAATGCCCAGATTTTTGGAGGGCTTCAATGCTTGAGCGAATCGATTCTCCGAGTTTCCCCGGGTCTATGAGCCTTTCTGGTTTCTTTGCGTCCATGCTTCCCCCTGTAGTTTGTTTGTCTATCTACTGTCTTATCTGCCAAGAACTAGGCCTGCATTACAGGCT
>JBBARE010000013.1:0-6245 GCA_040399915.1 Bacteriovoracaceae bacterium
ATATTGTCTTCGGCGGCGGCATTGCAGGCGATTCGAACGGCGGAGCGATTACCGAGTGTTATGTGAATCAAGGGTACTCTCCAGGTTCAGCCCCTTCGAATATTTTTGTAGGTTCAAATACAGGTTCAGGTTCAGTTTCAGATTGTGATTCAGGTGGAACAGCGAGGTGGACAGCGCCGGGTGCCGGTTATTTGTCTCCAAGTTCGGCATGGACGAATTACCAAGCGAATACTCCGTATATTCTGTCGGCGTTTGCTACAGCGGTAACGTCAAGCGGAACAGTAAGTACGAATTCGGGGTCACTGGCGTTGACAACATATGGCACAACATTAGAAAATGGTACAGTAACAAGCACACAAGGTGGAAGCTGGACATGGTCGAATACAGGAATAGGATATAGTGGTCTGTCACCTGCGACTTACCCGTTGGATATTTATGCATTCAATTTATTGAGTGATTTGTCTGCTTACTCATCAACGAATTTCTTTACGAATAATAACGCCAAAATATTGATTGCCTACAATTCTGGAGCAGCAAGTGCAAATACGATAGTTCCATACGAGTATTCAAGTACGGTAAATGTGAGCATAACATATGCCGCGAATGTAGTGTGTTTTCTAGAAGGCACCGAGATTCTGACAGCGAGAGGATACGTGAAGATCGAAGAATTGAATAAAACAGATCATGTGTTCACTTGTAAGTCAGGATTCCAAAAGATCTACAAAGTAGGTAGGGAAAAGATGACGAATGTGGGTGTGGAAGAGAGAATAAAAGATCAACTGTATGTTTGTGAGAAGGAAGAATTCAAGCTAACAAAAGATTTGATTCTAACGGGATGCCACAGTATACTGGTGGATACGATAACAGAAGAAGAAAGGGAAATAATAAAGAAAACATTAGGATATATTTATATGACAGAAGGAAAGTACAGATTGCCGGCGTGCCGAGATAAGCGAACGAAAGTATACCCAAAGGGAAAATATAGGATATACCACATCGCGTTGGAACATGAGAATGATATGTGTAATTATGGAATTTATGCAAATGGATTGCTGGTGGAAAGCTGTGGTAAGTATACGATGGATCGAACATTTTGTAATGAGATAAAGAATGTGGAAAGTGTAGATTTGCGGAAGATGTGTTTCGTGTAAAATTTTTAGAATTCCAAAAAAGATTTAGGAAAAAAATCTCAATATATATAAAATGGTTGCGAGAAGTAGATCAGCGTCGAGAAGTAGATCAGCGGCGAGAAGTAGATCGGCAGCGAGAAGTAGGGCTGCAGCGAGAAGTAGGGCTGCAGCGAGAAGTAGGGCGGCAGCGAGAAGCAGATCGGCAGCGAGAAGCAGATCGGCAGCGAGAAGTGGTGGTCGTCGAAGTCGTAAGATGAGGGGAGGTTGGTTTTAGGTGTGAAAGTGAAAGTGAAAGTGAAAGTGAAAGTGAAAGTGAAAGTGAAGGTGAATAAATAAAAGTGCAGGAATAGTGAAAAGTAGGTGTAAAATAAAAAAAATTGATCTGGTAAAAGGTAAGTAAAGTATTTGAACCAAAGAAAGTAAGAAAATCTCAAAGATGTCGAAAGTAATGAAAGTGATAAGCGTGTTGTCCGCAAAGTATAATTTTAGTGCCGAAGAAGGTCTAAAATTTTACGAGGAAGAGAGTGTAAAAAAGGAGAAGAAGAGTAAGAAGGTGAAGAAGGTGGAAGTAGAAGATATCTTTGTGGAGATGTCTCGTGTAGATAATGTAGAAAACGAAGAAAATGTAGATAAGCAAGAGAAAGTAGAGAATGTAGATAAAGTAGAAAAGCCAGTAAAAGAGAAGAAAGAGAAAGTAGTAAAGGAAAAAAAGGAAAAGAAGGTAAAGGAAGAGAAAGAGAAGAAACCAAGAACAGAGAAACAATTGGCTGCATTTGAGAAGATGAAAGCAAAAAGAGCGGATAATTTGAAAGCGAAGAGAGATTTAGCTAGCGTGGTTTCGACACCGAGTGATACACCGAGTGATACACAGGTAGATGCAGTTGTGGAAGTGGAAGCGGAAGTAGATAACGAGACAAGCGAAGAAGATGAAGTATCAGTTCGTAAATTCAGTCACGAAGGCAAGGAATACTTAATTTCAAATGAGAATACTTTGTATGATCCGGATACGGAAGAAGCAGTAGGAATGTGGAACGGCTCGACGATAGAAGCGATAGGTGAACTGGAGGAAGAAGAGATAGTAGAGTAGTAGAGTAGATTGTTGTGTAACTGTTTTTTTTTGGCGCGTGGCGGGGCTCCAAAATGTAAACGAGTAGGGGTCGGTATTTGTGTGAGACGGACGACAGGGTTCGGGTATTAGTGAATGGTTTGGCGGTATACCAGGTATGAGGTTTTTCTCTCGTTTTCTCTCAAAAATGCAAAAAATGTTAGAATGAGTAGCGCAATAAGCAGTCGATGTGTGAACGATATGAGAGCGATGTGTGAACGATATGAGAGCGATGTGTGAACGATATGAGAGCGATGTGTGAGCGCTGTGTGAGCGTATGTGTGAGCGTATGTGAGAGCGATGTGAGAGCGATGTGTGAGTGTATGTGTGAGCGCTGTGTGAGCGTATGTGTGAGCGTGAGGTATTCCGGTATGGAGCCTTTTTTCTCTCAAATTCAAAAATAATGTTGAGTAAGGAGAAAGAAGGGGAAAGAAAAGCGGATTCAAGTTAGAAAAGGGAAATGATTTCGGGTATTTGAGAGAAGGGTGACACAAAGGGGCACTCCCTTGCGATGACACAAAGGGGCGCTATTCAAATCGCGGGCCGTAGGTCGTTTCACGAGTCATTTCTGTGATTTTATTGGGTATTCCGCGCAAGATCCACAGTATACGGTGTTTCTCTCGTTTTCTCTCAAAATGAAATATTCTTTTGAGTAAGGTGAACGCTGAATCACTTGTGTAAAAGATTCCAGAGTATGCAAAAGGGAAACATTTTATCTTTTTTGAGAGAAGGATGACATAAAAGGGCACTCTATAATATTCGAAAAGTAAATTCAAAAGTCGGGATGAAAAATAGACATTTTAAAAATGTCCATTTTTTCTTTTGCAAAAAAAGAATTTGAAAATACTGAAAAAATACTACCTGATACGAGAAAGGTAAGGATACAAAAAAATAATAAAAAAAGTCGACATGATAAAAAAAAGGTAAAAAAATGAAAAAAAAATATTTAGGGATAATATGAAACAAAATGAAACAAATTTGTCCCCCGAAATCCCCAAATATACATGTGAATTATGTGAGATATCAACAAATAACAAAAAAGATTACAATAAACATATGTCGACAGCGAAACATGAAAAAAGGGAGAAATGTAACAAAATGAAACAAATTAGTCCCCAAAAATCCCCAAAAGAAGGAGTATGTGAAAAATGTGAGGGTGTATTTAGAAGTCGAACGTCGTTGTGGAGACACAAGAATACCTGTAAAGGAAAAACAATAGAAATGATGGAAGTTTTGAAGATGATGATGGAGAATCAAGAGAATTCAACAAATACATTAAAAGAAGTATTTTTAGATGTTTTGAAACAAAACGCCGATGAATTCAAAGAATTAGTAAAAGAAAGCCAACAAGCAATAACAATAAATAAGATGACGAATTGTAACAACAAGAATTTCAATTTGAATTTTTTCTTGAATGACAAATGTAAAAATGCAATGAATATCATGGACTTTATCAAATCCATAAATTTGACGTTGGACGATTATGAATCGTATATTGGAGGTTATTCGAATACTTTAAGCGGAATACTCGTGAGAGAATTAAAAAATACAGATATTCATATAAGACCGATTCATTGCACAGATTTAAAAAGAAAAGTAATTTATGTAAGAGAGAATGGCGAGTGGAAATGTGATAGCGACAATAAAATAACCCAAAAGGCAATAAAGTATTTATCTCATTACAACTACTGTCAGTACAAAAAATGGAATAATGAATATCCTGAAAGTTTAGACACAAAGACGAGTGAACATGACTATTATATGAAATTGGTTACGAATTCATTTCCAGGTTCTACAGACGAAGAGATAGAGTCGAGTTACAATAAAATAATTCGATGTATGTTGAAAGAAGTGACAATAAACAAGTTGTTGGAATGATATAAAATCAAATCGTCGGCCGTAGCCTCGTTCACCAGTCATTTCTGTAATTTTCCCATAGGGTATTCCGCAGCATTCACTAGTATACCAGGTTTCTCTCGTTTTCTCTCAAAATCAATTATTCATTTGAGTAAGGCGAAAGCATGTGATTCACTTGTATAAAAGATTCCACAGTATTCCACAGTATTCTACACTACACAAAAGAAAAAACATCTTTACATTTTAGAGCCGTTACAAACTAACTAGTGAACACAGGAATAAAAGGTCTCGTCGCTCAACTCTTTCTTGCTCTGTTGGGTATTAAAGATATGCTGCTCGATGGTCCCATCGTGGTCCCCAAAAGAATCCATACAATACTTGTACACTTGAACGCTCTTGGTCTGCCCGATACGATGACACCTGGCAATCGCCTGCTCCTCCACCGCCGGATTCCAGTGGGGACTCACGAAATAGATCTCGCTATACTTTTTCTGCAAATTCAAACCCTCACACCCCGTTTGAATCTGCAACACCAGGACCTCCAAATCGCTCTCCAAAATCTTGTTCTTTTGAGGACCACTCACCCGACCGTCAAAGGACGCCACGCGGTCATACCCGATTTCTCTCAATCGAGCCAAAATGAAATCGATCTCTTGATGAAAATGACAGAATACCAGCTTCCCATTCCCGTTCCCCCTGTTCTCACCGAGAGAACGAAACACCGCGTCCATCTTGGAAGAACCTTCACCCCCATCCTTCAACATTTGAGGCAGGATACAAGTTTGACGCGCAAACATAATGAACCGCAATTTGTTCAACGCCATATCCATTTGAGCATGAACATGTTTGGCCCGCTGTTTTTCATTTTCCGTATTCCACGACACCTCCTTCTGTTCCACCGTCAACGGCTCAAAATCGATTCCCACGCCCGCCTTTGTACGACGCAAGACATAGTCGCGAAACAACTCGTCGGTTCGCCCTTCGGTTCGCCCTTCGGTTCGCCCTTCGGTTCGCCCTTCGGCCTCGTCCACCACAAAACTCATAGGAAACCCCAACAACGAACACAAATTGAAGAAATCCTTCTTACGATTTTGAACCGGCGTCCCGCTAATCAACCACTTGGACCTCGATTTCAGTTTCTTTGCCCCGTAGAAACGACCATTTCGATTACGCAAATGGTGAGCCTCGTCAAACACCACGCGGTCCCAACCCACCTCGTGAAGGGCGCACCCCCCACCCCCCTTCAAAGGAATTCCAATCGCCGAATAAGTCGTCACCACAATCGGCGCGACCTCCAACATCTCCCGAGTAATCGACTTCTTTTTGGAGCCGTGATACACCAACGCCTTGTGGGCACACGAACGCTCAATCTCCTTGAGCCACTGCCCAACGAGCACATTCGGCAGCACCAACAGCGTCCGCTTGTAGCACGCAAAGTTGCACACGATAACACCCAACATCATAATCGTCTTGCCCAGCCCCATCTCGTCCGCGATAAACCCACCTCGAACGCCATGTGCCGGCTCCGCACGGTTCTCGTTAGCAACACACCAGCTCACACCGCGATCCTGGTGAACCTTGTAGTCCACCCCCGCCCGCGAAATAAAGCTCTTAAACGAATACATCATAATTGATAATTGAAAAGTATTTAAAGGTGCCTCAATTACTTTTCCTCAAACCGAAATCAATTTTTTTACTTTTTTACAAACCACCATCCCCACACCATTTCTCGTAAGCCGTTTTGTCACCCATTTCTCGTTTTGTCACTCATTTCTCGATTCCTTAGAAAACGACTATTTATAGACTTCCCAGCCCACCAGCGACTTTCCGAGCCCTCCATTCGAGGTCGAATGCTCTCCAGGCGATTTCGACCGGTATCCTGGTGGCACCATATACCGTGTGCCGTTTTGTCACCCATTTCTCGTTTTGCCACCCATTTCTCGATTCTCGGGCTCCTGAACTATTTAAGAGGACTATTTATAGCCCATCGGCGCGCCAGGCAGGGGAGAGGGGCGAAAGCGGCGGAACCGCTGGGACCGTAGGTAGGGCTCGGGTTCGACAGTATTCTAGAGTGGTTTATCCTGGATCCTGATTGTATCCCCAAGTATCCACACCATCCTTCTCTCAAGATCAAAAAACAAATCAAATCATTT
>JBBARE010000014.1:0-4234 GCA_040399915.1 Bacteriovoracaceae bacterium
CCCCAAAACCCCAAAACCCCAAAACCCCGTTGTCTGCCAGAAGGCTGATTTAATTTTAATTATAAATACAAAACATGACAGACAAAAGTCAAGGGATCCAGCATGCGTTATATTAGGCAGGTAAAGGTCAAGCTAACTAATAGCAGTAACAATAGCAAACCCCCACAAAGTCTCCGTTGAAGGATCCCCCAGTCGTATTATAGAATCGGAGCCCTTCGTTCACAATATCTCAGTTGGATAGTAATGTGTCGTTCCCCTCGTCCTCACCTAGATTTGGATCCAAAAGTGTCCTTAATTCGTAATCCTCCAGGCAACAACTGCTCTTTGTGAATGGCCTAGCGAAGCCTCAAGACTGGACCAATAAGGTTTTTTAAATGAACCAGCGCGAGCTGGCGCGGCTCGAGACTATTTTAAGCTACGAGCGGTAAAAGGCGACGGACCGGGACAAAAAGCTGACAGACATTGAGGCAAGGGACCGAGAAAAGGCGCAGCTGGTCCAGGATAAATTGAGAGAACGCGAGATCGAATTAAGGGAGCGAAACCGTATCCGGGAATCCCGAGTCAAAGCCAAGGATGAGGAGCTCAAGCGAGACATGTCGAGCAAGTTTGAATCTCGCCAGAGGGACATCAGTGAAAAAGAGCGCGCTCGAGAGGAAGAGCGCTTAAAATTAATCAGGGAACGCGATGAACAGCTGGCTAAAAAACGAAGGGACATGCAGGACAAGAAAGATGCCTATAATAAAGAGATGTTCGAATAAAAAATAAAAAAGCTATAGGACCTGGAAGAGCGGGAGGCCAAGTTAAGGGAGATTTAAGAAGAAAAACGCCTATAATAGATCATGATAGAATTCCGAAAGCACGAAGAGACAGAAAAGAGGCTAAAAGAGAGCTAAATGAAGCGCGATGAAACCTTAGAAAAATAGAAAAAGGAGCTCCAAGACAAAGTTTAGAAAAGTGAAACCCGTGTGGAGGAGATTGAAAGAATGAAGCGTGAACAGGTAGAGCTCATTAAACTGAAAGCGGCTGAGAAGGAGCGTGAACTGGAGAGGGTCCGATAGTCAACGAAACTTAGCTAAGAAATGAAGAAAGCAGAGATGCTGGAAATGATAAGACTCTAAGAAGAGAAATTGAAGCAGCAAGAGGAGGCGAGACGGCAGGAACAGATCATGAGAATCGCCTTAGAGCGGGAGCAAGAGGAGCTTAAAAAGCGAAGATAACGTGAAAAACTTCAAAAGCTGGAGGAAGAGAAGAAGGCCAGTGTTCTGTCTAAGATTGAAAGCAAGGACAAGATGGTGGAGGAGGTCTAGAGGGCGCGCAGAGATGAGACTGAACGTAGAAAGCAAGAGGAGTTCGAGTTGAGGAAGCGATAGGAACTCGAGATTTAGAGGGTACAGTAACAAAGGGAGAAGGACAAAGAAATAGCTTTAAAGAAAATACAAGAGGATGAGAAGCGGTACAGCCATCGAAGGATGGAAGAATAGAAGGCCAAAGAATAGGTCATCCAGATCAAAGAAAGTATGATGCTCAGGAAAAAGGAGATTGTCGATGAGATCAAGGCACTGAGGGACAACTATCGATTGAAGAACGTTAACATGGGAAGCCAGCTGGGCTCAGGTATCAGTGTCCTGGAAACTTAAAGCACCAGCTCGAAGCAAAGCCTGAGCTTAAATAGGAGCGTGCATCTTAGAGGAAACAATCTAAATCAAGACAGTGGGAAGTAGCAACCTATTGAAATTCCAGAGGAGGTCTACAAAACTGAGGCCAGCAATTTCACCCTTCAACGCTCCTCAGTCGATACCTTGGTAACCCCCGACAAAATTCAATTAAGATCGAAGCTCAATCAATCAGTTGATGAGTATGGCGTAAGCAGATAGTTAAGCTATATGAAGACCGATTTGTAGCCGCATACGATTTTCGAGAGACCCAAGAAAAGCCTTCAAAACTCAGACTCAGCACTTAACAAAGAATCACACGACTCCATGCTCAGTGTGGATGGGGCCTTTGCTAAAAATGGCAAAACCATCAGAGTCGGAAGGAAACAACACAACCCCTCAATCTTTGATAAACTGTTTTCTATCTACTTAACCCCCAAAGCATTGAAAGGTATAAAAGCGAAGGGAGATAATTTCGCTAAAATCGTAAAGGAGGCCCGGAATAAGTCGAAAAGGCATCTGAACCAACAGCACAGTGACCTTAATTAGTCAGTTGATATGATGGATGCCAAGAGATAATCTTCCCTTTTACCAGAAGTGAACTCCAGGAACCTCATCAATGAAAACGACTAGAATCGATTCGCCAATAATTCACTTGTGACAAACCGACTTGATAACACACAAGTGGGAGGAAGTTTAGCATCGTAATCGATCAATGAATCAGGGAAGCTTCACAAATCGATCGACCACACCAAATATTAATACGCCAATAGAAGCAAGGGGGTCTTCTCTCTCATGGTCAGGAGCCCTTCGAAGAAAGCGATGGATTAATAGCTGAGGTATCCGAAAGATCTAGCACCGCTGTTTTCCAGCAGATTAAATGAGGAAGGACAGCATAAGGTCACAACTGAGCAGAAAGTGACTTAATAATAAAGTTTATGAAATTATTATTAATATTTATACAAATATGTATGTAATCAGTACTTCACAATAAACTACATTCCCACCCGAGGTCAGGACTCTCCATGTCAAAGACCTGTAAAACCGTGTTTATGGCGAAATTAAAGTATTAGTCAATAAAACTCAAACCTAAAAGAGCCAAATGCTTACAAGGAGCCCTTAAAAAGTGTATAATTTTAAGTACTATGCGAAAAATCTTGATAAAACGTTCAAAATAACCTAATTTATGCAATATGACATCGAAAAAGTATTATATTAAGGGGTAAAAGAAAGTGTTTATGTGCTTGCTAACAGTGAAAAAGTGTATTTCTCATTCGAATTCAGTGATAACCATACTTTTCATGGCTTGTTTGACTTTAAAACAAAGATATTACTTCAAACAATGATTAAACTTATCAGTATTAAGAATGCTTACATCAACTTGAGAGACCCATCCGTACTTTTGTTGTAGGATCATGAAGATATCTTTCACACATTAAACTTTACAAATCACTAATTAACCTATTATACCACTCTATAGCAAATCGATCTAGATAAATAATCACATTTATAACCCTACCTGACCCTCCTAGATAGCAATATCACACTTTTCGATGTGTTTGACCCATCTTTTATCACAATCCTAACCAAATCACAATCAGACACGTGTCTCATGCCCAAATGGAAAGAGTTTTCCACCATCCATTTCTCTTAAAACTCACTTTTCCTCACAACTGAAGACGATACACACCTCTATGAACTGACCTAGATTCCAAAACAACGGTTGAACCAACTTGCCACCAAGCATACCCTCATTTAAGATGAAACCCAGAAGAAACGATACTTGTCATATATGTCAGCAATCTCGAATTTGATGCAAGAAACCACAGTTGTTAATAAAAGAGCGAAGTATTAATACTTAATCGTTTAGGAATGTGCAAAGACTACTGAGAGCGAGATTGAACTTGCTTTGTTAAACAGCGAATTGGCCGGGTTTATAGAGGATGATCTGTAGGATTTGATAATAAAAGGTAACAACAAAGAAAATTGGATATTTAAAAGCCTACAGTAAAGTGACTAGAGTTTGTATTTAAAGTATACAATCAGGCATATCATGCAAATCGACCCAACAAGTGTTATATAAATCATGGATAAGTTAGTAGAATATATAGGCAGTTTGGGAAAGATGATGCCGATTTTGTAATAAGAGGATTTTCATAAGGAAAGAAGTGCTGATATCAAGATAGATGTAGAGTATGATGAATTGGTGGAGTTGATTGACACTAAAAATATCAAAGACATATTGAGAGTGCTAAAGCCTGAGAATATCAGTATACAGAATGTTTTAAGGATTCATGCTATAATTGCTTTTTACAATAAGGAATATTCAGGCATTATTGACTTGTTAAGAAAATATATGAAAGAAAATACCTTTTCAAAACTAGAAATGACTAAAGCATGCAAAACCGTGTACAACTTTATCACTTAAATATTCCCATAAATGGATGACTTTGATGAGTCAGTGAAACTATCAATCATCCAACAGATAGTGGAGCAAGATTCCCTGTCAGATTTGAAGTTAGCAGCAATGATATTTTCACCTAATAATTTATTATGATGCATGGGGTTTTGGGGTTTTGGGG
>JBBARE010000015.1:0-1570 GCA_040399915.1 Bacteriovoracaceae bacterium
GTCTTAATCCCTCTTTTAGTGGATGTCCCGCTCTGGGGACTCCAGCTGCCGCTGTTGAGACTAAAAACATCAATGTCTTAATCCCTCTTTTAGTGGATGTCCCGCTCTGGGTAAAAGATTTGTCACCCATTACTATGGGTAGATTAAGTCTTAATCCCTCTTTTAGTGGATGTCCCGCTCTGGGCTTAATATAGAATTAAGTGATGACGTAAAAGTAGATGTCTTAATCCCTCTTTTAGTGGATGTCCCGCTCTGGGACCAACAGAAGAACAAATAACATCTCTTAATGAGGTCTTAATCCCTCTTTTAGTGGATGTCCCGCTCTGGGACTGCACAGTCGGCCTATAAGGCTATTGCTATGTGTCTTAATCCCTCTTTTAGTGGATGTCCCGCTCTGGGTATCCGTAACTCTTTCGACGGAACGGTTGGGTTTGGTCTTAATCCCTCTTTTAGTGGATGTCCCGCTCTGGGTTTTGAGAAATTTGGATCCTAGTCTAATGACTAGGTTAGGTCTTAATCCCTCTTTTAGTGGATGTCCCGCTCTGGGTTTGACAAGTACGAATCCATTAGAGTTTCTCAAAGGAGGTCTTAATCCCTCTTTTAGTGGATGTCCCGCTCTGGGTTTTAAAACTTTTATATCATGTTATATAAAATAAAGTCTTAATCCCTCTTTTAGTGGATGTCCCGCTCTGGGATAATTGTTTTGGCAATTATCATCATATTTCTCTCCTGTCTTAATCGTCTTTTAGTGGATGTCCCGCTCTGGGATTTTAAATTATGAAAAGATCAGATTATTTAATTATGTCTTAATCCCTCTTTTAGTGGATGTCCCGCTCTGGGTGGAGAATTATGTCTATTAGCATTAGACAAAACCTGTCTTAATCCCTCTTTTAGTGGATGTCCCGCTCTGGGTGCAAACTACCTCCTACAGGTAGTTTGTAGAGAAAAAGGTCTTAATCCCTCTTTTAGTGGATGTCCCGCTCTGGGAACAGCTTCTTTCTCTTTCTGAGATGGGTAACATTAGTCTTAATCCCTCTTTTAGTGGATGTCCCGCTCTGGGTCTGTAAAATAAAAGAGGGGTTTCGCTCGAAACCGTCTTAATCCCTCTTTTAGTGGATGTCCCGCTCTGGGCCAAAAAATCAAATCATAGAGTTTTTGTATCAAAGTCTTAATCCCTCTTTTAGTGGATGTCCCGCTCTGGGTTGAAACAATGATTATTAAAGGTAGTAACCGTACATTGTCTTAATCCCTCTTTTAGTGGATGTCCCGCTCTGGGTATGGTGTGCAAACCACACACCAACAGAGGAACAGCTGTCTTAATCCCTCTTTTAGTGGATGTCCCGCTCTGGGGAGTAACACTCCCTCTGATAGGGGTGAGTGTAGAGAGTCTTAATCCCTCTTTTAGTGGATGTCCCGCTCTGGGTACATCATCGAAACACACAAACAATATATAAAAAGTTGTCTTAATCCCTCTTTTAGTGGATGTCCCGCTCTGGGCCAACAATAGACCAACTATCGTCTCTTTATGAGATGGTCTTAATCCCTCTTTTAGTGGATGTCCCGCTCTGGG
>JBBARE010000015.1:1670-4058 GCA_040399915.1 Bacteriovoracaceae bacterium
GTCTTAATCCCTCTTTTAGTGGATGTCCCGCTCTGGGTAACCTTTAGACATACATAAAGGGTTTGTTATTTATTGTCTTAATCCCTCTTTTAGTGGATGTCCCGCTCTGGGCTTTAATTTAATAAATTTTACAGTTATGCTAAAAGCAGTCTTAATCCCTCTTTTAGTGGATGTCCCGCTCTGGGTGAGCTCTTTTTAGAGTTAGAAAAAGCTGCTCCACTTGTCTTAATCCCTCTTTTAGTGGATGTCCCGCTCTGGGCGAAAGGGAACTCATCCCTAGATTTGAGAAGTATTTGTCTTAATCCCTCTTTTAGTGGATGTCCCGCTCTGGGGATATGAGGACTATGTTAGCGGACAACCTTGCGCATAGTAATTGAGATTGTGTCTTAATCCCTCTTTTAGTGGATGTCCCGCTCTGGGAATATCGATAATAGCTTTCCATTTTAATAATGGAGTCTTAATCCCTCTTTTAGTGGATGTCCCGCTCTGGGCAGTTAAAAATAGGTGGGTTAAAAACCTATCTGAGTCTTAATCCCTCTTTTAGTGGATGTCCCGCTCTGGGACTAAATTTACAATATAACAAGAGTAGTACAAGCTGTCTTAATCCCTCTTTTAGTGGATGTCCCGCTCTGGGCTTGTTTCTCTTTCTGAGATGGGTAACATTATCCATTGTCTTAATCCCTCTTTTAGTGGATGTCCCGCTCTGGGGGATTCTTCCCAAACTTCATAGATCACTTTCTCGTGTCTTAATCCCTCTTTTAGTGGATGTCCCGCTCTGGGCTATGATTAAGAATTTTAATTATCCTGTTATACTTGTCTTAATCCCTCTTTTAGTGGATGTCCCGCTCTGGGATTACAAAGGAAGACAAGTTCCAAATAGTGATGTTAAGTCTTAATCCCTCTTTTAGTGGATGTCCCGCTCTGGGTTGCCATGTCTAAGTATTTCAAAGCAGAATATGAAGAGTCTTAATCCCTCTTTTAGTGGATGTCCCGCTCTGGGATCAGATTATTTAATTATTGCAATTGGAATTATAGGTCTTAATCCCTCTTTTAGTGGATGTCCCGCTCTGGGTAATCCTTAAATGATGAAAAGATCAGATTATTTAAGTCTTAATCCCTCTTTTAGTGGATGTCCCGCTCTGGGCTTTTTGACAAGTACGAATCCATTAGAACCTCTCAAAGTCTTAATCCTTCTTTTAGTGGATGTCCCGCTCTGGGGAAAGATTTCAACCTTTAAACATAAGGGTTGGATCTGTCTTAATCCCTCTTTTAGTGGATGTCCCGCTCTGGGAAAAAATTAATTATTCATATGATTTGTGACGTTTTGGTCTTAATCCCTCTTTTAGTGGATGTCCCGCTCTGGGAACAAACTCCTATCTGGTGCGATGATCTTGATTAAGTCTTAATCCCTCTTTTAGTGGATGTCCCGCTCTGGGCAGAGATTGGTCATTCTTTACTAAAGAGAATGAACCGTCTTAATCCCTCTTTTAGTGGATGTCCCGCTCTGGGTCAGGAATGATTATTGCACACAATCATCCTTCAGGTCTTAATCCCTCTTTTAGTGGATGTCCCGCTCTGGGACTTCAATGGAGTAATTAACCATTTGTGGAAACCAGTCTTAATCCCTCTTTTAGTGGATGTCCCGCTCTGGGAATGTAGGACAAATTGAGAATAGTGTAATGTGTCCAGTCTTAATCCCTCTTTTAGTGGATGTCCCGCTCTGGGCCAAAACGAATCGTCTCGCCACATGGCGAACGTTAAAGTCTTAATCCCTCTTTTAGTGGATGTCCCGCTCTGGGTTACCTCTTAAAGGTGAAAAAGGTTATAATAGGTATGTCTTAATCCCTCTTTTAGTGGATGTCCCGCTCTGGGAGGAATGACAAAAATGTTGAGACTCTTTCCGTACTTTGTCTTAATCCCTCTTTTAGTGGATGTCCCGCTCTGGGTTGTTGCAATTGGAATTATTGCTATCGTTGCATTAGTCTTAATCCCTCTTTTAGTGGATGTCCCGCTCTGGGAAGGATTTAGAGTCCCAACCATAAAGGAGTTAGAGTCTTAATCCCTCTTTTAGTGGATGTCCCGCTCTGGGCTTAATCGTAGAAATCAAGTTATTGGCTTATATACTGTTTGGTCTTAATCCCTCTTTTAGTGGATGTCCCGCTCTGGGGTTACGGTTGATTCGTATAATATCAAATTTGAATTAAGTCTTAATCCCTCTTTTAGTGGATGTCCCGCTCTGGGAATCGAGTTACCTCTTAAAGGTGAAAAAGGTTATGTCTTAATCCCTCTTTTAGTGGATGTCCCGCTCTGGGACTATTCTGTTTCAGCCTTATAGTAGTAATACTATTAGGGTCTTAATCCCTCTTTTAGTGGATGTCCCGCTCTGGG
>JBBARE010000016.1:0-3519 GCA_040399915.1 Bacteriovoracaceae bacterium
CCAAAACCCCAAAACCCCAAAACCCCGGGTTATTGAAAGAAGTTAATGTCTAATTTCAATCTTCAAATAAAAATGATTAACAAGCAAGGTGTCACCGTCAAAAGACAGTTAAAAGCTCAGCATCAACCGAGGCCGGCTTCACAAAGCGTAAGGCGAGAGTCCAGCGACTATTACGAATAACCGGGTAGCGGTGCTGGAAATAGTATGGATTGGAAGAATCAAGTGCTCGACATAAGGAAGCATTAACACATCAACCCGAGCGACGAAAGTTAGGAGGAAGGGGCTTCTTCATTTAGGGGGTCGCTTATGATGGAAAATTAACACAACGAGCAAAGCAACGAGTATGCTTTGGAGTTTGGCAAAAATATGCTTCAATAACAGCAAATATTTGCGCCACTCTCTCAGTACTCATCCGTTGAACAATAGTCGAAGTACCAGATGAAGAAACCCCGCATATAGAACGAGTTTCAGAACTTCTTCCAAGATAGACGTACCTTAGATCATTACGAGTAAACACAAGATGATCTATTCAATGACACCATTAACCCTAAAAATAACAACGAATCAGCCGACTGCATCATCGAATCAACCCAACAAGAAGATGACGATTTAAGCTACCCAATGACGCCTGGTGATGACTTGAGCCCTCAGAGAGATTAAATCCAGTAGATCGGGCAGAGATACTTAATCGCAGATACAGCCAGCAATCCTACTAGGGAGCAGAGGAATTACAATATCGTTAATTACCAAGGTGGGCACGGTGGGGGGTCTCCTTATTAGAACCTGTAAAAGTATCAAAACTAGATAGATTAGGTAAGGGAGGATAAGAGGTAATTCGTGGTTAGAAGCAGTTCAAGCTTATCTATCAATACTTTCCAAGATAACGGCTTTGTAAAGTTCAACCCACCTTATCACAACATAGTGAATTCCCAATCGTCAGGCACTTTAATCGATTTGCGTAATTTTCAACCTATATTAGAATAAAGACGCACCCAAGGTGGCACTTTTCAAAATAACTATAACACAGTTTTGGAAAGCATCCCACAATCAGTTAGAAAAAGACCACAAACCTCCAAATCCACAAATGGAAAGAAGGCCAAGCGTAACTCTAAGAAACGAACATCCATAGTTTATACAGAAAATGGACCATATTCGACTGTTTCAGGGGGACCACCTCCTATCTCCCATAGAAAGAACGCTTAATCCTTATAAATTTTAGGAGTGAATAAACCTCACTAGCAATAACAACAGGACCATGCTTTAGAGATACATTGCTTAAGGAAGTAAAACGCACAGCTTAGAATGGACAAATCGAAGATGAAAGAATAGATGGATGCCCTCATAAAAGAGGTGGCTGAATTGAAGGCACTAAACAAGAAGACAGAACAGTTGAGGATGCGGGAAAGGGAGTATTCAAGTAAACTTGAGATGGAGATCGACAAAAGAATGACTGGAAAGAGGGGGGTGTCAAATAATAAGCAAGTGTGAGTGTGTGTCAATATATATAGTCACTATTATACTATTAATAATACAACAACTACTATTCATCCAAAGTAGGCATCAGGTCTATCTGTGTGTCTTGATCCACCATCTTTGACTGTTATGGGGGTGTTTCTTTTTTCTGCCTTTTTTTGAGGTTCTTATTGATCATGATCTTTTTCTTGATGACCATATTATGGAAGACCTCTTGTAGATTGATGATAGGAATGTTTGCAGCATTGCCCTCGACTTCTAAGATTTATCTTAGCGGGCTTTGGATTTAGGGCATGTGCTACTACTTTTTGAGTATCCTTGTTACGGCTGATACAATCGGGCTATGGTGGGGGCTTCTTGTGGAAATAGGACTGTGCTGTACTGTTTGGACTTTGTATTCAGCTGTCTTGACAGCAGTCATGTCGGACTACCTTCGTTATTGGTAATCATAAGGCTTCTTCTTCATCTCAACGGCCGGTCTTGGTTTCAATACTGAAGGTGATTTGACAGGGTTGTTCAAATATTCACTCAGCCTACTATGGATGTCTGGTAGCATGAAGCCTTCTCTGATTGTTTGTGATGGGTTCTATGATGATTCCTTTTTGGTGACCTTCTTTTTACCCTTGATATTTGTGAGAATACTTGTCTTTTGTTGACCTTATTGCTGCTATTAGTGCGTATTTTTGTTAAGATTGTCACCTGACTCCTTTTTTTCTTCCATTTTATTCTGGGAGGGCGAAAGGTATTCATGAAGTATGGGTATATCCTATTCTTCGAGTTCATCTTTCAATTCTTAGGCGGCTTTCAAAGTTACCTCTGGTTACAAAATCAAATTCATTATTCGCTTTTTAGCCTCCTGACCTAAGTTCGATGAATGATCCCTTAATCTCTATACTTCTCTTTTAGTTCCCTGTTCGTTTATTGACATCGAGCTTGGTTCATGTTTAATTGAATTAAGGCGTACGCGATACTTAACGATTTTGATGTCTTTGATGCCTCCCGCATTTAGTGATATGAGTGATTCATTAAGGTGGTCACTATCTTCACTATAAACAGTGAGAATCTGGAATTATTCTATGTCACTTTTCTTTTTCAAATCAATTACCTGTTTTTCTTGGTAATAATTATCAACTGAGGAGTTATGTGAAAGCATTTATTTCGGTTCCACACTTTTATTGACAGAAAGTGCAATCGATGAATGATGATAATTATCTTGTATCTTTATCTTTTGAGAGGCGCCATAGCTATTATTTGCAATTCGCTTGAAATTCCTTTTTTAAGTAATTTTCTTCTTTAAATTTTCGTAATCCGAATTATTTTCGATGTGCTCTTTCAAAAGGGATTCTTTTATTTACAATTTCTTTGGTTCCTCATTCGCACCTGGTAGATTTAAATCCGATTGGTTCAATATATTCCTGGACTATCTTATGGATTTTTCAGTCTCCGTCCCTGACAAGGTCGATGATAGTGTGTTAACAATATGATGGATGGTAATTTTCTCTGTCTCTGGGTCTTCCTCAATCTGATACTTGCTCTGTTAAAGTATCTGTGCGTATCGCTGCTATATGGATCGTGAGTTTTTGTAATTTTTAAACAACCCATTGTTCTTCATCGAGCCAACCATATCTAAACCAAAGTAAAATTCACTGTTTTTTACTGATTAAAGGACTCTCCAGATCAGAAGCTGCTTATCGCATATAATCCAAGGCATTAGCTTCAGCCACGCGGCTCCTTCTCTCATTGTTTTTAATTAGATCTCTTGGCTAGAGCTTCAAATTACTCGCATCTAAATAAAAATGAATATCATCAATGAAAATGGTACCATTTTGTAGGTTGATCTTTTTGTCTGGACTTTTCTTATCCACATTTAAAGAAGAAGGCAATGGACTCAGAAGTGGTGAGTGGATGTATTGGATTTGCTTCCCGGTAAAGGTGAGCAGCTATCTTGCACCACGCTGTGGGCTTGTCGTCTCCATTAATATAATATTTTATTTAGGTCGTCAAATCCAGCAGCAGAGGGGTTTTGGGGTTTTGGGGTTTTGGGGC
>JBBARE010000017.1:0-3271 GCA_040399915.1 Bacteriovoracaceae bacterium
CCCCAAAACCCCAAAACCCCATAATACTGATGATAAGTTGAAGGATGTTTTATAGATAGAATGACTAGTTATGGTTAATTAAATTACATAAGAGATGACAGTTTTATTAATAAAAATGAAAGCCGATTCTTAAACTGCCAGTAAAAGCATTACCCTCAAAAGGCAGAATTCCACTATTCTAACAGGCAAAAAGAACAAAACCGACCTCGTCAGGGCCCTCGCGAATAACCAAGGCAACCACTGTTCGCACAAACTCAAAAACTATTGGCGCTCACTGGACGTGTTCGGTGAGAAAGTAGAGTTCACCTTCAAGGGCAAGCGCACCTATCAAACGAGTATAGGCGCCCTTTTTTCTCTGGTCATCAAAATGATTATTGTCGTCTTTATTATATACGAGTTCTACGCAATCTTCAGTCGCAAGCATCCCGCTGTGTCCATTAAAAAGTCCTACGTAGATTTGAAAAATCCAGCAAAAAACGTTCTCGACCCTTTCGAGGATGGATTTTAAATAGCTATAGGTCTAACAACAAGGAATAAATACCTTGCACGGGTACATTAATAAATGTCTGAAGATGAATACTGGGTGCAAAACTTAGACCCAGCTTATGGTAAGTTGTCGGCCTCCCATGACACTGTAATATCCCAGAATAAAAAATCTTCATAGGCAATCGATTTGTTGCCTTGCTCCGCCGATAATAATGAGGAAGATCAATTTGTTGAGATGGGACAATCTCTATATTGCCTTGATAAAATAACCGACATTAACCTCACAGGGGCCCCTTATGCCAATGAATACAGATATCTTTCTCTACGTGTAGAAGAGTGTAGAAATACCTCAGTTTTATTGTGCAGGCCATAGAACGAAATCGATCGTTATTTCAATGATCTGAGGCTGAACGTGTACTATCAAAATCAGATGTTGGAGTTCAAGGAGTTTGAGAATCCGATCAAGAAATTTATAGATGATCCCATTCAGATACAGTTGCACGCAGGAGAGGAGTAAGAGGCAGTAATTTACGTGCATGAGAGCCATACCGAGTTGATGGACCACTATTTCAAATATTGGGAGAAGACCTCCTTGAAGTTTGTCGAAGTTGACAGCGTGCGCCAATCCAGCTATCGAATATCAACCACGAACCGAGTTGTGGCAACTGTGAAAGTACGCTTGGATGATAAATAAGTAATTTACGGGAGAGTGGCAGACAACATCTTCAGTGGACTTGAATCAATAGGTGGTTTCTCTGAGTCTATTATGCATATAGGAATCATGTTGGTGATATTCTTCTAGGAAAGGCTCTTCAAGAGCTCATTCTTAAGGCAATTGTATCAAGTTGCCGCAGAGCTTAAGCCATCCGCCAAAAAGTTCAGCGACTCTTAAATGGTTAAAACCATTAATGAAAATGAAGCGCTTGAAGAGAATTTCCTTAAATCAATCGTTGATTATCTTCTTTAGAGAATTCGCTTCTCTTATGGGTATGGGGAAATCTTCCATTACCTGACACACTGTCGCTGTTTGACCATGCGCAAAACAAAAAATGGCCTTGCTCCAATGGACAAGAAGCACTTCCTCTACAAAAAGGGCATAGAAAAATTGGAAAGAGAGCTGGATGTGGTCAACTTGGTGAAGTCAATCAGACAACTGAGGCTCATGGCTTAGGTTTTGTTGAGTTAAAACGAGCGCATCTTGCTTAAGTTCCAAAGATAGAATATGATCGAGTTCACCTCTTCGTCAAGTGACTCTGACCACCACAGTTACGACACTATCAAATTGCTAAACAGTAAGAAAGACCTCGTGAAGCTGAGTCAAATATTGAAAATTAACAGAATCTTGAAGTAGTTCAAAAACTAGAAATTGGACACACACGATAAAAACTTGATCAAAGGTATTTTCGTGAGGAAGCCAAGAACCATTGATAACAACTGCGGCTAGAATGGTAATGAAAAAGAGGTCCTAGGGCCGCCTGATAAATTAGATCCAAGGATGAGACCTTCGAATAAATCCATTGTCGTTGAAAAGTATGAAAAGATATCGTCACACATCAGCAAAAAGATTGACCTCATGAAACTAAAATTAATGGGTCAACAAGCCTCCTCACAAGTGGTGAGACAACATACAAACGCGACAAACAAAGAGATCGAAGATATGTTCGGTCAGGCGACATCCTATGTCCTAGCTATGGGGAGTGGAGGTGGTGGAGTGGGTCAGCCATTACCGGATAAACACTCGAGGGATCATAGAGACCCCTCGGATTACGATCGATCCGAGAAGAGGGTTGAGCATGACTCTTACCGTTAAGAGGACCAGGGTGCAGGGTTTTTTAGCAGCAGGCATATGATTCAAACTGCGGGCATCGACGACTCAACCTATCGAGACCAGTCACTAATCGCGGCGGTAGATGAGAACGCTGGCCTTTCATTCGGCCAAGGGCACAACTTCGCTCAACTGATCTCAAACCTGAAGGAGGACATGTGGGGAGCTCTCGGTCGATCGAATAAGGGAAGGTTTCTAAGTAAAAATGGCTATACTCCCAAAAGTTCGAACGTTTAAAGCAAGAAAATGAGTATACTCTATGGCCAGAATGATCAGGACAAAAAGAACTCCGGTCCATTAATGGGTAATCATATCTTCGATTATTCCAAGTATTCTTCTGATGAAAAAAAGGTTGACCACAACTAAATAAATGTGAACATTGAAACAATGGGGTTACATAATCAAGATGACAACCAAATCGCAAATCTAAACAAAATACAAAACGGAAAAGAGGATGCCTTTATCAGTTTTGTAGTGAAAAACCATTATAGCAACTCTAAAACTTAGAATAATCAAGAAATCGCTGTCTTTAACTAAGACTTTGATGTTGAAGACTTCGAAGCTCGAAAAAGAGAACCTTACCTCCAGATAAAGGCTGCCCAAAAGAGTAATGGCATCTTTGCCGCAACTTTCAACCAGAACGGTGCCCAGTCACCGCCCACAGAGCTATTTAAAATGAACCATCTTATGGTATTGAATCCCATCAATGAATAAAGTGATGAGTAACGTTAGTAGACACCTACTTATCAAGTTCAAGACGATTATTCGAACTGGGTCGACCAATCCAACTCGAAAATGCTGCCCAGCGACTAATAGAATCAGATCATGATTGATGTCAGCAAGGAAAATGACAGTTAGTGATCGTAGAAATGACAGTTCGTGAGAGAAGTTGACTGTATGTTATTGCGTAATACGTATGTGCGATTGTATAGATTGTTGAGGGGTTTTGGGGTTTTGGGG
>JBBARE010000018.1:0-3086 GCA_040399915.1 Bacteriovoracaceae bacterium
CCCCAAAACCCCAAAACCCCAACGCTCAGTCTGTCTGTGTTACAATACGATATATATATATTATACTTATGTTTCATTTTTTAGATAATTTCGAGCCGGTTCCAGTAGTCGGTGTTTTGTCAACACTTTGTGCCGCTATCCTGAAAAGTGTCAAGTTTTCACTTTTCTGAGAGCGGACTGGACAATTTCCAATTTGCGACGTTGCGAAGAGTGAGGGGCTCGGATTTGATTGATAAGGTGTCATGCTGATCTTTTTGCTTGGCGTTTTATTTTTCAGTAGGAAAGCTCCGGACTATTGGACGACCGTTGAGTTTCTGCGTTCGGGGGTATTTTATAGGGTTTTCTACTCTCTTTTGACGGGGGCTGATAGCGAAGGAGCTTAGTTCTAGGAGGATACAGAAAAGAGGGACCGCCTTTAAGTCGACTTCCTTTTAGACTACGGTGTCTTTCCGCTAACAGGCATGGCACCAAGGTTCCTCTTAACGCTCGACCCAAAGCCGACTCCATCCCCAGGCTTTTACATCTTCAACCTTGACATGAGCGCCTTCAAGTCTATTTCTTCCTCCTCTGTTCTCTTCCGCTCGGCCTCCTTTTCCTCATAGATTTCCCTCCTTATTTACCTTTGCTCCAACTCTACTTTAGGGGCGTTAACGTCTTCAACTTATTCGATCGGAATGGTGTTAAAAGACCCCTCAAGACCAGATCCTTGGCTTAAAGAATTATGAATTTTGACGATGCGTTAGATTATCTGTGTATCCATCGATGCGGGGTTTAATGGAAGCCGTTTTCTTAAGGAAATAATGACGTTTTTAACTATAAAAGTTTTTACGGTCTCTTTTAAGCCTTTGTCTTCGCATAGCTCCAAAAGCGATGTCAGGAAGTTATCTCGGAAGAACTGTGATGAAAATACCTTTAGCGCTTGCATATAAAAACTGAGAACTGACTATTAGTTAAGGCACGTTTTATGTGATTGTTGGAATTACTTTATTATGTCTTCTACGAGCTCTTTTCTCTTAAAATATTAGTATTATAGAGAGATAACGGTGCAAAGGAGTCTTTAGATCCCTTTTTTAACAGCTGTGATTCCTTTGAGACTGTGTTGTTTCAAGGTTTCATATATTTTTACACCAATTTGACCACATAGTGGATGTGGAAGCCATTCTAATGAACTATATTTTGCTAGTTGCATGCATATATGGGATGTTTGCCTCCATTATTTTTAGTTTTTCAGTAGTTGCTTCAGTATTTCGAATATCTGATTCAGCACTTCTTCGAGATCCAAGTATTTTTATTGAATTGATGCGATATCTTAGCCATCACTCGTTTGGGAAAGTTTTTGAAAGTCTTCTTCGTTAAAAGTATCAACGTTTATTCCATTAAGTTCCATTTCAGAAACGAAGTGTTTGATCATGGATGAGACCGTTGTAGCTATGTTTTAAAATACTGATTACTTGACTTCATCAGAGCCTTCATTTTTCAGAAATGCCATCAATGCTTCTTTGAAAATAAATGGATTCCTTGACCGTTACTCTGCTTCTTTGAACACTTCGTGAAGGCCTTTTCCAAAAGTTATTCTCGTGTTCTCATCTTCTATTGGATTTGTGAATGATAGAGCTAATTTGGCAAAGTCTAAATGATCTGTTTCGGTTGTCACCCTTGTAAAGCTGATTATCTCTCGGAAGCTGGTACCATTTTTCTCATATTTTCCAAAGTACTTATATAGGCATGGAAAGTTATATGCCAAGTTTTATCTCACTTCAGGCACACATTCGGGGTCCAAGTTTGTTAGCCGTATTATTAAAGGAATATAAACCTTGCTCTGCTCGGTTCGGAATCGGTCTTCTGGTAAGTAGTGTATGAACCTAGGTAAAATACCTGATAGTTTTATATCCGAGGTCTCATCACTCTCGATCTCAAAAGTCCGAATGAAAGATGGGAAAATATCATTCTAAAATTGATCGTCAATAAAGAAATTTCTTGCCATGCACTCAATTGCCACTTCCATTGCTTCTAAAGCCACCTATACATCGAAGTCGGACAGCAAATCCACTGTTTAATCATAAAAATGCTCCTAAAAGACTTTCATGGAGAGCTTATCTCGCACCAAATCCTATAGGTGAACTGCCATTTATTTCCTTATCAGAAGGTTTTGATCCTATGTGCATGTTAAAATTAGTTTCTTGCATTGAGCGATGATCATTTCCTCGGTTAAGCTCTACCATCAATGAATTAGGGAAATAATTTACCTTTGCAAAAAGCCCAATTAAATCGGCAGCGCGCTTTCT
Organism: Bacteriovoracaceae bacterium; assembly: GCA_040399915.1. Taxonomy (GTDB): domain Bacteria; phylum Bdellovibrionota; class Bacteriovoracia; order Bacteriovoracales; family Bacteriovoracaceae; genus Peredibacter. The sequence continues at coordinate 2,286 of JBBARE010000018.1, forward strand.
TCGTTTCACCTGAGTCGTTTTATGGGAATTGATCATTTCTGTTAATTTTGGTACAATCGTATTTTATATGAACCGTTTCGACACTTTGGCACCCAAAGATGGGAAAGTGCCGATCCATGCCTCATACATCTAAAAATATGTTAGAATCATTGTGTAAATTTATCTTACGGTTTCATTTTCAATGTGATCCAGCTGATCGAGGCAGATCGTCATGAACATATCAGCACTGGAGTCAATTAAGAGCTAATTTATTCTTATTTTCAAAAGTTATTACATTTTAATCAGATGATCATCTTATGCTCTCACTACATATCCAAAGATAATCCTCATCAAGATGTTCGATCCTCTCCGCGATATATCGGCACCAGAATTGCATTTGCCAATTTGTTTTCTTCCTCCAGGTATTTATCAAAGTTTGACATCAACTATATTATACCCACTCTCGTTAATGTGCAATTCCTACTTACCGACTTTAATTAAGCCACACTTCCATTCTCGAAAATGTACTTTGCCTTTTGCACCTACGTAAATGTCTCATCAGTCGTCAACGCTTGCAATTCCTCTTCGGTCTAAAAAATGAAAATTTCTCTGGGAATTTATTTACCAAAAGTTGCGAGCGGAAATCGTCGAACTCTCCGCTGATGCTAAAGAGGTCTTCAATGGAGTCGAGCTGTTTGCGTTCGAAAAAGGAGGTCTTTTTCAAGGGGAGGATTGTGGAAGAGGGTTTGCTTTCCATTATTTTATTTGCTTAATAATAAACTTTAATACTTTTGATAGGGATGGGGTTTTGGGGTTTTGGGG
>JBBARE010000019.1:0-2964 GCA_040399915.1 Bacteriovoracaceae bacterium
CCCCAAAACCCCAAAACCCCATTACTCTCTTACTGAATGATTATATATTAAATATGAATACAAATCTCACTTTTCTTCTTCACTATCTTCTTTGAAATTTTTCGAAAGCGCCTTTCTATAGGTCGCTCCCTTTTTAATACCATGAATAGTTTGTTATCTTATTATTTCTCCTACCTTCGGGTCTTGCGTTGCAAGGGTGTTCTAGGGGAATGTCGTGTTTGCCTCTAAAGGCTCCCCCCGCGCGTTTGAATTGAATGCTGTGCACTTCCTGGTGAAGCCATCTTCGATCGATTCGTCATAGTTGTTATTCCCTTCCCCTCCGATGTCACCTCTGATTGCGTCATATTCCTCCACAATATCGTCAATTGCCTACTTAAGGTTCCGTGTCCTTTAATCAGACTGAGGGTGCGGCGGGACCTCCGATTGGGCGACAATCTGTTAATCAGGGTTTTTTTCTTATGCTTGTTAAAAATGGCTCTTTCTCCCAGGTTATAATTCCGGGCCATGCCTTAACCCTAAGTATGACTGATCATGTTCGAACCTTGTCTGATCCAGAGTCGCTTCAAGGTCATTCTAAGGGAATACAAACACATCATTATTCAAGCATCTCTTTGAGGTTGATGGTGGAGGCTAAAGCTTGACAACAAGACCACTGCTGATACGACTGCTTTTACCAAGTTTCTGCATCATACGGTTATAAATTGATCGCTTGCTCACATGTGAGCTGGGTCGGGATTGTTTCGAACTCTTGCCGCTCATTGATGAATGGCCACTCAAGTCATCGTTGTTTGAGTGGGAGGAGCTTGGCTGATGAATAACAATCGAAGGCTATTAATTGTGCCCTATGTCATCTGCCATATTCTTTTCCTACGTGTTTATTGAATCGCGATTTGCAGAGACGTATTTTTAAGGTCTCCTAACAAATATGCCTTTCATCATATTTTTTTCGACTGACCCAATTTCTTGAGTTTTTAACTAGTTGAGCGTTTTTTTGATTTTCACAATCTATTGAAGTTTAACCAACCCCTTCTTGCTGTTTAGCAGCTTCACAGTGTCATAATTGTGATGGTCGGAGTCACTCGACGATGATGTAGTCTCGATCACGTTCTTGCGCTAGAATTTCAACATCATTCGCTCGCTCGGTCCGATGAGTACTTGCGAGAGGAGCCTTAATTATCTAATGGATCGAACTAAATTAATAATGTCGAGCTCATGTCCTATCTTTTCATTCCCCTTTTGGTAAAGGATGTGGCTCTTTTCTATTGAAGAGAGACTTGGTTTCCGTGCCTTAATCCCTGTTATACACCTACACCGGAGTAGGTAATGATATATCTCGGTGTAGCCGTACTCGAACCGTTTTCTGAGTAGGATAAAGTCAAGAACGTTCTTTAGGAAGGAGTCCTCCACTTGTGGACTATTTTCTATTTAATTAAGCATATCGTTTATGGGGGGGATCCTCACCTTGGAGGTCGCTGCCTTAGGTACTGTTACTTGATAAAGTTACTTAAGGAAAGAGCCTTTGAAAAGCCTCTCCTGAAAGAAGAACACTAGGAGAAACCCGATGTGCATTACTGACTCGTAGAAGCCGCCGATGGATTCCAGCCCAGAAATAAGATTATCTGCGACTCTTCCATAAACGAAAGCCTTCTAATCTAACCTGATTCTCACCGTCGCAACGGCTTTAGATAGTTGATTTATAGCTTGTTAAGTTGGACCAGATTTCTCGACCTGAATCGCTGACCTATTGGTGTTTTAAAAATAGAAAAACACGTGGTCAAAGAGCTGTGTGGAAGCGCTTTGCAAAAGTAAAGAGCTCTCAATTTCGAGTTGATTGTCGAGACGGCCAATTGTTAAGGGATGATCCACATAGGACTAGAATGGGTCATCAGTGAACTCCTTAAAATCCATATTTGAATTGGGGTGAATCACCTGCAATCGTGCACGCGTCAAGTATTATTGGATAACTTGATCAGATTTGCAAACCTGTGCCGATGTGGTGTTTTGGCAAAGAACGAACTACAGCTGCAACTCTGAGTATCCATTGATATTTGAATTTTCAAAGTTCGTTAACTCTAGGTCCTGTGTGTAAGCCTGATCCAAGCAATAGTAGCGACCCATTGTCTCAGGGGGTAATAAGGTATTTAATTTACTTCTCTTTTAATAGCAATCCTGCTTAATTGGCACAAAATCTTGGCTTTTTTATGAAACAACGCGGGCCCGGAAAGACCCGATCGCCGCATCAATTTTCACAAATGTCCAGGGATCCTCGTCGATCGCGCTTATGACAACGTTTCCTTTTGGGAATATTAACGGGGCCGCACGGTTTTGACTGGTTGTAGTGGACGATGATGAAGTATTTAGTTGTTTGATGGAAGATTATCTCATTTAGATTCCGAAGGCAACGTCGAAACCCTCGGCGAAAGGCATCATTTAGTAATTTTCCAAAGGATCACGCATAAAAGTTTTAACACTCACACTCGGATGCTTGCGGCTGAATATTACGTACAGCTCGTAGACAATGAACATCAGCAATACCACCTTTAGACAGATCGATACTACGGCGCCAATGCTCGTTCTGTAATGTCGATGCCCTTTATAAGTAAATTCCACTTTTTAGCCGAACAAATCCTGTGACCGCAGTAGGCTCACTAAGTTATGAGAACATCGCTCCTTAGCGCTGGAATGATGTGACAGCGCTTTGATCAGTTGTGTTCGGTTTTTCTTTTATATCAAAGTGTGATGGTGGCGCACTTGCATCTCTGGGGACACATGGTGTTGTCCGGGACGCGGGTAGGAGGTTGAGGTGGGTTGCTCCATGACAGTTGCGTTTGATGTTATAGTATTGTGGTTGAAACAAATTCCTTATAATTTGTAAATAAACTATAAAAAATGCTAAGACAAATTAAGTATTATCCCCACCTGCAACCCAATTTTGAAGGGGTTTTGGGGTTTTGGGGTTTTGGG
>JBBARE010000020.1:0-2946 GCA_040399915.1 Bacteriovoracaceae bacterium
CCCCCAAAACCCCAAAACCCCAAAACCCCGGTTCCTTAAGAGAATGTATTGTTTTTATAAACCGCGTGTTTAAAAATAATGGAAGAGACTTACGGCGTTAGTTTAAGTATGCTCCCGAAATCCCTGTGGTTCTCTCAGGTGTTACCTTACTTCCCACTAGTGGATCAATTCCAAATACGCCTCCTCAATCAAGAACTCTCCCAATCATTAACCATTGAGAGAATAGTAGAGTACCAAATCATCTTAGAGCGCAGGAAACTTCGTGAATTCTCTGCAAATTTCGAAACACCCAATGAAAAAATAAAATTACCTGAAAATAGTGAAGATGACAAAAAGTAACATCTCATGTTATAGCTCAACCACAGTTTACGAGAGCAATACCTCTCTGCTTACCTAAAATTGAGGTATGACTACCAAGCAATGCTCTTCGAAGGGAGTAAGATTAAATAGAAAGCGCATCTTATCAATACAACGTTTCTAATGAGAACTTCGAAGTCTTACCCTTTTATTAAGATAATTGCTTAAGTAGTCGAGAAACTGATTGAAAATAAGAAAAACGGTGCAAGTCTGCAAGATTAAAAACAAGAAATAATATAATAATTCACGAGTGTAAGGTAGAGTTCTTTCAGTATTGAGGAGAGTGAAGCAAGAAAATCTGTACAAACTGAATCAGTGCAGTTGTTAAATATGGAATCTATTAGGCTTCTATTGGAGATGGATGAGACTGATATCACCAGAGATATGCTACAAGAATACTAAAAGCTTATCAAAGCTTTCTCCGCCGAAATCGAAATTAATGATGGGTCATTGGAATCTGAAGATGACCCTATAAATACCGAATTAAACCTCCTAAATCAGCAGGAGGACCTTTCAATTTTCCACTCGATTATGAAGTTTATCCAAATCATCATGCTAACTTTTGGAACGATTCAGGAGATTTCCTAAATAGACCCCTCTTTTTAGGAATCGTATTCCTAAAACAAGCATCGAAAAAAGAGAATTACCTAATTAAGGAGGGTACTTTCGGAGTACTCTAAATTGAATGAGGGGAATCAAAGGGAATAAAGACAGTTTGCACTGGAGAAAGATGACTGCAAGCTTTTTATTGAAGACAACGAGTGATTAATAAATAAATGTATATATTCGATAAAATAATATAGATAATCATTACTAATGCTCTGCAATCATTTTGAAGGCAGTGTTCTTATCCACCACCTCCTTTTCTTCAGCTGCCTCTATTATCTCATCAGACTGCCTCTCATACTCAAATGGCATCTCGGCAATGTTGTCCTCTTCCACATATGTGAAGTTATCAAAGTGCATCTTGTTCCACACCTCCATACTCTCTGGACGTGTGATCCTGTCTCTGCCACCCTCGGTAGCATTGGTTTCCTTAACTTTTTCCTTGAGTAGATTCTTATCGAAATACTTGGTGTCCCAAGGATTCTTGATTTTCGGGCGGATCGGCGCCTTGTACTCACGATTCCTAACCTTGTCCCAGTCCAAATCTGCGAAAAATGGGTGGTTTTTTATTGAAGCAGTCCCACCAATAGGGATTGCCCCCAATCTAGTATGTGGATCCTTTTTTAACAACCCTGACAGTAGTTTCTTTAGATTCGTGGAGAGCCATTCAGGGGGCTTGTATTTGATCCGAATAATATCCCTTACAACTACTTACGCGCTGGCATCAGCATAGGGAGGAGAGCCCACTACCATTTCATGCAGCAGAATGCCGAGGCCCCACCAGTCGACCATCCGGTTGTAGCCCTTCTTCATAATAAGTTCTGGTGCCAAATACTGTGGCGTCCCACAGAAGGAATTGGTCAAGTTGTTGCCCTCATTGCCGATGTATTTGGAGAGACCAAAGTCGGCTAGCTTGATATGCCCCTCGCTATCTAGGAGGATATTCTCCGGCTTCAAATCTCTATAGATAAATCCCAAAGAGTGCAAGTGCTCCAAGGCTAGGATCAGCTCAGAGATGTAGAACTTTGCATCTTTCTCGAGAAGACGAGTTCTCTTGCGCATGTGGTAGAAAAGGTCTCCACCGTTTAAATAGTCGAGCACAAAATAAAGGCGTTCTGGGGTTTGGAAGGCATAGTGCATCTGGACTAGGAAGGGATGGCGCACTTCCGTGAGGATCTTCCTCTCTTGATGCAAGTGATGCACTTGGTTCTTTTCGAACATTCTCCGCTTTTTGATCACCTTCATTGCGAAGTACTGGTCCTATCCACCGGGAGTAAGGATGGAAGCCGAGCGTGGTTCATACTTCTGCGAACGGGGTGATGTTGCCTTTAGATTCATTGATATAATGTCTTCACCGCTGTCTTTAGTGAAGTCCTTAGATCTTCGCAATAAGAGTTTCTCCTGTGCTGCTGCTGAAGGCGCCATCGTCTATTATTTTTGTAAATTACTCGGAATTTGCACCATCTTAACAAGGTAGACTTTGGCGAAAGAGCCCCTACCGATGACTTTGATAAGCTGGAAATTATCCATGTTAATCGTGGTGCTGAAAAGGTGCTCCATTAGGTTGGATTGTGTGAATTGTTCTTGCTGTAGTTGTTAGTTATTGGTATTACCCGAGTTGTCATCGAGGATATCTTCAGCTGTTGAATTTTGGAAGGATGTTTCGGGAATAACAAGTTATTTACTCATTTTCCTATCTTTTCTCGCCAACTTCAAATGGTGCGACTCACTGCTATCAGGGCTCGCTGCAATGGCTCCGCTTTGATCTAAATTGTTTGTATCCGTTGTGATATTCGGGTTGTTGGGTTTTTTTGGGAGAGCATTGCTGCTGCTACCTTTGGTCTTCTTTTTTGAACGATTTTCCATGCCGCTGGAGCCGGAAGATCCCGTACAGTTACACTAGCCCATATTTGATATATTATTTATATTATTTTTGCACATTAGGAAAAAGAGAGGGGTTTTGGGGTTTTGGGGTTTTGGGGA
>JBBARE010000021.1:0-2701 GCA_040399915.1 Bacteriovoracaceae bacterium
CCCCCAAAACCCCAAAACCCCAAAACCCCGTGAGATGTAGAGAGAGAGGGGGATTTATGGAATAAGGTACAATGGTTGCCTGTTACAAATAGAGTTACCGAATATTATACATTGTGAATCACTAAGAATGATACCCTATTGAGAGTGTGGGGACATATTTTATCTCAATGAGATTGATTTTATTTAACTATCGACGTCATGTGTGTCACTGGCTTATCATGCCTTGGAGTAACTCATGAATCTGAATGTGATTCCACTTTGAAGCAGTGCCCTCTTTAGCTAATTAATATCCCGATATTACTCATGCTTCGCCATTTGAATGGGGAGTTTTTCCATGTTGTTTTTCCAGCTAATCGCTCGATATAGAGTGATGAAGGACGCAGTTAGTATCGTCCAATTTCTCGCCTTTCGTGAATCTCCTATTTTAGGTACTCGTGGTCCCACCACAGTCCTGATGATGGTCGGCGAATCCTTGATGAAAGGACCTGGTTATATAGGCAGATAATAGCCCATTTTATTTAGACTCATGTTCTTTAAACTGTAGGGACTGGGTTCTACCTACTAATAAGTGCGGATTTGAGTAGTTCACTCTCTGGCCAGGTGCTTCCTAAAAAGTGTAGATGTAGTGTTTGTTGGCAGAGAATTATATTCCATTTCCAAGGCTCGATAACATATCTTGATAATATGGTTCTCTTCTGGCCAGAAGTTCGGTATTGCTCAACTTTTACTAATGAGTTACCTAGTTATGAACTTTCAACATATGTGCCTATACCGATGATCAGTACTGATCGAACTTACCGAGTACAAAAATGGAGAAGCAAACTACTTCCTGCATTGATGGCAATCGAGGACAACCTTTTTTTTATGAACCTCAAGGTGCTTTTTCAAATTTGCTTTCTGCGTGAATGCCTAATCGCACCCAGTAAACTGACATTTAAAGGGTCGCTCTCTGGTGTGCACCCTCAGATGATCGAAAAAATTGTGCCATTTCCTGAAAAACATCCCGCAACCGACGTGATCGCACTTTAATATCTTTACAAATCGTTGGGTTCGGGGATTTTTATACTTATATACCCGGAATTCACGAGTTGACGGGATATCCTCCTCAATTTTGAGAGAATCCATATCGAAATTATCCCCCAACGTTACCTCTATTTTGGCACCAACGGGTATTTCATCCCGAATTTTCTCATCTTCAATCTGATTTAGATCAATAATCTTTGATGAAAATTATTTCTGTGCGAGGTGGAGTTCGTAAGAATCCTGAATGCCGACGGATCTCTCACTTTTTTCGATTTTATCTGTCAGCATTTCGTGATATTAAATAATGGTCTTCGGCGTGAAATACTTTTTTTAAGGAGAAACTCCGACCTAGCAATTTGTCACTTTAGGCATTTGTGTTATGTATTGTGGGACAACTTGGTCTCCACCTACCACTTACGGTATCATAATATTTGAGCTATTGATTCGAGGTAAAATAACCTAAGGATTCATGATGCCATTAACGGTTAGTCGTTGATCTAATTAATCTGCTTGTTCGATTCTTTTTGGATTCTTCGCGGATGATTGATGATCTCTTAATGTCCAATTTTAATCATTAATATTACCCTGATGATTTGTGACATTATTGTGTTGGACTAATTCCTAAGGGCACCCTAAAGTCGAGAAAAATAGTGGGATCTACCGAAGGCTTTACAAAGCCAAGGTATCATTGAGCGAAATATTTGTGCATGAGTTTTGTCGCCTTGCTCCCTCGATCGTCGGATCAAATTACTCCTGAGAGTTAGAAGAGGTTTAATGAGCAAAGTTGAGCTGAGTTGGCTTGAAATTTGATGAGAAAACTGGTAAAGAATAGGTCCCCGCTTACGTCACGTGCTGGAAAGATCTTTCTTGACCACATTTTCCATGATTGAATGCTTAAGCTAGGTCACATGGTTATTACGAATAGTTAGGCGAAAAAATTTCGTTCAATAAAGGAAGCTTCGTAGGACCCTCAATCTCAGCGAATTCAGAGGATATGGTGGTAAGTCTTGGTTTTTCAATCAAATTTTTGCCACTTAAGATATTGACTTTATTCTGGAAATTTTAGAACTAGTCAGATTTGTTCTTCCAAATCATTTATTGTTACTCGGAGAGAGTCGGACCAAAATCTAGCCTGTTGAAGGATTCGGCAGCGTAGGTTAAGGCCTCCTGTGAGCAGGGCTTGGTCTCTGTCGCGATTTCGTGCATGGCTTAGGGGATGGGCAGGCGTCTCTCAGAGAGGAAGTGGTACAACTAGCGGCCCTTGTCGGGATCTTCCTTCAACTCACTATGAATGGTACTATTAGTCGCCGCTTTATTCTAGGCAATTTTCGGAAGACCCCATCCTATTAAATTCAAAGGTTGGTTGTAAACTTCTCTGCGCTGAATACCCTTTGCTTCTGCCTCGAGCTCGGCCAGCCCAAGGGGTGGTGATGATTGTTTTACGTGCGCTTGGACATTTGAAATGGAATTGTAAGGTCCCGAAAAAGATCCTTCATTCGGTAAAAGTGGTTCTTGAGATTCCTTCATCTGTTGTTAAGTAATGGCAGCTGAGTTACCTTTAGTTATCATAAATTTTAATTATGCTTAAAGCCTTTTAAATAATTCTATACATTTTCAGGTGCAATATTTGAATGTCTCTCTCTCACTCAAGCATGAATGGGGTTTTGGGGTTTTGGGG
>JBBARE010000022.1:0-2647 GCA_040399915.1 Bacteriovoracaceae bacterium
CCCCCAAAACCCCAAAACCCCAAAACCCCTTACTATACGGAAAGAATGATGATGTGTTAATATTAAAATGCAATCAAGTCTACGAAACTTATACAAAAAGTCGCCTCAAAATCAGGCCAGACGCACTTCAGAAAAAAACAAGAACCCAGCTTCATCCGTCACGAAGAGCGGCTTTTTCGATATATTCTCTAATAATACCCTTCAACTAAATTTGGTGTCGCAGAAAGTCATCTAAAAGTGGGAGGAACTCCGTGATAAGATAGACGCCTATAGTTTGATGCGCGTGCGATCCAACTGCCCACCTTAATAGCCACGCTCCCAATAAAAATAAAATAATGAGTCCTCCGAACTGGAAGGCCCTGTCAAGAAAGATCTATGGACGGGTGAGGTGCCCAAACTTTTCCAATGCCTCCTGATATAGGACTGCATATTTCTATGCCCCACAAATGAGGACGAGAGCGATTTCTCTGGGTACATGCTGAACCCGCCCCAATATGCGCTTAATGTGGAATTCAGTAAGCTTATCGTGGTGCGGAACAGGAGGACTAGCATCAAACACGGATTCACGTTGTCCATCAAAGAAGTCAGCCTCGAATTCATCATAGTCACGGATTAAGCAATTATTAATAATCTCTAGCGAGGGACCTTGGATGATAATTCCCCAAACGAAAAATAAATTCTTGAAACATACCATGAGAAAACCAAGATCACCTACAAGACTTGGATTCATGCTTTGAATCAATGGGTCATCCGTATCGAGAACCTCAAGAAATTCTCGGTTATGAAAGAGTTGGGTGTCGGCGGACAGGCAAAGGTGTTTAAAATTGCTAGGCGCAGTCATCTGGAGTTAGCAAACGATGAGCTGGTGTAGAGTGGAGCGAAGGCAAAGTATGTGTTTGCCATGAAAGTGATCAGCAAGGAACGACTTATGGAAAAAAGTGTATTTGAACAAAAGTAACTCATCAAGGAGATCCAGGTGCAGAGAAGCCTTTAGTATTGTGGCAATACCATAAAGTTGCTCAAAATCTACGAGAGTTACCAGTACATCAATTTGCTCATGGAATTCTAAGAGGGAGGTACGCTCGCCGAGTTAATCCGGAAAAATGGTGCCCTCAAAGAAGACGATGCCAGGGTAATCGCGGCATAACTTTTACTCACTCTAGACTTCATGGGTCGAATGAGTATTGTGCACAGAGATCTGAAACCGGACAATATTCTTCTCAATTCGAAACAAGACAAGATTTATGATGTTAGAATAGCCGATTTCGGGTTCGCCACAGTTATTTCACAGGAAATTAATTGTAAAGATAAAACAGACATTAAAGTGTTGTGCGGTACTCCAGGGTACATCTCCCCTGAAGCCCTCAGGAAGGAAGGCTATAGTCTAAAATCAGACATTTTTAGTGTCGGTGCCATGCTTTTCAGCGTATTTACCGGTCATCACCTTTTTAATGCCGAAGACTATACCGAGTTAATGAAGCAGAACAAAATCTGCAACTTGACCGATTTAGATGAAAAGCTATAACATTGCTCACCCGACGCTCGGCACTTGCTGCGCCTGCTTTTAAATAAGGACTAGCTGAAACGACCAGCCGCCGTGTGGGCGCTGAGCCACCCTTGGTTTGCCTCGCAGCAGGTGGCCCTAAAAAATTCTTTGAATATGAACAGACTGCTGGCAACCGACAAGAACGTGAGTCTCCTTGTCAAATTTATGCAAGATGCAACTTAAAACGCGCATGAATCCTCTGGTAAGGTGCCCACTTACACTGCTTAATATGCGACCCCCTCAATAAGATTTTCCGAGGTGTGTATTGAATAGGGAAACTTAATTAATAAGTCCGGTTTCCCAAGTTCGCAAAAAGAAATATCATATTACCAGGAGAACCTACATCGATAGATCATACCATAACACAATCCTTTGGCATCCTAAGCTCAATTGCGATAGATAGACGAGAGTAATAAGTCTCTGTTAAACAATTTAATAGTTGCAGGTTAAGACTTATCTCGCCAATTCAGATCAAATAACGTGTCAAAGCACTTTGGATAAAATGAAGTGCGGCATCGATCGAACTATGGCATTAATTAATTTAACAGCCAAAGACAGGGAGGTAAAGATGGCGCACGTGTTAGAGATGAGAATAGTTGCTTCTCAGATGCGTAGCACCTTAAAAAGGACGTCATCAGTTAATTCAACTACTACAATATTCTATCAAGCTTCAGAGTGAATCAGGACGCCTCCCCATCAAACTTATCAAGGGTAAAGTCTGCTCTCAAAATATGCACATCACTCTATGATCCCAAAAACTCCAACTCGCAAAAGCAAGCATTCATCAGGGGGAGCGGTCAATTCGGTGAGCAAGAGAGGTCTAACCGGTTTAGACTTAATAATAAAGGAGCGGACGGACCCAATGGCCCATAGCAGTAGGAAATCTGTTTTTAAAACATGACCAATGTCCATACGAATTAATATAAGTCTGTTGATATCCGACAGAAAGTTGCTCTGATTGGAAGTATGCATGACCCACATCGCATGACAAAACTCGGTATGATAAATAGAAATTCGAACCTTGGGAGGTCGGCTTATGGCAAATCGCACTTTTCTAAAATGCGAGTGAACAAAAACGCTGCCATCAAACGAAATCTTCAT
>JBBARE010000023.1:0-2608 GCA_040399915.1 Bacteriovoracaceae bacterium
CCCCAAAACCCCAAAACCCCAAAACCCCGCACAATTTGTTCAAAGCTAAGAATATAATTTAAATCGAATCAAAAATGTTTATATAAATGTCTACTAAGCGATTAAGCACCGTTTGAATCAGGTGCATGTGTTTATATGTTTTAATTGAATACACATATTTCTTAAGTCCTCAAATCATTTAAATTCCAAGTTCGCTTCGATATACCTGCGCATCCACTTCCCATTCTACTCAAGCACTTCATTCGAGAGCACTGTAAACTGACCAATTTGCATTGCTTTCTCCATGTATATGGCGTGGCACGCGTTTTGCAGGGCCATCAACTCAAAGTGCTTCTCACTTATTGTGTTGATGACAGACAGGCCGAGCGAGTCCGACAGCACAAATGCATCCGACGGGCTCGCACAATAGAACTCTTTCGGATCCTTCTTGCTTAGGATCTTCAACGTCAGCGCGATGTTGCCATGGATCACTTCTCCTAAAGAGAGAATGCGCGGGTTTTGCATGTGCCCTGGACGTAAGAAATAGATCTTTGAGAGAATAGAGTCGGTCAGCGTATTGAATAAGAGAAGTTCCTTCTTATTCTCGTCTCCTACAAGAAATAGTTAATGGCGAATGAAGGCAACACAACTGATAGCTACCATCTTCAGATGTATGGACTTGACCTTTATAGTTCTGATGTCGGTTTAGATCACAAAGAGCCCAAGTTAGGTCCCTGCTGACAGCTCACCCGGTTTTGTCGTTCGTGTTACCTCGTATATGGCGGCATCTTGGTCCTTAATTAATCGTTTTGATAAAACTTATTTAAGCTTATTATCCTTGGTCTTCACGATATCCATGTACCCCTACTTCTACCCGCAGAAAATATAATCCGGCGACAGCGCGATGATTGAAAAGACCGTTTTTTGAAGTTTCGTCGAGTGTGTTACTTTGGGTTTATCTGGATGCTCCAAGCTGATCATCTTAATACAGCCCTCTTCACAACCAACTATTAAAGTCTTCTCATCATTCATGAGTACCGCAGAGATCGGACTGGCGTCCAGGCCAAGAGAGAGCGCTGCTTCAAGCTCGCTCCCTATGAATAGAATCGATTTAAGCTACAAGTCTCCCATATAAACCATCTGTTTGTGTTTCTCCTTGACTATAAAGGTAATCGACCGTTGAGAATCATTGAGCGGGAGCGATCTTTAAATGGACGATTTCAAAGCGTTCTCAAGTTTCATCGTGGGCTACCGTGCTAACTTGGATATTAACTACTTGTCTTTTTCCAACTGGGCGGGGGCGATAGTCTGCCCGATCTCCTTTTTCACGATCTCGTCAATTTTTTCTTGAATCTCGTCTTTTTCAACACCTTCTTTGGAGCTGCAACCCACCATACCGGTGCCGGTATTAGAAGATACCGGCATTATAGTCAGGTTTGCAGTTAACAAATTGAAATCCGACTGATGGCCGACATCTTTTTGGGTCGGTTTAGACTGGATCACAGTGGTGCTCTTCATCAGCTATTGATTCGTAAGTTCGGCGCGCTTCATTTTCCCTTTCAATTCGCTTATTTCATTAAAAAGCTTCATTACCTCCCATTCCAGAGTTTCAATCTTTTTATCTTTCTCGTCAAGCAGCCTCTATATTTCTTCCCTCTCTAATTAAGCCTATCTTCTGAGACTTGCTGCCTCCCTCTCAGAGCATTGAGCGCGGGCCTCAGCGGCAGCTATGATAGCTTTGAAGTGTGCTTGACTGATCAAAGCTTCGATCGCGTTCCTTGGAACATTACCTGACGTAGACACTTGAATATTGATAGCCTTACTCAAGTCTTGATTCTTTTTTATTTCTTCACATTTTAGGTAGTGCTATTTAGCATCGCTTTTGGGTAATTCAATGTTGCAGCCGCGAGGACACTGTATTTTCATTTATTGACACTCCGACATCAGATGCTGTATCAATTATTCGATAGTCATTTTAGAACCATTTTTCTCACAACCCTTAGCTGTGCAGCCATCTACCTCGCTTTCATTATATGTGTTTCATTCTAATCGCGTCGATAATTTGATGTATCTTGCTTCGGGTTTTTTGCAATGAGGGCACTTGCTTCCATTCTTTTACCACTGCTTGATTTCTTGATTGCAATAAAATTACTCGCACGAGTCACATTTCCTTGGGTCGAATACAAGCCCATTGCATAACTCGCAAATGAACATTCTGCTTATTTTTTATACTATGGGCGATTGAGAGTGCGTAATACAGTTTATATAGGGCTTCAATGGTTCTGAGGCCGTCGCATTTTTGCATTCCATGAGGAATCTATCGAATTCCTGATCAATTAGTGCTTCATTGCTATCTGTTTGCAGTCTCGTATTCAATGCCTATTAATAAATATTGGCGATTCTGAAAAAATGTAAGTATAGACAAATATAAATACAATGAAATGTGGCTTACATCGGTGGACTTTAACATTTTTAATTAATGAGAATTATTACAAATTAAAAAGGGAGAATAACTTTGGTTCCGGTCTGCATTTGTATAATAAGTTTATATTTCCCTTAACATTCGATAATCGCTGGGGTTTTGGGGTTTTGGGGTTTTGGGCTGGTTTAAGCACGTCGATCCCGAAGC
>JBBARE010000024.1:0-2595 GCA_040399915.1 Bacteriovoracaceae bacterium
CCCCAAAACCCCAAAACCCCAAAACCCCTCTTCACATCTCTTATTGGAAATATTAAAAATCACTTAGTAATGACCTTGTCCTTGATAAACCTCTCAAGCTTCTTAGCAAAGGTTTCCGCCTCATTGTCAGGCTCTATCAATGACATTGATTCTCTATGATCATCCTACTCAGTGGTGGTATTGATCTTTTTGTAACTGTTATCCATGTTGAAAGCAAATATATCGGTGATCCCTAATCTGAAGTAAGTCCGATCCTGACACTTGAACAGACCATACGGGGCAGCGGTGTCCTCACGGTTTGAGCTCGTGTTTTTCGAGGTCAAATTGGAGGAGCTTACAGTAGTTTTGATGCGGTTGTTTGCCTTCGATTCTTCTATACCTTGACGCTCTTGTTGGAGGTCCTTTTCAATTTACTTGTCTAATTCATTGTTTTCAAGGTCCAAGTTTCCGTCGAACTCGAACTGGCGTTGTTTACCAGGTGTGACCAGGTAGTATGTCTCAGCACCTCCCACAGACTCCTCTTGCTTGATGCTCATAAAGGGAGATCTCACGATGGGAACCGTCTAGTTTGAAGGTACCTGGCCAATCTTGATGAGCATCACTTTGTAACCAATCGCTTTTTGGGTTCTTGAGAGGAAAATTAGGTCTTGCTCAAGATTGTGGAGAATTTCTCGTTTGTAGTCGGCCTTGACCTTGAGGGGTTTCCCAGCTTTAACGAATTTCCCATCGTTTTGAATTTTAAGTGTTTTGTCATTGATTGAGTCTTCTTCATAATCTGTATATATGTTGCCATTGAAGTGATAGATCGAATAGACATTCATGTTGTCAACGCCTAAAAGGTTATCAGTGACCATGAAGTGAAGGACAGCCTTAAACTATCTTTTGAGAGCATAGATTCCAAAGATTCTTGGCAAAAAGCTTTTCTTGTGCCCGGCCTTCATCCTGTCACAATACTTTTTGATAACTCGAATGTTGATGTTATCAAATTCTTCCTTTGTTAAGGATTTGATCATGAATTGATTGCACTGTGTTATGAATGTGAACTTTGTGGTATCTTCGCTTCTCTTGAAGCTCGCGATGGCGTACATGTTCTGCCTGATAGAGTTCATCACTTCTCACATCGAAGCAAGCTCTTAATTCTTCAAACTCATGGTAGAAACAATTAGTGACTTCAACCTCTAGTTTGTCATTTAAAGATAACTTTTTGAAAGGATCCTCAAACTCGGCCAAATACTCCTTTTGCAGATCCAACTTGCACGATTTATCTTAGATTTTCTTTCTTTAGAGAGTGCTTATACTCATCAAAATGATGTTAATGCAAAAGAAGTGATTTTCATCAATTATCATCTCTCTTCAAAGTTTTGCTCATCCACTTTTTTGCTAAAAATACGCAAAATATCTTTCTTGAGGTCTTTATAAACCAGCATTACCTCAAGGACCAAAATGAACAGGCGCTGGCACACTTTGGTGATCTATATAAAAATATTAGCACAGACAGTCAAAATCGTGATGAAACTTAAAATGGTCATTTTATGAGACAACTTACCGTTCTAAGGACGACAAAATAAGTCTTCTGATTTGCATCATGGTAATCACCCTTAGTGAAGAAAAAGGCTCCCTCAAGTACCATTCTCATGAACAAGTATAGCATGAAGAAGTAGGTGAAGATCCAGCACTTCCAGATGGCCTCTTCCACATGATTGCGCAAGACTGAATGGGGTGTGTTGGTGCGGAGCAGGCGGACGTTGTAGGTGATCCATACAACAATCAATAGGGGCCATACACGGATCAGGCTCTCAAAAGACTGATCATCATCGGGGATTTGGGCGAGACCACATGCCAATAAGTTCTATAATTGTGGTGTGAGATGCAGTTCGCTATACTTACAGATAAGCCAACCTTGATATCTGTAAAGTGGATAACAAGGGCCATCCCGATACAAATAGCTCCGATAATCATAAACCAACTTATGAAATAAGCTTTCATATTTTTCGTGTTTTCATATAGCACGATTCTCTTGAGAGACTCGGTGAACAGCAGTGCGAAAAATACTGTCATGATGTCAATCATCATCTCGCTCATCCCACTCCCTTTACAGAACATGCATTGTTAATAAAGGAAGGGATCAAGGCCGTCGTATGGCACGGAAGAGCAGCTGGGGTAGCAGTTTGTGTAGAAAAGATGACTAAATGAAATTATATTTATCAGTTATCCTACTCAGTGTCTTCATTGAAAATAAAAGCGCCGGAAACTTTAGTCGTCATCAACACGACGTTGACCACTAAAATCAGGTGTAGGAACCACTGCTGATTCTGACTATAAAAAGATATACGTTGTTAATTAATATTACTTACAAAGCCGCTCCCTTTCTCTTGACGATATTATAAATAAGGGCAATGGGACCCAAGGCGATTATAATTAAGGTAAAATGAAAGCCAATGAATGTTTCAAAAGGAGACACAACAATGTTTGAGGCTTCGGCGAGCCCTATGTTGCACTGGGGGTTTGGGTACTCTTTACCTAACATTATTAATATTTAATACACAAGATATTTGCCCCTTGATGATTGGGGTTTTGGGGTTTTGGGGCAAATAT
>JBBARE010000025.1:0-2471 GCA_040399915.1 Bacteriovoracaceae bacterium
CCCCAAAACCCCAAAACCCCATCATTCTCTCACTTACCATCAAATTAATAATTAAAAGGCAGCTCTCTAAAAAATACAGAAACCTCCTCTTTGGTACTCTTATACAACTAAATGATGATGGATCACTGCAAAAACATATTATAGCTGGAAATTACATGCTTTTTAATTGAGCCAATTTTCAT
This sequence comes from Bacteriovoracaceae bacterium, assembly GCA_040399915.1. Taxonomy (GTDB): domain Bacteria; phylum Bdellovibrionota; class Bacteriovoracia; order Bacteriovoracales; family Bacteriovoracaceae; genus Peredibacter. The sequence goes on from JBBARE010000025.1 coordinate 183, forward strand.
AATATTGGGATTATAAAATTAAGGTTTGTGAGATTTGGGAGGGTGATTTTAATCTTTGATTGAATTTTGGGGGGTACAGCAGCGCAAGTGTTTCCCATCAAATTAATTATAAATTTTATATATAATTTAGGTTAAAATAAGGAAGAAAACGTCGCAAACACTATCATAAGCTCCTAAAAATAAATATATAAAACATGAACTCCGACATCGCCTCTATCTTAGTCAAACCTAAGCACTCCCAATAAAATATAATAGATCAATACGGCGGGTCAAATGACCATAAAACCTTCAATAAAACCAAAACTTAAAAATAGGTTCACCCTCAATAACACCCGCTCCTCACAAATAATGCGTCCACCCAAAACCTTGGCCCACTGCCAAATTAATCTAAATAGGAAGTTGTTGAGTGCATGAACATAATAGACCTTTAATTACCCTTTTAAGTCAACAATTCCATCCTCCAGCCACAATCACCGATCCAAATGGGGCCCAGAGTCATTCGTGACTCACAGAAATAGCTCCACATACCCGCCTGCGAGTGGGAATCCCCCCTAACCAAGCAATAAAATTACTATCTGAAGCACGCGGGGGCCATGAGACATGCCGGGGACTTCATAAAACATAGTGTTCAAATAAATGAAGAGGTCGGCCTTAGTCCTATTAAACAAGAGTAAAGCGAGGGTTTCTTGGATAGTATACTTGTGGATTAAAAGTTGGCGATGACCTCAGAAATGGGAGGGGCGGCACAGAGCGAAGGAAAACGTAAAAAGAAAAAGCGGAAAACATAAATGATTGTCAAGGGACGTACAGAGGCCAAAGACCACATTCAGAGCTCCCTTCAGAACATCTTTAACTCCGAAATATCACCTATAACTGTCAACAAAGCAAGCAGTATGCTATCCATGTATGAGTAGCTCATGAAAATTCCAGGTGGAACCACTTCTACGACAAACAATCACCCTATTAGCTCGATTGAGAAGAAACGCATCCGCGAACGTTTACATAAGAATAAGATAAAATCAATCAGTGAGCTCATAAAGGACCAGGTGCACATCGTGGGTGTCCCCGCCGAACTATAACGCCTTTAATAACAAGAGAAAACGCTCCAAATCCGTCCTCTGATCCCTCCAATAAAAGTGCTTAACTAAACTCCCGAGGGTTCAACTTTACAGTTTCCAAGCATCGGAGTCGGTGTGAACATGCTTCTTGAGGATTAGAGCTATTTTTAGTACATGCCATAACCTCCACAAACAATGATTGAGAGGGATTTTAAAATCAACCCACTTCTGGCTTCATCATCCCCTCCGATAAAGCAAACATCAAGTGGTTTGATGAACACCCTGAAGTATAAAAGGCGATAGAACAATTTTACATCACTTCTTCAAAATCCTTTAATTTTAAACTTAGAGACCTTGACCAGTCAAAGTTTATCTCAGCTGTAAAACTAATACGAAAAAAAGGGTACTAAGTAAATACCATAAAACTCTGTTTCTTTGGGAAAGTTTGGAGTCCTTGGGGGTCACCCACAAGCAAGCGAGAACTATTAGTTCAAAGAGGCAAAATCCAAACTCAATATATGCCAGAGCAGGACTTCTATACCTGCTGTGCACCTGAATAGTGTCAGAAGAATCTCGCAAATTGAGAAATTCGAGCTCATTGATTCACAAAAGAAAGGTAGAGAAGGTTTCAACACACGCACCCAAAGTAGCCTGACCACCTAAAATGTTGACAGTGACTAGAACTAACATGCAGATAAGAGAACCTCCTCTCTAGCCTTGGGTCGAATTAACAACAGCACATTGATAGTTCCCATTAATGGGAGCATTACCAAGTCCTTCATTCAGCAACAGTCGTCATCATCAGGAATGAACAAGAGCTCGCCCCAATATAATGGTGGCTACCATAATCTTCACTCAACCCTCGACATAGATGAAGAGCCATAAATCACTTTCACGACCGGTCAAGGGAGCCAATAGGTGAGTGAGACCTTCCAAAAGCAGTTAAGAGAAAAGATACTTATCGCTCTCAGGCTTAAGAAACTGAAAACCCAGAGTAAGCTTGCCAAAATTGATGACGGCAAATCTTACTTTGACAATAAACAACCCAGGGCAGCCCCTCAAATGCAGACGGCAATAGTACCTAAGATAGTGGTGCTCGCTGAGGTAATTGGTGGCAACTTGCCGAACATCCTTAAAGTGAGTTAGAGCCAGCCCTTTTTCCCTTAATGACTTATATCATTTGCAAAAGTTATACACAGTTTAAAGAGATGGGGGTTTTGGGGTTTTGGGG
>JBBARE010000026.1:0-2366 GCA_040399915.1 Bacteriovoracaceae bacterium
TCATACGGCTTGCCTCACCAAAACCCCAAAACCCCAAAACCCCAAAACCCCAAGTGTCAACGTTAGGATTGAATGTTAATAAAATAGCAAAATGTCTCAATATTCTCAACCGCAACAACAGTAACACAATCAACGGCTGCAACAAGTCGCTGACCAGCTCATCTCACAGCAGCAGTAACTTGAATCGTTAAGAAATGTCTCGCAAAAGCCCCCTATGCATAAACCTTCGAATCGCAACCCACTTACCGAGAAGAAAAACATCTCGAGAGTCTAGTCATAAAAAATTTCAACGAGGTAAAATTCGAAGCGTACCTCTGAAGGAGGCAGTGGCGAGTATTCAGGGTTCGGCTCATAGAAAACAAGTGTTTAAATGAATGCACTGCGGATTGGAAATTTAGAGGTTGATAAGATGCTGAAGAATCTGGTAAGAATGAAGGAAAGCTCGGCTGGTGGTGGTGTTGGTTCATCAGCTGATGGGACGGTTGTTATCCAAACTAAGATCAGGCGACACTTATTCGCTAAGCATAGTGGAGGCAGTTGGAATCCTGGAAAGTCACCTGTGGAGATTGACGAACAGGTTATAAGGGATAGCGACAATGTCAACGCTTTAAAACCTAGAGGGTCGATAGGCGAGGTCAAAGCCCAGTTCCCCGATCTTGGAGCGGTCACGACAGCTGCACATCAGAAATCCAACTTAAAAGTGGAGCATCGCCGAACTCATTCGAGAGAATAGCCTTACTCAAACTTTCATTCAAAAAGCAGTCCAATGGAGAGACCATTTACTCAGACATAGGTCATTGCTGATTATGGCGAGTAAGCCAAACGTACACCTAACGAAGAGATAATAGCTCCAAGATTGAAGCCACATTAACCTGTAAGGTTCGGCTAAACTTAAACGAATAAATTCTTTGAAACCACCTCTACAGCCTTGATCAGACAAATCTCTAACTCAAAACCAAAACCTTTTGGAGAATCAGCCTTACCAAATTCTTCATATGCCATGCGATTGAAACAAGAAAAAGAGAAGGAGCACGTTTTGGCTCGTTAGTTTAGGGAAAATTTATACTAAATAGCCTAATAGCTCTGTGATAAAAGTGGCCCTAAAAAGCAGACATAGGACAAAAAACCTATGGAAGTCGTGAAGCTTAAAGATCCCGGGAACGTTACTTAGACTGGTCCCGTAAACGCCTAAGAGATGGTCAAACGGCGTTTAGAGAGGAACGGTAAATATTTCAAATTCCTTTTGCATGACATTCGCCTGGTCAGGCATGTCTTAGAGCATAACGGTTTCATAGAAGTTGAAGAGATGATTTATGGTGACACCCCCACCCATCCACTTTTCCTATGGTCCTCACAGCTCATTAAGTAATCGGTCTATCAAAACCTATAACGGTATCAAAAAATTAACCACTTTCCCCGCTCCTATGAGATCACCAGGAAGGACCTTTTCTATCAACGTATTTCGAGGATGCAAGCTTTGTTCGGTGAACGTGCTTACGATTTCGTCCCTAAAACCTATTAATACCCTCAGGAAAGTGAGTAATTGAAGCGAGATATGATTCTGAGAAAGGGGCAGTAATATTACATCTTCAAACCTTGTGCCTCAAGTCAAGGCAAGGGAATATTCGTGACCAAAAACTTGGAAACAGTACCGCCAAAGTTAAATTTTGTCTGTTCAGAGTACATCTCTAACCCACTTTTAATCAACGGTTTGAAATTCGATTTGAGAATTTATGTATCAATTACCTCGGTCAATCCACTAAGAATCTACATATATGAAGAGGGCTTAGCCAGATTTGCAACTGAGAAATATTAAGACAATGACCACAAGAACGTCTTCGCTCACCTGACCAATTATTCCATCAATAAATTCAATACAGAAAAGTTCATACAACCGACACAGAAAAGCGGTGAAACAGGATAGGAATCGTCAAAATGGTCGCTTAAATATTTAAAAGATTATCTGATCAGGAATAAGATTGGCGGAATCCATTCGTAAGATGATTACGATGCTTTGTTCGAGAGAATCCATGATATAATCAGGAAGACAATTATAGCAGTAGAGCCATTGTTGTAAAGTGGCAAGGAAATGTACCTACCAGAAGCTTTGGCCAAACCCCCACATCCTTCAAATTGTTTCGAATTGTTAGGTTTCGATGTACTGTTGGATGATACTATGAAACCCTGGCTCCTCGAAGTCAACCTCTGTCCATCTCTCAATGTTGAGACCCCGCTGGACATAGAAATCAAAACTAAAATGCTTGTTGACCTATTTAACCTAATCGGGATGCAAACTTAAGAAATGCACACTAAACATCTGAAAACAATTGCCACCAGTTTCCTACAGTAAACTCAATAAGTCAACC
>JBBARE010000027.1:0-2221 GCA_040399915.1 Bacteriovoracaceae bacterium
CCCCCAAAACCCCAAAACCCCAAAACCCCATGCTCCTTTACAAAAGTTTAAAAAGGCATTTAATAATCAATGAGGCAAAGTGAAGTCTATGGATTTGAAGACAGTGGAGTCTCGTGACGGCGTCTGGTCGTCATGGGACTGAATATTCCAAGAATCTTAATGTTGCAACTCATTCTTAGTGCTCTTACTCTGCAACGGTTGTCTCGAGAGTCGCTCTCGGTGATCCATGTTTTGGAGGAAGTTTGATTTTTTCCGTTTGAGGAGCACTTTCTGACCACAGAGTTACTTGAGAACTCGCTAATTGACCTCATCCTTATTCTCACGGCTGATCATTTTATTGAGATGGATCATTGCTTGCACTCTGTCATACTCCCATGGCTCACCATCTTGTCTCTCAAGGCTCTCTTCCCCTCCTCCTCCAGCCTCTAGTATGTTGTCTTTAACGATCGGCAGGAAATATTCGTGATGTTTCGTTAGCAGGATTCTACTCAGTAGTTCCACCTTCTTCTGTGTTTATATCAGGTTTAGGAGATCGAATTATTTTTCTAATTTTTACTATCCATTTTTAAAAACCTTTTTTTTGTATTGTTTTTACGAATAGTTGCGGCAGAATATAGAACGCAATATTATTAAGAAATAATCACCCATGCTCATGGAGAAAGACCTGAGTGAGTGGATGTGCTTTAGTATTTGTTCGACCGGGTTATCTATTATCATAGAGGTGTCATCAATTTTTTTAACATGGTTCTGTTTAAATTCAGTTGTGATGCATCTTCCAGTTGATATATTGACAGATGTGTTGGCCCCACTATTATCCTAATTTATTTTAAAAGGACTTCATTTCGTGTCGATATCACTCACAGGGTTAAAGCTCTCGTTTTAGTGAGACCCTCCTATCTTCGCAGTCTTCACATCGCTCAGCTTAGAGTTTATATTATGTTCAGCCTCCATCTCATTCCTGTCGCGGACGTAGAATATGCGCTTCATGACACTGATCTGGAACAAATGCTGCTGCAAGGGCCCAATCACTATTGTAAATATAGTCATTGTGATCCCCAGGAGTCCGCCCGTCATACTTAACACGTCGGATAAAGTTTGTACCTTTCTCGTATACTTGCTGATGTTCTCATCCAACATGAATTCAACGGTCATCAGGGGCAGGTTGATGGACGGGTCGGGCACGCCTGGCTAGAGATGCACAAACCTAAAATCGTGATAGGTCCAGGTTTCCGAGGGCGCCATATCGGTCAGCCAACTATCCTAAAGCTCGACGATGTTCTCGCTGACCTTGTAGTAGTAGTTGTTAGAAAGGAGCGGAGTGAGTGTGAGGTATATGTCAGTATTTATCTGCGTTTTAATGGTTGGCGCATCGAACTCATATTGGTCGAAGTACTCTGTTAGCACGGCAACATAAATCTAGATTTACGAGATAATCTTATCGGATTCTTTTTTCGGCTTGCATTTTCTACCCTCTCCTGGAAATTTCCAGTCAAGAGTGTCTTGACGACAATAATCCATTTGGTACTGAACGATTTTGGCCTTTGGGGAGGAGAAACTGCCTTGTAGTGTGAAGTTGAAGTCATCCATTGGACAGTAGTAATTATCCGTGATGCCTATCTTTGCAGTGGCCTCATCCATACCTTTAAACCTACCATCTGAGCAAAGTGACATATTTTACCTAGTTATATTCCAATAATAGGAATTGCCGACCTCGAGTATGACCTATTTGTCAGTTATAATTTCATAGTCAATCGTCCGCAGTTCATACGAGAAATACTCATCTATGAGTGCATCTTAAATTTCAGGGTCACTCCCTGCGTATATGAAGCTAATACCAAGGTCAAACTTATCCTTATTGAGAACAACAGCACGATTCTCATCTAAAGCGATATTTTTCTTCTGCATGTCACTTAATACCTAAAACGATTATTTCGTAATAGTTTGCCGAAGAAGAATTAAGAAGTAAGAGAAGATGCCGATAAAGATAATGATGGAGGAAAATGCGCCCATGAACGTTTGATACTTAGCATCATTTTTATACTTTAATTGCACGGGGTGACCGAATTAATCCAATTTCTTGAACATAGTGCCTAGCCGACCGCTCATGCCAGCTTTCTTGTGTTTCATTTATAACCTTAATTTATAAAGAGAAAAAAGGATCTATATTAATTAATTCCAATGTGTAACTGTCGAAGTGTTTAGGGGTTTTGGGGTTTTGGGG
>JBBARE010000028.1:0-2193 GCA_040399915.1 Bacteriovoracaceae bacterium
CCCCAAAACCCCAAAACCCCAAAACCCCGTATGGATATATTAGTTCAGGTAAAGCATTAGGCTATTTAATATATATAAGGTGTCTCTGGTGACGAGGTATTATATTTATTTAAAAATTCAGTCAAACTGGAAGTACTTGTCTGAGTTATTGTTAGTGGATTAAGTGCGCTCAGTCTTTTGTTGTTTCTATTACATCTAGTGAACTTTCTATACTTTACTTTTCAACCGTAATAAGTTGCTATCAATGTGATCGCTGATGAAGCGAGCATTATTCGGAGAGATTCCCCTTATTCCCGCTGCCCCACTTTTCTTTGTGGATTAAGTTGTAATAGAATCGACTCTTTTAATTAGGGAAATTTGCTGTCCTAAAGTTGACATTTTGGACTATTTGTCAGTTTTTGGAGCAGCAGCGATAATGATGGCACCGAACAACTGTCGGTCTCTCTTCTCTATTTGTACCGCTGATTCGTCTTGGTCGAGCACTCTCACGGTGGCGATTGAGGTTTCCTAAGTCTGCTTCGACAGTGCCCCTGTGTACTGAGAGCTAGCGGCGCCTCGGTTCTTGGAACTGTCAAACTTCGTCGAATCTAACTACTGTTCATTATCTATTATGAATCCTTTGTCTAGTTTCACGGTATCGTCCCCTCCATTAACTGTGGAAGAGGGGCAGAGCAAGGATTCTGACTGTCCCGCAAAGGAGGGCTCAGGGATAACTTCAAGCTCTGGGCATTTTGGTTTTACGTTGAGGGTATTGGAGGACTTGAAGCCCTTTTCAATGACCTCGGAAAAGTGTCGGAGCGAGTGCCTTTAATTATCCTAAATCTTTTCGGGTTGAAGCGGACTTATTAAATCGAATGGCGAACCAGACAATAGATCCTTTGACGAAAAGCTCTTAATTTTATTTTTAGACAGCGACAACCGTTAAGGTGCCTTGTTCTTGCTACTTTTCCTTTCCACTATTTATTATCGGTTACTAACATGGCTGGAATTTTCTTGGTTCATATGGTGAACCTATAGTTGGGGCTTAATTTTCAAAATTTTTTCTATTTCAACATTTGCTCTCCTCCTCTACAATTACCTATTCATCAACAGGACTCGTGAATCTTCGTCGCACACACTGGGAGCCATCTAACTGAACAAACCTTCAGTCATGCCACCCTTGTTATGGTCCTGCAAAGTTCTACGCTTTTATTTTTGATTCGAGGTACGGGTTGCCGTTCTATCCTGCAACATTTTCGAAGCTATGTGTCCAAGCCCACTTCCTACATATTCCTTGAAGTCTTTTCGCGAAAATTCCAAAACCGAAGACGATTCAGGCTGTAAAACTTGATTCTTATAAAATGCTAAAACATCCATCGAGGACTGCGAAATACCACTGCTATTTGAGGAGGCATCTCTTTTGGCAAGCATACCCAATTTTTGTCGATTACGAGGCTAAAACGCTTATTAACCATTATTAACTTAATTCGACGCCCCATCGTGATTCATGACGTTGTCAACCTTCTCGACCGCCGCAATTAATTCGTTGCATAACATATTCCGCGCCAGGGTTGGGGATGATTTATGCTCCGAGTTTCGATTGAGCCTATTTAAGAGACCACTCTCTATGGAAGACGAAAGCCTTTTTCGCAATTTAAGTTTTGCAAGGGACTTATCAATGTCAAGAGTAAACACTGCCGCAGAAAGCGAGCTCTTCTGTAAGGGCTTGACTGTTGACAGGGACTGCTGTTTTGACAGTTCCTGCATATAGGGGTTGAAAAAGGAGTCCTCGAAGACAAGTTTCGTCAGTGAAGAATTGTTGTCAACTGGTTCAGCTTGGACCATCTATATTATACTCTGTAAAGCTTGGGTGACATCTTTATTTTTCTTATGTTTCCTTCTGTAGTACATGGCTTGATGAGAATGATTTAATGGTTTTTCTCGTGAGTTTTAATTTTGATTGTTTGTGAATATTTTATTTGTATGCTATTATTGTTTTCTATATAAAGCTGTAGGAGTCGACTCTATGGCTTTATTATAATATTAATGGTTAATAATTATAATCCCATAGCATAATATATTGATTTAGTTTCATTTATAAAAATGCGATGCAGCGGATGTTTGAGCCTAACCTTAAAGCCAACTATTTTTCGAATAAAATGTTTCATCATTCTTAAAAATTGAAGGGGTTTTGGGGTTTTGGGGTTTTGGGGA
>JBBARE010000029.1:0-2072 GCA_040399915.1 Bacteriovoracaceae bacterium
CCCCAAAACCCCAAAACCCCTACTGGTTTACTCTATGACAGGAAACCTTCACATAATCAATAAATATTAAAGACATTAAATCTACAAGACTTAATTATTCCCTAAAAAATGAATTCCCACTCTCAATAAGAGAACCTATGCAGGAATTTGGGTACTCAGAGAAATGCTCTTGTCCAGGAAGCGCCAACTTTCCACAGGAACCTGTTCAATTAACAGGCTAATTCAGTTTAAATCCCTGTGCAGCCCCGGCATAGTTCGTTTTCGAAGAGGGTCATGGTAAATCAATGTCCCATAGCGAAATTCAACTCTAAAAAGCCCGTCGTAGTGCCGTTCCAGTTAATCGTTCAGCAATAGAAGATAAACTCACAGATATCGAATACCGCACCATTCTAGTTGATTAACAGGACTTCAGTGCAGGCATCGGCCTCACTGAAGGAGGAGCAATAGCAAATAAGAACTCTGGGTGCTTGTGCCGGTGGCTAAAATCTTCGCATTAATTAGAAAGAGTTTGTGCTCGGCAGCAACATCATTTACAAACCAGAATCTCATAATGAATGCAATTCTTATCTCAGAAATGCAAGCGTAAAAAACACTCGTACCTTGTTAGGCGCGATGAATCCGGAATTCACCAATAACTCTGTGACCCTATAAAAGAATAAAAAAACATGCCACGTTTACAGCCATCAGATGACCACGAGAATTCATTAGTCCGCTCCACCTAAGTGTACAACGAATCTCATCACGGGGGTAGGACAGGGATCTGGGAATGTGCTCTCTTTCAAGGCCAACGATTTAAATGGCAGTATGTCCATTGACAATAAAGGTAAAGTGCCCCCTGAAGAGAGGTTCTATGGGAAAATGAGAGCCGAGGCGGACAATTTACTGAGTTTCATTAGCAAACGGTCAGTTGGTAGTCATAGTCCCGACACTTTCAACCCCAATTCATAAATGATCGATCCAAACAACGGGCTGAGAAGTCTGAAAAATATGAGGAATACTGAGGCATTCTCACAAAAAAATTGTAATATAGTGATTCGCAAGGCAAGCACACCTATCTTACTGTCACTAGGACAGGCTTCTGGAAAAATGTGTGATACACTGAACAGAAAGGACGCACCCATAAGCAAGAGCGAATTATAAGACCATTTTATGAGTGGGTCTGGGCATGAAGAATAGAGAATTATTGATTGAAACTCATTAAAAAACTCGGCTTAAACTAAAAATAGAAAATCCCAATTTTTCAAATTAAGCCAAACGATTTCAGGGAAGGATAAACCTCACAATAATATCGTATTAAACAATTATCGTAAGGAGGCTGGCATTTAAATAAATCAAGGGTCGTCGTCCTCTAATTTCGATGATGACCCCGTGCAATATGATGCCATAAATTCGTCGAAAACTCAAAAAGCTGGTTTTTTGGCTTCGCTCCAACCGGTGAGCAATATGTACACTAATTAAGACTCACAGAATTGTTAGCAAGAAAACGGTCCCCGTCTGAATTCACTAAGCCAAAGAATATAGTAATATTTAGATTCCCTCAATCCACACAAAAAGTAGGACTTGTGTATAAATCACGATCGCTAAAGAGTTATTAGTAAAATTGGTAAATAATCATCTTCTTCAGAGAGTTCTTGTGAAGAAATAGATTTGGGAGATTTCACGCCCATAGAGCGAAGCAGCATAGATTTTTGCTGCCTACTACTGCAAGATTCGAAATTCAATAACAGACAACCAAGTGATGGCTAGCACCATTAACCCCTTATTTATCAAAAAGATGAAGATGTCGGTGCATTAAAAAATAACAGCAGCAACAACTTCACTTTCCGCAGAAAGAAAACCCTGAAAGCTGCAGAATCATGCGCGATCAGGCTCACTAAGGCTATCCCTCGAGCCAAACAGCTATCTAGCAAGAATTCTCCCAAAGAGTGGAGGGCCTTTATCTGAATTATATAGGTTAGAAAATATATATGTATATCGCTAGTTTTTATATAAATCATAGATGATCATTTATTAAAGGGTAATATTACCTACCACAGATCTTAAGGGGTTTTGGGGTTTTGGGGTTTTGGGGG
>JBBARE010000030.1:0-1821 GCA_040399915.1 Bacteriovoracaceae bacterium
CCCCAAAACCCCAAAACCCCGAATTATTACACAAGAATTAAAGATAATCATTCAGTGAAATCAATGCTCTTCTCCACCTTCCTCAATTTGCGCTTGTTGGAAATGATTTCCTTCTCAATTTTGGTGATGATCTTTCTCGAGGGATCCATATCCCTCTGTTTGAACAATCGTGCTATCTCTTTAGCCTCCCTTTTCTGATCTTACACATCTTTTAACTTGTACTCGAATATGATGTCAAGTACGGGCGGGTCGATGTCATCAAACTGGGCAAGTGTTTTTGTGGTAAACATCACATTCTCTGTCATTAGGGATTCACGCTCTAGGTTGCGTTTCATTTTACTCAGTTTCACAGTGATAGAGTCATTGGACTCCGAACAGTCCCGTTGGATGTCGGATAAGCCTGTCTTTAAGGAGTTTCTTAAAACTTCTTATTCTTACTTGGCTTTCTTCTATATTTGTTTAATAACCGATTTCTATAAGAAAGCTTCTCTAAACCGTTCACGAAGACTCTCACTCTGTGGAGATAAGCTTTATTAAGCATATGGACCATACTCACGTGTTTTATTTTAAATGGGTGATTTACAGAGGGGCGACAGACTTTTTCTTTAGTTTTTGAAGATCCCTATTTCGTCAGGTCTAACAGTACTTTTATTCAGTAGTTATTAGGTTGAACTTATCTATGTTGAATGATCTTCTAATTTCTTCGGTCTTAATGAAGTATAATTAGACAAATGCACTTTGGAAATATTTACCATATCACTGGCAGAGTCTCTTAACAACAGTCGCTTTTTATTCCCTCTTGCCTCTTCGATGGGTAAAGGATTTAATTTCAAATTCAAAGTTTGCAGACTTGCACCCGTTTCAGCGATTGGGGCTGCTCTCGATTAATCATGAATGAGTGGGAATATTTCCTATTGAGAGAACGATGCTGACAAATCAATCACACTGCTGATATTAGGTAGGTTCGGCTCATGTTGCACGGAGCTGATGCTACTAAACTGCCTCAGGGGATTTTCATAGCTTTAGTCCAAGTACCTGTTATTCACCGGTCTCACTGTTCAAACCTTATGAGAAAGGATGCTTTTATTCCTTGACATATCCAGTGCACCAATTGCTCGATATGGGTTGAGCCGGTTTCTTCTCTCCCTGTCCTCAATAGACCGCTTAATCTTTGCAATCTCCATTTGTGTCTTTTCACTCTCTACGATAATCTTCGCTTGCTTCCCATCCAATCTGGGTAGAAAGTCTCTCCTTTTATGCAGATGAAACGAGACGGGTTCATTGGCAAGTTATGCGATTCTCATTGGTTCTGGTAGGTCCTTCCTTATTCTGACTTTGAAATTGCCTCTCAGTTTCTCTTCAATGACTTTCTTTTCTTCTATGACGGCTGATTGATTGAGTAACTGGGTAAACCCGAAATACTCCAATTTTTGGAATTATTGGTCTTGTTCATGTTGCAGTGTCAGTTTGCTCTCAATTTTAGCCAAGTGTTTTTCTTGATAGGATTAATCCTTGATGTTGTTTTCTAGGTTTATCCTCTTTTGGTGGTACTCCTTTTTTAGACGATTATATTGCCTCTCATAAATCTGGTCACAGATCTGGTTGGCGTTCTTGAGACGGTTGGCTTTCATCCGGAGTATTTGTTCTTGGATGCCCTCGTCATAGTTTTCTTCGTCTTCATCTTGCACTTCAAGCGAAGGTTATTGTGTTTTTGACATCAATTAATATAAATATAATAAACCTGCCCTTCAACTCAAATGTACAGGGGTTTTGGGGTTTTGGGGTTTTGTGGCTTTGGGTACCGCAACTCCGCGATAAGCA
>JBBARE010000031.1:0-1790 GCA_040399915.1 Bacteriovoracaceae bacterium
CCCCAAAACCCCAAAACCCCAAAACACCATCAGAGGACATGTAGGGTGGATAATTTAAATAGATACGGATGCTCTCACTCTACATTTACCTTATAAGTATACGTGGTAGAGAGGCATACCCTGGTTACAGGGTGGTAGGTCTCGGCAGTTTTTGTGAATTGATGTTTGACAGTGAGGTGAGCCGGCAGCGACTGTTTGAATTCCCACATGTTATCAGAGAATTTTTTTTTGTGGTCCTTCACTTTTCTCTGTTGTTTTCCCTTGGGGCTTTTGATGACTATCTTTACCTCCTGTATATACTGGCTGTATTCAGGGAATTCTGGTGAGCCGCTAGCGCCAGCGTCTTCAAACTCTGCCATGTATTCGGCACGATACTGTTGGAAGTCTTTGTTTTCTAAGAAAAATCGTTCTAAGAGCTCTCTGAACAAGCGATACTTGAAGATCTCACATCTGGTAGCGGGTGTTTTATGGATGTGACTGAGCAAGCCGACGGTGATATTTTTCCTAGTTGATGAGAGCGCGCGCAAATGGGACTATTCTTGGGCGGAAAGATAATAATAGGTTTGCGCCTAATTTTGATAATCGGTGAATCCATTGACCCTTGACAGTAGGAACTCAAGGTACGTTAAGAAGTTTGCTGTCACCGATCGTGGAATCTGGCCTTTAGTGATTGCCTTCCTTGTGAACGTTTTGATTTGTGAAGCTCCTTAAACACATAAGGGGTTGCAGATGCCAAATGGTATCAAATTTTAGGTGCATGCCAAAGTGACCGGAAATATTTAAAGTGCGACTTGATTTAGATTCATGAATCTGCCTTGACCACTGGCGCCTATTTCCAGGCAAGTAGACCCCATTAAGATATCTTCAGAAGCCTATGTGTTTTTTAAGGTTCTCTAATCGCTTTGCGCTTCCTTCTCATACCTCTTTCTTTCACGTTTGGGAAGGGGATTCGCAAATTAGTATTCAGGCGATTATGTTTCCAAGGTTACTCCATCTGATTTATCTTTTTCAAAATAAAGTTCAGAAGGCTGTGTCACAAAATTGGTAATCTGCGGGTGGTGAACTGGTATACCTGGTTCTTGACCCCCGGGAATGGAAACACTCTCTAAGCCCCTAGTTTGGTGAAAGCTTTCGAAGTCCTTGAGTATTCTTGAGAATTCTATCTAATCTAGGTAGGTCGGGTAGAATTTTGGGGAGCTCTGGCATCAGAAAGTATTGAATTATTGGCATATGTAATTGTGGCATGCTTTGCGCGCGAAGTTGTTTGATTAGGAAATGCAGCTTTAATAGATCGGCAACTAGTTGATAATTAGATAATCATCATAATTATCTATATATTCTTCAATTTGTGTCTGAGTTGAGTTTAGGTAAATATCAGGGTCTTAATCTTCCTCTTATTCTTGATTTTCTACACTGACTCCCTTGGATTCTTCTAATTGATTTTTGCTTACTTAATCGTCTTAATTGTTTGAGATCATTTTAGCGCCGGTGTCGTCTGGAAACCTATCCCGAATGAGTAGAGTGCCTTAGTTTGAGTTATCGTCGGTAATCGAATTGGATCTGCGAAATGCATTGAATTTACTTGCATCCTCTTAAAATGAGGCTTCTTGACTTTGTTTGTCAAGCTATCTCGGTTCCGTGGTTGGAGCATGCTGGGAGGGAGTCGCGTGAATATGCATCTAATTGGTTAAATTTTAAAATACATCTTGCTCGATAATATAGGGCCCTATTAACTTAACATGCCTTACTAAAGTCGATGTACGGGGTTTTGGGGTTTTGGGGTTTTGGGG
>JBBARE010000032.1:0-1775 GCA_040399915.1 Bacteriovoracaceae bacterium
CCCCAAAACCCCAAAACCCCATCATATGTATGAAGCAGTCATTATTTGAAATTGACTTTGAATTGGTACCTAACATTCCCAAGGTCCTTCAAAGTCGCCAAGAATAAATTCTCACTAATATCAAAGGTTTTGAGCTCCTTGCAAGACACCACGATGTCACGGATCGCTTCGAAGCAAAAGTCATTTAACTCATTAGACTTTAAACTGAGGTTATTGAGTTGCATATCGGCACCACCTGACGAGAGTACCTTTACTTTATCTGCGATTGGTGCGATACCAGCTTTGCTGATTCCATTGTGGCTCAGATTAAGGTACTATGTCTTTGGTGTTATCAGTTAAGCGATGTGTTTCATGAGACTGTCTTCGATTCTGCACATTTTCAACTCCACCTTCTCAAGTCTGGGACATGTTGCCATTGCTTCGCATATGTCCTATGCAGGTGTCTCAGCTTTGAATTTGCTGTAATTAAGGTTTAGCTCTCTTAAATATTGGTTGCCCTTTATATAAGGACAGAGATACAAGAATCCCTCGTCACTGATGCTGTTCCCGCTTACATCCAACACTTCAATCTTTGTGGTTTGTAAAATCGGAGCGAATTTATTGAAAAATTCATTCTTCAAATGATTGCGACTGATGTTCAGCGAGCGTAATTGCTTCATATGTGTTAGTGATGCCAATGTGTCGACCAATGCAAAAGTGAATTCTTGATTCATCAAGTTGTCCATACTCACTATGTCTTCTAAAGTGAGCGATATGATGTTGGTACAGCTGTTAAAGATTGACACTAGATATTTCAAGGAATTTAGAGAAAAGCTGGTCTTTTCGATAGCTAAAGCTTCTAGCTCCATCGGATTGAATTTAATGGCATTTTATAGGGCATTTGGTTATGCAGGGATGGACTGTATTTATTTGAAGTATTTCTATGATGCTTTTTACTCTTGGAAATAGTGATAACCAAGCAACAAGCCTACAAATGGGCCATTGATCCTGTGAAACCTGATCTCTTTAGCGAATATCTGAAGCTTCTAAGTCATCGCGCTTAATTTATTAAAAAACATTACGATCTCATTATCTTGCGGGAGGCTCTCAGCTTTGGCCATGTGGTCAGTGTCAACTGTGAAAGTCACACTGTCATATTCACTGTCAGGATTTGTTATGATATAATACAATGACTCAATCTATACAGTGTCCAGGTAATCATCTTCCTTACGGTAATCTATTATCTGAACACCCAGCTGTATTTTAAACATATCCCTGAACTCACTCAGTTGTTGCAACTTGCTATAAGCGACCAGTTGCTGTGTTTGTTTCTTTTCTTAAGCTAATTTTGAGACGACACCCTCGTGTTTTAGGTTAGATTCTACCTTAATGATGCGACATGGTTTGAAAAAAGGGCGCAATTCATCAAGTAAAACTGTTGAAAACTTTGCTGACTGCTTCGAAAGGGCTCTGCAGAGGATCACAACCTCATAGATGTAAGTGTAAGTAAAGCTTAGTAGCTCGTATGTTAGGTACTTGCTGCGGATCATAGGGATGAAAAAAGATCTGAATTATACTTCTTCATCATCTTGTTTACTTTTTTACGACACAATCTCTGTTGGTTTAAGTATTATTGGTGCTTGGACAACTTATTTCGGTGGTTATAGAGGTTTGACAGGCACCACTTTTGCCTTGATGGGAATCTGCTGTTTTGCGGGAGATTGTTTGGGTTTCATGATTTAATTATTAACGTGACTTGAGAAAGAGAGATAAATTGGGGTTTTGGGGTTTTGGGG
>JBBARE010000033.1:0-1762 GCA_040399915.1 Bacteriovoracaceae bacterium
CCCCAAAACCCCAAAACCCCTTATAACATCGCAATTTTTGATATAAATCATTAATCATCTTTCCGATCCAAGGTGATCTAACTTCTGTTATGTTTATGTGAGGCGGCTTTGATAATTGCGTCAACGATTGATACTTACTTAACTTCATCTTACTAATAATGCATGGTTGAATGCGCTTTCTTCATAGGTGACATGCCAGTTGACAGCAATAGAGGAGTACTGACCGAGTCCTGATTAGTATCACTATCATCGAGCATGGGGGTTTTCTCAGAGACCAGAAGTTCATGATAGGATTCTAAGATAAGACCGCCTCCCTTAGGGATCGTGGAGTCCCTAAGATTACTTTGAGACATCACTAGAGGGGAGTGAGAGACCATTGCTTAAGAAGTTCTTAAGATTTCCTCTTCATGTGTTGCATCAACTTTCGAGAGATCCCTAAATCTGCTCCCATTCGGAAGTAGGACAGAATCGAAATGGTGAAAGGTCTTGTCTTTGCTCGCGTTTTGTATTTTGACTCGACTTTCATCCTAAAACTCTAGATGACTGGCTTGTTCATACGACTGTTGAGAAGGCAGATTCACGTAATCCTCCGCTTGATTAATATTCTCATTAGTTTTACTCTGATTCGATACCTCAACGTTATTAATACGCTCGCTCATCTTATCACCCTTGCTCGCAACTTATGCCAAAGTTTCGAGGTCACAGTCTATGGCACCACCACGGCCAAAATCTAAGAGGGGATTTCTACTGTGGGGACACATTTATTCCCGATTGAGTGATGATTGTGGGTTATTGGGGTTATTTTAGTTGGATAGTTTGATACAGCGGGCTAATTGATAGGTGAACAGGAGGCTTAAGGGTAGTAATTCACCGAAAAAATGCAGTCCGAAATATATTATGCACCATGCTATATTGTCAGTTTTCGCTAAATCGTCAATTATCGGAGAGTACCCCCTAATACAGTTGAATACAGCTCGGTATAGGAAACTGACCGCAAAAACTATGCTGATAATTATTTACTTCGTGCCCACGATCTGTGCACTTTTGTTAATATTCTTTTGCTTCAAATGTCTCCACAGAAACCAGTTGTTTCCCATCATTGATAAAAATGTTAGATAGTAAATTGCAATCATGATAGAAATGCTAGTTGTAGTCTAAAAAGTATTGGCAGTATGTTGCCAGCAAGGACCACCCAGGAAATAAACGAACTGACTGAAAATTCCCAAAATGATGCAAATAATCAGGTAGTAAGCCCCATAACGCCAACGGCGCCGGGATTCATTCCCGATGGGGTCACTTTTAACGTCCTTCCAGACAAGTTAGATACTATAAAAAAGGGTAAAAGGTGGGGATATTTACCAGTTGAGGATATAAACGAGTGCAATGCACACATAGGAATACGGTGGGAGGCCCACAAAAAGGTTATATTCACAACATGTCAAGTTGAGCACAATATCCAAAAAGAATATCAGTAGGGCTATAGAAAGTATAACGTATAATAATATTTTACATAGCAAGGTTAGGAACGAGAATCCATAGAACAAGGCCAGAGCGACATTCTTGAAGCGACCATTTTTCATGATAAGGTATGCATTACACCCACAAAGAATGAGAGTTATGGCTGTGATACCCGCAAGGATACCAAAAGTGACCTGTTGTGACTGACTGTAGTCGTCCTTAAACCTATCATCATTTCTCATTTTTCGAAAATTATATCCTAAAGTGAATTGCGAAGGGGTTTTGGGGTTTTGGGGTTTTGGGG
>JBBARE010000034.1:0-1729 GCA_040399915.1 Bacteriovoracaceae bacterium
CCCCAAAACCCCAAAACCCCAACATCTCCTAAGATGAGATTATATAAAATCATAAACATGATGGACGTGTATAAGATTATAGTCATAGGAGACTCAAAAGCAGGCAAAACCTCAATTATCCAAGCTTTCCACGAATTAGACGATGGGAATCACTGCTCAAGACCGATTTCAAAACAAAATGCGAGTACCATGGACTTCATTTTGAAAATAATTAATGTCAAAGACTATGGTCGTGTCCGTGTATAGCTGTGGGATATGGCAGGAGGGTCGGCCAACGGGGTGGATAATGTCACACTTCCTCCTTTATTTATCAGGAATTCCGTCGGCTGTGTCATTGTAGCGAGATAAGATAATCCGGAATCGATATAAAAGTAAGTTTTTATCCATCCTAATTATTTATTTAGCGCTCTTAAATGGAAGGAAAAATTCGATTCATAAACGAAAATGCCAGATAGTGAACCCTTCCCCTGTGCAATTTTCATAAATTCCTTTTGTGAAGTACCACTTTTGGATTCGGTCCCGAAACTACCTGATGATTTTGGGAATATTCCAAGAATGAGGGTCAACAGTATGACGACACAGGGTATTTAAGAGGCTTTCGAATAATTTATGACCCTGGTTTTAAATGATCAGAAATTAAATAGAAGGCAAGATGAGAATATGATTGATGAAATGTGGGATGAGAGCATCAAATAGAGGTCTCATACGAATATAGTGAGGTAATAATACGTAGAGATCTTGGAATAAGGAGACAACCCGATTGGAGTTAATGTACCTGTTGTGCCTGGAAGTACTAATGCATCCACTAACTTCAAACAGAGCAGGATCCAAGAACACCCAACTGAAAAGAAGAGTGAGACAAGACAGTCAATCCGCTTAAGTGGCTAATCCTACAAAGAAAAGAAGAAACAACCCTCCTCTTCTTGCAAATGTTGATCTTAACTTTATTAACTTATTTTTAATATCACAACTTCTAAGCGATGGCCAGCCCATCACTGAACTTGATCGAATGTGTACGGAATCTTGAATCATTCAATGCTTTCATCACTGTCTCATACAGTGCCTTAGTCTTCTCATCTGTCTTCCTCAACTCCTCATCAGCCACCTTACCCGACCACAGCACGTTGTCGAACATTATAAAACCACCCGATTTCAGTAGGAGGGCAAGCCTCTCGAAATAGAGGGGATAGTTTGGTTTATCGGCATCGACATATGCGAAGTCAAAGGTCCCAACCTAATTCGGGTCGGCGATTAATTCATCCAAAACTTTCAGTCCGCCGTCCAGTCTCAGAGTGATTTTCTTCTCTACACCAGCTTCTACCCAATATTTTCTTCCCACATTTGTCCACTCTTCACTAACATCGATTGCGATCAATTAACCATCCTCTGGTAGGGCTTCAGCGAAACAAAGAGACGTATAGCCCGTATAAACACCTAATTCGATGCCTTTTTTAGCTTGTGAAATTCTGACTAAAAAGGCCATATGTTCGGCTTGATCGGCGGGGGTGAGCATTTCACTGGATTCCACGAACTTCTCGATGGTTTCATTTACCAACCGATATTTGAGGTCACTTATGTTGTTATACTGCTCTATTACGAATCGGCGGAGAGGTTCACTCTTAAGTTGGCCCCAGTGCTTTGCGTTCATGATTTTATATTTATATTTATTTTCGTCCCAAAAATTCGATTTACACTATTTTTAACATTATGGGGTTTTGGGGTTTTGGGG
>JBBARE010000035.1:0-1728 GCA_040399915.1 Bacteriovoracaceae bacterium
CCCCCAAAACCCCAAAACCCCAAAACCCCTACAAACATCAAGAAACACACAAATAAATTCAGAAATCTCTATGAGAGCTCGGCCGAAACTTCGAGCTGTCAATGATCTTAACCCCCGCATGGATCACATCCTTGATCTACAAATCTTGCTTTTCGTCTTTGACTTCTTTCAAAGAATGTTCGAGAAGATTTTTGTTGAAAGGCGGTGATTCGTTCTCAGTAGGTGATATGTTTTCCGAATCACCCCCTGGTTTTTGGAACTCTTAAGAATCGATTGACCCCAAGTTACCAATGCTCTCCCCTTCATCGTAATCTTCGTAAAACTGTTGAGGAGGCTCTTCATGGTATTGGCTACCATTGAAGAGAAAAGTGTTCGGCAGACGTAAACGATTACCTTCATCGAGTTAGGGAATCAAGAGGCCATTGGAGAAGACATTTTCATTTGCAGGTGAACCTAAGTTAAAACCGGGAGCGAATTGGAACTTGGGGGTGATCAGTTTTTTACCTTGGTTGTGATTATTTGGGGCTGTTGGTAAACGATTTTGTTCGGTTTAGTTATTACCACCTTGACTGCCACTGTTATAATTAGATAAGACCAGGTTGAAGTACTTATTGGCTTCACTTGGTGTTCCTAACTTTTCATTATTGCCCCCAGCGTTTCCACACAGCGCACTCAGAGTGCCAGCCCCAAATTAGGCAGTACCTATGAAATTGCTTTGTTGAGATTCAACCTGTGTGGGTGGCGGGTTTTAAAGTTAATTCGTTGAGTATTATTTCCTTGTCAACTATAGTTCATCAGGTAATCGGCCACTCAGTCCGTTATTAACCGTCGGCTGTTACGAAAAATAGATATTTGGGTTCGTTGGCTGGAATAATTACCTTTAAGAGTTAGGTATTTAGTTGTTGTTTGACGTTCCACTTCCTGAAAACTGGATTGATATTTCATTCGCGTATATATAGAAATTCTAAGTACCGCCACCTGCCGCGCCCGTACCTTAAACGTTATTCATATTTTAATTAACCAATGACCCCAATAGTGTGCTAGGTGGCTTCACTGGCTCCTCCAGATTTATATCATCAATATCCAGAGCGAGTGAGGTTCGTTTTTTCATAGCTTTTTTATTGGTGGGTGATTCTATATTAATAGAGCTTGTAGAGCGATTCAAAGTGTAAAACTTAGAGAGGAGTACTTTCTGACCGGCGATTACATAGAAAAGTCTATAGATGGGTCATTATTCAAAGATGGTACTTACTTTGAGACTTGGCCTATCTAAATGAGTTTGCGGAGCTCGAAATAGTCGAAAACTAAAAGGCCGAGGGGTTAAGATTTAACACTGTAGACAATCAAGGAGGCATTCATGAGTAACATCTGGTAGAAGAGGCATTGCGTGTCTTTCGACTCCTGTAACATCCGCAACGTGGTACCAATCTTGACACTTTTCTTCTTGGCGAATCTACTTGCTGCTTTGGATTAGCTGGTCTTTTTAGTTTTACTAACACTTTTTTTAGACCCACTTGCTACTGAGTCACTGCTGCCCTACCTTTTTAATTATCTCCGTCCATTAGTGGATGGACTGCCAGAGTTGGAGGCAGCCCTTTGTTATGTTTTCTTTTTAGTTTTGGTAGCCGTGGAACAAGCACAACCCATCTTTCTATAATATAATTCAAAATATAGAACATTACTTCTTAACGAATAGTGAATGGGGTTTTGGGGTTTTGGGGTTTTGGG
>JBBARE010000036.1:0-1727 GCA_040399915.1 Bacteriovoracaceae bacterium
CCCCAAAACCCCAAAACCCCTAACTGATATGTCAAAGAGAAGTGGTTATGGAATTTCTCCTCACTAATTACACAGTTTAATGAGCGCATGATTTCGGGGGGGTTCGGTAAAAATTTTATGTCGTCACTGCTGGAGGGAGCATAAATTTTAGAGATGTTTTTGAAAGTTCTCTCGGGTCTTAATAAACTTCGAAAGCCTACCGAAGACTGTGGGATGACCGAACTCCCGAACGAACAGCTGTTCCTTACTTCTTACGAATTGCGATTCCTTTTATTATTTTATGACTCGCTGATGCCTCTCTTATTGGTAGATTATGAGTGGTAGTATAGTCATTATAACTATTTTAATTCCGAGAATTTACGAACTTTTATCGTGTTATTGATCGTAATGACTCAGTCATCGGTGAAGACTTGAAATTCACACTTGTATGATATTGTTACGAGAGAACTGTCTGTGCTTGACTAATTTTCATATTTTAAACATATTCTGTTATCTCATCGTTGCTGTGCAGTTTGCTTTCTAAACGTGCGGTTGAACTCATGAGTTTACCCTCAGTTATTGTTTGATTAGAGTTTATACGTTATTCTTTTAAAAAGCGAGCTTTCGTGAGTGGACCCATGTTATTTTCAGGCAAGAAATGATCTATACTTTTTAACACGGATGACCGATTGTTTGTGTTTCTGCTTGTGACAAAGTATGTACTGTCCTAATTAGACTTGATGTTTGATTGGCTTTCAGAGTTCTTCCTTTGGTTAGCACTACTTGCCGTCATGAACTTTGGATAACTATTTCTACCCTCAGTCATTCTCTTTTCTACTGAATTATCGTTCTCGACAATTACCTGCTTTTCAAGATCTTTCTTCATTCTGTTTTAGTCGATGATTTATTGAAGTTTCTTTCTTGACAACCGATTTCTGCGGATGTTCTCATCCACCTTGCTCTGGTAGCCAATCATCATTTGACTGCTCTCATTCTTGATGACTGAAAGAAACTGTCGACTTTTCTTGTTTTCATTCATAAGCTGCTTAAGCATGAGCGAGGCTTAGCTGTACTTCATTTATTGCCTGTGCAAAGGGTCCATGCTGCTTGACTGCGGGGTAGATAACAAAGGCGCAGTTTTTTCATCTTGGAAAGTCACCACACCGGAATTTAAGGACCTCACATTTCCTAAGGACTCCATAGATTGTTTCTGTGGTATTATGATGTTCCTCGACTGCAGAGATGAGTATGGGTTGGTCCCTCCATATTTAAGGTCTTTTTGTAGATTGACTGAGTGAACTATGATTTCCTTATTTGATTGTTTCTTAACCAGCTCCAAACTTTTCACAGTTTCAGCGGGTGACAGCATTCGACTTCCTTAACTGACAACCTCCATTGGTTAGGGAGAGTTGCTCTCAGATTTCTCTGGATGTAAAAGTTCCGAGAGCAGATACAGCTGCTTCTTTATGCTCGAGTCATGCACCGGGTTGAAGGGATTGTTGCGTCTGTTTAATTACTTCCTTACTTTCTCGCTCGTCTTCAACTCTTAGAGGTCTATTATCTTGTATGGTGGGAAAGGCATTCTTGCATTGAGTAGCTTTTTCAGGGCTTCACTCCTGGCTTCAGGCGACTTAGTTTCCTTCCTGCCAGAGTTGTATTCCATGATTGCGTCTGGTTAGTGTTGTTCCATTAAATAAAATTTAGTCTTGTATGACACGGACAGACAGTGGGGTTTTGGGGTTTTGGGG
>JBBARE010000037.1:0-1677 GCA_040399915.1 Bacteriovoracaceae bacterium
CCCCAAAACCCCAAAACCCCAAAACCCCATGTACATGGAATGCTTCTTTGAATTAAAATTTAATATAAGCGGAAAAAGAATGTCAGAAGGACTCGTAGCACCCTATACAGAAGAGGAGCTCTACCAGCATGAGGCAAGGTTGGCTTAAATCAATAGGGAAAGGTTCAATAAACAACTTATGGTAATAATGGGAGAGAAATTGAGAACGATCATAAGAAATAAATAGAGAATCGCCGTTAACGAAATCAGAAAGGTAGCAAGATGGAGGACAGCTATAGAGAGATGCATCGACAAAACATCTGTCAGGAGGGTATTTGAGAGCTGGAAAAAGGAAGCTGACAGTGATTACGAAAAAGGAAGCCTTTTATAGATGTTGGTACAACGGGCAATCGATAATCAGAAAAGGATGGTTATACACATATGGAGGAGTAAATGCTAAGTTTCACACAACTCATATGATTAACTATAGAAAGCCATGAAAATGTATACTCTGAAGGATAAGTACCAAAGAAATTCATTACATCAAGCTTTCAATAAACTCAAACCCCAGCGCATAAAGTAAAATGGAAACATTCTAAGCATGTGTTTGGTATTTTCCTAACTGTAGAGAAAGACCCTTCAAAATTCCTTCACTTCTTTAAAGAACCATCACCCGCCTAGAGTGTTCAATCAGGACTAAGTTTTGTTCAAGTAGACTCTCCTGAACTTTACAAGTTGCCTTTCAGAAGGCATAAGACAAAGGAAGCACCAAGCTTTTAGCGTATTAAAACAGTCAATAATCTTAAAATCGCATCAGTAGTAAGCGTTTGTGAAGATCTTCCATAAAATGGATGCACGGGCCAAACAAGCCTGGTTCAAACAATGGCTCAGACAGGCATGGTAAATCAGCAAGGAAAGTTAGGTCCGGGAAATAAAGGACAGAGAGAAGAATAGACTGCTCAAATCGGTGGTACTGACTGTGTCTCAGAGAGGTGTCAGAGCTAGATTAAATTAGTGGAGGAGTCAAACCCAATAAAAACAGATGTAAAGAAGCTTACAGCAAATGAGGGCAGTGTAAAAACTAGAAAAAGTCCTTTCAAAGCAATCTCAGTTGCATCGCAAGTTCCAAGAATGGAAATAGTACAAGATTAAAATGGTTAAAACAGAGAAAAGTCTCAACATCCTATCAAATTTGTTTAGGAAAAAGACAGCGACAGCGTTTTATTCTTTGAAACAGTCTTAACGAAAGAACCAAACTAAATAATTCATAATTATGCATCAAACTCTCAGCAAACTTCTCCATACTCGCAAATCATAAGCCTTTAGAAAAGTCCTCGTGCATTCCCTAGCCTCACAATTAGAACATGAAGCAGAAGTGGTTACCGCCAGGCAAGCCGATCTTCATTAGCAAATGAAAAACCTCAATGAAAAAGATACCTTTATCAAAGTACAAGAAGCCATCCTACTCACGATGAAAGATCAAAAGCTTAAATCATCACTGTTAAATAATGCCTCCACGGACCATTATTCTGATAAGGAAATAGGCGGCCCATTGGACAACAAGCATAAACGGATGAGTGAGATTAACAGGAATATCAAGGAAACCTCAACACCAAACACAGCCATGCGTCCCATTGTGACCGAGCGACTGTCAAGCGGTCTTGGGATGACTCAGAAGGGGAGACATCATTCCAAGTC
>JBBARE010000038.1:0-1625 GCA_040399915.1 Bacteriovoracaceae bacterium
CCCCAAAACCCCAAAACCCCAAAACCCCATGTGTTAAGGGGAAGCATTTATAATTTGATATATAAAAAAAAGAGCATTATAATGTCACTCACTGCCTGGGTCCCCTGGCCATCTTAATTCTCATGTCAGGAATCACTCCCACAAGGCCGGTACCTTTAGTTGTCATCATATTTCGGCTATTTAATTAAGATCTTTTGATTTCATTAATACAACCTGCCGAGAAATTTGCTTAGGGCTCTACAACGTTAAATGGAGAAAGGTTGTCGAACTGATGATGCAAGTCTTATTTGATATTAGATTATTCATCTATATCTGCATGATTTTCTTGCTCTTCCTGCAGATTTAATTGCAAGAATAGATATTCTCCCTTCTATATTTCATTATGGTCTAAATTATTATTATATTGGTAAAATTGTTCGAAACTCGGTTCTACCAGTTGAAATTCCACATTGGAGTAGGCCTCGATGCCCATGACCTCCTCGTGTGTTTCAGGTCGTGGGAGACCGAGAAGGAGCTGCTGCTGTTTCCTGATTTGATTTTGCAGGAAGTAGCTCGAAAAATCCTCTTATTGCTTTGGGCCATTTTCTATTTAATTTTATATGGGATTCTTTTGCAGCAAAAGGTCAGCAGTAGACCATTCCTGCTGTTACACTTGCTACCTGATGCACTAATTTTTGAAGGTACTTATAACGTGTTTGTCTTTACTGAAAGGGTCCTACTATTTAAAATCCTTAAGGTGTCTCGCGCCTAAAACTTGAGAAATTTTGTCAAGATACTCCAAGCTGTCGCTACAGTCCCCCTCTTCCTCGGAAACCAGTAATTATACTTCTTAATCAGGCTACATTAAGATTCTAACAGAATCATCAAGTTCTCCCCCTTTTTCCTAAGACGAAGAGCTACCTTTGCTGTCTGTGACATTCTGTCGCAACCCAGCAGCCTTTAGAATTTGCTACATGATAGATTGCAAGTTTTTCTTGCTAGGCGAGTCACCTGCGAATTGGAGCCTCTCGAGCTCGCCAAGGCTGGCTTCCAAGTAACTCGAGGATTCTGGTCGGAAAATTTGCCGAAATTCGGCTTCGAGCATGTTAGAGTCAGCGTTCGAAAGCTTCCCCTGTTGGAGAAAGCTGCTTAAAATTTTATGAAAAATCTTGCCCTTTCTTCAGAAGTACAAGTTTTCCTTGTTTTCTTCATTATGATTCTCATCATTTCCGATATCAATATTGAACTAAAAGAGAGCCTCGTCGCTCTCTCGGTGGTGGTGGTGATCGGAGGAGTCTTCACTGCAGCTGTTTATCTTCAGTTCTTCGAATTCATCATGGTGAAGGCTCATGCTTATTTCTGAATCTTTCTGTTGGTTGAATTGGAGCGGGAGGTCGCTGAAGTTGTCATCAAGGTCTTTGATCCTGAAGGCTTAAAGTTGCCAAATTTTGTCGTTCTTCTTTTCCATGTTTTAAGATTCACTGAGGTTAGGATAGGTCTTCTGACTTATTTGTCTGTAATTTGTAAAATAGGTTTGTTGATAGGTTTATATTATTATATTATGAATCCCATGTCCAGACTTTAGTAATGATTTTAATACCCATTCTCTAGCATTGAGGGGTTTTGGGGTTTTGGGGTTTTGGGGG
>JBBARE010000039.1:0-1558 GCA_040399915.1 Bacteriovoracaceae bacterium
CCCCAAAACCCCAAAACCCCAAAACCCCAAAAGGCAATATTGAAATTTGATATCTATATACATTAATATTGACGATGCTTAAACCTCAAAATCACATGTCTGAGTATAACTCATAAACTAGACAAAAACACAATCAAAAATGGAATACTCCGAACATAGTAACCCTGAGCGCTGATATTGGTCAAGTCGGACTATCCGCCTTCAATGTGAAGAAAAAGTATACTCAAAAAGTCGAAGACAACTTTGCACAGTCTCCACCGAGAGAAATTATCCAGAAGTTACGGTCGGGCATTGATAATTCACTGCTGCGTTACTTTGATGCAAAAATGATGGGAAATAACTTATCTGGCTGCACGACCACCTCGACCTTTACAAAGATGCAAACGCATCGCAATCTCATCAATGCCCCCCAGTCCACTGTATTGAGTCTCTCCAACTTGCACAAACTGAGCGAGACTTTATCGACCACAAGCAGTTAAGGCTTCTTGGTCCGGGACCAGGAGCTTCAGCTGATTCTCCCAGAAGATCCTTGTGCCGAAATATTATTAAATTCTGAAAATGGTGCCGCCGCAACCTAAACACAGGACGATGGGCGCAGTGAAACATCCACCTAATTCTATAATACGCATATCAATTCAGAATTTTTTCCCAAAGTGATAACCTCGATCCAGCACTCTCCGTTCAGACACATTTCAGAATTATAAAGTTCCCTGACCCGTCTCAAATAAATCGGTGGCACCAAATAGGGTGGGCTGTGCAATTCATCAAATAGGAACGCCAAAATACGCGAATAAATTAGGCTGAAGGCACCAACGATAAGATTCGGCGGCGGGCACATATCTAATGTGAGCATTCGATTACAAAGGGAAAGAAAGTTGATGATCGAACGCGAACTGAGCCAAGAGAAATAGCATATAGAGAGTGGCTAGATGATAGTCTCGAATCATTAAGAGGTTCCAAAATAGTCGTTTGGCACTAAAAAGAAGGAAATGTTTCAAAACCAGACAGTTGCTTCAGTAGTTAACCTTGAGCCTTAAGCCGTACAAAACTAAATATTAAAGCAGGCTAATAGATTCAGATAAAAAAGATTCAGTCAGGAGGCACTGCCAACATCTAAAATCTCCCTGGATAAACGTGTATCCTTCAAAGGAGTTTAAACTGATTTTTCTGAGACCACGCCACGCAAGTCGACCGACGCAGTGTTCTTGGTGACGCCATTTTAGGGAAATAATCAAAGAAGGTCCCTAATATCTGTCGAGGATTCGATCTATCAAGACGATGAAGAACCCTATCTCAATTGTCCGATCAGCCCTCGTTTCAAACATCTGCAAATCCTCGGCACCACAATGATTTCTTAGAAGAATAATCATGATTTAACGCCCACTATCACTCATTCTCCCAGGGCACCTTAATAAAATCAGACACGAAGAGCCATAAATTTCATGAACAAGCGACAGAGTTTGATTTAGGAGACATCACGGTTGCCTAAGTTAGTATGAAATAATGTCTTTTTTTGTCTGTGTGATATGATTTGGATCGGGGTTTTGGGGTTTTGGGG
>JBBARE010000040.1:0-1550 GCA_040399915.1 Bacteriovoracaceae bacterium
CCCCCAAAACCCCAAAACCCCAAAACCCCTCGTACTTGTTTATAATCACTTTTGCATAAAATAGTTGTTAACATATTGCCTTCTTTAGCCTGTGATTGACAGGCGTTTTTTATTAATAAAAATTGGTTGTGCTTATTTTTCTTCCTATAATTCGACCAGCTATTGCTACTCCGGCATGAAAGGGGATGGCCCAACATTAACGTATCTTGGACTTAAGTTAATTATTCGTTTGCTGGTTGACCTAGATGAACGAACGACTATCGTCTAAGGTTTTCTCTAATTAAGCTCATTGATTTTGATTGGCTAATAGGCTTTACCCAAATTCAAAGATATTGCTTTGCTCATCTCCCGTCGATTGGTACTTGCAGTTGTAGGCTGTCTTGCCATATTGCTGCCAGTTGACATTTTATTCAGTTATTTCTGTTTAATAGGAGTCGAAACGACCGAGAAATGACCTTGACTCTCGGGTTACCTGGTGGCGCGTTGAGTGAAAGAACCCCCGCCTTCGAAATATTTCAAAGTTGCGGAATCAGGGAGGGGCATTTAAAGGCCTTGTCGTCGTCTGACGAAGGTCTGATACTATTAAGATTGGTACTCTAAAGCTTATTTCTTTGGGGTTGATTCCATGAATGTTTTGCCCGTGGTTTTGAGAAGTTAGGACATCTCATCTTCTTAAGTAGTGTGACGTCTGCGATTCATCATTAGAGTGTTTCCGGACATTTTATTTGTTGGTGGATTCGTCTGAGCTGCAGCTGCGGAAAACGTCACTAAATTTTTATCCTCGATAAATGTTGGAGTATCTTCCTCTTCGATTACATCATCGGGCTAATAGTGGTAGTTTTAAGTAGCCAGTAGCTGATTGAGGCGTTTCCTTTTCTTTCTTTGAGATTTTTTCCTTAACAATGGACCGGTATTTTTTAGTTTCTAAAAATATAACAACCGAACTGATAACTTACTTCAAACTTCTCTTTTATTATTTGTTGTTTGATGGTCTCCCTCTTGATAATATTATTAGTGTATATATCTTAAGACCGCATCCTAGTATGCAAGCTATATCAAATTAAGGCATATTAAATGTTACATTAACTTTAATCTGTCGGGTTTATTCTGCACGAGTTCGGATAACCTATGAATATAAATTACAAAGAGAGGGCTTTTTACTTAAGCTGCTATTATCCAATGAAAGTTGATCCACCGTTTTGACTTTATTTATACGGGACCTAAAAATGACTCAACAAAAGTCCAAATATAGTACATTCGTGGAGAAATATAGCTTAGCTGTTAACTCATTTTGATCATTCATTTCCTAAAGTTCCTGCAAAATTAGATCTTCTGGCTTCGGACTCGTCTGACGGGTCCGAGCAGAATAAAAGCCACTACTGTCCGGGTAGTAGGAAGCGTGGCTCAATGGGTCGAAACGTTGGAGTGGGGAGCGATAGCGAGAGGACCGTGATTGATTGTTGAGGAGCGACATTTTATTAATAATTTATTTTTGCAACATTGAGTCTCAATCTTACAAACTGGGGTTTTGGGGTTTTGGGGTTTTGGGG
>JBBARE010000041.1:0-1432 GCA_040399915.1 Bacteriovoracaceae bacterium
CCCCAAAACCCCAAAACCCCAATTGAAGGTCACGAGCGTGGAATTATAATATATCTATAAAATGAGCAAGGAAAGATTGTTGCCTGATAACATCAACAACGAGGACGCCAAAAATTATCAAAAGCTTGCAGATGACAATGATTCTGAGTATATGTCTCTTCCAAATCATTCAAATCTTGACAATTATAAAGATCAGCTCTCAGTTGCAGGTAGTACCAAACAAAAGGTCTTCGATCAAGTTTCACAGCTTAAGTTTGCAGGACTTAATTCACAAAGACGTGAGAACTCCTCAATGAAGCGGGTGTCGATCGCCGAGAGTGAAGATCAAGACTAAATTCCCTCCAGAAAGAATTCCATCTACCAAAGCAAAGCCGGTCAAAGTGCATATTCCTTCAAAACAGCGAGAGCCGAAGATGACGCGTAAGATATCGGTAGTATCAACCAATCAGGTTTTCAAATCTCCCAACCACATGATTTAGCTCAGAGACGCAAAACTGATATGATAATTCTGTCGAGTCATGGCAAAGATGAGGAGAATGGTACGTTCAAAAAGGGAAGCTTTTAGGAGCAGTTCGGTAGGTCTCATGCGACAAGCACGTTACACACCAAGGGGTATAATGATAGGAAAAATACGAAAAACACAAGTCGGCATTATGTCAGTGAAGTCCAAGACCCAAGTGAGTAGCAATATGTTAAAAACGAAGGAGACTTCGACTTGATTGCGTATCAGTAGAAAATCTGCAAAAAGCAGTTCAAGTTTAACATCTTCATCAACCTGATCGTGATCATGCTTGCCTTGTATGTCTCTGTCTATGGCTGGTGGTGCTCCGTGCACACACCCGAACCTGATGGAGAATTCAACTTGTAATTCACTCTCATCTTCTATAATAGATACAAAGTGATGTCATAGAATCAAAAAGTGGAAGAGGCTGAAAACTTTATCTTAATCAATCAAATGAAAGAGGAAGATTGCCTCCGACTATGGGATAATAAAGATGACCCCTGCAGTGAATTACTAGGTTTTTTCATTAATAGTTGTGTTGTAAGTACTTAATATTGCGTTATTTTAATATAGATACTTGGTTTGCAACTGATCGGTATATTGATATGCGTGAAAAACATCATATCCCTGTCAAAGATACTCAAAGAAAAGCCAGCATTAGGTGTAAGTACTCCATAAATAATTATGATTTTTGAAGCTGACCATGAAGTACAGTTGTATTCCTTTCATATTAGCACTGGCAGAGTGGTACTTCGTACTAGACCTTTACTTTTTCACCATGGCGTCCCACAAAAAAGACAATACGCAGCCTGTCTTTTATTATTGTCATGGATTCTTCTTCGAGGTAGCAGTGTGTTTAGTGGCCGCTCTAGGGAATACAGATTACTTCCGTCACAGTAAGATTTTCAAGAGAAATATCGCAGCTATGCA
>JBBARE010000042.1:0-1425 GCA_040399915.1 Bacteriovoracaceae bacterium
ATCATAAAGTTGTCTTAGAAATCTTGCGTGGTGGCACGTTTCATAAGGAGTGTGTCTGTGGCTAAAGTGGTGGTCGGATGATTGAAAAGAGGCGAAGGGCATTCATTGAAATCCTGGTCAAACCTTCGAGTATTGTTAAAGAAGATTGCATTCGCCCTCTGTAGAGATTCACTTCTCAGTGGGTTGAAATAATAAGACCTATGGATGGCAAGGTCTGTTTGATGATCATGGGATGATAGGTTTTATTGATGCTGATGATTAATGGCGGATGATCTCAAGAACTATCTTGGCGTACCTATCCCAAAATCATCATCATATGCGACCATCGGTAAAATGGGATGGCATTTTAGAAGGCCAACCTTCACTTCATCCTCAGGTATGGGCTTCTGAACAACGTTTTATGGGAAGGATGCCGCACCTTAAGCGAATCGCTTGAAGGTGGATTGTGTTTTAGATGAGGATGGGTAGAGAATGGTTGGCATATTGGTCGTTGGAATATTTATTAATAGATTGGGATCCTCGGCGAGGGGTTTATTTTTGGGTGCTAAACGCTTATACCCGACACTCTTCACTTCTTCCCTCGGGCCATCCTTTGAGGGGGAACTTTCCTTTTTGTCCATTTTGATACAAATCATGGTTGAATCCAATGAAACTTTGGGCTCTTTCCTTAAAGGCGATCGCTTTTTTAGTATTACCTCGTTCTTTCCCCATTTTGATGGTTGATCTGAAAGTTATTTGTATTTAGTGAGAGAGCCACTAATTTATTTTTAGATTGCGACCGAGTAATTAATAGATTTAGGTTTATTCTGTGACGCAGTTTTCTTTTTATTAATTAATTTCTTTTATCTCTTAAGTCCTGATTCAATTTAGTTAATTTTATTAACAGACGTTGATAGGGGCTCGTCGAGTGAAAAACCCTCATCACTCAAATCTTCCATTTTTTAGTCATCATCGTCCGAATTTGCAGCTCTCGGGCACTGTGTCATGTACTAATCGATTAATTAGAATTTATGTCAAAAAAGGTCAACAAAAGTGGATTTTGATAATTTTGCGGATTTCTTTTAAATTCCCACCGGATTAAAAACTTACATCGTCATTGTGATATCGCTCTTTAATGCGAGCCGATGATTATGTGGTTGGCACCATTAAGTTGGTTTCTGGGTCCGACTTATACTCGATGAGGTTCTTCGTAAGAACATCCTCGAGCATGAAATGCGCTTTGACACCTCACAGCATGGAGAGTTCCATCATTTTCTTGAGCAGGCCCCGCTTCCTCTTGTTGAATGTTATCTACAAAAATAATTAATGATCATGATATTCGTCGTCGTCAGATGGGTCGAAATACAAGAATAAAGAAAAAATATTTAATCAATCTAAATGCTTGCTTACTAGTCTAAATCTTTCGTTTTATATGTAGCGTCTGCT
>JBBARE010000043.1:0-1398 GCA_040399915.1 Bacteriovoracaceae bacterium
CCCCCAAAACCCCAAAACCCCAAAACCCCTTATATAAGTCACTTAAGCTATTATTCAATGCGTTCTAGTCGATGTCTTAACTCGCGATTCTCCTCTTCCAAAAGTTATACCCTCTTTTAGGAATTGCTTACTATACTGAAGCGCTTTATTTCCTCAATCTCTTTTTTAAGCATCCGATTGTCCTCGATCATTTAAGCAAAGTTCTCGTATGTGAATATATCTTAAAACTTTTAAACCTATTTATTCGGTACAAACTCGTCACTTTCCATCATAGATGTACCTTCACTGGCATTTATATGGTCAGCAATACTAGTACTCTCTGTCTCTCGAGTGAATCGCTTTTCAAAGCGCTATTTATAGATCAATTGGAAAATCAGAGATAACTTGAATAAAGCCAACAGACCACCTATTTTAGCAAGGCCCATAACCAAGGAATCTGGGTATCGTTCGTTTATTTAGATGCTTGTAGAGCTATAGAGATTAAACTGGACGGAATTTGGGGGGCCTTCATTTGCGAAATATTGGAACTTGACAGGAGATATAAATTTTTATGGGATATCACTTTCTTTCCAAAACGGTGTCATGATTGCATCGGTCGTATAATATTCTTGGAACCGGAATTTATCATAGCAAAGGGAATTTATTGGGATGTTCTCACTTGTCTCATAAAATATGGTCTTCCCTGTGACTGAGATTTCCGTCCCGTAATACACTCTCTGGACAAAATCAGTCTAATCGAGCCCACCAATGATCACTTGGAAACGAGAATGCAGGCCATAGACGGGGAAGTTAGAGAAGTAATCATCGAAAGCAAGTTAATTTTCGATCTTATCACGGACATCTTTTAGCATATGGGTAAAGGTTAGCAAGCAAAACTCCAGGTCATCCTCATCAAAATTTATCTTTGCCAGCGTGTGAAAAGCGAAAAGTTCAGTATCGCGCATTCTAACCTCGGCTGTGAGGCGGGCACAGCTTTTATTCTCTCCTAAATTCACTATAAAGTGGTAATCCGTGAAAATACTCAAGAAGTCCTTGACGGTCACGGTTTCACATGCGGTGCAGTTCGAGGGCCTGAACTCATCAACGATGCCTTTCATGTAGATATTGCTTCGTATGTTGATCGCTGTTTGATTGAGATTGTAGTTTTTCAAATTCCATATGTCGCTAAATACCTAGAGTCCCACCATACTCATCACCATTGCAAGCCCGAGTGTGAACAATCCCCCGAGGAAATGCGATTCATAGGTCTACCCACGGTGGTAGAATTTTGTTTGGTGGTTTCCCGCTGAGAAAGAAGCTAAAAAGCTAGTTATGGACTTAAAGTAATTATTATCCATTTTATATTATATTCGTATTGAGCGGTCAGCAAGGGGTTTTGGGGTTTTGGGGTTTTGGGGG
>JBBARE010000044.1:0-1357 GCA_040399915.1 Bacteriovoracaceae bacterium
CCCCAAAACCCCAAAACCCCCTTCATTTTTAACATACGATTTATATATAATTAAAAAACATGACAAGAATACATCTGCGGACACGATTCACAAGGGAACGCATGTCTGACAAGGTCACTGACATGGCTTTGAAACTCTTCTCTGAGCTGCAATACTTCAAATAAACGAAGATATTGCATCAACACTCTTTGATCATGCAAAACGACAAGCTCTATCAGATGAACCTGGAGCCTGACATGCCGAAGTGTTTCGATGATTTATGGGCGAATAACTTTTTCCGCACCTACTCTGACTGTATATTGACCACCTTCAACTAATTGAAGAAGGCACCTTTCAACTTCCATGATGATTTCAACATCAAACCCTACGGTGTATGTAACTCTCACATTTTTCCAGACTTTAAGATTGCCTATATTTTTCATTTTCAGAGTTTTATGAGAAAATTGACCCATTTTTTACTATAGTTTGACCCGAAAGTATTCTACAGTATTAAAGGAGCGAAACCTGTGGCTCTTATCACTAAGGAAATACCTTCGAACTTTTACTAGAATCCTGGCATTCCCATGCTTTAAGATGTCAAATACAGAAAGTTAATTATCACAAAGACAAAAGTACTGGACAGATACCTAGAATACCTCTCGAATCATCACTAATAAACCCCAGAGTCCCTAAAGCAACAATTCAAATCCACCTTCAACATCGATTTCATCCCAATGCAAGAGTTAAACTATCAATCGTCCCTGGAGCATCTCACATAAAAAGAGGGGTTTGAATTCATCGCGAGTGAATGTGGGGTCAGCACGGTGGGTTAATATTTGTTCCAAGAGGATGCCAAAAAAATGCCCATGGATAGTTTATTCATCTCCGCCTTCAAGGGGAAGGTAAGTTGTTACTGATTCTCTGATATTTAAATGTATAGATCGATCCTAAGTTCATAGGGCCTCCGTTCCCTAATTTACAGCATATCGCTGAGAATTTCGAAGTATAATTAAAATCCATACCTTTCGAAGTCAGCACTCCTAAAGCTTAAGGTGAATGGACTTTCAGTTTTTGGACTAAGAAACACGAAAAAGACCTCGAACTCCAGAGACAATTTAAATCTATTGCCTCAAGAGAGGAATTGATGGCATTCTTCCAAAAGGAACAAGAAGATGCGATGAAAAAGATTGAAATGCGAAGGAAGAAAAGTGATAAAAAGAACGAAGATGAGATAAGTGGCATGTCTCCACACCTCGATAGGAAACGCTACCCCTGGCTCTCACAGAGGGAGCTTTAGACCCGCAAACCTGAATGAGACAGTGTTAATTAATTAATTTCAAGTTTGTCACCCAGTCAAAGGGGTTTTGGGGTTTTGGGG
>JBBARE010000045.1:0-1356 GCA_040399915.1 Bacteriovoracaceae bacterium
CCCCAAAACCCCAAAACCCCAAAACCCCAAGAATGCTTGGTATGATGGTAGTTGATATTTGAATTTAAAAATGAAAGATAACCAGCGAGCAACTCCATCCAACTCAATTCGCAAAAGTCTCCTCTTCCACAGCAGTCGTTCCAAATCTAAACAACCCGTTGAGGAGCCGTAGTCCACCAAATCAACCTAAGATTTAAAATATCTGTAGGAGAATCAAACTGGTCTATCATCATTTGTGAAGAAATTTCACTAATCTGGATAAGAAAATGGGCTTGTCAGGAATGGTAGTAACTTATAAATTAATAAAAAGCCATCTTCTGCTGCCATGATGGCTAGTATGAAGCTAAATACTTATTTGAAAAAAGCACAGACCATAATACAACAGTCTCGCTCGTCTTTCTCTTCCAATTAGGACCGACTATCAAATCCTTGGATGAGTAATTAATAGAAGAATACGCATGAGTTTAAGACTTACAAAGAAACACTCCTAGATATGCCAAAGTAAATAACTCAAGAGAATGATAACAACAGACCGAGAGCATTGTCTTTATAAAAGCAGACTCTTCCTAAGAACTAATACGGGTTGACACAGTATAAAGTGAAGAACTCGCAAGTGATAGAAGACAGCGATAGTGACAATAATGATGAATACCTAACTATGAAAATAAAACCTATCATGTTATCTCAAAAAGCAAAGTACTTTACAGGCAACACTGCAGTACTCAAGACCATCAAAAAGACGCAGATACAGCAGAAACAAGTCAACGAGTCAGTAATTGACGATGACGATGATACATCGAGTGGAGACACAGTTGTACAGCTTGTTAAGGAAGGCACTTTCAAACAATTCACAATTGCTGAACTACTGAGTGAGCCGAATAGATAGAATGCCAGCAGGAACAAACCAATGTTATACGGAGCATCAACTCACACAAGGGCATAATTCCATTAAGTGGAGTAAAAGTCGACCAAACGGAGAAACCCAAGTGATGTCAGTGATTAATTCGATCAATCGAACCGTGCAAGCACACAAACTATAGAGCCAATAAAACCCAGAGTTAGAAATACTCTCATGAGCTCGTTAGCCAGTGTCCTGCAGGCAATGAACTTGAATTATCATAAATCAGTAATGAACGAAAAACAATAAGACATTTCCCAAACTTCGATCACTCAAAATTCGACCAGGGATGATCGGGAAGTGTTCATTAACAAAAAGAAAAAGAGTGCACCCTTCAATTTTACCCCCAAGTATTTCAAGCCCCCTAGCGAAATGCAGCGCAGTAGCAGTACATTATCCCGTCACATTATTTGACATGTTGTTTCACTAAAGTGAGTGGGGGTTTTGGGGTTTTGGGG
>JBBARE010000046.1:0-1318 GCA_040399915.1 Bacteriovoracaceae bacterium
CCCCAAAACCCCAAAACCCCTGTGATTCACTGAAGTGGTTATTATTGAAATCTATTGATATACTCTTACTGCTGCTGCTGCCATTACCAGTTGGTGTTTCTGGCTTAGCTTTGATCCAGCAACTCAATGTCTTATTCGGTTTGTTGAGGATTGTTGGAAGTTATTTAGGGTTTGAATACTTGGAAATTAGGTACTGAGTTTGAGGGCATGACACCTAAAATACTCTCTTGTTAGCGATTGTTGTTGTGGTATTCGGAATTATTATTTTCGAAATAAGGAATGCTTTTTAACTTCTGATCAATTAACAGGGCAAGTTCCTACCTTCTCTCTTTCTTTAACTCATATAGTTTCTTTTTGCGATCGGATGCCACCGCTTTCTTAAACTGTATATAGTGTTACATCATGAAGCAGAAGTCGCTCGCAATGCTAAAGGTAGTCATGAACAACTTGAGGAGGTTTATATTCTACGCATTGGGTGGTGCATAATCATGTTATTATGACATCCCATTTAGAAATACATAGTCACTCACTAGTTATAGGAGGCAAAAACTGCTCCCCAAAAGGTCTAAGAAAACCATCTTCGGGCTCAGACCGACTGTAGACTTCCTTTCTGAGTTTTTGAAAGCTTAGGGGATGTATTTAGCAAGGTGTAAAGCTACTGTACCATAGCCTGCAAGCATATGGGTTTATAGGAGGAGAGGTAATATCATAATACGCGTGCCACTTCGTGCAGAGGAGTTGCTTTCATCGATACTAACTTCTACCGCGAAAGTAAGAAAAACAAGCGAAGCAATTACTGAAACCAAATTAATACCCCATCTTTTGAGTTTCTTCTAATCAGGCAAAGTCGAGGCCCCGCCATGCGGGTACAAATAATACTGAGTCAGTACAGCTGAGGACATTAGAAAAGCATGCAGAGCAAAAACAACATCTGCTTTATCGATTTGCTCTCGGTCTGTATCACTGGGTATGTAAAAACCGTATTCATCTATTTTACGGGACCCTATGAGTTCTATGCGACCCACACATGTATATATGCAGTAGAAGAAAAAAGCAAAGGGTTGGATGAAGACATACTCGTGTGAAAGCCCGTGGCAATTCTATCTTTTGTAGTTTTCATAGAGCTACGGATAAAAGCTCAAGCTCCACAAGGTTAGGTAGAGTGCACCGAAGATGTAACTCATGTATTCCGATGCGGAGATAGTCTGAGGGCGGGCAACTGCGTTCGTGGACAGAGTGAGGTTCGCAAATTCCATGTTTTTCTTTAATAATACTTTTCCCACACTTTTCAAACATTTGGGGTTTTGGGGTTTTGGGG
>JBBARE010000047.1:0-1303 GCA_040399915.1 Bacteriovoracaceae bacterium
CCCAAAACCCCAAAACCCCAAAACCCCACTATCTTTCAATCAATAAGGATAATCTGAAACACTTCAAACTCTTTCACCTTAAATTGATAAGTCCCTGCCATGTGGGCTTTAGCCTGCTCGCTACCTGCCACCATCATCTCCGGCAGCTCGTAACAGCAGCCGAAGTAACTTTTGCTGACCGTATTTTCATTACATTTATTGCTCAAACTGATATCATAGCCCTGACCAAAGATGGCAAGATAGTCCTTCCTATGAGTGACAGCGTTATAAGTCTGTTTTACTTGATGCACCGATTTATGATGTAAAGAGAACAAGAAGGCATCAGGATCGGGCATATCAGCTGGTTGTGAGGGACTCTACCAACTGAGAGAGGTATACCCTCCAAAAACACGATTAGTATCGATGAAACCGTTATTGCTTTAGATCACAGTCAGTGTGGGCCCTTTCTGATCGCAAAGGTTGTGAAATTTATCTGCTGTGAAGCCATCCTCACTCCCACGCATCAAAAGCTTTATTTAAAAACGTCTTCCTATTTGTTCTTTCATCAACTCTGTCAACTATTTAGAGGCTTAGTTTAATAAAACACTTTACTTTCTGAACATCGTCTCAACTTCTTTCAGGGTCTCTTCCTCATTCGGTCTGAAGTTATTTATGAAAAACAAGGTTCGTTTGTCATCTTCAGTTTTCACCTGATCATCGACGCATGTATAGCACTTGTTAAGTAGGTTCAGAAAAGTGCGACCATAAGGGATTGACTCTTGTTTCACATAACCATAAACAGAATCCATACACTACCGCAATTCATCGATTCTCGTCTCCATTAACTTCATCAATCTTTCGCAGCATTTTTCCACTTTTATATAGTCAAGAGCTTGGTACTTTCTTTTGTCAGTGACTTTCGTACATTTATGGCAGACCAGAGTTTTGTTTTCCATAGAGTACCCAATCACCCTCTCATGATGTTTGTCACACTATATCTCCAAAGGAACCAGTTCTTGGATTTCCCGACGAATCGTCATATTGACTCTTGGGTGAGCCGCATCTTCGGTATTCGGATCATCACAGAAATGGTAGCAATAGAACCTCCCATTAATTGCAAACTGTTATAACCAGCATTGTTTACAAGTGCTCTTTCCACAACAGGAGTGAAGGATTGGCGCACGGCTGGCAAGATTGTATTCCATGCTACAAGCTGGACATGTTTTTTGAAGTTGTTTTGATGTTAGCATTTTAAAATTTATTTCCCGGTAATCCTAGTTAGACTGACACTTTCCGGGGTTTTGGGGTTTTGGGGTTTTGGGGG
>JBBARE010000048.1:0-1300 GCA_040399915.1 Bacteriovoracaceae bacterium
CCCCAAAACCCCAAAACCCCATCATTCACTCACCAACTCGCACAATTATAATTAATTACCTTAAAATGAATGCTGACACAAACATCGAAGAAAATCGTTGGAAATCCCGTTTATACAAGCACGAGTATCTCGAGTAGACCCTCGCTTTCCAAAAAGATGAATAGAAAATGATGCGTGAAGTGGATACAATGGACAGGGATCGAGAAAATTTGACTAAAATTGCGCAAGAACTTCAGCAAAAGCTTATATTGGCGCAAAAAGAACTCGAAAGAGAAGTCAAAGCGACCGAAAAAGCTCAAAAAACTTTCATCAAAGTGAACTCGAAGCTCAGAGAAGTAAATGATCAAGAAGAAGCAGCGAAAGAAAAGTAGCAAAAAGCAAGGCAAGCAAATATTGGAACTGTGGTCAGAGAGGAGCAGAGGATGTGGCATTATTGTAAAACGTGCTACAAAAACAATCATTGCTTGAAGTGTTGTCCTGTAGAGAAACCAGCCATTAGAGATGAGCAGTGTAGCATTTGCTGGAAAATAGGTCATATTAGCAAAGACTGCTGCCCTGATAGAAAGGGGACTCTTTAATTCATGGAGAACAATTTCAAGCAAAAAAAGCTGATGTCCAAGCATAGAGACAGGGACGATGATGATATAATCGACCGAAAGAACTTTAATGACTATGAAATAGACCCCAACGTTGCCCTTTAAATCAGAATGGATCAAACCCTGAAGGAAAATGAGTCCAAAGTTAAGGCAGCTGCTGAGGCAAAGAAGGAAGAATCACTCAGTCTCAGAGTGAATGCTGCTCTCAAAGCGAATAGTGAAGGCAAATATAAGGATACACTGGCAAACTTGGAGAAGCTAGGAGACCATCATGCTCAGTTTATTTTCATCGAGGGTTTGTACAAATAAAAAATGGGTGAACGATATTACTACGTCGAGGGTGAGCTCGATCATGAGGAAGTCATGGCTAAAGTGCTTAAATCATTGGATGGAATTGGTTCTCTCATGTTCGACTTTGAAAGATAGAAGACAGTGGGTGTCTGGGCGACATTCACAGACCCGTTTGCAAAGACTTTCGATGGACAAGGGGAAAGTACCGCCAATTATGTGTTCAAAATTGAAGAGCTAAAGCCAAAGATAAGCTATAATTCATAAAGCGACCAGCACATTATTCAAAAAGTCAAGCAGTTCTGGGTATCACAGCCAGGCATGGAGGGATGCTTTAACTTCTATCTGAAGTATGTTTGATATTTAATTGCTTAATTGTGATGTAAATAGGGTTTTGGGGTTTTGGGGTTTTGGGG
>JBBARE010000049.1:0-1251 GCA_040399915.1 Bacteriovoracaceae bacterium
GCAAGGTCAGATAAGACACGATTTATCAGAGTTTCAACAGAGAGAAGAACTGTGAGGTCGACTCCAACAGTGCATTCGTCCCACTCACTTTCGAGTCACTTATGGACTATTTATACAAGAGAGAATCGTGGGAACAATTTAACAGTTCCATTGGGAAGATACCGAGACACACTGAAACTAATGCGAAAGATTGGACTCCTGCGAAGGACATGGAGAACTTCATCGAACTTTTGAAAGTGCATGACATAGAGTCAACAGATTACTTTCTCGCCAAGAAGTACATTTCTCAGCAGCACGACCATAAGCAGAAAAGTATGTAAAGCCAGCCACATTTCGCTTTAGATCAGTCACTTTATCAAATGCGGAGGGAGGATTCATTCCCAAGACTTGACGTGAAGAACCTATTTATGAAAAACAGGCTGATTTAAGGTTAATCTCCTTACAAAGGGAATTATACTGACTTCAGGAAGAAACAATAAATAAGAGTCATGCGGGATAAATTGAAAATCATACTCAACAAAACTAATCACGCTGCTAAAAATGAGGATATGGAGGTAAAAACATTTGCCATGATCCCAGAGAAATAAGAAAGAATACCAAAGAATATATTGAGGTCGAATAGTGTATTATACACAAGAAGAGTCTCACACTTACCGAAGTCACCTTTGAAAATCGTTGAACCCAATTGTGAGACTGAGATAACTTTGATGCAATAATCAAGAATGTGTACTTAAGCCCCAAGTGTGAATCAATATCAAGACTCAACCAGGAACCCAACCACTCTTAACAACTAAGCAACCACAAATCAGTCATCATCTACCTTGAAACTCAGTCCCGCACGCAAAATAGCATTAGGCATTAAAAATAAACTTAAATAAATGAAACTGGCAGATAGGACGAGTAGTGAAACAATGAGTTATAATAATCAAGACACACAAGTCAGCAGTAGCAACGCATACGGTTCAACTCATCAAGAATCTATCACTAATTTAAGGAAGTATTTAATAAGCCGTCTGAAACAAGAGGATGAGGAAAGCATGATGCTTCTTGACAGTTAAAAATGTCTTAAAAAGCCAAGTAAACTGAGCGCATCCTTGAATTATTCCTTGTTTAGATGCCATAGCTAGAATCAGTGATTGATTTATCTACACGTATGTAAGCTGTTGGGGTTTTGGGGTTTTGGGGTTTTGGGATTTTGGGGTTTGTGAGAGGGTGTGGGGGCCTTGGAGCATCTTACGCTTTTTGTTTTTG
>JBBARE010000050.1:0-1225 GCA_040399915.1 Bacteriovoracaceae bacterium
TTGACCTCCATAATTTCTTCAATATGTGTTCCATTGAAGTTGTACAGCATTTTCATAGAGTTATCTAGTTTTTATATTGACACCAAGCCGATTTCCCATCGGAGCCGGCTTTCATGGTTTGTGATCGCTTCAAGGATGTCCACAGGACTACAGTTGACCGATGTGACAAGCTGTAGTAACAATTCTTTCTCTCTTTCAAATGGGGAAAGAGTGCCTATTTGTGAAGGATTTGACTTCAATTTCCGATATTGATTGTATTTAATAATTGCGGCACCACCTATTAAGAGACCGACTATTAGACATTTCACTGTGTTCGAAAATTATGCGAAACTTAAGTATGCACTTTTTAGCATTTTGAAAAACCAAGTGTTCTTAAATCGGTAGGAGAAGAGCAGAATCACAGCCACAATTAGATAGGGTACAATCTTCATTCCAAAAGTTGTCAACATATGTCGTATATCTATGCTTTCGCTCTACCTCTTATTTTGGGACTAAATAGCTTCATTTAATTCATTCATTTATTCTCGTGAACGCGACGAAAAGGCCCCCACCATACACTCCTTATCTGTCCCATAGACTAATACCCCACCTGAACATTTCACCAAGTGCCACGGATGCCCTGTTTTCCAAGCGAGGATACGTCTTTTTGCTTCGTTAGCTTCAACTCCAGTCATTTGGACGGCTTCTGATGTGTTTTACAGGGGTGCATTGAATAGGAGGTTATTAAGTGTAACAACTTTTGGTTCCTATAAAGTTGGGTTTTTTTAAACAACTTCGACAACTTTTTAGGCCATTTGAATGTCATCTGACCCTTTTTTGGCAACCTTCAGCCATGATTGATATTAGATATGTCCCTTGAAGGCAAGTATGAGAATGTGGTCTGAGTTAGATAGCTGAATGAAGTGCTAGAAAGACTTCTATTCTGAT
This sequence comes from Bacteriovoracaceae bacterium, assembly GCA_040399915.1. Taxonomy (GTDB): domain Bacteria; phylum Bdellovibrionota; class Bacteriovoracia; order Bacteriovoracales; family Bacteriovoracaceae; genus Peredibacter. Next base: position 928 of record JBBARE010000050.1, read on the forward strand.
CTGATGCCTCCATCTTTGTTTTGGAAGTCTGACACTTTTGCCGATCTGAGGTCCAGAAAGAATCGTTAATATCGGTCATCTATACTGTATGTAATTTTTTTAGACTTACCCCTCGATTTCTTGTATGTGAATATCTGATTCTCGATCATGCAATGCCTGCGCACCCATGGTCCCTAGTTTTTCTTGATGTATAGTGGTGATTCTAGTGACTAAGAACCACGAGAGATATCGTCATCCATTTTTATATTTAATTTGAGTAACAATGACAGTGTATTAGTGGGGTTTTGGGGTTTTGGGG
>JBBARE010000051.1:0-1141 GCA_040399915.1 Bacteriovoracaceae bacterium
CCCCAAAACCCCAAAACCCCAAAACCCCTCACACCTCAAAAATACTATCAAAATAGCAGAGAGTAATTTAATCGTGCTGCATTCGTTCGGAAATACGTATAATTATTATTAATAAGATACATATTAATGAAGAGGCATTAGCATAAATTCATGCAAGATAAGCATGAGGAGGAGGACAACCAGCATTAGCACAAAAACACTGGAGAACCCGATCCGTCAATAATTGATATCAAAAACGAGAGGAATCAAGAATGTGATGATGAAGAGCGGAGAAGTCAAGAATAGGTTGGCATGCCTGATACGATCAGGAAATCCGATTAAGTCGGGCAACATGAGCATTCAGAAGAAGATGATAGTAATTATTATAAAAAGCGACCCCCCTTCTTTAGGTATGAATGAGCCCTCAGAGGAATAATCTAAAACCCTCAATTTTGACTTCAAGCAAACAAAGACCGCCGCTCCCCTCAAAATTACCTGCATCAGCAACCGCCGCTACATTCGTATGCCAAATTTTACAAAGCGCCAAGTAAATATCCTCAAAGAGTGGTTGCTGGCGAATTTGGATAATCCCTACCCGGGTAACGAAGACTAGGAAAAACTGGGCAAGAAAAGTGGATTATCCAAGAGGTAAATATAAAACTGGTTTACAAATGCGAGAAAGGTAAGCGACCCCCAATTAATTATATTAATTATTTAGAGGATATGGTAGCCCATCATGAGCACCAAAGTTGAAACTGGGGGAGAGGGAGGTCCCAGTATTAATCCAACCGCAAACCAAATATGTAAGGTCAAAAATCGATACGGTGCCGCCTCAAGTAACTCGGAAGCCTTACAAAAGAAAAACAATCTGAAAGCAGGGGCGAGAATCTACACCAAAGAAGGGGTCCTTTTGGAGAGCGGCCTGTCTCCACTTCCCCCACATTCTGATATTGAAATAAATTTGCCAAAACTGCCTCTCCCCAAAAACTGCATCAAGCCGTCCGGCTCCGATGAAATAGGGTCATCAAGTGAAGTGAAAATCACATACGCATCCCCTTAGCTATCAGCAAGCTCCACAACGAATATGACAAGCTAGTTTATCATTGAAAATCAAACCCATCTGAATTCAGAAATTTCTGGAAAACAGAGCATTCAAAAAGTA
>JBBARE010000052.1:0-1081 GCA_040399915.1 Bacteriovoracaceae bacterium
TATTCTTACCTCTATTACTGAGCTGACGCTCTCAATGTTTATTTTCCTCCTTATTTTAGCCGCAAACGTCCGTTTATTATGGATCCCGTCTGATGTGATGGTTTTGAGGGCACCCCTACCCACTTCGCATGCTCGGGTTTTAATTATAGCCATTCTGAGTTCCAGGTAATAAGAGCTGTAGCGGTTAAAGAGGTGCGAGGTGAAATTTCGTTTTCTTTTCTAGGGTGTTCACAAAGGCGGGCTAATTCATTGGCACGGCTGATTGTCTATGTCTATCGCAATGACTTGTCGCATTTTTCTATCGTGACTTCTCGGCGCCATCTTGAACATCTCAATTCTTTTGCTAAGTTTATTAAGAGTTCTATCCTAAAATTGCACCATGTTGATTATGATTCGTTTGTTTCCTTTTGAGATCTTTATTTTTTTCTTAATCCTTTTCCCTCCATTAAGGCACAGGGCTGGAAGTTATATTATTATTTCCTTGATGCTTGTCCTGAGTTTTATTCGATTTGGGGAGTGTCGACACATATTATTTATTATTCGATGTCCCGGACAGAGCTCCCAATAAACCCAGACCACTGATTACTGTTGTCGTCGCCGCTACTCCTCCCCCAAAGAGACCTCCACCACCTCCGCCAAGCCCACCTCCCAAGAAAAGTTTCATAGCCCCACCTAGTTCCGGTTTTGGATACTACGGTGTGGGGGGGATTTCAACATTGGCCTACTACTTCTCTCCGGAAGAGTCAGAATCAGAAGAATCCGGACGCGACCTTTTCTGAAATGAGTCCTTCAAATCCCCGTTCTTCAGATACCCTTGAACCAAAAAAAGTGGCGAGACACCTCTCGATTTCGCAGGGGTAGGTGAGGCAAGTAGTATATTTCCCTTTTTTAGTGTTTTTTGCCGATTGGCATCCAGACCTGTCCCGCCTGCTTTCCCAAAGAACATTTTCTTTTAATAATTTCTATATTTAATTTTGACACCTAATATTGGCTAAGTCATATAACACCTCAATATAGTTTTGTATAATTATTCTTTATGTATTTGATTTACTGAGAAGAATGGGGTTTTGGGGTTTTGGGG
>JBBARE010000053.1:0-1050 GCA_040399915.1 Bacteriovoracaceae bacterium
CCCCAAAACCCCAAAACCCCACTTGTATATCACTATCATTCATGAAATATCATAACTTAGCATGGAATTATTCCTTCGATCTCAATAAGTATTTTAATACCATATTGTGAGCTTTACTAATACCCTGAATGTGTTCATTAGGGTATGGAGGTCTCAAAACCTCTAAATCGATTATTTCGATCCCCCTTTCGACGCTTATCCCGTCCAAACTTTTCGGTGTTATTTCCTCATGATAGAGAATATTATTAAGTTAGCTCATTGGTACCCATATCGCTGCATCAATTTCTGAGGGTTGAAGGGTCAACTTTATTTCTGAAGCTTTGCTCTAAAGCTCAATCGTGAAAAATAGGATCAAATGACAAGACGACGGTGGTGCTGAGGCATCAAAGACAAGCATTGATACACTTTCGAAAGCATAGAAGGGTTTCAGGTGGCAGGGCTTACCTTGGTAAAAGTAGCCATAATCGACTCGATTAATTTTGTCCAAGTAAATATCAACTCCTGTCTCTTCTTTGAGCTCTCGAATGACTGCTTCCTCCAAGCTTTCCCCAGGGTCAACATGCCCCCCGGGCAGGACCCAAGCATTTGGGAAAATTTTCATATTTTAATTTCGTCGTGTGATCAACACTCTCTGGTCACTATCGACTAAAGCCATGCAAACAGCAAGTTTGAAGTCTTTGTCTGAAAATCTCAAGGATTTTTATTCTATGTCACAAAATTCCCGATACCTTCGGTTAGGGCAAGAATCGGAATGCTCCAGAAACAAGCTGTATTTTGCTATATTCTCATTAATGGGAGCTATATTCTTTTTCTCAGTTGGAACACTGACATGGATTTTAGCTGAAGTTTTATCATATTAGATGCAAGCGTTTTCATAATTTTATCTGTCATCTTCATGATTCAAATCTTCTTTTATTAAGTCAAGCATGCAGTGCCCGCATTTCTAGGGACTTTCCTGTTTCTGAACGTAAACTTTGATATTATTTTCCATTATTATAACAATTACCCGCCCATAATTAGAGGTAAAAGTGGGGTTTTGGGGTTTTGGGG